>NZ_CP006568.1:0-1200000 GCF_000517405.1 Candidatus Sodalis pierantonius str. SOPE | reverse complement strand
AAAGCTGGCGTGATTAATCTGTTTAGTGCGTTTCATTATGTTCCTGCTTTATTAATAGTCACTGCGACCCAGAGAAGTCACTGTAGAATAGGGGAAAAACGGTGATAAATGAAGCATGGGCCGCCTACATCCGGGATCTTTACGTAGTTATACACTTCCCTGTGATCGCTCGCGCGGTATTGGCGTTGCGCGACATATCGGCGCCATCGGCCCGGGCTTCCTGCGTGGCGTTTTCCGGCGCTACCGTCTGCGGATCGGTCGGTACTATTTTGCCGAGCGTATTATTCAGCGTCACCAGATCCGCTTCGTTCAGCGTGCCGAGAGCGGATTTGAGGTTTAATTGATTAATCAGATAATCGTAGCGCGCCTGTGAGAGATTCCGCTTGCGATCATAAAGCGTGGTAGTGGCGTCCAGCACATCAACGATAGTGCGGGTACCCACCTGGTAGCCGGCTTCCGAGGCGTCCAGGGAGCTTTGCGCCGACACTACCGCCTGTTCATAAGCATTGATGCTGCTAATGGAGGCGGAAATATTGTTGAACGACGAGCGCAGGGTTCTGACCATGGTGCGATGCGCGCTTTCAAGCTGCTCGCTGGCGCTGACGAAATTGTACTGCGCCTGCTTTACCTGGGAAGTGACGGAACCGCCGCTATACAGAGGCACGTTCAGATTCAGACCGATAGCGTTTTCGCCGATATGCTTATCGGGATTGGTGACGGAATTATTGCGCGAGCCATTGTAGTCGGTATTGCTGACGGTCGACGAGGCGTTGAGATCAAGCGTCGGCATATGACCGGTCTGGTAGTAGCGAATTTGTTCACGGGCCAGATCCTGCGACAGGCGCGCCGATAACAGGCTGAGGTTCTGGTTTTCCGCTTCTTTCAACAGATTGGTAATCGCATCGGTACGCTGGGTCTTGAAGCTTGCGATATTCAGCGTCGCCAACTGCGGATAATCAATGCCGGTTATCTGGCGCAGCGCTTCTAGCGCATTGTCCAGATCGTTACGGGCGCTCACTTCCGAAGCCAGAACTGTGTCATATTTCGAGCGCGCATTCTGCACATCCGTAATGGCCACCAGGCCGACGTTAAAGCGCTGGGTGGTTTGATCCAACTGGCGATAAAGCGCCTGCTTCTGCGCTTCGGTATAAGACAGTGTATCAATGGCGCTCAATACGTTAAAATAAGCGGTAGCGGTATTAAGAATTAACGATTGCTCGTCGGTTTGATACGAGACATCCTGAATACCCGCCGTTTTTTCCTGGAGGGTCAGGGCACGCCATTTGGATATGTCGAAAATGGTCTGAGTCAACTGTAGCGCGGCGCTGGACGCGTTAGAGTTGATATCACGGTTGCCGCGAAAACCCTGGGTGTACGTATAATCTGCTCCCAATCCCAATTGAGGCAGCAGCGGGGCGCGCTTTTCATTGATTTTCTCAAAGGCTGCATCGCGATCGGCGGCGGAACGGCGAAGATCCGGATTGGACAGTCTCGCCTGCTGATACACCTGTAGCAGATTTTCTGCCTGACTCATTGCACTGAAGCCACCAAGACTCAGTCCAATAAGGAGGGGGAGCAGTTTCTTCATTTGCATTCCTTTTGAAACAGCAAAATTGCTAGGGTAGCGCTACTAAAAAAATTGTGGCTAATTCTAGCAGACACTGCCGGACGGAATAGGTGGCTTAACGTGCCATGCCGGCGCTATTTACAAAATCCATCATAAACCGTCAGTTTCCGGCAGACTGATTTAGCTGGCTGGCCGGCGGCGTTATTTGCCAATAGGAGCGCTATGATGACCTCTTCTTTTGTCACGCCGGTGACATTTGACCATGATGATGTTGAAATGCTTTCCCGTGAGACGTTATATAACGGCTTTTTCAAGATGGAACTTTACCACTTCCGCCACCGGCTGTTTAATGGCGGCATGAGCCAGACGGTGACTCGGGAAATCTTCGAGCGCGGGCATGCGGTCGTCCTATTACCCTATGATGCGCGGCGTGACCAGGTGATATTATTGGAGCAAATCCGCATCGCCGCCTATGACAGCAGCCCGACCCCCTGGCTGCTGGAGCTGGTGACCGGTATGATTGAGCCGGGAGAAACGCTGGAGCAGGTTGCCCGGCGCGAAGCGGTTGAGGAGACGGGACTTGCGGTGGGCCGCTGTAAACGGATGCTAAGCTATCTGGCCAGTCCTGGCGGCACCAGCGAACGCCTGACGGTGATGGTGGGGGAAGTGGACGCGCTGAAAGCCGAGGGTATCCATGGACTGGTGGAGGAAAATGAAGATATCCGTCTCCATGCGGTGAGCCGCGAACAGGCGTACCGCTGGGTGGAGGAGGGAGTTATCGATAACGCCGCCTCTGTCATTGCCCTGCAATGGCTGGCATTACACCATGAATCCTTGAGAAAAAAGTGGGCCGATTAATGATAAAGCGCTACACGCCCGATTTCCCTGAAATGATGCGGTTGTGCGAAACCAACTTCGCCCAGCTGCGCCGGTTGCTCCCGCCGATGAATCAGGTGGGTGAAACCGTCGCCTATCAGGTGCATGGCGCCAGCTACCGGCTGACCATTCAGGAGTCCACCCGCTACACAACGCTTGTGGAAATCACCCAGACCGCGCCTGTCGCCAGCTACTGGAGCCTGCCTTTAATGACCGTCAGGCGCTACCATGACGCCACGGTTGCGGAAGTGTGTTCCAGTCAGCAGATCTCTCGCTTCAAAGCGCGTTATGATTATCCGGGTAAAAAGTTACATCAACGTGATGAGAAACATCAAATCAACCAGTTCCTCGCGGACTGGTTACGCTATTGTTTGGCGTATGGTGCTATGGCGGTTCCTGTTTGTTAGGCAGATTTCGATAACCAAGGACAATCTTTGGAAAGTCTGTTGAAACTTCTTGTGGCGCGTGGGGCCAATATCAGGATTTTACAAATCACCGATACTCACCTGTTTGCGGGTGAGGATGAGACGTTGCTCGGGGTGAATACCTTGTGCAGCTACAGCGCGGTGCTGAAGGCGGTACAGGCTGAACAGCGGCATTTTGATTTAGTGGTCGCCACGGGCGACCTGGCGCAGGATCACTCGCCCCAGGCCTATCGGCATTTCGCCACCCGGATCGCGCGCCTGCCCGCGCCCTGCGTCTGGCTGCCGGGCAATCATGACTTTCAGCCGGCGATGGTTGATGTGCTGGCGGAGTGCGGGATTTCCTGCGCCAAACAGGTGTTAATCGGCGACGAGTGGCAGTTGCTGCTGCTGGACAGCCAGGTCTACGGCGTGCCCCACGGTGAATTGAGCGACTATCAACTGGAGTGGCTGGCGCAGGCGCTGGCCGGCCAGCCTGAGCGTCATACGCTGCTGTTGCTGCACCATCATCCTTTCCCTTCCGGCTGTATCTGGCTTGATCAGCACAGCCTGCGCAACGCCCACATGCTGGCGGAGGTGCTACAGCCCCATCAGCGGGTGAAGACCCTGCTGTGCGGCCACATTCATCAGGAACTGGACGTTGATTGGCTGGGCCGGCGCGTGCTGGCGACGCCTTCCACCTGCGTGCAGTTCAAACCGCACTGTACCAACTTCACCATCGACACCCTGGGGCCCGGCTGGCGCTATCTCGACCTGCTGCCGGGCGGCGCGGTGCAGACCGAAGTCCGTCGGCTGGACGGGATTGAACATATGCCCGACACCGATTATGAAGGCTACTGATGGCGACGCTTTTGTATCTCCACGGTTTCAACAGTTCTCCCTTTTCCGCCAAGGCCACCGCCCTAGGCGCCTGGCTGGCGCGCCACCATCCCGATATCGAGCTGCTGGTGCCGCAGTTGCCGGTGTACCCCGCCGATGCGGCGGAAATGATGGAAACGCTGGTGATGGAGCGGGCCGGAGAAACGCTGGGGCTGGTGGGCTCGTCCCTCGGCGGTTATTTTGCCACCTGGCTGTCGCAATCGTTTCTGCTGCCGGCGTTGGTGGTCAATCCGGCGGTGCGGCCGTTTGATTTGCTCACGGGCTATCTGGGGGAAAACCTGAACCCCTATACCGGCGAGAAATATGTTTTGGCGCCGCGGCATATCTATGATTTAAAGGTGATGCAGGTCGAAGTGTTAGAGTCGCCGGATCTTATCTGGTTGCTGGCGCAAAGCGGCGACGAGATGCTCGATTATCGCCAGGCGGTGGCCTACTACACCCATTGTCGCCAGACCGTCGAGTCGGGCGGCAACCACGCTTTCGTCGGTTTTGACCATTATTTCTCCTCCATCGTGCATTTTTTGGGGCTTACCATCGGGTGAGACCGCAATCGACGCCGCACAGAATATCTGCTTCCCGAAGGCCGACCTTTGCGGTAGGCTCTCCAACAATTTGTCACGAAATATGATTCAAGCCATGACTCAATCAAGCTATAACGCTGACGCGATAGAAGTACTGAGCGGACTGGAACCGGTCCGCCGCCGTCCGGGGATGTACACCGACACCTCGCGGCCCAATCATCTTGGACAGGAAGTCATCGATAACAGCGTCGACGAGGCGCTTGCCGGCCACGCCCGGCGCATTGATGTGATTTTGCATGCCGATCAGTCGCTGGAGGTCACCGACGACGGCCGCGGTATGCCGGTGGATATCCATCCCGAAGAGGGCGTGCCGGCGGTGGAGTTAATCCTCTGCCATCTGCACGCCGGCGGCAAGTTCTCCAATAAAAACTATCAGTTTTCCGGCGGTCTGCACGGGGTGGGGATTTCGGTGGTCAACGCCCTGTCCACCCGGGTCGAGGTGACGGTGCGCCGCAACGGCAATGTCTACTGCATCGCGTTCGAGAATGGCGATAAAGTCGAAGATCTGAGCGTGGTCGGCACCTGTCCCAAGCGCAATACCGGCACCAGCGTCCATTTCTGGCCGGACGAGCGCTTCTTCGATAGCCCCCGCTTCTCAATATCCCGTTTGACCCATTTGCTGAAGGCGAAGGCGGTGCTGTGTCCCGGCGTGGAAATCGTCTTCCAGGATCAGGTCAATAACACCGAGCAGCGCTGGTGCTACCAGGCGGGCCTGACAGATTATCTCAACGAAGCGATAAATGGGCTTATCACGCTGCCCGAAGCGCCCTTTGTGGGCGCGGTAAGCGGCGATACCGAAACGGTGGATTGGGCGCTCTTGTGGCTGCCGGAAGGGGGGGAACTCCTGACCGAGAGCTATGTGAATCTGATCCCCACACCGCAGGGCGGGACCCACGTTAACGGACTGCGTCAGGGCCTGCTGGACGCGATGCGCGAGTTTTGCGAATACCGCAATATTTTGCCGCGCGGCGTCAAGCTGTCGGCTGACGATATTTGGGAGCGCTGCGCCTGTGTCCTGTCGGTGAAAATGCAGGATCCGCAGTTTGCCGGCCAAACCAAAGAGCGGCTGTCGTCGCGGCAAAGCGCCGCCTTCGTTTCCGGCGTGGTGAAAGATGCCTTTATCCTGTGGCTGAATCAGAATATCCAGGTGGCGGAGCAACTGGCGGAACTGGCTATCGCCAGTGCCCAGCGTCGCTTGCGCGCGGCGAAGAAGGTGGTGCGTAAAAAATTGACCAGCGGGCCGGCGCTGCCGGGCAAGCTGGCCGATTGCACTACCCAGGATCTGGCGCGTACGGAATTGTTCCTGGTGGAAGGGGATTCGGCGGGCGGGTCCGCCAAACAGGCGCGCGATCGGGAATATCAGGCGATCATGCCGCTGAAGGGGAAGATCCTTAATACTTGGGAGGTTTCCTCCGACGAGGTGCTGGCATCGCAGGAAGTCCATGATATTTCGGTGGCGTTGGGTATCGATCCCGATAGCAACGATCTCAGCCAGCTGCGCTACGGTAAAATTTGTATCCTGGCGGATGCCGACTCCGATGGCCTGCATATCGCCACGCTGCTGTGCGCCTTGTTTATGCAGCATTTCCGCAAGCTGGTGGAGGAGGGGCATGTTTACGTGGCGATGCCGCCGCTCTACCGCATCGATTTGGGTAAAGAGGTTTATTACGCCCTGGATGAGGAAGAGAAGACCGGCGTGCTGGAGCAGTTGAAACGCAAAAAGGGCAAACCCAACGTACAGCGATTTAAAGGGCTGGGGGAAATGAACCCGTTGCAGTTGCGCGAAACCACTCTCGACCCCAATACCCGCCGGCTGGTGCAGTTAACGGTAGGGGCGGACGATGTGCAGCAGACGCTGGCGATGATGGATATGCTGCTGGCGAAAAAGCGCGCCGAAGACCGCCGCAACTGGTTGCAGGAAAAGGGCGACGAAGCGGAAATCGAGGTGTAAACCTCGAGGGATATCTCCGGCGTTCGTCTCAGAATGCCGCAAGCTTCGGGCCGCGGCAGCAGGTTTTATTGCGGCGCGGGGATGGGTAGTCGATCCCGTGTCACTACGCTGTGCGTCTTCCCAGGCGTATAGGGGGGCTTTTCACGGCGGTTGGCCAAAATCGCCTTTGCAGCCTGCTCGCGGCGCGTTAAACACCTGCTTTGCAGTCTATGCATAGCATGCCGAATGCTTCCCTGTCGGCATAGCCATGAGGCGTCGTCCTATTTCAGGGTCCATACTAACGCTGGCGTTCTGGCGATAATGGCTGGCGTAACGCACCGCGGGCTGCCGAGCGCTATTTTTGCCTCAAACCTTTCCGACTTGCAGCGCCTATCGCCGGCGTTTCACCCTTGAAGGACATTAACGCCAAATTCTCGACCCCGCCTCTCTGCGGATGGCGGATGCTTCGGTCTGTCGGTTGCTGCCGCCAGGCGTCGATGGTAGTATTTGGCTATCAAGACATACAGATGGCTAGATTCCTGGACGGCACTGATTTCGGCGGATCACAACAAGGACGCTCATGGCGGAAAATAAACCTTTGGCTGAACTGGTCGCCGCCTGCCGCTGGATAGGCGCGCGGGGTTGGATCCCGGCTACCGGCGGCAACATGTCGCAGCGGCGAGACGCGCACAGCTGTTTTGTCACCGCCTCCGGGCTGGACAAGGGCGACCTCGGTCCTGACGATTTTATTACGGTGGATATCCATACCGGCGAGACGCAGTCCGGGCGCCGGCCTTCCGCGGAAACCGGCTTGCATGCTTTTCTCTAACGGCGTTTCCCCGAGGTCGGTTGCGTGCTCCACACCCATTCGGTCAGCGCCACCGTGCTATCGCGGGCGGAGCAGGGAAGCGCCCTGCGGCTGTCCGGCTACGAGATGCAAAAAGCGCTGGCGGGCCAATCGGATCACCAAAATGAGGTGGCGATTGCCGTTTGCGATAATGCTCAGGACATCCCGGCGCTGGGTCAGCGCATCGCACAGCGGGATGAAATTACCCCTTTGCGCTATGGCTTTTTGATGCGCGGCCATGGTTTGACCTGCTGGGGGCGGGATGTGCGCGAGGCCCGGCGCCATCTAGAAGGCCTCGAATTTCTGTTTGAGTGCGAGTGGCGTCGCCGTTTGCTGGAGGCCAAATGATCCAGGCGGTAATCACCGATATCGAGGGTACCACCAGCGATATCCGTTTCGTCCATGAGGTGCTATTTCCCTACGCCCGGCAACGACTGGCCGAGGTGGTGCACCAGCGTGCCAACGATAGCGAGATCGCGCCGGCATTACAGGCTCTGCGCACCGAGATTGGCAGGCCCGATGCCGATGGCGATGATTTGCTGACGGTGCTGTACGGCTTTATGGCGGAGGATCGTAAATCCCCCGCGCTAAAAACTTTGCAGGGTATTATCTGGCGTGACGGCTACCGACAGGGGGACTTTTTCGGCCATGTTTACGACGATGTGGTGCTGCAACTGACGGCCTGGCGTCGGCAGGGGGTAGCGCTCGGCGTTTATTCCTCAGGATCGGTGGAAGCACAGCAGCTGCTATTTGGCCACAGCGTCAAGGGCGACTTGCGTTGGCTGTTCAGCCACTATTTTGATACGCGCGTCGGCGCTAAGCGGTAGAGCGCCGCCTATCAAGCTATCGCCGCTGAACTGGCGCTGCCGCCAGCGGCTATTTTATTTTTATCCGATATCTATCAGGAGCTTGATGCCGCCCGTGACGCCGGATGGCGCACCTGTCAGCTGATTCGCGACGATCATTGCGCCAGCGGAAGCCATCCGCAGGCGCGTCGTTTTGACGAGATAACCCTCCAGGAGTTTGTTTAATGAGCGCATTGACCGTTTATTCCGATACCGATGCTTCGGCGCCGCGTTGGCAAAGCCGCGAGGGGGACGCCATTCAACGTGAGCTGAACGCTATCGGCGTTCGTTTCGAGCGTTGGCAGGCCGACGGCGAACTGGGGCAAAATCCCGACGCCGAGAGGGTGATTGCCGCCTATCAACACGCCATCGATCGTTTAGTGGCAGAAAAGGGCTATCAAAGCTGGGATGTCATCAGCATGCGTCCGGATAATCCGCAGCGCGAGGTCATGCGCGCGAAATTCCTGGCGGAGCATACCCATGGTGAGGATGAAGTGCGGTTTTTCGTCGAAGGCGCCGGTCTGTTCTGCCTGCACGTGCAGGGAAAAATCTATCAGATATTGTGCGAAAAGAATGACTTGATTTCGGTGCCGGCGGGCACGCCGCACTGGTTTGATATGGGCGAGGCGCCTTATTTTACCGCTATCCAAGTGTTTGATTATCCAGAGGGCTGGATTGCCCGCTTTACCGGCGATGCTATCGCTGACGCGTATCCGCGCCTGAGGCGCTGAGCTGGCAGCGCCGTTAAGCCCAGGCCGGCCGCATGCCAGGCTGGTTCCGCAAGCCTATCGTCGCCGACGCGTAGGCCCATCAATCAATGCAGCCATCGTCAGCCCATCAACCGGTGCGGCTATCGTTAGCCGCTAAGCCAGTCGTTTCGCCGTCGGGTAAAGCCTCGGCGGCCTCAGACGGCTCCCTCTGAGCGCAACGGCCGGCTGAACAGGCCCTCTCCTACCTGCTGCGGTGTAACGATACCGGTATCCAGCACCCAGCCGTCAATCGGCGCTGCCGGGGTGACGTCAAAGGCGGGGTTGTAAACGTCCGCGCCGTCCAGCGCCCATCGGCATTGGCCAAAGCTGCCGGTTACGCCGGTCACTTCAGCAGCGTCGCGCTGCTCAATGGGAATGGCATCGCCGCTGGGACAACTGGCGTCACAGGTGGTATGGGGCGCCGTCACGTAGAACGGCACACGGTGCCAGCGGGCTAGCACCGCCAGGCTATAGGTACCGATTTTATTGGCGACATCACCGTTGGCGGCGATTCTGTCCGCGCCGACCCAAACGGCGTCCACCTGTCCGCGCGCCATCAGGTCCGCGGCCATCGCATCGCATATCAGCCGGTAAGGTACTCCCAGCTCTCCCAGTTCCCAGGCGGTGAGACGGCCGCCCTGTAGCAGCGGCCGGGTTTCGTCCACCCATACCTGCGCGATGTTGCCCTGGCGATGAGCGAGAGCAATCACGCCCAGAGCGGTACCGGTGCCGGCCGTTGCCAGCCCGCCGGTATTACAGTGGGTCAACAGGCGGCTTCCCGGTTTGACCAGCGCGGCACCGTGCCGGGCAATGGCGTCGCACAGCGCCCGATCTTCCTCCACCAATCGCAGCGCTTCCTGCCCCATCGCGGTGACGAAATCAGACTGCGCCAACGCCTGCGCCATGCGCGAGAGATTATTCATCAAATTTACCGCGGTCGGCCGCGCCGCGCGCAGCACCGCCAAATCGCGCTCAAGCTGCGCCCGGGACTGACCGCCTTCCGCCAATAAGGCCTGTGGGGTGGCAATCATTTCTGGACTCTCAAGGGGAACGATGGATTAAGCCGGAAGCCCTTTACTGGCGAGGCTTACAGCGATTTTAAGGATTCTGGACTCGTCGCAAAAAAATGAGCAAAAAATGATTTTTTTGCACTATATTCTGGACTGGATTGGTCGTAGTTTGAGTAAGTTTGAAGGCCGTTTAAACAGTTTTACACTTGCTATTTTAACAAAAAATGACCCTGTACACGATTCTGTGTAAATGCCTTTTCTCAGAAGTGACCGTCCAGGCGGTCACCGAACTCGATAATAAAGCGGCTCATTGCCATGCGCCAGTCCCTCAAAGGCATTGTCCATTTCTGTGAGGCCGCCTGTATCGCCAGCCACACCACCTTTTTCACTGCGTCGTCGGTCGGGAACACCTTGCGCTTTTTGATGGCATGCCGGATCACGCTGTTTAACGACTCGATGGCGTTGGTCGTGTAGATCACCTTGCGGATGTCCGTTGGGTAGGCAAAGAACGTGGCCAGATTGGCCCAGTTTGCCTGCCAGCTTCGACTTATTTGCGGGTAGCGGATGTCCCAGGCACTGGAGAACGCTTCCAGCGCCTGCAAGCCGGCTTCTTCCGTAGGGGCCTGATAGATAGCTTTCAGGTCGCGGGTGACGGCCTTGTAGTCCTTCCAGGAGACGAACCGCAGGCTGTTGCGCACCATATGTACGATACACAGCTGGAGCCGCGCCTCCGGATACACCGCGTTAATAGCGTCAGGGAAACCTTTCAGCCCGTCTACGCAGGCGATAAGGATATCGTTCAGGCCGCGGTTTTTCAGCTCTGTCAGCACGTTCAGCCAGAACTTTGCGCCTTCATTTTCGGCCAGCCACATACCTAGCAACTCTTTCTGGCCTTCGATGTTGATGCCCAGCGCCAGGAACACAGATTTGTTGATGATGCGGCTGTCCTGCCGGACTTTTAGAACGATACAGTCAAGATAAACAATGGGATAGACTGCATCCAGAGGCCGGTTTTGCCATTCGACAACCTGCTCCATGACCGCATCGGTGACCTTTGAGACCAGCGCCGGCGAGACATCGGCGTCATACAGCTCTTTGAACGCGGCGGCGATCTCGCGGGTGGTCATCCCTTTGGCGTACAACGATAAAATCTGGTTATCCATCCCGGTAATCCGGGTCTGGTTCTTCTTCACCAGTTGCGGTTCAAAGGAACCGTCACGATCGCGCGGAGTACGCAGCGCCAGCGGGCCATCGCCAGTGGTAACGGTTTTTGTGGAATAGCCGTTGCGGGCGTTGGTCCCCGGTTTAGGCTGATTTTTATCGTAGCCGAGGTGATGGGTCATTTCGGCATTGAGAGCTGCTTCGACGCTGATTTTTTTCAGCAGCCGATCGAAGTGACTGAGATCTTCAGGGGTTTTGAGATTTTTGGCCAGTTCGTTAGCCAGAGCCTGCAACTGTTTTTCGTCCATAAATTAACCTGTTTTTGATGTTGGATTGAACATATCAAAATCAGGCAAATACACAAATTTCTAAACAGGCTCGATCAGCTGTTCCGGCGACATCCGATCAGTTATTCCGATATTTTCCGATCACCCATTCCAGTGATATTCGATCACGTGTTCGCTCATCTTCTGACTCGGGTTTAGTCTATTTTTCCTGTGCTGGCTACTCCTTGCTCTTTGCGTAGTGATTCGCCTTTAAGTTCCAGTCTATAGCTGGGGTGTACTAACCGATCGAGTAACGCGTCAGCTGTCGTGGGGTTTTCTATCAGTCCATACCATTTTTTCACCGGCAGTTGACTGATCAGGATGCTGCTGCTTTTGTCGTAGCGATCTTCCATCACCTCCAACAGCATCGTTGCCTGCATCGGACTTATTGATTCTAGGCCCACGTCATCCAAGATCAGTAACTCTATTTTTTCTAACTGCTTAAGCTGTTTTAGATAGGTCCCGTCTACCTGACACTGATGAAGATGGGCCAGCAACCGACCCACTCGCCAGTAACGCACGCTATATTGCTGCCGGCATACCTGCTCACCAAGCGCACAACTGAGCCAGGTTTTGCCCGTACCTGTCGGCCCCGTGATGAGTATGCTTTTCTGATATTTCAGATATTGTCCCCCTAGCAGATCTCGCATCTGTTCCGGTGTCACTCCTCGGCTAGGGATATAACGGATATCTTCCGGTTTTTCCTGCAAGCGCATTTGCGATTGCCGTCGCAGACGGCATATGTTGTTGTTTTTTCTATGCAAATTTTCCGATTCTACCATCAGCGACAACCGCTCCTCGAACCCCAGCTCCCCATAACTCCCCGGGAGTTCGCGTTGCGTCTCCAACGCCTGGACCATTGCCGACAACTTCAGCTCTCGCAGAGCCATTAACAGTGTATCCATATTTATTCTCCTTAGTGATAACTGTCCGGACCTCGGAGGTTTTAGTGAATCAGCATTGATACGCAGGCTCCGTCCTGGGTGACCTCACTTTCACGACCGTGTTTCAATACGTTGGCTATGAAAGAGCGGTTAATGCACCCTTTCTCCAACGCCAGCGCGCAGGCCTTCTCCAGTCGCGTCGTCTCATAGCGCCGTTGCAGATTGAGTAGTCCCAGCACGGAGCGGTAAGCCTGCTCTGGATGGGCTTTGCTCTTTTGGATGGACTCGACCACTTTCAGTGTGCACACACCCAC
Organism: Candidatus Sodalis pierantonius str. SOPE; assembly: GCF_000517405.1. NCBI lineage: Bacteria > Pseudomonadati > Pseudomonadota > Gammaproteobacteria > Enterobacterales > Bruguierivoracaceae > Sodalis > Candidatus Sodalis pierantonii. The sequence goes on along the minus strand of NZ_CP006568.1, from coordinate 1,187,609 downwards.
CGACAGCGCCCAACTGCACAGCCTTTTCGGCGTCCACTGACTCTGCCCCTTATGGTTAGCCGGCATGTGCGCCGCCTGAGTCGTGTGCCTATAGGCGTTATCGCTGCGAGGGTGCGTAGCCACGCAGACGCCCTTATGGTGGATTTGCACCAGCCGTTGGGTGGCGATGACGTCAACGCGCTCGCCAACCAGCGGATGCGGCACCGAGTACCAGTTTTTGCCGTAGTCTATGTGGTAATCAGGTCCCACTCGGGCAACGAAATACTCACTGTATTCCCATTGTGTGGGCGGTAGAGGCCCAAGAGCCGGTTTGTCCAGCTGCTCGAAGCGTTCAAGGCGACTTTGTCCGCCATAATGACGCATCGGGCGCAGATTCAACTCATGATTGAGTTCTCGTATCACCTGGTTGAGTTCGGCCAGCGAGTAGAACCTACGTTTACGCAACCGGGCCAAAACCCAGCGTTCTACCAGCTGCACAGTTGATTCTGCCTTCGCCTTGTCTTTCAGTTTTCTCGGGCGCGCCGGTAGCACCACTGTCTCATAGTGATTTGCCAGCGCCTGGTAGCTCTGGTTTATGACCGGCTCATAGCGGTCAGGGGTGCTGACAGCGCTGCGCAGATTATCAGGTATCATCAGCTCCGGAACTCCACCCATGAAATGCAGGCAGCGGCTATTGGCGTTGAGCCACGATGCCATGTCCTGGCCTTCGCAGGCTTCGATATACGCATAACCTGACACGCCCATGGCAGCGACGAAGATAGCGACCTGGCGTACGCTACCGGTCGCAGGGTTGACGATAGGTACGGTGGGGCCACAGAAGTCGATGAAGAGCTTTTCGCCAGCCTTGTGCTCCATGCGCATGGAACGCCGCTGCTTCTTTTTCCAGTCACGGAACAGTGCACAAAACTGTGAGTAACCGAGGGCATCACCGCCCACGGCGGACTGATATTCCATCCAGAGCAGCTGCTTGGTCATGCCCTTGCGGCTTAACTCGGTATCGATATCAAGCCAGCTGGGTAAGGTATTGATAACTTTTCCGGATTTGCCGGGATAGAGCAGGCGGTCGAGGTCGACGGAGGACAGTTCCGCCGGCAATGGCCAGACCAGGTTAGCTACCGTGAATCGGCCGAGGATATCGTGCACGGTAGTACAGCCTATGCCGAGCGCTGCTGCGATAGTGCGATTCGAGCGACGCTGCTCGAATTTCATACGTAAGACATTAATATAGATGCACATTTCCGTTCTCGCTTTCTTCTTTTTACGTGCCATGCCATGCCCCCGGAAGCTAAAAGTCTCCAGAGTATGGCGGAACAGAAGATGAGCGATCGGACAGAATCGGAATCGCTGATCGGGCGACCGGAATCAGTGATCGGATGAAATCAGAATTAGTGATCGGGTGAAATCGGAATCAGTGATCGGATGTGACCGGAACCAGCAGCAGTGACACAGAAAAATGGATAGCGATATTTATACTCTACGGCTCTGTTTGTATCTGCATATTTCTGCATGAGTGATAATTATTTTGACGATCAATAACCAATAATTGATCGGTAAAACTTATATTTATATGTAGGAACTATATTGATGAATACACCAATCATACCATGGGTGGGAGGAAAGCGGAGGCTGGCTAAACATATTTTACCGTGCTTTCCTGCGCACAAATTCTACGTTGAACCATTCTGTGGAGGAGCTGCGCTGTTTTTCAGCAAGGATCCATCCACAGTCGAAGTGTTGAACGATATCAACGGGGATTTGATAAACCTCTATCGGGTAGTCAAGTACCATTTGGAGGAATTCGTCCACCAGTTCAAGTGGGCTTTGAGCAGCAGGCAGCTGTTTGATTGGCTGAAAGAAATACCTCCGCAAACGCTGACCGATATACAGCGAGCCGCCCGCTTTTACTGTCTTCAGCAGCTCACATTTGGTGGCAAAGTGAGCGGGCAGAACTTTGGTACTTCGGCTGTACGATCACAGTCATTGAACCTCTTAAGAATCGAAGAACAGCTATCACAGGCTCACCTGCGTTTATCCCATGCAACCATAGAGCATCTTGGGTGGCAGGCTTGTATTGAAAAATATGATAGGCCACATTCATTGTTCTATCTTGATCCACCTTACTGGAAGACTCAAGGCTATGGCGCAGCGTTTGGCCTGGAGCAATATAGCATCATTGATAGCCTTGCTCATTCAATAGCAGGAAGAATGGTGATTTCAGTTAATGATATCCCAGAAATGAGGCTCATCTTCAAAAACCTTCATATCGACGTTGTTGACCTAAAATACTCATTAGGCAAGAACCGTCATAGTAGACGCGAGTTGGTCATTCGTAATTTCGCCTGATTTCCTGTTTGCAAACAATTCTGGACTGTCCAAAATAGCCATTTTTTAGGGGTTATGGGAGTCCAGAATTGTTTGCAAATTAGTCCAGAATTGATTGCATCGCTACAAGGAAGATGCACATGCGCAAATTGGCGTTATCGTTAGTGATGATCGGCATTGCCGCCAGCCAGGCTCATGCTGAGGAATTAACGGGCACGCTGAAAAAAATCAAAGACAACGGCGTCATCGTGGTAGGCCACCGCGAATCGTCCGTTCCTTTCTCCTATTATGACAACCAGCAGAAAGTGGTGGGCTATTCGCAGGACTACTCCAACGCCATCGTTGATGCCATTAAAAAGAAAATCGACGCACCGAATCTGCAGGTGAAATATTTGCCTATCACCTCCTCCAACCGTATCCCGCTGCTGCAAAACGGCACCTATGATTTTGAATGCGGCTCCACTACCAATAACCTGGAGCGCCAGAAGCAGGTGGACTTCTCCGATACGCTGTTCATTATCGGTACCCGCCTGGCGGTGAAAAAAGGCGGCCCCATCAAAGATTTTAGCGACTTGGCCGGCAAGACCGTCGTCGTCACCGCCGGAACCACCTCTGAGGTGCTGCTCAACAAGCTTAACGATGAGAAGCAGATGAAGATGCGCATCATCAGCACCAAGGATCACGGCGACTCGTTCCGTACCCTGGAAAGCGGCCGCGCGGTGGCCTTTATGATGATGATGGATGATGCCCTGCTGGCCGGCGAACGCGCCAAATCGCGTAAACCCGATCAATGGGATATCGTCGGCACGCCGCAATCGAAAGAAGCCTACGGCTGCATGCTGCGCAAAGATGACGCGCCGTTCAAAACGCTCATGGACGACACTATCGCCCATATCCAGACCTCCGGCGAAGCGGAGAAATGGTACGACAAGTGGTTTAAACAGCCTATTCCGCCGAAGGATCTGAACATGAACTTTTCCATGTCGGACGATATGAAAGCCCTATTCAAAGCGCCTAACGATAAAGCCGTAAACTAATAACGATAATAAGGGCGGGATTGCCCGCCCTACTGATTGCTGACCAAAGGCCCGGACAGACAGACGCGCTAAGGCCGTTCCCCGAAGCGCGGCAAGAGAGGGCCATTCATCAATCTTCAGGGTAGCGCTCGTTACCCTTTTTTACCGGAGTTTTTATGTCAACAAATTGGAACTTGGGAATCTTTTTTGAAGCGGTCCCGTTCGGCAACACCACCTATTTAGGCTGGCTATGGTCGGGATTCCAGGTCACCATCGCCGTGTCGTTCTACGCCTGGATTATTGCCTTCGTAGTGGGTTCCCTGTTCGGTATCTTGCGCACCCTGCCTAATCGGTTTCTGGCGGGGATAGGCACCTGTTATGTAGAGTTGTTCCGTAATATTCCCCTGATAGTGCAGCTGTTTATCTGGTATCTGGTGGTGCCAGAGCTGCTGCCGGCGTCCATTGGCACCTGGTTTAAAGCCGAATTGGATCCCACCATTCAGTTTTTTGTCTCCTCCATGCTGTGCCTGGGGCTGTTCACCGCCGCGCGTCTGTGCGAGCAGGTACGCTCGGGCATTCAGTCGCTGTCCAAGGGGCAGCTGAACGCCGCGCTGGCGATGGGGCTCACGCTGGGGCAGGCCTATCGCTATGTCTTGCTGCCTAATGCCTATCGGATCATCGTGCCGCCGATGACTTCGGAAATGCTCAACCTGGTTAAAAACTCGTCGGTCGCCTCCACCATTGGCCTGGTGGAGATGGCGGCGCAGGCCAGCAAATTGCTGGACTATTTCGCCCACGCCTATGAATCTTTTACCGCCATTACCCTGGGCTATCTGCTCATCAACGCCGTGATTATGCTGGTTATGCATTTTGTCGAACGAAAAGTGCGCCTGCCGGGCAATAATCTGGGGAGCAAATAATGTACGAATTCGACTGGAGTTCCATACAGCCGGGCCTGCCTTATATGCTGCAGGGGATGGCCATTACGTTAAAAATTACCCTTACCGCGGTGGTAGTGGGCATTATCTGGGGCACCCTTTTGGCGGTGATGCGTCTCTCACCGGTAAAACCCATCTGTTGGTTCGCCAAAATCTACGTCAATCTTTTCCGCTCGGTGCCGCTGTTAATGGCGCTGCTGTGGTTCTATCTGGTCGTGCCGAGCCTGCTGCAAAAGGGACTGGGCCTATCGCCGCAAACCGATATCCGGCTTATTTCCGCCATGATTGCGTTTTCGCTCTTTGAGGCGGCCTATTATTCGGAAATCATCCGCGCCGGTATAGTCAGTATCGCCCGTGGGCAATCCTCCGCCGCGTTGGCGCTCGGCATGACGCACGGGCAATCCATGCAGCTGATAATTTTGCCGCAGGCCTTCCGCGCAATGGTGCCGCTGCTGCTGACACAGGGCATCGTGCTGTTTCAGGATACCTCGTTGGTTTACGTATTAAGCCTGGCCGACTTCTTCCGTACCGCCTCCTCTATCGGCGAGCGTGACGGTACGCAGGTGGAAATGGTGCTGTTTGCCGGTTTGGTTTATTTTATCATCAGCCTGAGCGCCTCCACGCTGGTGAATTATTTGAAAAAAAGGACGGTTAGATGATTTCCCTGAAAAATATTTCCAAGTGGTATGGTCACTTTCAGGTGCTGACCGACTGCACCACCGAGGTCAATAAAGGAGAAGTGGTGGTGGTATGCGGCCCTTCCGGCTCCGGTAAATCGACGTTAATCAAAACCGTCAACGGCCTTGAACCCATTCAAGAGGGGGAGATTCGCGTTAATGGCATCAGCGTCAGCGATAAACGCACCAATCTGGCACAGCTGCGCAGCAAAGTGGGGATGGTGTTCCAACACTTTGAGCTCTTTCCCCATTTGTCGATTATTGACAATTTGACGCTGGCGCAGGTCAAGGTTCTGAAACGCGAGAAAGACGCGGCGCGCGCTAAAGGCCTTGCCCTGCTGGAGCGGGTTGGCCTGGCGGCGCACTCTAATAAGTTCCCCGGTCAGCTGTCCGGTGGCCAGCAGCAGCGCGTGGCGATCGCCCGCGCGCTGTGCATGGATCCGGTGGCGATGCTGTTCGACGAACCTACCTCCGCACTGGATCCGGAGATGATAAACGAAGTATTGGATGTCATGGTGGAGCTGGCTCAGGAAGGGATGACCATGATGGTGGTCACCCATGAAATGGGCTTTGCGCGTAAAGTGGCCAACCGGGTGATTTTCATGGATGAGGGACGCATTATCGAGGACTCGCCCAAAGAAGCGTTCTTTGCCCATCCCCAATCGGACCGCGCCCGCGACTTCCTGGCGAAAATCCTGCATTAAGGCTGCCGCAGGTCGGACAGGGTGTCCATTGCCCCTGCCCGGCGGCGCTCGCCTCCCCTGCCCGGCGCACGGCAGCGCCAAAGGGCTTATACCTTGAGGGTATTTCCCCCACGCCTTAAGCGGCAGCTATCGCTGCTTGTCCCACGGCGCCGTCTCATTCTCTTGATGACGTCCCTTGTCCCACGATGCCCTCCCTGAGACTTAATGGCAGAGTGGGTCTTCGGTTGGCGTCCCTGACCGACCCCTGTTGCCGCCGAGATCGTTAATGGAAAGGTTGGCGATGGAATTCATCGAAACCGCAATCCGGGCAGAGCGGTAACGTCTCCGGGGTATAAAACGCCAGGGTATGATGACAGCGCTCGCACACCAGATTGCCCAAACCGACCACCTCGCCGCTGTGGTAAACGCCATGATGGTTAACGTCCTTAAACACCTCTTTCCACTCCAGCTGTGTCCGGTCGGTAATCTCCGCCAGCCGTTGCCACAGGCTCTCTTTAATGACCCGTAGAAAAACGCTTTCGTCATCGTGCTCACGGCTTTCATCGTAACTGCGGGCGAACTCTTCCAAATCGCGCCGCACCGCGCGGGTCACGTTTTCCACCTCAATGGGGGTAAGATCACCGCTGGCCAGCAGGCGCCGGCGGGCATCCGCCTCAAGCGCGTCGATATCCCGTTCTCCCTGTTCCAGCCGCTGGGTCAGCGAAGTAAGCAATTGATGGTAATGATGCGCGACCTTGTCCATTCTTCTCTCCTTGACCGGCGGCGCTGCCGGCATGTTGATATTATCCTCATAATGTTAGTTCAAATCTGTCTGCCCGCGGGGCGCCGAGGCCGTTTACGAAGCGGATTTGCCGCGCGCGCCGCGAATATTGTTAGAAAAACGGCCCAGCCGGGCGCTGAGTGTTGTTGCCGCTATCGCTTATCAGCTATGCTAGCCGGATCCTAGCATTATGCTTTAATACGCTCCCTGCGCGAGCGTCGCCGTATTTCACTTAAGGACCACTGGCTGCCATGCAAGAGCTTTATCGCCCGGAAGAGATAGAATCCACCGTCCAGCAACACTGGCATGAAAATAATACGTTCAAGGTCACCGAAGACCCTGGCAAGGAAAAATACTACTGCCTATCCATGCTGCCCTATCCTTCCGGCCGCCTGCATATGGGGCATGTGCGCAACTACACCATCGGCGACGTGATAGCCCGCTATCAGCGCATGCTGGGCAAAAATGTCCTCCAGCCTATCGGCTGGGACGCGTTTGGCCTGCCCGCCGAAGGGGCCGCGGTAAAAAACAATACCGCGCCGGCGCCGTGGACCTATGCCAATATCGATTATATGAAGAGCCAGCTGAAACTGTTGGGCTTCGGCTACGACTGGCATCGTGAACTCGCCACCTGCCGCCCGGAATATTACCGTTGGGAGCAGTGGTTTTTTACCCGCCTGTATGAAAAGGGCCTAGTATATAAAAAGACCTCGGTGGTCAACTGGTGCCCGCAGGACCAGACGGTGCTGGCCAACGAGCAGGTCATCGACGGCTGCTGCTGGCGCTGCGACACCAAGGTCGAGCGCAAGGAAATCCCGCAGTGGTTCGTGAAAATCACCGCATACGCCGACGAACTGCTGTACGATCTGGATAAGCTGGAGAGCTGGCCTGAGCAGGTGAAAACCATGCAGCGCAACTGGATCGACCGTTCGGAAGGGGTGGAAATCACCTTCCAGGTCGTCGACAGCGAAGAGACGCTCACGGTCTACACCACCCGCCCGGATACCTTTATGGGCGCCACCTACGTCGCGGTCGCGGCGGGTCACCCGCTTTCCCTGCAGGTGGCGGCGTCCAATCCGGCGCTGGCCGATTTCATCCAGGAATGCCGCACTACCAAAGTGGCGGAAGCGGACATGGCCACGATGGAAAAAAAGGGAATGGATACCGGCCTGCACGCGCTGCATCCGCTAACCGGCGAGACGTTGCCGGTCTGGGTGGCCAATTTCGTGCTGATGGATTACGGCACCGGCGCGGTGATGGCGGTACCGGGTCACGACCAGCGCGATTTTGAGTTTGCCCGCAAATATGACTTGCCCGTCAAGCCGGTCATCCGCACCCCCGACGGCAGCGAGCCGGATATCAGCGCTCAGGCGATGACCGACAAAGGGGTGCTGTTCAATTCCGGCGAATTCGACGGTCTGGATTTCCAGGCCGGCTTCAATGTTATTGCCGATGCGCTGGTGGCGCGCGGCGTCGGCGAGCGCAAGGTGAACTATCGCCTGCGCGACTGGGGGGTTTCCCGCCAGCGCTATTGGGGGGCGCCGATCCCGATGATGACCCTCGAAGACGGCACCGTGGTGCCGACACCGGAAGACCAACTGCCGGTCGTGCTGCCGGAAGACGTGGTAATGGACGGTATTACCAGTCCGCTGAAGGCCGATCCCGAGTGGGCCAAAACCACCTACCGCGGCCAGCCGGCGCTGCGTGAAACCGATACCTTCGATACCTTCATGGAATCCTCCTGGTATTACGCGCGCTATACTTGCCCGGATTATGACCGCGGCATGCTCGATCCCGCCTCCGCCAACTATTGGCTGCCGGTGGATCAGTACATTGGCGGTATTGAACACGCCATCATGCACTTGATGTATTTCCGTTTCTATCACAAGCTGCTGCGCGATGCCGGACTGGTCACCTCCGACGAGCCGGCCAAGCGCCTGCTGTGTCAGGGTATGGTGTTGGCCGACGCCTTCTACTACCTTCGGGACTGCGGCGAACGCATTTGGGTCTCGCCGGTGGAAGTCAGCGTGGAGCGCGATGAGAAAGGCCGCATCGTCAAAGCGACTGATGCCACGGGCCGCGAGCTGGTCTATGCCGGCATGAGCAAGATGTCGAAATCGAAAAACAACGGTATCGACCCACAAGAGATGGTGGAGAAATACGGCGCCGATACCGTGCGCCTGTTTATGATGTTCGCCTCCCCCGCGGAAATGACGCTCGAATGGCAGGAATCCGGCGTGGAAGGCGCCAATCGGTTTTTGAAACGCGTATGGAAACTGGCGTATGAGCATACGCAGCTGGGCCCGGTGGGTACGCTGGATATCGCCGCCTTGAACGACGAGCAAAAAGCGCTGCGTCGCGAAGTGCACAAAACTATTGCCAAGGTCACCGACGATATCGGCCGCCGCCAGACGTTCAACACCGCCATCGCCGCCATTATGGAACTGATGAACAAGCTGGCGCGCGCGCCGCAGCAGACCGAGCAGGATCGCGCGCTGCTGCAGAAGGCCCTGGTGACGGTGGTGCGGATGCTTTATCCGTTCACTCCCCATGCCTGCTTCACGCTTTGGCGGGCGCTGGGGGGCGAAGGGGATATCGATAACGCCCCGTGGCCTGTCGCTGACGACGCCGCTATGGTGGAAGATGCCAAACTGGTGGTTATTCAGGTCAACGGCAAGCTGCGCGGCAGAATTACCGTGCCCGCAGACGCAGACGAAGCCTTGGTACGTGAGCGCGCCTCTCAGGAACATCTGGTGGCGAAACATCTGGAAGGGACCACGGTACGCAAGGTAATTTATGTACCGGGTAAACTGCTTAACCTGGTCGTGGGTTAACAGAAGGAGACGTTGTGCGATATCGGACTTTAGCACTGATACTGGGCTTGGCGGTGATGACCACCGCCGGCTGTGGTTATCACCTGCGCGGTACCACCGCCCAGGTGCCGACCGAAATGAAAACCATGACATTGAACAGTTATGATCCTTACGGCCCGCTGGCCCGTGCCGTGCGCGCTGAACTGCGCCTGAACGATGTGACACTGCTTGACGACGCCAAGGACAAAAACGCAACGCTGCCGTCGCTTAGGATTGTCAATTCGTCGGAAAGTCAGGTGACCGCGTCGGTATTCCAGGACGGGAAAACCGCCGAATATCAAATGACGCTAAGCGTACAGGCACAGGTGTTGATGCCCGGCAAAGATTACTACCCCATCGATGTGAAAGTTTATCGTTCGTTCTTTGACAACCCGCTGACGGCGCTGGCGAAAGATGCCGAAGGGGACATCATCCGTCAAGAATTGCGTCAGCAGGCGGCGCAGCAGCTGGTGCGTAAACTGCTGACGGTGCATGCCGCCGAGGAGGCGGATAATGCGCTGGACGCGAAATTGAAACAGCAGCAACCGCGGCCGACGGCGGCGCCGGCGTCCTGATGAACCAGCGCTCTGTGTCTCGGCGGGCGGCACTATGATCCGGCTGTATGCCGAGCAGTTGGGCGCGCAGTTGCAAGAGTCGCTGCGCCCCTGTTACTTGCTGTTCGGCAACGATCCGCTGCTGCTACAGGAAAGCCAGGATGGTATTCGCGATCGGGCCCAGGAGCAGCAGTTCGACGAACATTTCAGCGTCACGCTGGACGCCGGCACCGACTGGGACGCGATCTTCAGCCTGTGCCAGGCGCGCAGCCTGTTCGCCAGCCGCCAGACGCTGCTGCTTGTCCTGCCGGACGGTGGCGTTCAGGCCGCCATGGGGGAAAAGCTGCTTCAGCTGGCGTCGCTGCTCCATGAGGATCTGCTGCTGATCCTGCGCGGCAGCAAGCTGACCCGCGCCTTGGGGAACACCGCCTGGTTTAAAGCGCTTAGCCCACGGGCGGTGCTGGTGAGCTGCACCACGCCGGAGCAGGGGCAATTGCCGCGCTGGGTGGCGAAGCGCGCCAAAAGCATGAAGCTGCCGCTGGATAACGCCGCCTGCCAACTGCTATGCTATTGCTATGAGGGCAATCTGCTGGCGCTGGCCCAGGCGCTGGAGCGACTGTCGCTGATCTACCCGGACGGCAGTCTGACGCTGCCGCGGGTCGATGCGGCGGTAAACGACGCCGCGCATTTTACCCCGTTTCACTGGGTCGACGCCGCGCTGGCGGGTAAGAGCAAACGCGCCGCGCACATTCTGCGTCAGCTGCGGCTGGAAGCCGCGGAGCCCATGATCCTGCTGCGCAGCATTCAGCGCGAAGTTCTGCAATTGCTGACGCTTAAACGGCAAATGGCCGCCGCGCCGATGCGCACGCTCTTCGACCGCCATAAAGTGTGGCAGAACCGCCGGCCGCTGCTTACACAGGCGTTAGGGCGGCTTACCCTGCCTCAGCTGCGGGACGCGGTGGCGTTAATGACCCACATTGAATTGGCGCTTAAGCAGGATTATGGCTATCCCGTATGGTCTGATCTGAACGCGTTGGCGCTGCTCTTGTGCGGCAAAACGCTGCCCGCGGCGATGCTTGATGGCTGACCGCGTTCTGAGGGCCTTTTACGGCGGCACCTTTGACCCTATCCACTACGGGCATCTGCGGCCCATTATTGCACTGGCGCGCCTTGTCAACCTGCAGCAAGTGATCCTCCTACCGAACAATGTCCCGCCGCACCGGCCGCAGCCGGTGGCGTCAGCGCAGCAGCGGTTGGCGATGGCACGCCTGGCGATCGCCGAGGTACCGGACGCGCTGTTCACCCTTGATGATCGTGAACTTCGCCGCCCAACCCCCTCCTGGACGGTCGATACCTTTGAAGAACTGCGCCGCGAATATGGTCCCGACGCGCCGCTGGGCTTCATAATCGGCCAGGATTCGCTGCTCACCCTGCCGCAATGGCACCGCTGCCTGGCGCTGCCGGACCTTTGCCATCTGCTGGTGTGCGCCCGTCCCGGCTATGGCGACGGGCTGGACGGCGAGAGCGACAACCGCTGGCTCACCCGTCGGCTAACCCGGGATCCGCAGGCGCTGCATCGGCAGCCGGCGGGGCTTATCTATTGCGCGGACACGCCGCAACTTGCCATTTCCGCCAGCGACATCCGGGCACGTTACCGGGAAGGCCGCACCTGCGATGGCCTACTCCCCCCCGCGGTGCAAGGTTATATTGACGAACAGGGCTTATACCGTTAGTGTGCGCGCCATGCTATGCTATGCGCCTTATCTTCGCCCGCCGGCCAGGCCGGCGCTGTGATGCCAAGTTCATTCCGCGGTCAACCGGCGCCTGGCAGCTATCCCATTGACTATTGCGCCACCCGTTTCCCGCGTGGCGCGCGCGAAGCATACCGGAGGGGGAACCTTTGCTAGATACCATGCTCAAAGATTTTGTTGTTGACAAGATAGACGATTTGAAAGGGCAAGACATTATTACCCTCGACGTGCGCGGCAAGTCGAGCATTACGGATTGCATGGTTATCTGCACCGGGACATCCAGCCGCCACGTCATGTCCATCGCCGATCATGTGGTGCAGGCGTCGCGCGCAGCCGGCCTGATGCCGCTGGGCGTGGAGGGGGAAAATGCCGCCGACTGGATCGTCGTCGATCTAGGCAACGTGATTGTGCATGTGATGCAGGAAGAAAGTCGCCGCCTGTACGAGCTGGAAAAACTCTGGAGCTGAGGTTTGAAACTGCAGCTTATCGCCGTCGGGACCAAAATGCCGGGTTGGGTGCACACCGGGTTTACCGACTATCTCAAGAGTTTTCCCAAAGAGCTGCCCTTCGAGCTGACGGAAATTGCGGCCGGTAAGCGCGGCAAGAATGCGGATACCGCGCGCATTCTGGAAAAGGAAGGGGAACTGATGCTGGCCGCGGTAGCGAAAGGAAATCGGATCGTCACGCTGGATATCCCCGGCGCACGCTGGGAGACGCCGCAGCTGGCGCAGCAGCTTGAACGCTGGAAGCATGACGGGCGCGACGTCAGTCTCCTTGTCGGCGGGCCCGAAGGGCTGGCCCCCGCCTGCAAGGCAGCCGCCGAGCAAAGCTGGTCGCTGTCCCCGTTAACTTTGCCGCATCCGCTGGTGCGGGTGCTGGTCGCGGAGAGCCTGTATCGTGCGTGGAGCATTACTACCAATCACCCTTATCACCGCGAGTGAAGCGGTGAAGATGGTTAACGTGAAATAATTCCGCTGAATGAAAATAGAACGTAACCCCTTCCGCGACTATTCAGCCGAGTCGGCGCTGTTCGTGCGCCGCGCCCTGATAGCGTTCGCCGGCATATTGCTGCTGACCGGCATACTTATCGTCAATCTGTACCATTTGCAAATTGTCCGCTTCGAGGATTACCGCACCCGCTCCAATGAAAACCGCATCAAACTGGTTCCCATCGCGCCCAGCCGCGGCATCATCTACGACCGCAACGGGACCCCGCTGGCGCTGAATCGCACCATCTATCAGTTGGAGCTGGTGCCGGAAAAGGTGGACGATTTAGCCCAAACCATCGCCGCCCTGCGCCCGATTGTCGATTTAACCGATGACGATATTGCCAATTTTGAAAAAGAGCGTAAACGTTCCCGCCGCTTTACCTCGCTACCGCTTAAAGTGGGTTTGACCAATGTGCAGCAGGCCCGTTTCGCCGTTAACCAGTACCGTTTTCCCGGCGTCGAAGTCAAGGGCTACCAGCGCCGCTACTATCCCTATGGCTCCGCGCTTACCCACGTTATCGGTTATGTGTCGAAAATCAATGACCGCGACGTGGAACGCCTGGATAAAGAGGGCATCTTGCCAAACTATGCCGCCACCCACGATATCGGTAAGTTGGGTATCGAACGTTACTATGAAAGTACGCTGCACGGTAAAACCGGTTACGAAGAAGTCGAGGTCAATAACCGCGGCCGGGTGATCCGCCAGTTGCACGAGCAGCCGCCGCAGGCGGGTAAGGATATTACCCTGACGCTGGATCTCAGCCTGCAACAATATATTGAGAAACTGCTGGCCGGCAGCCGCGCCGCGGTGGTGGTGGTCGATCCCCGCGACGGCGGCATCCGCGCGCTGGTGTCCAACCCCAGCTACGACCCGAACCTGTTTGTCGACGGTATTTCCAGCAAGGATTACCACGCGCTGCTGGAAGACGAAAACCGCCCGCTTATCAATCGCGCCACCCAGGGGGTGTACCCGCCCGCCTCTACCGTAAAACCCTATATCTCGGTTTCGGCGCTCACCCTGGGTGTTATCAATAAAAATTTCTCGCTGTTTGATCCGGGCTGGTGGCAATTGCCCGGTTCGGAAAAACGTTACCGCGACTGGAAGCGCTGGGGACACGGGCGGTTGAACGTCACCCGGGCGCTGGAGGAGTCGGCGGATACCTTCTTTTATCAGGTGGCCTATGATATGGGCATCGACAGGCTTTCCGAATGGATGACCAAATTTGGCTACGGCCAGTATACCGGCATCGATTTGTCCGAGGAGCGCGCCGGCGTGATGCCGACCCGCGATTGGAAAATCGCGCGGTTCAAAAAACCCTGGTATCAAGGTGACACCATCCCCGTTGGCATCGGCCAGGGCTATTGGATCGCCACGCCGGTGCAAATGTCTAAAGCGTTAATGACGTTAATTAATGACGGCGCGGTACGCACGCCGCATCTGCTCTACGGTACGCGGGAAAACGGCCGCCAGGTCCCCTATCGACAACCGGAACATGAGCAAATCGGCGATCCTCATTCCGGTTATTGGGAGATCGCCAAAGACGGTATGTATGGCGTCGCCAACCGGCCGAACGGTACGGCGCGCAAAAGTTTTGCCGACGCCCCTTACAAGGCGGCGGCCAAATCCGGTACCGCCCAGGTGTATGGCCTGAAGGCCAACGAAGCCTACAATGCGCACAAAATCGCCGAACGTTTGCGTGATCATAAGCTGATGACTGCTTTTGCCCCCTATGACAAGCCAACGGTGGGGGTGGTGGTGATACTGGAAAACGGCGGCGTCGGCCCGGCAGTGGGCACCATCACCCGCCAGATTTTGGATCATATCCTCCTGGGCGATAACACCACGGACTTACCGGCGGAGCCGCCCGCCCCGCCCGGCAGTGAGAGTGATTAACCGATCATGACTGATAATCCGCAACAAACCTCCCTGTGGAACAAGCTGCACATTGACGTAATGCTGCTGTTTTTCGTCACTCTGCTGCTGGTCTACAGCGCCCTGGTGGTGTGGAGCGCCAGCGGCCAAGATGTGGGCATGATGGAACGTAAGATTGCCCAGATTGTTATGGGCCTGCTGGTGATGCTGGTGATGGCGCAGGTGCCGCCCCGCGTCTATGAGGCCTGGGCGCCCTATCTGTATATTTTCTGTGTGTTTCTGCTGGTGCTGGTGGATGCCTTCGGGCAAATCAGTAAAGGCGCGCAGCGCTGGCTGGATCTGGGTTTTATCCGCTTTCAACCGTCGGAAATCGCCAAAATCGCCGTACCGCTCATGGTTGCGCGCTTTATCAACCGCGACAGCTGCCCGCCGTCGCTGAAAAATACCGCTATCGCGCTGGTGCTAATTTTCGTGCCCACGCTGCTGGTGGCGGCGCAGCCCGATCTGGGCACCGCCATCCTTATCGCCGCGTCGGGCCTGTTCGTGCTGTTTTTGTCCGGGTTGAGCTGGAAACTGATCGCCGTGGCGGCGCTGCTGGTGGCGGCGTTTATCCCCGTGCTGTGGTTCTTTTTGATGCATGATTACCAGCGCGACCGGGTCATGATGCTGCTGGATCCTGAAACCGACCCCCTCGGCGCCGGCTACCATATCATCCAGTCGAAAATCGCCATCGGCTCCGGTGGCCTGTCCGGCAAAGGCTGGCTGCACGGCACCCAGTCGCAGCTGGAGTTCTTGCCCGAGCGCCACACCGACTTTATTTTCGCGGTGCTGGGGGAGGAGCTGGGACTTATCGGCGTCCTGGTGCTGCTGGCCCTTTACCTGGGGGTCATCATGCGCGGTCTGGTCATCGCGGCGCGGGCGCAGAACACTTTCGGGCGGGTCATGGCCGGCGGTTTAATGCTGATTTTGTTCGTTTATGTGTTCGTGAATATCGGTATGGTTAGTGGTATCTTACCGGTGGTTGGCGTGCCGCTGCCGCTGGTGAGCTACGGCGGCTCGGCGCTGATCGTGCTAATGGCGGGGTTTGGTATCGTCATGTCGATACATACGCATCGAAAAATGTTGTCTAAAAGTTTATAGAGGTGAGCAATGCGAAAGCTTTGGTGTGTTATCGGCATGATGGGATTAGCGCTCAGCGCCTGTACCACCCAGCAGGAGACCCAACCCTCGGCGCCGGCCTAGCCGGCCTACACCGGGCCCGTTGTTGAAATCAGCGGCGCTGAACCACGTTATGAGCCTTATAATCCGGACAACATGCAGGATTACGAGGCCAATGGCAAGCGCTACAGCATCGTTAAAAACCCGCTAAATTTTAGCCAAACGGGCCTTGCCGCCTGGTACGACAGCGAAAGCAGCGGCAATTCCCGCACCGCCAGCGGCAAGCCATTCGACGCCTACGCGCTGGCTGCCGCCCATCCGACGCTACCGCTGCCCAGCTACGTGCGGGTGACCAACCTGAGCAACGGCCGCCAACTGGTGGTGCGCGTTAACGACCGCGGCCCTTACACGCCGGGACGCATCATCGATCTGACCCGCGCCGCCGCCAATTGGCAAAAAAACCTCAGTAATCGCTTCAGCGTGCCGGGTAGAGTCTCGGCCAACGGCAATTTATTCCGCGTGCAATTAGGCCCGTTCCAGAGTCGTCAGCAGGCGCTGGCGCTGGTGCAGCGATTGCAAAGCGAAGCCCAGCAACAGGCCTTTATCACGGCGCAATAGCCGCCGCGATCGATAATGCCACAACCGACGCCGCCTGACCGTTCCCGACCACCGTCTACCGCTTCCGACCGGCGCCGTCTGCCTGTTCCCGGCCAGCGCGATCTGACCGGGCCGCCGGCCGTTTGTCAATAAGTCGATGCACCGTGTAAACCCCTGAAACAAAATTATTTGCCTCAGCCGCACGCGGTGCCGTTTTGCCTGATGCCGCCATTTTTGACATCTGGTATAGTGTGGCACGATTTTAACTTACCCCCACGGATGCCGTTATCCTGACATGAAGAATGTAACTACACCCCGCTTATTCAGTCGGTTAGCCTTGAGTACCGTTTTGGTCATGGGCGTTGTTTCCGCAAGCTTTGCCGACGATGTCAATCTGAAGACCATGATTCCGGGCGTGCCGCAAATCGACGCCGAATCCTACATCCTCATCGATTACAATTCCGGTAAAGTGCTGGCGGAGATGAATGCTGACGCGCGCCGCGACCCCGCCAGCCTGACCAAAATGATGACCAGTTATGTCATCGGCCAAGCCATCAAAGCCGGCAAAATTACCCCGAATGATGTGGTTACGGTAAACAAAGACGCCTGGGCCACCGGCAATCCCGTGTTCAAAGGCTCCTCGCTGATGTTCCTGAAACCGGGCGATCGGGTACCGGTGTCGCAGCTCAACCGCGGCATTATTCTCCAGTCGGGCAATGACGCCTGCGTAGCGATGGCGGACTACGTCGCCGGCAGTCAGGATGCGTTCGTGGGGCTGATGAATAATTATGTCAGCGCGCTGGGGCTGCAAAATACCCATTTTGAAACCGTCCACGGTCTGGATGCGCCCGGACAGTTCAGCTCCGCCCGGGATATGGCCATGATCGGTAAAGCGCTGATCCACGACGTGCCGGACGAATACGCCACCTATAAAGAAAAAGAATTTACCTTTAACAACATTCGTCAGATGAACCGCAACGGCCTGCTGTGGGACAGCAATCTGAACGTCGACGGCATCAAAACCGGCCATACCGAATCCGCGGGTTACAATTTGGTCGCCTCGGCGACCGAAGGCCAGATGCGCCTTATTTCCGCGGTACTCGGCGGACATTCCATGAAAGGCCGTGAAAACGAAAGCCGCAAGCTGCTGACCTGGGGTTTTCGCTTTTTTGAAACCGTGGCGCCGCTGAAGGCCGGCAAAGAATTCGCCGCCGAGCCGGTGTGGTTTGGCGATAGCGACAGCGTGAAGCTGGGGGTGGACAGCGATGCGTATCTGACTATCCCGCGCGGCCGGATGAAGGATCTCAAAGCCAGCTATGTGCTGGATAATCAGGAATTACACGCGCCGCTGGCGAAAAATCAGCGCGTCGGTACCATCAATTTCCAACTGGACGGTAAAACCATCGAACAACGCCCGCTAGTGGTGCTTAATGAAGTGAAAGAAGGCAATTTCTTCAGCCGCATGGTCGATTATGTCAAGTTCATGTTCCACCATTGGTTCGGTTAATCCGTTCATCCCTTGTCAGGGACGGATCCGCGCCCCTATAATAACCCTATTCCATCTGCCCCCGCAGCGGCGGGAGCGCCGGCGCCTGCCGCCGCTGCGGTATATCCATGCCGGTCACCGGGAGTCCTTATGAAAACCAAACTGAATGAATTGCTCGAATTCCCCTGCCCGTTTACCTATAAAGTGATGGGTAGCGCCCAGCCGGAATTGGTGGATCAGGTGGTGGAAGTGGTGCAGCGCCACGCGCCGGGCGACTATTCGCCGCAGGTTAAACCCAGCAGCAAAGGCAATTACCACTCCGTTTCCATTACCATTACCGCCACCCATATCGAACAGGTAGAAACGCTGTACGAAGAGCTGGGTAAAATAGACATCGTACGTATGGTGCTGTAAGCCGGGGGATCATCGTGTCAGAGAACCTGGTTATCCGCCAGTTGGGTCTGCAGCCTTATGAGCGGGTGTCGCGGGCGATGCACCGCTTCACCGATGAGCGCAACGCCGCCAGCTCCGATGAGATCTGGCTGGTGCAGCATCCGCAGGTCTTTACCCAAGGCCAGGCCGGTAAGGCTGAGCATCTGTTGCAGCCGGGCGCTATCCCGGTCATCCAAAGCGATCGCGGGGGTCAGGTGACCTTCCACGGTCCAGGACAACAGGTGATGTATGTCCTTCTGGACCTGCGCCGCCGCCGGCTTGGGGTGCGCGATCTGGTTACCCTGCTGGAGCAAACGGTCATCGCCACCCTGGCGTGCTTCGCTATTTCCGCCCACGCCCACGCCGACGCGCCGGGCGTCTACGTCGGCGCCGATAAAATCTGTTCGCTCGGTTTACGTATCCGCAAAGGCTGCTCCTTCCACGGACTCGCGTTGAACGTGGCCATGGATCTCTCGCCTTTTCTGCGTATCAACCCCTGCGGCTATGCCGGTCTACGCATGACACAGGTGAGCGATCTGTCCCCCGGCACCGGCATGAACGATGTGGCGCCGGTGCTCCTCGCAGAATGCCTGCGGCTGTTGGACGCTACGGCCGGCGAAATACAGGGGTGGGATGCGGCGCACTACGGCGCTTGAACCGCGGCGCGATGTCCTGCAGAAGCGCATTGGCCCATCAGGCCACGTTTTGCATTCACCCGATGTGAACAACATGTTATAATTTTTAAAATTTTTTTGATACTCGTTTAATATTCACGTAACAGACTGATTTACCTACTCTTCAGGCTGTCGACTTCGGGACTGAACCTGCACCATTATGAGTAAACCGATACAGATGGAACGCGGCGTTAAATACCGTGACGCTGACAAAATGGCGTTAATTCCCATCAAAACCGTCGCGGTGGAACGTCAGGAAATCTTGCGCAAGCCCTCCTGGATGAAAATTAAACTGCCCGCCGACTCGAGTCGCATTCAGGGCATCAAGGCCGCGATGCGTAAAAACGGCCTGCACTCGGTGTGCGAGGAAGCGTCCTGCCCGAACCTGGCGGAGTGTTTCAACCACGGCACCGCGACTTTTATGATCCTGGGAGCTATCTGTACCCGGCGTTGCCCATTCTGCGATGTTGCGCACGGCCGCCCCGTCACCCCGGATGCCAACGAGCCGGAAAAACTGGCGCAAACCATCGCCGATATGGGGCTGCGCTACGTGGTGGTAACTTCCGTCGATCGTGACGATCTGCGCGACGGCGGCGCCCAGCATTTTGCCGATTGTATTAGCGCCATCCGCGCCAAAAATCCCAGCATCCGCATCGAGACGCTGGTGCCCGACTTCCGCGGCCGTATGGATCGCGCGCTGGATATCATCAATGCCGCGCCGCCCGATGTTTTTAACCACAATCTGGAAAACGTGCCGCGTCTGTATCGCCAGGTGCGCCCCGGCGCCGACTATCACTGGTCGCTCAAGCTGCTGGAGAATTTCAAGGCCGCGAACCCGCATCTGCCGACCAAATCTGGCCTGATGGTCGGACTGGGTGAAACCAACGCTGAAATTATTGAGGTGATGCGCGATCTACGCCGTCACGGTGTCACGATGCTTACGCTCGGCCAATATTCGCAGCCCAGCCGCCATCATTTGCCGGTTAAACGCTATGTAAGCCCGCAGGAATTTGACGAGATAAAACAAGAAGCGCTGGCGATGGGCTTTACCCATGCCGCCTGCGGGCCCTTCGTGCGCTCGTCCTACCACGCGGATTTGCAGGCCAAAGGCATCGAAGTCAAATAAAACGCCGGCGCGCGGGCAAAAAAAAGGGCGGGCGCCACCGGCGACCCCCCTTCTTTGCCGCGAAGACTTATTCTTTGCGGTCTGCGATACGCGCTGCATCATCAGCCTGCGTCTGCTGCGCCGGCGCCGAATCATCGTTCATGGACTTCTTGAAGCCTTTAATGGCCGCACCCAGGTCGCCGCCCAGCGAGCGCAGCTTTTTAGTGCCGAACAACAACACGATCAGGGCGCCGACGACTAACAATTTGGTAATGCTTAAACCTTCCATAACCACCTTCCGGGTTAACGCTGGCTGATAACTTCAGCAGTGAATGAATATTACCTGTTTTTTACCGCTAATGCGGCTGCAATACAAGCGATATGTGTAACAGATTGCCACCCGTTACGCCTGTTGCCTCCCCCCGTCAACCGCTTTTCCCCGCCGCGTATTCTGTTATACTGACCCTTCAGGAGATGACATTCCTCCTTAATAACCGCCGTTCTGGCTGATGATGTCTACGTTCGCCCGCAGGTATTGGGGAACGTGGCGTCACGTTTTCCTTTCCGGGTTTTAACCCACTCTCATTGTGAAAGGTTGCTATGTTTGCCTTATTTTCGGCCGTCTTCATCGGCGGCGGTATCGGTAGTGTTCTGCGCTGGTATGTTAGCGTCAAATTAACCCACTCGGGTTTGCCCTTCCCCACCGGCGCACTGCTCGTCAATCTTGTCGGCGCGTTCATCATTGGTCTGGCGCTTGCGCTCTTCCCCCGGATGCCGCAGTTGGATCCGGCCTGGAAGTTGCTGCTGACCACCGGTTTCTGCGGGGGCTTAACCACCTTTTCCGCCGAAGTAGTGGCGCTGTTGGCCGGCGGGCAGATCTTTTGGGCCGCGGGGAATATCTTGCTCAACCTGCTCGGCTCGCTGCTGATGACGGCGGTGGCGATGGGCGTGGTAAACTGGCCGCCGCCACCGCTGCCGATTTAACTCGGCGGCCCGCCGCAGGGCTTTGCCGGCCATGTCCGCACGCCGTGATCCCCTACGCTACGCTGAAAGCAAGGCGAAAAAAAACCCGCACCAGGGCGGGTTTTTCAAGAAACTGGCTAATTAAATAGCAGTAACGTCAGCAGCCGAAGGGCCTTTGGCGCCATTGGTGATTTCAAACTCTACGCGCTGACCTTCAGCCAGGGTTTTGAAACCGTTGCTCTGGATGGCGGAGAAGTGTACGAACACATCTTTGCTGCCATCTTCAGGCGTAATGAAACCGAATCCTTTGGACTCATTAAACCACTTAACGTTACCTTTAATCTTAGACATCAAACTTACCTTTAAATAAATGATAGACACAAACTCTGTGCCGTCGAATAGTACAGCAATTGGCAAGCTTTTTGTCCAGCATTAGATCAGTAATCCGTGATAAATATTGCTAAAAAAACATTTTAACCTGCGGATCACGCTGACAGAGTGGGGCATCTGCTGACGCCAAGGCCGTTTCCCCTTGCGAGAACAGCCAAAGCGGCGCGCGCTGCCCCTTCTGCACGTTATCTCGCGTTCGCCAGTCGGCCACTGAAAGAATCTGCTCCGCGTTCGGAAAACACCGCTATGGACGGTGCTTAGCCGCAGCAACGGCAGCAGCTGAAAAGCGACGATGGGCGGCGCGGGAAATGCGGTGGTGGATGGTGCATAAAAAAAGGCGCCGTGGCGCCTACATTACATCGAACATCGGGCACGACCGACGGGTAACGCTTATCCCGGCAGCGCCGGTAAGCAGTCACTGCATTTTATAGACCTGCGAGACCGACGTTTTCGTATCGGTATGCTTCGGCGCGCTATCCGGCAGATTTTGGTTCCAGGTCACGTTGTAAGCGACTTTCAGCGCAAAATGATCGTTGATATCGACATTCAGCCCGGTTTCCGAGTTCACCGTGGTGTCATCGTTGGCGAGCAGCGACAGCCCCTGAATAAATTTGGTGTTGTCGGTCAACTAGTAGCTGTACGAGGCCGCCGCATAACCCAGCGCTTTGGTGGAATTGCCGCCGCCCTGGTATTCATCATGGCGCACGCCAGGACCCGCTTCGACGCGCAGGGTGTGGATAGGCCCGGTCAGCACTTGGCGACTGTAGCCGGCAACCAGCGTATCGCGCGAACGGTAGCCGTTATAGCGATCGCTCAACCAACTCCCCTGAGCGAACAGAAAGTTTTGCGTGCTGAGGTTATGGCGGGTACGGGCGCCGGCCTGATATTTCTCCGAGCTGCGCTGATCGTCGGACGAGTTGTTGGCGGCTTCCCCCCAAAGGCTATAGGCATTCGACTGCTGGAACCAGGTCATGGTGGTGCTGGCGGCCAGATTAGAATTGCGGGTATTGCCGCTCTGGGCGTTGTAGCTTGCCTGAGCATCACCATCAAAGCTTTTTTGGCGGTGGAAGGATCATCGAGTGCGGTAAAGATATCGGTGTCGGCGAAGGTGTTGAAACTGGCTAGCGACATGCCAAGGGTGGTAAACAGAGAGAGTGCCCGGAAGCGCTTATTGCGTAACATAAGATACCTGTCAAATTGGCGAAAAAGGGTAATGCGCATTTAAAGTTCATCAGTGTAGCCAAACGAAGCCGCCGCTGTACTAGTAATTTTTTGTAATATTGGTAACAAAAATTGAGAGAAAAGCCGAAAAGTTGAAGAAACAGGAGCGGGGACAGAACGTACTAGGACACATTAGCAGGAATAATTAGATTAATAAATAAATTAGCGGTAACCCTGTTCTCTTTCATCGCCCCAGTTATCCACAGGCCGGCCGTGTTCGGATAATTCTGGAACCGCGATACCTCCCCCCATGGCCCTCTAGATAAAGCAATCAGGCGGACCGGCAGCATGTTTACACATACAGCGACAGCTCGCCACGCGGCCGGGTTTTGAAACGGCGATGCAGCCAAAGATATTGATCCGGCGCGCGCAGTATCTCCTGCTCCACAATCCGATTTATATAGCAGGTGGCCGCCATTTCATCGTCCTGCGGGTAGTCCCTTAGCTGCGGCTGAATCAACAGTTGGTAGCCGCACCCATCTTGCTTGCGGATAAGCACCACCGGGACCAGTTGCGGCTGCGCCAGCCGGACCAGCGTATAGGTGCCGCGGGTGGTGGCCGCCTGGGGAACAGCAAAGAACGGCGCAAAAATACTGCCCCGCGGACCGTAGTCCTGGTCCGGCGCAAACCACACCGTTTCGCCCTTCTTCAAGGCGTGGACCATACCGCGCAGGTCTTTTCTATCCAGCATGGCTTTATTGGAGCGCATACGGCCCCAGGTCTGAATGAACTCCATCACCTTATTGTTATGGGGCCGGTACATGGCCATCATCGGCTGGCACAGCCCCATCGCCCGCCCGCCGAGCTCCAGCGACATGAAATGGATGCCGATGACCATCACGCCACTGCCGTGCCGGCTGGCCTGTTGCAGGTGCTGCAAGCCAGAAACGTCAAACCAGCGTTTGACGCGCGCATCAGACCAGAACCAGGCCATCCCCGTTTCCATCAGGCCCATGCCCAGGGAGGTAAAGTTATTGTTGACCGTGTCTTCCAGACGCTCACTGTCCATATCGGGGAAGCACAATTCAAGATTGCGCCGGGCAATGCACACCCGACGTTGCAAAAACGGCTTGGACATACGGCCGAGGAGGCCGCCCAACCGCCGCAGCAGCGGATACGGCAACTGCACCAGCAGCCAGAGCACGCCCAAACCGAACCAGGTGAGCCAATAGCGCGGGTGCAGCAGGGCAAGGGTAAACTTCTGTGGTTGCAGCATCAATTTTTCCTAATGATGAGTTGCATTACGTAACGCATCAATCAGAAAAAACATCAATAGCGATACAGGTTGCAACTATGACACCCTCCGGCGTGAGTTATTCGCCGAAAAATTGTAATCTTTCATTTCTTTACATGAATCAGCGGTTTAATTAACCGGCATCTATACATGAATCAGCGGTTCAATTAACCAGCATCTATGCCTGACGGCCGGCCTCAGGTTCGGGCTTCACGATTCAACCAGCCCATAGCATGAAAGGCTATGAGTCCGGCAACGGCGAAAGACGGGACAAGGAAGAGCGGATCGCTTCAAGCGCGAAGGAAGCATATCAGAATGCGGGCGCGGATACCCGTAAAGACAGGTAAATTATTTTTACCAATACCTACGTCAGCCACCGCCAGCGCACGGCCGGCAGCCTGAAGTGGACGGCCCCGGGCGCGGCTTAACTCGATAAGCTCTGATGGGGAAAGCGAAAGCGCAGAGCATCGGGTGCGGCGTTAAAGTCGGCGATGGACGGCATGCAGATTCCGACGTATCCGATCAGCTGTTCCGGCGACATCCGATCAGTTATTCCGATATTTTCCGATCACCCATTCCAGTGATATTCGTTCACGTGTTCGCTCATCTTCTGACTCGGGTTTAGTCTATTTTTCCTGTGCTGGCTACTCCTTGCTCTTTGCGTAGTGATTCGCCTTTAAGTTCCAGTCTATAGCTGGGGTGTACTAACCGATCGAGTAACGCGTCAGCTGTCGTGGGGTTTTCTATCAGTCCATACCATTTTTTCACCGGCAGTTGACTGATCAGGATGCTGCTGCTTTTATCGTAGCGATCTTCCATCACCTCCAACAGCATCGTTGCCTGCATCGGACTTATTGATTCTAGGCCCACGTCGTCCAAGATCAGTAACTCTATTTTTTCTAACTGCTTAAGCTGTTTTAGATAGGTCCCGTCTACCTGATACTGGTGAAGATGGGCCAGAAACCGACCCACTCGCCAGTAACGCACGCTATATTGCTGCCGGCATGCCTGCTCACCAAGCGCACAACTGAGCCAGGTTTTGCCCGTACCTGTTGGCCCCGTGATGAGTATGCTTTTCTGATATTTCAGATATTGTCCCCCTAGCAGATCTCGCATCTGTTCCGGTGTCATTCCTCGGCTAGGGATATAGCGGATATCTTCCGGTTTTGCCTGCAAGCGCATTTGCGATTGCCGTCGCAGACGGCATATGTGGTTGTTTTTTCTATGCAAATTTTCCGCTTCTACCATCAGCGACAACCGCTCCTCGAACCCCAGCTCCCCATAACTCCCCGGGAGTTCGCGTTGCGTCTCCAACGCCTGGACCATTGCCGACAACTTCAGCTCTCGCAGAGCCATTAACAGTGTATCCATATTTATTCTCCTTAGTGATAACTGTCCGGACCTCGGAGGTTTTCGTGAACCAGCATTGATACGCCGGCTTCGTCCTGGGTGACCTCACTTTCACGACCGTGTTTCAATACGTTGGCTATGAAAGAGCGGTTAATGCACCCTTTCTCCAACGCCAGCGCGCAGGCCTTCTCCAGTCGCGTCGTCTCATAGCGCCGTTGCAGATTGAGTAGCCCCAGCACGGAGCGGTAAGCCTGCTCCGGATGGGCTTTGCTCTTTTGGATGGACTCGACCACTTTCAGTGTGCACACACCCACCGACAGCGCCCAACTGCACAGCCTTTCCGGCGTCCACTGACTCTGCCCCTTATGGTTAGCCGGCATGTGCGCCGCCTGAGTCGTGTGCCTATAGGCGTTATCGCTGCGAGGGTGCGTAGCCACGCAGACGCCCTTATGGTGGATTTGCACCAGCCGTTGGGTGGCGATGACGTCAACGCGCTCGCCAACCAGCGGATGCGGCACCGAGTACCAGTTTTTGCCGTAGTCTATGTGGTAATCAGGTCCCACTCGGGGCACGAGATACTCACTGTATTCCCATTGTGTGGGCGGTAGAGGCCCAAGAGCCGGTTTGTCCAGCTGCTCGAAGCGTTCAAGGCGACTTTGTCCGCCGTAATGACGCATCAGGCGCAAATTCAACTCATGATTGAGTTCTCGTATCACCTGGTTGAGTTCGGCCAGCGAGTAGAACCTACGTTTACGCAACCGGGCCAAAACCCAGCGTTCTACCAGCTGCACAGTTGATTCTGCCTTCGCCTTGTCTTTCGGTTTTCTCGGGCGCGCCGGTAGCACCACTGTCTCATAGTGATTTGCCAGCGCCTGGTAGCTCTGGTTTATGACCGGCTCATAGCGGTCAGGGGTGCTGACAGCGCTGCGCAGATTATCAGGTATCATCAGCTCCGGAACCCCACCCATGAAGTGCAGGCAGCGGCTATTGGCGTTGAGCCACGATGCCATGTCCTGGCCTTCGCAGGCTTCGATATACGCATAGCCTGACACGCCCATGGCAGCGACGAAGATAGCGACCTGGCGTACGCTACCGGTCGCAGGGTTGACGATAGGTACGGTGGGGCCACAGAAGTCGATGAAGAGCTTTTCGCCAGCCTTGTGCTCCATGCGCATAGAACGCCGCTGCTTCTTTTTCCAGTCACGGAACAGTGCACAAAACTGTGAGTAACCTAGGGCATCACCGCCCACGGCGGACTGATATTCCATCCAGAGCAGCTGCTTGGTCATGCCCTTGCGGCTTAACTCGGTATCGATATCAAGCCAGCTGGGTAAGGTATTGATAACTTTTCCGGATTTGCCGGGATAGAGCAGGCGGTCGAGGTCGACGGGGGACAGTTCCGCCGGCAATGGCCAGACCAGGTTAGCTACCGTGAATCGGCCGAGGATATCGTGCACGGTAGTACAGCCTATGCCGAGCGCTGCTGCGATAGTGCGATTCGAGCGACGCTGCTCGAATTTCATACGTAACACATTAATATAGATGCACATTTCCGTTCTCGCTTTCTTCTTTTTACGTGCCATGCCATGCCCCAGGAAGCTAAAAGTCTCCAGAGTATGGCGGAACAGAAGATGAGCGATCGGACAGAATCGGAATCAGTGATCGGATGAAATCAGAATTAGTGATCGGGTGAAATCGGAATCAGTGATCGGATGTGACCGGAACCAGCACGGCATCGGTCTTAGCCGGGTTATCTCACCACGCCGGTCTTTTTATGCGCCCCGCTGCCGGGGACTTTTGCCGTCGGCGCCGCGGCGCTAAATACCCAATTATCCCCTTGCCCGGAGATGAACGGCTGGCATTGTGCGGTGGGTGACGCGCTGCGCTGCAAAGTGAGATTGCCGTAATGTAAAACATCACGGTCCAGTCTCAGCGCGCTCAATTCGTTTTTCTCGTTGATGTTATACAGACGGGCATCGCGCGCGGTCAGTTTACCCGGCCTGATGATCGTCCGCTGCCAACTTCTGCAATCCAGCGTGGTCCCCGACCGACTGATTATCAAGCTAGCCACCGCCTCGGGGCTAATAAGCGCCTTCTGCGGCGTGGTGCTGGTCCAGATGCCGGCATAGCCCGGCGGTGCCGGGGCCGCCACGACCTTGGTATATTCCGGCGCGCCGGCGCATCCACTCAGGGCCGCCGCCAGTAGTAACATGACGGGAGTTCGCTTCATATTCAGATCCTTGTGAAAGAGAGCCGAAATGTTAGCATTAAATACCTCGTCGGTTTAGCCCCTTTTTTGGCCGCCTGGCCATCGCCCTCTCGCTTGGCCCCGGCAACCGTGGCCAGCGCACGGGCACGCCCCTCCCGGACAGACGGCAACCTGCGGTCATCATCACGTCGGGAAGACGGTGGTATCGAGGTTATAAAAAGGGAGGGTGCGTTAGCGAAGGGAGCTCTACCGCGCCGGGGGGTATCACGACATACTGACTATCCGATCGGCGATGAGGGAATACCCGCCGTTCCACTCCATGCGCCCGGTCACCGTTAGGCGTTCGCCGCGCAAATGCGCCATGAGTTCCAGCGCCATAATATCAAAGCCCACCACGGTCAGAGGGTAAGCACTGCGTTTTTTGCTCTCCGCCAAAATGGTCGCTTTCACCATCGGCCGACCGGCGGTATTTTTGATTCGGCTAGGTGATTTGGTAATCACGCCTGACAACGTCGTAACGGGTTGTTCAGCGCTTTCAGAAGGGGATGAAGTACCAGGATTCATGACAGGATAACCTCCATTAGTCTCTCTCTTTTGCCTGTAACGAACTTCAATTTTATCAAATCGTGCGTCTGGCGTCTGAACAATTGCGCAAATTACAACCAAAAACCCGGCGTCAGCGCAAAGAAATAGCAAAAAAAACCCTGTAAGCCTTACCACACGGCACGACGGCCGCTACCGCCGCCGCGCCGGGATAAATGCAATTTAAGCCGGATGATATGTAACCGGACGTGTCGTCATGGCCGGTTTCAGGCGGGATTGCAGTATTTTTCCACCAGCGCCTGGGCGATCGCTTCGGTTTCCTTATCCGCTACGCCCGTGAAATTGCTGGGGCGGAAATGCATCTGGAAGGCGCTGATGACGCGGAGTGTCTCTTTATCCAGCGTGCCCGTTTGCGGGATGGTGTAACCGTAGGCGGCCAGCGCCTGTTGGATGAGCGCGACATTGCCGGCGGACCAGCGATGTTTGCCCTGCAAATAGTTGTCCACCGTCGCCGCATCCGGCCAGGCCCCTATGCCCTGCTGCGCCATTTCCCGCCACGGAAACTGCGGACCTGGATCGATTTTCCTCAACGGCGCGATATCGCTATGCGTCAACACGTTCTGCGGCTTAATTTGATAACGGGCGATAATATCCCGTGCCAGGCGGGCCGCTAACACCGTCTGTTCTTTATGATAGGGGATCCACTGCTTCCCGGTAGGGCTCTCATGAAACCCGTCATTAACGATCTCAATACCAATGGAAGTATCGTTAATATTATTGCGCCCGGCCCAGCCGCTTACGCCCGCGTGCCAAGCCCGTTTATTTTCCGGCACCAACTGTAATACCACCGGTTTACCGTGAATTTCGGTAGGATGGGAGGGAATAAGATAATGGGCGCTCACGCTGCCGTGCGTAAGCAGCCGCAGGGATTCATTATCATCGACGGCGGTATAATGGAATATGAGAAATCGGACGCGATCATCCTGTGATTGAGAGGGATAGGACGTATCCACTGCATAATCGCCGTGATCAATCAAGGTGGTCGCCGGTTTTTCCGCGTATTGATGCACCGCGCATCCCGTCAATCCTAGCACGCCCAAGAGCAATATTATTTTTTTCATAGGGACTTTTCCTAGCGCAAAGAGAATATCCTAGCAACGGCATAAATAACGAAAGCTCAACCAATGCGCGGCGGATTATGAATTTCACGATTTTTCCGATTGATATAACAGTCCGGATTCTTTTTTATTTATGTCACGTATTGCTCTCAGAAATTTATTTACTCCTAGAATAAATTCACTATAAATACATTATCCGGCACGCGCAAATTACCTGGACGGCGGCGACTCTAGCCGGGGGGGTTAATCAGCGGTCGATGCGCCACACAACGCGACGGTTCGACCGGCTGTCAATCGACCGCCCACCGCCATAACAATGACGCCGCACCCTGTAAGCCATCCGCTCTGCCTGGCGGTGTTCCAGACTGATGGCAGCCGGCGGCGGGACCCGCAGCCTTGCCGTGGTTCTATGCTGACCCGTTGCGCTCGCCGCCGCCGTTTACCCGCCGTGCGCCCGCTGGCGACACCTCGACCCCATGCGTTCATACCGCCCCTTTGCATGGCCCTGGTAACCCCCCGCGTCCCGCAGAGGTCAGGTGGTGCCCGCCATCCGCCCATGTTATAAAAATTTACCGTCTGACCGAAAAGGAAAAGGGTACCTCCGGCAACGCCCCACCACCGGCGGCTATTGCGCCGACGATTATCAAAGAGACTGCAAACC
Organism: Candidatus Sodalis pierantonius str. SOPE; assembly: GCF_000517405.1. Lineage (NCBI taxonomy): Bacteria > Pseudomonadati > Pseudomonadota > Gammaproteobacteria > Enterobacterales > Bruguierivoracaceae > Sodalis > Candidatus Sodalis pierantonii. Next base: position 1,158,032 of record NZ_CP006568.1, on the reverse strand, counting down.
GCACGGCCTTGCACGGGTCATTGCGCTGGCAACGCCATCGCCTTTGCCGTGATGGCTCGTATCTATTACCCACGATAAGGATATCGCTATGCACCACCCTTTTGCAGCGCAGGTCGACCCCCGCACCGGCTTATTACAATTTCGCCTCCCCCTTGTTACCGCTATCGGTAATGACCATTTAGGGCTTGAGTTCACACTATCGTTGAGTTATTCTTTGTTGCATCTCCAGGACGTGGGTTATGGCAAAGGGTTCGACGATAATCTCAGCCGATATGATCCGGAGAGCCGCCTATTAACGCTCTCCAACGGTGAACAATATCGCCTTGAGGGCGAGGCGTCCGAACCGGCATTTTGTCCGCCGGCCCCGCTTTATATCCGGTTGAAAATGCTCAATGGCGCACTTTGGATTTATTACAAAAGCGGTGCTGTTGAACAGCTCATTATTCCTCAGGCAAAAGGCATCGCGCAAAAGTATTATCTGCTCAACCGGTTTTTTTCTCCCGCCGGCCATGAAATACTTTTCATCTACATCGTCTTCAACGGTCGTCTGCGTCTCGCGCAAATAAAAGATGCGCAGCAAAGCCTGGTAGAAATAAAATGGCCGCCTCTGCATCAGGTCGATGGCCAGCCGCCCGCGCCAAATCACATCATTCTCACCGTCTGGCCCGACTTAGCGCAAAGCTACAGCCTGTTGCTGCAAAAAGATCAGGGAAAACTGACACGCGTTAGCCAGTGCGAAAAGGACAGTGTCGACAACGCGCGCTGCCGCGCCGGCGCACTTTGCGAGATAGGTTATGACAACCGGGATCGCCTGACATCGCTGCGCCTGCCCGGCGGCATCAACGAGGACTTTGTCTATTGCGCGGACGGTGCCGTCAGACCTCTGCCCTGTATTGCAAGCCATACCACCCGCGTCACCGATAACCAGCGGGAGTTATATCGGCAGACGCAGACATTTCAGTTTACCGATGTGGATTTTCTCACCGCAAACGCCCCTCTTATAGCCGGCCCGATATGCTCACGCCGGGGAAAATCTATCATCGAAAATCACGATCCGTCGTGAAAACCGCAGCCCACTGGGCCCGGAAGCGCAGGAGACCGGCAGCAAAATCATTACGCGCCACTATGATAGTTATCACCGTCTGGTCAGCGAGAAGCACCAGACGAAGATCACTATGAATAATCAACTTAAGGAAAGTGAGCACACCCTCCTTTTAAGCTATCGCGCCCCCGTCGACGCCGCGACGACTACCCCGCTGGCGCAATTAGCCCGCACCTATTGTTTACCGACAAGAAAAGAAGAACACTGGCGCATCCCGCCTATCGTCAACACCCCGCAACGCCCCGATCAGCAACCGCAGAAAAAGGCTATTACCCACTACAATTACGATGCTGATGGCAATTTAACCCTCTGCGTGTATCCCGATGGGAGTCAGTTCACTCTTAATTATTTTAGCGCTGATGGCAGTGATAGCGACTGTCCTGCCGATCCGCTGGGTTTTCGTCGCTTTGCCGCCGAAGTCAGTTATGAAATTCCCCCAGGGGATATCCCGACGACGCAGATTCGCCGCATCTACTACCACTATGGCGCCCTTTTCTGTCACCGCCCGTCGGTGCTGCCGCATGACACGCTGGTGCTTTGCCATAAGGTCACCTATTTCATCTATAACTTTCCCTTAAAAGCCCCCGCCGCCGACGCTGGACGGGCGCCAGCGCAAGACACCGCCATCAAAAACGTGCGTGATGTGCCGTCTCGGGTGGACGTGAAAACGTTGGAAGTAAGCTACTATGATGAACCGGAAGCCACCTTCGGTTCGCGCCACGGCCGGCTGAAGTCCCAGCGTATGACCTATACCAGCGAGCCGGAAAAGACGGTGGTAAGCAAAGACTATTTTTGGGAAAAACGCTCCGCCAGGGACAATACTCCCACCGACTATGAGCTGGTCTGCACCTGCCATTTCAGCGTCAGCCGTACCCGTCCGGACCCCAAGGCGGCGCCGGAGACGGCCGTGCCACAAGGGTCGACGCCGGAAGATGACGCCCCTCAGACGACGTCTGCACGGACGGCCAACGAGGCACAGCAGACGCTTACCACCACCTCTATTTGGTCTCTGCCCGATTATCATCAAATAACCACTATCGATGCCCAAGGCAACCAGACCGACTACCGCTATCAAAATAACGATCTGGATTTTTTCCTTACCCGCCACGCCCAGACGCCCTGCGCCCCCAAACAGTGCCGCAATATCCGCTATGATCTGCAACAGAACTCACTGGTACATATCAGTGAAACCGATTCTCTCGGCAATGGCGTTCATCATTATATTGACGGTTTCGGCCGCCTGCACAGAAAAACCTATTGCAGCGCCCGACGGGCGGATAATCCGGTCACGCTGGAAGAACGACGCTATGACGGCGCCGGCAGGTTAATCGAGGCGACGCTGAATGATTGGCATATTGCGGCGACCACCCTGACGCCCACGCAACAAATCGCGCAACACCGCAGTGAATATTACTACGATGAGTGGGAGCAGCTTAACGTCATCTTGCATCATGACGGCGAGCGAGGGCAATATCACCTCATCGAAAATGCTATTTTTGACGACAGACAAACCCGCGAACAATTTCCTTACGATGTTGCATCACGTTCGGTCGATCTACGCGCCTGTGCCTCAGGCGTGATTGAAGAGCATTACGACATATTAAACAGACCGCTAAAGCTATTGCGTGAAACGCGCAGTGCCATAACCTTAGAGGGATTTCGCTCTGTCAACAAAAGACCACCAGCGGGGGAGGAGGCGTCTGCACTGCCCGACCTAGCCTTGCCATTAGACGAGGCGGCATGCGAAGTAGACAACCTCGGCAAGCTTATCAGCGCCGTTGAGTTTGTCCACGACGATATGCAGCGCATTATCGCCGTCACCGAAACGCTATCGCAGCATTACGTTAATTATCAATATGATTATCAGGATCGCTTATGCCTAATTAGTATTGGCGACACCGGTAATTTTCGCTATGTCTATGACCGTCAGGATGGCCCGCCAACCCAGATTCGCTTTTCCCCCCGTTGTCGTCGCGCCAACCTTTACCGGCTCCTGCCGCGGACCATTATCAGCTCTATGAACGCAGCCTCGATGGCTGGGGGCGGATACTGAGCGAAAAACATCTCGGGCAAGGCGCTAACACCTGGCGCTATGAGGGTGCCCACCCCCGCCCGATCGGCTATACCGATGCCGGCCATAATACTTTCCACTTTCGCTACCATCGTCATTTGAAGCATGCGTTGATTGAAATGAAGTATGCCGATGGCCTGCGGCGGTTTCACTATGATAATGCCGGTCAAGTGACGGCGGTACAGGATCATTTCCTCGACGATCTGGCCGGCCCTTGTTTACGCTACGAATATAATTCTGAAGGCCAAGTGATCCGCGAAACGGTTTGTGGGCCGGAGGACGAAAAGGAGTTTTGGACCGAGTATGACTACAGTCTGGCCGGTCGACTGCTGCAATCCCGCGATAGCCTTGGCCAGACGCATCTCTATCGTTATAACCGAGCGGGACGGCTGATAACATTGACCGGCAGCGAAGTCGAGCTATCGCTGGACTATGATGCCTTTGGGCGCCTGGCGCAACATACCGTCACCGAGCGCGCCACGGGCAAAGGCGTCAGGCGCGAACTGCGCTACGGTTTTTTTAATCGGGTGACCAAAATCGTTATCACGCCCTGCGGGCCGCATAAGGCCGACGCCAAAACGCTACAGATAACGCTCAAGTATGATGAATTGGATAACATCATCGCCAGAACGGTAACGGAAACATCGGGGGGCGTAGGCCGCACGCGTCAGGAAACATTTTCCTATGACCGACGCGGCTGTCTGACGAATTGCCATTATCACGGGAATTTGCCGCTGCTAGCTAACGATGGGCAAACGGATAGGCAAGTGCTCAGCCAGGAATTCAAGTACGACGATCTCGCCAATCTCACCGAGGTGGAAACCGTAGCCGTGCCACTCGGCGACGCGACCGCGAGCGGTGCGGCCAAGCCCCCCTCACCACCCGCTATTTCTATCATAACGGCGAAGCTCCCACCCGCCTCACCGACCTGTCGCATTACGCGAAGCCTGCGCTAAAAAACATGCTGCTTTACGACAGTTGCGGCAGGCTAGTTCAGGATCATCAGGGCCTTCGCTACTATTACGACCGCTTTGGCCATTTGATTTTAACCCTCACCCCGAATCACGACTATAAATTCTACCATTATGATCCCGCCGGCCGCCTTTTCGCCTGCGGCGATGAACGGGGTGAGACGGTTTATCTTTACAGCCAGAATCGCTTAACCCATGTCAAACGCTATACGCGCGACACGCCATTTCCGCCGCAGACGGTGCTTGATGCTATCAAAAAAGACAATGTGCCCAATGTGGCCGGCGCCATCAACGGGCTAACGGCGCATATCAACCTGGATAAGCGCAAGAAAGGATTGACGCACGCAACGCTATTTCACTACGGCAATACCCATGCGCTTATCACCCGCTGCGAGCGTCAACCGGGCTGGCCGTCAGTACTGTTGCTGGCCGCCGATCAGCAAGGAAATACCGTGCAGGCCGGCGGCAATGCGCGGATCGATTATCTTCCCTGGGGGCTGGACAATGAGCATACGGAGGGCGTCGCAACCGACGCTACCCTGCCTGAAGACATGCCCCGTTATCAGGGCTGCCTGCTCGATAGCGCCGTCAACGGCTACTTTATGGGCAGCGATCACCGGCTGTATCAGCCCGAGTTCCGGCGGTTCATTTCCCCCGCCGCTCTGCGTTTTCCCGGCGTGGCGGGACTGAACCCTTATACCTTCATGATGAACGATCCCGTTAACCAGGCGTTTCCCAACGCGCGGGGCAACCTCAGGGGACGGATGACGCAGCCGTCGGGCAAAGAAGCGCCTCCGCTGACGCACCCCCGCCTTCGATACGTTGTTGAGCGCCACGCCTCCTCTGCATATCATGTTAACCGCAACAGACTTTAGCTGGGCCGCCTCCGCTATTGCGTCGGGATCGCTGGAGTACAAAGACCCGATGGTCAGCTGCGCCCTGCTGTGGTCGTCAAAAATGCTGGCGCTGGCCGCCGGCTGCGACGAGCCGGTCGTGGGGGAACACCGCCGCCGGCAGTCACCGCTGGACGCGTTTCAAAGCCTATCCCTTTCATGTTTGAAAAATGGCAACAACCAAGTAAATTATTTCAGCCACTATCGGTACCAGAACCAGTTGGCGCAGGCCTCCTGCTCCACGTTGCAAAACATCCTGCAACGTGGGCATCACGGCAGTTTATTGCCGACGAGCCAACGCTCAATCGCTACCCCCTGGCCAAGCCTTCTGCCTATGCTGGCGAGCGAAGAACCGTGGATAAGCGTCGATCATCCGCTGTTAATGCTTGCCAGCTACGCCGCCGGCACCGAATCCGCCCGGCAGCTCGCCGATCTCCTTAGCCGGCCAATGGCGGCATTCACGCTCGCGTTACGGCCCGCGATTGCTTTTGCTGCCGAGGGTTTCGCGCCAAGTGTTCAGCGCGATGGGTCATTTCCCTCTGCGGCGCAAGGTGGCGCGGCCCATGCTTACCTTTTTTTCATGGGCTATCGCCCTGCCCCGACAATGTGCTATCCGCTGCTCTATCCCGACGGCCATTTCGCCGGCGGCCGCCCGCTATCGGAAGCAACGACCGCCATGACGCGCTATTTTCCCGGCGCTTTTTGACCCCAGAACAAGAATGTATGAATACATTTACTTCACCGTGCATTGACCCGCGCACCGGTTTGATTCGCTTTCAGTTACCGCTGCTGCACCTTATCGGCAATGACCACATGGGTCCGGCGCTCAGCCTGATGCTGGACTATCTCCCGCTGGAAACGCAGCCTAGCCTGTACGGTCAGGGTTTCCGCGATACTCTGTCGTGGTTCAATCCGCAGACCCGGCAGTTGCAAACTGACGGCGGCGCGCGTTTCGGGCTTACCCGACGAGACGGGGAATGGGCTTTCCTTTCTCCGTCCCCGCAGCACATCAAGTTGGCTACGCGCCAAGACAGCCTGTGAATTTATTATCGCAACGGCGCAATCGAAATAGTCTCCCGTTCGCCGCAGCAACCCGCCGACGATGAACTGTGGCGACTGCAAACGCGGCTTTCTGCGGGAGGAAACGCCCTAACGCTCAGTTGGGGATGGCGGCAGCATCTGGCGCTGTTGATTTCCGTTGCCGATGACGACGGCGAATTGCTGCGCACGTCGCTGCGGTTATTGCCACCCGCCGGGGAAAAGGCGCGCGCCAGGATGGATGCTGAAGGCGGATCCCCTGCGCAGGCCGAATTTATTGCTGACATCGAGGCCAACGCCCGGAGCGCGCGAAATCCGGCGTCAGAAGCATTTGTGCAGGCAAACGCCAGTGCCCGGGCAGGGGCCAAGGCCGATGCAAAGACCGACACAGAGTCTGCGATAAACGCAGAGCTGGTTTTTACCTGCTTTCCCGCATCGCAGGCCCCCGTCACCACCCTGTTGACCGTCGCCGGAGGCAGACTGATTCAGCTATCCAGGGGACCCACGGGGGAACGGATTTTATGCCGTATCGCCTATCACCCCACCTTGGGGGTAATACAACAGGTTAACTTGTCCGGCGGCGTGTGCGAATCGTTTGGCTACGCAGAGGATGCAGTGTTCCCCCTTGTCAACGGCCATACCACCACCGTCAGCGACGGCGATAATCGCCTGTATTGCCTGACCGAAACCTTCAGTATCAGCCACAGCGATACGGTTGCCCCGAATCCGACCCGTCATCATCATCCTGGCGCCACCGCGGAAGCCCCGCCCCCTTATCAGTCGGTGATTACCCGTATCCTGCCCATGCCGGCGGAAAACGTTCTGCATTCCGACGACGGCGCACCTGAGATCCAGACGATTATCCACCGCTACAATCGCTTGCATTTACTGGTGACGAAGGAGGAGATCCGCGAAACGCAGGTCTGCGGACAACGGCGACGAGGACGAACAAGCACGCAATGGGCTTATTACTGTGACGATGCGCTGGCGCTGGCCGATCAAAGCGCGCGCTACGCGCTGGCGCGAGAAAAACGGGTCACCTGGGATGAAAACGGGCCGGTGCCCAATATCTGCCCCGCTATCGCTGCGAAATATCCCGCTATGAGTATGATAATGTGGGCAATTTCATCCAGCATGTTTATCCCGACGGCAGCAGCGAACGCATCACCTACTACTCGCCGGCGGGGGAGGAACACTACCCCGCCGAGCCTCAGGGCTTTATCCGCTTCATCAAAAGCGTAATCCATTGCCGTGGAGGGGGGATCCGGCCACGGGCAGAACCGTCTTCTATCGCTACCGCGGCTTCCCCGGCCGAAGCGGCTCGCCGCTGGCGGAGCGGCAAATGATCCTCTGCATCGCTGAAGAAGTACCGGGCCGGCTGCTACAGCGCTTCGATTATCACATGCAGCCCGACGGCGGCAATAATGAACACGGCCGCTTGATAAAAAAAACCTATACCCACTACCCGGAGAATACCCCGAACACGTTTAGCGAAACCTACCGCTGGAGCAAAATTATTCCCGCGGGCAAAAACGACACCGATGCGCACCTGCAGCGGGAAACGCAGTTGCGCCATCTGGACGATGCGGCGCCGCTCACCACCACTCGGGTATGGCGTCATGCCAGCTATGCGTTGCTGTCATTTACCGATGCCTACGGCAACACGACCCGCTATCACTATGCCCCGGAGGGTTATCTGGAGAAAACGGAACACCATGCCGATACCCCCTACGCCTCGGTCAGCCACCGTTGGCTGGAGGAGAGCTTCCGCCAGAACGGGCTAATTACCCTGACCCGTACCGATATTCAGGGCAACCGTATCATCAGCCATATTGACGGTTTCGGTCGGCTACACCGCCGCTATTATCAATGTCGCCAGCATCCCTTGAATCGGCTACCTATCGAGCAGCGCGAGTATGATCCGCTGGGACGGCTTTCCCGCCTCACAACCTACGACCATAGCGATGAGGAAGGTCCCATTCGCCCGCTTGTCACCCGCTACAACGATTGCGCCTGGGATCACTGGGGTCACCGTTATACAAGCGTCGATCACGACGGCCAGCAGGGTGTTTGCCATTACCATCATCTGGACATCATTAAACAGAAAAGCAGCAAACAAACGCGCAGCGACTACCGCAGCGGCCGCCATGGCAATGCTGCGCCGCAGTATTCGGGTATCCTCTACGAACGTTACCGGCACGGTAAGCCATTGCGGCAATTGCGTCTGCTGCCGCAGCCTGACGGCAAAGCCTCCGTCATTATCAGTGAACTGCGTCTGAATTATGACGATCAATGCCGTTTGAGCGCGGTGAACGAACGGGGGACAGGCCAGGCCATCCGTTGGCGCTATAATGATGACAATCAGGTAGCGTAGCAGACGCTGCAGGACGGCAGCCTGCTGCATTATCGTTACCGCTCGCCGGACGACAGCCCGTCCTTTATCGGCATCAGCGCGGGGCCCACGGCGCCTCAGCAAACGTTGTACAGCTGCGAGACCGATCGCTGGGGGCAGATGACGGCATCGCGCGAGGGGGAAGCGCCCACGGCGACCCACGTCTATTATGCCGTCCTGAGCCCGCTACCCACGGCAGTCCAACATGCCGATGGCACGATCACGCGGTTCGATTTTCATCCCAAGCATAACGCCTTGATCCGGCAAAGTTGGGAGGGAGACCACCGCGAGCTCCATTACGATAACACCACCGGGTATCTTATTGGCTGCACCGAATACCGTACCGACGCCTCGCCCTGCGCTACAATTCACAGGGTCAGCGGGTGCAGGAGATGATTTTCAGCGCGCGGGATCAACTGCTGTATGAGGTCTATTACCGGTACAGCCTCGCGAGAAGGCTCCTAAGCGTGCGCGATAGCGAGGATACGCTATCGCTATGACGTCGCCGGTCGCTTGAGTTCCGTACGCGACAATTATATGGAAGTCCATTTTGTTTACGATCATCTCGACCGCATGACGCGCCGGCAGGTAAGACTGCCCGGTCAGGAAAACGTGACTACCCGGTGGCTGTTTGATGCTTTCAACCGCCCGGTCAATATCTTGGTCACCAGCCAAACGGGCGCGGAAACGCCGGTGGAACTCATCATTAGCCAGCAGTTTAATGGCCTGGATCAGATCGTCAAACGCACGTTGCAAGAACGCAGGGGCGGAAAGTCGTTACGGCGCTACGAAAGTTTTGACTATAGCGCGCGCGGTTGCCTTACCGCCTGCCGCTACGCCGGCGAGTTGTCGCTGCTGGCGGTGGTGGGCGAGCAATTTGAGCAGGTGATCGCCGAAACGTTTACCTGGGATGCGCTAAACAACCTTACCGAGGCGACGATACACTATGCACAACCCACACAAACCGGCTGTCCCGCCGAACAAACGGCCCGCTATGGCTACCACCATCCCGACTGCCCCTCTCGCCGCACCAGCATCCAGTACGGCGGCGCCGACGCCCGCACCGTCCAACTGGTGTATGATCCGCAAGGCCGCCTGACAGATGACGGTCATCGGCGGCGCTATCGTTACGATCCCCTTGGGCGATTGCAAGCGGTCTCCGGCGACGGCCTTCCCGAGACATTTTATTGCTACGACGCATTTAATCGGTTGCAGGGACAGAGCGGCGAAGACGCAACCTCCCTGCACTTTTATCACGGCCGCCGCTTGACGCATATCAAACACCATTGTCCCACCAGGCCGGCGCAGGAGATTGACCGGGTCAGCTATGTCCACGCCGCCGGTCTGGCGGCGGTGAAAACCCTCTCCGCGCTCGGAACGGATATTTTACTCACCGCGACGGATAGCCGCGGCCGGATCCGGCGCTACGGCCGCAAACCCACCCTGCACTACCTCGCCTGGGGCACCCCTGCTGCTGCGACGTCTTCGTTTGATGCCGCTTGCGCCAGTCCATTGCCGCGCTATCTGCCGCTGTGGCAAGGCGAATTGTACGATACGGCGAGCGGCGGCTACTTCCTCGGCAGCGGCTACCGGCTTTATCGTCCCGATCTCCAGGGCTTTACCACCCAGGATAACCTACGGGTAGGCGGTCTGACGGGGATTAACCGCTATCTTTACGGTCGCGGCGATCCTATCAATCGCTACGATCCCGATGGCCGCTTGAGTTGGAATGCCTGGGTAAATTACGCCTATGGCGCGGGCGCCACGCTGATGGCACCGGTGGTTTTCCTGGCCGCCGGTCCGGCGGGTTTAGCGACCGCGCTCACGTTATCCGCCACCCAATTGACCAGCAGCATCCTCGCTATCGCCGCGGGCATGCTGATCGACAGTATCCGCACGTGGCCGGCGTGTTGTCACTGTGTTCATTGGGTATCGCGCTGGCCGCCAGCGGTATTGGCGAGGCGATCGCGGCCAGAGAAGCCATGGCGATAGAAAGCGCGGGCTTTGCGCCGCGGCCGATTTACCATCTCAACAAATCGGAGATGGGGCTGTATACCAATTACGCCAACCGCCACATCCTGGCGTTTCAAACCCACGGCTCGCCGACAGGCGCGCTGCTGCAAAATCCTGAAGGGCAGATGGTTTCCGCCGCGACGGTTGCCTATGAGTATATTCAGCCGCTGCTGGACGTCGCCATGAAGACCGAGCAGCAGGTATTTTCTCCTAATGAACCGTTGCTGCTGCTGGCCTGCTATGGCGCGCGCAGCGGCGCGGCGCACGAGGTGGCCAATGTCCTGGGCCTGCCGGTGGCGGCCTATGATAACTTGCTCTTCACGGTAAAGTCGGTTTTTGCCGAAGGCTTCGCCGGCGGCGATATCATGCCGCGCTATCAAGTTGCCCATAATCCGCTGCGGCGCTTGTGGCTGCACGTCAGCGGACAGCCGATGTTCCACTCTGCCAGCTATCACATGGTTTATCCAGACGGCTTTGACGCAATGGCACAGGGAGCAATAACGTCCATCAGCAACTTTGAACGTCATTACTATGGAATCGGCTAACCCCCGGCCACACCGGCCAAAGTGCGCTGGACAAACCGCCGGCCTCGCCCTCCGTTGCTCCACGCACTGTTTGGCGGTGCGCGGTGCCCTCCTTGCGCCTAGGGGTCAATCTAGCGCGCCGGGGGAAATATTTATTGCATCGTCGTCGCCAGGAATAAGGTAGCGCGACCCGCACTTCTCGGCCGCTGACGACCTGGATAGCGTCTCGGTGCCCGAGGCGCCACAATTTTTCTCCACGGTTTCGTTATGCATTAGCAGCGCTTTTTTGGTACGCGCATCCAGCAGGTCGATATCCCTGCCGGTCAGATACAGCGGCGTCACCTAACTGCAACCGGTATCAACGATCGCCGGCGGCATCGGGATAGCGCCATTTTTTCCGCAGCCGGCTATCGACATCGCCAGCAGACAAACGATTAATTTCATGCTTGATCCCCCCTGCCGTCTTGGCAACCTCATGTTGCCGCTGGACGATATGCGCTATCGCCTCGCGCTGCGCCGCGGCCCGTTTTTGCACCGCGGCACGCCCCCGCGCGCGGCCACAACCGAATGCCACCATCAGTAACCCCATCATCACCGCCCCGAGTAGGGTGGCGATGATGCCAGGACATGACAATAGCGTTGTCATTGATTTTCTCCCGCCGGCTGACAGGCATCGGCGACAACGGAAGCGACATCAACGCGTTTATCCTCCAGCGCCTTATCCATGGCGATTTTTTTATTCAGGACGTTCGCCCCTACCGCGACCCCAAAGTACAGACCGAACATCCATTCACTGAGGCGCAAATGGTAGGAGTACCAGCATATAACGCCTGTACAGGTTAAAAAGGCGATGGCTTGGGTCCATTTACTGAGCGAGTGGCGGCCATGACCGACGCTTTTAAGCATACCTGTAACCCCCCTCATCTCCCCTCCCCGCCGTCTAACAACATTGCTGCTTCATCCTGAATCATTTTTGCCTCCAGTCCCGCTTATTGGGTGAATAGCGTTCAATGTAGGAGCCACGGAGCAAACCTTAGCGCAACGATGCAGGGGTGCCGCAGACGACCGCGCTCAGGTTGTCATGATGTTGCGTGTCGGCGTCAGTGGCGGCTAATGGCGGGCTAAAAAGAGGGATCTGGCTATTTTTTTGCGTGATTCGCATCACAAAAATTTGCATTATTGTGATGAAGGTCATATTATGACCGCAGTAGAATTAATGATTGGCAACAAACCGAACTGGTCGAGGAACAAGATGAAATTCCGTAACTTTATCAAAAAAATCCTGGCGTCTTACCTGAACACCGTTAAAGATGTGCCGCCCGGCGCCATGATGTAACAGCGTCCTTGCGACGAAAAAAAAGCTGCCGCGGCAGCTTTTTTTATGGTTAAAATTCCTCAACGAAGAGCCCGCCCAGATTATTCGGCCCTTGCATTACTCTGACCGCTGGCGGCGCGCGACGTTCATCACTTCCCCGCGACCCGGCTTCGCCAGCACCAGAAAGATAAGCATCAACTCCGCTAGCTCATCGTCTTCGGTATACAGGTAAGCGAGTGGCACGCCGAGTACCGTTGCCAAATGCTGGGCAATCTGAATGTTGGCCTCATGGACGCCCTTCTCATAGCGATTGATACGCGTACTGGCGACAAATTCATCGATACCCGCCGCAATACCCAACTGCTTCTGAGAGAGACCCTTGGCCTGCCGCGCCTGTTTCAACCTCCGGCAAAAGACATCAAGATAAGAGGGTCGTGTGATCATAGTTACGATAATCGTAGTTTTGGTTTGTCATTATAACTACGAATAACGTAGTATTGTAGCAGGAGATTCAAACACCACAGGAGAAGTGTGCATGAAGGAAGACTGGCACAAGGCAGATATTATAGCTGCATTACGTAAACGCGGTACTTCCCTGGCCGCCCTGTCCCGCGCCTTTGGCTTAAGCTCCACTACGTTGTCCAACACGCTACACCGTCCGTGGCCTAAGGGGGAAAGAGTGATAGCCGAGGTTATCGGCGTGCCGGCGGCGGAGATCTGGCCGAGCCGCTACTATGATCATACCGGCGCGCTGCGGCCGAGAAAAGAAAAAGCCAAGGGCGTCTAAAACGACCGCCGCGCCGGTGGTCGTCTGGCGCTTAGAGCGAAACGATTTTTTTCACCGGCTGCGGTTTGATACTGACCGCATAGGCGACACCGATGATCAGGCAGGCGATGCCGGTAAGGGATAACATCGGCGGCCATGCCTGTCTCAGCAAAAAGGTATAGGTCAGGCCGGCCAGCGTTTCAAATACGATAAGCGGCCCCACCAGCACCGTGGGCAAGCGCTGGCTTGCCTCGTTCCAGCAAAACACCCCCAGCCAGGAGCACAACAAACCGATGGCGATCATCAACGGCACGAACACCAGCGGCCGCGGACCGAACGGCAGGGAGAACGTCGGGTGGGTGAACCCCAGCCCCAGGCAAATAATCCCATAGGCCGCCGCGGCCAGCGGCAGCGTAGCAAGCCCCTGCGCCGTGGCCCAGGTAGTAGGTTTATGGCAGGGGTGGCGCCGTAGCCAGCGCGCGTTGCGCAAGGGGTACCAGGTCCAGCACACCACGGCGATAAGCGCCAGGGCAATGCCGCTCAAGTAGCGCCACAGGTGGAACGGTTGCGCGCCCTGACTTAACTCGGCGGCGTTCACGCACGTCAGACCGGCGGCGATTAATAATAAAGCCGGCGACAGCAGTCCCCACGGCAATGTGCCTTCGTCACGACCGTAGGCGACATTGGCGCTCACCGCCAGCACTACCGGCAGCGTGCCGATAATCATGGTGGAAATCGGCGCTCCCGTGCGCTGTATGGCGCTGCTCAGGCAAGTGTAATAAATCAAATTACCGACCAGCGATAATTTCACCGCCTCCACCCAGTTCTGTCGCTGCAACCGCTTTAAGCGATGCCGGTCATACCAGGCCAGCGGCAGGGCGATAAGCCCAAAGGCGACATAGCGCCCCGCTGATTGCAAGGCGCCGGGGTAATCCGGTACCAGCAGGGGACCCACGAAAATCAGTCCCCATGATAAGCCCGCGCCAAGCGCGAAAAATATCCCTGTTATCATCATGTTTCCTGTTGTTTGTAAGGATCGTCCCTGAGTGTGCCTGGTTCAAACAGTAAAATATTGTATGAGATTGCGATCAGCATGCCGCCGACACTACCTGCTTTTGATAGCGGACCGGCGTAGTACCGTAACGCAAAGCAAATGTGCGGGTAAGATGCGCCTGATCGGTCAAGCCCGCGGCGGCGGCAACGTCAGCCGCAGCCATACCGCGCGCGAACATCCGTTTGGCCTGGTTCAGCCGGTAGGCCATTAGCATCTGATGGGGCGTAGCGTGAAACCGCGCCTTGAATTGACGCAAAAAATGGTAGGGGCTCATAGAGATCAGACTCGCCATTTCTTTGAGGGTGATGACGTGGCCATAATACGCCACGATGTAGTCGCGGACCCTATCGAGACGGTGCGGCGCCTCCTGCCGCGGCCGCTCCGGCACGCGCGCATGGGGACGCAACAAACAGGCTATCTCGAGCAACAGGCCGGCGCAGCAAAGCGCATCCTGACCGTGCCACAGTGCATCCAGCAGCCGCGATAAGGCGAGGGCGCGCGCCGGATCCTGGCGTACCGCGTCGCCAAACCACCATCCACTCTCGCCGCTGAGCGCAAAAAGCGTAGGCGGTGCAATGTATATCATACGATAACGCCAGCCTTCCTCGGTCACCGCCTCGCCGGTATGCAGCTCGTCGAGATTCATCATCACCAGCGATTGGCGGGGAGCAAGGTGCAGCGCGCCGCGATAGCGGAACCGTTCCGCCCCAGCGTCGATAATACCTAAGCCAAACGCATCATGGCTATGAGGTTCAAAGGTATGGCTCAGCATATGCGCCCGGTAAAGCTCCACGCCATCCAGACCAGGCGGCAAACGGAACTGGGCACGGTTTGTTTCAAGGTGAACCTTGGCTGGCATGCCTGGCATCATGGGCCCTACTGGTCATCCTGGCTGCGCGGCAAAACCCTGCACCGTCGTGCCGGCGCTCTTGCCGTTACGCGCACGATTATCTTACCGCGATTTGACGCAGGTCGGCGGCAGAAAAAAAGCCGTGGCACGCGACCCGTAGGCCAAAAGGATAACGCGCGAAGCGTCATCTGCGCCAGAAAAAGCATAACGCCATCGCAGCGCGAAACGGCAACATCGCCATGACGCCGGTGTGGGCAGCCGTGATGGGGTTAATGCTGGTGGCAGGGCCCACCGGCCAAGGCCATGGGTAACAGGGCCGGACGCGGGCCAACGGCCATTGGAGTGAGCCGCACAGTGGGCTGCTCGGCTAAGGACAGAGACGGCTAGCGAGTATTGCGCAGGCTGGCGCCGCTGCCCCCGCTTTGGAAACAGGTAAAAAAAATGCCCGTCGAAGCGGGCTAGCAGAAGAAGCGTTGTTATAATTCCCCAGTGTGACTAAAATTTAATCTATCACAACATGTGATTATTAATATAAAGAATAATCCTAAAATGTTATCACTCTTTGCCTGTTCACCATACAGCGATCGGCGCGGGTGCCGCACGGGGCGAATAGCGCGTTGTCAACGCTAGCGCCAACAGTGCCGCACCTAAGGTGAATCGCGGGTTTTGATAACCGCACATGCTTCCCTGTTTGTCATCTTGCCGTCATTTATTCACCCCATACTTCTCAGGCGTCATATAACCAGATAGCGCTGTACGTCCTTTGCATTGCCCGCATTGCGCGGGCATTTTTTCGTTTTAACGCCGGCCCATTTCCATAAATCTTCACTAGGCGGCTAGGGCGGATCACTCTTTGGGGACGAGTTAATGCACACTGAACCGTTTCCCCTATTGTTGACGGTAATCCATGCTGACAGGGAAAATTACGCTCTGCGGCGCACCGCTTTAGCGCTAGCGGAGGGGTAGTTCTTCGCGATTTACCCCTCGCATTGCAGGCATTTAGCCAAAGGTAGTGCATTGTTCAGGTTTGCCCCACTCTCCCTAATTATCATCAGGATGGGGTCATTTCAGGTCGTCTAAATAGCGCCCGGCGATTTAAATTTATTTTCCTTGCTGGTTTTCTCATCATTTTAGGCCGCCCGTCATTGCGCCTAATACGTCCGATATATTTTTACCGGCTTTGTTGAATAAATCGAACTTTTAGGTGACTGGCGGCTCTGATCACTACATTCGTTTCAACATCAGGTCCCCATGGCAAAGCAAAAGTTTAAAATCACCAACTGGCCCGCATATAACAATGCGCTCAGGCAGCGGGGGGACCTGACAGTATGGCTTGATGAGTCAGCCATTGCTGCATGGACTGAGAGTACACCACCTGAACATCGTGGCCGGCCGCTTCACTACACCGATATGGCCATTACCACGGTTCTGATAATAAAGCGCGTGTTTAACCTTTCGCTCCGGGCGTTACAGGGTTTCGTTGACTCGATTTTTAAACTGATGGGGCTGTCGCTGCGCTGCCCAGATTACTCTCTGGTCAGCCGGCGAGCAAAAACCGTCGACATCAGCATAAAAACGCCAACCCGCGGCGAAATCTCACACCTGGTCATCGATGGCACCGGCCTGAAAATCTTCGGCGAAGGCGAATGGAAAGTCAGGCAGCATGGGGCTGAGAGGCGCAGAGTATGGCGCAAGCTTCATCTGGCAGTAGATAGCGCGACACATGAAATTATCTGTGCCGATTTATCGCTAAGCGGTACGACAGATGCGCAGGCGCTGCCCGGGCTGATTAACCAAACCCACCGGAAAATCAGGGAAGCGTCGGCTGACAGTGCTTACGATACGCGTTACTGTCATGATGCTCTGCTGAGGAAAAAAATAAAGCCGCTTATCCCACCGCGAAGTGGTGCGCAATATTGGCCAGCTCGATACCATGAGCGTAACCATGCGGTGGCAAATCAGCATCTGAGGGGCAATAACGATACCTGGAAAAAGAAAGTAGGTTATCACCGGCGTTCACTGGCTGAAACGGCCATGTTCCGGTTTAAAACACTTCTGGGTGGTCATCTGAGTCTGCATGACTATGACGCGCAGGTAGGTGAGGCAATGGCAATGGTTAAAGCACTTAACCGGATCACACTGTTAGGAATGCCAAACAGCGTCCGCATCATGTAACAATCGCCCTGATAGGGAGGAAGTCGTCAAAAATTTCGGATTTATTCAACAAAGCGATTTTTACCCAGAAGAGTGGCTGCAAACCCTGAAAGTGTTATCGCCACCAATAAGCCAAGGGGAGCTGCCGTGCATTGACGGCAAAAACGGCTTGAGTAAGCCCTCTTGGCTGCCGCTTTGCTGTTTGAGGGCTTTGTTGAATAAATCGAACTTTTAGGTGACTGGCGGCTCTGATCACTACATTCGTTTCAACATCAGGTCCCCATGGCAAAGCAAAAGTTTAAAATCACCAACTGGCCCGCATATAACAATGCGCTCAGGCAGCGGGGGGACCTGACAGTATGGCTTGATGAGTCAGCCATTGCTGCATGGACTGAGAGTACACCACCTGAACATCGTGGCCGGCCGCTTCACTACACCGATATGGCCATTACCACGGTTCTGATGATAAAGCGCGTGTTTAACCTTTCGCTCCGGGCGTTACAGGGTTTCGTTGACTCGATTTTTAAACTGATGGGGCTGTCGCTGCGCTGCCCAGATTACTCTCTGGTCAGCCGGCGAGCAAAAACCGTCGACATCAGCATAAAAACGCCAACCCGCGGCGAAATCTCACACCTGGTCATCGATGGCACCGGCCTGAAAATCTTCGGCGAAGGCGAATGGAAAGTCAGGCAGCATGGGGCTGAGAGGCGCAGAGTATGGCGCAAGCTTCATCTGGCAGTAGATAGCGTGACACATGAAATTATCTGTGCCGATTTATCGCTAAGCGGTACGACAGATGCGCAGGCGCTGCCCGGGCTGATTAACCAAACTCACCGGAAAATCAGGGAAGCGTCGGCTGACAGTGCTTACGATACGCGTTACTGTCATGATGCTCTGCTGAGGAAAAAAATAAAGCCGCTTATCCCACCGCGAAGTGGTGCGCAATATTGGCCAGCTCGATACCATGAGCGTAACCATGCGGTGGCAAATCAGCATCTGAGGGGCAATAACGATACCTGGAAAAAGAAAGTAGGTTATCACCGGCGTTCACTGGCTGAAACGGCCATGTTACGGTTTAAAACACTTCT
Organism: Candidatus Sodalis pierantonius str. SOPE; assembly: GCF_000517405.1. NCBI lineage: Bacteria > Pseudomonadati > Pseudomonadota > Gammaproteobacteria > Enterobacterales > Bruguierivoracaceae > Sodalis > Candidatus Sodalis pierantonii. The sequence continues at coordinate 1,139,801 of NZ_CP006568.1, read as the reverse complement.
GGGTGGTCATCTGAGTCTGCATGACTATGACGCGCAGGTAGGTGAGGCAATGGCAATGGTTAAAGCACTTAACCGGATCACACTGTTAGGAATGCCAAACAGCGTCCGCATCATGTAACAATCGCCCTGATAGGGAGGAAGTCGTCACAAATTTCGGATTTATTCAACAAAGCGAGCAGCCGATCGAAGTGACTGAAATATTCAGGGGTTTTGAGATTTTTGGCCAGTTCGTTAGCCAGAGCCTGTAACTGTTTTTCGTCCATAAATTAACCTGTTTTTGATGTTGGATTGAACATATCAAAATCAGGCAAATACACAAATTTCTAAACAGGCTCTCACCGGCGTTCACTGGCTGAAACGGCCATGTTACGGTTTAAAACACTTCTGGGTGGTCATCTGAGTCTGAGTCTACATGACTATGACGCGCAGGTAGGTGAGGCTATGGCAATGGTCAAAGCGCTTAACCGGATCACGCTGTTAGGAATGCCAAACAGCGTCCGCATCATGTAACAATCGCCCTGATAGGGAGGAATGTCGTCACAAATTTCGGATTTATTCAACAAAGTGAAGCGACGCCCGTGTCAACAACCTGTGCGACAGACCGGGCTGATGCTAGTTAAGGGCTGGCGTTTATCGTAATGTCTTGCATTCCACCTGCTTGAGGCCGTACGCAACTATGAGCTCAATCAATACCTCTACTTGCTTTCGTCGTGGACGGCGCTAAGGACCCCCGATGCGAATAGTAACCGGTAAGCGCTGTTACCCTGGACATAAGATCGCGTAAGCTACGGCCTATAGGCATGGCCACCTACGGCTAGCTTAGATAAGATCTACATTATTAAGTTTTGGATTACTAATCAATAAGCCGCACACCTTTTCTAATAAAATCTAACGGAATATATTGATCAAGCCCGGTTTGTTTGCAGTATTCAATGAGTTGATATTTGCTGTGCACATCAGCTTTGTGATAGATGTTCATCAAATGTACTTCGGCCGTTTTACAGGCTATATTCAGCCTTTTGGCAATTTCTTTTACACCTAATCTTTGCTGGGCCCAAAAAATGACTTCTAATTCTCTTTTAGTAAATAAGTTATCAGGAGCATCAGTTTGAATGGTTTTCCTGCCAAGTCGGCTCATGTAACATAATAATTCTGGTATATCAAGCCGCCTTCCATAACTGACAATACCGATTAATGTGTTGTTATCATCATAAAGAGGCTCTCTTTCCATGTAATGCGGCACTAGCTCGCTAGTATTGCCTTTGCCATAATGATGAATTGCAATAGATATTATTTTCTTGTTCTTTTCAACCACCTTTTTATCACTCTTTGTCAATTCTGGCCAAAGCTCCTGGCATATATCAGTAGGCATTTCCTTCGCAGATTTTCCTTCTACATCGAAATTTTTAGGAAACTTAAAGAAACTTGAAGCAGAATCATTCACAAAGACATATTTTGCATCATTATCTTTTATAAGCCAGTGATCAGAGCTATTTTTTATAAAGGATATTAATGAATTGGACGAGTTAAGATAGGATATAATATTGTGATTTTGGCTATTTACCTTCAGTGTAGGATCGTCAGGCACATTGACTTTCGATACTGTTTGTTTGGTTAAATTTGACTTGCCTGAATGATTAACGAGAAAAGATTGTTCGGTATTCTTATTGCCGTTATACATGGCAGCCCCCTTCCAGTTACCAATTTAGGTATCACCACCCAACGTCATGTGGCGAACTGAACAAGCGGATAGCATCGGTGCGCTGTGCGGCACATCTATCCCGTCCAGCGTTGACTTTGACTTTGAGTGCACCCGGTGCAGTCGCAAAGAGCGACGATCCTCCCCCATCAGAGTTTTCTATGAGCTGCAGATCCTGGCTGCGGATGCTGCAGTGATATTTTCACTTTACTGATATCAACACATTCCGTCAATCAATATAACCAATGAAAAGCTTGATAAATACCTAGTGTAACAAGCATTTTTAATGAGTGAGGGTATTATAAGATACATGTGGCTATTCGTGATGGCAAACGCATTAGACGATAACCATTCCAGAATGAATTCAGCCGTAAATTTCTACAGCATTTGGTCATAAAATCTAAGAGGATTTTGTTATTACGAGCGTTAACCATCGTTAATGTTTCATCATCCGCCCACCCACCGTGAGCGATGGCTTACCGACGGCCGCAAACACCTCAATCCAACCCATCACCCGAGCGACTTTAGTTTGCCGGGCTTATCCCAAACGGCCTTGCTAAAATATTTAGCCGTTTTCCCTCGTCAGACTATCGCCGGGTGAAAGCGAATGCCATCATAACCCGTATTTTCGATAGCCTAGAATCAGGCTGTGGAAGTATTGACGCCGTGACGAAAATTCACTCACGACCGCATGCCCACAACCTTTAGACAATTTATAAACCGATTTGAAACATGCCCTTTCAAGTATGATTTTCTCCCAGCTAGGCGCTTTGTTGAATAAATCCGAAATTTGTGACGACTTCCTCCCTATCAGGGCGATTGTTACATGATGCGGACGCTGTTTGGCATTCCTAACAGTGTGATCCGGTTAAGCGCTTTGACCATTGCCATAGCCTCACCTACCTGCGCGTCATAGTCATGCAGACTCAGATGACCACCCAGAAGTGTTTTAAACCGGAACATGGCCGTTTCAGCCAGTGAACGCCGGTGATAACCTACTTTCTTTTTCCAGGTATCGTTATTGCCGCTCAGATGCTGATTTGCCACCGCATGGTTACGCTCATGGTATCGAGCTGGCCAATATTGCGCACCACTTCGCGGTGGGATAAGCGGCTTTATTTTTTTCCTCAGCAGAACATCATGACAGTAACGCGTATCGTAAGCACTGTCAGCCGACGCTTCCCTGATTTTCCGGTGGGTTTGGTTAATCAGCCCGGGCAGCGCCTGCGCATCTGTCGTACCGCTTAGCGATAAATCGGCACAGATAATTTCATGTGTCGCGTTATCTACTGCCAGATGAAGCTTGCGCCATACTCTGCGCCTCTCAGCCCCATGCTGCCTGACTTTCCATTCGCCTTCGCCGAAGATTTTCAGGCCGGTGCCATCGATGACCAGGTGTGAGATTTCGCCGCGGGTTAGCGTTTTTATGCTGATGTCGACGGTTTTTGCTCGCCGGCTGACCAAGAGTAATCTGGGCAGCGCAGCGACAGCCCCATCAGTTTAAAAATCGCGTCAACGAAACCCTGTAACGCCCGGAGCGAAAGGTTAAATACGCGCTTTATCATCAGAACCGTGGTAATGGCCATATCGGTGTAGTGAAGCGGCCGGCCACGATGTTCAGGTGGTGTACTCTCAGTCCATGCAGCAATGGCTGACTCATCAAGCCATACTGTCAGGTCCCCCCGCTGCCTGAGCGCATTGTTGTATGCGGGCCAGTTGGTGATTTTAAACTTTTGCTTTGCCATGGGGACCTGATGTTGAAACGAATGTAGTGATCAGAGCCGCCAGTCACCTAAAAGTTCGATTTATTCAACAAAGCCCCAGCTAGGTGTCAAACATACCAGCGTGAGCACGTTTGATGCCGCGTAAGGTACAAGCGTCAGGCCGGGGGATTCACCGTTTCATCATTTCTACCCTGTTCTTTAGCGGTGAAATCAACAACGAACTTTTGGAGTAGTCTCGTTAGTGCTATGCAATCATCTTCACACCATTGCTGAAAAATACCTCTATAAATCTGCGCGCGTGCGGTATCAATTTTATCTGTCATCCCTTTGCCGGCGAGGGTGATGGCCGCTTCATTAATCCGCCGGTCTTTGGGATTCTTTTGCCGCTGCGCCAAACCGGTTTCTTCCAGCCTCGCTACCTGACGGCTTACGGTCGTGTAATCACGCCCCACACGATCGGCCAGTTCGACGATGCCAATGGGACCAAAGCGGCCAATCTGTACCAGAAGCGGAAACAGAGCGCGATCAAGCTGAATACCGGATTCTTTTATCATAAGTTCATCACGTTGAGGACGGTTGAAGGTCCCTACGATCGTCAGTAACGCATCATGCAAATCCTCAAGGTTAAAGTTTTTATGTGTATTATATATATATTTATTGACACCTTAGATTCTGATGATCAATGTGTGCATATTACACATATTTATCTGTGAACTGGAGGTTTAATTAATGAAAGCAGCCATTGTTTATTCAGCTGGAAAACTTCCCGAATACGGTGATTTTATCGAACCCCTTGTCGACGCCGACCATGTAATGATTAATGTGAAAGCCGCCGCAGTGAGCCAGTTGGTTAAGTCGCGTACAGCCGGCACCCACTACAGTTCAAGAATGCACTATCCATTCATTGCCGGTATCGATGGCACGGGTTATCTCAGTCATGGCGAGCCGGTCTACTTTCTAACATTTGGCACTCCTTGGGGAAGTATGGCGGAGAAAACGCTGACGCAGGTCAACCATATTGTGCCATTACCTGCGACACTCGACCCCGTACTGGCTGCCGCGCTAGCAAACCCGGGGATGTCTTCTTGGGCAGCATTAACGCGTCGAGCGCAGTTGCGCACGGGAGAAACTGTACTCATTAACGGCGCAACCGGCACCTCCGGAAGCCTGGCAGTCCGTATCGCACGTCACCTAGGCGCCGGGAAAATTATCGCGATTGGCCGCAATGTTGATGCGTTAGACAAACTGCGCGCACAGGGTGCAGATATCACATTGCCGCTGGAGGCTTTGCCGACCAGTTTGCTGGCGCTTATGGCTGAAGGTATTGATGTTGTTTTGGACTATCTCTGGGGCCCGAGCGCACTCGATATCATGACAGCTGCCGCTGCCGGTGCAGAAAAAGTGGTGCGTTTTGTGCAAATTGGTTCGTTAAGCGGCCAGGCGCTATCTCTACACAGCAAGCTACTCCGTAGCTCAGGGCTTACCCTAATGGGCAGTGGTCTGGGCAGTTTAGCGAACGCGGAGCTGATTGCCTCGATCGGCGAAATGTTGCAAACTGCGGCGCTGCAGGATTTTTCAATTCCGTTTCAAATGCGCCCATTAAGTGATGTGAACACTGCGTGGGAGGAAGATAACAGCCGCTGCCGTACCGTATCTGTCGTTGATCGGTAGTCAGCGACGCTCTCAATTACTGTAAATCCTAGTGAATTCTTTACAATGCATCACTCTGGTAGCATGCTGCATTTAGTATGTACGTCATAGTCCGGGGCAACTGAGCAGTAGAGTGAAGCACGTTGACGGGAAAGAGAATGATAGGGCGCAGCGCATTAAAGTTGCCCAAGAATATTATTGAGGTCAAATAAGGCAGATGCCCGCACTGACGTACGGGCCGGAAATAGCCTGTCAGTGGCGCAGCTGCTGCAGGTCATCGCCGGACAAACCGATCATTTTCATCACGGTAAGACGATCAAGACCGTTGTGCAGCATGGTAGAGCCTGTTTAGAAATTTGTGTATTTGCCTGATTTTGATATGTTCAATCCAACATCAAAAACAGGTTAATTTATGGACGAAAAACAGTTGCAGGCTCTGGCTAACGAACTGGCCAAAAATATCAAAACCCCTGAAGATCTCAGTCACTTCGATCGGCTGCTGAAAAAAATCAGCGTCGAAGCAGCTCTCAATGCCGAAATGACCCATCACCTCGGCTACGATAAAAATCAGTCTAAACCGGGGACCAACGCCCGCAACGGCTATTCCACAAAAACCGTTACCACTGGCGATGGCCCGCTGGCGCTGCGTACTCCGCGCGATCGTGACGGTTCCTTTGAACCGCAACTGGTGAAGAAGAACCAGACCCAGACCCGGATTACCGGGATGGATAACCAGATTTTATCGTTGTACGCCAAAGGGATGACCACCCGCGAGATCGCCGCCGCGTTCAAAGAGCTGTATGACGCCGATGTCTCGCCGGCGCTGGTCTCAAAGGTCACCGATGCGGTCATGGAGCAGGTTGTCGAATGGCAAAACCGGCCTCTGGATGCAGTCTATCCCATTGTTTATCTTGACTGTATCGTTCTAAAAGTCCGGCAGGACAGCCGCATCATCAACAAATCTGTGTTCCTGGCGCTGGGCATCAACATCGAAGGCCAGAAAGAGTTGCTAGATATGTGGCTGGCCGAAAATGAAGGCGCAAAGTTCTGGCTGAACGTGCTGACAGAGCTGAAAAACCGCGGCCTGAACGATATCCTTATCGCCTGCGTAGACGGGCTGAAAGGTTTCCCTGACGCTATTAACGCGGTGTATCCGGAGGCGCGGCTCCAGCTGTGTATCGTGCATATGGTGCGCAACAGCCTGCGGTTCGTCTCCTGGAAGGACTACAAGGCCGTCACCCGCGACCTGAAAGCTATCTATCAGGCCCCTACGGAAGAAGTCGGATTGCAGGCGCTGGAAGCGTTCTCCAGTGCCTGGGACATCCGCTACCCGCAAATAAGTCGAAGCTGGCAGGCAAACTGGGCCAATCTGGCCACGTTCTTTGCCTACCCAACGGACATCCGCAAGGTGATCTACACGACCAACGCCATCGAGTCGTTAAACAGCGTGATCCGGCATGCCATCAAAAAGCGCAAGGTGTTCCCGACCGACGACGCAGTGAAAAAGGTGGTGTGGCTGGCGATACAGGCGGCCTCACAGAAATGGACAATGCCTTTGAGGGACTGGCGCATGGCAATGAGCCGCTTTATTATCGAGTTCGGTGACCGCCTGGACGGTCACTTCTGAGAAAAGGCATTTACACAGAATCCGGTACGGGCTCGGCATTAACGACTTTAAGCGGGTGTAATACCACCCGCGGCTTCGGCGAAGATGTACAACATCTCGGCGGGGCCATTTCCCAGGTCGCCAGCTGATCTCAGTGCGTAAAAAGTCTGAAATTGAGCATGTTGGCTACAGAAACGGGATAGTTAAACTATGCTTATAGTGAATCACGTTTGGTGTTCATTATAAGGATAATACTATGTTGAAAAAAACTGTCATTGCCCTGTTATCAGTTGTGGTGTTGTCTTCCCTGACCGCGTGTAACACCACCCGTGGTGCCGGTGAAGACGTCTCTGCGGGTGGTGAGGCGATTCAGCGCGCAGCACAGTAACGGCAATTCGGTAGCGATTAAAGCTTCACCTTTGCGCACCGCGCCCCTCAAAGGCTTAGGATGATGTAGCGCAAGCGATGTCCGAGGGGGTACGACCAGAGAAAGTGCTTGGCCGTATCCCTTTGCTTTGTATGATATTTACCCCCTCTCTGCTTTCACCGCTCGTCTTCTTATTCACGCTCTCGTTGACACTGACACTGATGCGGGTTTGTGACGTTCATTGACGCTGGTTTGTGACGTTACTCGTGATTTTCCTGACCGTTATCAAAGTGGTCAGCCGTTTTCTCAGTTTACCCCCACCGCGAACAGTGTACCGTTGCGCCTGCTGCCTGCTGCCTGTGGGCTGTCGGCTGCTGGCTGTTGTCCAATTTCCCGGAGCGTGTTCTTATTTTCTTTGATTTCCCAGCGCCGATGAACCCCTTATCGTTGTCGGCGTCAATACGTCAGGTTCGCTTATCGGTATCCATACATCCGGCTTCCTTGCCAGCGTCAACGCGTTTCACTATGAGGGCGCCAACAACGCTTATACCGGCGGCGGCATGTCCTGCTTAACCCAAATCAGGCTGTCCACCGGAAAGTTGAGTTCCCTGGCGGTGTGCAGCAGCGCTTGCCTCGCCTGTGCATCCAGCATTGGCGTGTGCGATAAAATCCACAAATAATCACTGCTCGGTCCGGCAACCAGCGCATAACGGTAACCTTCATCCAGGGCGATAACGTGATAGCCGCCGTAGAAGGGGCCGAAAAAGAGACCTTTAGCAAGGCGGTCTGCGGCGAGCCAAGAAAACGCGCCTTTCCGATACTTTGCTTCCAGCGTTGTTTGGCGGCGGAGAATCCTGAATTGATGACCTTGATACTGCCGTCAGAACGAAGGATGTATTGGGCGGTAACATGATCCAGGCCGCGCTCAAAGGGGTGATCGAGACGGGCGATTTCATACCAGGTCCCCAAATAGCGGTCGACGGCAAAAGGCTCAACCGGTAGCACGCCGGCGGGCGGCGATACGCTACAGGATAAAGACAGCAGCGAAGAGATGAGCAGCGAAAAGGTTCGCCATGCAGACATAGCGCATAATCCATTAGGGAAAAGAAATAAGTGTAGTAATCCGCCACGAATGTGTAGCCGGCCCGATAAAAAAAGCGGGGAAGGCGACTGATGCGAAACGGTACAGGTCGTTGTATTAAGAATGGAAAGCGCTAACCCACCCCTTTTCTAAGGCGTGGCCAACGTTAAAAAGGGCGACGGTGATATTTGTTTGCGCTCAAAGATACGGGTAGACTGCATCCCCTGTTTAACGGAGGGAAAAATATGAGCGATTCGGCCAGCTGGCAACCAAGCGCGCCCATTACCAACTTGTTAAAGCGTGCTGCAATTGTGGGCCAGATCCGGCGGTTTTTTAGCGATCGCGGATTACTTGAAGTAGAAACGCCGGCCATGAGCCAGGCAACGGTGACGGATATCCATCTTGTTCCATTCCAGACCCGCTTTATCGGGCCAGGCGCGGCCGGCGGTATGCCGCTGTATTTGATGACCAGTCCCGAATATCACATGAAGCGCCTGCTGGCGGCCGGTAGCGGCCCTATATTCCAGCTTTTCCGCAGCTTTCGTAATGAGGAAGCCGGTCGTTATCATAATCCGGAATTTACCATGCTTGAGTGGTATCGCCCCCATTATGATATGTACCGCCTGATGAATGAGGTTGACGATCTCCTGCAGCAGATCCTGGATTGCGACAGTGCGGAAACGCTTTCTTATCAGCAGGCCTTTACCCGACATGTGGGTATTGATCCTTTATCGGCGGACAAAGGGCAGTTGTATGAGGCGGCGGTTAAATGGGATCTCGGTGAGGCGACTTCTGCCGAGGACGATCGCGATACCCTGCTGCAATTGCTGTTTGCTATGGTGGTCGAACCCAACATCGGGCGCGATAAGCCGGCTTTTGTTTACCATTTTCCCGCTTTTCAGGCTGCGCTGGCGGAAATCAGCACCGAGGATCATCGGGTGGCGGACCGGTTTGAAGTCTATTTTAAGGGCATTGAGCTGGCCAACGGTTTCCGTGAATTAACCGATGCGCGCGAGCAGCGCCAGCGCTTCGAGCAGGATAACCGCAAGCGGGTGGCGATGAGCCTGACCGAACAGCCTATCGATGAAAATTTACTGGCGGCCCTGGCGCAGGGTATGCCGGAGTGTTCCGGGGTGGCGTTAGGCGTGGATCGACTGGTCATGCTGGCGCTGAAGGCCGAGCGCTTGAGTAATGTGATCGCCTTTCCGGTGGAGCGCGCCTAAGCGCCCCCGTTGGTGCGGCAACGCCAAAGGCCTTTGCCGGCGTAGACGCTATCGCAGGTTCTGTCCGCCCCGTGTTGACGGGACCACCGCCGTTACTGACTGCCCGGTAGCACCGCCAGGTGCCGCGTCCGGCTTTGCCGGCGTTTGCTCGCAAAGCGGCTGATGCGTTTCGCCGCCCGCGCGCTCAGTGTAGAGGACGGCGAGCCGTCCCCCGTCAGAGCGAGCCGCTTTCCGGCTTGATGCGGTTGCCAGGGGTATTATCGGCCTTGATTTGATCCTTGCGCAGCTGGAAGGGCGGGAAGGGCAATTCCATGCCGTGCTCACGATAGCCTTCCAAGATCAGCGCGTGGACCTGATGGCGCAGCGGCATCCGGTGTCCCATTTCGGCGGCGTGCATACGCAGCTCAAATAGCGGTAAACCCTGCTGTAAATCCACCAGGAAAGCTTCCGGCGCCGGCAGCTCCAACACCAGCGGGCAGCGGCGCGCCGCCTGCACCAGAATGTGCGCCACTTGCTCGATATTGGCCCCCGCGGGGGCGGGCACGCTCAACACGACGCGCGTGATGGTATCGGATAGCGACCAATTGACGAACTGTTCGGTGATAAAGGCCTTGTTGGGCACGATGATCTCTTTTCGATCCCAGTCGGTAATGGTGGTGGCGCGGGTGTTGATACGGGTAATGTTGCCGGTCAGATTGCGAATGGTAACGGTATCGCCAATCCGAATCGGTTTTTCAAACAGGATCATCAGGCCGGAGATAAAGTTGGCGAAGATCTCCTGCAGGCCAAACCCCAGCCCTACGCCTAACGCCGCCACCAGCCACTGTAGTTTCGACCACTCGATGCCTATCATGGAGAAACCGATTATTCCCCCCAACAGCATCAGGCCATATTTGGTCAAGGTGGTAATGGCATACCCTGTGCCGGGGGTTAAATCCAAATGCTGCAGCAGCGCCAGCTCCAACAGTGCGGGCAAGTTGCGCACTATCTGGGTGGTGATAATGAAGACCAGAATGGCGATTAGCACCGCGCCGAGCGTAATCGGCTGGATGCTATCGACGCCCTGAGTGGTGGAGGTGGCATCCCAAAGGGTAATGTTTTCCAGGAAGCCGAACGCCGAATGCAACTCCGACCACAATAAAATCACCGATAGCAGCGCAATCAGCGTCAATATGGAACGTACCAGCTGTAGCGATTGCGCGCTGATGGTATCGAGATCCAACACCTTTTCATCGACTTCGGCGGCGGCATCATTCAGCTGGGATTGCGACAAATCTTCTTCATTGCGCGCCCGCTGGGCCAGCATCTCCGCACGGCGCTGCTTGGTGCGCTCGAAGGCGATGCGCCGCCGCTGAATGAACATCCAGCGGCGAATAATGTGATAAATAATCAGCAGGAAGAACCAGATCGCAACCGAGGTTTCCAGCCGCGCCAACAGCGCCTGCGCGGTCGCCAGATGCCCCAGACACGCCGCCGCGGCCGCGATGATGGGGGCGCAGATCATCAGATTCCACAACGAACGGTTGACGACATTATCGCCGGCGCCGTGCTTATCAAGATACAGCGGCAAGCCTGCGCGTTTCAGGCTACTGGTCACCAGCGCCAGACAGGCGCACAATAGGAGAAAGCATAATCTGCCCAGGGTGCCGGCAAATTCCCGCTCGCTGTAATCATCAAACGATATCAGCGCCATAATCAACGGTACGATCATACCGATAGACAGCGTGTAGTAGCGCAGCGCGCGCTTCACCTGCTGCTGTGGCCAGCCAAAATGCACGATAAATAGCCCCTGCGGGCGGGCGAAGTGGGCGCATACCATAAACACCCACAGTACCGGCACCGTGGCGCTGACGCCGTCACCGATAGCGACCGCCACCGGATAGGGCCAGGCGTGGCGCAAGCCATAGCCTAGGGCCGCCCACAGGACCGGCAGCGGCAGGGCAACCAGTACCGACCAGAACACATTGCGCAGGGTCAGGGAAAAATGGTCCTGATTCACCTTCCCCACCCGGCCGCTGGAGCGCTCAAGAAAGGCATGATAATGCCGGCGGGAACTGAGGCTGAACCCAACCAGCAACAGCACGCCTAACAGCGGAATGAGCGTTTCCTGGCTGGTCAGCATCATGCCAAGCGCGTGGGTCAATTGGCTGAACGTATCCAGGGTCACCAGCCGGCGCAGATCCTGACCGACGTGCAGCGGGTAGGAAAGGCCAATCGGGCTGACGTCGGCCACCCAGAACAGGTAGCGATGGGCCGCTTCCTGGATCTCATTCATCGCCTCTTCAAGCTGGCTATTGGCCACCTTCAGCTTGGTAAGCTCCAGGATTTGGGTATCGCAGCCGGTCAGCAGCGCATTGAGCAGGTTGCGCTGGGTGGCGAGCTGCGCGTCAAGAATGCGGCGCTGCGCCGGCGTCAGCGGGGAACCGTCGTCCTGCGTTCCCTGAGCAAACTGCGGCAGCTTGTTCATTAAGTCTTCAAAATGCAGGCGCTGCACGCGCAACTGCGCCATATCGCTGTCGAGCTGCTGAGGTTTGGGCATCTCCGGTAACCTGGACACCTGGGTGCGCAGAGTTTCCCCGAGCGCCGGCGACTCATCCAGCCATTGCGCATGCTCGCGTAGCGTCGTAAGCGCTTGACGGACCTGCAATCTTTGCGAGGCGGCCTGCCGCTGCTGCGAGGCGATAAGATCCATGCGCTGCGCCTGTTGATTCAGCGCAATGGACAGTTCGCGATTAGTTTGCAACGGGATGCCGATTGACTTTGGCAGCTCGCCGACCTGTTCCGCCAGCATTTCGGTGTGTTCGATGGCCTGCTCCGCCTCCTGCTGACGCAGACTATTAAGCTGGTTGCGCAGCGCCTGTAGCGCTTGATCCACGCGGTCATGACGTTTCTTGAGCAGCTCGGCGCGCAGGCGCGACAACTCCTGGCGGTTATTGGCGCTTAACTGGGCAAGATCCAGCTCTTCCACCTTGAGGCGGCGGGCGGCCTGTTCAGCCTGTAGCGCGGTGGCCTGCGCCTGTTCAAGCGGCGTGCCGGGGGTGGGCAGCGCTTGGAGCTGTTGTTCCACATCGCTTAACGCCCTGCGCGCTTCGGTCTGCTGCTGCGGCAGCAAGCCCAGCGAGTCGCTGATGGCGCGCGCCTGATCCTGCTCTTGCTGTAACTGGCCGGCCAAATCCATCAATTGACTATTGGCCTGTAGCAGCCGTTGATTCAGTTCACTGCTGGCGAGTTTGGGGCTGAGAGGGTCGGGTTCATCCGGTTCGCTGTCTTTTTCATCCCGCAGTTGGCGTGTCAGCGCCGGAAAGTCGTCGATGGCTTTCTGATATTCCCGTATTTTGGCGCTGGACGCTTTACCCTCGGCGAGGGCGTTCAGCGCTGACTGTAGCGCCTCGACCATCGCCGCCTGGTTCGGCGCGGTTTTATCATCCTGCGCCTGCTGCAGTTCCTTTTTGAGCTGGCCCTCGTCTGGCTGGTTGGCGGCGAAGGCCGGGGAGGCCAGCAGCCACCCCAGGAGAAAAAGTGTAATCGGGCGCAAGGTGAGGACTCTCTTGTTAACCGTAGAGGATTCAGGTCAGCGGGCTGTCGGTTTGCGTGGTGCCGTGGGCCAGCCGCTGGCCGACGCGGGTGACATAGCGGGTGGACAGATGATCGCCCAGCAGCACGTTTTTGCCGGCAAACAGGTTGATGACGGTGGAACCCAGTTTGAAGCGCCCCATTTCCTGTCCTTTCAGCAGTACCACCGCCTCGTCGGCGTCCGCCCGCGGGTAGCGCCAGCGTTTGATAATCCCCTGCCGCGGCGGCGTGACGGTGCCCGCCCAGACGGTCTCGATACTGCCGACAATGGTCGCGCCCACCAAAATTTGCGCCATCGGGCCGAACTCGGTATCGAACAGGCATATAACGCGCTCGTTACGGGCGAATAGGTTGGGGATATTGGCCGCGGTCAGCGGATTCACCGAAAACAACTCCCCCGGCACGTACAGCATTTCGCGCAGCACGCCGTTGCAAGGCATATGCACGCGATGATAATCGCGCGGGGCCAGATAAGTCGTGACGAAGTTGCCGTCGCGAAAGTGGGCGATCATCGGCTCATTGCCGGCCAGCAGCGCTTCCAGACTGTAATGGTGCCCCTTCGCCTGGAATATCTGCTCTCCCTCAATGGGGCCGAGCTGCGAGATGATCCCATCCGCCGGCAAGACCATTACCGCCGGGTCGGCATCAATGGGCCGCGCGTCGTCGCGCAGCGGCCGGACAAAGAAGGCGTTAAAGGCGGGATAGGCGGCGACATCCGGCTGCTGCGCTTCCTGCATATCGACCTTATAGCAGCGCACGAACAGCGTAATAACCCAGCGGGTAAGCCAACCGCCGCGGCGTTCTGCGCCCCAGCCGGCCAGCTCCGTCAGCCAGCACTTAGGCAGTAGGTGTTGTAGAGCTATCTTTATCCTGTCCAGCACGGGGACCTCTTTCCTGTTTCAATGGATAGCCAAAGGGGGCCGCATTGTACCGGCGGCGGCAATAAATGTCAGCGATCAGGCCATCAAAACGCCTTACGGGCGTATGACCTGCGCCATACTGTCGAGAATACGATGGTAGTTATCGAAGCGTTCGCGGGCGATGGCGCCGCTTTCCACCGCCCCCCGGATCGCGCAGCCGGGATCGGTATCATGGCGGCAGTCGCGGAATTTACAGGTGCCCAGATAATCCCTGAATTCGACGAAACCGCGGGCAATAAGTTCCGGCGCCAGATGCCACAAACCAAATTCCCGTACCCCCGGGGAGTCAATCAAATGGCCTCCGTGGCTGAAATGATATAGCCGGGCGGTGGTGGTGGTATGCTGCCCGAGCCCCGAGTTATCGGAGACGCTATTGACCAAAATCTTCTCGTGATCCGGCGGCGGCAGCGCATTGAGCAGGCTCGATTTGCCCACCCCCGACTGACCGGCGAAAATACTGGTTCGCCCGGCCAGCGTCTCCCGGAAAGGATCCATCCCCTCGCCGGTATGGCTTGACACCATCAGCACCCGGTAGCCGATGCGGCGATAGATAGCCATTTGCCGCTCCACGTCCGCCCGCGATGCCGCCGTCAATAGGTCAATTTTATTCAAAACGATAAGCGGCTCCACCTCCACCGTTTCGCACGCTACCAGATAGCGATCGATAATATTCAAAGACAGCTCGGGCAAAAGCGCGGAGACAATGACGATTTGGTCCATATTTGCCGCGATGGGTTTGACGCCGTCATACACATTGGGACGAGTCAGCACCGAACGGCGCGGATGGACCGCCTCTACAATACCGCTGACCCCGGACGGCTGAGGGCTACCCGCGCGCCAGACCACCCGATCACCCGTGACCAGGGATTTCAGCGTGCGGCGCAGATTGCAGCGGTAAATGCGGCCCGCGGCGTCCTCCACGTCGGCATGCATGCCGAACCGGCTAACGACCACCCCCTTCTGGGCTTCCCCCAATTGCTGGTCGTCCCATTGGGCGGCGCCGCGCTCACGCTGCTGCAGGCGGCGCTGATGGTTGGCCTGTACCCGGCGCTCCTGACCTTTGGACAGTTTATTTTTGCTCACTGCGCCTCACTTAGTACGGATGCATCGCCCGTGGCGACGAAAACGGCTATCATACAGGGTATTCTATCAGATAAGCCGTAAAATCCCTTACTACGAGAAAATCATGCCGGTAAATGATAACAACCTGATTTGGATTGATCTGGAAATGACCGGGCTGGATCCCGAGCGCGATCGCATTATTGAAATCGCGACGCTTGTCACCGACGCCAATCTGGCTATTCTTGCGGAAGGGCCGGTGCTGGCGATACATCAATCCGACGCCCAGTTAGCGCTGATGGATGAATGGAATGTGCGTACCCATACCGCCAGCGGACTGGTTGACCGGGTCCGTCACAGCCAACTGGATGAAGAGGCGGCGGTGGCGCAGACGCTGGCCTTTTTGGCCGAATGGGTCCCTGCCGGCAAGTCGCCGATTTGCGGCAACAGCATTGGCCAGGACCGGCGCTTCTTGTTCCGCTATATGCCGGCGCTGGAAGCGTATTTCCACTACCGTTATCTGGATGTCAGTACGCTTAAAGAACTGGCCCGCCGCTGGAAGCCGGAAATTCTGGCCGGACTGAAGAAAAAAAATACCCATCAGGCGCTGGACGATATCTGCGAGTCGGTGGCGGAATTGGCCTACTATCGCGAGCATTTTATCCGTCTATAGCCGCTTTGCGGTGAAAATGGCGCCGGTGTGGTTATTTTTGCGTCAATCGCACCGGCGAAACCCCATTTTGTCGCTGAAAGGCTTGCAGCCGGTGGCGTTTTCCGTATAATTCGCTCCCCGTAACGCCAGACTTTCACGTTACGCCCAAGCGGGAATAGCTCAGTGGTAGAGCACAACCTTGCCAAGGTTGGGGTCGCGAGTTCGAGCCTCGTTTCCCGCTCCAATTCTTCTCTATCGTACCGCCATTGCCTCGGCAGAGCCTTCGCCTTTCCTGATTTTGACACAAAATACGCCATTCCCACTGCTGCCATCGTGCTTACACTGCTCCATCGCAAAAATAACGGCTTGTCATTAGCTATCTGAACGTTGCCATTAACCGCAGAAAAGGCGCTTTGTTGAATAAATCCGAAATTTGTGACGACTTCCTCCCTATCAGGGCGATTGTTACATGATGCGGACGCTGTTTGGCATTCCTAACAACGTGATCCGGTTAAGCGCTTTGACCATTGCCATAGCCTCACCTACCTGCGCGTCATAGTCATGCAGACTCAGATGACCACCCAGAAGTATTTTAAACCGGAACATGGCCGTTTCAGCCAGTGAACGCCGGTGATAACCTACTTTCTTTTTCCAGGTATCGTTATTGCCGCTCAGATGCTGATTTGCCACCGCATGGTTACGCTCATGGTATCGAGCTGGCCAATATTGCGCACCACTTCGCGGTGGGATAAGCGGCTTTATTTTTTTCCTCAGCAGAGCATCATGACAGTAACGCGTATCGTAAGCACTGTCAGCCGACGCTTCCCTGATTTTCCGGTGGGTTTGGTTAATCAGCCCGGGCAGCGCCTGCGCATCTGTCGTACCGCTTAGCGATAAATCGGCACAGATAATTTCATGTGTCGCGCTATCTACTGCCAGATGAAGCTTGCGCCATACTCTGCGCCTCTCAGCCCCATGCTGCCTGACTTTCCATTCGCCTTCGCCGAAGATTTTCAGGCCGGTGCCATCGATGACCAGGTGTGAGATTTCGCCGCGGGTTGGCGTTTTTATGCTGATGTCGACGGTTTTTGCTCGCCGGCTGACCAGAGAGTAATCTGGGCAGCGCAGCGACAGCCCCATCAGTTTAAAAATCGAGTCAACGAAACCCTGTAACGCCCGGAGCGAAAGGTTAAACACGCGCTTTATCATCAGAACCGTGGTAATGGCCATATCGGTGTAGTGAAGCGGCCGGCCACGATGTTCAGGTGGTGTACTCTCAGTCCATGCAGCAATGGCTGACTCATCAAGCCATACTGTCAGGTCCCCCCGCTGCCTGAGCGCATTGTTATATGCGGGCCAGTTGGTGATTTTAAACTTTTGCTTTGCCATGGGGACCTGATGTTGAAACGAATGTAGTGATCAGAGCCGCCAGTCACCTAAAAGTTCGATTTATTCAACAAAGCCATTCATAATATGAAAACTGCGTTAAATACGCGACTATCACAAGCCAATATATCCAAGGCCGCCCTACATGCCATAATCTATTCGCTGGATGAAGCCGTCAAGAAAATAGAAATCAGTTGATATTTAAGTATTTTTATTAATTTTCTTATCCGTGGCTGTATTCTTTGACTCACGTTGATACGGGTTATTTCTCTCCTAAACCAAAAAGGTTTGGGGAGGAAATATAAACGGTAGTTTTCCCTTCATTTTATTGGCGCTATAGTTCTTGCCAATTATTGCGTTTCGCATTATTCGCCGGAGGGAATATGTCAAGTCACAAAGAAACGGTCCCCTATGATTTACGCTCAGCCATTGAATTACTAAAAAAAAGAGACGGTGAATTTGTCAGCACCGATACCGAAGTCGATCCCCACGCCGAATTATTCGGCGTTTATCGTTATGTCGAGGCGGGGGAGGACTTGCGAACGTCCGATCCGTAAGGGGCCGGCCATGATGTTCAACAAGATTAAAGGTTTTCCCGAGGTGCGCGTGGTGACCGGTCTGATGTCCACCCGCAAACGCGTCGGCCATTTGCTCGATTGTGCGCCGGAAAAGCTGGGCTTTTTGCTGCGTGACTCTGTTCAACGTGCCATCGCCCCGGTGCTGGCCTCTAGTGCGCCGGTTTGCCAGGAAGTCGTCCATTATGCCGATGATCCGGCCTTTGATTTGCGTACGTTACTGCCTGCGCCCACCAATACGGAAGAGGATGCCGGCCCTTATTTCACGATGGGCATGTGCTACGCCTCTGATCCCGACACGCGCGAATCGGATATCACCATTCACCGGTTGTGTATTCAAAGCCGGGATGAACTGTCGATGTGGCTGACGCCCGGCCGTCATATTGATGCTTTCCGCGAAAAAGCGGAGAAGGCGGGCAGGGCGTTGCCGATTTCTATTAACATCGGCGTCGATCCGGCGATTGAAATCGCCGCCTGCTTCGAGCCGCCCACCACGCCGCTGGGCTTTAATGAACTCGGTATTGCCGGCGCGCTACGCGGTAAACCGGTGGAACTGGCGCAGTGCCTGACCATTGATGAACGCGCCATCGCCCAGGCGGAAATCGTTATTGAAGGCGAGCTGTTGCCGCATGTGCGCGTACGTGAGGACCAGAATACCCATACCGGTAAAGCCATGCCGGAGTTTCCGGGCTACACCGGCGAGGCCAAAGACGCGCTGCCGGTGATTAAAGTAAAAGCGGTAACTCACCGCCGTCAGCCAATTTTACAAACCACGCTCGGCCCCAGCGGCGAGCATGTCAGCATGGCGGGCATTCCGACCGAGGCCAGCATTCTCGATATGCTCGACCGCGCCATGCCGGGGCGTGTCCTGAACGTGAACGCGCATACCGCCGGCGGCGGTAAGCTACTGGCGGTGCTGCAATTTCGCAAAGCCTCGCCGGTGGATGAAGGCCGCCAGCGGCAGGCCGCGCTTATTGCCTTTGCCGCATTCTCGGAACTTAAGCAGGTGATTGTGGTAGATGAGGATGTCGACTTTTTTGACACCGACGACATTCTTTGGGCGATGCAGACGCGTTATCAGGGTGACGTCGATACCGTTTTCATTCCCGGCGTGCGCTGCCATCCGCTCGACCCATCGCAAATGCCTGCCTACAGCCCGAGCATTTTGTAGCAAGGGATGACGTGCAAGACGATTTTTGACTGTACCGTCCCCTGGCACCTCAAGGCGCACTTTGAACGTTCCAAGTTCAAACGGGTTGATGTGAAACGTTTTCTGCCAGATTTTGTATAAGAGAGGCGGCCGTGGGCAAAAGGCACATTATCGTGGATATCAGCGGCGCATCCGGTTTTCAGTACGGCATGAAAGCGCTAATGCTGCTGCGTGACCAAGATATCGAAGTGCATTTGGTGGTGACCAAAGGGGAGGAAGTCACCCGCGCGATGGAAATCCACTGGCAGCGGGAGCAGGTGGTCGCCCTGGCCGATGAGGTCCACAGCATTCATCATCTCGGCGCCGCTATTGCCAGCGGCTCCTTTAAAACCCTTGGCATGATTATCGCGCCTTGCTCTATGAATTCATTAGCCGCCATTGCCCACGGGTTAGCCGGTAATTTGTTAACCCGGGCGGCGGACGTTATTCTAAAAGAGCGTCGGCGCCTGGTGCTAATGGTGCGTGAGACACCGCTTAATCTGACACAGATTAGAAATATGCATCTGGTGAGCGAAATGGGCGGGATTATCTATCCCCCCGTTCCCGCCTTTTATCAACAACCCCAATCGGTGGATGACATCGTTCATCACAGCGTAGCCCGCGCGCTGGATCTTTTTGATCTGGACGTTGGGGGCCTCACGCGCTGGGGTGAAAAAAATAGAAGAAAGAAGGAGTTAATAATGGTAGTGGGCCCGTTTGTCAATGGGAGCGCCGTGCTGATAGGGGGGCTTGTCGGTGCATTTCTCGGCACTAAAGTGCCTGAAAGGCTGCGCGTGGCGCTGCCGATGACCTTTGGTCCGCTTTGTTGAATAAATCCGAAATTTGTGACGATTTCCTTCCTATCAGGGCGATTGTTACATGATGCGGACGCTGTTTGGCATTTCTAACAGTGTGATCCGGTTAAGTGCTTTAACCATTGCCATTGCCTCACCTACCTGCGCGTCATAGTCATGCAGACTCAGATGACCACCCAGAAGTGTTTTAAACCGGAACATGGCCGTTTCAGCCAGTGAACGCCGGTGATAACCTACTTTCTTTTTCCAGGTATCGTTATTGCCGCTCAGATGCTGATTTGCCACCGCATGGTTACGCTCATGGTATCGAGCTGGCCAATATTGCGCACCACTTCGCGGTGGGATAAGCGGTTTTATTTTTTTCCTCAGCAGAGCATTATGACAGTAACGCGTATCGTAAGCACTGTCAGCCGACGCTTCCCTGATTTTCCGGTGGGTTTGGTTAATCAGCCCGGGCAGCGCCTGCGCATCTGTCGTACCGCTTAGCGATAAATCGGCACAGATAATTTCATGTGTCACGCTATCTACTGCCAGATGAAGCTTGCGCCATACTCTGCGCCTCTCAGCCCCATGCTGCCTGACTTTCCAATCGCCTTCGCCGAAGACTTTCAGGCCGGTGCCATCGATGACCAGGTGTGAGATTTCGCCGCGGGTTGGCGTTTTTATGCTGATGTCGACGGTTTTTGCTCGCCGGCTGACCAGAGAGTAATCTGGGCAGCGCAGCGACAGCCCCATCAGTTTAAAAATCGAGTCAACGAAACCCTGTAACGCCCGGAGCGAAAGGTTAAACACGCGCTTTATCATCAGAACCGTGGTAATGGCCATATCGGTGTAGTGAAGCGGCCGGCCACGATGTTCAGGTGGTGTACTCTCAATCCATGCAGCAATGGCTGACTCATCAAGCCATACTGTCAGGTCCCCCCGCTGACTGAGCGCATTGTTATATGCGGGCCAGTTGGTAATTTTAAACTTTTGCTTTGCCATGGGGACCTGATGTTGAAACGAATGTAGTGATCAGAGCCGCCAGTCACCTAAAAGTTCGATTTATTCAACAAAGCCGCTTTATTAGTCTTTTTTTTCATTACCGTTTTTATCTTCGTGATAATGATGAAATCGGCACTTCCGTATGGGATATTATTTTAGGGAAAGGAATAATAGGTGTTGATGTTTTCTTTGTTATCAGCGGATTCATTATGGTTTATACCACTCATTATTATCCACATGGTTTTCAGTCATCAAAAAAATTTTTTATTATATTAATAGAGTTATCAGGATAATTCTATTATATTACTTTGGATTACTAGTGGCTTTTTTATTTGGTGGCGCCATGAGCACATTTCACTATCCTGAAAAAGTTCAAAACTTGATGAGTGCTCTTACCTTTACCGTTTATGATTCCAACATTACGCCACACTACATTGATGATAGCGGCATGTACGGGCTTTGTTGAATAAATCGAACTTTTAGGTGACTGGCGGCTCTGATCACTACATTCGTTTCAACATCAGGTCCCCATGGCAAAGCAAAAGTTTAAAATCACCAACTGGCCCGCATACAACAATGCGCTCAGGCAGCGGAGGGACCTGACAGGATGGCTTGATGAGTCAGCCATTGCTGCATGGACTGAGAGTACACCACCTGAACATCGTGGCCGGCCGCTTCACTACACCGATATGGCCATTACCACGGTTCTGATGATAAAGCGCGTGTTTAACCTTTCGCTCCGGGCGTTACAAGGTTTCGTTAACGCGATTTTTAAACTGATGAGGCTGTCGCTGCGCTACCCAGATTACTCTCTGGTCAGCCGGCGAGCAAAAATCGTCGACATCAGCATAAAAACGCCAACCTGCGGCGAAATCTCACACCTGGTCATCGATGGCACCGGCCTGAAAATCTTCGGCGAAGATGAATGGAAAGTCAGGCAGCATGGGGCTGAGAGGCGCAAAGTATGGCGCAAGCTTCATCTGGCACGTAGATAGCGCGATACATGAAATTATCTGTGCCGATTTATCGCTAAGCGGTACGACAGATGCGCAGGCGCTGCCCGGGCTGATTAACCAAACCCACCGGAAAATCAGGGAAGCGTCGGCTGACAGTGCTTACGATACGCGTTACTGTCATGATGCTCTGCTGAGGAAAAAAATAAAACCGCTTATCCCACCGCGAAGTGGTGCGCAATATTGGCCAGCTCGATACCATGAGCGTAACCATGCGGTGGCAAATCAGCATCTGAGCGGCAATAACGATACCTGGAAAAAGAAAGTAGGTTATCACCGGCGTTCACTGGCTGAAACGGCCATGTTCCGGTTTAAAATACTTCTGGGTGGTCATCTGAGTCTGCATGACTATGACGCGCAGGTAGGTGAGGCTATGGCAATGGTCAAAGCGCTTAACCGGATCACGCTGTTAGGAATGCCAAAGAGCCTATTTAGAAATTTGTGTATTTGCCTGATTTTGATATGTTCAATCCAACATCAAAAACAGGTTAATTTATGGACGAAAAACAGTTGCAGGCTCTGGCTAACGAACTGGCCAAAAATCTCAAAACCCCTGAAGATCTCAGTCACTTCGATCGGCTGCTGGCTTTGTTGAATAAATCGAACTTTTAGGTGACTGGCGGCTCTGATCACTACATTCGTTTCAACATCAGGTCCCCATGGCAAAGCAAAAGTTTAAAATCACCAACTGGCCCGCATATAACAATGCGCTCAGGCAGCGGGGGGACCTGACAGTATGGCTTGATGAGTCAGCCATTGCTGCATGGACTGAGAGTACACCACCTGAACATCGTGGCCGGCCGCTTCACTACACCGATATGGCCATTACCACGGTTCTGATGATAAAGCGCGTGTTTAACCTTTCGCTCCGGGCGTTACAGGGTTTCGTTGACTCGATTTTTAAACTGATGGGGCTGTCGCTGCGCTGCCCAGATTACTCTCTGGTCAGCCGGCGAGCAAAAACCGTCGACATCAGCATAAAAACGCCAACCCGCGGCGAAATCTCACACCTGGTCATCGATGGCACCGGCCTGAAAATCTTCGGCGAAGGCGAATGGAAAGTCAGGCAGCATGGGGCTGAGAGGCGCAGAGTATGGCGCAAGCTTCATCTGGCAGTAGATAGCGCGACACATGAAATTATCTGTGCCGATTTATCGCTAAGCGGTACGACAGATGCGCAGGCGCTGCCCGGGCTGATTAAGCAAACCCACCGGAAAATCAGGGAAGCGTCGGCTGACAGTGCTTACGATACGCGTTACTGTCATGATGCTCTGCTGAGGAAAAAAATAAAGCCGCTTATCCCACCGCGAAGTGGTGCGCAATATTGGCCAGCTCGATACCATGAGCGTAACCATGCGGTGGCAAATCAGCATCTGAGCGGCAATAACGATACCTGGAAAAAGAAAGTAGGTTATCACCGGCGTTCACTGGCTGAAACGGCCATGTTCCGGTTTAAAATACTTCTGGGTGGTCATCTGAGTCTGCATGACTATGACGCGCAGGTAGGTGAGGCTATGGCAATGGTCAAAGCGCTTAACCGGATCACGTTGTTAGGAATGCCAAACAGCGTCCGCATCATGTAACAATCGCCCTGATAGGGAGGAAGTCGTCAAAAATTTCGGATTTATTCAACAAAGCGTCGGCTGCTGAAAAAAATCAGCGTCGAAGCAGCTCTCAATGCCGAAATGACCCATCACCTCGGCTACGATAAAAATCAGCCTAAACCGGGGGAGCCCGTACCGGATTCTGTGTAAATGCCTTTTCTCAGAGTGATCGTCCAGGCGGTCACCGAACTCGATAATAAAGCGGCTCATTGCCATGCGCCAGTCCCTCAAAGGCATTGTCCATTTCTGTGAGGCCGCCTGTATCGCCAGCCACACCACCTTTTTCACTGCGTCGTCGGTCGGGAACACCTTGCGCTTTTTGATGGCATGCCGGATCACGCTGTTTAACGACTCGATGGCGTTGGTCGTGTAGATCACCTTGCGGATGTCCGTTGGGTAGGCAAAGAACGTGGCCAGATTGGCCCAGTTTGCCTGCCAGCTTCGACTTATTTGCGGGTAGCGGATGTCCCAGGCACTGGAGAACGCTTCCAGCGCCTGCAAGCCGGCTTCTTCCGTAGGGGCCTGATAGATAGTTTTCAGGTCGCGGGTGACGGCCTTGTAGTCCTTCCAGGAGACGAACCGCAGGCTGTTGCGCACCATATGCACGATACACAGCTGGAGCCGCGCCTCCGGATACACCGCGTTAATAGCGTCAGGGAAACCTTTCAGCCCGTCTACGCAGGCGATAAGGATATCGTTCAGGCCGCGGTTTTTCAGCTCTGTCAGCACGTTCAGCCAGAACTTTGCGCCTTCATTTTCGGCCAGCCACATACCTAGCAACTCTTTCTGGCCTTCGATGTTGATGCCCAGCGCCAGGAACACAGATTTGTTGATGATGCGGCTGTCCTGCCGGACTTTTAGAACGATACAGTCAAGATAAACAATGGGATAAACTGCATCCAGAGGCCGGTTTTGCCATTCGACAATCTGCTCCATGACCGCATCGGTGACCTTTGAGACCAGCGCCGGCGAGACATCGGCGTCATACAGCTCTTTGAACGCGGCGGCGATCTCGCGGGTGGTCATCCCTTTGGCGTACAACGATAGAATCTGGTTATCCATCCCGGTAATCCGGGTCTGGTTCTTCTTCACCAGTTGCGGTTCAAAGGAACCGTCACGATCGCGCGGAGTACGCAGCGCCAGCGGGCCATCGCCAGTGGTAACGGTTTTTGTGGAATAGCCGTTGCGGGCGTTGGTCCCCGGTTTAGGCTGATTTTTATCGTAGCCGAGGTGATGGGTCATTTCGGCATTGAGAGCTGCTTCGACGCTGATTTTTTTCAGCAGCCGATCGAAGTGACTGAGATCTTCAGGGGTTTTGAGATTTTTGGCCAGTTCGTTAGCCAGAGCCTGCAACTGTTTTTCGTCCATAAATTAACCTGTTTTTGATGTTGGATTGAACATATCAAAATCAGGCAAATACACAAATTTCTAAACAGGCTCTTAATGCCAGAACGACGAGCAACAATAGCTTGGTCATTTTTGCCAACCAGGTTCCAAAAATCCACGAATGCCAAAAGTCAGCTACCGCCGCCTCTGGGACGGCGTTTCCCGTAACGCGTTATTTAACCCGGGAGACATACTCGCCGGAGCGCGTATCGACTTTGATCACTTCACCAATCTGAACGAACAGCGGTACTTTCACCACCGCGCCGGTGGTCAACATGGCGGGTTTGCCGCCGGTGCCGGCGGTATCGCCTTTGAGGCCCGGATCGGTTTCGGTGATTTCCAGCTCCACGAAGTTAGGCGGCGTCACGGCAATCGGCTGGCCGTTCCACAATGTCAGCACGCATTCGGCCTGTTCGACCAGCCATTTGGCATTGTCGCCGACGGCTTTGGCATCGGCGGCCAGCTGTTCAAAGTTTTCATTATTCATGAAATGCCAAAACTCACCGTCGTTGTACAGGTAAGTCAGGTTGATATCCATCACATCGGCGGCTTCCACCGAGTCACCGGATTTGAAGGTTTTTTCCAGCACTTTGCCGGAAACCAGCTTGCGCAGACGGACCCGGTTGAACGCCTGGCCTTTGCCGGGCTTCACGAATTCATTCTCAATGATCGCGCACGGCTCGCCATCAAGCATGATTTTAAGACCGGAACGGAATTCATTGGTACTACTATAAGACGCCATGGTGGTCCTCTTAAATATAAACTTGGTCATTAAGCCAAAAAATGGCACATATTATAACCCGAAATACGCCCGCTAGAGAACAATGGTTACATCAACTTGCCGATGTCATCACCGACCCCGTGCAACTCCTAGAGCACCTTGGGCTCGAGCAACACCCTGACCTGCGCGAGGGCGCCGAGGCGCGGCGCCTGTTCCCGTTTCGCGTTCCCCGAGCTTTTGCGGCGCGCATGCTGCCGGGCGACCCGAACGATCCGCTCTTGCGCCAGGTGATTACGGCACGTGAGGAATTCGATCGAGCGCCGGGATTCAGCACCGATCCGCTGGACGAGCAGCACAGCGTGGTGCCCGGCCTGCTGCATAAATACCAAAACCGCGCGCTGATGCTGGTGAAAGGCGGCGGCGCGGTCAATTGCCGCTACTGTTTTCGGCGCCATTTTCCCTATCAGAAAAATCAGGGCAACAAAACGAATTGGCTGCGCGCCGTGGCCTATATCCGGCAACATCCTGAACTGAATGAGATCATTCTTTCCGGTGGCGACCCGTTAATGGCTAAAGATCATGAGCTGGATGAGCTGATTTGTTTGTTGGAAGAAATCCCCCACCTGACCACCCTACGCATTCACAGCAGGCTGCCGGTCGTCATCCCGGCACGTATTACTGCGCGTCTTTGCCAGCGCCTGGCCGGCTGCCGGCTGAAGGTGGTGCTAGTGACCCACATCAACCACGACCGCGAAATCGATGCCGCCGTGTGCGACAGTATGACACGGTTGCGCAATGCGCGGGTGACATTACTCAACCAAAGCGTACTGCTGCGCGGCGTCAATGACAACGCGGCTACGCTGGCCGCGCTCAGTGAAACGCTTTTCGCCGCCGGCATTTTGCCCTATTACCTGCATGTGCTGGATAGGGTACAGGGGGCTGCGCATTTTATGGTGCAGGATACCCAAGCACGAGAGATTATGCGGCAACTGCTGGAGAAAGTATCAGGCTATCTGGTGCCACGGCTAGCGCGGGAAATCGGCGGCGAGCGCAGCAAGACACCGCTGGATCTGGGACTGCGGCAACGCTGACGGCATTGGCTGCCCAGCGGCTACGCGCCAGAGTGGGAAGAATGGCCCCCAGCCTGGCGTTAGTGGCTGCCCGGAGACTGGCGCCGGTGCGTGCGGGATTGCCGGGTCGCGGCCCAGCCAGCCTAGGTCGAGCGGCGCGCCATTACCCTAGGCTTCCCGGAGAGGGCGCGTCATGGCCCGATGCCTGCCGGCGGTGCACAACAGGCGGTAAACGGTCTCTACCGTGGCCACCGGGCATATCAGCAGCTCCGGGCTTTACTGGCAGTTATACACCTGGCCCTGAATCTTGCTGTCCAGCGGCACAAAGCTCGCCAGGTAGGTTTCTTTTTTACTGACCGGGCTGGTGGCGCCGTAGATAACGTTGCCGCCCATTGTGGCCGCGCGGTTCTTCAAATCATTCGCGGCCCCACGCATGGCGCTGTTTTCGCCGTTCTGGCCGGAAAACCAGTTACTCTGAGTACCGGTAAGCTCGCCCAAAAGGCGGCACTCGCTACCGGGCTGGGTATCGGTGAAACGCACCGATTGGCCGGCTGCCGTTAAATCATGCGTACTGCTGCATCCCGCTACCAACAGACTGCCGGCACAAAACATCATTAAGAATTTGGTCCGCATCTTTTTCCTAATGAATTCCTGAAGGGTATGGCAAATTTGCTGTGCGCGCCACGCTCCCCGCTGGCGCGTTTTATCCGGCGGCCCGTCCTGTGGACGCCCTGAATTTATACCCTAAATCCCGCTTGGTTGATAATTTTTTACCAAAAAAACAAAAACCCCCGGCTTGCCGGGGGTTTCAACGCCATTAGCGATACGGGAGGATTACATCATACCGCCCATACCGCCCATGCCGCCCATGCCGCCCATGCCGCCCAGGTCAGGTTTGTCTTCCTTCGGCTGATCGGTCACCATACATTCGGTGGTGATCATCAGACCGGCGATGGAAGCCGCATACTGCAGCGCGGAACGGGTTACCTTGGTCGGATCCAGGATACCCATGTCGATCATGTTGCCGTACTCTTCGGTCGCCGCGTTGTAACCGGTATTACCTTCACCCGCTTTCACTTTATTGGCGATGACGGACGGCTCTTCACCGGCGTTGGCGACGATCTGACGCAGCGGCGCTTCCATCGCGCGACGCGCAACTTTGATGCCGACGTTCTGATCTTCATTGTCGCCACGCAGTTCAGCAATGCTGTTGGCTACGCGAATCAGCGCCACGCCGCCGCCGGCGACCACGCCTTCTTCCACTGCGGCGCGGGTAGCGTGCAGGGCGTCTTCAACGCGGGCTTTCTTCTCTTTCATTTCGACTTCGGTAGCGGCACCTACTTTGATAACCGCAACGCCGCCAGCCAGTTTGGCCACGCGCTCTTGCAGTTTTTCACGATCGTAATCGGAGGTGGCTTCGTCGCGCTGCTGGTTGATTTGCGTAACGCGGCTATCGATAAGGGCCTTGTCGCCCACGCCGTCGATGATGGTGGTGGTGTCTTTGGTAATAACAACACGCTTGGCCTGCCCCATATCTTCCAGGGTAGCTTTTTCCAGCTCAAGGCCGATTTCTTCGGAAATAACGGTACCCGCGGTCAGGATAGCGATATCCTGCAGCATGGCCTTACGGTGATCACCGAAGCCCGGCGCCTTCACGGCAGCGACTTTAACGATACCGCGCATGGTGTTTACCACAAGCGTAGCCAGCGCTTCGCCTTCAACATCTTCAGCAATAATCAACAACGGTTTGCCTGCTTTGGCAACGGCTTCCAGCACTGGCAGCATTTCGCGGATATTGGAGATTTTCTTGTCGGCAAGCAGAATGAACGGGCTTTCCAGTTCAATGGCGCCGGTTTCCGGCTTGTTGACAAAATAAGGGGAAAGATAACCACGATCGAACTGCATCCCTTCAACCACGTCCAGCTCATCCTGCAGACCCGAACCCTCTTCCACGGTGATGACGCCTTCTTTGCCGACTTTCGCCATGGCTTCAGCAATCAGGGTGCCGACGGTTTCATCGGAGTTGGCGGAGATAGTACCCACCTGAGTGATCGCTTTGGAATCGGAGCAAGGTACGGACAGTTTTTTCAGCTCTTCTACAGCGGCGATAACGGCTTTATCGATACCGCGCTTGAGGTCCATCGGGTTCATGCCGGCGGCCACGGCTTTCAGGCCTTCGTTAACGATAGACTGAGCCAGCACGGTCGCGGTGGTGGTGCCGTCGCCTGCAGCGTCATTGGCTTTAGAGGCAACTTCTTTCACCATCTGGGCGCCCATGTTCTCGAATTTATCTTCCAGTTCGATTTCACGTGCGACTGATACGCCGTCTTTAGTGATGACCGGCGCGCCGAAGGATTTGTCCAGCACTACATTACGGCCTTTAGGACCCAGGGTCACTTTTACCGCGTCGGCCAGAACATTTACGCCGCGAAGCATTTTTACGCGAGCGTCGTTACCGAATTTTACGTCTTTAGCTGCCATTTCGATTTCCCTTAAATTCGTTCAGTTCAGATGATTACTCGCGGATTACTGCTCAACGATAGCCAGAATGTCGCTTTCGGACATAATCAGCACTTCATCGTTGTCGATTTTCTCAGCCTTCACTCCATATCCGTCATTGAAAATCACGATGTCGCCAACTTTCACGTCCAGCGCTTTCACTTCGCCGTTTTCCAGAATACGGCCGTGGCCCACAGCCAGTACTTCACCGCGAGTGGACTTGCCCGCTGCGGAACCGGTCAGCACGATGCCGCCCGCAGACTTGGCTTCAACTTCTTTACGCTTGACGATAACGCGATCATGTAATGGACGAATTTTCATTGATAGCTCTCCTTTGAGAAAGTCCGTATCAGTTTTTTTGGGATGAATACTCGGCACGATGCCATGCCCGGCCTCGTGGTGAATAAGATGGGGGCGTTCAGAGAAACTTCAAGGGGGGAAAAAAAATTTTTTCACTTAAGCGATGGAATTTTAGCCATAAAAAATTTAATATTATTTTAATCAACATGTTACATGTTATCACCCCACCCTCTTTTTTTACCTATTTTTCATCGTCACGCCGGTCGTTTAATCTGTCGTGAGGAAGATCATGACGGTGGTACTCGCCCTCAAAGGTCTCACCGCCGGCGCCGGGACCGCGCTGAAAACGCAAATAAGGCAGCAGGCGCAGCGTCAACAGATTCTGTATCGGCGGCAATAACAGCAGCAGGCCGAGGAAATCAGTGAAAAAGCCGGGCAGCAGCAGCAGAAATCCCGCGAGCAACAGCGAGACGCTTTTGATCATCTCGCCGGCGGGACTCTCACCGCGGGCCAGCTTGATCTGCATTTGCCCCAGAAAACGCAGCCCCTGGGCCCGTACCAGCAATACACCGATAAATGACGTCGCGATCACCAGCAGCAACGTTGCCAGTACGCCAAGCACATGGGCGACCTGGATGAAAAAGGAAATCTCAATGTAGGTGATGATAAAAATGATTAATAACGGGATCCAACGCACCGAATTCTCCTGTGTTATCGATTGCCGCCGCGAGAGTATCCGCCCAAAGCGATAAAATTCGCCACCGCAAAAAATGCGCCTTGTTGCCGGCTTGTCTTAATGTAATGGTATCCCTTAAGACAATTTTCAAGCGATACGCCGAGTCGTGGCCTGCAAGCGCCCTTCACCTCCCGCGCTAACTGGTTAAGTAAAAACGATTAACTAAGCGTGATCGGCTTAATGGTCTTGTCTTAATGACAGAATATAATGGCAAAAATAAAACCAACGTCAGTTTAAGACACTATATAGAGTAGATATTAACCCATTTTCTTTTAACATTAATGATAAAGACCGACAATTACAAGGAAGACGCATGTCAACCCTCATCCGTATAGAAGAAGACCTGCTCGGCACCCGTGAAGTGCCGGCCGACGCCTATTATGGCATTCATACCCTGCGCGCCAGTGAAAATTTCTACATCAGCAATACGCGTATCAGCGATATTCCCGAGCTGGTACGCGGTATGGTGATGGTCAAAAAAGCCGCTGCACTGGCCAATAAAGATCTT
The DNA here is from genome assembly GCF_000517405.1 of Candidatus Sodalis pierantonius str. SOPE. Taxonomy (NCBI): domain Bacteria; kingdom Pseudomonadati; phylum Pseudomonadota; class Gammaproteobacteria; order Enterobacterales; family Bruguierivoracaceae; genus Sodalis; species Candidatus Sodalis pierantonii. The sequence continues at coordinate 1,109,461 of NZ_CP006568.1, read as the reverse complement.
AAGACGCTACCGCGGGATATCGCCGATATCATCGCCCGCGCCTGTGATGAAGTTCTGGTCCGGGGCCGCTGCATGGATCAGTTTCCGGTGGATGTATTTCAGGGTGGCGCCGGCACCTCCGTTAATATGAATACCAATGAAGTGCTGGCGAATATCGGCCTGGAGCTGATGGGGCACCAAAAAGGGGAATACCAATTCCTTAATCCCAACGATCACCTCAACTTATGTCAGTCCACCAATGACGCCTACCCCATCGGTTTCCTCCTGGCGGTCTATCACGCGCTCCAGCGCTTGGTGGAAGCGATAGATTATCTGGGGGCGGGTTTTGAGAAAAAAGCGCAGCAATTCAACGGCATTCTCAAGATGAGCAGAACCCAGTTGCAGGACGCGGTTCCAATGACGCTCGGCCAGGAGTTCCACGCCTTTAACGTGCTGCTGAAGGAAGAGAACAAAAACCTGCTGCGCACCGCGCAATTGCTGCTAGAGGTGAACCTCGGCGCGACCGCTATCGGTACCCGCCTGAACACCCCTGAAGGGTACCAGACGCTGGCGGTGGAGAAGCTGGCGGAGATAAGCGGGCTGCCCTGCATCCCGGCCGAGGATTTAATTGAGGCCACCTCCGACTGCGGCGCCTATGTCATGGTCCACAGCGCGCTGAAACGCCTGGCGGTGAAACTGTCCAAGATATGCAACGACCTGCGGTTGCTGTCTTCTGGCCCGCGAGCCGGCTTGAATGAGATCAATCTGCCCGACTACAGGCGGGATCATCTATCATGCCCGCCAAGGTCAACCCCGTGCTGCCGGAGGTGGTAAATCAGGTGTGCTTCAAGGTGATCGGCAACGATACCTGCATCACCATGGCGGCGGAAGCGGGGCAGTTGCAGTTAAACGTCATGGAGCCGGTTATCGGCCAGGCCATGTTCGAGTCGATGCATATTCTTACCAATGTCTGTTTCAATCTGGGTCTTCCCCTGTTGTGGTGGCTCAATCGACAGTTCTGCATTTTTACTTTACTTATTCTTTTGGCTGGAACTTGGACTTCTATATGGATGTCAAACGTATTTACGTTTAAAGGAATAACGTTCATGTCATGCTTAAAAAAATATGCATATGCCCCATTTATCTTACTGCTTCATGGTGTTGCAGCATAGGTCTCACCAAATATGATGTATGACACTGATAAGAAAGACTATTCACTGTCACCAGAGGTAACGCCAAAATTATCTTGGGAGAAAAGTGAGTCTCAAGTTGATAAAACTCCATATTGTCTTACCCCTAGCGATCCGGGATGCAGCAATATGTGGCAAAAGGAAAAAGAAAAGGAGAATGACGAGCGAATACAACATCACCAGCAAAAAAAATTTTATAACTCCCTTAAATGATTGCTCAAAAATTCATATTTAGTTTCCCATAGTGGAACATTACGCCCAGCTTGAAACGTTCTTTGTTCCTGAAGCCCCGTGACTTGATCCTGAGCAGCCGTATTTTGCTGTTCAGGGACTCCGCATTCCCATTTGATACCCGGTTTTTCATTGCATTCAGAATGCCGTAAAGGCGTTTTGCCACCATGCGGGCAATGCTGGCCATGAGCGGTATGCCGGTGTCTTTAGCCATCGCCATCCATTCCTGCCACAGCTTACGGCTATGATTGTCATAGCGGCGGTGCCACAGATCGCGAGCAAGCTCTTTCATTACCCAGCACTGGCTCGTTTGGGGTAACACCGGCCGGGCAACTTCTAACCTCTCTGCCCGGCACCCGAGGCGATTTTGTTTGCTGTAAAACCATAGATAGCGTGAGCGGTGGGCGTCTTTCCTGTCTGACGACGGGATCTGTTTCATCTCAGCCTGACGGGTTTTATCAACGACGGCGCACAACATTTTTGCCACATGGAAGTGATCGAAAGCGATTTTATCGACGGCATTGGGGAGATGGATGCGGGCTGCACTGATATAGGCCATGTTCATGTCTATAGACAGCGTTTTTATCTCATCAAGCTGGTGATCTCTCAGGCTGCGCAGATAACTGGCAAGGCTTTCTACACCGCGGTCGTCGGTCAGTTGCAAAGCGCGTCCCTGCCTGTCAGAGATAACGGTGACGTACTGGTGTCCTTTTTTGAACCCGACTTCATCCACGCAGAGGTGACGGGCGGATAAGGGTTGTTTTATCCGGGCCAAGCCTCGTTTGACTGCGCGCATCATGATGTCGTCAACGGCATTCCAACTGAGTTTGAGCTGCTTTCTGACAGCATCCACGGTGCTGACTTTCAGCCATGAAAGAACAAAGGCTTCGAACAACAAGGTGTAGCGGCTGCCTGACCCTGCCCAGGGAACAGGCAGTGTCTGGCAACCGTGCTCGGGGAAGTCAACGCGGGGGACATCAGCCTCAACCAGCGTGGTGAACTGACAGGTATCGAGGTGACGCCATTTACGACGCCGGTGATCATGTATGGAGCAGGATTTACCGCAGGTTGGGCAGGCCAGTTGTGTGTGCTCGGCAATGCCGACAATTACCGTCACTGATCCAGATTTTTCATCAAGAGAAAGGGATTGTACCTGCCACAGTGCGGACAGGTTAAGGATATGGGCATAGAGGGACTTTTCGTCCATGGCAGACTCCTCAAAAATCAAGACTGCCATCATAATGCCCTTAGCCACCACAACAGGGGAAGACCCTTCAATCTACAGGACAAATGCATTGGCGGGATTACCGCCAACCAGGCTATTTGCGAACAATATGTTTTTAATTCCATCGGTATCGTGACCTATCTTAACCCGTTTATCGGCCACCACAACGGCGATATCGTCGGTAAAATCTGTGCCGAGACCGGTAAAAGCGTGCGCGAGGTCGTGCTCGAGCGCGGCCTGCTCACCGCGGCGCAACTGGATGATATCTTCTCGCTGCAAAACTTGATGCATCCTGAATACAAAGCCAAACGCTATCCTGAGGATACCCCGTCCTGACCCTGCACTGTCGCCGGCGGCGCGAACAGGCTATAATGCCCGCCGGCGTTTTCCACACAGGGGGTGATAATGGCAGATAACCCAGACGGCAAGCCGGAAGGCGTTCTCCCACAGCCCGACGATGCCGGATTGTGTATCATTCTTTGCACCGCGCCCGACGACGCCTGCGCCCGCGCCATCGCCCAGCGCTTATTGGCCGGCAACCTCGCCGCGTGCGTCACGCTATTGCCTGGCGCCACGTCGCTTTACTACTGGCAGGGAGAGCTCGAACAGCAGGCCGAGGTGCAACTGCTTATCAAAAGCCGCATGGCCCTGCGGCAGGCGGTATTCACGCACATCAAATCCCATCATCCTTATCAAACCCCGGAGTTATTGGTACTGCCCGTCACCGGCAGCGACCCCGATTATCTATCATGGCTCAACGACTCTTTACGCTGATCTTGCTGGCGTGGCTGGCATGCCTGCCGCCGCCCGCCCAGGCCGCCTTGTTCGGCAATACTCACGGCAACCAGTTCATTCCGGTGGATCAGGCGTTCCGCTTCGATTTTCGTCAGCAGGGATCGCAATTGACGCTGAGCTGGGACGTCCATCCCGGCTACTACTTGTACCGTCAGCAGATCCGGCTGGAGCCGATAAACGCCACCCTTGGCGCCTTCACGCTGCCCGCCGGCAGCCGCCATCACGATGAGTTTTACGGCGATGTGGCGATCTACCGCGATGACCTGCGCATCACGCTGCCGCTGACGCAGGCGCAAAACGACAGCCAGCTGCGCGTCAGTTGGCAAGGCTGCGCGGAAGCGGGCTTTTGCTACCCGCCGGAAACCCAGGTCATTCCCTTATCAGCCGTCGTCGCGGCGCCGGCTGACGCGAAAGGCCCCGGCAGCACCGCCCTCGTCCCGACACCTTCGCCCCAAAGCGACAGAGTGCCGTTTTCGCCGCTGTGGGCACTGCTTATTGGCATCGGTATCGCCTTCACGCCCTGCGTGCTGCCGATATATCCGCTGATTTCCGCCGTCATTCTCGGCAATCGAGTGCGGCTTAGCGCCACCCGGGTACTCCTGTTGGCGGTGGTCTACGTTATGGGGATGGCCATTACCTATACCCTGCTGGGCGTGGCGGTGGCGGCCGCCGGCCTGCAATTCCAGGCGGCGCTGCAACAGCCCGCGCTGCTGATTGGACTTGCCGTGCTGTTTATCCTGCTGGCGTTGTCGATGTTCGGCGTGTTTACCCTGCAACTCCCTCCGGCGCTACAGACCCGCCTGACGCTTTGGAGCAACCGTCAGCGTCAAGGCACCTTACCCGGCGTCTTTATCATGGGCGCGCTGGCGGGCCTGTTTTGCTCCCCCTGCACCACCGCGCCCCTGAGCGCCATTTTGCTGTACATCGCCCAAAGCGGTAATCTGTGGTTCGGCGGTTTTACGCTGTGGCTATATGCGGTAGGCATGGGTATTCCGTTGGTGCTGGTTGCGCTGTTCGGCCATCGAATGCTGCCCAAAAGCGGCCCCTGGATGCAACAGGTCAAACAGGGGTTCGGTTTTGTTATTCTGGCGCTGCCGGTATTCTTGCTGGAGCGCATCTTGGGCGATAACTGGGGGGCGCGGCTATGGAGCCTCCTGGCGGTCGCGTTTTTCGGCTGGGGATTTATGCTGTGCCTGCAGGCCCGCGGCCGCCTGCTGGCGGTGCTGCTGCTTGGCCTGACGCTGATAGGCGCGCGGCCGCTGCAGGATTGGCTATGGGGAGCGCCCTCTGGCACGCCGTTGACCACCGGCGCGGCGCCGGCATTCCAGCCGGTGCAAACGCTTGAGCAAATCACGCGGGCGCTAAATGCCGCCCCCGGCAAGCCGGTGGTGCTGGATGTGTACGCCGATTGGTGCGTGGCCTGTAAAGAGTTCGATAAATACACCTTCAGCGATCCCGCCGTGGCCGAGCAAATGCATCGCCTGACTCTGCTTCAGGCGGATGTTACCGCTAATGCGCCCGCGCAAAAAATGCTGCTCAGCCAGCTGCAGGTGATGGGGCTGCCGACAATTTTGTTTTTCGATAGCCGCTGCAACGAGATCCCCGGCTCGCGGGTAACCGGTTTTATGAACGCGGCGGATTTTGCGCAGCATTTGCGGAAACTGGCGCCGTGAGCGACACTCAGTTAGGCAACCGCCGGTTAACCAGGAGGAAATGTGCAACGAGAACATATACGGGACCGGGCGCTGAGCCTGCTTGAGCAACGGGGTTTCGCGCGGGTATCACTGCCGATGCTGGCCGATGAGCTGGCGCTGCCGCTAGCGCAGTTGAGCGTCTACTGGCCGGATCGCGAGGCGCTGCATTATGACTGCTTGCGCTACCATGCCGGCCAAGTGGACGAATGGCGCAACCGCGTACGCCAAGATGATGCGATGGATGCGCAGCAAAAATTGCTGGCGCGCTATCAGATCTTGGCGGAACATGTTGAGCAACAGCGTTATCCTGGCTGCCTGTTTATCGCCGCCTGCAGCTTTTATCCCGCAACGGCGCACCCCATCCATCAACTGGCGGACCAGCAAAAACAGGCGTCCTACCGCTACACCCGGGCGCTACTGGTAGAGCTTGAGGCTGACGATCCGACCATGGTCGCCCAGCAAATGGAGCTGGTGTTAGAGGGCTGCTTGAGCAAACTGCTGGTCAAACACAACGCTCAGGATGTAGCGGTAGCGCGCCGTCTGGCGGAAGATATTTTACGTCTGGCACTGTGCCGGAAAAACGGCGCTTTGAGTTGAATTTTCCGCGTTTTGCCTGAAAACTCAGCAATTGACGGCGGTTTCACGTAATTCTCGGATAAACCCGTTGACGAAATCGAGCCAATACGGTTTAATGCGGCCCGTTGCCCGGATAGCTCAGTCGGTAGAGCAGGGGATTGAAAATCCCCGTGTCCTTGGTTCGATTCCGAGTCCGGGCACCACTAACACGTTTATAGTGGTATTCTAAAGTCTACAACCCTCCCACAAAGCCTTATCTAAAAAGAACATTCACTCTTATAGAGTAAGACTGAGGTCTATTGCAATCTACCCTTAGTTGGGGGCACTATTTGTTTGTGGATCCATTTCGGTTCGATGCAAAAAGGCCCCCTATGAAGCTAAATCCTCGGCAGGTAGAGACCGCCAAACCCAAAGAAAAGCCCTACAAATTGTCAACGGTGGCGGAATGTATCTTGAAGTTGTGCCACGCGGCTCCAAGTACTGGCGCATGAAGTACCGACGCCCAGGAGACAAAAAAGAGGATAAACTAGCTTTTGGAGTTTACCCCACTGTCTCATTGGCAGAGGCAAGAGCAAAACGGGATGAAGCCAAGAAGCTATTGGCAAAAAACGTAGATCCAAAGAAAGTTCAACAGGAGGAGATGGCCGAAGCAACAGGAGAATTTACATTTGAGTACATTGCCCGAGAGTGGCACGCCAATAACAAGCGCTGGGACCCTGTACACGATTCTGTGTAAATGCCTTTTCTCAGAAGTGACCGTCCAGGCGGTCACCGAACTCGATAATAAAGCGGCTCATTGCCATGCGCCAGTCCCTCAAAGGCATTGTCCATTTCTGTGAGGCCGCCTGTATCGCCAGCCACACCACCTTTTTCACTGCGTCGTCGGTCGGGAACACCTTGCGCTTTTTGATGGCATGCCGGATCACGCTGTTTAACGACTCGATGGCGTTGGTCGTGTAGATCACCTTGCGGATGTCCGTTGGGTAGGCAAAGAACGTGGCCAGATTGGCCCAGTTTGCCTGCCAGCTTCGACTTATTTGCGGGTAGCGGATGTCCCAGGCACTGGAGAACGCTTCCAGCGCCTGCAAGCCGGCTTCTTCCGTAGGGGCCTGATAGATAGCTTTCAGGTCGCGGGTGACGGCCTTGTAGTCCTTCCAGGAGACGAACCGCAGGCTGTTGCGCACCATATGCACGATACACAGCTGGAGCCGCACCTCCGGATACACCGCGTTAATAGCGTCAGGGAAACCTTTCAGCCCGTCTACGCAGGTGATAAGGATATCGTTCAGGCCGCGGTTTTTCAGCTCTGTCAGCACGTTCAGCCAGAACTTTGCGCCTTCGTTTTCGGCCAGCCACATACCTAGCAACTCTTTCTGGCCTTCGATGTTGATGCCCAGCGCCAGGAACACAGATTTGTTGATGATGCGGCTGTCCTGCCGGACTTTTAGAACGATATAGTCAAGATAAACAATGGGATAGACTGCATCCAGAGGCCGGTTTTGCCATTCGACAACCTGCTCCATGACCGCATCGGTGACCTTTGAGACCAGCGCCGGCGAGACATCGGCGTCATACAGCTCTTTGAACGCGGCGGCGATCTCGCGGGTGGTCATCCCTTTGGCGTACAACGATAAAATCTGGTTATCCATCCCGGTAATCCGGGTCTGGTTCTTCTTCACCAGTTGCGGTTCAAAGGAACCGTCACGATCGCGCGGAGTACGCAGCGCCAGCGGGCCATCGCCAGTGGTAACGGTTTTTGTGGAATAGCCGTTGCGGGCGTTGGTCCCCGGTTTAGGCTGATTTTTATCGTAGCCGAGGTGATGGGTCATTTCGGCATTGAGAGCTGCTTCGACGCTGATTTTTTTCAGCAGCCGATCGAAGTGACTGAGATCTTCAGGGGTTTTGAGATTTTTGGCCAGTTCGTTAGCCAGAGCCTGCAACTGTTTTTCGTCCATAAATTAACCTGTTTTTGATGTTGGATTGAACATATCAAAATCAGGCAAATACACAAATTTCTAAACAGGCTCCTGTCCCCCAGTTTCATCTCGGCGACAGGGCGCTGGAGACTACTATACTGGTTGCCGTTATGGCTTATCTCCCGCTGTATCGTTTTCCAGGGGGCATTATTGAGAGTATCAGTACGCGCCGCATTATAAGCGACGAGAGCGCGTTTTTTGGCTTCTTGCGGCTTGATGCCCATCTTCTGATATTCACTGGTGAGCATCGCCAGCATCTCTTTGCGTAGCTTAGCGGCGTCCATTAACTCGTCGGGATGGGCATTACGATCTTGTTTAATTTCAGCGAATTTGCCCTCCATCGTTTTTTTCAATTCCGCCAAGTGTTCGCGGCTGGCAATAATATGGTCATGGATGCTATTCTCGGCGCTGGCAGATCTCCCCTTTCTCTCCATTGGCTGAAGTATTTCAAGCTGTTTATAGGCCAGTATTGTCGTCTCAATTACCCCAAGTTGATACTCGGTAAGCTCATTAATTGACTGGGCGCATTCTGACACATTCATGTCTCTTAAGGCGATCTCAGGCGCCACCCCTTTGCCGGAAGTGGGCGACACGTCTTTTATTTCCGGTTGGCTTTTCGACAGCAATGCCGCGTTTATCGCCTCTGGCGAAGAATGCTGATCGCTATCCATTGACCGGTTTTTTTCCAACGGGTTCAGCTTATCGTAGATCGCCTCGAACCCCTCCCTCTTACCATACACCGATGGCGGGTCACGGCGTTCGGAAGATTCAGTAAGGGTTTGCTTTTCGGGCCGCTTGCTATCCTTGCCATCAAGTAGGCTATACAAAAAATTTAGGTTAGAATTAAGTGAATTACGCTCGTTGACAAGCGTGTCTTTTGCTGCGTCCTTGGGTGATTGTTGCTCGAAAATCTTTCTCATTGACGCAACGTGACCGTGTAGTTTTACTTCAGGCATATCAGACCTCCTATAGTTAGGATTATTATTCCTGATTTGCCTAAATTTGATGTCAATTAACGCTACTCAGCACTTGCACTCTATTTATTCATTGTCTTCTCGCCTTTTTTCACGTGGCCGATAAACTTTTTTATTGGTTTTCCCTCTATGGCTGAACACCTAAGCGTTTTCCCGCCACCAGGTTATTTATGGCGTTTAGTGTTATGATTATCTTTGCTCAGTGAGATGACAACCTACACCACCGCGCCAAAAAAAAAGGGTCAACCCATTGGTTGACCCTTGACTAACTAAACACTTTCGGATGTTGCGAAAGCATACCTTAGTTCAGGCGCTCTTTAATACGCGCTGCCTTACCGGTACGTTCACGCAGGTAATACAGTTTGGCCTGACGAACGGCACCACGGCGTTTCACGGTAATGCTGTCGATGACCGGAGAATGCGTCTGGAACACGCGCTCAACGCCTTCGCCGTTGGAGATTTTGCGAACAGTTAATGCAGAATGCAGACCGCGATTACGAATAGCGATAACCACGCCCTCGAATGCCTGCAGACGTTTTTTGCTGCCTTCAACAACCCATACCTTAACTTCCACCGAGTCGCCGGGGCGGAAGGACGGTACGTCCTGCTTCATCTGTTCTTGTTCAATTTGCTTAATAATGTTGCTCATAATTGGTCTCTTACCCTAGGTAAACTGATAGTTCAGGCTAACCGGCCAGCCGGCCGATCCCTTTAATCATCTTGTTGCATCACCCGATATTCCCGCTGGAATTCGGTTAGCAACGTTGCTTGCTCGTCAGTCAGAGCTAGGCTTTCCAGAAGTTCAGGTCTTCTCAGCCAGGTACGGCCCAAAGACTGTTTTAGACGCCAGCGACGAATCTCAGCATGATTGCCCGACAGCAGAACTAGCGGAACCTCCATGCCGACCAACACCTCAGGACGGGTATAGTGCGGGCAATCCAGCAGCCCTTCGGCGAAGGAGTCCTCCGCCGCGGAGGCCTCATGCCCCAGTACGCCCGGAATAAACCGGGAAACCGAGTCAATCAGCGCCATCGCCGCTAATTCACCGCCGCTGAGCACATAATCACCCATTGACCATTCTTCATCAATCTCGGTGGCGATTAAACGCTCATCAATACCTTCGTAACGGCCGCAGACCAAAATCATCTTTGGGTTGGCGGCCAGCTCGCTCACGCCTTGCTGATCGAGCTTACGACCCTGAGGGGAGAGATAAATCACCTTCGCCCCTTCGCCTGCCTTGTTTTTTGCCTCGTGAATCGCATCCCGCAAGGGCTGCACCATCATCAGCATACCCGGTCCGCCGCCGTAAGGGCGATCGTCCACGGTACGGTGCCGATCGGGGGTAAATTCACGCGGGCTCCAGCACTGCACCCGCAGCAGGCCATTCTTCACTGCCCGGCCGGTCACCCCGTAATCGGTAATGGCGCGGAACATTTCGGGAAACAGGCTGATAACACCAATCCACATCCCGCCGCTTCCGCTATCGCCACCCTCAGAATCGGGGGTCAAAAGCACGGATCCCAGTCAACTTCAATGACGTGGGCCGTGAGATCGACGTTCTTAATCACCTGCCCGTCGAGAAACGGAATCAACCGCTCTTGAATGCCAAAGGCATCTTTCAGGTTGGCTTTCACCACCAGAACATCGTTCGAGCCGGTTTCCATCAAATCAATGACTTCCCCCAGCTGATAACCGCCGACGGTGACGACCTGGCACCCCAGGAGGTCTTTCCAGTAGTACTCGCCGTTGTCAAGGTCCGGCAATTGCGACGCGTCGACGACGATTTCGCAATTGGTCAAAAGCGTCGCCGCTTCCCGGTCTTCGATGTCCCTGACCTTGATGATCAGGTCCTGATTGTGGCGCTTCCAGCTTTCCAGCCCAATCGGCTGCCACTCACCGGCCCTTTTGATGAACCAGGGCTGGTAATCAAAAATGCTTTCGGCTTCTTCAGTGGATGAAAACACTCTGAGCCAACCGCGAATGCCATACGCCGAGCCCATCTTGCCCACGACTACCGGCTCAACGGGTGCTGCGATACGGAGTTGTTTGCTCATTTTCACCACCAGCAGGCGTTATGCTGCTTTTTTCGCGTCTATGCTGCTTTTTTCGCGTCTTTGATCAGCGCGGAAACGCGTTCGGAAACCGTTGCGCCCTGGCCAACCCAATGTTCAATACGATCCAGATCCAAACGCAGATCTTCAGCCTGACCGGTAGCGATCGGGTTGAAAAAGCCAATACGTTCAATAAAGCGACCGTCGCGCGCATTGCGGCTGTCGGTCACGACGATTTGATAGAATGGGCGTTTTTTAGCGCCGCCACGTGCCAAACGAATTGTTACCATAACATCCTCTTTAGTTAATAAAACAACCGGACCCTGTCGGGGAACGGGGCCCGGTTGCCGTATAAAAAGCCCCAAAATTCTACTCGTTTCGGGGTAAAAAGCAATCGATAGTTAACGACCGGGGAAACCGGGCGGCATAATACCCTTCATATTGCGCATCATTTTCGCCATACCGCCCTTTTTCATTTTCTTCATCATGCGCTGCATGTCGTCGAACTGTTTCAGCAGGCGGTTAACATCCTGGACCTGCATGCCGGAGCCGGCGGCGATACGGCGTTTACGCGAGCCTTTAATGATGTCCGGGCTAACGCGCTCTTTGGCGGTCATGGAATTGATGATAGCCTCCATGCGCACCAGGACTTTATCGTCCATTTGCGATTTGACGTTGTCCGGCAGCTGGCCGACGCCGGGCAGCTTGCTCATCATGCTGGCCATGCCGCCCATATTGCGCATCTGCTTGAGCTGATCCAGGAAGTCGGTCAAATCGAAATCGTCGCCTTTCTTCAGCTTGCTGGCCAGCTTCTCCGCCTGGGCGCGATCGACCTTGCTTTCAATATCCTCGATAAGGGACAGCACATCGCCCATGCCAAGTATCCGCCCGGCCAGGCGATCGGGATAAAAGGGCTCCAGCGCGTCGGTTTTCTCGCCGACGCCCATGAATTTGATGGGTTTGCCGGTAATGTGGCGGATGGAAAGCGCCGCGCCGCCGCGCGCATCGCCGTCCACTTTGGTCAGGATAACCCCGGTCAGCGGCAGCACCTGATTAAAAGCTTTAGCGGTATTGGCGGCGTCCTGGCCGGTCATGGCATCCACCACAAACAGCGTTTCCACCGGGTGGATGGCGGCGTGGATAGCGATGATTTCCGCCATCATCGTTTCATCTACATGCAGGCGGCCGGCGGTGTCCACCAGCAGCACATCATAAAATTTGAGCTTGGCCTGATTCAGCGCCTGATTGACGATATCGAGCGGTTTTTGCGCGGCGTCGGACGGGAAAAAATCGACGCCCACCGTGTTCGCCAGCGTTTCAAGCTGCTTGATAGCCGCCGGGCGATACACGTCGGCAGACACGACCAGCACTTTTTTCTTCTGTTTTTCGCGCAGATATTTACCGAGCTTGCCGACGCTTGTGGTTTTCCCCGCCCCCTGCAGGCCCACCATCAGCACCACCGCCGGCGGCTGCGCCGCCAGATTCAGGGCGTTGTTTTCGTCGCCCATGGCGTTCACCAGCTCGGCGCGCACGATCTTGACGAATTCCTGCCCCGGCGTCAGGCTTTTATTGACTTCCTGCCCCAGCGCGCTCTCTTTGACCCGGCTGATGAAGTCCCGCACTACCGGGAGCGCCACATCCGCTTCCAACAGCGCCATGCGCACTTCGCGCAGGGTTTCTTTGATATTGTCTTCAGTCAGGCGGCCTCTGCCGCTGATATTGCGCAACGTGCGCGATAATCGATCGGATAAATTGTCAAACATCGTTTTTACTCAACCTGGCGTCCGGCCGCTTGCGCGACATTATTGGCGGCAGTATAACACGAAGCAGGCCGGGATCGCTGCCCCCCTTACGACAACGGTTGGAGCATGGCGCGCTGGAGGCTATACTGGTCGCCTCTTTTATTTAAGTCAGACGATGACGCTGCTATGTCCTGGATTTCCCTTCTGGCCTTTATTGCCTATTCCTTGAGCCTCGGCCTGATCTTGCCCAGCATTTTACGCCGCAATAGCGCTTATCGCCGGCTGGCCCTGCTGTCGGCGGCGGTGGCGATGCTGGGACACGGCGCGCTGATTTGGCTGCGCATCTTTGGCGTGCAGGCGGGGCAGAATTTGAGCTTGTTGAACGTGGGCTCACTCATCAGCCTTATCATCTGCGTGATCATGACGGTGGCGGCGTCGCGCAACCGCGGCTGGTTTTTGCTGCCCATCGTCTATATCTTCGCGATGATCCATGTGGCGTTTATTACCCTGATGCCGGGGGAATTCATTACCCATCTGGAAGCCACGCTCGGTCTGATGGTCCATATCGGCCTGGCGCTATTTTCTTATGCGGTGCTGATTATCGCCGCCCTGTACGCGTTCCAGCTGACGTGGCTTGATTACCTGCTGAAAAATAAGAAACTGAGTCTCCATTCCGACATGCCGCCGCTGATGGGCATTGAGCGCAAAATGTTTCACATCACCCAGGTCGGGGTGGTGCTGTTAACATTGACGCTCGCCACCGGTCTTTTTTTCATGCGGGATCTGTTCGTCGCCGAGAACCGGCATAAGGCGGTTCTCTCTTTCATCGCCTGGCTGGTCTATATTGTAATACTATGGGGTCATTACCGGCAGGGCTGGCGCGGTCGCCGGGTGGTGTGGCTCAGCGTGCTGGGTGTGCTGTTATTGACGCTGGCCTATTTCGGCAGCCGGATCTGGCAAAACGTAATGGCGTAATGCGACGCCGATAAGGAAAGCCCTCTTTGGAACATGTTTCAACCAGTACGCTGCTGATCATTCTGGTTATCATGGTATTGGTTTCTGCCTATTTCTCCGCTTCCGAAACCGGCATGATGACGCTAAACCGCTATCGTCTGCGCCATCAGGCAAAACAGGGTAATCGCGCCGCCCGCCCGCCGCGTAGAGAAATTGCTGCGGCGAACGGACCAACTGCTGAGTCTGGTGCTTATTGGCAATAACCTGGTCAATATTCTCGCCTCCGCGCTGGCGACCATCGTCGGTATGCGTCTTTATGGCGATCTCGGCGTCGCCATTGCCACCGGGGTATTGACGTTCGTGGTACTGCTGTTCGCTGAGGTACTGCCGAAAACCGTGGCGGCGCTTTACCCGGAACGTATCGCGTTTCCAAGCAGCCTGCTGCTGGTGCCGCTGCAAAAGCTGATGTTGCCCGTCGTGTAGCTGCTTAATCTGATTACTCGCGTATTAATGCGGCTGATGGGCATCAGACTTCCCTCCAATGTACGCGATGCGCTGAGCAAGGAAGAGCTGCGCACCATCGTGACGGAATCCCGCTCGATGATTTCCCGCCGCAACCAGGACAGGCTGATTTCCGTGCTGGATTTGGAAAAAGTGACCGTTAACGACATCATGGTGCCGCGCAATGAGATCGTCGGCATTAATGTCAACGACGAGTGGCGTTCCATTATTCGTCAGCTAACCCATTCGCCCCACGGCCGTATCGTGCTGTACCGCGATAATCTTGATGACGCCATCGGCATGCTGCGGGTTCGCGAGGCCTACCGTCTGATGACGGAAAAACAGGAATTTACCAAAGAGAATCTGCTGCGCGCCGCGGATGAGATTTATTATGTGCCCGAAGGCACCCCGCTCAATGTCCAGTTAGTGAAGTTCCAACGCAATAAAGAAAAGGTGGGCATTATCGTCAACAAGTACGGCGATATCCAGGGGCTGGTGACGGTGGAGGATATTCTTGAGGAGATCGTGGGGGATTTACTACCTCCATGTCTCCCAGCCTGGCGGAGGAGGTCATTCCACAAAGCGACGGTTCGGTGATCATCGAGGGCGGCGCCAGTATCCGCGAGCTTAACAAGGCGTTTAACTGGTCGTTACCGGAAGAGGAAGCACGTACCATTAACGATATGCTGCTGGAAGATATACCGCTGGCCAATACCCATACGCATATTGGCAGCTATCAGATCGATATACTGGCTGTGCAGGACAATATGATAAAGCAGGTGCGCATCACGCCCATAAAGCCGTTAAAGCAAGGCGTCGACGGGAATTAAGCGCGCCCGCCGGGCACGCCGCCGCTCAAACCAGCCGTTTTACCTGCCCCCTGGGCCATCCGACCGTTGCTGACGGCGGGGTTGGGTTTATGATCTCCTTCAGGCAGTAACTAAAAAGGCTCACCCTCGGGTGAGCCTTACTACTCTTAGGCGGTCTAAGGTTGAACACCGCTGCCGGCCGCGATAGCGGGCGAACCCGCAGCGGTTATCCGCCGCGCTGGCCGCCGGCAAGGCGCGCTTCGCGCCAACTAGATATGCAGCTCCGCCAGCTTTTCTTTCGGCAGCGCCAGTTCGTCGTTCTGATTACCGCGGATAGCGTTATCAAGAATGTGTTGCGCGATATCTTGCGCTTCCTTGAGCGAATGCATTTGATACGTGCCGCACTGGTACTCGTTCAATTCGGGGATCTGCTTTTAGTCTTTTACCTTCAGCACATCGGCCATCGCCGCTTTCCAGGCATCGGCCACACGCTGCTCATCCGGCGCGCCGATAAGGCTCATATAGAAACCGGTACGGCAGCCCATCGGAGAAATATCAACCATTTCAACGCCTTCTGCGTTCAAATGGTTGCGCATAAAGCCCGCAAATAGGTGCTCCAGCGTATGAATGCCCCGCTCCGGCATCACTTCCAGGTTTGGCCGGCAGAAACGCAGATCAAAGACGGTGATAGTATCGCCATGAGGTGTCTTCATGGTTTTCGCAACACGGACCGCAGGCGCCACCATACGGGTATGGTCTACGGTAAAGCTATCCAAAAGTGGCATGATGTCACCTCCTTTTAAAAATAATTTATTTTTTTGCGAATGTAAGGAAACCCTTTTTCCCCGCCGTGGGTCATAACATATGAAAGACGCGCATTTGTTATCATCATCCCTGTTAACAGGAATGTTAATTTGGCCACAGTTTCTGTGGCCTTTTCTTTTTTCAGCGCCCGTTCTGGCTCGCTAAAAATTCATCGAAACTCAGGCTATCCGCCGCTTCCAGAGCACGCTGCCGCTGCCAGGAGCGTATCCGTTCATCATCAAGCTGGGCCTCCTTCAGCACCTCTAGCGGCTCATCGCACAGCGTTTGGCGATAATCGTTGGCCAATATCAACCCCTGCCCGCCAATACCGTGCTCGATTAATTGATCCAGAAAACGGGCGGAGAGTGTCAGCTCGGGATAATCGAAACCCGCCACCAGTTTATCGCACACCTGCTGGTAGTGCGTGTCACCATTATTGCTGTCGAGGGTTTCGGCCACGCGCCGCAGATCGCTAAACAGCGATTTGCCGAGGGTGGTCAGCGGCTGCTCGGTGCTGCCGCAGTCAATACCGAGCATCAGGCCGGGCTTGCGCCCTTCGAGGATCACCCGATTCCAGTTGCTGCGGGTACAGAGTAACTCTTCCGCGCTCATCTCCGGCGCTTCAGCCAGCGTACACCAAATCAGAAAAAGATCCAGAAAGCGCGCCTGCTCTTCGTCAACGCCCATCGGCGAGAAAGGGTTGATATCCAGAGAGCGCACTTCCACATACTCAATACCGCCGCGCATCAGCGCGTCGGACGGGGATTCGTCATTCCGCGTCACCCGCTTGGGCCGTATCGGCGCATACAGTTCGTTTTCAATTTGCAACACATTAGTATTCAGCTGCAGATAACGGCCGTCCCATTGCAACCCCATGCGCTGGTAGTCGGCGGAGGGGGTTTTAATCGCCTGTTTCAGACCGCGGACATACTCATCCAAATGGTTGAAGGTAATGCCCAGCTGACTTTGCGACTTATTGGTATAGCCTAAATCGCTCAAGCGCAACGAGGTGGCGTAGGGCAGATAAATCAGCCCCGACAGCGCGTGCTCAAACGGCAGATCGGTTGTGCGGCCGTTGAGGAAAGACGGACAGATGCCCGGCGAGGCGCCAAATAGGTAAGGGATAATCCAGCCGAATCGATAATAGTTACGGATAAGCCGCAGGTAGCCGGCGGAGATCGCCTCCTTGCCGCTTACCTCGTCGCGAATACCGGCGTAGGCCTGCCAGAAGGCCAGCGGCAGGGAGAAATTGTAATGCACGCCGGCTATCACCTGCATCAGGGCGCTATAGCGATTCTTTAATCCTTCGCGGTACAGCGTCTTCATACGCCCGATGTTAGAACTGCCGTATTGCGCCAATTCGATGGGCTGAGCGCCGTCAATGAAACACGGCATGCTCATCGGCCACAGGCGTTCATCCCCCAGGTGGCGAGCGACATAACGATGTATATCGCGCAGCAGCGTCAGCATATGGCCGATATCGTCGTCAACCGGCGTAATAAACTCCAGCAGCGCCTCGGCGAAATCGGTTGTGATCCACTTATGGGTCAGCGCCGAGCCGAGGGACTCGGGATGGGGGGTCTGCGCCAGGCTTCCGTTGGCATTGATGCGCAGCCCTTCACGCTCGACGCCGCGACGAATGCCCTTCAGTGCTTGAGGGTTGGCTTCCAGCCAGGAAAGCGCGTTTGATACATCCGGGATCAAATTGACCTCCCGCAGTTGACAGTGTTTGGGCTTAGCATAAGGGTTCCGGCTCGTTCAAGGCCATGGTTGATTAACGTCACGCGCTCAAGGCCCGAACATCGACAAACGCCATTTTGGCCGCTTGCGCGGCCATAATACCAAAGTCGGCGTCCTCAAAAACTACGCAGGCTTCGGGCGGAACACCGATCAGCTCCGCGCAGCGCAGGAAGGTTTGCGGATCGGGTTTATGACGGCTGACATCGGCGCCGCCGACGATAGCGTCGAAATAGTGCAACAGCCCGAGATGGCGCAATAGGGCCTCCGCCATCGCATGTTCACTGCCGGTCCCCACCGCCATCGGACGTTTACCATGGTAGCGCTTGACGACGTCGATAAGGGGCAGCGCGGTCACATCGTCAAAGAGAATGTTATGCAGCGCCGCGGTTTTTTCACGGGCCAACTGATGGGGATCGATGGGCGATTGATGATGCTCAATGATCATTTTCGCAATATGCCAGGTCGGCGATCCGTTTAACGAGACCACGGCCGCCTCGTCGAACTGCATCCCGTAAGGCGCCAGCGCCTGGCGCCTGGCTTTGCGGTGCGTCGGTTTCGCATCAAGCAGCGCGCCATCCATATCGAAGATCGATCCTTGGTACTGATCGTACATCGTTGCTCACCTGAAGCTGTAATATAAGCGTTTACTTTAGCGCAATCTCGTAACATTGTCGCTGATTCTGTTGGCGCCGGATGTGCCTCGCGGTTTGGAATGGCGCGCCGCGGCAGGCGCATACCCAGGCGAGACAGGCGCAGAGGATGCGCGATGGCTGAACGGTCTCAGCCGAAAAGAAGTCGTTCACCGGACTCAGGGCGGATACGCCACGGCGGGCCATCTTGGTCACTTAACGGCAGAGGTTGGGAACACCGACACCGTTAAAAACACACAGAGAGAAACGCCGACGTGGTGAGGGGCAACGAGAGACGCTGAGAGTGAGAGAAAGAAACGAACGCGCGCGACGGCGATAATGCGAGAAGCCGCGAGGATGGCGATCGCCATCAATCAGGCGATACGGCAGGGATGGCCATGGCGATAATGATGGAGCCGCAGACAACGCACGAGAGGAAAACGCAAAACGGACCCTGTACACGATTCTGTGTAAATGCCTTTTCTCAGAAGTGACCGTCCAGGCGGTGTCACCGAACTCGATAATAAAGCGGCTCATTGCCATGCGCCAGTCCCTCAAAGGCATTGTCCATTTCTGTGAGGCCGCCTGTATCGCCAGCCACACCACCTTTTTCACTGCGTCGTCGGTCGGGAACACCTTGCGCTTTTTGATGGCATGCCGGATCACGCTGTTTAACGACTCGATGGCGTTGGTCGTGTAGATCACCTTGCGGATATCCGTTGGGTAGGCAAAGAACGTGGCCAAATTGGCCCAGTTTGCCTACCAGCTTCGACTTAATTTGCGGGTAGCGGATGTCCCAGGCACTGGAGAACGCTTCCAGCGCCTGCAAGCCGGCTTCTTCCGTAGGGGCCTGATAAATAGCTTTCAGGTCGCGGGTGACGGCCTTGTAGTCCTTCCAGAAGACGAACCGCAGGCTGTTGCGCACCATATGCACGATACACAGCTGGAGCCGCGCCTCCGGATACACCGCGTTAATAGCGTCAGGGAAACCTTTCAGCCCGTCTACGCAGGCGATAAGGATATCGTTCAGGCCGCGGTTTTTCAGCTCTGTCAGCACGTTCAGCCAGAACTTTGCGCCTTCATTTTCGGCCAGCCACATACCTAGCAACTCTTTCTGGCCTTCGATGTTGATGCCCAGCGCCAGGAACACAGATTTGTTGATGATGCGGCTGTCCTGCCGGACTTTTAGAACGATACAGTCAAGATAAACAATGGGATAGACTGCATCCAGAGGCCGGTTTTGCCATTCAACAACCTGCTCCATGACCGCATCGGTGACCTTTGAGACCAGCGCCGGCGAGACATCGGCGTCATACAGCTCTTTGAACGCGGCGGCGATCTCGCGAGTGGTCATCCCTTTGGCGTACAACGATAAAATCTGGTTATCCATCCCGGTAATCCGGGTCTGGTTCTTCTTCACCAGTTGCGATTCAAAGGAACCGTCACGATCGCGCGGAGTACGCAGCGCCAGCGGGCCATCGCCAGTGGTAACGGTTTTCGTGGAATAGCCGTTGCGGGCGTTGGTCCCCGGTTTAGGCTGATTTTTATCGTAGCCGAGGTGATGGGTCATTTCGGCATTGAGAGCTGCTTCGACGCTGATTTTTTTCAGCAGCCGATCGAAGTGACTGAGATCTTCAGGGGTGAGATTTTTGGCCAGTTCGTTAGCCAGAGCCTGCAACTGTTTTTCGTCCATAAATTAACCTGTTTTTGATGTTGGATTGAACATATCAAAATTAGGCAAATACACAAATTTCTAAACAGGCTCGCAAAACGGTGCAGAAGGCAACCGGCTTAGGACTAAGCCACAAAGATATGAGACAAAGCAGCAGGTAACGGTATGAGGAATGGTGCATCCGGGAGGATTCGAACCTCCGACCGCTCGGTTCGTAGCCGAGTACTCTATCCAGCTGAGCTACGGATGCATTGTAAATGGCGGTGAGGGAGGGATTCGAACCCTCGATACAGCTTTTGACCGTATACTCCCTTAGCAGGGGAGCGCCTTCAGCCTCTCGGCCACCTCACCTACGCACCGCTGTTGAAGCTCATCGGCACTGCGTGGCGCACATATTACTTTCTGGGCTTGATAAGTCAAACCCTTTTTTGCCCGCCGGGAAGCGATTGCGCAATTCCCATGCAACTTGCGCAGATTGGCAGCTAAATAGCGGTAAAATAACCGTCTCTTGGCCATTTTTGGAAAGCAGAGGAAACAAGCTGAAGAAAAAGAAAGACGCTGATAACGGGGTTATCACGGGGCTGCGCCTCGCACGGGGCAAGGCGCTGAAAAGGGATCAGTAAGGAGTCTGTTGCAACTTCTCAGCCTGGATACGCTGGTATATTTCTTCGCGGTGCACAGAAACTTCTTTAGGAGCATTAACACCGATACGGACTTGGTTGCCTTTGACGCCTAAAACAGTAACCGTAACCTCATCGCCTATCATGAGGGTTTCACCAACTCGACGAGTCAGAATAAGCATTCTTTGCTCCTTGAAAGATTAAAAGAGTCGGGTCTCTCAGTTTCCCGCCATTATCCATCATATACCGTGAAAGCGTAAGCCGTGTAGTATGCATGCGACACACGCCGGCCGGCCGGGCGCTTTCCATATCTGGTATAAGTTTAGTCGATATGACCAGCTTCGCGCCTAACTTTTGTTTCCCGGAAGAGTATGTATTGAAACACCCTAACTTAACAGAAAGTTAGGGTGTTTATTATAATGTATTCTTATTCTACTCAGAGTCTTGCGGCCAGCATCGCATCTAAGCTTGCCAGCGCGGCCGGCAAAGCGGTGATGTCGCTGCCGCCCGCTTGCGCCAGATCGGGGCGTCCACCGCCTTTCCCCCCCACCTGCTGCGCGAGGTGACCGACAATATCACCCGCTTTGACCCGCTCGGTCAAATCCTTGGTCACGCCGGCTATCAGGCTAACTTTACCTTCCGCCGCCGTGGCGAGAACGATGACCGCCGAACCCAATTGGTTTTTCAGGTCGTCCACCATGGTGCGCAGCATTTTCGACTTGACATTATCCAGTTGGCTCACCAGGACCTTGACGCCGTTGATATCGCGCACGTTTCGGCCGAGCGATGCGCTTTCCTGCGCGGCCTGCTGGTTTTTCAATTGCTGGAGATCCTTTTCCAACTGGCGAGAACGCTCCTGTAGCGCCCGTACTTTATCCACCAGCGTTTGACTGTCGCCTTTCACCAACTGAGCAATATGATGCACCAAATCGCTCTGCTGATGAAGCGACGCCAGCGCCCCTTCGCCGGTGACCGCTTCGATACGGCGGATACCGGCGGCGGTGCCGGATTCCGAAGTGATGCGGAACAGGCCGATATCGCCGGTGCGGCTGGCGTGGGTCCCGCCACACAGCTCGGTGGAGAAATCACCCATGCTCAGCACCCTGACCTGCGCCTCGTATTTTTCACCGAACAGCGCCATGGCCCCTTTATTGCGGGCGTCTTCCAGCGCCATAATCTCCGTCTGGATGGGCAGGTTGCGGCGGATCTGCGCATTTACGATATCTTCCACCCGGCGGATCTGTTCGGGTTTCATGGCTTCATTATGGGAGAAATCGAAACGCAGGTAGTGATCGTTCACCAGCGACCCCTTCTGCCCGACATGTTTACCGAGCACCTGACGCAGCGCCGCATGCAGCAAATGGGTGGCCGAATGATTCAAGCGGATGCGCTCGCGGCGCGCGCTATCTACCTGCGCCGCGACCTGCGCGCCCAATTTCAGTTCACCGTAGCTAAGCTTGCCCAGGTGGCCAAATGCCTTGCCGTATTTCTGCGTGTCTGCTACCTCAAACACCCCGGAAGCCGTTTTTAATTCGCCCTGGTCGCCCACCTGTCCGCCCGATTCGCCATAGAACGGCGTTTCGTCAAGCACCACCACCGCCTCTTCACCCTGACGGATGACCTCTACCGGCTGGCCGTCGCGGAACAGCACGGTCACCCGTCCCTGGTGCGCAAGCTGTTCATAGCCGAAGAACCGGGTAGTTTCGTCCACGCGCAGCAGGCTGTTGTAGTCGGCGCCGAAACCGCTCGACTCGCGCGCGCGTTTGCGCTGCGCCTCCATGGCGCGTTCAAAGCCCGACTCGTCGACGCGCAGGTTGCGTTCCCGGCAGACATCGGCGGTCAAATCCAGCGGGAAACCGTAAGTATCATACAGGCGGAAAGCGGTTTCGCCGTCGAGGGTGTCGCCAGTCAGTTTGGACAACTCTTCGTCCAGCAGCGTCAGGCCGCGCTCCAGCGTGCGGGCGAACTGATCTTCCTCGGCGCGCAGCACCTGCTCCACCATCGCCTGTTGCGGCTGCAGCTGGCTCGCGGCGCTGCCCATCACCTCGATGAGCGGCGCGACCAGCTTATAGAAAAAGGTGTCGCTGGCGCCCAGCATGTTGCCGTGACGAATCGCGCGGCGGATGATGCGGCGCAGGACATAGCCCCGGCCCTCGTTGGACGGCACGACGCCGTCGCTGACCAGGAACGCGCAAGAGCGAATGTGATCGGCGATAACGCGCAGCGATTTGCTGTCGGGATCGCGGGCGCCGGTTGCCTGGACCGCGGCGGCGATAAGCTTCTTGAACAGGTCGATATCATAGTTCGAGTTGACATGTTGCAATACCGCGGCAATACGCTCCAGCCCCATACCGGTATCCACCGAGGGTTTCGGCAACGGCAACAGGGTGCCGTCGGCCTGGCGGTTAAATTGCATGAACACCAGGTTCCAGATCTCGATGTAGCGGTCGCCGTCTTCTTCCGGGCTTCCCGGTGGGCCGCCCCAGATATGCTCGCCGTGATCATAAAAGATCTCCGAGCAGGGACCGCAGGGACCGGTGTCGCCCATTTGCCAGAAATTATCGGAGGCATAGGCGCTACCTTTATTATCGCCGATACGGATGATGCGCTCGGCGGGTACCCCCACCTCGCTGGCCCAGATGTTGTAGGCTTCATCATCGGTGGCATACACCGTCACCCACAGCTTCTCTTTAGGCAAGTTGAACCATTGTTCACCGGTCAACAGTTCCCAGGCGAACCGGATAGCATCATGTTTGAAATAGTCGCCGAAGCTGAAATTCCCCAGCATCTCGAAAAAGGTGTGGTGGCGCGCCGTGTAGCCGACGTTTTCCAAATCGTTGTGCTTGCCGCCCGCCCGCACGCAGCGCTGCGATGTGGTAGCACGCCGGTAGGAACGGTTATCCAGGCCCAGAAACACATCCCTGAACTGGTTCATGCCGGCGTTGGTGAACAGCAATGTTGGATCGTTATCAGGCACCAGTGAGCTGCTTGCCATCACCTGATGTCCCTTGCTATGGAAAAAATCGAGAAACGCCTGACGGATCTCAGCAGTGCTCTTGCTCATAGTTGTCCCGGAATCATGCAAAAAAAAGATCGAATCGTGAACAGAATAGCGCAGTAGTAAGGCGCTGCAGTAGCGTTCAGGATCGTAAAAAGTGGGAATAAGATAAATTTTCTTTGGTGCGAAGTAAAAT
Organism: Candidatus Sodalis pierantonius str. SOPE; assembly: GCF_000517405.1. NCBI lineage: Bacteria > Pseudomonadati > Pseudomonadota > Gammaproteobacteria > Enterobacterales > Bruguierivoracaceae > Sodalis > Candidatus Sodalis pierantonii. The sequence goes on along the minus strand of NZ_CP006568.1, from coordinate 1,086,105 downwards.
CCCGCACGCCATCTATTTATAAATTTGTATAAATAGACCGGATTTCGTCAAAGGAAAAGCCGCGGGAGAGTAGATAACTCTGCACTTTGATTTTGGACTGCGGCTCGGCCGGCAGTGGCTGCCCGAACTTTTTCACCGCCACGGCGAACGCCTGCGCCGTACGATCGATCTCCGCTTCGGCGAAGGCCGCATTGATGTCGTCCCTGTTGATTCCTTTCTGCAGCAGTTCCATACGAATGCGCTGTTCGCCATAGCCTTGTTTGCTGCGGCGGCTGACATAGCGCCGTGCGAAGCGCCCATCGTCAAGCCAGTCGTGGTCATGACAATAAGCGATCGCCTGGTCGATCTCGTCCTGGCTTACCGCGGTCGCGGGTTGCGCCGTCGTCTTCACCGCCCGTCGATTAAAACTCTTCATTACGCTCGCTGGCGCTTTCGTCCTCGCTTTCCACGTCGCTGACCAGGCTGTTGCCATCGGCGCTATGCAGCAGCATGTCGCGCAGCTTTTTGTCCAGCTCCGCCGCCAGTTCGGGATGGTCCTTCAGAAAGGTGCAGGCATTGGCCTTGCCCTGACCGATCTTCTCGCCGTTATAGCTGTACCAGGCGCCCGCTTTCTCTATCAGCTTGTGCTTGACGCCCAGATCGACCAGCTCACCGCGAATGTTGATGCCTTCGCCGTACATGATCTGGAATTCGGCCTGTTTAAACGGCGCGGCGACTTTGTTCTTCACGACTTTGACGCGGGTTTCACTGCCCACCACCACATCGCCTTCTTTCACCGAGCCGATACGGCGAATATCCAGACGAACCGATGCGTAAAACTTAAGCGCATTACCACCGGTCGTGGTCTCCGGGTTACCGAACATGACGCCGATCTTCATGCGGATCTGGTTAATGAAAATCAGCAGCGTATTGGCGTTTTTCAAATTACCCGCCAGTTTGCGCATCGCCTGGCTCATCATACGGGCGGCCAGCCTCATATGGGAATCGCCGATCTCACCCTCGATTTCCGCTTTCGGCGTCAGTGCCGCCACGGAGTCGACGATGATGACGTCTACAGCGCCGGAGCGGGTCAGAGCATCGCAGATTTCCAGCGCCTGTTCGCCGGTGTCCGGCTGGGAGCACAACAGATTATCGATATCGACGCCCAGCTTTTTGGCGTAGATAGGGTCCAGGGCATGCTCGGCATCGATAAAGGCGCAGGTTTTGCCTTCGCGCTGCGCCGCGGCGATAACCTGCAGGGTCAGAGTGGTTTTACCCGATGATTCCGGGCCGTAGATTTCAACGATACGGCCCATGGGCAGCCCACCGGCGCCCAACGCAATATCCAGAGACAGAGAACCTGTGGAGATCGTTTCAACATCCATGGAGCGATCTTCACCCAGGCGCATGATCGAACACTTGCCGAATTGCTTTTCAATTTGACCCAGTGCTGCCGCTAACGCCTTTTGTTTATTCTCATCAATAGCCATTTCAACTCCTATCAAGCGGGGAGCGACATCGCCACCCTATTTCGCCAACGATATGTACCGGCGGTACTGAGTGCTAATTATACTGTATGAACTGTGGGTCTTCCCCTGTTGTGGTGGCTCAATCGACAGTTCTGCATTTTTACTTTACTTATTCTTTTGGCTGGAACTTGGACTTCTATATGGATGTCAAACGTATTTACGTTTAAAGGAATAACGTTCATGTCATGCTTAAAAAAATATGCATATGCCCCATTTATCTTACTGCTTCATGGTGTTGCAGCATCGGCCTCACCAAATATGATGTATGATGCTGATAATAAAGACTATTCACTGTCACCAGAGGTAACGCCAAAATTATCTTGGGAGAAAAGTGAGTCTCAAGTTGATAAAACTCAATATTGTCTTACCCCTAGCGATCCGGGATGCAGCAATATGTGGCAAAAGGAAAAAGAAAAGGAGAATGACGAGCGAATACAACATCACCAGCAAAAAAAATTTTATAACTCCCTTAAATGATTGCTCAAAAATTCATATTTAGTTTCCCATAGTGGAACATTACGCCCAGCTTGAAACGTTTTTTGTTCCTGAAGCCCCGTGACTTGATCCTGAGCAGCCGTATTTTGCTGTTCAGGGACTCCGCATTCCCATTTGATACCCGGTTTTTCATTGCATTCAGAATGCCGTAAAGGCGTTTTGCCACCATGAGGGCAATGCTGGCCATGAGCGGTATGCCGGTGTCTTTAGCCATCGCCATCCATTCCTGCCACAGCTTACGGCTATGATTGTCATAGCAGCGGTGCCACAGATCGCAAGCAAGCTATTTCATTACCCAGCACTGGCTAGTTTGGGGTAACACCAGCCGGGCAACTTCTAACCTCTCTGCCCGGCACCCGAGGCGATTTTGTTTACTGTAAAACCATAGATAGCGTGAGCGGTGGGCGTCTTTCCTGTCTGACGACGGGATCTGTTTCATCTCAGCCTGACGGGTTTTATCAACGGCGGCGCACAACATTTTTGCCACATGGAAGTGATCGAAAGCGATTTTATCGACGGCATTGGGGAGATGGATGCGGGCTGCACTGATATAGGCCATGTTCATGTCCATAGACAGCGTTTTTATCTCATCAAGCTGGTGATCTCTCAGGCTGCGCAGATAACTGGCAAGGCTTTCTACACCGCGGTCGTCGGTCAGTTGCAAAGCGCGTCCCTGCCTGTCAGAGATAACGGTGACGTACTGGTGTCCTTTTTTGAACCCGACTTCATCCACGCAGAGGTGACGGGCGGATAAGGGTTGTATTATCCGGGCCAAGCCTCGTTTGACTGCGCGCATCATGATGCCGTCAACGGCATTCCAACTGAGTTTGAGCTGCTTTCTGACAGCATCCACGGTGCTGACTTTCAGCCATGAAAGAACAAAGGCTTCGAACAACAAGGTGTAGCGGCTGCCTGACCCTGCCCAGGGAACAGGCAGTGTCTGGCAACCGTGCTCGGGGCAGTCAACGCGGGGGACATCAGCCTCAACCAGCGTGGTGAACTGACAGGTATCGAGGTGACGCCATTTACGATGCCGGTGATCATGTATGGAGCAGGATTTACCGCAGGTTGGGCAGGCCAGTTGTGTGTGCTCGGCAATGCCGACAATTACCGTCACTGATCCAGATTTTTCATCAAGAGAAAGGGATTGTACCTGCCACGGTACGGACAGGTTATGGGCATAGAGAGACTTTTCGTCCATGGCAGACTCCTCAAAAATCAAGACTGCCATCATAATGCCCTTAGCCACCACAACAGGGGAAGACCCATGACTGTACAGTATCAAGCGGATTTTAGAGAAATGTCGCGAGCAATGTGGTGAGCGCAAAATGCACCGCCTGACGGCGCACCGCGTCCCTGTCGCCCTCGAAATGCATCAGTTGGGAAAAGGGAACGCCCTGCGCGGCGGCGTAACCGAACCAGACCGTACCCACCGGTTTTTCAATCGTGCCGCCGTCGGGGCCGGCGATACCGCTTATCGCCACCGCGTAGTCGGCGGATGCAGCGCGCAGCGCACCGCAGGCCATCTCCTGCACCACCAGATCGCTCACCGCGCCGTGCTGTTCCAGGGTCCGGGGGCGCACACCTAGCAAATCGGTTTTAGCCTGATTGCCGTAGGTGACAAAGCCGCGCTCAAACCAGCCGGCGCTGCCGGAAACGTCGGTAATGGTCTTGGCCACCCAGCCGCCGGTGCAGGACTCGGCGCAGGTAATAGACTTATTGTCCCGCTTGAGCGCCGCGCCCAGCCGCACGCTAAGCGCATAGAGTTCGCTGTCGTTTATCATATTCTTATCCTGAACCGATGTGGCTTACTGCGATCGTGCAGACTAGGCGGCCTGGCTGTCAATAGGTGTTTATAAGCGTCGCGTTCCAACTTTTACTTTCGGGACCGCCGCCGCCGGCGCCCTTGTCACGCTGAGCGCGATGCACTACAGTTGCAAACGTACGTGGATTGTATAACCAAACGCAATGACTAATGACATAAAATGCTTTAGACCTGAAAGTAAAATAGTTTATCATTGCCGGTTCCCGAAGCGGTGTTCGCCTCTTAATACGCTCTTTTCAGGAATAATCATGAAAAAAATAACTTTGGCACTGTTATTCAGTACCCTCGCATTTACCGCAGCGCAAGTTCAGGCCGCAGACGATTTGGCGGCCATTAAGTCCGCCGGCACCATAACCTTTGGCACCGAGGGGACCTATGCGCCTTATACGTTTCACGACGAGAGCGACAAACTGGTGGGCTTTGACGTGGATCTGGGGCACGCGGTAGCCGAGAAGCTGGGCGTCAAGGCCAAATTTATCGAAGGTCGCTGGGATGGTCTTATCGCCGGTCAGGACGGTAAACGTTATGACGCGGTCATTAATCAGGTGGGCATCACGCCGGAACGCCAGGCGAAATATGATTTCTCCAAACCTTATATCGATTCAAAAGTGGTGTTGATTACCCGCGACGACAATACCACGATCAAAAACTTCAGCGACCTGAAAGGTCAAAAATCCGCACAAAGTTTGACCAGCAATTATTCGCAGCTGGCCAGCAAATACGGCGCCGATATCGTGCCGACCGACGGCTTTACGCAATCTGTGGGTCTGGTCATCACCGGGCGCGCGGCCGCCACGCTTAATGACAATTTGTCGTTCCTGGATTTCAAAAAACACCAGCCGAACGCTAAAGTGAAAGTGGCCGCCTCTGAACCCGCCAATGCGCCATCGGGCATTCTGGTGCGTAAAAACCAAACCGCCCTGGTGGACGCCATCAATAAAGCCCTGGATGAGATTAAAGCCGACGGCACCTATAAAACTATTTCGCTGCGCTATTTCGGCCAGGACGTTTCTCAGTAATTTTTTTCTCCGGGAGTCATACCGATGCCGCCATGGCTGCAATTAATGTACGACTCCTTTTGGCGTTTGTTTACAGCCGGGCTGATGTTTACCCTGCCGCTGGCGCTGCTGTCGTTTGTCGGCGACAGGGTGATAGGGTTTCTGGTGGCGCTGGTACGTTTGTATGGCCCGCAACCGCTGACCCTGTACACGATTCTGTGTAAATGCCTTTTCTCAGAAGTGACCGTCCAGGCGGTCACCGAACTCGATAATAAAGCGGCTCATTGCCATGCGCCAGTCCCTCAAAGGCATTGTCCATTTCTGTGAGGCCGCCTGTATCGCCAGCCACACCACCTTTTTCACTGCGTCGTCGGTCGGGAACACCTTGCGCTTTTTGATGGCATGCCGGATCACGCTGTTTAACGACTCGATGGCGTTGGTCGTGTAGATCACCTTGCGGATGTCCGTTGGGTAGGCAAAGAACGTGGCCAGATTGGCCCAGTTTGCCTGCCAGCTTCGACTTATTTGCGGGTAGCGGATGTCCCAGGCACTGGAGAACGCTTCCAGCGCCTGCAAGCCGGCTTCTTCCGTAGGGGCCTGATAGATAGCTTTCAGGTCGCGGGTGACGGCCTTGTAGTCCTTCCAGGAGACGAACCGCAGGCTGTTGCGCACCATATGTACGATACACAGCTGGAGCCGCGCCTCCGGATACACCGCGTTAATAGCGTCAGGGAAACCTTTCAGCCCGTCTACGCAGGCGATAAGGATATCGTTCAGGCCGCGGTTTTTCAGCTCTGTCAGCACGTTCAGCCAGAACTTTGCGCCTTCATTTTCGGCCAGCCACATACCTAGCAACTCTTTCTGGCCTTCGATGTTGATGCCCAGCGCCAGGAACACAGATTTGTTGATGATGCGGCTGTCCTGCCGGACTTTTAGAACGATACAGTCAAGATAAACAATGGGATAGACTGCATCCAGAGGCCGGTTTTGCCATTCGACAACCTGCTCCATGACCGCATCGGTGACCTTTGAGACCAGCGCCGGCGAGACATCGGCGTCATACAGCTCTTTGAACGCGGCGGCGATCTCGCGGGTGGTCATCCCTTTGGCGTACAACGATAAAATCTGGTTATCCATCCCGGTAATCCGGGTCTGGTTCTTCTTCACCAGTTGCGGTTCAAAGGAACCGTCACGATCGCGCGGAGTACGCAGCGCCAGCGGGCCATCGCCAGTGGTAACGGTTTTTGTGGAATAGCCGTTGCGGGCGTTGGTCCCCGGTTTAGGCTGATTTTTATCGTAGCCGAGGTGATGGGTCATTTCGGCATTGAGAGCTGCTTCGACGCTGATTTTTTTCAGCAGCCGATCGAAGTGACTGAGATCTTCAGGGGTTTTGAGATTTTTGGCCAGTTCGTTAGCCAGAGCCTGCAACTGTTTTTCGTCCATAAATTAACCTGTTTTTGATGTTGGATTGAACATATCAAAATCAGGCAAATACACAAATTTCTAAACAGGCTCCAACCGCTAAAAGGAATTGCTGATTTTTATGTCTGGGTTATCCGGGGAACACCGCTGCTGGTGCAGCTGTTTTTGATTTTCTATGGTTTACCCAGCGCCAGCGTCACTTTGGACGCCTTCCCGGCGGCTTTGATTGGTTTCACCCTGAGCGTCGACGCTTACAGCTCGGAGATAATCCGCGACGCCATCGTCTCGGAACCCAAGACGTAGTGGGAAGCGGCATGGGCCATCGGCATGAATTCGACCCAGGCGATGCGTGCAGATTCCGACGTATCCGATCAGCTGTTTCGGCGACATCCGATCAGTTATTCCGATATTTTCCGATCACCCATTCCAGTGATATTCGATCACGTGTTCGCTCATCTTCTGACTCGGGTTTAGTCTATTTTTCCTGTGCTGGCTACTCCTTGCTCTTTGCGTAGTGATTCGCCTTTAAGTTCCAGTCTATAGCTGGGGTGTACTAATCGATCGAGTAACGCGTCAGCTGTCGTGGGGTTTTCTATCAGTCCATACCATTTTTTCACCGGCAGTTGACTGATCAGGATGCTGCTGCTTTTGTCGTAGCGATCTTCCATCACCTCCAACAGCATCGTTGCCTGCATCGGACTTATTGATTCTAGGCCCACGTCGTCCAAGATCAGTAACTCTATTTTTTCTAACTGCTTAAGCTATTTTAGATAGGTCCCGTCTACCTGACACTGGTGAAGATGGGCCAGCAACCGACCCACTCGCCAGTAACGCACGCTATATTGCTGCCGGCATGCCTGCTCACCAAGCGCACAACTGAGCCAGGTTTTGCCCGTACCTGTCGGCCCCGTGATGAGTATGCTTTTCTGATATTTCAGATATTGTCCCCCTAGCAGATCTCGCATCTGTTCCGGTGTCACTCCTCGGCTAGGGATATAGCGGATATCTTCCGGTTTTGCCTGCAAGCGCATTTGCGATTGCCGTCGAAGACGGCATATGTAGTTGTTTTTTCTATGCAAATTCTCCGCTTCTACCATCAGCGACAACCGCTCCTCGAACCCCAGCTCCCCATAACTCCCCGGGAGTTCGCGTTGCGTCTCCAACGCCTGGACCATTGCCGACAACTTCAGCTCTCGCAGAGCTATTAACAGTGTATCCATATTTATTCTCCTTAGTGATAACTGTCCGGACCTCGGAGGTTTTCGTGAACCAGCATTGATACGCCGGCTCCGTCCTGGGTGACCTCACTTTCACGACCGTGTTTCAATACGTTGGCTATGAAAGAGCGGTTAATGCACCCTTTCTCCAACGCCAGCGCGCAGGCCTTCTCCAGTCGCGTCGTCTCATAGCGCCGTTGCAGATTGAGTAGCCCCAGCACGGAGCGGTAAGCCTGCTCCGGATGGGCTTTGCTCTTTTGGATGGACTCGACCACTTTCAGTGTGCACACACCCACCGACAGCGCCCAACTGCACAGCCTTTCCGGCGTCCACTGACTCTGCCCCTTATGGTTAGCCGGCATGTGCGCCGCCTGAGTCGTGTGCCTATAGGCGTTATCGCTGCGAGGGTGCGTAGCCACGCAGACGCCCTTATGGTGGATTTGCACCAGCCGTTGGGTGGTGATGACGTCAACGCGCTCGCCAACCAGCGGATGCGGCACCGAGTACCAGTTTTTGCCGTAGTCTATGTGGTAATCAGGTCCCACTCGGGCAACGAGATACTCACTGTATTCCCATTGTGTGGGCGGTAGAGGCCCAAGAGCCGGTTTGTCCAGCTGCTCGAAGCGTTCAAGGAGACTTTGTCCGCCGTAATGACGCATCGGGCGCAGATTCAACTCATGATTGAGTTCTCGTATCACCTGGTTGAGTTCGGCCAGCGAGTATAACCTACGTTTACGCAACCGGGCCAAAACCCAGCGTTCTACCAGCTGCACAGTTGATTCTGCCTTCGCCTTGTCTTTCGGTTTTCTCGGGCGCGCCGGTAGCACCACTGTCTCATAGTGATTTGCCAGCGCCTGGTAGCTCTGGTTTATGACCGGCTCATAGCGGTCAGGGGTGCTGACAGCGCTGCGCAGATTATCAGGTATCATCAGCTCCGGAACCCCACCCATGAAGTGCAGACAGCGGCTATTGGCGTTGAGCCACGATGCCATGTCCTGGCCTTCGCAGGCTTCGATATACGCATAGCCTGACACGCCCATGTCAGCGACGAAGATAGCGACCTAGCGTACAGCTACCGGTCGCAGAGTTGACGATAGGTACGGTGGGGCCACAGAAGTCGATGAAGAGCTTTTCGCCAGCCTTGTGCTCCATGCGCATAGAACGCCGCTGCTTCTTTTTCCAGTCACGGAACAGTGCACAAAACTGTGAGTAACCGAGGGCATCACCGCCCACGGCGAACTGATATTCCATCCAGAGCAGCTGCTTGGTCATGCCCTTGCGGCTTAACTCAGTATCGATATCAAGCCAGCTGGGTAATGTATTGATAACTTTTCCGGATTTGCCGGGATAGAGCAGGCGATCGAGGTCGACGGGGGACAGTTCCGCCGGCAATGGCCAGACCAGGTCTACCGTGAATCGGCCGAGGATATCGTGCACGGTAGTACAGCCTATGCCGAGCGCTGCTGCGATAGTGCGATTCGAGCGACGCTGCTCGAATTTCATACGTAACACATTAATATAGATGTACATTTCCGTTCTCGCTTTCTTCTTTTTACGTGCCATGCCATGCCCCCGGAAGCTAAAAGTCTCCAGAGTATGGCGGAACAGAAGATGAGCGATCGGACAGAATCGGAATCGCTGATCGGGCGACCGGAATCAGTGATCGGATGAAATCAGAATTAGTGATCGGGTGAAATCGGAATCAGTGATCGGATGTGACCGGAACCAGCAATGCGCAGGGTCATTTTGCCGCAGTCGGTGTTTGTCTCCATACCCCCGCTGGCCAATTCATTTATCTCGCTTATCAAAGACACGTCGCTGGCGGCGGTCATTACCGTGCCGGAAATGTTTCTGGCCGCGCAGCGCATTGTGTCGGTGACCTATGAGCCGTTGATTCTCTATATCGAAGCGGCGGCGATTTATTTGTTGTTCAGCACGGCGCTGGGTAAGGTGCAAAACCGCTTGGAGCGCTATTTCCGCCGCTACGAATAACCGTCGTTGCCACCCCATTATATTTGACCGACCTCGACGGGCGCTGTTGACCAGCGCCCGTTTTTTACCCCTAAGCGTTAGCCGCCCAGCCGCGCCCGGCTCACCGCCTCGCCCAGTTGCCATACCGCCATGGCGTAATGGGTATTGTGGTTGTAGCGGGTAATGACATAGAAGTTCGGCAGCCCGTACCAATACTGGTAATCGGTGCCGATATCCAGACGCAGCAGGCTGGCCTGTTGTTCAGTCCCGAGCGGCGCAAGCGGCGGCAGCCCCGTGGCGGACAGCGTCGCCAGGGTGTAACACGTGTCATAGCCATTTTGTAACCAGGGCGCCTGACCACTGGCGGGCACCGCCACCAAGCCTCCCGGTACCCAGCCGTGGGCATGGAAATAATTGGCGACGCTGCCGATGGCGTCCTGCGGATCCCACAGATTGATATGGCCATCACCGTCGAAATCCACGGCGTACTGTTTGAAAGAGGAAGGCATAAATTGACCGTAACCCATCGCACCGGCATAGGAGCCGCGCAGCGCGAGCGGATCGTCGCCCTCATCGCGCGCCATTAGCAAAAACGTTTCCAGCTCGGCGGCGAAATAGTCGCCGCGGCGCGGATATTCGAACGCCAGCGTCGCCAGCGCATCACCCTTCCCCAGCGGGTCTCGACGCCTATAATGCCGACAATAATTTCCGGCGGTACGCCATATTGGCGCGCGGCACGCTGCAAAGCGTCTTCGTTCTGGTTCCAGAACACGACGCCGTTTTGCACGTTGTCCGGGGTGATGAATTTTTTACGATAGCGCAGCCAGGCGCCGTTCGGTCCGGCAGGCGCTTGCGCAACAGGCGCGCGCGCCTGCCGCTCCATAAGCCGCAGTACCGAGTCCAGCCGCTGCGTTTGGGCCAGCAGGTTATGCAGCTCCTGGTGGTCAAAGCCATGCTCATTGACCATTTTATCGATAAAACGCTCGGCGTTGGGATTGGCGGCGAAATCGCCATACAGCTCGGGGCTGGCGGCGCCCGCCTGCGGCTGACGCAGGAACCCACCGGTTAAAGGTGCTTCCTGCGAGGCCATATCGGAGGAGGATGGCTTACTACTGCACGCGGCAAGCAGAGCAATTAAAGGAACAAGGGCTGCCAGGTGACGCATTGGGGATCCATGTACCAAAGCTGATAAAAGTAACGCTATGGTAATTCATTGTCACCTCAGAACAAATAGAAAACCACGTCCTGCGAAACGGAAAGTTATATTTTCTTCACAAATTCCAATTTCAGCTTCATGGCGCCGAATCCGTCGATCTTACAGTCGATATTGTGGTCTCCTTACACTAATCGAATACTCTTCACTTTGGTGCCGATTTTTAGCGTCGAGGCGCGCTGCCTTTTACTTTCAGATCGGCTTTGTTGAATAAATCGAACTTTTAGGTGACTGGCGGCTCTGATCACTACATTCGTTTCAACATCAGGTCCCCATGGCAAAGCAAAAGTTTAAAATCACCAACTGGCCCGCATACAACAATGCGCTCAGGCAGCGGGGGGACATGACAGTATGGCTTGATGAGTCAGCCATTGCTGCATGGACTGAGAGTACACCACCTGAACATCGTGGCCGGCCGCTTCACTACACCGATATGGCCATTACCACGGTTCTGATGATAAAGCGCGTGTTTAACCTTTCGCTCCGGGCGTTACAGGGTTTCGTTGACGCGATTTTTAAACTGATGGGGCTGTCGCTGCGCTGCCCAGATTACTCTCTGGTCAGCCGGCGAGCAAAAACCGTCGACATCAGCATAAAAACGCCAACCCGCGGCGAAATCTCACACCTGGTCATCGATGGCACCGGCCTGAAAATCTTCGGCGAAGGCGAATGGAAAGTCAGGCAGCATGGGGCTGAGAGGCGCAGAGTATGGCGCAAGCTTCATCTGGCAGTAGATAGCGCGACACATGAAATTATCTGTGCCGATTTATCGCTAAGCGGTACGACAGATGCGCTGGCGCTGCCCGGGCTGATTAACCAAACCCACCGAAAAATCAGGGAAGCGTCGGCTGACAGTGCTTACGATACGCGTTACTGTCATGATGCTCTGCTGAGGAAAAAAATAAAGCCGCTTATCCCACCGCGAAGTGGTGCGCAATATTGGCCAGCTCGATACCATGAGCGTAACCATGCGGTGGCAAATCAGCATCTGAGCGGCAATAACGATACCTGGAAAAAGAAAGTAGGTTATCACCGGCGTTCACTGGCTGAAACGGCCATGTTCCGGTTTAAAACACTTCTGGGTGGTCATCTTAGTCTGCATGACTATGACGTGCAGGTAGGTGGACCCTGTACACGATGCTGTGTAAATGCCTTTTCTCAGAAGTGACCGTCCAGGCGGTCACCGAACTCGATAATAAAGCGGCTCATTGCCATGCGCCAGTCCCTCAAAGGCATTGTCCATTTCTGTGAGGCCGCCTGTATCGCCAGCAACACCACCTTTTTCACTGCGTCGTCGGTCGGGAACACCTTGCGCTTTTTGATGGCATGCCGGATCACGCTGTTTAACGACTCGATGGTGTTGGTCGTGTAGATCACCTTGCGGATGTACGTTGGGTAGGCAAAGAACGTGGCCAGATTGGCCCAGTTTGCCTGCCAGCTTCGACTTATTTGCGGGTAGCGGATGTCCCAGGCACTGGAGAACGCTTCCAGCGCCTGCAAGCCGGCTTCTTCCGTAGGGGCCTGATAGATAGCTTTCAGGTCGCGGGTGACGGCCTTGTAGTCCTTCCAGGAGACGAACCGCAGGCTGTTGTGCACCATATTCACGATACACAGCTGGAGCCGCGCCTCCGGATACACCGCGTTAATAGCGTCAGGGAAACCTTTCAGCCCGTCTACGCAGGCGATAAGGATATCGTTCAGGCCGCGGTTTTTCAGCTCTGTCAGCACGTTCAGCCAGAACTTTGCGCCTTCATTTTCGGCCAGCCACATACCTAGCAACTCTTTCTGGCCTTCGATGTTGATGCCCAGCGCCAGGAACACAGATTTGTTGATGATGCGGCTGTCCTGCCGGACTTTTAGAACGATACAGTCAAGATAAACAATGGGATAGACGGCATCCAGAGGCCGGTTTTGCCATTCGACAACCTGCTCCATGACCGCATCGGTGACCTTTGAGACCAGCGCCGGCGAGACATCGGCGTCATACAGCTCTTTGAATGCGGCGGCGATCTCGCGGGTGGTCATCCCTTTGGCGTACAACGATAAAATCTGGTTATCCATCCCGGTAATCCGGGTCTGGTTCTTCTTCACCAGTTGCGGTTCAAAGGAACCGTCACGATCGCGCGGAGTACGCAGCGCCAGCGGGCCATCGCCAGTGGTAACGGTTTTTGTGGAATAGCCGTTGCGGGCGTTGGTCCCCGGTTTAGGCTGATTTTTATCGTAGCCGAGGTGATGGGTCATTTCGGCATTGAGAGCTGCTTCGACGCTGATTTTTTTCAGCAGCCGATCGAAGTGACTGAGATCTTCAGGGGTTTTGAGATTTTTGGCCAGTTCGTTAGCCAGAGCCTGCAACTGTTTTTCGTCCATAAATTAATCTGTTTTTGATGTTGGATTGAACATATCAAAATCAGGCAAATACACAAATTTCTAAACAGGCTCTGACGGCAGGCTCGCCTGCTTTCGCTTCGTCCAGCTTTTCGTACGCCAGCCACTTAAAGCCCAACCAGGTACTGGACACCGCGCCCTCCTGGAGCATCTTCACCGCCATAAAGTCGGCGCAGGTCAACGTGGTATCGCTGAGGATCTGCGTCAACATGTCGGCGTTGTAGGTGATATACAGCGCCTCACCGTTCTGTTCATAGCACTCGTTACGGCGAAACATGGCCTTGGCGGCGATAAGCTTGGCCTTGGTCATACCAGTTTTGCTTGCGACAATCTTTTGCGTGGTCGGCAGGGCGACGGGCGCATAAGCACCGGTATCCGATGTTTTGCGCAAAACGGTATCGAGCAACGCCCGATAAATAATGTCGTCCTTTTTGCGGTTAGCCGCAGCCAGGGTCAGTCGCAAATAGGGTCCCTGCGGATCGGCAATCAGTTTGCGCAGGTCACGCTTCTCCACCGGCACGAAGACCCCGCAGTCCGCCATCAAGGCGTTACGCGTTCCCGCTTCAGGGACATCCCAGACCGTATCACCGAACCGCGTAGTGATTTGGGTCATCTCGATAGTGCCCATATCGTTGATGGTGAAGGATGCCCCGGTAATATGGCCTAGGTCAGTGACGGCGCCCTGCAGGCGAGAGTCTTTTTGCTGCGAGGCAATTTCAAACGAATCATGGAACTGCTGCACAAACGCAGCGGTGATCATGTTCTTGTTGGCATCAAAAGCCATAATGCACACTCCGAATAGTGATTAATCGCCTGCGAGGTGTCGATCTCCCGGCTCGTTTCAACGCTGCCCGGTTGGCGCTGACGGACAGAGGGGATCAGGTATCCGGCTACCCAGCCGGGCTGCTTTGTGGGGATTGTGAGTGTGATGTGTGGTCAGGATCCCGACCAAATGAAACGAGGCCAGCCACGCAGCCGGCCTGTTGCGGGTCACGCGACAGAATGCGTGCCGTACGTCTTCTGGTAAAATGCACGTATCTGTGCAGCAACACGATCATGATCGACATGTTTTCGGGAGCCTGTTTAGAAATTTGTGTATTTGCCTGATTTTGATATGTTCAATCCAACATCAAAAACAGGTTAATTTATGGACGAAAAACAGTTGCAGGCTCTGGCTAACGAACTGGCCAAAAATCTCAAAACCCCTGAAGATCTCAGTCACTTCGATCGGCTGCTGAAAAAAATCAGCGTCGAAGCAGCTCTCAATGCCGAAATGACCCATCACTTCGGCTACGATAAAAATCAGCCTAAACCGGGGACCAACGCCCGCAACAGCTATTCCACAAAAACCGTTACCACTGGCGATGGCTCGCTGGCGCTGCGTACTCCGCGCGATCGTGACGGTTCCTTTGAACCGCAACTGGTGAAGAAGAACCAGACCCGGATTACCGGGATGGATAACCAGATTTTATCGTTGTACGCCAAAGGGATGACCACCCACGAGATCGCCACCGCGTTCAAAGAGCTGTATGACGCCGATGTCTCGCCGGCGCTGGTCTCAAAGGTCACCGATGCGGTCATGGAGCAGGTTGTCGAATGGCAAAACCGGCCTCTGGATGCAGTCTATCCCATTGTTTATCTTGACTGTATCGTTCTAAAAGTCCGGCAGGACAGCCGCATCATCAACAAATCTGTGTTCCTGGCGCTGGGCATCAACATCGAAGGCCAGAAAGAGTTGCTAGGTATGTGGCTGGCCGAAAATGAAGGCGCAAAGTTCTGGCTGAACGTGCTGACAGAGCTGAAAAACCGCGGCCTGAACGATATCCTTATCGTCTGCGTAGTCGGGCTGAAAGGTTTTCCTGACGCTATTAACGCGGTGTATCCGGAGGCGCGGCTCCAGCTGTGTATCGTGCATATGGTGCGCAACAGCCTGCGGTTCGTCTCCTGGAAGGACTACAAGGCCGTCACCCGCGACCTGAAAGCTATCTATCAGGCCCCTACGGAAGAAGCCGGCTTGCAGGCGCTGGCAGCGTTCTCCAGTGCCTGGGACATCCGCTACCCGCAAATAAGTCGAAGCTGGCAGGCAAACTGGGCCAATCTGGCCACGTTCTTTGCCTACCCAACGGACATCCGCAAGGTGATCTACACGACCAACGCCATCGAGTCGTTAAACAGCGTGATCCGGCATGCCATCAAAAAGCGCAAGGTGTTCCCGACCGACGACGCAGTGAAAAAGGTGGTGTGGCTGGCGATACAGGCGGCCTCACAGAAATGGACAATGCCTTTGAGGGACTGGCGCATGGCAATGAGCCGCTTTATTATCGAGTTCGGTGACCGCCTGGACGGTCACTTCTGAGAAAAGGCATTTACACAGAATCGTGTACAGGGTCTTTCGGATCGGCATAGGCTTCCGACTTCATCAGGTCACGGATGACTTGCTGCGCTGTCGGGTTAGCGTCCGCCCCCGCCGGCGTATCTTCCTGCATCTCCGCCCCCACTTTCGCCAGCATGCGGATAACCAGCGGATTATTGCCGATATCATCCAGGCGATCTTTGTCACCTTCATCGGCCAGCGCATGAAACGCACGGTAGGCCAGACCGATGTTTTTGTTAAATTCAGCGTCAGATTGCCACACCGCGCGTAATTGTGTCCCCGCGGCGTCCGCATCCAGCTCGGCCGCACCGTTCACTAACGCCGGGGCACGTTGCAGGTACTCGTCCAGAATAAAGCCCATTTAGTCATTCGTGATTCCCTTGGCGTGAGCGGCTCTGAGAAAGCCCTGCATCTCAGGATCGGCTTTGAATTCATCCCATTGAAACCCCTCTGCGTCTACCTTCGGCGCGTAGTCATCAAAGGACTTCGGCGGGGCGTCACCGTGACCTAAACGCTTCTCAAGATGCGTATAGGACTCTGCCAGTTTGCGCGCAAAGCTTTCCACGTTGAGCTTGCCGTCATCGCCCATAACGTGGAATTTTTCCGGTACCCAATCCGCCTCGTCCACTGGCGCCTGTGCACCGGTGCCAAGCAAAGAATGACCCGCATCAGGATTAACAGATTCGTCGCCACCGTTGCCCCCCGCGTCCTCGCCAGCATCGGCGTTCATGAATAGCGGTTTAATCGTCCACATCGTCGTATACTCCGTCAGCCTGGTTAATTCTCATGAGAATAAAATCGAGCACGGCACGCTGCCCGGCTCTGTAGCACGTTGCGCGGTCGCCCTCCACGTAGACGGCCCGCCCGAATCGCCGGGCTAATTCCGCCAGCACTTCAGGGCCGCCCGCCGTCTCTTCAAACAGGCGTTTGTAATCGCCCGGTAGCACGGGTTTTCTCATTGTCCCTCCGCCAATCTTTGGCCCATTGCGCTCCCCGCGGCCTGCCCGGCGGCGCTGGCGGCCTCCTTGCCCGGCCTGCATCATCAGCTGCTGTTTTGCTTGCTGTTGCTGCGCCTTGGCGCGCTGGTCGCGTAGGCTGGTGACATCCGCCGCCGAGCGGATCACATTCGCCGGTACGCCTAGCGCATCGGCCACCACGCGCGTCGCCTCATCGGTGTCAACCAGATCTACGACCTCCGGGCTAACCTGGGAGAGCTGCGCCACGTTCGCGCCAAGACGTTCAATCGCAGTCACATCCTCCAGCTTCTGTGCGCGGGCCAGCGGAGAGATATAGCGCACATTAAAATGCGTGGTTTGCATGCTGTCCGGGGGAGGCGGGAAGACGCCTGCGCGGAAGGCAATACCGAAACAGCGCTCAACCAGCGGTTGCAGGTATTCCGCCTGAAACCGGCCGTAGACCGGCCCCAGCAGTTGGCGAATCAAGGCCACACGAACATGGACTTCGGTCGCGGTCATCGCCGGACCATCCTGTGGTTGCAACTGGTCGGCCATCATGATTTTGTGAATGCTGGCCTGCAGACGGTCTTCTGCGGTAAACGCAACCTGAAAATCAGCCCCGGTAAGTAAGGGCTTCATACTGTTCACGCTGCTCGCGACAATAATACGGCGCGGGCCGACCTTGACGGAGTACGGATTTATTACACCGTCATCCTCGGCAATCCACATGCCCGAAATGGCCAAATCCTGCGCGGCCTTCTCCATGCGTTTGGTTTCGTTCAGCTCCTTGTAGTCTGGCAACGCATCATATACCGGGCCAATGCCGTACGCGCCGCCAGGGATTTTCATCCAGCGCGGTACGCAAACCGGGAATTCGTGGTAACCCGATTCTCGCACTATGCGCTTTCCCTGCCTCTCCACGTGAAAAGAGGCAAAGCGTAAATGCTTAGCCAGACGGGCGTTTACCACATAATTCGTACGCGGGAATATCGCGTGCAGGAAATCAAACCTGTCATCCAGCTTATCCTTGGCCGCACGGCGTATTTTCTCGCTGACGCCCTGCTCTCCGAACTCAGCAATGGCCTGCTCGGCGGTCATCTGATAGCAGCGATAAATCGTATCGACAATGCCGTCTTTGCGGGTTGACGCAACGTAGCATTGCGATAGCGGCCACTGTTGAAACATATAGCCGCCCTCCTCCCGGTTCTCATCGATGTACAGCACGAACCAGCCCGCGCGCACGACGTCAAGATTCGCCTCATATCCTTCCGCGTCAAAATTGGCGGCGTGGATGTTCTCCCATACCAATGTGGCACAGGTGGAGAGCCAGGCCTTGTCCTCGTCAGCCAGCGCTTCACTGTCGAGATTGAGCCACTGCGCATTGGCCGGGGTCATGCCAGACATAAGCGCCGACGCCAGCATGCGGGCGCTATCGGTGGCGGTGCCGTCCAGCAGTTTCGCCACCTTCGACTTAGCGCTCTGTGCGTCCAGCACGTCAGCCGCAAAACCCGCGCCACGCAACGGATAGGTGTAGTCGTAGCACTCGAGCCAAACGCTTTCATGCCGCTGGCGGTGGGATTTTAGCGCATCAGCACGCTTAATCAGCTTGACGGCGAGTTCATCCATCGGTTACGCCTCTAATGCCTTTTTCTGCGCCGGCTGCGCGCCCGAAGACAACAAAGAGCTGCCTGAGTCCGCGGCCCCTTCTGCACCACTGGCCAGCAAAGACGAGCTTTTCTTGCGCTTCTTGCGCGCGGCAGCATCTACGTTCGCCGCCTTTGCCGCGGCGTCAGCCGCCGCATTGGCTTCAGCCTGCGGATCCGTTCGTACGACCTGGGGTGCACTCCCTCCACACATCACGCTCTCCTTAGCCCGGCACGTGCCAGCCGTGTTCCGTTAAAATCAGCTTACCCGGTACGGGCTGACGTTTACCCTCTTCATTCGTCACAACGCCAAGCGGCGCGACGGGGGCTGCCGTGGTGGCTTTCTTGACGAGTTCAAGGAAATAGAGATTATCGGTCAGCTTCTGGTCGGCCATATCAGTAAAGCCTAGCGCTTCAAAGCGGGTGATGAGTGCTGCGGCCGGCTCGTCAAACGTGGACAGGATAGCGTTACGCTCAGCCTGCGCCGTGCTGTCTGGCAGTGCAGAAAAACTCTGCGGCAGGGTCCGCTCATCGGCAATACCGACACCCTCAGGCAATGTCTGATTGCCCGCCAGTTCGTCTGTAGCAACGTCTGCGGCGGTTGTGGATTCCTGCCCTGGGACTTCGACGGCTTTTCTTTTTCGTGCCATTGTCGTGGCTCCTGTCGATAATATAGCCGCCAGTGTGAAAGGGATGCCCGGTCGGGATCCCGACCAAATACCCTCTTGCGGAAGTGGAGCTAGCGTTTGTTGCGCCAGGCGTACACAAAGCGCCGCGATGAGACCTGCACAGGCAGCTCTGTACGCTGGCGATGCATCACGTAGCACCAGAAGTCAATCAGCGCCTCGCCGGTGTGATAATTAGGTGCCGCGCCCTGCTTCCAGCCAATAATCGCGGACTTGGAGACATCCAGCTCTCTGGCGATTTCCTGTAGCGGGATCCCGGCGCGGGTAATGTCGTTTATCACCCGGAACCAGTCGGTTTTGACCGTTGCAACTACCGGCACGGCTTCCCCCTAAAACGCGCGTGCGCGCGACCCTGAGAGCGTGTTTTTGTCAGTCGCAACACCCCGCCGGCCTCGACTGTTGCCGTGGTCAGTGTGGTAGGTCTCGTTTTTCGATATGCCGCCTGCGCCATCTTAAACCCCTGGGTTGGACGGCACAGCAGTTGGGTTAGGGAGGCCAGTTGTTCAGGCTGGCGTGGTGATTATAGCAAATTACCTGCAAAGTTGCCTTGCCATGCCGCTCACCGCTATACTACCTGCATCACCAAGAGGATACGCATATGGGCCAAGTCGCATTTGATACACAAGAGTTCGTCGAAAAGCTGGAAAACGCCGGCCTTAACAGAGAGCAAGCCAAAGCGATAACCCTTGTCGTGCGTGAATCGCATGAGGTTGCCGATCTTGCTACCAAAGCAGACATCAAAGATGTAAAGCGTGACCTTGAGGACGTGCGCAAAGAGCTTTCAGCCGATATAGCTGAAGTTCGCAAAGACCTGACGATTCAGATAGCCGATGTTCGCAAGGATATGCACGCTCGCTTTGAGAAGACAGAAGCTAAAAACGACGCTCAGATGGCATTGTTGCGCAAAGATGTTGAAGCTTTGGCTAGTGGCTTGTTTATCAAGCTAAGCAAGGTCATGCTTGCAATAGTTGGGATTTCGGTAACCATAGCAACTGCAATTATTAAATTGCTTTAATTGAAGGTATATATGGCCTCAAATATTGCTTTTTTATTTCTTATATTTTAACTGCGATTATATCGTTTTATGTGTTTATCGTGAGGCCCATAATAAATAAAGGAAAATAAAGAAAAGGTATCTTTGCGCGATATAATGCGAGTTGCTTATAATGAATTCTTACCTATCGCCAAGTTGCTCGGAGGAATAGCTGTTTGTGCTGCTTTCTGTTGACCCTGTACACGATTCTGTGTAAATGCCTTTTCTCAGAAGTGACCGTCCAGGCGGTCACCGAACTCGATAATAAAGCGGCTCATTGCCATGCGCCAGTCCCTCAAAGGCATTGTCCATTTCTGTGAGGCCGCCTGTATCGCCAGCCACACCACCTTTTTCACTGCGTCGTCGGTCGGGAACACCTTGCGCTTTTTGATGGCATGCCGGATCACGCTGTTTAACGACTCGATGGCGTTGGTCGTGTAGATCACCTTGCGGATGTCCGTTGGGTAGGCAAAGAACGTGGCCAGATTGGCCCAGTTTGCCTGCCAGCTTCGACTTATTTGCGGGTAGCGGATGTCCCAGGCACTGGAGAACGCTTCCAGCGCCTGCAAGCCGGCTTCTTCCGTAGGGGCCTGATAGATAGCTTTCAGGTCGCGGGTGACGGCCTTGTAGTCCTTCCAGGAGACGAACCGCAGGCTGTTGCGCACCATATGTACGATACACAGCTGGAGCCGCGCCTCCGGATACACCGCGTTAATAGCGTCAGGGAAACCTTTCAGCCCGTCTACGCAGGCGATAAGGATATCGTTCAGGCCGCGGTTTTTCAGCTCTGTCAGCACGTTCAGCCAGAACTTTGCGCCTTCATTTTCGGCCAGCCACATACCTAGCAACTCTTTCTGGCCTTCGATGTTGATGCCCAGCGCCAGGAACACAGATTTGTTGATGATGCGGCTGTCCTGCCGGACTTTTAGAACGATACAGTCAAGATAAACAATGGGATAGACTGCATCCAGAGGCCGGTTTTGCCATTCGACAACCTGCTCCATGACCGCATCGGTGACCTTTGAGACCAGCGCCGGCGAGACATCGGCGTCATACAGCTCTTTGAACGCGGCGGCGATCTCGCGGGTGGTCATCCCTTTGGCGTACAACGATAAAATCTGGTTATCCATCCCGGTAATCCGGGTCTGGTTCTTCTTCACCAGTTGCGGTTCAAAGGAACCGTCACGATCGCGCGGAGTACGCAGCGCCAGCGGGCCATCGCCAGTGGTAACGGTTTTTGTGGAATAGCCGTTGCGGGCGTTGGTCCCCGGTTTAGGCTGATTTTTATCGTAGCCGAGGTGATGGGTCATTTCGGCATTGAGAGCTGCTTCGACGCTGATTTTTTTCAGCAGCCGATCGAAGTGACTGAGATCTTCAGGGGTTTTGAGATTTTTGGCCAGTTCGTTAGCCAGAGCCTGCAACTGTTTTTCGTCCATAAATTAACCTGTTTTTGATGTTGGATTGAACATATCAAAATCAGGCAAATACACAAATTTCTAAACAGGCTCCTTTCTGTTTTTTGCTGTACAAATTTCTCCTTTGGATTTTTGGTTAACAACAAATCCTCTATCGGCCACAAATCATTACCTTACTCATGCATTTATTAAATTCTGTGGCGTTTCAACAATGGACAGGTACACTCTACCACCCTTCGTCACTGGTCCCCACTCAGCTTCAAGCTTTTTGATCTGGCTATCGTCAATCCAGATACAGGCATTGGTCACCGAATCAAACAATGCCTTGGAATAATTATCAAGATCCCGCTTTGCTCTGCTCGGTGGACAAAGCGTCACCGATACGGCTAAATCGCCCTTCACTGGCTGAGGCATACCGCGCAGCAGCTCAAGAATTTCGGCGACTGCCTCAGCCCGATACTTTCTGCCCCGCTCACTGACAAGATGCCGACCTGCAAGCTTTCCCCGATTCGGTGCTCGCCAGTAGCCGTTAACACTCGGTGGAAACGGAAGAGTCAAATTCACTTACTATCGCCTTTTGGGATGTCCCATCCGGCAATAGAAAAGCGTCCCATGTGCGGATGATACCACTGAGTGCCGCGCTGCTCAGCCTCGCATATCATGCGGTTCAGTGCAGAAATGAAACTATCTTCGAGAACAACGGACATTTGCGTAACCTGACCGCCCGGCGCAACATGGGGAATTTTTTTATGCGGGACTCCCCACGCCATGACCAGCTGCTTGCTTTTGGCATTACTGAGGCCGTAAGTCGCTTGCAGATAGCTGTAACCCTGATAGCCAGCGGGGATAGTGCCTTGCTTGATATGGTCGATTTCTTCGGCAACCTGCTCGACTTGCGTTTCCACCGATTTCAGGCGGCGCTCCTGGGCGACGTTAGCCAGTGCCATAGCCACAATGATTTCATTGGGGCTTTGCGGCGTACTCTGTTGCTCCAGCTTATCAATCAGCGAGCGACGTACTGCTTTGGATTCACGTGCCGCAACGCGCAGGGCTTGCTTGAGCGTCATATGGATAATTTCAATATCAGCTCCGTTTTTTTGACCTACACTTTTTGTGTAGGTCTCTCCGTCTAGTTCATCTATAACTTTTTCAATGAACTTGTTGTTGCGAATCGGCGGTTCTCCGTACTCCTTCCGCGCCGAATTGACCATCTCAAGCAATGATTGGCTATCGATGCTTCTATCAGTGACAAGGTTATGATTAACTGATAAATTATTAGATATCATGTTGATACCTCGCATGAATATTTCAGTTAGCATTGACTTGACCGTTAGCAAATTGTTAACGGTCCTTCTTCCATAA
The DNA here is from genome assembly GCF_000517405.1 of Candidatus Sodalis pierantonius str. SOPE. NCBI lineage: Bacteria > Pseudomonadati > Pseudomonadota > Gammaproteobacteria > Enterobacterales > Bruguierivoracaceae > Sodalis > Candidatus Sodalis pierantonii. The sequence goes on along the minus strand of NZ_CP006568.1, from coordinate 1,063,602 downwards.
AAGAGCCTGTTTAGAAATTTGTGTATTTGCCTGATTTTGATATGTTCAATCCAACATCAAAAACAGGTTAATTTATGGACGAAAAACAGTTGCAGGCTCTGGCTAACGAACTGGCCAAAAATTTCAAAACCCCTGAAGATCTCAGTCACTTCGATCGGCTGCTGAAAAAAATCAGCGTCGAAGCAGCTCTCAATGCCGAAATGACCCATCACCTCGGCTACGGTAAAAATCAGCCTAAACCGGGGACCAACGCCCGCAACGGCTATTCCACAAAAACCGTTACCACTGGCGATGGCCCGCTGGCGCTGCGTACTCCGCGCGATCGTGACGGTTCCTTTGAACCGCAACTGGTGAAGAAGAACCAGACCCGGATTACCGGGATGGATAACCAGATTTTATCGTTGTACGCCAAAGGGATGACCACCCGCGAGATCGCCGCCGCGTTCAAAGAGCTGTATGACGCCGATATCTCGCCGGCGCTGGTCTCAAAGGTCACCGATGCGGTCATGGAGCAGGTTGTCGAATGGCAAAACCGGCCTCTGGATGTAGTCTATCCCATTGTTTATCTTGACTGTATCGTTCTAAAAGTCCGGCAGGACAGCCGCATCATCAACAAATCTGTGTTCCTGGCGCTGGGCATCAACATCGAAGGCCAGAAAGAGTTGCAAGGTATGTGGCTGGCCGAAAATGAAGGCGCAAAGTTCTGGCTGAACGTGCTGACAGAGCTGAAAAACCGCGGCCTGAACGATATCCTTATCGCCTGCGTAGACGGGCTGAAAGGTTTCCCTGACGTTATTAACGCGGTGTATCCGGAGGCGCGGCTCCAGCTGTGTATCGTGCATATGGTGCGCAACAGCCTGCGGTTCGTCTCCTGGAAGGACTACAAGGCCGTCACCCGCGACCTGAAAGCTATCTATCAGGCCCCTACGGAAGAAGCCGGCTTGCAGGCGCTGGAAGCGTTCTCCAGTGCCTGGGACATCCGCTACCCGCAAATAAGTCGAAGCTGGCAGGCAAACTGGGCCAATCTGGCCACGTTCTTTGCCTACCCAACGGACATCCGCAAGGTGATCTACACGACCAACGCCATCGAGTCGTTAAACAGCGTGATCCGGCATGCCATCAAAAAGCGCAAGGTGTTCCCGACCGACGACGCAGTGAAAAAGGTGGTGTGGCTGGCGATACAGGCGGCCTCACAGAAATGGACAATGCCTTTGAGGGACTGGCGCATGGCAATGAGCCGCTTTATTATCGAGTTCGGTGACCGCCTGGACGGTCACTTCTGAGAAAAGGCATTTACACAGAATCCGGTACGGGCTCCTTGCAGCGGCAAATTCCGCTGTCGGGTTTCACAGCCTGTTACTTATCTTGGTGCCTAAACACGCACCCGAAGCGTGTTTTTTGTTGCCTGTAGTTATCTGTTCAATGGTAGCTCAGGCGGGAGCTTCTTCGGGAGCGCCGGATTCCAAGGTAGCCGGTACTGTGAATCCCGTCTGGGCTGCCACCAGTTACAGTTTCACAGCTGTCGGTGGTAGTAACAACACTACCATGGAGGCTGTCATAATGACTACTACCCCCACCCAAATTTCGCCTGTTGTTACCATCAACGATGGAAAAGCTGTTACAACGTCCATTGCTATTGCTGAGTATTTTAATAAACGTCACGACGCTTTGTTGAATAAATCCGAAATTTGTGACGACTTCCTCCCTATCAGGGCGATTGTTACATGATGCGGACGCTGTTTGGCATTCCTAACAGTGTGATCCGGTTAAGTGCTTTAACCATTGCCATTGCCTCACCTACCTGCGCGTCATAGTCATGCAGACTCAGATGACCACCCAGAAGTGTTTTAAACCGGAACATGGCCGTTTCAGCCAGTGAACGCCGGTGATAACCTACTTTCTTTTTCCAGGTATCGTTATTGCCGCTCAGATGCTGATTTGCCACCGCATGGTTACGCTCATGGTATCGAGCTGGCCAATATTGCGCACCACTTCGCGGTGGGATAAGCGGCTTTATTTTTTTCCTCAGCAGAGCATCATGACAGTAATGCGTATCGTAAGCACTGTCAGCCGACGCTTCCCTGATTTTCCGGTGGGTTTGGTTAATCAGCCCGGGCAGCGCCTGCGCATCTGTCGTACCGCTTGGCGATAAATCGGCACAGATAATTTCATGTGTCACGCTATCTACTGCCAGATGAAGCTTGCGCCATACTCTGCGCCTCTCAGCCCCATGCTGCCTGACTTTCCATTCGCCTTCGCCGAAGACTTTCAGGCTGGTGCCATCGATAACCAGGTGTGAGATTTCGCCGCGGGTTGGCGTTTTTATGCTGATGTCGACGGTTTTTGCTCGCCGGCTGACCAGAGAGTAATCTGGGCAGCGCAGCGACAGCCCCATCAGTTTAAAAATCGAGTCAACGAAACCCTGTAACGCCCGGAGCGAAAGGTTAAACACGCGCTTTATCATCAGAACCGTGGTAATGGCCATATCGGTGTAGTGAAGCGGCCGGCCACGATGTTCAGGTGGTGTACTCTCAGTCCATGCAGCAATGGCTGACTCATCAAGTCATACTGTCAGGTCCCCCCGCTGCCTGAGCGCATTGTTATATGCGGGCCAGTTGGTGATTTTAAACTTTTGCTTTGCCATGGGGACCTGATGTTGAAACGAATGTAGTGATCAGAGCCGCCAGTCACCTAAAAGTTCGATTTATTCAACAAAGCCCTCTGAACTACTTAACACTCGTGCGACCAGCACAACAAACCATTACATGGCAGCGATGCGAGGATTTTTACGTTTTGCTGAGCAGAATGGTTACACCAAAAATCATTTAGCGAATGAGCTACGGTCAGCCAAAAAATCAACCTCTGACCCTGATCCATTCACACTAGACGAATTTAGAAGAGCACAAACCGCGTGCACACATGAAGCTCATGAAAATATGATAACGCTAATGGTTTATACTGGTATGCGCCCTGGTGAGATCAGTGCACTAGCGTGGGAAGATATCGACTTGGTAAAAAAAACACTTACCGTTTCAAGAGTGTATTCTGATGGTAAGATAAAAAAACCAAAAACAGATGAGATCAGAACAATTCAACTTTCTCCCCCTGCGCTATCCGCCCTTTCAGGGCAGAGAAAATTTACTGAGATGCTTCCTGCATTACAAGTAAAAATGGAGGGATTGCACAAAAAACCAGAGGCTATTGACATTCACCCCGTCTTTTTACCAGCCACAACATGTAGAAATAATCAGTTTAATATTTTATATCGAACAACTAGCATAAGGGTGTTGTGGAAAAACATAGTACGACGATCAAGGATCCGCTACAGAACCGTTTACCAGCTCCGGCATACGTTCGCGTGTTGGAATTTGACGGCACACGGCAACATCGCATTTATCGCTAAACAGATGGGCCACGCTGACTACTCAATGCTAATCCGTGTATATGGTCGCTGGATGGAAAACGAAAGTTGTGCAGAAAATTTACGAATTTGGGAAGCGCTCGAAGCAATGGGACATGCTGAAAAAGCCCCAATAGCGCCCCAAGAAATAATAAAGGAAGCGTAATCAATTGAAAAATAAAGAGGATAATGGCATTGAAGCCCACACCCCGATGATGCAGCAGTACCTGAAACTGAAGGCGCAGCACCCGGATATCCTGCTGTTCTATCGAATGGGGGACTTTTACGAGTTATTTTATGACGACGCCAAACGCGCGTCGCAGCTGATGGACATCTCCCTGACCAAGCGGGGCGCTTCCGCCGGTGAACCGATTCCCATGGCCGGCATCCCCTATCATGCGGTCGAAAATTATCTGGCCAAGCTGGTGGCGCTGGGGGAGTCGGTGGCTATCTGTGAACAGATAGGGGATCCCGCCACCACCAAAGGGCCGGTGGAGCGTCGCGTGGTCCGCATCGTCACCCCCGGCACCCTGAGCGACGAAGCGCTGCTCAACGAACGCCAGGATAACCTGCTGGCCGCCCTCTGGCAGGCGCCGCAGGGCTTTGGTTACGCAACGCTTGATATCACCTCGGGCCGCTTCCTAGTCTCGGAGCCGGCGGACCGCGAGGCCATGGCCGCGGAACTACAGCGCACCAATCCGGCCGAGCTGCTCTATCCCGAAATGCTGGAGGATATGACGCTCATTGAGCACCGCCGCGGCCTGCGGCGCCGCCCGCTGTGGGAATTCGAGCTGGATACCGCCCGCCAGCAGCTCACCATGCAGTTCGGTACCCGCGATTTAACCGGCTTTGGCATTGAGCGGGCGCAGCTGGCCCTGTGTGCCGCCGGCTGTCTACTGCAATACGCCAAGGATACCCAGCGCACCTCACTGCCGCACATCCGCACCGTCACCCTGGAGCGTCAGCAGGACGGTATCGTGATGGATGCCGCGACACGGCGTAATCTGGAGTTGACGCAAAACCTCAGCGGCGGCGACGAAAATACGCTGGCGGACGTGCTCGATCGCACGGTCACGCCCATGGGCAGCCGGATGCTGAAACGCTGGCTGCACATGCCTACCCGCGAGATCACTACCCTCACCCACCGCCAGGAAACTATTCGCGCATTACAGGATCAGGTGGCGGATCTACAGCCGCTGCTGCGTCAGGTCGGGGATTTGGAGAGGGTGCTGGCGCGTCTGGCGCTGCGTTCGGCGCGTCCGCGCGATCTGGCGCGCATGCGCCATGCCTTTGCACAGCTGCCGGCCATGCAAACGCTGCTCGAGGGCAAATCACATGCCTATTTGCCGCAGTTGCTGGATCGGGTCGGAGAGTTTGAGACGCTGCGCGATTTGCTGGCGCGGGCCATCATTGAGTCGCCGCCGGTGCTGGTGCGCGACGGCGGCGTCATCGCCCCGGGATACCATGCCGAACTGGACGAATGGCGCGGTCTGGCGGCGGGCGCGACCGATTATCTCGACCGTCTTGAGCTGCGCGAGCGGGAAAAAACCGGGCTGGAGACGCTGAAAGTGGGCTTCAACGCCGTGCACGGCTATTTTATTCAGCTCAGCCGCGGCCAAAGCCATCTGGCGCCCATCCATTATGTGCGGCGCCAAACGCTGAAAAACGCCGAACGCTACATCATTCCTGAGCTGAAGGAATACGAAGACAAGGTCCTGACCTCGAAGAGCAAGGCGCTGGCGTTGGAAAAAGCGCTGTATGATGAGCTCTTCGATCTGCTATTGCCCCATCTGGCGGCGCTGCAACAAAGCGCCGCGGCGCTGGCGGAGCTGGATGTCCTGTGCAATCTGGCCGAGCGCGCTGAAACGCTGAACTATGTGTGTCCGACGCTGGACGCCCGGCCGGGCATCCATATCATCGGCGGCCGCCATCCCGTCGTGGAGCAGGTGCTGAGCGAGCCCTTTATCGCCAATCCGCTGATGCTGTCCGACGCGCGGCGTATGCTGATCATTACCGGGCCCAATATGGGCGGTAAAAGCACCTATATGCGCCAAACCGCTCTGATCGTGCTGTTGGCGTATATCGGCAGTTTTGTCCCGGCCGAGCAGGCCGTCATAGGGCCGGTGGATCGCATCTTTACCCGCGTCGGCGCCGCGGACGATCTAGCTTCCGGCCGCTCCACCTTCATGGTGGAGATGACCGAGACCGCCAACATATTGCATAACGCCACGCGTCAGAGTCTGGTGTTGATGGATGAGATCGGCCGCGGTACCTCGACCTACGATGGGCTGTCGCTGGCCTGGGCCTGCGCGGAGAATCTGGCCGGCCGCATCAAGGCCATGACCTTGTTCGCCACGCACTATTTCGAGCTAACTACCCTGCCGGAGAAAATGGAGGGGGTGGTCAACGTGCATCTGGACGCGGTGGAGCATGGCGACACCATCGCCTTCATGCACAGCGTGCAGGAGGGGGCCGCCAGCAAGAGTTACGGCCTATCGGTGGCGGCGCTGGCGGGGGTGCCGCGAGAGGTTATCAAGCGCGCGCGTCAGAAGCTCAGGGAATTGGAAACGTTATCCAGCGGCGCGGCGACAGGCAGCGTGGACGGCTCGCAGCTCTCGCTACTGCAACCGGAAGAGCCGCCTGTTTCGCCGGCGGTCGAGGCGCTGGAAAATCTGGATCCCGACGCGCTTTCGCCGCGCCAGGCGCTGGAATGGCTGTATCGGTTGAAAAAAATAATCGGCTAGCGGAGCCGCGGCAAAAAAAACGTGAGGATTACCTCATCGTTTTGGTTGCTGCCGGTGCGAAAACCGACTCACCCCGGCGGAGTTGATAGGTTGGCGCCCTTCGGCGCCAGCGACAGAACTATTACAACACACCTATTCCGACTACTGCGCCTCGCAATGCGCGACGAAACGGTGCTGCCATGATTTCACGGAATGACGCTGCGATTATTCGCGGAACAGTGCTTCGATATTCAAACCTTGACCCTGCAGGATCTCCCGCAGACGACGCAACCCTTCCACCTGAATCTGACGCACGCGTTCGCGGGTCAGACCGATTTCACGGCTTACATCTTCAAGCGTCGCGGCTTCATAGCCCAGCAGGCCGAAACGTCTGGCCAGCACTTCACGCTGCTTGGCATTCAGCTCGAACAGCCACTTAACGATGCTCTGCTTCATGTCATCGTCCTGCGTGGTGTCTTCCGGACCGCTGCCTTTTTCATCGGACAGAATATCCAGCAACGCCTTCTCGGAGTCGCCCCCCAGCGGGGTATCCACCGAGGTGATACGCTCATTCAGGCGCAGCATACGGCTAACGTCTTCCACGGGCTTATCCAGCTGCTCGGCGATTTCTTCCGCGCTCGGCTCGTGATCGAGCTTGTGCGACAGTTCACGCGCGGTGCGTAAATGGACGTTCAGCTCTTTCACGATATGGATCGGCAGACGGATAGTCCGGGTTTGATTCATGATGGCCCGTTCGATCGTCTGGCGAATCCACCAGGTGGCGTAGGTCGAGAAACGAAATCCCCGTTCCGGATCGAACTTCTCAACCGCACGAATCAGACCGAGGTTGCCTTCCTCGATTAAATCCAGTAACGCCAGTCCGCGATTACTGTAACGACGGGCAATTTTCACCACCAACCGCAGGTTGCTTTCGATCATCCGGCGACGTGAGGCAATATCACCCCGAAGTGCGCGCCGTGCAAAGTAGACCTCTTCCTCAGCGGTAAGAAGCGGGGAGTATCCAATCTCGCCCAGATAGAGCTGCGTGGCGTCCAGAACACGCTGGCTTGCCCCCTGAGACAGCAGCTCTTCTTCAGCTAAATCATTATCAGCAGGCTCATCGACTAGCGCCTTCTCGTCAAATGTTTCAGCCCCATTCTCATCGAATTCGGCCTCTTCATGTAACTCGTTAACTTTCAGCGTATTTTGGCTCATAGTGGCCCCTACCCGTGATCCCAGGACAGAACGTCGAGACATTCCGCCAATTTATCGCTGCGGAAGATAACGCAGCGGGTTTACGGATTTCCCCTTGTAACGAATTTCAAAATGTAATCTGGTTGTGCTGGTTCCGGTGCTACCCATGGTAGCGATTTTTTGCCCCGCCCTGACTTCTTTTTGTTCTCGGACCAGCATCGTATCGTTGTGGGCGTAGGCGCTCAAGTAATCATCATTGTGTTTGATAATGATGAGATTACCGTATCCCCGCAAGGCGTTGCCGGCATAAACCACTCTGCCGTTGGCGGTCGCCAAAATTGGCTGTCCTCGGGAACCGGAGATATCAACCCCTTTGTTACCGCCTTCTGCGGCGGAAAAGTTGTCAATGATCTTCCCATCCGTCGGCCAACGCCAACCGGTGATTGCCGTGCTGCCAGACGCCGTGGCGGCTGGTGCCGTGCTGGGTGCTGCAACCGGCGCGGTTGTGGTAACAACGGTGCCAGCGGTAGGTAACATTTTGCCATTGGATGATGGCAAAATGTTACCTACACTCTGTTTACTTGAACTTTCAGAATAACCATTGTTTTTATTAGAATCAACACTTGATTCTGTCAATTGTGTATTCGCGGTAGGAACGGGCGCTACCACGACGCCGGTATTGGCCTGATTGGCGTTGGACGCCAGAACGGTTCCCGCCGGCTCATTGCCGGTAATCGGCGTCGTTCCGTTACCCACCTGCAAAGTCTGACCTACGTTGAGACTGTATGGTTCCGGAATATTGTTCCTTTGCGCCAAATCCCGGTAGTCATTTCCAGTAATCCAGGCGATATAGAACAGCGTATCGCCACGTTTTACCTGATACGTCGCGCCGGAATAGGAACCTTTATGAATGCTGTCATAGCTCCTATTGTAAACAATATTTCCTTGTGGGGAGACATTCACCTGGCTCTGCGCACCCCCGCTGACCGCGGCCGCGGTCAGCGGGGGTGCGCTCTCGACGGTGGCGGCATTGCCGCTGTAGCCGCCGGCGTCGTTACCGCCGCCCACGCCGCTTATCGGTGCGCTGGTTTCATTGTTGGCGCATCCCGCCAGCCACATACTCGCCATGGCACAGACCGCAACGCGGCGCAACGCGCACTTCGGGCTTCCCATGCTCAATTCTCCCCTATGGCAGCAACGCCAGTCATCATTCCAAATAGGCCAGACATTATGTGTTATACATCCTTTTAATGCTTATTGTCCCAGTAACAGGAGTATTTTCAGATATTCCTTAGATAATAATTATACTGACATTAATGCTATTAACAACCGGTCGCGCACGCCATTAAATACTTGTATAGAAATTTAAGCGTCGGCGTCAGGCCAGTTCGCCTTTCACCAGCGGCACGAATCGGACTGCCTCCACGGTGTCGACCACGAATTCTCCGCCCTTGCGCCACACCCGCGTCAAATGCTGCTGCTCTTCGCCGACCGGCAGCACCATCACGCCGCCCTCATCCAGTTGCGCCATCAGCGCCTGGGGAATTTCCGGCGCCGCCGCCGTCACGATGATGGCGTCAAACGGCCCGCGCGACGGCCAGCCCTGCCAACCGTCGCCGTGACGGGTAGAGATATTATGTAAATCAAGCAGTTTCAGCCGGCGCTTGGCCTGCCACTGCAATTTTTTGATCCGCTCCACCGAACAGACGTGCTTCACCAAATGGGCCAGAATGGCGGTCTGATAGCCGGAGCCGGTGCCGATTTCCAGCACCCGCGATTCCGGCCGCAGCGCCAGCAGCTCGGTCATACGCGCCACGATATAAGGTTGGGAAATGGTTTGCCCGAGCCCGATGGGCAGCGCGGTGTTATCGTAGGCTTTATGCTCGAAAGCCTCGTCGATAAAACGTTCGCGCGGCACCGCCTCCATCGCCTGTAGCAGGCGTTCATCGCGGATGCCTTGCTGACGCAGCTGCGCCAGCAACGTCTGCGTCCGTCCGTCTACCATGGAGCGAGCCCCTCGGTATCGTCGAGCCAATCGCTCAGCACAGGCAGCGCGGCGTTGGCGGTGAGATCCACCTGTAGCGGCGTCAGTGAGACATAGCCCTGACTGACGGCCTCGAAATCGGTGCCCGGCCCTTCATCAAACGAGCCGGCCGGGGGGCCGATCCACAGCATCTCGCGGCCGCGCGGATCCGTCTGGCGGATGACTTCGCTGGCGGGATGACGGCTGCCGCAGCGGGTCACTTTGCAGCCCTTGATTGACGATAGCGGCAGGTCAGGGACGTTGACATTGAGGATCTTGCCGGTGCGCAGCGGCGCGCGGGTCAATGCACGCAGCAGGCGACAGGTGACGGCGGCGGCGGTGGCGAAATGACGGCTGCCGTCGAGCGACACCGCCAGCGCCGGATAGCCCAGATGACGTCCTTCCATCGCGGCGGCGACGGTGCCGGAATAGATGACGTCATCGCCCAGATTCGGCCCGGCGTTAATGCCCGACACGACGATATCCGGGCCGGGACGCATTAAGGCATTAACGCCGAGATAGACGCAATCGGTGGGCGTGCCGGAGAGGATAGCGATATCGCCGTTGGGCTGGGTTTGCGTGCGCAGCGGCGCGTCCAGCGTCAACGAATTGGACGCGCCGCTGCGGTCACGGTCCGGCGCCACAATCTGTACGGTGGCAAGCTGGCGCAACGCGACCGCCAGCTGCTGAATGCCCGGCGCATGAATGCCATCATCATTGCTTAAAAGTATGTGCATAGTGTTTTTTGACTTTATAAGAAAATCACCCGCACCACGCCGCCCTGCGGTGAAAGGCAAAAAACCGGCCTGGCCCGCCGCCGGTCAGCAACACCGGCGAAAGATCAGGGCGGGAATATAAAACAATAATGGCATGAAACGTCACCGTGGTGAAGCCGTCAATTCAGTGGTTGCAGCAAATTTAGCCGTTGCGCGACGTGCCTCTCGCGCCGGCGAAGTAGCGCGCTGACCGCGTCGGGAATGCTCCAGCTGAAAGGTTTCGTGCTGGCGTCAGCGGGCCGGCGGCGGACTAGTGGGCGATATCGGCGGGAGCGTCCAGCAATTCACGCACTACCGCTGTGGCATAACTGCCGGCAGGCAAGCTGAAAGAAAGCGTCAGCGTCGCGGGATCTTGCCAGCGCCAGCTTAGCCCTTCTGGCTGAAGCAACAGCGCGCGCCGCGCGGGCGTTAGCCGTTCACGCGCCAGCAACGCCATCAGCGCCGGCTGCGTCGCGAGGCAGGCGTGTTCAAACGCCTCGGCTTCGTCAAGGGCGCCCAGTGCGCCCTCCCCCGGCATCGGCGCCGTTAGGGAGAGCTCCCCCGCCGCCAGCCGCGCGGTCAACGCCGGCATCTCCGCCGTGCTTGCCACAAACCAACTACCCCGGCCGGTCAATTGCAGGGCGTCTCCGTTCAATAGGCGCGCCGGCCCCAACTGCGCCAAGCGTTGGCTGACCACCCTATTGAACAACGCGCTGCGGGCGGCAGAAAGCGTAAAGCTGCGTTTGCTGCGGTCTTTGATGCGCAATTCGTTATTCGCCCAGCGCCACGCCAGCGTCAGATTATTGCCCTGATGACCAAAGCGCTGATGGCCGAAATAGTTTGGCACCCCTTCATCGCAGATGCGGTTCAGCCCCGCCTCAACGTCCTCACCATCGCTTATCTCACGTAGCGTCAGGGTAAAGGCGTTGCCCTTGAGGGCGCCGATACGCAGTTTACGTCGGTGGCGGTCGGCGGCGAGGATAGCGCAGCCGGCGAGTTGAAATGCCGCGAAGTCGGGATCGCTTTTGCCGGGCAGATGCAGGCAAAACAACTGTTCGGTGACGGCGTGGCGATCTTTGAGCCCGGCGTAGCTGACCGCGCGGGCGGGGATGCCGGCGAACGCCGGCCAGCGCCTCGGCGACGTCGGGCGTGTTGTAGCCGGTTTTACGCAGGTGCACCAGCAGGTGCTCCCCTTCGCCATCGGGCGCGAAACCAAGCTGCCCGCGCACCTGGAAATCCGCCGCCTCGGCCTTCACGCGACCGGTCGCGGCGGGCTTGCCGAGCAGCCAATGCAGCCGGTGCAGCCGGTGATAGTACAGGTCGTCGGTCATGCCGTTCAGACCAGTAGCGCTACCGCCTCGCAGGCGATGCCTTCGCCGCGGCCGGTAAAGCCCAGCCGTTCGGTGGTGGTCGCCTTGACGTTGATATCATCCATATGGCAGCCGAGATCCTCGGCGATATGCACGCGCATTTGCGGAATGTGCGGCGCCATCTTCGGCGCCTGGACGATAAGGGTGATGTCCAAGTTGCCAAGACGGTACCCCTTGGCCACAATCCGCCGCCAGGCTTCGCGCAATAGCGCGCGGCTGTCGGCCCCTTTGTAGACCGGATCGGTATCGGGAAATAATTTGCCGATATCGCCGAGGGCGGCGGCGCCCAGCAGGGCATCGGTCGCGGCGTGCAGCGCGACATCGCCATCGGAATGCGCCAACAGACCCTGCGGATAAGGGATACGCACACCGCCGATAATAAGCGGGCCTTCGCCGCCGAACTGGTGCACGTCGAAACCGTGTCCGATACGCATTTACGCGCTCTCCGTATTAGCCAATTGAGAAAAAAAGAAGCGGGCCAACACCAAATCTTCCGGGCGGGTCACTTTGATGTTGTCCGCGCGCCCCGGCACCAGCAGCGGCGCGTAGCCGCAATACTCCAGCGCCGAGGCTTCATCGGTCACCGTCGCGCCTTCCGCCAGCGCACGCTCCAAGCAGTTTTTCAGCAGATCGCGCGCGAACAGCTGCGGCGTTAGCGCATGCCATAAATCCTCGCGCTCGACGGTGCTCGCGATAATGTCGGTACCGGCGCAGGCGCGTTTCATGGTGTCGCGCACCGGCGACGCCAGCAGCCCACCCACCTCGGTGTGCGCGGTGATCGCCAGCAGGCGGCGCAAATCGTCTTGATACAGGCAGGGACGCGCGACGTCATGCACCAGCACCCAGGACGCCGTGCACACGCGGCGCAGCGCGGCCATCACCGAATCGGCGCGCGCTTCGCCGCCGGTGACCACACGAACCCGCGGGTCGGCAGCCACCGGAAGTTGGTGATACCAGCGATCCGCGGGACTTATCGCCACGATCGCCTCGCGGATGCAGGGTTGGCGCAGCAGCGCGTCGATAGCGTGCTCAAGCAGGGTTTTGTCGCCGATGGTGAGATATTGTTTGGGCAAGGCGGTCTGCATACGGCTGCCGATTCCGGCCGCCGGCAGTATAGCGATAACGTCAAGGACAGGCCCCACTGATAAGGTCATTATTGATTGTCTTGCGTTGCGGGCGCCGCCGGCTGCCGTTTCGCCTGCTCTGGTACCAGGCGATAGAAGGTCTCGCCCGGCTTAATCATGCCAAGTTCGTTGCGTGAGCGTTCCTCGATAGCTTCCTGGCCACTGTTGAGATCGTCAATTTCGGCGAACAGTTGATCGTTGCGCGCTTTGAGCTGCGCGTTATTGCTTTGTTGCGCCGCGACGTCGCTCTCAACGCGCACCAAATCGTGCACACCGTTTTTACCCAGCCACAGTGAATACTGCAACCAGCCAAGCAATACTAATAATAGCAGCGTAAGTTTTCCCATCCCGCCCCCTGAATGACGGCATAATCATCCCATAACTTGCGGCCGGACTCCACACCAGCCGGCAAATACCGCGGCAAAACCACCAAAAAGCCGGCGGTTGTGGGACTTTTTTACCGATTTTTTACGCTTTGTTACCGGACCGGGGGCACCGAGGCGCTTACCACCCCGAGAGAAAGGTAAACACTAGCCAGAACAGACAGAACACCGACAGGCCGGTGACCAGCACCGTCAGCCATAATTTGCCGCCGAGCAGCACGCTAAAGACCACCCCCACCAACACGCACACTAACAGCAGCGCCAGAAAAAAAGGCCAGGTGTAGAGCAGGAAAAACAGGGCATTGGCGCCAAATTGCAGGATAGGCGCGGCAAAAGCCAGCCAGTAAAAGATAAACCTGGCGATGCCGCCCCACAGGGCGTATGGCGGCTCATCCCGGCGAAGCGTACGGTCAGGCGCTAGGCTGAATTTGAAAGGGAGAGCGCGTTTTATCTCGGTAACGTTCGGCATCAAGACCTGTCTCTGGCTGGTAAACGCCGGCGAAGGTTCCCCTTTCGCCGGCAGCGCATTCAGGACTCGATAATAACGTGCTCGTCCAGCAGATCTAATAAACGGCCGGTCAAATTTGTTACCAATTGTTCGCCGTCCAGATGCAAATCCGGCCGCTGCGGCGCCTCGTAAACTGCGTCGATACCGGTGAAATTACGCAGCTCGCCGGCGCGGGCTTTTTGGTATAGCCCTTTGGGATCGCGCGCCTCGCAAACGGCCAGCGGAGTATCGACAAACACTTCGATAAAGCGGCCGGCGGGCAGCATATCGCGCACCAGCTGCCGCTCGGCGCGGTGGGGGGAAATGAAGGCCGTCAGCACAATAAGGCCGGCGTCCACCATCAGCCGCGCCACCTCGCCCACCCGGCGGATATTCTCGCGTCGGTCATCATCGCCGAAGCCCAGATCGCGGCACAGGCCGTGGCGCACGTTGTCGCCGTCCAACAAATACGTACTGACGCCCCGCTGATGCAGCGCCTGCTCCAGCGCGCCGGCCAGGGTGGATTTCCCCGAACCGGACAGACCAGTAAACCACAGCACCGCGCCCTGGTGCTTATGCAATGCCTCGCGATCCTGGCGGGTCACCGGGTGCGGGTGCCACACCACATTTTCATTAAGCGGAAGCCCGGCGGCGTCGGCCATCATTTACCTCCCAGCAGGTCGCGCGCGCCCCAATGGGGGAAATGGCGGCGCACCAGCGCGTTCAGCGCCAGCTCGAATTCACCGTAGGGACCGGGTTCACGATAAACGTCCTGTAGCGGCTGGCGTACCATGCCGGCGCCGACGGTGACATTACTCAACCTATCGATGAAAATCATGCCGCCGGTAGTCGGGTTATCGGCATACTTATCCAGGATCATCGGTTCATCAAACACCAGCTCTACCAGGCCGATACCGTTTAGCGGCAGACTGTCCGCCACGCACTGGGTCAGCGTATTAATATCCACCTGATACTGGATATTGTACACCCGCGCGCGGGTTTTCTTGCCGGCAATCTTGATATCGAAACTCTGGCCCGCCACCAGCGGCTGGTCGGTCATCCACACCACATCCACCTGGGCGTTGTGCACCGCCGGCAGAGTCTCGCTGGCGTCCACCAGCAGATCGCCACGGCTGATGTCCACCTCATCCGCCAGGACCAGCGTAACCGCTTCGCCGGCCCAGGCCTCCGGCAAATCGCCGTCGAAGGTCACGATGCGGCTGATAGTGGACGTTACACCGGACGGCAGCACCTGCACCGCCTGCCCCACCTGCACGACGCCCGCCGCCACGGTACCGGCGTAGCCGCGAAAATCCAGATTGGGTCGGTTGACGTACTGCACCGGGAAGCGCATCGGCTGCCGCTCGTTTAGGTTGACCACCTCCACCGTTTCCAGCACGTCCAATAGCGTGGGGCCGGCATACCAGGGCATGTGGGTGGCCGGTGCGGCGACGTTATCGCCCTCCAGCGCCGACAGCGGCACAAAAGTGATGTTCAAATCCACCGGTAACTGTTCGGCGAAGCGCAGATAATCCTGGCGGATACGCTCGAATACCTGCTGGCCGAACGCCACCAGATCCATTTTGTTCACCGCCACCACCAAATGGCGGATGCCTAACAGGGTGCTGATGAAGCTGTGGCGCCGGGTCTGGTCCAGCACGCCTTTGCGCGCATCGATAAGCAGGATGGCCAGGTCGCAGGTCGAGGCGCCGGTGGCCATATTGCAGGTGTATTGTTCATGGCCTGGCGTGTCGGCAATGATAAATTTGCGTTTTTCGGTCGAAAAATAACGATAGGCGACATCAATAGTGATGCCCTGCTCGCGCTCGGCCTGCAGACCGTCCACCAGCAGCGCCAGATCCAGCTTGTCGCCCTGAGTGCCAAGGCGCTTGCTGTCGGTGTGCAGCGTCGATAGCTGATCTTCGTAGATTTGCCGAGTATCGTGCAGCAGGCGGCCTATCAGGGTGCTTTTGCCGTCATCGACGCTGCCGCAGGTCAAAAAACGCAGCAGGCTTTTATGCTGCTGGGCGTGTAGATACGCTTCTACCCCGCCCTGCTCGGCGATTTGTTGGGCTATGGCATTGTTCATGTCGATGGCTCCTTAAAAATAACCCTGACGCTTTTTCATTTCCATCGACCCGGACTGATCGCGATCGATAACCCGGCCCTGACGCTCGCTGGTGGTGGAGACCAGCATCTCCTCGATAATTTCAGGCAGGGTCTGCGCGCTCGACGCCACCGCGCCGGTCAGCGGCCAGCAGCCGAGCGTGCGAAAGCGAACCATGCGCTGTTCGATCACTTCTCCCGGCTGTAGGTCGATACGGTCATCGTCCACCATCATCAGCATGCCGTCGTGCTCCAGCACGGGCCGTTTCTTGGCCAGATACAGCGGGACGATGTCGATGTTTTCCAGAAAAATGTATTGCCAGATATCCAGCTCGGTCCAGTTGGAGAGCGGGAACACGCGAATGCTCTCCCCCTTGTTGATCTGACCGTTATAGTTGTGCCACAGCTCCGGACGCTGATTTTTCGGATCCCAGCGATGAAAGCGATCGCGGAACGAGTAAATACGTTCCTTGGCGCGGGATTTCTCCTCATCGCGCCGGGCGCCACCAAAGGCGGCATCGAAGCCGTATTGATTCAGCGCCTGCTTCAGGCCTTCGGTCTTCATGATATCGGTATGCTTGGCGCTGCCGTGAACGAAGGGGTTGATGCCCATCGCCACCCCTTCCGGGTTTTTATGCACCAGCAGCTCGAAACCGTAGGCCTTGGCTGTGTGATCGCGAAATGCATACATTTCGCGGAATTTCCAGCCGGTATCCACATGCAGCAGCGGAAACGGCAGTTTGCCGGGATGAAAGGCCTTCCGCGCCAGATGCAGCATCACGGACGAGTCTTTGCCGATGGAGTACATCATCACCGGATTGCTGAATTCGGCAGCCACCTCACGGATAATATGGATACTCTCAGCCTCCAGCTGCCGCAGATGGGTAAAACGTTGTTGATCCATAAATGACATCCTTACGCCAGATTGACCACCGACGCGCGCTTTTGCGCCTCCAGGTTTTGCTGACCAAACCAATTGATTTCATGATGAAGGGCGACCACTTCGCCTATCACCAGCAATGCGGGGGTCGGCGCCCCCTGCGCCAGTTGATCCAGCGCCGCCAGGGTCCCCGTTTGCACGTACTGGTCGCTGCTGCGGGTCCCGCGGCTTATCACCGCCACCGGGGTTTGCGTCGACCGGCCGTGGCGAATGAGCTGGCTGCTGATTTCCGCCGCCTTGACCACCCCCATGTATATCGCCAACGTCTGACGCCCGCGCGCCAGCGCCTGCCAATCCAGGGCATCGGCGCCGTCGCGCACATGCCCGGTAATAAAGGTAATGCTCTGGGCATGCTCACGATGGGTCAGCGGGATGCCGGCATAGGCGGTGGCGCCCGCGGCGGCGGTGATGCCGGACACCACTTGAAAAGGTATGCCCACCGCCGCCACGGCTTGCAGCTCTTCGCCGCCGCGGCCGAATATAAAAGGATCGCCCCCTTTGAGCCGCACCACTTTTTTGCCCTGCTGCGCCAGCGTCACCAGCAGGCGATTGATCTCCTGCTGCGGCATCGACTGCTCGCCGGCGCGCTTGCCCACGCAGATCCGATCCGCATCGCGGCGCACCAGCTCAAGGATCTCTTGGCTTACCAGGTAGTCATACAGCACCACATCCGCCTGCTGCATCAGTTGCAGTCCGCGCAGCGTCAATAGCCCGCTGTCGCCGGGACCGGCGCCGACCAACGCCACCTCGCCTCCGTGTTCCGGGTCGGCATAGAGAGCCTGCTCCAGCGCTTGCTCGGCCTGTTCCAACCGTCCCTGCGCCACCAGACTGGCGAAGCGGCCATTGAGCGCTTTCTCCCAAAACCGGCGGCGGCCGGCCATACTGCGGATCCGCTGCTTTACCCGACCGCGCCAGGCGCCCGCCATGGCCGCCATGGGGCCGAGAAACGTCGGCAGCATCGATTCAAGTTTCTCGCGCAGGATGCGCGCGAGCACCGGCGCCGTGCCGCCGGAGGAGATGGCCACCACGATGGGCGCGCGATCGATAATCGAGGGAAAAATGAATGAGCAGTACGGCTGGTCGTCCACCACGTTGGCCAGCAAATGGCGCTGTTCCGCGCACTGCGAGACCTGGGCGTTCAGCGCCGCGTCATCGGTGGCGGCAATGACCAGGAAGACGTCGTCCAGCATGGCCGGTTCAAACGATTCGCCTAGCCATGACAGGCCGCCGGCGCGGTGAATTTCCGTCAGTGCCGGGCATAACGCCCGCGCCGCCACTCTGATTTGGGCGCCGGCGCGCATTAACAGCTGAATTTTGCGCGCGGCAACATCGCCACCGCCAACCACCAGTACCGGACGTCGCCTGAGATCGGCAAATAGCGGTAAATATTCCACAGCAACCTTTCTATTCGTGTTTAGCAATATTATGACTATACGTCGACCATTTCTGGTAAATGAAATTCTTAATTGGAATTTCATTTACCTTTATGGAATAACGACACCATTGACTTTCCAGCGAAGTGGGATTGTTTTGCCGCCGTCGCCGCCCCATACTATAGCCGACAGTTGCGCGGCCGAATATTGAGGCCGTTCCGGTAAACAAGGACTTTCCGTTATGCGTTACCCCGCTTGCCTGCGTGTTGCGTTCTGGCTCTTGGTCAGCGCGTTGCCGCCGCCGGCCGTCCAGGCCGACTCCACGCCCTCCCCTGAACGCTATGCCCAAGCGCAAACACGCGCTATCGCCACCTATTTTCCCGGCCGTATGGCGGGCAGTTCCACGGAGTTGCTGGCCGCCGAGCAATTGCAGCAGCAATTTCGCGCGCTGGGCTATCAAAGCGACCTGAGCGCCTTCAATACCCGCTATCGCTACGGCACGCCGGGCGACAAAGTGGACTGGCGCCGCATTACCGCCAGTTCCACCATCGCCGCCAAAGCCGGCCAGGCCGGAAAAGGGAAGATTCTGGTCATTGCCCACCTCGACACTTACCTGCCGCGCAGCGATCGCGATCTGAACCTCATTCTGGGTGGTGTGACGCTACAGGGGGTGGACGACAGTGCCGCCGGGCTGGGTATCATGCTGGCCCTGGCGCGCGAACTGGGTCAGCTGCCGCTGCAGGTCGGCGTGCGTTTTGTCGCCTTGAGCGCCGGCGTTCCCGACCTAGCGGGCAGCCAGGATTATCTGGACCGCATGTCGCCACGGGAGAAACAACAAACGCGGCTGGTAGTGAATTTGCAGCAGCTGATCGCCGGCGAAAAGCTGCGCGTGGATTATCAGCTGCCGGCGGGCACAAGCGCGCTGTCGGCGCAGATCAACGCCCTGTGCGCGCAGGCCCGCCGCGCCGGCATACCGCTGCTGCTCAGCAAAGGTTTGCGCGATCGTCCGGCATGCCCGTCGCTGCTGCTGCCGTTCGCCCGCGCCGGGCTGCCGGTGCTGGAGATGACTTCCGGGGTGGCCGGCGACAGCTGCCTAGAGCGGAAAGTCAGCGCCCACTTCCCTCAGGGCACGGTACGTTATCAGAGCCAGCGCGATAATGTATTGTGGCTTGACCGCCACCTTCACGGGCAGCTGGCACGCCGCACCCGCCTGATCCTGCTGCGGCCGCTTCTGCGCGATCTTACCGGCGCCGCGCAGACCAAAGCCGCGGCGAACCGTGACCGCGTCGGCAGGCAGGCTTAGCGCGGCGCGCCGTTAGCCTTCATGCAGGCCGCACTCGCGTTTCAGCCCGAAAAAGCGCGTCCCCTCCTCGCTCATGCCCGGCTCCCATTTGCGCGTTGTATGGGTATCGCCCACCGACAGGTAGCCCTGCTCCCACAGCGGGTGATAGCTCAGGCCGTGGCGGGTGAGATAGTGATAAACCTGCCGATTATCCCAGTCGATAATCGGCAGTAGCTTAAACACGCCGCGCTGGATCGCCAGCACCGGTAACCGGGCGCGGCTACCGGACTGCTCGCGCCGCAGACCCGCGAACCAGGTCCCGGCGCCAAGGGTCGCCAGCGCGCGGTTCATCGGTTCTACTTTGTTGAGTTGGTTATAGCGCTCAATACCCTCGACACCCTGTTCCCACAGCTTGCCGTAGCGCGCCTCCTGCCAGGCGGGGGAAGTGTTGGCGCGGAAGATCTGTAGGTTAAGCCCCAGAGTCTCGGTCAGCTCATCGATAAAGCGGTAAGTTTCCGGGAACAGATAACCCGTGTCGGTCAAAATCACCGGAATATCCGGACGCTGGCGGGTCACCAGATGCAGACTGACCGCCGCCTGAATACCAAAACTTGATGACAGCACCGCCTGCTCGGGCAGATGCTCCAGCGCCCAGGCGACCCGCTGTTCCACCGTTTGGCTTTCCAACTGCTGATTGACCGCCGCCAGCGCCGCCGTTTGCTGCGTCTTGTCCAGCGCGGTTAATTCGCCGAGATCCCAATCGCTCATACCGTCACCCTCCGATTAATCGTAAAAGTCGCGCGCCGAATCCACCACCGGGCGAACTATGCCGGCCCGCACCACATAATCGCCGTAGGATTCACGCGGCTGGCGCTCACGCGCCCAGCGGCCCGCGGTGTCATCGATGATGCTCAGGATTTCGTCTTCGGTAATATTTTCCCGATATATGCGCGGAATGCGGGTACCAATGCGATCGCCGCCCAAATACAAGTTATAGCGGCCAATGGCTTTACCCACCAGCCCGATTTCCGCCAGCATCGCGCGACCACAGCCGTTTGGACAGCCGGTCACGCGCAGGATAATCTCGTCGTCTCCCAGCCCGTGACCCGACATGATGTTCTCCACCTTACTGACAAACTGCGGCAGGAAACGCTCTGCTTCGGCCATCGCCAGCGGACAGGTGGGAAACGCCACGCAGGCCATGGATGCCTTACGCTGCGCGCTGACATCATCGTTAATCAGCCCGTGGCGCCGCGCCAGCGCTTCGATAGCCGCTTTATCCTTCTTATCGACGCCGGCGATAATCAGGTTTTGGTTGGCGGTCAGACGGAAATCCCCTTTATGGATGCGGGCGATTTCCGCCAGGCCGGTTTTTAGCGTGCGGTCCGGGTAATCAAGGATGCGGCCGTTTTCGATAAACAGCGTCAGATGCCATTGGTTATCGATCCCCTTGACCCAGTCGAAGCGATCGCCGCGTTCGGTAAAAGCATAAGGGCGGATAGGGGCGAATTGAACGCCCGCGCGGATTTCCACTTCATCGCGGAACGCGCCGACGCCTTCACGCTCTAGGGTATATTTGGTCTTGGCGTTCTTGCGATTGGCGCGGTTGCCCCAGTCACGCTGCGTGGTCACCACCGCTTCGGCGATTTTCAGCGTATTCTCCAGGGCGATAAAGCCGAACTCACTGGCCTTGCGCGGATAGGTGCTCTTATCGCCGTGGGTCATCGCCAGGCCGCCGCCCACCAGCACGTTGAACCCCACCAATTGGCCGTTATCGCTGATGGCGACAAAGTTCAGATCGTTGGCGTGCAAATCTACATCGTTCAGCGGCGGCACCACCACCGTGGTTTTAAATTTACGCGGCAGATAGGTCGGCCCCAGGATCGGTTCCTGGTCGGTGGTTTCGGTCTTTACGCCGTCCAGCCAGATTTCCGCATAGGCGCGGGTTTTCGGCAGCAGATGTTCGGAGATCTTCTTCGCCCATTCCCAGGCCTGCCGATGCAGCACCGACTCGATGGGATTGGAGGTGCACAGTACGTTACGGTTAACGTCGCCGGCGGTCGCGATAAAGTCCAGTCCCAGGCGGTGCAGCAGTTGATGCATGCCTTTCAGCTTCGGCTTAAGCACGCCGTGAAACTGGAACGTTTGCCGGGTAGTCAGGCGGATGCTGCCGTAGAAAGTCTCTTCGGCGGCGAACGCGTCGATACCCAGCCACTGCTGCGGCGTGATCACCCCGCCCGGCAGGCGGCAGCGCAGCATCATATTAATCAGCGGCTCCAGCTTCGCCTCGGCGCGCTCGGCGCGCAGGTCGCGATCGTCTTGCTGGTACATGCCGTGAAAGCGGATCAACTGAAAATTATCGCCATTGAAGCCGCCGGTCAGCCCGTCCTGCAGATCCTGCGCGATGGTACCGCGCAGAAAATTGCTTTCGCTTTTTAACCGTTCGTTGTCGGAGAATTTGGCTTTCGGTTGTTGTTCGCTCATCAATAGACATCCCGCTGATAACGGCGCTCAATGCGCAGCTCACTTAAAAATTCGTCCGCTTGCTCAACATCCATGCCGCCGTGCTCGGCCACCACCGCCACCAGCGCCTGCTCGACATCACGGGCCATACGGTTGGCGTCGCCGCAGACATAAATATGCGAGCCCTGTTGGATCCAGCGCCACACTTCGGCGCCCTTCTCGCGCACTCTATCCTGCACGTAGATTTTTTCCGCCTGATCCCGCGACCAGGCAAGATCAATTTTGGTCAGCAGCCCCTCTTTGACATAGCGCTGCCATTCCACCTGGTAAAGAAAGTCATCGATGAAATGGGGATTGCCGAAGAACAGCCAATTTTGCCCCGGCGCGCCGTCGGCCTCGCGCTGCTGCAAGAACGCCCGGAACGGCGCGATCCCGGTGCCCGGTCCTATCATAATCACCGGCGTGTTGGGATCGCTCGGCAGACGGAAATTATCGTTGTGCTCGATAAATACCCGCAGCTCATCGTCTTCCGCCAGCCTGTCGGCCAAAAAGCCGCTGGCGCCGCCGGTGCGCGGCCGGCCATCGATTTCATAGCGCACCACGCCCACGGTAATATGCACCTCTTCGCCCACCTCCGCCTGCGACGACGCGATGGAATACAGGCGCGGCGTCAGCGGGCGCAGCAGCCCCAAAAGCTGCTCGGCGCGCAGTTCAATGGGCGCGCGGCGCACCATATCGACGATAGGCGTCGCAAGCGCAAATTGTTGCAATTGCGCTTTGTCCGCCACGACCGCCAACAGCGCCTCAACCCGCGCGAGGGCGGCATAGCTCTCTACGATGGCCGGGGTGTTTTGCGTTAGCTCGTAATGTTTTTGCAGCGCCTCGCCGAGGGACAGCGTCTGCCCCGCCACCTCGACCGGCTCGTCGCCCTTAAGCCACAGCAGCGCCAGCAATTCGCCAATCAGCGCCGGGTCGTTTTCGTACCATATCCCCAGCGCATCGCCTGGCTGATAACGCAGCCCGGAATCCGCCAGATCGATCTCCAGATGGCGCACATCTTTGTGCGATTGCCGGCTGGTTATCTTCTGAGTCACCGACAAATGCGCGCTGAGCGGCGCGTCTTTGGTGTAGGGGCTGGAGTCCACTTCGTTGACATTGCCGCTGACCGCCAATTGCTGCTGCGCCGGACTGGCGATCGCCACCCGCGCCTTCAGCCGTTCCACCATCGCGGCGCGCCAGGCCTCGGCCTGCGACTGGTAGTCCACATCGGCGTCCACCCGGTCGTACAAACGCTGCGCTCCCAGCGCCGCCAGTCGGCTGTCGAAATCTTTGCCGGTTTTGGCAAAATGCTCATAGGAGCTGTCGCCCAGGCCGAACACGGCGAATTGGGTATCCGGCAGCGCCGGCGCCTTTTTAGAGAAAAGATATTTATACAGCGCGATCGCCTCTTCCGGCGGATCCCCCTCACCCTGCGTGGAGGTCACCACCAGCAGCAGTTTTTCCTGCGCGATCTGTTTGAATTTATAGTCGCCCGCGTTAATCAGCACCACATCAAGCTGCGCGGCGATCAAATCATCGCGCAGTTGCTCCGCCAGCCGGCGCGCGTTGCCGGTCTGCGAGGCGCTCAGCAGCGTAATCGGCGCCGCGGCGGCGGCCCCCTGAGGCTGTGCGGGCGCCGCGACGCCCGAGGGCTGGCCTTCCGCTACCCGTCCCCAAAAATAACCGGAAATCCAGGCCAGTTGCAGGGGAGAAAAATCACTGGTCGCTGTCTGCAAGCGATCCAGCTGCTCCGCGCTTAGCGGCAGCACTGTGGAAGAGGGGACCTGTTTCGTCATGGGGGTAGGAAGTTCCTTGGGCCGGCACGCCAGGCCGGGCAATAAAGACCATTAGAGTTTGTAAGGTTAACCACTCGCCGGTTTACAATAAAGGATGCGATGTGAATAATAAATAACTAAACATCATAAGGTATAAATAAGGTTAAACTTACCGTAATTACCGATAGAATAGCCCCCCAGGATCCCCTGATCTTTACGCGGGGGATGACACCGTCAGCCGCGCGGGCAGCGCGCCAAATCATCTTATTTTCCGTTGGGAGGGTTGCCGGCGGCGCGATCCATGGCATCATAGCGCGCTAACCGTTATTATGCAGTCAATGTAGTAGAAGAGAAGCGACAGTGATTACCACGTTATATAAAGATTTTACCTTTGAATCCACCCACCGTATTCCCCATGTCCCCGCGGGACATAAGTGCGGCCGACTGCATGGACACTCCTTTTTAGTGCGCCTGGAAGTGACCGGCGAAGTGGATCCCCACACCGGCTGGATTATGGATTTCGCCGACTTGAAGGCCGCCTTTAAACCCATCCTCAACCGGCTAGATCATTATTATCTTAATGATATCCCTGGCCTGGAGAATCCTACCAGCGAAGTGCTGGCGCAATGGATCTGGTAGCAGCTAAAACCGCAACTGCCGCTGTTAAGCGCCGTGACCGTCAAAGAAACCTGTACCGCGGGCTGCGTCTACCGCGGCCAATAAAGACGCCCTTGGCAAAGGACCCGCTCCGCCCGCCCGCCCGCTCGGGCAAAGTACCCTATCCTCACGGGTTTTGAAAATCACGACTTTCCTCGGATTCAGCGTGTTACCCCCGGTAGATTACTCTATGTCAGTTGTTAGGGGAAAAGGGCGTTCCCTTGCGGGTATCCGTCAGGAAGAACGCTAAAGCGACCTGCCTACCGCGTTTATCGCTCTGATAATCGGAACAGTGAGTTATCTTTTTATCCTACAAGAAATGAAAACATCAAGACGGTGGCGGACCGCCCCTAGGCGATGTTGAGGTACTTGTGGGTTTGCATCGATAACCGCCAGTTACGGGCGATGCAGGTCTCGATACACAAGCGGGTGGCCGCCTCTTTCTGACTGATGGGCTGGAGCGCGATAACCCGCTGTTTTGTATCATGCAGAGTCTGCAACAGCGCATCCAACTCGTCGATATCGCGCTGACGCGCCACCGGATGCTTGATTTCATCGCTGCGGCCCAGCGCCTGCGCCAGCACCGGCAAGCCACCGCGCATGTTGATTTTCGGCGACACCGTCACCCAGGTTTGCGGCGTGCAGTGAACGTCCTGGGTACCGCTGGTTTCAATCTGGCAGCTGAATCCCTGCTGTTCCAGGGCGTGGGTCAGGGGCATCAGATCATGCAAACAGGGCTCGCCGCCGGTTATCACGACGTGCCGGGCGGTCCAGCCCTGCTGCGCGATCATCGCGATCATCGCGATCATCTCCTCCGCCGTGAGGCTGGCCCAACGGCTGCTGTCGGCGGTCTTCAGCGGTATTTCCCCCGCCGGCACATGATCGGTCTCGTCCTGTTGCCAGGTATGTTTGGTATCGCACCAGCTGCATCCCACCGGACACCCCTGCAGACGAATAAAGATCGCCGGCACGCCGGTAAAATAGCCTTCTCCCTGGAGGGTCTGGAAAATTTCGTTAAGCGGGTACTGCATACATTTCTCGTGATGACGGCTGCGAATAAGACTGAGTATTGCCTGCCCGTCGGATATCGCCAGCGGGGGCCGCCGCTGTGAATAAAAAAAAGCCCGCCGAAGCGGGCCGGAGCGCTTTCAGGCTCCGGCCCGAGGCGTTTGGACCCAGAGCGGAGTCGACTACCGGGCTTACGCCTGGCCTTTCACTTCACGCAGACCGTTGAACGGCGCGCGGTCACCTAGGGCTTCTTCGATACGAATCAGCTGGTTGTATTTTGCCACGCGGTCGGAACGGCTCATCGAACCGGTTTTGATCTGGCTAGCCGCGGTCCCTACCGCCAGGTCGGCGATGGTCGCGTCTTCGGTTTCGCCGGAACGGTGGGAAATGATGGTGGTATAACCGGCATCCTTGGCCATCTTGATTGCCGCCAGCGTTTCAGTCAGCGAACCAATCTGGTTGAATTTGATAAGGATGGAGTTGGCGATACCTTTGTCGATACCTTCTTTCAGGATCTTGGTATTGGTCACGAACAGATCGTCGCCCACCAGCTGGATTTTGTCGCCCAGCACTTTGGTCTGGTAAGCAAAACCGTTCCAGTCGGACTCGTTCAGGCCATCTTCAATGGAAACGATCGGGTACTGTTTGGTCAGATCTTCCAGGTAATGGGTGAACTCCTGCGAGGTAAAGGTTTTGCCTTCGCCTTTCAAGTTGTAGTTACCGGTAGATTCTTCAAAGAACTCAGAGGCCGCGCAGTCCATCGCCAGGGTGATGTCTTTACCCAGCACGTAACCGGCTTTCTCAACCGCTTCCTTGATAGCGGCCAGCGCCGCGGCGTTGGATTCCAGGTTCGGCGCATAGCCGCCCTCGTCACCCACGGCGGTGTTCATGCCTTTGCCCTTCAGTACCTTGGCCAGATTGTGGAACACTTCTGAGCCCATACGTACCGCTTCTTTGATGGTTTTCGCGCCGACCGGCTGGATCATGAATTCCTGGATGTCGACGTTGTTATCGGCGTGTTCACCACCGTTGATGATGTTCATCATCGGCAGCGGCATGGAGAATTTGCCAGGGGTGCCGTTCAGCTCCGCGATATGCTCATACAAAGGCATGCCTTTTGAGGCGGCGGCGGCTTTGGCGGCGGCGAGCGACACGGCCAGAATGGCGTTGGCGCCAAACTTGGATTTGTTTTCGGTGCCGTCCAGGTCGATCATGGTTTTATCCAGCGCGGCCTGATCTTTGGCGTCTTTACCGGTCAGGGCCTGAGCGATAGGACCGTTCACCGCGTCAACCGCTTTGGTGACGCCTTTGCCCAGGAAACGGGATTTGTCGCCGTCACGCAGCTCCAGCGCTTCGCGCGAACCGGTGGAGGCGCCCGACGGCGCAGCAGCCAGACCAACGAAACCACCCTTCAGGTGTACTTCTGCTTCTACGGTCGGATTTCCGCGGGAGTCGATGATTTCACGGCCAATGACTTTTACAATTTTGGACATTCGTATTTCCTCAGTACAAGTTAAAACACAATTCCTGACGGGCTGCCGGCGCCGCTCGCGCTCTGGCCGCCCCTTGTTTTTATTTCTGCGCCCGTTTTTGATAGTCGCCCGCGGCTTTGACGAAGCCCGCGAATAACGGATGACCATCACGGGGCGTCGAGGTGAACTCCGGGTGGAACTGGCTGGCGACAAACCACGGATGATCCGGGTATTCGATAATCTCCACCAGCTTATTATCTCCAGACCAGCCGGCGACGCGCAGCCCGGCGGCCTCAATGTGTTTCAACAGCATATTGTTGACTTCATAGCGATGGCGGTGGCGTTCCATAATGGTGGCCTCGCCGTATAACGCACGCGCCAGGCTGCCGTCCGCCAGGTGGCAGGGCTGGCTGCCGAGGCGCATGGTGCCGCCCAGGTCGCTTTGCTCGCTGTGCATTTCCACATTGCCGTCCTCATCGCGCCATTCGGTGATAAGCGCCACCACCGGATACTTACAGTCTGGCACAAATTCGGTGGAGTTTGCATCCTGCATCCCCGCCATATGGCGAGCAAATTCGATTAACGCCACCTGCATGCCCAGGCAGATGCCCAGGTAGGGGATCTTTTGCTCGCGCGCGTATTGCGCGGTCAGGATTTTCCCCTCCACGCCGCGATAGCCGAAGCCGCCGGGGATGAGGATAGCGTCCAAATCTTTCAATATTTCGACACCGCGGGTTTCAACATCCTGAGAATCGATCAGGCGGATATTTACCGTCAGGCGATTTTTCAGTCCGGCGTGTTTCAGGGCCTCGATAACCGATTTATAGGCGTCCGGTAACTCGATATATTTTCCGACCATGCCAATGGTCACTTCACCGACCGGATTCGCCTGCTGGTAAATCACCTGCTCCCATTCTGACAGATCCGCATCGGGACAGTTCAAGATGAATCGTTTACAAATATAATCGTCCAGCCCTTGCGATTTCAATAGCGCCGGGATTTTATAAATTGAATCAATATCTTTAAGCGAAATCACCGCCTTTTCCGGCACGTTACAGAATAAAGCAATTTTCGCCCGTTCGTTGTTGGGCACCGACCGATCGGAACGGCATATCAGCACGTCAGGCTGGATACCGATGGACAGCAGCTCTTTCACCGAATGCTGGGTCGGTTTGGTTTTCACCTCCCCCGACGCCGCCATATAGGGCACCAGGGTCAAGTGCATGTAGAGGGTGTGCTCGCGCCCGACTTCCACCGCCATTTGGCGAATGGCCTCCAGAAACGGCAGCGATTCAATATCCCCCACCGTACCGCCAATTTCCACGAGCACCACATCATGGCCTTCGCCGCCTTCGATAATGCGTTCTTTAATGGCGTTAGTAATGTGGGGAATCACCTGAATGGTGGCGCCCAGATAGTCGCCGCGGCGCTCTTTGCGCAGCACGTCGGAATAGATACGGCCGGTGGTGAAGTTGTTGCGGCGCGACATTTTGGTACGGATGAAGCGCTCATAGTGCCCTAAGTCCAAATCCGTTTCGGCACCGTCTTCGGTGACGAAAACTTCGCCGTGTTGAATAGGGCTCATGGTACCCGGATCCACATTGATGTAGGGGTCCAGCTTCATGATGGTAACGTTAAGGCCCCGGGCTTCGAGAATAGTCGCCAGGGAGGCTGCGGCAATGCCTTTACCCAAGGAGGAGACGACCCCGCCGGTTACAAAAATATAGTTTGTTGTCATGCTGAACCTGAGAAATTAGGTGTAAAGACGGAATAACCAAGACGGGAAAACAGTATACCTGAAGCCGCATTGCGCCACAAATATTCGTTTTGCTCATCCGCCCGCGCTCCATTGCCGATTGCGCGCCGCGTCGCCCAGCGAGATGATGACAAACCGGTTAAATAACAATCCCATAAACAACAAACGGGCCGTATCCCCTGTCGCGGCGCGTCAGCGGCGACCGGAACCTCCGCCCTTGTCGAAAAGTCGCGGGCTGGCTCGACGGTGAACGCTCACGCCTCTTTTTCCCGGCGCTTGACCTGCTGCCAGGCCTGTTCCATTTGCGCCAGGCTTACCTGCGCAAGCGTAAGCCCCTGTGCGTCAATAATGGCTTCTACCTGGCGGAAGCGGCGCTCGAATTTGCGGTTGGCCTGTTGCAGAGCCACTTCCGCCGTCTGGCCCAAATGGCGCGACAGGCTTACCGTGGCGAACAGCAAATCGCCTACCTCCTCCGCAAGCTTGGCCGAGTCCACCTCCGGCTGACGCGCCTCATGCATGACTTCATCGATCTCTTCATGTACTTTCGCCAGCACCGGCCCGAGAGTTGACCAGTCAAAACCCACCGCCGCGCAACGTTGCTGGATTTTCTGGGCTTTCATCAGCGCCGGCAGCGCGGCGGGGATATCGTCCAGCGGCGACGGGCGGGATTTTTCCGCCCGCTCCTGTGCCTTCAGCCGTTCCCACTGCGCGCGATGATCCACCGGCGCGACTGGCGCGGCGCTGAACAGGTGCGGATGCCGGCGCTCAAGCTTATCGCTGATGGCCTCACAGATAGCGGTGAAATCGAATCGCCCCTGCTCGCACGCCAGCTCGGCGTAAAACACCACCTGGAACAGCAGATCGCCCAGCTCAGCGCGCAGGTCGCCAAAGTCGCGCCGTGCGATGGCGTCGAGTACTTCATAGGTCTCCTCCAGCGTGCAGGGCGCGATGGAGTCAAAAATCTGGCTTTTATCCCAGGGGCAGCCCGCCTGCGGGTCGCGCAGACGGGTCATGATGGTTAACAGCCGGTGCAGCGCCGTTGCGGCATGCGGTTCAGACATAGAGCATCCTTTGACGAGTCAGTTACCGTGCAGCCGACGCGCGTCAATGACGTCTGGCAGTTGGTTGAGTTTCGACAGCATCCGCCCCAGCACCTGCTGGTTATAGATCTCGATATCCATATCAATGGTGGCCAGCTGTTTTTTCACATCGCTGCGGCTGGCAACGCCGAGCACGTTGACTTTCTCGTTGGCGAGAATGGTGGTGATGTCGCGCAGCAGGCCGCTGCGGTCGTTGGCGGTCACTCTGACCACCAGCGAGTACCCGCTGGAGTAGCTCTCGCCCCACACCGCGTCCACAATGCGTTCCGGCGCGTTGGCCTGCAGATCCGCCAGCTGCTCGCAATCGGCGCGATGGATGGAAATGCCGCGTCCCTGGGTGATAAAACCGCTGATATCGTCCCCCGGGATCGGCTGGCAGCAGCGGGCGATATGGTGCATCAGGTTGCCTACCCCTTCCACCACCACCCGGCCGTTATCGCGGTTGCGCGGCACCGGCGGGGTTTTCTGCGTCAGCTGACGCAGCGCCTGCTTGTCTTCCTCTTCGGCGCTGGGTTTGTTCAGCTTGCTTTGCAGGTAATTGACCATCTGGTTAATGCGCACGTCGCCGCCACCGATGGACGCCAGCAGTTCATCGAGCGTATTGACGTTGTAGCGCGGCAGCAGCAGTTTTTCCGCCTCGCGCATGCTGATATCCAGATGCTCCAGCTCCTCTTCCAACAGTTGGCGGCCGGCGACAATGTTTTTATCCCGATCCTGCTTGCGAAACCAGTTATGGATTTTGGAGCGCCCGCGGCTGGTGGTGACATAACCCAAATTGGGATTCAGCCAGTCGCGGCTCGGATTTGGGTGTTTCTGGGTGATAATTTCGACCTGATCGCCCATACGCAACTGATAGGTGAAGGGCACGATACGGCCGCTGATTTTGGCGCCGATACAGCGGTGGCCCACATCGCTATGAATATGGTAGGCGAAGTCCAGCGGCGTGGAGCCGGCCGGCAAATCCACCACGTCCCCTTTAGGCGTAAACACATAGACGCGATCGTCAAACACTTGGCTGCGCACTTCGTCGAGCATCTCGCCGGAGTCCGCCATCTCTTCCTGCCAAGCCAGCAGCTTGCGCAGCCAGGCAATGCGCTGCTCATAGCCGGATCGGCCGCCGGTCAGGGCGGTGCCGCCCTCTTTATACTTCCAGTGCGCGGCCACCCCCAGCTCGGCGTCCTCATGCATCTGACGCGTGCGGATCTGGATTTCCAGCGTTTTGCCGCGCGGGCCCAACACCACGGTATGGATCGATTGATAGCCGTTGGGTTTCGGGTTGGCGACGTAGTCGTCGAACTCATCCGGCAAATGGCGAAAATGGGTATGCACAATGCCGAGGGCGGCATAGCAGTCCTGTAGGCGTTCCACCACCACCCGCACCGCGCGCACGTCGAACAGCTCGTCGAATTCCAGCGTCTTTTTCTGCATTTTGCGCCAGATGCTATAGATGTGTTTCGGCCGGCCGTAGATATCGGCCTTCAGCCCTTCCTCCTGCATGGCCTTGCGCAAGGAGGCGACAAAATCTTCGATATACTGTTCGCGGTCGATACGCCGCTCGTGCAACAACTTGGCGATGCGCTTGTATTCTTCGGGATGCAGGTAGCGGAAGCAGAAATCTTCCAGCTCCCACTTGAGCTGGCCGATGCCGAGACGGTTGGCGAGCGGGGCATAAATATTGGTGCTCTCTTTCGCCGCCAGCACCCGTTCGTCTTCGGGCGCATCCTTCAGCTCGCGCAAATGGGCGATACGCTCGGCGAGCTTTATCACCACGCAGCGGAAATCTTCGACGATCGCCAGCAGCATGCGGCGCACGTTGTCCACCTGCTCCGGCGCCATGGAATCATTATGGGTTGCCTTCAACTGGCGGATGGCGTCCATATCGCGCACGCCGTGAACCAGTTCGACGATGCTCTTGCCGAATTCCGCCTCCAGCACCGTCTCTTCCACCACACCGGCATCGGCCAGCGGGAACAATAGCGCCGCGCACAGGCTGTCGTTGTCCATACTGAGCATGGACAGAATTTCCACCATTTCAATGCCGCGCCACAGCAGCAGAGGGGCATCAAGATGGTCCTTGCACCGCTGCTCGCAGTAGCGCCAGGTGTCGGCCAGCCGTTCACTTGATTGCGGATTGGCGAGGCCCAGACTGGCAACCCAGTCGTCCACGGCAAACTCGCCCGCCGGGTTCAAATGTGCACTTCTTACCGCAACCATACCCACTCCCTATCTTGCAGAGATGCCGGAACGCTTGATAAATAACGCCATCGACTCAAGATGGCCGCTATGCGGAAACATATCCAGCATCGCCAGGCGTGCCAGGGTGTAGCCTGCCGCCAATAAAATTTTGCTATCCCGCGCAAGGGTCGCCGGATTGCAAGAAACGTAGACAATGCGCTACGGCGCCCACGCCGCCAATAGGGGCATCACGCCGGCCGCACCCGCTCTGGCCGGGTCGAGCAATATCTTATCAAATCCGCCCACGGCCCACGGTTGATGCATCACATCTTGCTCAAGATTTTCGTGAAAAAAAGTCACGTTGCTTAGTGAATTACTCTGCGTATTATATTGCCCATTCGCTACCAGCGCCGCAACCCCCTCAACGCCGGTGACCTGCCCGCTCAAACGCGCCAGCGGTAGGGTAAAATTGCCCATGCCGCAAAAGAGATCCAACACCCGTTCGCCGGGCGCCGGCGCCAGCCAATCCAGCGCCTGGGCCACCATTTGCCGGTTGACCTCGTCATTGATCTGGATGAAGTCGCGCGGACTGAAACGCAGCGTCAACGCCGCTACCCGATAATAGGGCGGCTCGCCGCTGAGGCATTCCAGGCGTTCGCTATCGGGCGCGAGCCATACGCTGACCTGCTGGGCGGCGGCGAAATCCAGCAGCCGGCGACGATCCTCCTCCACCAGCGGTTGCAGGTGGCGCAGCACTATCAACGGACCGTTATCCGACGCCGCCAGTTCGACATGCCCCAGTTGCGCCACGGCCCGCAACCCCTGTAGATAGGCGCGCAAGGGCGCGATGAGCCGCTCGAGCGCCGGTCGCAAAATCGGGCAGGCGTGAATATCGACTAAATCGCTCGACTTTGCCTGCCGATAACCCATGCTAAGTTGGCGGGATTTCGGGCGATAGACCAACCCCAGGCGCGTGCGACGCCGGTAACCATAGGCGCTGGATCCGATTTGCGCCACCTCGGGCACCGCGCCTGGCTGTTCGCGCGCAAACAGCTGCGCCAGCGCCGCCGCCTTGGTGCGCTGCTGCAGCGCCTGACTGATATGCTGCTGCTGACAGCCGCCGCACACCCCATAATGGGGGTAGCGGGGAGCGACCCGGTCGGGGGCATCGTTCAGGCGGCGGACCACTTCGCCGCGGCTGTATTGGCGCTTATCCTCGGTGAGACGCACCTCGGCCTGCTCCCCCGGCAACAGCCCGGGGATGAACATGACCTTGCCCCGGTGGCGCGCCAGCCCCTGGCCGAACGCATCCAGTTGGTCACACAGGACCATGACCCTTTCCCGGGTCGCCACGCGACGGTTTGCAGAGTAGAATTGCGCCATAGATTGCCGGAAACGCCTTTGCGAAATGAGCCTGACGCTATTCTCCCATATTGGACCGCTATGACCAAATACAGCTTGCGCGCGCAGATGATGATACTGATCCTGGCTCCGACGCTTTTCATTGGCTTACTGCTTAGCGCTTTTTTTGTCGTCCACCGCTATAATGAGCTGCAACATCAATTGGTGGACGCCGGCGCCAGCATTATCGAGCCGCTGGCGCTGTCCAGCAAATACGGTATGACGTTTCACAATCGCGAATCGGTGCGCCATCTGGTTAATCTGCTGCATCGCCACCACTCGGATATTGTGCGGTCCATCTCGCTGTTCGACGTCAACAATACCCTGTTCGTCACCTCCAATTATCAACAGAATATG
The DNA here is from genome assembly GCF_000517405.1 of Candidatus Sodalis pierantonius str. SOPE. Lineage (NCBI taxonomy): Bacteria > Pseudomonadati > Pseudomonadota > Gammaproteobacteria > Enterobacterales > Bruguierivoracaceae > Sodalis > Candidatus Sodalis pierantonii. The sequence continues at coordinate 1,030,239 of NZ_CP006568.1, read as the reverse complement.
GCGCGGCTAAAGCTGCCGGACGGCGCGCCGCTGCCCGAGGGGCTAACGTTGTTGCGCTCGGGGTCGTCGCTCATCATGCTCACGCCCATCGTGCGCGAAGACAGTCTGCCGGACGGCGAGCGCGCGTACGGTGCGGCCAGCGATGCGATAAAACCGCTTGGTTATATCGCCATCGAACTGGATATGGACGCGGTGCGGCTGCAGCAGTACAAAGAGGCGTTTATTTCCACGCTACTGTTGCTGTTGTGCCTTTGTTGCGCCGGGCTGTTTGCCTACCGGCTGATGCGCGATGTCACGGGCCCTATCCGCAATATGGTCAGCACCGTCGATCGCATCCGCCGCGGCCAGTTGGACAGCCGGGTGGAGGGCTACATGCTCGGCGAACTGGATATGTTGAAAAACGGCATTAACGCCATGGCGATGTCGCTTAGCGCCTACCACGAAGAGCTGCAGCAGAATATCGATCAGGCAACCTCGGATCTGCGTGAGACCCTCGAGCAAATGGAAATCCAGAACGTCGAACTGGATCTGGCGAAAAAACGCGCCCAGGAGGCGGTGCGTATCAAGTCGGAATTTCTGGCGAATATGTCCCACGAGCTGCGCACGCCGCTCAACGGCGTTATCGGTTTTACCCGCCAGACGCTGAAAACACCGCTCACTTCCACCCAGCGCGACTACCTGCAAACCATTGAGCGATCTGGCAATCATTTACTCAGCATTATTAACGACGTGCTGGACTTCTCCAAATTGGAAGCCGGCAAACTGATGCTGGAAACGATCCCCTTCGCGCTGCGCGCCACAATGGATGAGGTGGTGATCCTGCTGGCCCATACCGCCCACGAAAAGGGCCTGGAGCTGATTTTACAGGTACAGCGCGAAGTGCCGGAATATGTCATCGGCGATCCGCTGCGGCTCCAGCAGGTGATGACCAACCTTATCGGTAACGCTATTAAATTCACCGAGCAAGGGCATATCATCATTCGCGTCAGCCGCCAGGGCCACGAGCGGGAGCGGGTGGAGATCAACGTGCAGATCCGCGATACCGGTATCGGCATCGCCGAACGCCAGCAATCGCAGCTGTTCCAGGCTTTCCGCCAGGCCGATGCCAGCATTACCCGCCGCCACGGTGGTACCGGTCTGGGGCTGGTGATTACGCAAAAGCTGGTGCGGGAGATGGGCGGAGAGATCAACTTCCGCAGCCGCGCCGGCCGGGGCTCAACCTTTTGGTTCCATATTCCGCTACAGATCAACTGCCACGCCTGGGTGGACCCGCATCGCTACGATGCCCTGATGCATAAGCGTCTGGCGTTGATCGAGGCCAACAGCGCGTCGGCGCAGGCCACCCTCGAGCTTTTGGCGGACACGCCGCTCGAGGTCAGTCACTATCCCGATATGGACGCGCTGGGCGATGCGCAGGTGGATATTTTACTCATCGGTAAACCGGTGACCGCGACGCTGTCGCTGCCGGAAATACGCTACGAGCTGCTGCGGGCCAGCGGCCATGCCCGCTGTATCATCCTGGCGCTGCCGGGCGCATGGATGGTGGAGGCGGAGCTGCTAAAACAAATGGGCGCGGACGCTTGTCTGACCAAGCCGGTGTCCGGCCAGCGCCTGCTGCCGCTGCTGCAATCGCCGCCGGCCCCGCGATCGGGCGACGAGCCCGAGGCCGGCACGCCCTGCCTGCCGCTAACCGTGATGGCGGTAGATGATAATCCCGCTAATCTCAAACTGATCGGCGCCCTGCTACAAGAGCAGGTGGAGCACACCATTTTATGTAACAGCGCCGCCGAAGTTATCGCCTACGCCGGCAAAAAGCCGCTGGATATTATTTTGATGGATATCCAGATGCCGGAAATCGATGGTCTGCGCGCCGCGGAGCTGATTCGCCAACTGCCGCTTCACGCCCATACGCCGATCGTAGCGGTCACCGCCCATACCATTAGCGATGAACGGCAGCGACTGCTGGATGCCGGCATGATTGATTGTCTAGCCAAACCTATCGATGAAGCGATGCTGCGCCGGCTACTATCGCACCACGGCGTGCACGATAGCGCGGCGCTCGCGGGGCCGCGCGAGGGGCCGGGCGACGTCAGACCGCCGCCGGCGCCGGCCGGCAATCAGGATGTTTCGCTCGATTGGCAGCTGGCGCTGCGTCAGGCGGCGGACAAACCGGATTTGGCGCGGGAAATGCTGGGGATGCTGCTGGAGTTTTTACCCGAAATCAAACAGCGGGTGAAAGCGGTGGCGAGCGGCGCGCACGACGAGCACATCGGCAGCTTGATCCACAAACTGCACGGCAGTTGCAGCTACAGCGGTGTGCCGCGGCTGCGGCGGCTGTGCGCCAATATTGAGCAGCAGTTGCGCAGCGGGGTTGAGGTCGCGGCGCTGGAGCCGGAATGGCTGGAAATGCTCGACGAAATTGAGAACGTGCGCATCGCCGCCCGCGCCTGGCTTAGCGGTTAGCGGGCTGCGCGCTCGCGTCTGGACGAGCTTCACCGTAGCAGCGATATTGCGCGCCGCCATACGCACATTCTCCCCGGCGTTGTCCAGCGCCTGCTCCAGCGTACAAATGCTATACAGTACGCTGAATACCGCATCCAGGCCGTGCTGATGCACCACGCCCACATCGGCGGTCAGGCTGCCGGCGATGCCGATAACCGGTTTGTGGTACCGTTTCGCCACCCGCGCGACGCCGATCGGCACCTTGCCCTGCAACGTCTGGCTGTCGATACGCCCTTCACCGGTAATCACCAGCGACGCATCTTTCACCAATTGCTCCAGCCCCAGCGCTTCGGTGACAATTTCGATTCCCTTGCGCAACTCGGCGCCGCAAAACGCCTGCAAACCGGCGCCCATTCCGCCGGCCGCGCCGGCGCCGGACACCCGATCGACATCCTGATCCAAATCGCGCTTAATAATGTCGGCATAATGTTTTAACGCCACATCCAATTCGCGGATCATCACCGGCGTTGCCCCCTTTTGCGGGCCTAAGACCGCCGAGGCGCCCCGTGACCTGCACGCGGATAATTTCGCCGCCGGTGGCCGCTACCATGGCCTCCACGGTGCCCTCACCGCCATCCGCCATCCGCCATCCGCCATCCGCCATCCGCCATCCGCCACCGGCAGCTTGACGTAATCGGCGTCGGGAAACACCTCACGAAATCCTTTTTCGATCTGCGTCGCGACTTCCAACGCCGATAAACTCTCTTTATATGAATCCGGAGCGATGACTATTTTCATAAACTACCCGCTACGCCTGTTGAGAGCTGAAGCCGGCGGAGTGGGCGTTCCACCGGTTGAAGGAGCGCCCGGCAGGCGCCCGAGGCCGTCATTGCCGCTGCACGACAACATGAGCCAATTTTTCATAATAGCAGGCCAGCGCGCTATGATCCGCGTTGCCCAAATCGTCTTGCTTCAGCGCCTGCATCATTTCCATCACCGCGGCGGTCAGCGGCAGTTGTGCGCCCACGCCGTGGGACGTATCCAGCGCATTGGCCAAATCCTTGATGTGCAGATCAATACGGAAACCGGGTTTGAAATTGCGGTCCAGCACCATCAGCGCTTTGGCATCCAGCACGGTGCTGCCGGCCAGACCGCCGCGGATTGCTTGATACACCAGTTCCGGATCCACGCCGGCCTTGGTGGCAAGCACCATCGCTTCCGACATGGCGGCGATATTCAGCGCCACAATCACCTGATTCGCCAGTTTGGTGACATTACCGGCGCCAATGTCGCCGGTATGCACCACCGAGCCGGCCATCGACTTGAGCATGTCCACATAGCGCTCGAAGATGCCTTTATCGCCGCCGACCATCACCGACAGCGTGCCGTCGATAGCCTTCGGCTCGCCGCCGCTTACCGGCGCGTCCAGCATTTGTATCTGTTTCTCGACCAGAGCCGCGGCAATTTCCCGGCTGGCCAGCGGCGCGATTGAACTCATACCGATGACCACGCTGCCGGCTTTGGCTCCCTCTATCACGCCATTTTCGCCGAGCACCACCTCTTTGACATGGGGTGAGTTAGGCAGCATGGTAATGATAATCTCGCACTGCTCGGCCACCGCTTTCGGCGACGTCGCCCGCTCGGCGCCGGCGGCCAACTCTTCCTCAACCGATTCGGTGTTGCGATCCAGCACGACCAATGCGTAACCCGCCTTCAGCAGGTTTTTACTCATCGGTTTACCCATGATCCCCAGGCCAATAAATCCAATCTTCATCGTAACATCCTCTTGACTCGTGTAATTGACGCGGCGCGGCGTTTAGCGCTCGGCGTTCAGCATTTTGCGTTTAGCGCCAGGCGCTCAGCCTTTGAATTTGTCGCACAGAGACTGGGTCGCGCTGCGAAACACGCCCAAATCGCTGCCGACGGCGACAAAGCGCGCGCCCCATTTCAGATAGCGCCGGGCATCGGCCGGCGCCAGAATGCCGCTCGGTTTGCCCTGCGCCCGCGCACGGGCGAAAATATGCTGGATCACCCGCTGCACTTCGGGATGATTAGGCGCCCCGAGGTAGCCCAGCGCCGCCGACAAATCCCCCGGGCCGACAAAAATACCGTCCACGCCATCCACCGCGGCGATGGCATCGATATTGTCCATCCCGTCCTGGCTCTCGATTTGCGTCAACACGGTAATGTTGTCGTTGATTAGCGAAAAATACTCCGGCACGGTGCCGTAATTGTTGCAGCGGTGGGACACCGAGACGCCGCGGATGCCCGCGGGCGGATAGCGAGTGGACGACACGGCCCGCAGCGCTTGCTCCTCGGTTTCGACGAAAGGAATGAGAAAATTATAGAAACCAATATCCAGCAGACGCTTGATTATCACCGGTTCGTTGGTGGGCGGGCGCACCACCGGCGCGCTGGGGCTGCCTTTGAGCGCCATCAGCTGCGGAACGAAGGTCGTGATATCATTGGGCGCGTGTTCGTCGTCCAATACCAGCCAGTCGAATCCCGCCAGCCCCAGCACTTCGGTGGACACCGGATTGGCCAGCGCACACCAGCAGCCGATTCAGAGTATCCCCTTGCAGTAAACGCTGACGAAAACGGTTCGGCAGTAATGGATTGTTCATAATGATCCTCTTACATTTGGATTAAAGTGCGGCGCGGCCGGCCGGTCGCCGGCCGCCTCGTCAGGATTTTTTCAGCACCAGACGTTTGATTTCGCCTACCACCACCAGATAGGAGAACATGGCCGCCAGGGCGGAGCAGCCGACAAACACCAGCGCCATATTGAAGGAGTGCAACTCTTTGACCATATAGCCGATGACCAGCGGCGTGACGATGGAGGCAACGTTACCGAACACGTTAAACAGCCCGCCGCACAGCCCGATCATCTCTTTCGGCGCGGTATCCGCCACCACCGGCCAGCCGAGCGCGCCGAAGCCTTTACCGAAGAACGCCAGCGCCATTAACGCTACCACGACAACGGTATTGTCGGTGTAGTTGCACAAGATAATGCTGGTCGCCAGCAGCATGCCCAGCACGATGGGAATTTTACGCGCCACGGTCAGCGAAAACCCGCGCCGCAGCAAATTATCCGACACAATGCCGCCCAACACGCCGCCGGCGAAACCGCACTGCGCCGGAATCGACGCCACCAGGCCGACTTTCAGTATCGACATCCCCTTGTCCTGTACCAGGTAAATGGGAAACCAGGTGAGGAAGAACCAGGTGATACTATTGATAAAATACTGGCCGAAAAACACGCCGAGCATCATGCGGCTGGTCAACATCTGGCGCACATCGCTCCAGTGCGGCCCCTCTTTTTTACCGGCCGCGGGCGAGTCCATATCCACTACCGCGCCGCCGGCGGACATATATTCCAGCTCTTGCGCCGACACCTGGGGATGCTTATTCGGGTTATGGATAAATTTAATCCATATCACCGTCAGGACGAAGCCCACGGCCCCCATCACGGTAAAGACATGTTCCCAGCCCCAGGTATAGGTCAACCAGCCCAGCAGCGGCGAGAAAATCGCCAGCGAGAAGTATTGCGCCGAATTGAAGATGGCCGAGGCGGTACCGCGCTCGCGGGTCGAGAACCAGGCGGCGACGATACGGGCGTTAGCCGGAAATGACAGCGCCTCCGAAAATCCTAGCATAAAGCGCAGGAAAAACAGCGTCATGGCGGCATAGGCGATAGGGAAGAAACCGACGAACCCTTGTAAAAAGGTAAACAGCGACCAGAAAAACAGACTGTAGCTGTAGACCTTTTTCGATCCGTATCGGTCTAGTAACCAGCCGCCAGGAATTTGCATAATCAAATACGCCCAGCCGAAGGCCGAGAAAATCTGCCCCATTTGGCCGGCATCCAGGCCGAGTTCTTTCGCAATATCGGTTCCCGCAATCGACAGGGTGGCCCGGTCGGCATAGTTGATGGCGGTGACCATAAAGATGATGAACAAAATCCAGTAACGTATATGGGTCTTGGTTTTATTAGCGGTCAGAGGTGCAATACTCATAGGTCAGGCCCTAATCAGGCGATAACGACGCGCGAAAATAAAAGGCAAAAGGGTATGCGTGCGCTATCCAGGGTTTACTATTCTCGTAAGAGGCTATTTTTTTCACCGTATTGCTAGTGCCTTCACTTAATAAGGCCCGTTTAGTATAAAAATCACCGCTGGAAATAATATTATGCGTTTGCACAACAATAACCCTGAATAACGTGGTATTTTCGTGCCGATATCCAGCGCGAGTCGATGCGCGTCACGTTATCTTAGCGCGAGGCCAGTCCCGCCGCGCCTTAGTGACCCTAGTCACATCCCGTTCATCATCCGCCTGATAAATTGCCGTTTCATGAGTATAAAACAGGTCATTTGCACAATGCCAGCCGTCGGCATTGAGATTATAATAACGGCATAAACCGTGTTGTTATCGCTTATCGTCCTCACTTTCAGGTCAACCCACCCTAGCTGTTGTTACGGAGACCTTTATGTCTGTTATTCATACGCGAAGCGCTGAGCAAGCCTTCTATATAAAAGTGCACGATACCGATAATGTGGCCATTATCGTCAATGATCATGACTTGTCGGCCGGCAGCCGTTTTCCGGACGGACTGGAATTAATTGAGCATATTCCCCAGGGACATAAAGTCGCGCTGAACGATATCGCCAAAGGCGGCGCCATTATTCGCTACGGCGAAATCATTGGCTATGCGCTGCGCGCCATCGCGCGTGGCAGTGGGATTGATGAATCGTTGGTAGAGCTGCCGGTGGCGCCGGCGCTGGAAACCCTGCCGCTGGCGACCAAGGTGCCGCCGCCGCTGCCTCCGTTGGAAGGCTACACCTTCGAGGGCTATCGCAACCCCGACGGCAGCGTCGGCACCAAGAACCTGCTCGGCATCACCACCAGCGTTCATTGCGTTGCCGGCGTGGTGGAGTTCGTGGTGAAGCTTATCGAACGCGATTTACTGCCGAAATACCCGAACGTTGACGGCGTGGTGGGCCTGAATCATCTGTACGGCTGCGGCGTGGCGATCAATGCGCCGGCCGCGGTGGTACCCATTCGCACGATTCATAATATCGCCCTTAATCCCAACTTCGGCGGCGAGGTGATGGTCGTTGGGTTGGGCTGCGAAAAACTCCAGCCGGAGCGCCTGCTGGCCGATACCGAAGACGTACAGCCGATTGCGATGGAAGCGGCAAGCATTGTGCGTTTGCAAGATGAAAAGCACGTTGGTTTTCAATCGATGGTGGCGGATATTCTGGCGGTGGCGGAGCGTCATCTTCAGCATCTTAACGGCCGCCAGCGCGAAACGTGCCCGACGTCGGAGCTGGTGGTGGGCATGCAGTGCGGCGGCAGCGACGCGTTTTCCGGCGTGACCGCCAATCCGGCGGTGGGGTTCGCCTCGGATTTGCTCGTGCGCTGCGGCGCTACGGTAATGTTTTCCGAAGTTATCGAGGTGCGCGACGCTATCCATCTACTGACCCCCCGCGCCGCCGATGAAGCCGTGGGCCGCCGCCTGCTGGAGGAGATGGCCTGGTACGACAATTATCTCAGCCTGGGCCAGACCGACCGCAGCGCCAACCCCTCTCCCGGCAACAAAAAGGGCGGATTGGCCAACGTGGTGGAAAAGACGCTCGGCTCAATCGCCAAATCCGGCACCAGCGCCATCGTCGAAGTACTCTCTCCCGGTCAGCGCCCCACCCGACGCGGCCTGATTTATGCCGCCACGCCGGCGAGCGATTTTATTTGCGGCACCCAGCAGCTGGCGTCCGGGGTTACGGTGCAAGTATTCACCACCGGACGCGGGACGCCTTACGGCCTGGCGGCGGTGCCGGTGATTGAAATGGCGACCCGCACGGCGCTGGCGGACCGCTGGTATGATTTGATGGACATTAATGCCGGTACTATCGCCACCGGCGAGGCCACCATTGAGGACGTCGGCTGGCAGCTGTTCCACTTTATCTTGGAGATTGCCAGCGGCCGGAAGAAAACCTGGTCTGACCAATGGGTGATCCATAACGCGCTGTCGGTATTCAATCCGGCGCCAGTAACCTGACGCGAAGGACGCCAGCGCGATGCTGGCGTTGTACGCCGGCCTGTATATCCCACGGCCCCGCGCCCGCTGACCGGGGCTTTGCCCGTCGGCATCAGCCGCCTACGGCTGGCAGAAAAATCGTTATTCACATCATTGATATTATGCCAGGCGTAAGGCAATCCGTTACCGGCAGCGTAGAGTGATTTTTAAGTTGCGGCCGTCTGGCTGCCCTGTGCCTGTCTCAACCGGTGGGCATGCTTGGCCGGGAAGATGCCGAATACGCGGGCATAGTCACGGCTGAACTGTGAAGGGCTTTCATAACCCACCTGGAAGCCAGCGCTGGCCGCGTCGGCTGCCTCACTCACCATCAGCCGCCGCGCTTCCTGTAGCCGCAGGTGCGTGCGGAACTCAATAGGACTTAAGGTCGTCACCGCCTTGAAATGAAGGTGGAAGGTGGAGCGGCTCATTCCCGCAATCTCGGCGGCATAGGCAATACGACAAGGTTCGCGAAAGTGTGCTCTGATCCACAGGATCGCTCGGGCAATTTGATTGAGCCGGCTGTCCGCCAGCGCCATGTTCCTGATGATGTCCCCACTGGGCCCGACCAGGAGACGATAGAGGATTTCACGCAGGGTAAGCGGCGCGAGGGCATTGATGTCATCGGGTGTATCCAGCAGCCCGAGCAGGCGGATTGTCGCATCAAGCAATTGAGGGGAGATTTTGTTCAACGTTAACCCAGCAAGAGGGGGGCTCTCCTCCTTGGCGGATGCCGGGTGGCGGAGGGTGAGGCAAAGCGCATCTTTGATGCCTATGTTGATCGCGGCGGCAATTTCATTGACACCGCGGTCAACTATACTAACGGCAGCGCCGAGAAAATCCTCGAGGGGATGATCAAGGACAAGCGAGAGCGTCTCGTCCTGTCAACCAAGTTCACCATGGCTCGCGAGCAGGGCAATCCCAATTCGGACGGTAACCATCGCTATAATCTCGTCCGCTCGGTGGAGGACAGTTTGCGCCAACTCGACACGGATCGCATCGACCTTCTGCACGTGCATGCCTGGGACTTTACCACAACGCCCGAAGAGGTAATGCGTGTGCTTGATGACATGGTGCGGGCGGGGAAAATCTTCTATGTCGCCATCTGCAATACACCCGCTTGGCGCATCTCACAGATGCAAACCCTGGCCGACCTGCGCGGCTGGTCCCCTTTCGTCGCGCTACAGGTAGAATACAGCCTGGTCGAGCGATCTGTTGAGCATGAGCTGTTGCCGATGGCGCAGGCGCTGGGTCTGGGTGTACTACCCTGGTCTCCGCTCGGCGGGGGTATCTTGACCGGCAAATACCGTCGCGCCGACCTGTCGGAGGAGAACGTCGCCGACGTATCACCCACCCGCAAAGGGATCATTGCCTCTACCGGGCACCTCAACGCGCAGGCGCTGGATATCGCCGATGTCGTGGGCGAAATCGCCGATGAACTGGGGGCCTCGCGCTCGCAGGTGGCGCTGGCGTGGACGCTGCTTAATCCGGCCGTGGTCGCGCCAATTGTGGGGGCGCGCACGTTGGAGCAAGCCGAAGACAACTTTAAAGCCCTGTCCGTCGTCTTCCCTGAGCATCAATGCGACCGCTTGGAAAAGGCCAGCGCCCTGGCGCCGATCTTCCCGGCGCGGTTCATGGGCCGTCCGATGACGCAGCAATTGATGTTCGGCGGGACGACGATTCTGAACCGCAGGGGGGAATGACATGAGGCCAACAGCGAGCGACCTCATGACGCCCTGAAGTTAGCGCACCATACAGGGACGTTTTGCGTCAAATCTCCAGCCGGGGATCAGCGCCTGCATCCCGGCGGCATCGTCGCGCGCCCCCAATCCATGGCGGCGGTATAGCGCATGGGCCTGCATGATCCGATCCCTATCCACCTCGACACCTCGACGCCGAGCCCCGGCGTCGACGGCACCGTCACCTTGCCGCCGCTAATCACCAGCGGCGTCTTGGTCAGGCGCTGATTGCCTTCCTGCCAGATCCAGTGGGTATCAATGGCGGTGATCGCGCCGGGAGCGGCGGCGGCCACATGGGTAAACATCGCCAGCGAAATATCAAAATGATTATTGGAATGCGATCCCCACGTCAATCCGGCCGCATGGCAAAGCTGGGCAACCCGGACGGCGCCCTGCATTGTCCAGAAATGCGGATCCGCCAGCGGAATATCCACCGCCTGTAGCGCGATGGCATGACACATTTGCCACCAATCGGTGGCTATCATATTGATGGCGGTCGGCAGGCCGGTAGCGCGGCGGAATTCGGCCATCACTTCGCGGCCGGAAAAACCCTGTTCGGCGCCGCAGGGATCCTCGGCGTAGGCCAGCACGTGGCGCAGGGATTTACCGAGCTCGATGGCCTCGCGCAGCGACCAGGCGCCGTTGGGATCAAGGGTGATACGCGCGTCGGGGAAACGCTTCGCCAGCGCCGTTACCGCCTCGATTTCCTGCTCGCCGGGGAAAACGCCGCCCTTTAGCTTGAAGTTCTTAAAGCCGTAGCGATCCTGCGCCGCTTCCGCCAGCCGCACCACCGCCGCGCTATCCATGGCTTTTTGATGGCGTAAATGATACCAGTCATGGCCGCCTTGTTCGCCGCGTTGATAGGGGAGATCGGTACGCTCGCGATCGCCGACATAAAACAGATAGCCTAGCACCGTCACCGCGTCGCGCTGCTTGCCCGGACCGAGCAGCTCCACCACCGGCACGCCGAGGCACTGCCCCAGCAAGTCCAGCAGCGCCGCCACCGCGTTGACCCGCAGTTCAAACGTCCAGGCGCCGCCGCCGAAGGCGTCGAAGTCAAAGGATTGATTACCCAAATGCACCTGTTGCACCAGCCGGTTCATCCGCGCCACTTCGGTGCCGACCACCAGCGGAGTCGCCTCTTGCAGCGTTTTTAGGATGACTTCGCCGCCCGGGGCTTCGCCGACGCCGGTATGGCCGGCGCTGTCCTTAACCACCACGAGATTGCGGGTAAACCAAGCACTGTGCGCGCCGCCGATATTCAGCAGCATGCTGTCATGTCCCGCGACCGGGATCACTTTCATCTCGGTAATCACGGGACCGCTTTAGGTATTGGCCATTGACTCTTCCTCATACGAAAAAACGCTGTCGCTTCTCCGCCGGACGCGGGGAAGCCCAGGGTTTAAGCAATTAATACCTCAGTATAAGGACATTATCGCGCCCTTTTCATTGGGCATCATCATAATAAAAAAGGCCAAGAGCGGCGATGGATTGCAGCGGATGCCCAAGGCGATAGGCGCGAGTTCACAAACCGGCCGCCGCCAGACGTCTAAGGGACCCTGTACACGATTCTGTGTAAATGCCTTTTCTCAGAAGTGACCGTCCAGGCGTTCACCGAACTCGATAATAAAGCGGTTCATTGCAATGCGCCAGTCCCTCAAAGGCATTGTCCATTTCTGTGACGCCGCCTGGATTGCCAGCCACACCACCTTTTTCACTGCGTCATCCGTCGGGAACACCTTGCGCTTTTTGATGGCATGCCGGATCACGCTGTTTAACGACTCGATGGCGTTGGTCGTGTAGATCACCTTGCGAATGTCCGTTGGGTAGGCAAAGAACGTGGCCAGATTGGCCCAGTTTGCCTGCCAGCTTCGACTTATTTGCGGGTAGCGGATGTCCCAGGCACTGGAGAACGCTTCCAGCGCCTGCAAGCCGGCTTCTTCCGTAGGGGCCTGATAGATAGCTTTCAGGTCGCGGGTGACGGCCTTGTAGTCCTTCCAGGAGACGAACCGCAGGCTGTTGCGCACCATATGTACGATACACAGCTGGAGCCGCGCCTCCGGATACACCGCGTTAATAGCGTCAGGGAAACCTTTCAGGCCGTCAACGCAGGCGATAAGGATATCGTTCAGGCCGCGGTTTTTCAGCTCTGTCAGCACGTTCAGCCAGAACTTTGCGCCTTCATTTTCGGCCAGCCACATACCTAGCAACTCTTTCTGGCCTTCGATGTTGATGCCCAGCGCCAGGAACACAGATTTGTTGATGATGCGGCTGTCCTGCCGGACTTTTAGAACGATACAGTCAAGATAAACAATGGGATAGACTGCATCCAGAGGCCGGTTTTGCCATTCGACAACCTGCTCCATGACCGCATCGGTGACCTTTGAGACCAGCGCCGGCGAGACATCGGCGTTATACAGCTCTTTGAACGCGGCGGCGATCTCGCGGGTGGTCATCCCTTTGGCGTACAACGATAAAATCTGGTTATCCATCCCGGTAATCCGGGTCTGGTTCTTCTTCACCAGTTGCGGTTCAAAGGAACCGTCACGATCGCGCGGAGTACGCAGTGCCAGCGGGCCATCGCCAGTGGTAACGGTTTTTGTGGAATAGCCGTTGCGGGCGTTGGCCCCCGGTTTAGGCTGATTTTTATCGTAGCCGAGGTGATGGGTCATTTCGGCATTGAGAGCTGCTTCGACGCTGATTTTTTTCAGCAGCCGATCGAAGTGACTGAGATCTTCAGGGGTTTTGAGATTTTTGGCCAGTTCGTTAGCCAGAGCCTGCAACTGTTTTTCGTCCATAAATTAACCTGTTTTTGATGTTGGATTGAACATATCAAAATCAAGCAAATACACAAATTTCTAAACAGGCTTGTCTAAGACCAAAAATGAAACCTCTTTTTAATTATCCGCAAGGCCGTGGCGATAAGTGATCGATATCACTTCCCTCTAGCGCTTTGCTGTAAAAAGCCCGCGCATCCGCCCCCGCATTCAGTCATAAGCCCAATGTCTGCCGGGACATTAACTCTTATACTGCTGCTGAACCGCTATTTAGATTAAAAAACGTTCATTCTTACTTCCCTACCGTTCAGGACACTACTATGCAGCTATTCAGCCAATGGATCGTCATGTACACCGTCCGCTGCGGACACCGGGTTTTGACTCGCCGCGCGACATCCCCTGCGGGCTCACTACCGGGAGGCGCCTACCATGGATAACATGGTGATAGACGCCAGCGCGCATAAAACACGCTCGCGCTTTTGGATCCCGGCGGTGTTATTCATCATCAGCACCGTCAACTACGCCGACCGGTCCACTTTGTCCATCGCCGGCCCGCATGTGGCGCGGGATTTGGGTCTGGATCCGCTGCAAATGGGCTATATCTTCTCGGCCTTCGGCTGGGCGTATACCCTCGCTCAGCTGCCGGGTGGCTGGTTGCTGGATAAGTTCGGATCCAAAAAAGTCTACGGTTGCGCGATCTTGATCTGGTCGGTATTTACCTTCTGACAGGGCTTTGTCCATTTCTTCGCCAATGCCGCCATGATGCTGTTCATATTGCGCTTCATGGTGGGTTTTGCCGAAGCGCCGGTCATGCCGGCCAACAGCCGCATCGTTTCCGCCTGGTTTCCGGTGCGGGAACGCGGTACCGCCTCGGCGATATTCAACATCTCGCAATATGCCACGCTGGTGGTGTTCAACCCGCTGCTGGGCTGGATCACCCAAGAGGTCAGCTGGGAATATGTGTTTATCGTGATGGGCGTGGTGGGGATTGTGCTGTCGGCGGTATGGGTGAAAACCATGTACAGCCCACTGAACCATCCGCGGGTGAGCCAAAGCGAACTGGAATATCTGCGCGCGGGCGGCGCGCTGGTGGAGATGGACGCCGCGGCGGGTCCCAAGGCGGATCGCGCGCCGCAGTTGGGCTATATCAAACAGTTGCTGTCCAGCCGTATGCTGTTAGGTATTTATCTGGCCAATTATTGCGTTAACGCGATTACCTGGTTCTTCCTGTCCTGGTTTCCCATTTATTTGGTTAAAGGACGCGGCATGTCGATTCTGGAGGCGGGTTTTGTCGCGGCGCTGCCGGCGATTTGCGGCTGTATCGGCGGCGTGCTGGGCGGCGTGTTTTCCGACTATCTGCTCAACCGCGGTTATTCGCTGTCGGTGGCGCGCAAAACGCCCATCATCGTCGGCATGCTATTATGCACCAGTATGGTTATCTGCAATTACACCACCTCCGATGTGGTGGTGGCGGCCATGAGCCTGGCGTTCTTTGACAAGGGCATCGGCGCACTCGGCTGGACGGTGAACGCCGACACCGCACCAAAGCAGATTGTCGGCCTCAACGGCGGGGTTTTGAATTTGGTGACCCAAATCGGCGCCATTACCACGCCCATCGTGATTGGCTACATTCTACAGCGTACCGGCTCCTTTGACGGCGTGCTGATTTATGTCGCCGCCAACGGCTTGATGGTTATCGTTAGCTATTTGTTTATCGTCGGCAAAATCCAGCGCCTGGAGCTAAAACCTCTCGCGGCCTGGGAACCCGGGAGGCGCCCCACAGGGCGCTTCCCGGCCTGCGCGACTTTATGCCCCCGCACGGTTTACGGTTTACGGTTCAGTCTATACCCACTGCGTTTACCTTTACGCCGGCATCCGCCTGCGCTTCTGCCTCTTCATTTGCTTTTAAACCTGCGCTAGCCTTTACCGTTGTTCGTCTTACTACCGCTAGCCTTCGCCTTTACACTGATATCTGCTTTGGTATCTGTAATCGCATCATTATCAGCATTGGCATCGCATCAATATCCGCATCTCAGACATTATCATCCAGCTGTAGCGCTACATACAGCAGCAGCCGATCGTCAAAGTTGGCCAGATTCAGGCCGGTCATTTCGGAAATGCGGTTCAAACGGTATTCCAGCATATTGCGGTGAATAAACAGCGCGCGCGAGGTGGGCGTCGGCTGAACGTTATGGCGAAACCAGGCGATAAGGGTTCGCCGCAATAAACCATTGCTGTCCATGGCTTTGAGTTTGACCAGCGGCCGCACCAGCTTATTGGCTTGCCAACCGCCGCGCAGGCTGTCCAATAACACCGGCAACATCAAATCGGGATAAAAATAGCGGCGCTCGTCCGGGTGGCGCTGCTTGCCCACCGCCATAGTGGTAACGGCGGTGCGCCAGGAGCGGGCGATCCCTCCCGGTCCGGTAAAAAAGTTACCTAGCGCAATACGCACCCTCGGTCATGCAGGAAAATAGACTATCCACGCGGCGCCGGTGCTCGTCGGCATCCCAGCGGCCGTGGCTGTTCAGCGCCGGCTTCAAAACCACCATTTCGGTCAGGGAGACGATAGCGATAAGATTGTCCCGCTCAGGGGTAATCAACAGGGTCTGTAACTGTTGCAGCTCGGCCATGGCGCTATCGACGCCGAACTGCCCGCTGTCCACCTCCACCACCGCCGCCACGCGCGGCTGATGAATATCGATCCCCAGGCGCTGCGCCCATTCGGACAGCGCCGGCGTCACTTCTTCGGCGCGGATAAGATTCAGCACTAATTCTTCTCGCAGCCGGCTGTCCTGCGCCAGCATATGCAGCAACCGCGCCTGCTCCAGCATCATCTCGGCGGTCATGCACACCAGTTCGCCATATTGGCGCAGCTGGCCGGGATTACCGGTTAACCCGATGACGCCAACGATATTACCGTCGATTTTCAGTGGCAGATTAATCCCGGGACGCACGCCATGCAAATGCTTGGCCACCCCGTCGTCGATATCCACCACCCGCGCCTGGGACAGCGCCAGCAGCGCGCCCTCATGCAGCTCGCCGATACGTTCCCGATCGCCGCTGCCGATTATCCGGCCACGGGTGTCCATCACGTTAATGTTGCTGTCGATTATCTGCATGGTTCTTGCCACGATTTCCTGCGCCAGCTTGGCATCAAGATGATAAGTCGCCATCGCCATCCTCACCGCTGATTGCTCAATCTTTGCAGCATACCCACAGCCGCGCCTCCTAGCATTGTGCAAACGCACAAAATCAGAGACCACGCACGCAAGTTGTGGTGAGCATCACGTTTTTTTGCGGGCAAAAAAAACCGGACGGCGTCATGGCCGTCCGGCCAGTGTCATGCAGTCAGTTATTGCGCCAATAGATACAGCGAAGTATCACCGCGGCGAATATTCAGCGCCAGCACATTGGGTTTGGTGTCGAGAATTTTGCGCAGCTCGCCGATATTTTCCACCGACTGCTGATTCACGCCGAGAATAACATCGCCCTTCTTCAGCCCGACCCGCTCGGCGGTGCTGCCGGCCTTGACGTTATCTACCCGCACGCCTTTCTGGCCGTCAAGCTCGGTATTGCTGAGCTCCGCGCCTTCGATGCCGGTAAAGACCATCCCGGAATCCACCTGGGATTGCGTGCTTTGCTCCAGGGTAACGGTGACCGTGACCGGTTTACCGTCGCGCAGCAGGCCGAGGGTCATTTTGGTGCCCACCGGCTGCGAGCTGATGTCGGCCCGGAACGAGGCGAAGCTGTTCAGCGCCTTACCGTTCATGGTGACGATCACATCCCCCGCTTTCACGCCGGCTTTCTCCGCGGCGGATTTCGGCATTACCTGGCTGACGAATGCGCCGCGCTGGGCATCGATCTTCATAGCTTTCGCCAGTTCCGGCGTCAACTCGGTGCCGAGGATGCCAATTTCGCCGCGTTTTACCTGACCGAATTCAACAATTTGCTTGGTCAGGTTTTTGACCATATTGCTCGGTATGGCAAAACCGATGCCGATATTACCGCCGTCCGGCGCCAATATGGCGGTATTAATACCGATAAGCTCGCCGTTCAGATTCACCAGCGCGCCGCCGGAATTGCCGCGGTTGATGGCCGCGTCGGTCTGGATAAAGTTCTCATAATTTTCGATATTCAACCCGCTGCGTCCGAGCGCCGAGACAATACCGGAGGTCGCCGCTTCCCCCAGCCCGTAGGGATTGCCGATAGCCACGGTATAATCCCCGACCCGCAGTTGATCGGAATCGGCCATTTTGATGGCGGTCAGGTTTTTGAAGTCAATCAGCTGCACCAGCGCAATATCGGATCGCGGATCCTTACCGATAAGCTTGGCGTCGAATTTACGTCCGTCGTTGAGCTGTACCTGTATTTTAGACGCGTCATTCACTACATGATTGTTGGTCACCACATAGCCCTTATCGGCGTCGATAATGACCCCGGCTCCCAGCGCCTGGAATTTTTCCTGGGCCGGCGCGCCGCCTTTATCACCACCGTCATCGCTCCCCTCATCGCCGCCCTGGCACAACGGTGACGCCTGGAAGGGCGAGCCGTCCTGGCACAGCGGCGAATTTTGACCGAAGAATTGCTTGAGTTGATCGGGCATTTGCCGCGACGTGACCGGCGTACTGCCCTCGACGCTGATACTCACCACGGAGGGCATGACTTTTTCCAGCATCGGCGCCAGGCTGGGCAACTGTTGATGGGTCGCGGCGGTTTCTGCCGCAAAGACAGAGACGGGACTGAGCGCCATGCCCAGACTGAGAGCAAGCGCCGTCAGGACCAATGTGGATTTTTTCATCTGTGATTATCTCGACTTAATAGTAAGGGGGCACTATGCAGAACGTGCTGCGTTTCTCCATGAGAGTTATGAAATACCCCGTAGTTCAGCGCAAAAAAAGCGGCAAAGGTAAAAAAATATTGATCCGCTTTACAAATGACCACAGTGTTCGCGGCTACTCGGCGGCCATCAGCCGACGATATTCATCCCAGGCATAAAGATCGGTCATACCGCTAATATAATCCTGGATTAAACGCGCGCGATAATAAAATTCCATCATGGGTTGCTGGCCAGCGGGATAGCGGTTGACCGTCTCCATCGCCTCGCCATAGGCCAGACGATGTTTGGCGGACAGTTTATGATACAGGCGGCTGGCGATGGGATGCGCGGGGTGATAATCCTCCGCCGCCAACCGTTGAAAATCCTGCTGCGACATGTCAAGCAAGGGGTTATAAATTTCCAGCAGCCCGCTTATCACCCGATAGCCCTGCAGTTCCAACTGCTCGACTTCAGGATGATTAAACACATGCTTGAAAGCAACACTTTTAAATATCTTTAACAGCCGAAACGCCGGACTCGAGTCCTCCAGCAGCGCCTGATTGAAACTGCCGTCGTAAATGGGCGCCAGATTATCCAGAAAACGCTGCGCCGCATGCGGCACTAACCGCGCCACGGTATTGACGCGTAAATACATAAAAAACTGATCGCCGCTGCGCAGCCCTTGATAACGTCTTATTTTGTTGAACGCCTGGCCTATCACTTTATCGAATAGATCGCCTTTAACGACGCTGCCCCACTCTTTTTGCAGGAAAAGATACAGTTGCTCCACGGTAAAGATTTTTTTCTCTACCGCATCTTCCAGGTCGGCAATACAATAGGAAATATCGTCGGCGGCTTCCATAATATACGTCAGCGGAAAACGGTGAAATTCCCCTAGCGATAATTTGCGCCGCAGCGTTTGGACATACTCTTCTTCCGAGAGATAAAAACCCGGTTTCTTCATTAGATAGCTGAACGCCGCCGGCGACGGGCCCTGCCAGTAGGCCGGGCGGGTGTACTTAAGAATGCAGCCGACCTGCGCATAGGTCAAATTAAGCTTAAGCAGACTATGCACCATACGGATGGCCTGGGCGTTGCCTTCAAAATGGCACAAATCGAGACGAATGCGGCCGCGCAGCGCATTGTTGTCTTCGTCGCCGGCTCGCAGGCGCAGGCTGACCACCTGGCACCGATCGTTACCGAGGGCGTCCTGCTCCAGGCTGGCGATATCCAGCCGGCGGCGAAACCAGTCGTTGATTGCCGCTTCGCCGAAATGACCAAACGGCGGATTACCGATATCGTGCATCAGGCAGGTCATCTCCACCATGCTCTCGCAGGGCGCTTCCATCTGCGATAAACCCAACGCGCCAATGCGCCCGTCGCTTTTGAGGCGATGAAAGATCTCTTTAACGATATGGCGGCCCACCTGCTGTACCTCCAGCGAGTGGGTCAGGCGCGAGCGCACCGCGGCATTGCGCTCAAGGGGAAAAACCTGGGTTTTTTGCTGTAGCCGGCGTATTGCGGCGGAATTGATAATGCGCCCGCGGTCGCTTTCAAATTGGCGGATAATAGCATAATCATCCTGGGCGCTTATCGCCGGACTGAAAGGACGTTGGAAACTGATTTTATGGCTGAAGTTGATATCGGACATGTTTTCCCCGCATGAGATCCGCACCCTACCGTAATACCAATGCCCGCCGGCAAACGCAACCCTACCGGCCGTTATTTCCCCGCGGCAGGCGTGCTAGAATGCACCCTATGAATACCCGCTATCATTTAAACCCGCTATTTTGTTAACAGGAACGCTTTGTATAAAAATTGGCATTATCGGCGCAATGGAACAGGAAGTCGCGCTGCTGCGCGACCGCTTGAGCCACTCTACCCTCCATCAGCAGGCGGGATGTGAAATTTATACCGGTCAGCTACACGGCGTTGAGATAGCGCTGGTGAAATCCGGCATCGGCAAGGTTTCCGCCGCGTTGGGGACCACGCTGCTGCTGGATCATTTCAAGCCTGAGCTGGTCATCAATACCGGTTCCGCCGGCGGTCTGGCGCCGTCGCTGAAAGTCGGCGATATTGTGGTGTCCCATGAAGTGCGCTATCACGATGTCGACGTCACCGCCTTCGGCTATGAGCCCGGCCAGATGGCGCAGTGTCCAGCGTCGTTTAATGCCGCCCCGTCGCTGGTGGCGCTGACGGAGGAAATCATCGATCGCCTCGGCATGCATGCAGTACGCGGTCTGGTGGTTAGCGGCGACGCTTTTATCAACGGCGCAGAAGGGCTGGCCCGTATCCGCCGGACCTTCCCGCAGGCGATCGCCGTGGAAATGGAGGCTACCGCCATCGCCCATGTGTGCCACCAATTTGCCGTACCCTTCGTCGTGGTGCGCGCCATCTCTGATGTCGCGGATCAAGCGTCCCATCTGAGCTTTGAAGAGTTCCTCACCGTGGCGGCACAAAGCTCCTCCCGCCTGGTCGAGGAAATGGTGCACGCGCTGGCCGGCCAGCGGTAAATGCGCCACGGACGTGCGGCGCTGGCCGCGTTACTTTGCCTACTGCTGGTCTGGCCGGTGCTGGCGGCGCGGCGGGTGATAAGCCTGGCGCCTCACGCGACGGAGTTGGCCTACGCCGCCGGCATGGGCGAGGTACTGGTGGCCGCCAGCGACTGGTCGGATTACCCTCCCGCGGCGCGGCGCCTTGAGCAGGTCGCCTCGTGGCAGGGCGTGAACATCGAGCGCATCCTGGCGCTGAAACCGGATCTGGTGCTGGGCTGGCGCGGCGGCAATCCGCAGCGCGTGCTGGAGACATTGGCCGCCTATATAGCCCGCATCCGGCGCAGGCGCGTCAGGCGGCGAGCGCGCTGCGTAACCAACAGGCGACGCTCGCGAAACGTTATGCCGGCGGCGCAACGCTGCAAAGCCAGATCCTCGCCCTGTGCGGCGGGCGCAATGTCTTCGCCGCAAGCCCGGTCCCCTGGCCGCAGGTAAGCCGCGAGCAGGTGCTGATACGGCATCCCCAAGTCATTATCGCGCCGGGCGACGCCACCGCCGCCCGCCAGGTGAGCGATTTTTGGCGGCCGCAGTTAACGGTGCCGGTGATTGCCGTCAACGAAGACAGCTTTACCCGTCCGGGACCGCGTATCCTATTGGCGGCGCGGCAGCTCTGCGCGCAGCCGGCGCAACTCCGTTCCGCCCTTCCGGTTGAGGCGCCCTGATGCTCTATTGGCTCGATATTCTGGGTACGGCGGTGTTCGCCATTTCCGGCGTCCTGCTGGCCGGCAAACTTCGGATGGATCCGTTCGGTGTGCTGGTGCTCGGCGTGGTGACCGCGGTTGGCGGCGGCACGATCCGCGATATGGCGCTGGCTAACGGACCGGTATTCTGGGTAAGCGATCCCACCGATTTGGTGGTGGCGATTATCACCTGTTTCGTCACCCTCCTGACCATCGGCCAGGCGTGCCAGCCGCCGAAATGGATCCTGCCGGTGCTTGATGCCATCGGACTGGCGGTGTTTGTCGGTATCGGCGTCAATAAAGCGTTCGCCAGCGGCGCCGTGCCGCTCATTGCGGTGTGTATGGGGGTAATTATCGGCGTGGGCGGCGGCATGCTGCGGGACGTGCTGGCGCGGGAGATCCCGCTTGTCCTGCGCACCGAAATTTACGCCACCGCCTGCATCGCCGGCGGTATTGTGCATACCGTGACCTACAGCGAGTGGCATTTCCCCCTCAAGCACGCCGCCATGCTGGGAATGGCGACGACGCTGCTTATTCGGCTGGCGGCCATCCGCTGGCATCTGAAGCTGCCGGTGTTTGAATTTCATAACCGCGACTAGCGCGGACCGCCGCGCCGCCGCAACCGACCTAGGCCATTTTGCGGGCATAAAAAACCGGCACGCGTAGCGTTGCGGTCTTGCCGGCTAAACGCGCGGCGCGCTAGATGCTGAATGACGACCCGCAACCGCAGGTGGTTTTGGCGTTGGGATTGGTGACGATAAAACGCGACCCTTCCAGCCCTTCGCTGTAATCTACCGACCCGCCCACCAGGTATTGCAGGCTCATAGGGTCGACCACCAGCGCTACAGCCTGTTTCTCGATGGTGAAGTCGTCTTCGTTCACTTTATCGTCAAAGGTGAAACCATACTGGAAGCCGCTGCAGCCGCCGCCGATGATATAGACCCGCAATTTCAGATTCGGATTATCTTCGTCCGCGATAAGGTTTTTGACCTTGCTTGCCGCTGAATCGGTAAACTGTAATGGCAATGCTGCCGTCTCACTCATAATTCTACTCCCGGGCCATCGTCAGGCTGAAGGCATGTCAACCCGATCGTTAAGGCTATTATCCGTTAGGCATCGTTTACGTTCAAGTATCGCGCATCGGTGAAATCGCGTTTATTTCCGTGTGCGTTTGCTGGGCATGATTTTCCTGCTCCTGGCGCTGCAACGTGCGGGCCAACAGGAAGGAGTACAGCGGCTTACCGCCCAGAAATTGCGCCACCAGGGTTGCGCCCAGACAGGTGATAATCATCAGCAAAATCAGTTGATAGTTATCCGTCATTTCCAGCACCAGCACGATGCCGGTCAAGGGCGCGCGCACCGAGACGGCGAACAGCGCCCCCATGCCGGCGATGGCAAAAGTGCCGGCTTGTAAACCGTCTTCCGGCAATAAGGTCATGGCGCCGACGCCGAACGCCGTGCCGAGCAAAGTCCCTAACGCCAGCATCGGCGCGAAGATGCCCCCTGGCGCGCCCGAACAAAAGCACAGCAGCGTGGTAAGCATGCGCGCCAAAAAGATGAAGAGCAGCAGGCTGAACGTGTAATGCCCGGCGGCGGCCAGCGGGATCAGATTAAAGCCGCCGCCGGCCGCAAACGGACCTATCAGCGTCAGGATGCCGCAACCGCCCCCCCCCCCCAGCAGACCGCCTATGGCGATGATTTTGCGCCAGTCGCCGCCGTGCAGGCGTAAGAAAACGGCCTGTACGCGCAAGAATAAGCGCATTGAACAGGACGCCCACCGCGCCGAAAATAGCGCCCTGTAGCAGATAAAGCCACAAAGTATTGACCGGCGCGAAGGCCAATTTGCCCACCGCGATAACGGTCCGCTCGCCGTTGAACAGCCGAAACACAATGCTGGCCATAATGACGCCGATAAACACTGCTTTAATCGAGATCAAATTGTAACGAAACTGCGGCCTCATCTCTTCAATGATGAACAAAATCCCCGCCAACGGCGCATTGAACGCCGCGGTCAATCCGGCCGCCGCCCCGGTCGCCAGGAGCGTGTGGCGCGCTTCCGCGCCGCGCAGCCTGCAAACATCCACTACCATACGGCCAAGATTGCCCCCTAATTGCACCGTAGGCCCCTCCCGCCCCAGCACCATGCCGGCGCCAAGCGTCCCCATGCCGCCGATAAACTTCACCGGAATAACCCGCCACCAACGCACCGGTCGCAGGTCCTCCAGCGCGCCTTCAATCTCAGGAATGCCGGAACCGCCGGCCTCCGGGGCGTAACGGCATACCAGAAAGTATCCCATCATCGTCAGCAACGCAGAGAGGACAAACGCCGCCGACGCCAGCAGCCAGGTCTGCTGCCCCAGCTCCGCCAGCGCTGCGATACGTAAAGCCTGTACGCCATTGACCGCTTTCTCGAACAGCACGCCCACGAGCCCGGCAAACACGCCCACTAAAGCGGCCATGAACAGGATCAGCACCGGCGTCTTATCGCGATAGAGAAGTTTGCGAAACATATGCCGGCGCGCCTGCCGCTCCCGCGGTACCGAGGTGTAGGAAGGAGTTGTTTTTGCCATAAAGATAAATTGCCTGTAAGTCCACCACGTCAGTTTGAGTGACCCGAACGGCGCTGTCGCCGGCGTCGCTTAAATACCCCGTTGCGCGGGCGCTGCTGGTTCCGGTCACATCCGATCACTGATTCCGATTTCACCCGATCACTAATTCTGATTTCATCCGATCACTGATTCCAATTCTGTCCGATCGCTCATCTTCTGTTCCGCCATACTCTGGAGACTTTTAGCTTCCGGGGGCATG
The DNA here is from genome assembly GCF_000517405.1 of Candidatus Sodalis pierantonius str. SOPE. Lineage (NCBI taxonomy): Bacteria > Pseudomonadati > Pseudomonadota > Gammaproteobacteria > Enterobacterales > Bruguierivoracaceae > Sodalis > Candidatus Sodalis pierantonii. The sequence goes on along the minus strand of NZ_CP006568.1, from coordinate 1,006,352 downwards.
GCACGTAAAAAGAAGAAAGCGAGAACGGAAATGTGCATCTATATTAATGTCTTACGTATGAAATTCGAGCAGCGTCGCTCGAATCGCACTATCGCAGCAGCGCTCGGCATAGGCTGTACTACCGTGCACGATATCCTCGGCCGATTCACGGTAGCTAACCTGGTCTGGCCATTGCCGGCGGAACTGTCCCCCGTCGACCTCGACCGCCTGCTCTATCCCGGCAAATCCGGAAAAGTTATCAATACCTTACCCAGCTGGCTTGATATCGATACCGAGTTAAGCCGCAAGGGCATGACCAAGCAGCTGCTCTGGATGGAATATCAGTCCGCCGTGGGCGGTGATGCCCTCGGTTACTCACAGTTTTGTGCACTGTTCCGTGACTGGAAAAAGAAGCAGCGGCGTTCTATGCGCATGGAGCACAAGGCTGGCGAAAAGCTCTTCATCGACTTCTGTGGCCCCACCGTACCTATCGTCAACCCTGCGACCGGTAGCGTACGCCAGGTCGCTATCTTCGTCGCTGCCATGGGCGTGTCAGGCTATGCGTATATCGAAGCCTGCGAAGGCCAGGACATGGCATCGTGGCTCAACGCCAATAGCCGCTGCCTGCACTTCATGGGTGGGGTTCCGGAGCTGATGATACCTGATAATCTGCGCAGCGCTGTCAGCACCCCTGACCGCTATGAGCCGGTCATAAACCAGAGCTACCAGGCGCTGGCAAATCACTATGAGACAGTGGTGCTACCGGCGCGCCCGAGAAAACCGAAAGACAAGGCGAAGGCAGAATCAACTGTGCAGCTGGTAGAACGCTGGGTTTTGGCCCGGTTGCGTAAACGTAGGTTCTACTCGCTGGCCGAACTCAACCAGGTGATACGAGAACTCAATCATGAGTTGAATTTGCGCCCGATGCGTCATTACGGCGGACAAAGTCGCCTTGAACGCTTCGAGCAGCTGGACAAACCGGCTCTTGGGCCTCTACCGCCCACACAATGGGAATACAGTGAGTATCTCGTTGCCCGAGTGGGACCTGATTACCACATAGACTACGGCAAAAACTGGTACTCGGTGCCGCATCCGCTGGTTGGCGAGCGCGTTGACGTCATCGCCACCCAACGGCTGGTGCAAATCCACCATAAGGGCGTCTGCGTGGCTACGTACCCTCGCAGCGATAACGCCTATAGGCACACGACTCAGGCGGCGCACATGCCGGCTAACCATAAGGGGCAGAGTCAGTGGACGCCGGAAAGGCTGTGCAGTTGGGCGCTGTCGGTGGGTGTGTGCACACTGAAAGTGGTCGAGTCCATCCAAAAGAGCAAAGCCCATCCGGAGCAGGCTTACCGCTCCGTGCTGGGGCTACTCAATCTGCAACGGCGCTATGAGACGACGCGACTGGAGAAGGCCTGCGCGCTGGCGTTGGAGAAAGGGTGCATTAACCGCTCTTTCATAGCCAACGTATTGAAACACGGTCGTGAAAGTGAGGTCACCCAGGACGGAGCCGGCGTATCAATGCTGGTTCACGAAAACCTCCGAGGTCCGGACAGTTATCACTAAGGAGAATAAATATGGATACACTGTTAATGGCTCTGCGAGAGCTGAAGTTGTCGGCAATGGTCCAGGCGTTGGAGACGCAACGCGAACTCCCGGGGAGTTATGGGGAGCTGGGGTTCGAGGAGCGGTTGTCGCTGATGGTAGAAGCGGAAAATTTTCATAGAAAAAACAACCATATATGCCGTATGCGACGGCAATCGCAAATGCGCTTGCAGGCAAAACCGGAAGATATCCGCTATATCCCTAGCCGAGGAGTGACACCGGAACAGATGCGAGATCTGCTAGGGGGACAATATCTGAAATATCAGAAAAGCATACTCATCACGGGGCCAACAGGTACGGGCAAAACCTGGCTCAGTTGTGCGCTTGGTGAGCAGGCATGCCGGCAGCAATATAGCGTGTGTTACTGGCGAGTGGGTCGGTTGCTGGCCCATCTTCACCAGTGTCAGGTAGACGGGACCTATCTAAAACAGCTTAAGCAGTTAGAAAAAATAGAGTTACTGAATCTTGGACGACGTGGGCCTAGAATCAATAAGTCCGATGCAGGCAACGATGCTGTTGGAGGTGATGGAAGATCGCTACGACAAAAGCAGCAGCATCCTGATCAGTCAACTGCCGGTGAAAAAATGGTATGGACTGATAGAAAACCCCACGACAGCTGACGCGTTACTCGATCGGTTAGTACACCCCAGCTATAGACTGGAACTTAAAGGCGAATCACTACGCAAAGAGCAAGGAGTAGCCAGCACAGGAAAAATAGACTGAACCCGAGTCAGAAGATGAGCGAACACGTGAACGAATATCACTGGAATGGGTGATCGGAAAATATCGGAATAACTGATCGGATGTCGCCGGAACAGCTGATCGGATACGTCGGAATCTGCAGGCGCGCGTCAAGAGGATGATTTCACAATGCCCGCCAGTTGATTACACTACAGGGATTAGGTTTATTTTGCCATTCAGGAGCCGATTGATGAGTCATTCCGCAAGTTTGTACGCCGAGGCGCAACAGCTGATCCCCGGCGGGGTCAATTCACCGGTGCGTGCATTCAATGGCGTTGGTGGTACGCCGCGGTTTATCGCCAGCGCCGACGGCGCCCGCATCACCGACGCCGACGGTAACAGCTATATCGACTATGTCGGCTCTTGGGGCCCCATGGTGCTGGGCCATAACCATCCGGCGGTCCGCCAGGCGGTGCTGGACGCCGTACAGCGCGGCCTTAGCTTCGGCGCACCCACCGAAATCGAAGTGAAAATGGCGCGGCTGGTGACCGAGCTGGTGCCGTCTATCGAGAGCGTGCGCATGGTCAACTCCGGCACCGAAGCCACCATGAGCGCCATCCGGCTGGCGCGCGGCTATACCGGCCGCGATCGGGTGATTAAATTTGAGGGTTGCTATCACGGCCACGCGGACGGGCTGCTGGTCAAGGCCGGATCCGGCGCGCTCACCCTGGGGCAGCCCAGTTCTCCCGGCGTACCGGCCGATTTCGCCAAATATACCCTCACCTGCAGCTATAACGATTTGCAGTCGGTGCGCGAGGCATTCACGCTTTATCCCCGCGATATCGCCTGCATCATCGTCGAACCGGTGGCGGGGAATATGAACTGCGTTCCGCCGCTGCCCGGGTTTTTGTCCGGTCTGCGCGCGCTGTGCGACGAGTTTGGCGCGCTGTTGATTATCGATGAGGTGATGACCGGTTTTCGCGTGGCGCTGGGCGGCGCGCAGGCCTATTACGATGTGAAACCGGATTTGACTTGTCTGGGCAAAATCATCGGCGGCGGCATGCCGGTCGGCGCCTTTGGCGGCCGTCGGGAGGTGATGGCGGCGCTGGCGCCGACGGGACCGGTCTATCAGGCAGGCACTCTGTCGGGCAATCCGGTCGCCATGGCGGCCGGTTATGCCTGCCTGCGCGAGGTCGCCCGGCCGGGCGTACATCAACAGTTAACGCAGCAGACAGAGCGTCTGGCGCAGGGGCTACTGTCGGCGGCGGAATCGGCGGGCGTGCCGTTGGTGGTCAACCGCGTCGGCGGCATGTTCGGTCTGTTTTTCACCGATTTGCCGTGCGTTACCTGCTTCCAGGACGTACAGACGTGCGACGAGGAACGTTTCAAGCGGTTCTTCCACGCCATGCTGTCGGCGGGGATTTATCTGGCGCCGTCGGCGTATGAAGCCGGCTTTATGTCGCTGGCGCACGGTGACGCCGAGATTCGCCTCACGCTGGAGGCCGCCGCACAGAGTTTCGCCCAGTTGTAACCGGTTTGCCGCGCGGGCCAGGCTTGCGCGGTTTTTCCGCCGCTCTCCCCTGCGGCCGTGGCCGGAAGCAACACCGCCCCAAACGCGGGGCGCCTCTTTCCCGGCGCGGCTCTCCCTGTCGACGCCGCGCTAGCGATATCGTCACAACGCGGCGGAGATCGTCACCACCGCGTTACCGCCCCTGGCGGCGCAGCAGCCAGATGAAATACGGCGCGCCGATAAAGGTCGCCTGCAATCCGACGGGAATTTGATTGGGGAACATCACCATGCGCCCGCACCAGTCGGCGAACATCATCAGCAGGCCGCCGATCGCCGAGGCCATCAGCCCCTGCGCCACCAGTTTATGGAAGCCCAGCATGCGCACCCAATAGCGCCGCCAACTGCCGCGTGGTTTCGCCGCCAGGCAGCAGCCACAGAGTCGCCACCGTGACGCCTAATTGCGCGCCGCTGGCCACCCCCAGTGTCGACGGCTCCGCCAGCGGATTGCGCAATACTTGCTGAAACAGGACGCCGGCCAACCCCAGTCCGCCCCCCACCAACAGCGCCACCGCCAGCCTCGGCATCAAGCTGTAGTGAAAAATCAGCTGCGTCACATCGGCCGCATCCGGGAACCAAAGCGCGCGCCACCAGCGCGAAAAGCCCCAGCAGCACATAAGCCGTTCCCCGTTTACCCACGCTGCGGCGGGAAGGCACGGCGATATTCACCTCGGTTTTCATGACCACTCCCCTTCCAATTGCTCAAGCAACCGGCAAAAACGCAGTGCCGCCAAGGTGGCGCCGTAATACCAAATCGCCGGCGCCGGCCGCCAACTCTGCTGCCGCACAAAGGGAATGGCCTGCCACAGCGGCGTTTTGCTTATGCGCCGACGCAAAGCGCCGTCGTCCTGCTCGAGTAAAATGGCGCGGCCCGGCGCTAACGCGATTAACTTCTCGATACCCACTACCGCGGTGCCCCAGAAATTGGTCTCACCCTGCCATAAATTGTCGATGCCCAGTTGATCCAGCACCTGCTGGAACAGGTGATTACGCCCGACCACCAGCGCGTGGCACTCATCCATCACCGAGAAGACCAATAGCGGCTGCCGCCGATAAGATGCCAACGTCGGCGCCGCCTGCGCCAGTTGCCGGTCGAATCAGGCTAAATGCGCCCTACCGACGGCCTCGCGATCGAGCCTTCGCGCCAGCGCCATAATGGAGACGCGCGCCATATCCAGCGGTTTTCCCGCGGCATCGGTGTAGGCGAATCCCATCGCGGGCGCGACGGCCTTCAGCTGCGCCGCACGCGGACCGTAGCCGGCGGAATAGAGGATCATGTCCGGCTGCAATGCCGCTATCAACTCCAGATTGGGCGTCACGCGCTCCCCGACATCAATCACCTCCGGCGGCGGCACCGGCTGTTGCACCCACTGGCGATAAGAGACGATATCCGCCACCGCAATAGGGGTAATGCCCAGGGCGAATAACAGCTCGGCCGGCAGCCATTCGACCGCCACGATGCGCGGCGCGGCCGGCAACGGCGTGGCCAGGGCTTATCGCGCCAGCAGTATCGCGCTCAATAACCGCCTGCGTGGGAGACAGGGGGTAGATAAGAGGTGGGCCATCAGTAGACAAAGCTCACCGGCGCACCGCCGCCGGGATGGGGCAGAATGCCCATGGGAATCCCGTAAATACGCTCCAGTACCTCGCCGCACATCAGCTGCGACGGCGATCCCTTGGCAATCAGCCGGCCTTCGCGCAACGCCGCCAGGTGGTCGCAGTAGCCCGCCGCCATATTGATATCGTGCAGGACGGCAATCACGGTGAGGCCACGCTGGCGACTCAGCCGCTGCACCAGCGCCAACACTTCCACCTGGTGCGCAATATCCAGCGCCGAGGTCGGCTCGTCCAGCAGCAGGCAACGGCTGTCCTGCGCCATCGTCATCGCCAGCCAGGCGCGCTGCCGCTCGCCGCCGGACAAACTGTCCACCAACCGATCGGCGAAAGCGTCCAGCCCCACCAGTTCGATAGCCTCCTGCACATGCTCGCGATCGGCGATGCTAAAACGGCCAAGGGCGCCATGCCACGGGTAGCGCCCCAGCGCCACCAGCTCCCGCACCGTCATGCCTTCCGCGGCGGGCAATTGCTGCGGCAAATAGGCCACCTGCCGGGCGAATGCCTTACTGTCCCATTCCGCCAGCGGCCGGTCATTGAGCCGCGCTTCGCCGCCGCTGGCCGGTTGATGACGGCCGAGGATCTTCAAAAGCGTCGATTTACCGGAGCCGTTATGGCCAATCAGACCGCACACCTGGCCGGGCGGAAAGGAGAAATCTAGCGGATGCAGCAGCATACGGCCGGGCACGGCAAAGCTAAGCCCGCGCAGGCTAAAATGAGCGTGTGATGGTGGGTTTGCGTTAGGCATAGGCTCTATCTGATTCGCGGGCGCAGCGTGCGCGTCCTGGCAAAATGTGTGTGATATATCATGACGATGGCGGTAATCCGGCGCTCGCCGTCACGGCGGCGGGCTGTGCCTGTCGGCTAACCCATGACAGACCGTCGCGCCCGGCGACATAACGCTTGGACATAAAAGTAAATGATAATTATTTAATTATATAAGTAACATGAATCATTCCGCAAGTACTATTCGTGGCGTCGCCTTAGGGGGATGCCTCGCGCCCATCGGCGCGATTGAGGCGCTCGACCGGGGCGATTGATGGCATCGACGGGCAGCCCGGCTTTTCACGCCGCCGGCGGCAGCGGCGGGCGCCGATCTCCTTGGTGGCATGGGCCGCCGATCGCTCAGGGGTGCGCCCCTTCGCTGACGCGAAAGGGCAGGCGCCTACCTGGTGACAGGCCGTGATGGCCGTCTTCCGGGCTTTTGGCTTTTGCGCCCGACGGGCTGCGCTACAGCGGGGGGCGGGTTGAGGTTGCCGTGACGCCTTCGCGAGGTGAGCGCGGGCCAAGCCGCTTGCGCCAATCGCCTGTGTCAGGGCTTGAGAAGACGCAAAATGGTATCGACGTTAAAGGCAAAGCGCGCGTCGAGGGCGTCGTCTGAAACGAAATTCTGGTCATATATGACTTCGAGAGTATAGCGATTGTTCAAATAATAATACCCTACCGACGCCATCGTAATATACAGCTGCCCAGGATCCACGCCCGCGCGAAAGACGCCGGCCGCCACGCCGCGATCCAGGATGCGTTTGATCCTGCCGACAAAATTCACGTGCAGCAGGGCAAAACGTGTAGATCGTTTGACATGAATGGCTTTATGCAGGTTTTCGACCCTGTACACGATTCTGTGTAAATGCCTTTTCTCAGAAGTGACCGTCCAGGCGGTCACCGAACTCGATAATAAAGCGGCTCATTGCCATGCGCCAGTCCCTCAAAGGCATTGTCCATTTCTGTGAGGCCACCTGTATCGCCAGCCACACCACCTTTTTCACTGCGTCGTCGGTCGGGAACACCTTGCGCTTTTTGATGGCATGCCAGATCATGCTGTTTAACGACTCGATGGCGTTGGTCGTGTAGATCACCTTGCGGATGTCCGCTGGGTAGGCAAAGAACGTGGCCAGATTGGCCCAGTTTGCCTGCCAGCTTCGACTTATTTGCGGGTAGCGGATGTCCCAGGCACTGGAGAACGCTTCCAGCGCCTGCAAGCCGGCTTCTTCCGTAGGGGCCTGATAGATAGCTTTCAGGTCGCGGGTGACGGCCTTGTAGTCCCTCCAGGAGACGAACCGCAGGCTGTTGCGCACCATATGCACGATACACAGCTGGAGCCGCGCCTCCGGATACACCGCGTTAATAGCGTCAGGGAAACCTTTCAGCCCGTCTACGCAGGCGATAAGGATATCGTTCAGGCCGCGGTTTTTCAGCTCTGTCAGCACGTTCAGCCAGAACTTTGCGCCTTCATTTTCGGCCAGCTACATACCTAGCAACTCTTTCTGGCCTTCGATGTTGATGCCCAGCGCCAGAAACACAGATTTGTTGATGATGCGGCTGTCCTGCTGGACTTTTAGAACGATACAGTCAAGATAAACAATGGGATAGACTGGATCCAGAGGCCGGTTTTGCCATTCGACAACCTGCTCCATGACCGCATCGGTGACCTTTGAGACCAGCGCCGGCGAGACATCGGCGTCATACAGCTCTTTGAACGCGGCGGCGATCTCGCGGGTGGTCATCCCTTTGGCGTACAACGATAAAATCTGGTTATCCATCCCGGTAATCCGGGTCTGGTTCTTCTTCACCAGTTGCGGTTCAAAGGAACCGTCACGATCGCGCGGAGTACGCAGCGCCAGCGGGCCATCTCGCCAGTGGTAACGGTTTTTGTGGAATAGCCGTTGCGGGCGTTGGTCCCCGGTTTAGGCTGATTTTTATCGTAGCCGAGGTGATGGGTCATTTCGGCATTGAGAGCTGCTTCCACGCTGATTTTTTTCAGCAGCCGATCGAAGTGACTGAGATTTTCAGGGGTTTTGAGATTTTTGGCCAGTTCGTTAGCCAGAGCCTGCAACTGTTTTTCGTCCATAAATTAACCTGTTTTTGATGTTGGATTGAACATATCAAAATCAGGCAAATACACAAATTTCTAAACAAGCTCAAAGTAGGTTATCACCGGCGTTCACTGGCTGAAACGGCCATGTTCCGGTTTAAAACACTTCTGGGTGGTTATCTGAGTCTGCATGACTATGACGCGCAGGTAGGTGAGGCTATGGCAATGGTCAAAGCGCTTAACCGGATCACGCTGTTAGGAATGCCAAACAGCGTCCGCATCATGTAACAATCGCCCTGATAGGGAGGAAGTCGTCACAAATTTCGAATTTATTCAACAAAGCGATAACAAATCATACGCTTCAGGATTTTTCTCATGAAGTGATGTCATGCAATTAGAAATACATATACCGTCATCATCTGAACATCGTTTTCTGGACTTAATTTTGTGCGGGATCAGGCCTGACAAAGACTTGGCTATGGAATTATCACTCGAGTTGACTACCCATGCTCCCCAGCTTTCTAACACATACTTAATGTCTCTCATGTCGCCATATCCTGCAGATTTATTGAACTCACCAGGCATGAGGAAAAACAAGAAATTATTCACCATTTGACATAATTAAAACTCTTCGATTTGCCAGCCCCCGCCAGCTTTTTTGCTCTGAGCCTTGATGGCCAAAAATTTGAATGGGTACATGTCAGCAGCGACTTTGATTTTGACCCTAGCGTCATCGGTCCAGAATCCTTTAATCTCGTGCATTTCCATAGTGCCATCGCTGTTCATCACGACAAAATCAGGCGTGTAGAATGTGTTGTCGGCCAGACGCAGCTTTACTCCTTCAAACTTGAACCAGACAAGCAATCCTGCTGATTTTTTGATCTCTAGGTATCGACTGTACGCCTCTTCGGTCTTGTTCATTAGCCCTGCTTTTAAGCGTCCTAGTGGCAAAAGAATGCGGATGTTTACGTTGCAAGCGATCTTCTCCAAATAGTTACCAAATTAAATAGTATTTACCAATTGGTAACTAATATCAAATAAAAAATGGCGATTGCTCTCACAAATCGCATATGTCCTAAAACGCTCTATACGGCTCTCTATTGGCTTACATTATTGATGATATAGGGTGACTTGGGTTGCATCGAGATATGCTCACCATGTCCCGCTCAGTTCGGACTTTGGCTATCAAAAATCCGTATCCGCCCGAGGCGTTGCTATTTCAGCAGCTTTTTTCCGTTTGTACTCGGCGTAAAGCCATTGGGCTGGCGTTACCGAGCCAAGCATTGCTGCATTGGGCATGTATCTACGTTTGTAGCCCCCTGATGCTTCGTTGTCTCCATCGTCTCCGATTTAAGATCGGGTTTAACATCAATCCCCTTGATCGGTTCAGGGATAGATTCACCATCGGCTACCTTTCCGACCACTCGTCTAGCTTCTTCGCTGCGTACTTTTCGACTTCAGCTTCGTTCAGACAGCGCTGATACATTGCTCGACGAGCAGCGCATACAATCCAGTAGAATACAGGGTGGCGCCAAGGAAATTTCTCAGCGCCACTAGTATACAGCGAGCCTGTTTAGAAATTTGTGTATTTGCCTGATTTTGATATGTTCAATCCAACATCAAAAACAGGTTAATTTATGGACGAAAAACAGTTGCAGGCTCTGGCTAACGAACTGGCCAAAAATCTCAAAACCCCTGAAGATCTCAGTCACTTCGATCGGCTGCTGAAAAAAATCAGCGTCGAAGCAGCTCTCAATGCCGAAATGACCCATCACCTCGGCTACGATAAAAATCAGCCTAAACCGGGGACCAACGCCCGCAACGGCTATTCCACAAAAACCGTTACCACTGGCGATGGCCCGCTGGCGCTGCGTACCCCGCGCGATCGTGACGGTTCCTTTGAACCGCAACTGGTGAAGAAGAACCAGACCCGGATTACCGGGATGGATAACCAGATTTTATCGTTGTACGCCAAAGGGATGACCACCCGCGAGATCGCCGCCGCGTTCAAAGAGCTGTATGACGTCGATGTCTCGCCGGCGCTGGTCTTAAAGGTCACCGATGCGGTCATGGAGCAGGTTGTCGAATGGCAAAACCGGCCTCTGGATGCAGTCTATCCCATTGTTTATCTTGACTGTATCGTTCTAAAAGTCCGGCAGGACAGCCGCATCATCAACAAATCTGTGTTCCTGGCGCTGGGCATCAACATCGAAGGCCAGAAAGAGTTGCTAGGTATGTGGCTGGCCGAAAATGAAGGCGCAAAGTTCTGGCTGAACGTGTTGACAGAGCTGAAAAACCGCGGCCTGAACGATATCCTTATCGCCTGCGTAGACGGGCTGAAAGGTTCCCCTGACGCTATTAACGCGGTGTATCCGGAGGCGCGGCTCCAGCTGTGTATCGTGCATATGGTGCGCAACAGCCTGCGGTTCGTCTCCTGGAAGGACTACAAGGCCGTCACCCGCGACCTGAAAGCTATCTATCAGGCCCCTACGGAAGAAGCCGGCTTGCAGGCGCTGGAAGCGTTCTCCAGTGCCTGGGACATCCGCTACCCGCAAATAAGTCGAAGCTGGCAGGCAAACTGGGCCAATCTGGCCACGTTCTTTGCCTACCCAACGGACATCCGCAAGGTGATCTACACGACCAACGCCATCGAGTCGTTAAACAGCGTGATCCGGCATGCCATCAAAAAGCGCAAGGTGTTCCCGACCGACGACGCAGTGAAAAAGGTGGTGTGGCTGGCGATACAGGCGGCCTCACAGAAATGGACAATGCCTTTGAGGGATTGGCGCATGGCAATGAGCCGCTTTATTATCGAGTTCGGTGACCGCCTGGACGGTCACTTCTGAGAAAAGGCATTTACACAGAATCGTGTACAGGGTCGTTTTAGATGGTTTTTTTATGTACTGATGTTTCTTGAAACCTTTTATATTCAGATAGTTAATCCCATTAAATTTATAAGAAATAACTAATCCATGTTTTATCAGTTCGTCGATCAGTGGTTTATAATCGATGACATCAGCCGGAAAAATTTGCATTTTAATCCGGCGATGTGAGTTAACCATGTTCCCGTTGTCATCAGCGAAGTTAAAAAGCCCAATAAACAAAAGACGGGCCTCGAATGAACATTCGACGACTTTTTCATCTGTCCAAAAATCAGGCTTTACTGTTCATATGTGAGCCATCAGCTCACCCCCTGGGCAGCCTTCATCATTTCCCTGATTTCTGCTCGTCGCCGTTTGTTGCTTTCTATTGTGCAAGCCACGCAATGGCCGTTATAAGTCCAGCGCTCGCTATGGTGTCCATGTAAACAAGGCTTTCCTGTGTAGTAACGCGACAAACCAAGCTTTGCTGCCTCGACGCGGGTAATGATTTTCACTGTTTAGCCTCACTGCATGATTTAGGATTACGACTATTTTGCACGCCAATGCGAAAAGATCAACCGAAAAAAAATAAATATTACCTTATACATTGCAGACACAAAAAAGGCCGCATAAGCGGCCTGTGGAAAAGGTGATCAACATCAGTAAAAGAACGCGAGAAACTGCCCTTTTTCAAGTCCGGGATTTAGACGTTCACATGCTTCAAAAAGCCTGCACATAAGGACTATTCCGGGTATTTTCTCTCTGCGCTGAACGTGCGTCATGATGTAATTTGCTGTTGTTCCCGCCTCATTGGCTAGCGTTTTTCTTTCCTCAAAGCTAAGAGATAGCCAGAATTTTTTGAAGTTAAATTCGTTCATAAAACCACCATATAAATCCATCTTAATCGCATGATGATTACCTAAATGGTGTGGATAGTAAAGGTTTATTACCTTATTGGTTTGTTTACCGATAGGGTAATTTTGTTTTAAATGCACTCAACTAAAGCAACATTCAAAAGAGTACAAACATGAAAAGTATCCATGATATTCGCCGAGAGAACCTTCGGGACATCATCGGCAAAGACTTTGATAACCGGCAGATCCGGCTGGCCGAAAAGATGGGCATAACACCTAATTTGATTAGTCGGTGGTTGAAACCTGAGACTGACAAGAATCACAAGAACATAGGGGATGCGATTGCACGTAAGCTGGAAAAAGTTGCGAATAAACCGCTCCACTGGCTTGACCGTGATCACTTTCTCGCTATAGCTGCAGGTGATGAACCCGGAGCTGGAGAAACCGAGGTTGGTGCTGTTGTTGCTCGCAATCTTGAGTTGTGGATGAGCAGCAGCCGTGAGCTTCCCAGCCAGACGAAAATAGCCAAAGCAGCGGGGGTTGGGCAGACGACCATTAACCGTGTCCTAAACCGAGAAGGCAATATCACTCTGAATAATTTGGAAGCAATCGCCAAAGCTTTCGGGCGGCGTGGCTATGAACTCCTGCTGCAGCATAAAGACCCAACGGTCATCAATTATGACCGCTCCCGCTATGCCGCATTATCGAATGAGGATAAAGCCAAGATAGAAGCGTTTATTGAATTTGTGATGATGCAGGCGCACCAATGAAAAAAACAAAATCATTTAATTTAGTGATTCTACCCAAAGAGGAGATGGATAAGGTGAATGTTGATTTGACCGCCGCTGCTGTTGCTTACAAAGAACGCATGAATATGTCTCTGTAAGGCCGTCACAAGTTGAGATCGAGCAACCGGAAGACCTGCGATCTTATTTCAGAGAGAGGCTGGAACACCATCGTTCAGCAGGAAGGCGGTTACCCCGTGCAACGGATTCAATTTATCAAGAGATGGCAGAATCTAACCGCAAGAAAAAAGGGAGTTTAAAGACCCTGTACACGATTCTGTGTAAATGCCTTTTCTCAGAAGTGACCGTCCAGGCGTTCACCGAACTCGATAATAAAGCGGTTCATTGCAATGCGCCAGTCCCTCAAAGGCATTGTCCATTTCTGTGACGCCGCCTGGATTGCCAGCCACACCACCTTTTTCACTGCGTCATCCGTCGGGAACACCTTGCGCTTTTTGATGGCATGCCGGATCACGCTGTTTAACGACTCGATGGCGTTGGTCGTGTAGATCACCTTGCGAATGTCCGTTGGGTAGGCAAAGAACGTGGCCAGATTGGCCCAGTTTGCCTGCCAGCTTCGACTTATTTGCGGGTAGCGGATGTCCCAGGCACTGGAGAACGCTTCCAGCGCCTGCAAGCCGGCTTCTTCCGTAGGGGCCTGATAGATAGCTTTCAGGTCGCGGGTGACGGCCTTGTAGTCCTTCCAGGAGACGAACCGCAGGCTGTTGCGCACCATATGTACGATACACAGCTGGAGCCGCGCCTCCGGATACACCGCGTTAATAGCGTCAGGGAAACCTTTCAGGCCGTCAACGCAGGCGATAAGGATATCGTTCAGGCCGCGGTTTTTCAGCTCTGTCAGCACGTTCAGCCAGAACTTTGCGCCTTCATTTTCGGCCAGCCACATACCTAGCAACTCTTTCTGGCCTTCGATGTTGATGCCCAGCGCCAGGAACACAGATTTGTTGATGATGCGGCTGTCCTGCCGGACTTTTAGAACGATACAGTCAAGATAAACAATGGGATAGACTGCATCAAGAGGCCGGTTTGCCATTCGACAACCTGCTCCATGACCGCATCGGTGACTTTGAGACCAGCGCCGGCGAGACATCGGCGTTATACAGCTCTTGAACGCGGCGGCGATCTCGCGGGTAGTCATCCCTTTGGCGTACAACGATAAAATCTGGTTATCCATCCCGGTAATCCGGGTCTGGTTCTTCTTCACCAGTTGCGGTTCAAAGGAACCGTCACGATCGCGCGGAGTACGCAGTGCCAGCGGGCCATCGCCAGTGGTAACGGTTTTTGTGGAATAGCCGTTGCGGGCGTTGGCCCCCGGTTTAGGCTGATTTTTATCGTAGCCGAGGTGATGGGTCATTTCGGCATTGAGAGCTGCTTCGACGCTGATTTTTTTCAGCAGCCGATCGAAGTGACTGAGATTTTCAGGGGTTTTGAGATTTTTGGCCAGTTCGTTAGCCAGATCCTGCAACTGTTTTTCGTCCATAAATTAACCTGTTTTTGATGTTGGATTGAACATATCAAAATCAGGCAAATACACAAATTTCTAAACAGGCTCATCCTTAACCTGTCCGCACCGTGGCAGGTACAATCCCTTTCTCTTGATGAAAAATCTGGATCAGTGACGGTAATTGTCGGCATTGCCGAGCACACACAACTGGCCTGCCCAACCTGCGGTAAATCCTGCTCCATACATGATCACCGGCGTCGTAAATGGCGTCACCTCGATACCTGTCAGTTCACCACGCTGGTTGAGGCTAATGTCCCCCGTGTTGACTGCCCCGAGCACGGTTGCCAGACACTGCCTGTTCCCTGGGCAGGGTCAGGCAGCCGCTACACCTTGTTGTTCGAAGCCTTTGTTCTTTCATGGCTGAAAGTCAGCACCGTGGATGCTGTCAGAAAGCAGCTCAAACTCAGTTGGAATGCCGTTGACGGCATCATGATGCGCGCAGTCAAACGAGGCTTGGCCCGGATAAAACAACCCTTATCCGCCCGTCACCTCTGCGTGGATGAAGTCGGGTTCAAAAAAGGACACCAGTACGTCACCGTTATCTCTGACAGGCAGGGACGCGCTTTGCAACTGACCGACAACCGCGGTGTAGAAAGCCTTGCCAGTTATCTGCGCAGCCTGAGAGATCACCAGCTTGATGAGATAAAAACGCTGTCTATGGACATGAACATGGCCTATATCAATGCAGCCCGCATCCATCTCCCCAATGCCGTCGATAAAATCGCTTTCGATCACTTCCATGTGGCAAAAATGTTGTGCGCCGTCGTTGATAAAACCCGTCAGGCTGAGATGAAACAGATCCCGTCGTCAGACAGGAAAGACGCCCACCGCTCACGCTATCTATGGTTTTACAGCAAACAAAATCGCCTCGGGTGCCGGGCAGAGAGGTTAGAAGTTGCCCGGCTGGTGTTACCCCAAACGAGCCAGTGCTGGGTAATGAAAGAGCTTGCTCGCGATCTGTGGCACCGCCGCTATGACAATCATAGCCGTAAGCTGTGGCAGGAATGGATGGCGATGGCTAAAGACACCGGCATACCGCTCATGGCCAGCATTGCCCGCATGGTGGCAAAACGCCTTTACGGCATTCTGAATGCAATGAAAAACCGGGTATCAAATGGGAATGCGGAGTCCCTGAACAGCAAAATACGGCTGCTCAGGATCAAGTCACGGGGCTTCAGGAACAAAGAACGTTTCAAGCTGGGCGTAATGTTCCACTATGGGAAACTAAATATGAATTTTTGAGCAATCATTTAAGGGAGTTATAAAATTTTTTTTGCTGGTGATGTTGTATTCGCTCGTCATTCTCCTTTTCTTTTTCCTTTTGCCACATATTGCTGCATCCCGGATCGCTAGGGGTAAGACAATATTGAGTTTTATCAACTTGAGACTCACTTTTCTCCCAAGATAATTTTGGCGTTACCTCTGGTGACAGTGAATAGTCTTTATTATCAGTGTCATACATCATATTTGGTGAGGCCGATGCTGCAATACCATGAAGCAGTAAGATAAATGGGGTATATGCATATTTTTTTAAGCATGACATGAACGTTATTCCTTTAAACGTAAATACGTTTGTCATCCATATAGAAGTCCAAGTTCCAGCCAAAAGAATAAGTAAAGTAAAAATGCAGAACTGTCGATTGAGCCACCACAACAGGGGAAGACCCTGAAATATTCATAGATCAGACGCTTGTTCACGCCTGCCTTGGCCGCTATACCGTCGATGCGCGCCCCTCCCAGCCCAAGACCGGCGAATTCATCCATCGCCGCCGCAAGGATCAGCGCTTTCGTCTGCACCGAATCGCGCGGACGCTTTTTTTTGGCGGGTTCTGTTGCATAGGCTCAGCTTATTTATTCAATTTTAATGAAAACTATACGCTAAATTCCGGTTGTTTTGCACCGTTTGGACAAGAATATCCCGCCTGCGCTTCGCCCAATGCAGGGTGTCACTGTGGGGAAAACGCCCCTAAACCCCCTGGCGTTATTTCTGCTAGCAAGCCGTGCTCGAACGGCTAACGTGCTGGCAAAATTTGATCGCTATCCCACATTGAAACTTTTTTCCGATGCCGGGGTTAGCGAAAGGCGTTGGCCTCTTGAGAGCGACAAAAAGGGATGCCAGCTTAAGTAACGAACAAGTTCGTTACATGCGAATAAGAGGACGATTATGGCGCTACATCATGACATAGAGCTTGAGGTCGAACAGGGCATCGCCAGATTCACGCTCAATAAATCCGCGACGCACAATGCACTCACCCTCGACATGCTGCGCGCGCTGGATGCGGGCCTCGCCCAATTGGAGGCGAGGGATGACATCCGGTGTATTGTCTTTTCCTCAACCAGCGAGCGTTTTTTTGCAGCGACGCGGATATCAAAGAGTGGGGGGGGGATATTGACCCTGAAAAAATGGGCAGCCTGTTTATCCGCGCCGGCAATCGCGTTTTTCGCCGTATTCGGGAGATGGACGTTGCCACCATTGCGGTCATGTCCGGCCATGCCCTCGGCGGAGGGTTGGGACTGGCGCTGGCCTGTGATTTCCGCTATGCGGCCGAGGGGATCAAACTTGGGTTGCCCGAAGCCTCGCTCGGCGCCATTCCCGGTTGGCTGGGCGCGCAGCGGCTGTATACCCTGGCGGGGGCCGGCAGAATGCATCACCTCGTCATGTTGGGTGAATTACCGCGCAGCAGGCGCTGGAATGGGGAATCTGCGCGCGGTTGACCTCGCGTTTCTCTGCGGCGCTCGCCGTCGGAAAGCGGCTGATGCGCATGATTAAACCGCCGGCGCTGGATGTCGCCCATGAGTTAGCCGCGTCGGTTTGCAAAGGGACGGCAGATGCGCGGGAAGGCGTCGCGGCGTTTCGTGAAAAACGCCCGGCTGATTTTGGCCGCGATCAGGAGCTCGCGCCCCTCCCGCGCGATACCGGGCCGAATAACGCCCTGCGGGCTGCAGATTCCGACGTATCCGATCAGCTGTTCCGGCGACATCCGATCAGTTATTCCGATATTTTCCGATCACCCATTCCAGTGATATTCGATCACGTGTTCGCTCATCTTCTGACTCGAGTTTAGTCTATTTTTCCTGTGCTGGCTACTCCTTGCTCTTTGCGTAGTGATTCGCCTTTAAGTTCCAGTCTATAGCTGGGGTGTACTGACCGATCGAGTAACGCGTCAGCTGTCGTGGGGTTTTCTATCAGTCCATACCATTTTTTCACCGGCAGTTGACTGATCAGGATGCTGCTGCTTTTGTCGTAGCGATCTTCCATCACCTCCAACAGCATCGTTGCCTGCATCGGACTTATTGATTCTAGGCCCACATCGTCCAAGATCAGTAACTCTATTTTTTCTAACTGCTTAAGCTGTTTTAGATAGGTCCCGTCTACCTGACACTGGTGAAGATGGGCCAGCAACCGACCCACTCGCCAGTAACGCACGCTATATTGCTGCCGGCATGCCTGCTCACTAAGCGCACAACTGAGCCAGGTTTTGCCCGTACCTGTCGGCCCCGTGATGAGTATGCTTTTCTGATATTTCAGATATTGTCCCCCTAGCAGATCTCGCATCTGTTCCGGTGTCACTCCTCGGCTAGGGATATAGCGGATATCTTCCGGTTTTGCCTGCAAGCGCATTTGCGATTGCCGTCGAAGACGGAATATGTTGTTGTTTTTTCTATGCAAATTTTCCGCTTCTACCATCAGCGACAACCGCTCCTCGAACCCCAGTTCCCCATAACTCCCCGGGAGTTCGCGTTGCGTCTCCAACGCCTGGACCATTGCCGACAACTTCAGCTCTCGCAGAGCCATTAACAGTGTATCCATATTTATTCTCCTTAGTGATAACTATCCGGACCTCGGAGGTTTTCGTGAACCAGCATTGATACGCCGGCTCCGTCCTGGGTGACCTCACTTTCACGACCGTGTTTCAATACGTTGGCTATGAAAGAGCGGTTAATGCACCCTTTCTCCAACGCCAGCGCGCAGGCCTTTTCCTGTCGCGTCGTCTCATAGCGCCGTTGCAGATTGAGTAGCCCCAGCACGGAGCGGTAAGCCTGCTCCGGATGGGCTTTGCTCTTTTGGATGGACTCGACCACTTTCAGTGTGCACACACCCACCGACAGCGCCCAACTGCACAGCCTTTCCGGCGTCCACTGACTCTGCCCCTTATGGTTAGCCGGCATGTGCGCCGCCTGAGTCGTGTGCCTATAGGAGTTATCGCTGCGAGGGTGCGTAGCCACGCAGACGCCCTTATGGTGGATTTGCACCAGCCGTTGGGTGGCGATGACGTCAACGCGCTCGCCAACCAGCGGATGCGGCACCGAGTACCAGTTTTTGCCGTAGTCTATGTGGTAATCAGGTCCCACTCGGGCAACGAGATACTCACTGTATTCCCATTGTGTGGGCGGTAGAGGCCCAAGAGCCGGTTTGTCCAGCTGCTCGAAGCGTTCAAGGCGACTTTGTCCGCCGTAATGACGCATCGGGCGCAGATTCAACTCATGATTGAGTTCTCGTATCACCTGGTTGAGTTCGGCCAGCGAGTAGAACCTACGTTTACGCAACCGGGCCAAAACCCAGCGTTCTACCAGCTGCACAGTTGATTCTGCCTTCGCCTTGTCTTTCGGTTTTCTCGGGCGCGCCGGTAGCACCACTGTCTCATAGTGATTTGCCAGCGCCTGGTAGCTCTGGTTTATGACCGGCTCATAGCGGTCAGGGGTGCTGACAGCGCTGCGCAGATTATCAGGTATCATCAGCTCCGGAACCCCACCCATGAAGTGCAGACAGCGGCTATTGGCGTTGAGCCACGATGCCATGTCCTGGCCTTCGCAGGCTTCGATATACGCATAGCCTGACACGCCCATGGCAGCGACGAAGATAGCGACCTGGCGTACGCTACTGGTCGCAGGGTTGACGATAGGTACGGTGGGGCCACAGAAGTCGATGAAGAGCTTTTCGCCAGCCTTGTGCTCCATGCGCATAGAACGCCGCTGCTTCTTTTTCCAGTCACGGAACAGTGCACAAAACTGTGAGTAACCGAGGGCATCACCGCCCACGGCGGACTGATATTCCATCCAGAGCAGCTGCTTGGTCATGCCCTTGCGGCTTAACTCGGTATCGATATCAAGCCAGCTGGGTAAGGTATTGATAACTTTTCCGGATTTGCCGGGATAGAGCAGGCGGTCGAGGTCGACGGGGGACAGTTCCGCCGGCAATGGCCAGACCAGGTTAGCTACCGTGAATCGGCCGAGGATATCGTGCACGGTAGTACAGCCTATGCCGAGCGCTGCTGCGATAGTGCGATTCGAGCGACGCTGCTCGAATTTCATACGTAAGATATTAATATAGATGCACATTTCCGTTCTCGCTTTCTTTTTTTTACGTGCCATGCCATGCCCCCGGAAGCTAAAAGTCTCCAGAGTATGGCGGAACAGAAGATGAGCGATCGGACAGAATCGGAATCGCTGATCGGGCGACCGGAATCAGTGATCGGATGAAATCAGAATTAGTGATCGGGTGAAATCGGAATCAGTGATCGGATGTGACCGGAACCAGCACGGGCAACGAAAGGCAGCGCGGGCTGGCGGTCTATGGCCGTTAACGCGTTCTGCCGTTAAGCGACGGATGGGTTATCTGACGGCAGTAATCTACTGAAGGTAATAACAATGAAAAACGTTTTAAGGCATTATCGGTGACGTATTTGCGCCCTACTCTTTGTTGCCATCAGCATCAATTACCTTAATCGCCAGGTGCTCGGTATTCTCAAACCCGAATTAGCGGCGAGATTTCACTGGACCGAAACGGATTACGGCTATGTCGTAACGATATTTGCCTTTTGCTACGCGCTTGGCATGGTTTTCGCCGGAAAATTCGCCGACCGGTTCGGCGTCAAGATGGGCTACAGCGTCTGCGTGTTGGTTTGGAGCCTAGCCTGCTGCGGTCATGCTATTATCCGCAACATGTTGGGATTCGGCGTTATGCGCGCCTTTCTCGGCCTGGCGGAGGCGGACAGTTTTCCCTGTGCGGTAAAAGCGGTGTCGGAATGGTTTCCGCGCAAAGAGCAGTCATTGGCCGTGGGCATTATTACCTCCGGCACCAGTATCGGTGCCGTATTAGCGCCGGCGTTGTTCCCCTGGCTCGCGGTAAGCTTCGGCTGGCAAAGCGCCTTTTTGTTGACCGGTATTCCAGGCTTCATCTGGTTTGCCTTCTGGTATGTCATGTATTATGCGCCGCAGAAACATCCTCGCGTCACCCCGCAGGAATTACAGGTCATTCGACAGGATAAAGAGACGGTCCAGGAAAAGGATGACGGGCAAACCGTCGGTTGGTTTTCGCTGTTCAAACACCGCGCCACCTGGTCAATCGTGGTCGGTAAAGGCATGACCGACCCCATCTGGTGGTTTTTATTATTCTGGCTGCCCTCTTATTTCAATAGCCGCTTTAATCTGGATTTGCAGCGCCTCGGTCTGCCGCTCATCATTGTGTATGTGTCCACCTACATCGGTAGCGTGTTGGGCGGTTGGGCGGCGTCGACGTTTATCGCCCGGGGCTGGTCCGTGAGCCGCGCCCGCCAAA
This sequence comes from Candidatus Sodalis pierantonius str. SOPE, assembly GCF_000517405.1. Classification (NCBI taxonomy): domain Bacteria; kingdom Pseudomonadati; phylum Pseudomonadota; class Gammaproteobacteria; order Enterobacterales; family Bruguierivoracaceae; genus Sodalis; species Candidatus Sodalis pierantonii. Next base: position 985,504 of record NZ_CP006568.1, on the reverse strand, counting down.
CGACGATGCTGGGGCTTGCGGTGCTGGTCATGCCGCTAATGACGGCGCCGTGGATTGATAATATGTGGATCATTGTCGGATTGCTGAGCTTGACCGTGGCGGCGCATCAGGGCTGGTCGGCCAATATGTTTACCCTGGCGTCCGATATGTTTCCCAAACGGGTCGTGGCGTCGGTCGTGGGCATTGGCGGTATGGCGAGCGGCTTGACCTCGGCGCTGTTTCCGTTTGTGGTCGGCGCGGTGCTCGATCATTTCAAGGTGTTGGGCAAAATCGGTTTGGGCTACAACGTTCTGTTTATCATCTGCGGCTTCACCTATATCGCGGCATGGTTATGCATGCGCCTTATCTATCCGTCACAGCAGAAAGTGCTCCTCACCCAGACCGCCGTCCAGGACGTCCAAACGACGCCGCGTCCCAGTTAATTCCCGAGAAAAGCATCATGAGGTAATGACCAAGTTATAAAAATGTTATGTTGATCACCACTTACTTACTAGTAAGTAAGTGTAACTACTTACGCGCTACCCCCGCCCAACACGATGAGGACACATTATGAGCGATAATATCGCTTTATACCGGCATGGGGCCGTGGCTGAAGTGGTGATCAACCGGCCGGAGAAAATGAACGCCATGACGCCGGAAATGAGTGAAGCCCTGGCGTTGCTGTTTACCCGGCTCAATGAGGAGGACGCGGTGCATGTCATCCTGCTGAGAGGCGAAGGCGAACGGGCCTTCAGCGCCGGCAGCGATTTGCGAACGCTCTCCAGCTATCATTCAGCCATGGATTTCCGCCAACGCACCGATTACGGCACGACCGTGCGCCGCGCGCGCAAGCCGGTAGTGGCGGCGCTTAAAGGCTGGGTGCTTGGCGGTGGCCTGGAAATGATGCTGGCGGCGGATATCCGCGTGGCGGGCCATAGCGTCAAATTCGGCGCGCCGGAGGTGGTGCGCGGCTGGGTGGGCGGCGGCGGCGCCTCGCAATTACTGCCGCGGCTGGTGGGCTATGGTCAGGCGATGAGGTTATTGTTAAGCGGCGACAACATCGACGCACAGGAGGCCTGGTGCATTGGCTTGGTGGAATACCTGGTGGCGGATAATGAGGTCAACGACACCGCCCTGTCTTTATGCCAGCGATTGGCTGAACATCATCCGTTAGCGGTCCAGGCCGTCAAGAGCGCCGTTCGCGCCTCGTTATCCATGCCGCTGGAAGCCGGCATGCAATATGAGAACGAATTGACCACCTTATGCTTTGCCGTCAGCAATTACCAACAAGGCGCGGAGACGTTTAGCCAACAACGATCGTGACACACCCGGCGCAGGCTGGCGTTTCCTTTCAAAGGACACCACGCCCGCAATATCAGATCTTTGCCGGCCGCCCCGCGGCGGCAATAAGATCCCATAAGGCTAAACGCTCTTCTTATTATGTTGTGAGGAAGAACTTCACGTCCTGTGTGCAGGAGAACGTTCGATGAACCCGATATCGCAGCAACCCGAAAAAATCGATAACAATGTCAAACGCGCCATTTTTGCGGCTTTGTTGAATAAATCGAACTTTTAGGTGACTGGCGGCTCTGATCACTACATTCGTTTCAACATCAGGTCCCCATGGCAAAGCAAAAGTTTAAAATCACCAACTGGCCCGCATATAACAATGCGCTCAGGCAGCGGGGGGACCTGACAGTATGGCTTGATGAGTCAGCCATTGCTGCATGGACTGAGAGTACACCACCTGAACATCGTGGCCGGCCGCTTCACTACACCGATATGGCCATTACCACGGTTCTGATGATAAAGCGCGTGTTTAACCTTTCGCTCCGGGCGTTACAGGGTTTCGTTGACTCGATTTTTAAACTGATGGGGCTGTCGCTGCGCTGCCCAGATTACTCTCTGGTCAGCCGGCGAGCAAAAACCGTCGACATCAGCATAAAAACGCCAACCCGCGGCGAAATCTCACACCTGGTCATCGATGGCACCGGCCTGAAAATCTTCGGCGAAGGCGAATGGAAAGTCAGGCAGCATGGGGCTGAGAGGCGCAGAGTATGGCGCAAGCTTCATCTGGCAGTAGATAGCGCGACACATGAAATTATCTGTGCCGATTTATCGCTAAGCGGTACGACAGATGCGCAGGCGCTGCCCGGGCTGATTAACCAAACCCACCGGAAAATCAGGAAAGCGTCGGCTGACAGTGCTTACGATACGCGTTACTGTCATGATGCTCTGCTGAGGAAAAAAATAAAGCCGCTTATCCCACCGCGAAGTGGTGCGCAATATTGGCCAGCTCGATACCATGAGCGTAACCATGCGGTGGCAAATCAGCATCTGAGCGGCAATAACGATACCTGGAAAAAGAAAGTAGGTTATCACCGGCGTTCACTGGCTGAAACGGCCATGTTCCGGTTTAAAATACTTCTGGGTGGTCATCTGAGTCTGCATGACTATGACGCGCAGGTAGGTGAGGCTATGGCAATGGTCAAAGCGCTTAACCGGATCACGTTGTTAGGAATGCCAAACAGCGTCCGCATCATGTAACAATCGCCCTGATAGGGAGGAAGTCGTCAAAAATTTCGGATTTATTCAACAAAGCGCATTTTTGCATCAACGCTGGGAACCATTATCGAGTGGTACGATTACGGATTATATGCCGCCGCCTCCGGGCTGATTATTAATAAACTGTTCTTCCCTCAGCTCAGCCAGCTCGGCGGTATGTTGGCGGCCTTTGCCACCTTCGCCATCGGCTTTATTATCCGCCCCGTGGGCGGCATCGTTATTTCACATATTGGCGATAAGTTTGGCCGTAAACCCGCCCTCATCTTCTGTATTTCCATTATGGGGGTGGCCACCGTCGGGGTCGGTCTGCTGCCGACATGGCACAGCATTGGCATATGGGCGCCGATATTATTAATTTTCCTGCGCATTTTGCAGAGTTTCGGCGCCGGCGCCGAACTGGCGGGCGCCATTACTTTGGTCGCGGAATACACGCCGGTTAAACGACGCGGCTTTTTTACCGCCATCCCCAATACCGCCACCAATTTCGGCGTTTTGATCGCGACTCTGACATTCCTGTTTTTCTCCTGGCTGCCGGAAGAGACGTTATTAAGCTGGGTATGGCGCGTGCATTTCCCGCTCTCGGTGCTGTTGTTTGTGATAGCGTTTTATATTCGCTCCAAGCTGGCCGAAACGCCGGAATACGTAAATGCCATGGATAAAACGCAGCGCCAGCGTCAGCAGCAAAATGCCCGATACGCCAACTGTTTAGGGAGAGTCCACGCGAGTTGCTTTGTGGTTTCTTCGCCATGGGGGGGCATCAGGCGCTGACCTATGTCCTTAACACCTTAGCGCTCAGTTATATGATAAACACCCTCGGCATGTCGAAAACGGACGGCCTGATGGTATTAATCATCGCGTTGACGTTTACGCTTATTTGCGGACCGATTGGCGGATGGTTGGCCGACCGCTATGGCAGCGTCAAAATATTTATTTACGGCGCCCTGTTTGCGTTGTTCTTTGTCTATCCGCTGTTTTATCTCGTAGATACCAAAAATACCTTGCTGGCGGCGCTTGGCGTCAGTGCGATTTATGGCATCAGTTGGGGATGCACCGGCGGCGCACAGGGGGATTTTCTCTCAAATTTATTTCCCACCCGTTATCGGTTTTCCGGCATTGCCATGTGCCGAGAACTGTCCGGCGCCCTTATCGGCGGCGCGCCCGCCGCCGGGCTGGACGCCGGTGCCGCGCGCAATTACAGCGCGTTGGTGGATCAGCCCTATCAGTTCGACTTTTATGATGACGGCGGGATTGATATCGCCTTTCTGTCGGCGGCGGAAATCGACGCCGGCGGCAGCGTCAATATCAGCCGCTTCGCCAAGAAACTCATCGGCGTTGGGGCTTTGTTGAATAAATCGAACTTTTAGGTGACTGGCGGCTATGATCACTACATTCGTTTCAACATCAGGTCCCCATGGCAAAGCAAAAGTTTAAAATTACCAACTGGCCCGCATATAACAATGCGCTCAGGCAGCGGGGGGACCTGACAGTATGGCTTGATGAGTCAGCCATTGCTGCATGGACTGAGAGTACACCACCTGAACATCGTGGCCGGCCGCTTCACTACACCGATATGGCCATTACCACGGTTCTGATGATAAAGCGCGTGTTTAACCTTTCGCTCCGGGCGTTACAGGGTTTCGTTGACTCGATTTTTAAACTGATGGGGCTGTCGCTGCGCTGCCCAGATTACTCTCTGGTCAGCCGGCGAGCAAAAACCGTCGACATCAGCATAAAAACGCCAACCCGCGGCGAAATCTCACACCTGGTCATCGATGGCACCGGCCTGAAAATCTTCGGCGAAGGCGAATGGAAAGTCAGGCAGCATGGGGCTGAGAGGCGCAGAGTATGGCGCAAGCTTCATCTGGCAGTAGATAGCGCGACACATGAAATTATCTGTGCCGATTTATCGCTAAGCGGTACGACAGATGCGCAGGCGCTGCCCGGGCTGATTAACCAAACCCACCGGAAAATCAGGGAAGCGTCGGCTGACAGTGCTTACGATACGCGTTACTGTCATGATGCTCTGCTGAGGAAAAAAATAAAGCCGCTTATCCCACCGCGAAGTGGTGCGCAATATTGGCCAGCTCGATACCATGAGCGTAACCATGCGGTGGCAAATCAGCATCTGAGCGGCAATAACGATACCTGGAAAAAGAAAGTAGGTTATCACCGGCGTTCACTGGCTGAAACGGCCATGTTCCGGTTTAAAATACTTCTGGGTGGTCATCTGAGTCTGCATGACTATGACGCGCAGGTAGGTGAGGCTATGGCAATGGTCAAAGCGCTTAACCGGATCACGTTGTTAGGAATGCCAAACAGCGTCCGCATCATGTAACAATCGCCCTGATAGGGAGGAAGTCGTCAAAAATTTCGGATTTATTCAACAAAGCGCGGCGTTGGCGGATTTATCAACATCAGTCAAAACTCCAAAAAAATGGTATTCGGCGGCACCTTTACCGCCGGCGGTCTGCGCGTGGCCTGCGATGAAGGCCAGTTGCGCATTGTGCAAGAAGGCGCCCACCAGAAGTTTGTCGCCGCACTGCAACAGGTCTCCTACAGCGGTCCCTACGCCAGCCAGCGGGGCCAGACAGTGCTGTTTGTCACCGAGCGCGCCGTTTTCCGGGTGGTCGACGGCGCGCTGGAATTAACGGAAATCACGCCGGGTATCGATCTCGAGCGCGATATTTTGCAGCAGATGGGTTTTCGCCCCCGTATCTCCGCCGAGCTTAAAACGATGGATGCCCGGCTGTTCTCGCCGCAGCCCATGGGCCTGCACCGCGAGATGGCGGCGAAAACGCGCCAACGGCATCCGCGCCTTGCGCAACTTCCGCCGCAGGCCGCGCTATGAATGCGTTAACCATCGACAGCAGCACGCGGCTGTACGGTATTGTGGGCGATCCCATTTCCCAGGTGAAAACGCCTCAGTTAATGAACGCTTATTTCCAGCAGCAGGGCATCAACGCGGTCTGCGTGCCGTTGCAGGTTGCCACGGCAACGTTCGAGGCCAGTCTGCGCGGCATCATGGCGCTGGGCAATATCGCGGGCCTGGTCATCACCGTACCCCATAAAATACGCGCCGGCGCCCTGGCGGATGCGCTTTCCGCGCAGGCGCGGCAAGTCGGCGCCGTGAACGTGCTTCGGCGCGACGCGCAAGGGGCCTGGTTTGGCGATATGTTCGACGGCGCAGGCGCTGGCGGCACGCATCAACGCCCAGTATCCGCAACGGCCGGCGCGGGTGAGCACCGCACCCGCCGAACTGCAGGGCATCAACCTGCTTATCAATTGCTCTCCCATCGGCATGAAGCCGGATGATGGGCTTCCCGCGCCGTTTGCCGACTTCGATCCCGCGTTGCAGGTGGTGGATATCATCATGCATCCGCCCGAAACGCCCCTTATCGCCCACGCGCGCCGGGCGGGCTGTCGGGCGACCAACGGCAGACCGATGATTGAAGGACAGCTGACGACCTTCTTGCGATTTTTCGATCTGTATGCCGAGGCATCGCCATGCCGCCATTAACCTTGACACCAAAGCAGTTATCGTTGAATACCGCCACCCTCGGCCCCAACGCGTCGTTAGAGGATGCCGTGCGCGGCTGCGTTAAATATGGCTTTGGCGGCATCGCGCCCTGGCGGGACAAAGTCGCCGAAGTGGGATTAGCGCAGGCCTGCCGTCTAATAAAAAAGGCCGGTCTTACCGTCAACGGACTGTGGCGCGGCGGTCTGTTTCCCGCCGCGGACCGCTCGGCGCGGGCAAAAATCCGCGCCGATAACCTGCGGGCCATTGAGGAAGCCGCGGCGCTGGAGGCGGCGTGTCTGGTGCTGGTAGTCGGCGGACTGCCTGCGGGAGATAAAGATCTGGACAGCGCGCACCGCCAGGTCGAGAAGGGCATCGCACAGATGCTGGCGCCGGCGCGCGCGGCCGGGGTGTCCCTGGCGATTGAGCCGCTACATCCGATGTACGCCGGGGACCGCGCCTGCGTCAATACGCTCGCCCAGGCGTTGGCGCTTTGCGAGCGTCTGGGGCCGGAAGTGGGGATTGCCGCCAACGTTTATCATATTTGGTGGGATCCCGACGTCCTACATCAACTATAGCGGATCGCCCAGGCCCAGCGCCTGCTGGCGTTCCATCTCAGCGATTGGTTGGTGCCGACCCGTCATCTGCTGACCGATCGCGGCATGATAGGCGACGGCGTCATCGATTTGCCGCGGTTGTGCCAACGCGTGGCCGACGATGGCTATCGCGGCCTGTGTGAAGTGGAAATTTTCTCCGCCGACGCCTGGTGGCGGCAGCCGGTGGATGTGACGTTAAGCACCATCATTCAACGATTGCCTGTACTAGGCAGTAAAGAGGATCGTAATGAAAATCACACCCTGACCCCGGCCCGTTTGCTGCCCGCGATAAACCGTATGTGGGCGCTATCGGCCAGCAAAATCAGCGCCATAGATGCCGATTTCGATCGCGCCCAGGGCGCGCCGGTGCATACCGTCGCCGGACGCTATCAGCCCAAAGGCTGGACGGATTGGACGCAGGGATTTGAATACGGCAGCGCGCTGCTGCAATTCGATGCCACCGGCGAGCAGGCTTTTCTGGATCGGGCGCTGACGCGCATCCGCGTCGATATGCCGCAGCATATTACCCATTTCGGCGAGCATGATCACGGTTTCAACCAAGTGAGCACTTACGGTAATTTGCTGCGCCTGATGGCAGAAGGAAAGCTGCCGGCCGATCCGGGCCGCCAAGATTATTACCGGTTGGCGCTTCGCTGTTCAGGGGCGGTGCAAGCCTACCGCTGGACCTCTCTCGGCGCCGGTGAAGGTTATATCCACTCCTTTAACGGGGCACACTCGCTGTTTATCGACACGCTGCGTACCCTGCGGGTGTTGCTGTTGGCACACGATCTGGGGCAGTAAATGAAAGTCGAGGGCGATGAGGCCATCTCACTGTTGGATCGCTTCCTGGCCCATGCCCTCACCAGCGCGCTATTGCGTATTCTACGGCGAAGGTCGGGATATTTATGATATCCGCGGCCGATCGGCCCACGAGGCAATCTTCAACCCGCGCAACGGCGCATTTCGCTGCGTCGGCACCCAGCAAGGCTACTCCGGCTTCTCTACCTGGACCCGCGGTCTGAGCTGGGCGATATGCGGTTTCGCGGAGCTGCTGGAGTATTTGCAGGCGCTGCCCGCCGAGACATGGCGCGCCTCGCAGGACAGAACCCACACCATGGCGGCGTTGGAAAAGGCCGCCGCCGTTTGCGATTTTTATCTGGCGTTTACCACCCTCGACGGCATTCCCTATTGGGATACCGGCGCCCCCGGCCTGGCCACGCTCGAGGCGCCCTATGAAAAAGACTCGGATCCCGCCAACGCCGTCGAGCCCGTGGACAGCTCCGCCGCGGCGATTGCGGCGCAGGGCCTGTTGCGATTCGGCGCCTGGCTCGACGGCCAACACCGCCCCGGCGCGGACCGCTACCGCCAGGCCGGATTGACCGTGCTGCAGACGCTGCTGGACGACCGCTATCTCAGTCTGTCGCCGCAGCATCAAGGCCTCTTGCTGCACAGCCAATACCATCGCCCCAACGGCTGGGATTATGTGCCGGAAGGCCACCGCAACCCGTTCGGCGAAGCCACCATGTGGGGGAATTATCATCTGCGCGAGCTGGCGCTTTATGTGCAGCGAATGGCGGAAAATGGCCCCTATCTGACGTTTTTCAGCCCCCTAGGAGACGCATGATGCCTCAGCAACGTCAGGCCGCTACCGCATTAATCACCGGCGGGCGCCTGGGCATTGGTTTGGCCATCGCCAGACGGCTGGCGGCCATCCCATCGCGGTGACCGGCATCGGTGAGGCCGATGCGCCCACGCGCGCCGCCGTGGCAGAGCTGGAAAAGTACGGCGTACCGGTCGGCTATTTCGCCAGCGACATTGCCTCGACGGCGGGCCATGCCGCCGTGCTTGATAGCATTGAGCGGCAGTTGGGACCGATTGCGGTACTGGTTTCCAATGCCGGCATTGCGCCCCCTGAGCGGTTGGATGTGCTCGACACCACGACGGCAAATTTTGATGCGGTACTGAACACCAATCTGCGTGGGGCGTTTTTTTTCGCCCAAGCGGTCGCCAAACGCATGCTGACCAGGCCAGCCGCGGAAGGCGCGCGCAGCATCGTTTTTATTTCTTCCTGTTCCGCGCAAATGGTGTCGGTGAACCGGCTGGAATATTGCGTCGCCAAAGCGGGACTCGCCATAGTGGCGCAGGGAATGGCAGCGCGTCTGGCCGCTGACGGTATCGGGGTTTTTGAGGTCCGTCCCGGCATCATCCGTACCGATATGACCGCCGGCGTGAATGAGAAATATGACCGTCTTATCGGCGACGGTCTGGTCCCCGCACAGCGCTGGGGACAAGGCGATGATATCACCGCAGCTGTCGCCATGCTTATCAAACCCGAGGCGTTTTTCGCCACCGGCTCGGTTATCCACGCCGACGGCGGGTTAACCCTGCAACGCCTATAGATCCGCGCCAGCCGCAAGCGGGCGCGGCGCAAATAAAGGAGGTAGTATGTCACCATCCGCTACCGTCCCCGACACGGGACGGCAGTTACCGGCCGGCGAATACGGTTATGGCGCTTTGCAGCCGGGGGATCGTTATGATACCCAGGCGATAACCCTCACGGAGTCGCATATTGTCGCGTTCGCGGGCATTACCGGCGATTTTTTGACGTGCATATGGATGGATACTTTCGCCCGCCAGCAGGGGTTTCCCGGCCGCATCGCCCAAGGTTTATTAGGGCTGGCGCTCATCGACGGCTTGAAAACCCGTTCGACGGTGCGGCTGTGCGGCATCGCGACCCTGGGCTGGAACTGGTCATTCTGCGCGCCGCTGCTGCCGGGCGATCGCATTTATGCCGAAATTACCGTGGTGAGCAAGCGGCCGACCAAGCGGGCCGATAGAGGTATCGTGACCTTTGCCCTGCGGATGATCAATCAGCATGAGGCTGTCGTGCAGCAGGGCGAAACCCAGTTAATGATGCAGCAATAGGATCGCTACAGGCCGCCGGCGCGGCGTCTTCGCTTTGAAGCGCCGCCATTCTCCTCGCGCAAAATAACGCGCGGTGTTTTGCTATCCCCCTGAAAAAACGCTAAATATTCTGCCTACCGTCACCCATTAATCATAATATGCAGATAAAGCCATAGGTGTTGCAGGGAGCAGTGGCATTCGCTGGCCTAGAGGGGATTATGTCAAAACCAGAATACAACCAGGGCCTGACAACCAGCAGCTCAATGCAAGAAAAGATCAAAGAGGTCACGCGCAACTTGCTGATTGCTCATGGTTACCATAAGACCACCTTTGGCGTTATCGCTAAAGCCTTAAAGATCACCACCACCAATATTCATTATCATTTCGGCAATAAAAATCATCTCGTGGAAATCGTGGTGCGGGAATATGTGGCCGAAGCCAAGAAGAATCACAGTATTATCTGGCTGGATACCACCACCACGCTCGAACAAAAAGTCGCCCAGGTGGTGGCGTATAACTACCGGCTGTATCGCAAATATACCCCTGATGATAAGGGCAGACATCCCTGGAGTTTGATTGGCCGGCTGCGCCTTGAGAGCGATGTGCTTTCCGAAGCCGCCTGTCGCTCCCTGGCGTCGTTCACGCAGACTATGCAGGACGTGATTAGCCAGGCGGTGGAATATGCCTGGCAGCAGGGACAGCTAAAGGTCGATACGCCACGGCAGGATTTGGTATTTTTGCTGACCAATTTGGTGGACAACTCATCGGTGTTTGCCCAGGATGCGGGGAGCTTTGCGCGCCTGGAGCAATTCTTCACCGCTTTCTCCCGGGTGGTGTTATCCCCGTCTACACTCTTGAGCCGCCAACGCGCGGCGACAACGAAACGTAATTTATTACCGCAGGGCCCACACGGCCACTGGCGCGACTATCCACCCGCCGCCGGGGCGATGCGGCTACTGCCGTCACCCTCCGCGCTGCCGGGACCCTAGGTTCTTTGCCGGGCGGCGCCAGAATAGGGCAGCGCCCGCCTGCGGGGCTTATTTGCCGAACATCTCCCGAATCCAGTTCGCCACGCCGTTGCTGTCTTTCTGCTCATCCTGCGGCGGGGCGCTTTGCTGTGGTTGCCCGCTGGGCGCGGCGTCAGACTGTGGTTGCACCTGCGCCTGGGCCGGCTGGCATAGCGACTGCGGATCGTCCGTCCACACCGGCAACGTGCGCATCACGCTGCCGCCGTTACAGACAAAATTGCCGGCATAGTCGATGGACATCTGGCTGATACCCTCCGACGGCGTCAAGTTCAGCGTCAACGGCGCCTGGTTCTCCAGATAACGACGATACAGCGTCAGCGCGCCGTTGGCGCCGGTCAACTTGGCGGGACCGTTGTTATCGCGGCCGACCCAAGCGATGGACACCTCTTTGCCGTCGATACCGGCGAACCAGCTATCGCGCAAATCGTTAGTGGTCCCGGTTTTCGCCGCCAGATGCGAAGACGGGAATTTCACCGACAGCGAACGCGATGTCCCGCGCGCCACCACCTGTTGCATCGCATACAACGTCAAGTAAGCGGCCTGGGCCGGTACCACCCTCTCCGCCTGCGGGAAGCTTTGATACAGCACGGTGCCGTCCTCCTCTATCACCGATCGCACCGCCGACAGCGTGGCATGGTTACCGCCGCTGGCGATGGTCTGGAACTCCTGCGCCACTTCCATCGGCGTGAGGCTGATGGCACCAAGCAGCATGGAGGGGACCGGGTTCAGCACCGAGGACGGTATGCCAAGCTTCACCAGGGTAGAGGTAATACGATCAAGCCCCACCGACAGGCCGAGGTTGACCGTCGGCACGTTAAGCGAATTGGTCAACGCATCCACCAGCATCACTTTACCGCGGAACTGCCGATCATAGTTTTTGGGCGACCATAGGCTGCCGTTCGGCTGCTTGAGGGTAATCGGTTCATCGGCAATCCAGGTATTGAGCCGATATTTATCCGGCTCGCTCAGCGCGGTCAGATAGGTGGCCGGTTTTGCCAGCGATCCCACCGAGCGCCGCGCCTGCATTGCGCGGTTAAAGCCGGCGAATTGCGGCTCCGCCCCGCCGACCATGGCGCGCACTTCGCCGCTGAAGCGATCGACTACCACCATCGCGGCCTCCAGATCCTTAACGCCGCGCCCGGCGCGCAACGCGGGCACGCCCGCCTCCACCGCTTTTTCCGCCGCATCCTGCGACAGGGAATCCAAGGTGGTGAAGATCTTGACGCCGGACAGATCGTTGAATTTGTCGCCCAGCTTGCTTTGCAGCTCTTCGCGCACCATCTGCATGAAAGCCGGCTGCGGCGTCAATACCCCCCCGCGCGGCTGCACCCCCAGCGGGCGGGCGCTGAGCATGTTATACAGCTCGCCGTCGATGATTTGCTGATTCTCCAGCAGTTTCAGCACCAGATTGCGGCGCTCCAGCGCCAGCTTGGGGTTGCGCCAAGGATTATACAGCGACGCTCCTTTCACCATCCCCACCAGCATCGCCTGCTGATCGAGACTGAGTTCATCCACCGGACGGCCGAAATAGTACAGGCTGGCCAGCGGGAAACCGCGAATCTGATCGCCGCCGCTCTGGCCGAGATACACCTCGTTCAGATACAGCTCCAGGATGCGATCCTTGCTGTAACGGTAATCGACGATCAACGCCATATAGGCTTCATTGGCCTTGCGCCACAGCGAGCGTTCGTTGGTCAAAAACAGGTTTTTCACCAGCTGCTGCGTTAGCGTACTCCCCCCCTGCACCGCGCGACCGGCGGTAATATTGGCCAGCAAGGCGCGGCCGATGGAGGAGAAGCTGATACCGTCATGCTCGTAGAAATGCCGGTCTTCGGTGGCTATCAGGGTATCCACCAGCAGGTCCGGGAAACCGGCGCGCGGTACGAACAGCCGCTGTTCGCCCTTGGACGATTGCAACATGGTGATCAAACGCGGATCGAGGCGGAAAAAGCCGAAATTACGCTGGGTGTCCTGGTTTTTGATCTCCAGGAGCTGATTCTTGGCGAACGTCATACGGGCATGGATTTGCCCCTCTTTGCCGTCCGGGAAATCGAACGGCCGGCGCAGCAGCTCAATGCTGTTGCCGCGCACGGTGAATTCGCCCGGCCGGGTAATTCGCGACACCTCGCGGTACTGCATGCCTTCGAGCAGCGTCGCCATGTCGCTGCGGCTGTAGGACATTCCCGGCTCCAAACTCACCATGCGGCCATAAACCGCCGCCGGGAGTTGCCAGACTTTGCCATCGATGCGGTGACGGACCTGCGCATCCAAATACACGCCATAGATAGCGATAACGACGACGAACAGCAGCACGAGGCGGATAAACCAGCCCAGCAGCCGGCGTTTCTTGCGCGGCGCGCCTCCCCTTTCCTTTCGCGGCGGCATCACGTACTCCTCTTCGTCATCATCATCATAATCATCATCCCGCCGGCGGCGCGGTGCAGCCTTGCGCGGAGCCTTGCGGCCTGACGGTCGTCCATGACGTCCGATAGGTTCACGGTCATCCCCAGACATCGTTAATTACTCTCCCTACTGCCGACGGCTAAACCGTCTACTCTGTTCCCACCCCGGCCTGGCCGAAAGCGGAAACCTCTGAATTTCCGTTATGACGTTTTACGGGTACGCCGGGTAGGCAGCGCCCGCGCCGGATCGTCCGGCCAGGGGTGTTTCGGATAACGCCCTTTCATCTCTTTTTGCACCTCGCGATAGGCGCCGCGCCAAAACGCCGCTAAATCACGGGTGATTTGCAGCGGCCGGTGGACGGGCGATATCCAGCGGCAGCGCCAGACGGATACGGGCGTCCGGGCTCTGGCTCAGTTGCAGCAGACCGGGGGCTATCAGCCACTCCAGGCCGCTGTCCACCACCAGGCGAATGCCCTCAATGGTTAAGCTGGTCTCGGCGATATTGGTGGCCAGCACCACCTTGCGGCGTCCTTCGGGCGCCGGGCGGATGGCGCGCTGCTGGGCCTCCAGGGGCAAGGCGCCGTAAAGGGGGCACAGCATCACCTCCTCCGCCACCCGCTCGCCAAGCAGCCCCTGCACCCGGTTGATTTCCGCCACGCCGGGCAAAAACAGGAGCAGCGAACCGGCCTGCTGTCGCAGCAGTTGCTGCGCCGCGCCGGCAATAGCCTCTTCCGTTCGCGTCTGGGCCGGCAGCGCCTGATAGCGGCGCTCCACCGGAAAGCTACGCCCGGCGGAGCGGATCACCTGCGCCTGCGGCAACAGCTGGCTGAGCCGGCGATCGTCAAGGGTCGCGGACATAATAAGCACCTTCAGATCGTCTCGCAGGCCGCGCTGCACATCCAGCAGCAGCGCCAGCGCCAGATCCGCCTGCAGGCTGCGCTCGTGAAATTCATCCAGGATCACCAACGAGACGCCGTCGAGCGCCGGATCCTGCTGCAATTGCCGCGTCAAAATGCCCTCGGTAACCACCTCCAGCCGGGTTGCTGGACAGCAGCGGCTCTCGTTGCGCATCCGGTAGCCGACCGTCTGGCCCGGACGCTCGCCCAACTATTCCGCCAGCCGCAGCGCTACGTTCTTAGCCGCCAGGCGCCGCGGCTCCAGCATCACCACCCTGCCCGGCAGGCCACCGCTGCGCAGAATTTCCAGCGGCAGCCAGGTCGATTTGCCGGCGCCGGTCGGCGCGTGCAGCATCACCTGCGCGGCGCTTTGCAGGGCGGCGAGCAATTCATCAACCACGGCACTGACCGGTAATAACGCCACAACGTCTCCGCGAAAAGGTTAACATTCCAGGGCAGGCATTGTAGCATCGCTGCATCCTGGAACAATGATCGGTTCCGCCCGCCGCGCGTAGCGAACGCGGCCGCGGGTGCCACCTCATGATAAAAAGCCCGCTTATGCCCGCATTGAGCCCCCGCCGGCCCGCCGACGCGTCTTGCGCACCGCGCCGACTGTTCTTCGCCCTGACGCTGTCGCCCGCGCGGCGCCGTCAGTTGGTGGACTGGCGCGCGGCGCGCTTTCCCGCTGAAACCGGCCGGCCCGCAACGGTTGTTACCAAAGTTCGCTGCCGTTTCATCCGCACATTTCGCTCTGGCGACAGGCGACCCAACCGGTGGCGCTACCGCCGGACACGCCGGGCTGGACGACCCGCGTAAGCCGATTCGGACTCTGGCTATCGGCGTTTGACAACGGCGCGTGCGCTATAGGCTGATGCAGGACTGGCCCCTGCGCCGCGACGGCCCACAGTAAGGAAAACCCATGCAATTCGAGCCCGCCCTCAAGCCTGCCCGACTCATACAGCGCTATAAACGTTTTCTTGCCGATGTGGTGACGCCCGATGGGGAAGCCTTAACGGTTCACTGCGCCAACACCGGCGCTATGACCGGCTGCGCCACCCCTGGCGATACGGTTTGGTACTCCACCTCGGATAATCGCAAACGTCGTTATCCGCACAGTTGGGAACTAACTGAAACCGCCAGCGGTCAATTGATAGGGATCAATACGCTGCGCGCCAACGCCTTGGTTGGGGAAGCGCTGCGGGCTGAAACGATTCCCAAGCTGGCGGGCTACGCGCGTCTTCGCGGCGAAGTGCGATATGGCGCAGAGAACAGCAGGATAGATTGGTTATTATCGGCAGAAGACCGCGCGGACTGCTATATTGAGGTGAAATCCGTGACGTTATTGCAACACCAGTCGGGCTATTTCCCGGATGCGGTAACGCTACGGGGTCAAAAACATTTACGAGAATTACAGGCAATGGCGGAAATGGGGTATCGTGCGGTGCTGTTTTTCGCCGTGCTGCATTCGGGTATCGACCGGGTGTCGCCGGCCCGCCACATTGACCCCCACTATGCCGATCTGGTATTACAGACTCAGCAGTCAGGCGTAGAAGTCCTGTGCTATGGTTGTCAGCTATCCCGGCACGGCATGCGGATCCACGCGCCGCTGCCGATAATTATTTCATAGGGCGGTGAACCGTGAAATGGTGTAAAATGCATCAGTTTTCCAAAGTTTACCGTCGCGCCAAATACGCCTTTCCTGACACCGTTGTCAAGTAGGCGTTAGGAATAATTGCCAACCTTAACGTCATCTGCTATTTATAGCGGCCTGTTTTTTTCCCCACGTTGGGGATCGCTAGTGCGTATTAGAAGGAGAAGCAACATGCAAGAAGGGCAAAACCGTAAGACATCCTCCTTGAGCATTCTCGCCATCGCCGGGGTGGAACCATACCAGCAAAAGCCTGGTGAAGAGTACATGAATGAAGCCCAGCTTCTGCATTTCAAGCGCATTCTTGAAGCGTGGCGTAATCAACTCAGAGATGAAGTGGGGCGTACCGTCTCGCATATGCAGGATGAGGCCGCCAACTTCCCCGATCCGGTAGACCGTGCCGCGCAGGAAGAAGAGTTCAGTCTTGAGCTGCGTAATCGTGACCGGGAACGTAAACTCATCAAGAAAATTGAGAAAACCCTCAAGAAAGTGGAAGATAACGATTTCGGCTTCTGCGAATCCTGCGGGGTGGAAATCGGTATTCGTCGCCTGGAAGCGCGTCCGACCGCCGATTTGTGCATCGACTGCAAGACTCTCGCCGAAATTCGCGAAAAACAGATGGCAGGGTAAGTGTGAACCCGGATTACTGCGGTGTCGTTTAGGGAAAATCATGACATCGCGGTAGCTGCGTAGTTACGCCTTTTTCACCATCATGCCAACCTCTGCTCCCTACATCGGGAGTTTCGCCCCTTCGCCGTCCGGCGCGCTTCATTTCGGTTCTCTCGTCGCCGCCCTCGACAGCTATTTGCAGGCGCGCGCCTGTGGTGGCCAATGGCGGGTGCGCATTGAGGATATCGACCCACCGCGGGAAGTGCCCGGCGCCGCCGATACCCTTTTACCCCAGCTCAACCATTACGGCCTGCATTGGGACGGGCCGGTCATGTATCAGTCGCAGCGGCACGAGGCCTATCTCAGAGTGCTGGCGACGCTGCGCCAACGCGGCCTGAGCTACTATTGCGACTGTACGCGCAGCCGTATCCAAAGTTTGGGCTGTCATTACGACGGTCACTGCCGCGATAGGCGGATCCCCGCCGAGGGCGCGGCCATTCGTCTGCGTCAAACCGCGCCGGTGTTCCATTTCCACGACCGGCTGCGGGGCCGAATCGAGGCCGACCCTGCGTTGGCGCGGGAGGATTTTATCATCCGCCGCCGCGATGGGCTGTTCGCTTATAATCTGGCGGTGGTGGTGGATGATGCCGCCATGGACGTGACGGAGGTGGTGCGCGGCGCCGATCTCATCGCGCCGACGGTGCGCCAATTGTCGCTCTATCGTCAATTAGATTATAAAGAACCTGATTATGTCCATCTGCCGCTGGCGCTGTCGCCGGCGGGGCTGAGGCTGTTGAAACAAAATCACGCGCCGGCGCTGCCGATGAGCGATCCCCGGCCGCTGCTGGCGCAGGCGCTAGGGCTGTTAAATCAGCCGCTGCCGCCGCAATGGCGCGCTATGCGCCTTGAGAGTATGTTAAACTGGGCGGTGGACCACTGGCGGCTTGACGCCGTGCCGACCACCCCCGCCCCGTAAGGGACAATGCACCCGCCCATTCTCAAGCTTGGCGGGGTGAGCTATCATTAGCCGCTGTTTTACGTTGTTCCTGTTTATTTGTTACTATTGAGGTGTACTATTTTTACCCGAGTAGCCAACTTCTGTCGCAAGGTGCTCAATCGTGAAAGCGTGGAAACGGCATCAGAGGATAGACGCCCTTTGACGATTATCCCGCGCGACCAGCACTCCATCTCTCGTAAAGAGATCAGTGAAAATGCTTTAAAGGTGCTTTACCGCTTGAACAAAGCGGGATACGAAGCCTATTTGGTCGGCGGCGGCGTTCGCGATCTGCTGCTGGGTAAAAAACCCAAGGACTTCGACATCACGACCAGCGCCACGCCGGAGCAGATGCGTAAACTGTTTCGCAACTGCCGACTGGTTGGCCGCCGTTTTCGGCTGGCCCACGTCATGTTCGGGCCTGAGATTATCGAAGTCGCCACGTTTCGCGGCCATCATCAGGTGCTGGAGCCCGAGGAAGGCGCCACGGGGGCCGCCCTCACCGGCCACAACGGCATGCTGCTGCGCGACAATATTTTCGGCTCCATCGAAGAAGACGCCCAGCGCCGCGACTTCTCGGTGAACAGCCTGTATTACAGCGTGGCCGATTTTACGCTGCGCGACTATACCGGCGGACTGAAAGATTTACGCGAAGGGACGATTCGCCTGATTGGCGATCCGGAAACCCGCTATCGGGAAGACCCGGTCCGCATGCTGCGCGCAGTACGCTTTGCCGCCAAGCTGGACATGACCATCAGCCGCGAAACCGCCGAACCGATCCCCCGACTGGCGGCGCTGCTGCACGATATTCCCCCGGCGCGGCTGTTTGAAGAAGCCCTCAAGCTGCTACAGGCAGGCTACGGTGAAGCCACCTACCGCCTGCTGTGCGAATACCAACTGTTCCAACCGCTGTTTCCGTTGATAAGCCGTAACTTTACCGAGCATGGCGACAGTTATATGGAACAGATGGTGATCCGCGTACTGGCCAACACCGATCAGCGTTTGCGCAATGATATGCGGGTCAATCCGGCTTACTTATTCGCCGCCATGCTGTGGTATCCGCTGTTAGAACATGCGCAGAAACTGACCCAGGAAAGCGGCCTGTCCTATTTTGACGCTTTCTCGCTGGCGATGAACGACATTCTCGACGAACAGTGCCGCACGCTGGCGATACCCAAACGCTTAACCGCCCTGATGCGCGATATGTGGCAACTTCAGCTGCGGCTCTCTCGCCGCCAGGGCAAGCGCGCCCACAAGCTGATGGAACATCCCAAATTCCGTGCCGCCTATGATTTGCTGACGCTGCGCGCCGACGTGGAAAACAACGCCGAACTGCAGCGGCTCAGCCGCTGGTGGGGGGAGTTCCAAGTGGCCGCGCCGCCGCGGCAAAAGAACATGTTGACCACGCTCGGCGATGACGCGCCGGCCCGCGCACGTCCGCGCCGTCGGGCACCCAACCGCGACAGCGCCTGATGGAACGCGTCTGGCTGGCTGTGGGCAGCAACCTGTCCGAACCGTTGCAGCAGGTAAGCGCCGCTCTCGAGGCGCTGGCGAGCTTGCCGCACACCCACCTTGTCGCCTGTTCATCCTACTACCGCAGCCGCCCGCTCGGCCCGCAGGATCAGCCCGATTTCCTGAACGCCGTGGTGGCGCTGGACACCGCCCTCGCGCCGGAAACGCTGCTTAATCACACTCAGTCGATCGAATTACGTCAGGGACGCACCCGCAAGGCGCATCGCTTCGGACCCCGCACGCTGGATCTGGATATTCTGCTCTTCGGCGATCGCATTATCGCCACCAACCGCCTAACGGTGCCGCATTACGACATGTGCAACCGCGAATTCATGCTGTATCCCCTCGCCGAGCTGGCGCCGGAGCGGCGCTTCCCCGACGGCGGCACGCTGGCCGAGCGACTACGTCAGGTGCCGCGCAATGGTCTTGTCTATTGGGATGAGGAGCACCGCTACCGCAAGGCGTAAACGCCCTCCGCCCGTCCGGCGCCGACGCGACGCATTAACGTGCGCCGGCGCGGCGTAAGGCCTTAGCCTCCTTTACCGGGTCACCGCGCGCCTTGCGCAAGTCTAGTCAAATACCCAAATGTTTTGTGCGATAAACGCTATACTCCCGGCAAAGCTTCCATTAAAATAAGCCCCACTCCTTAAGCTTACAGCGGGCACGCGGCTTTGTTAAATAAATCGAACTTTTAGGTGACTGGCGGCTCTGATCACTACATTCGTTTCAACATCAGGTCCCCATGGCAAAGCAAAAGTTTAAAATCACCAACTGACCCGCATATAACAATGCGCTCAGGCAGCGGGGGGGCCTGACAGTATGGCTTGATGAGTCAGCCATTGCTGCATGGACTGAGAGTACACCACCTGAACATCGTGGCCTGCCGCTTCACTACACCGATATGGCCATTACCACGGTTCTGATGATAAAGCGCGTGTTTAACCTTTCGCTCCGGGCGTTACAGGGTTTCGTTGACTCGATTTTTAAACTGATGGGGCTGTCGCTGCGCTGCCCAGATTACTCTCTGGTCAGCCGGCGAGCAAAAACCGTCGACATCAGCATAAAAACGCCAACCCGCGGCGAAATCTCACACCTGGTCATCGATGGCACCGGCCTGAAAGTCTTCGGCGAAGGCGAATGAAAAGTCAGGCAGCATGGGGCTGAGAGGCGCAGAGTATGGCGCAAGCTTCATCTGGCAGTAGATAGCGTGACACATGAAATTATCTGTGCCGATTTATCGCTAAGCGGTACGACAGATGCGCAGGCGCTGCCCGGGCTGATTAACCAAACCCACCGGAAAATCAGGGAAGCGTCGGCTGACAATGCTTACGATACGCGTTACTATCATGATGCTCTGCTGAGGAAAAAAATAAAGCCGCTTATCCCACCGCGAAGTGGTGCGCAATATTGGCCAGCTCGATACCATGAGCGTAACCATGCGGTGGCAAATCAGCATCTGAGCGGCAATAACGATACCTGGAAAAAGAAAGTAGGTTATCACCGGCGTTCACTGGCTGAAACGGCCATGTTCCGGCTTAAAACACTTCTGGGTGGTCATCTGAGTCTGCATGACTATGATGCGCAGGTAGGTGAGGCAATGGCAATGGTTAAAGCACTTAACCGGATCACACTGTTAGGAATGCCAAACAGCGTCCGCATCATGTAACAATCGCCCTGATAGGGAGGAAGTCGTCACAAATTTCGGATTTATTCAACAAAGCGCGGGCACGCCCGCGGTACAGAGGTTGTATACCATGACCACCATTTCTCATTTGCGCAAATGGAAGCAACAACAGCGCAAATTCGCCTCCATTACCGCCTACGACGCCGCCTTTGCTCGCCTGTTCGCTGAACAGGGGATCAAGGTGATGCTGGTGGGCGACTCCTTGGGCATGACGATGCAGGGCCACGACTCTACGCTGCCAGTTACCGTAGAGGATATGGTTTATCATACCCGCTGCGTGCGGCGCGGCGCCCCCTCCTGCCTGCTGCTGGCCGATCTACCGTTCATGAGCTACGCGACGCCGTCTGAGGCCTATGACAATGCGGCGGCGCTGATGCGCGCGGGCGCCAACATGGTGAAATTGGAGGGCGGCGCGTGGCTGGCCGATACCGTTAGCGGTCTGACCGCGCGGGCGGTTCCCGTCTGCGGACACCTGGGCCTGACGCCGCAGTCGGTAAATATTTTCGGCGGCTATAAAATTCAGGGTCGCGATCCGGCCGGCGCCGAGCAGCTGCTGGCCGATGCGCTGGCGCTGGAACAGGCCGGCGCCCAATTGCTGGTGCTGGAATGCGTGCCGGGGGCGCTGGCGGAGCGCGTCACCCAGGCGTTGGGCATCCCGGTTATCGGCATCGGCGCCGGCGCCGTTACCGACGGCCAGATTTTGGTCATGCAGGACGCGCTCGGCATCACCGGCGATAGCGCGCCCTCCTTCGCCAAAAATTTTCTCGCGGCGGGCGGCAATATTGCCGCCGCCGTGCGCCGCTATGTGCAAGAGGTTGAAGCCGGCCACTTTCCCGCCGCCGAACACAGCTTTCACTCATGAAGGAGACTCGCGTGCTGATTATCGAAACGCCGCCGACGCTGCGTCAGACGGTTAAACAGTGGCGTCAGGAACATAAACGTATCGCCCTCATTCCGACAATGGGCAATTTGCATGAAGGGCATATGACGCTGATTGACGCCGGGCGCGCCCGCGCGGATAAAGTCGTAGTGAGCGTTTTCGTCAATCCGATGCAGTTCGACCGCCCGGAAGATCTGGCGGCTTATCCGCGCACGCTGCAAGAAGACTGTGAACAGTTGACCCGGCGCGGCGTGGACATGGTATTCGCTCCGGCGACCGCGGTGATTTATCCTGACGGTTTGGACAGTCAGACCTTTGTCGATGTGCCGCGCTTCGCCAATATCCTGGAAGGCGAAAGCCGCCCGGGCCATTTCCGCGGCGTGGCCACGATTGTCAGCAAACTGTTCAATCTGGTGCAACCGGACGTGGCCTGCTTTGGCGAAAAGGACTTTCAGCAATTGGCGCTTATTCGTCAACTGGTGCGGGACATGAGCTATGATATCGACATTATCGGCGTACCGACAGTCCGCGCCGCCGATGGTCTGGCGCTCAGTTCGCGCAACGGTTATCTGAGCGCCGAAGAGCGCCGTCTGGCGCCGCAGCTCAAGGAGGTGCTCACGCGGCTGGTGGCGCAGCTCGGCGCCGGGGAGCGCCATATCGACGGTCTGCTGGCGGCGGCGGCGGAGCAACTGCTACAGGCCGGTCTCACGCCGGATACGCTGGTTATCCACGACGCCGAAACCCTGCTGCCATTAACGGTCGACAGCCGGCGGGCGGTGGTGTTATTCACCGCCTGGCTGGGTAAGACTCGGCTAATCGATAATGCGCAAGTGGATCTCATTTCATAACGGTAAGAAGGCTTAAGCTCATGCAACGCACGATGTTACGAGGCAAGCTGCACCGGGTGCATGTCACCCAGGCGGATCTCCATTACGAAGGCTCCTGCGCCATCGATCAGGACTTTCTGGATGCGGCGGGGATCTTGGAGTATGAAGCGATTGATATTTATAACGTCGATAACGGCCAACGTTTCTCCACCTATGCGATTGCCGCCGAACGCGGCTCGCGCATCATTTCGGTGAACGGCGCCGCTGCGCGCTGCGCCTGCATCGGCGATCTGCTGATTATCTGTGCCTATGTGCAAATGCCGGATGAAGAGGCGCGTCGCCACGCCCCGAAGGTCGCCTATTTTGACGAGCACAATCAGCTACAGCGCACCGTCAAAGCGCTACCGGTGCAAATGGCCTGAACGCGGCGCGCCAACGCACCGCCGGTCAGCCTGCACCAAAGCAGGTCAGGCCTGACCGACGGTAGGGTCAACACCGGCGCGGAGATTAGGTGCGCAAACCGCGTCCGCGCTGGATGAGCGTCCAGCACAGCAGATAAAACACCACGATGAAAGCCACCAGTACCGCAAGCGCCAGCGGCACGTCGCTGATGCCCAAAAAGCCGTAACGGAAGCCGCTAATCATATAGACCACCGGGTTCAGTCGCGACACCACTTGCCAAAACGGCGGCAGCAGCGACAGCGAGTAGAACACTCCGCCCAGATAGGTCAGCGGCGTGAGTACGAAGGTGGGGATGTACTAATGTCGTCGAAACTTTTGGCGAACACGGCATTGAGCAATCCCGCCAGCGAAAACAGCACCGCGATCAACAAAAGCGTCACGACCACCATCCACCAGGCATGGACCTGTAGCGGCACAAAGAACAGCGACACCGCGGTGACCAGAATACCGACGCAAATCGCGCACGCCACCCCGCCGCCGACATAGCCCGCGATAATCACATGGGTGGGGACCGGCGCCACCAGCAGCTCTTCGATATTGCGCTGGAATTTGGCGCTGAAGAACGACGACGCGACGTTGGTGTAAGCGTTGGTAATCACCGCCATCATAATCAGGCCCGGCACGATAAATTGCATGTACGAGAAACCGTGCATAGCGCCGATTTGCGATCCGATAAGATTGCCGAAAATGATAAAATACAGCGTCATGGCAATCACCGGCGGCACCAGGGTTTGTATCCAGATCCGGGCGAAACGGTTGATCTCTTTACGCCAAATGCTTTTTAATGCCACCCAATACAGCTGCATCATGTCCGTTGACTCCTTACTTTGCCGTCCGAGACCAGGGTTACAAATAGCTCCTCCAGGCGGTTGGCTTTATTGCGCATACTCAGCACCTGCACCCCTTGGGCGCTCAGCTGGTTAAACAGGCTGTTAAGGCCCTGTTCGCGCATCACCTCCACCTCCAGCGTGCTGGTGTCGAGCAATTGGCTGCGATAACCGTTCAGCTTGGGCAGCGCGCTTTTTGCCGCTAAATCCAGGATGAAGGTTTCGGATTTCAGCTTTGACAACAGTTCCCGCATAGAGGTGTTTTCCACCAGCCTGCCGTGCTGGATGATACCGATATGCCGACACAGCATTTCCGCCTCTTCCAGGTAATGGGTCGTTAAGATAATCGTGGTGCCGCTGTTGTTCAGCTCGCGCAGAAAACCCCACATGGAGCGCCGCAGCTCGATATCGACCCCCGCGGTGGGTTCGTCGAGAATAAGGAGCTTCGGCTCATGCATCAGCGCACGGGCTATCATCAAACGGCGCTTCATACCGCCTGAGAGCATGCGGGCACGCTCGTCGCGCTTATCCCACAAATCCAGCTGGCGCAGATACTTCTCCGCGCTTGCCGCGGCCTGCTTGCGCTCCACGCCGTAGTAGCCGGCCTGATGCACCACGATTTGATAGACGGTTTCAAACGGATTGAAATTGAACTCCTGCGGTACCAGTCCTAACTGGCGTTTCGCATTGACGATGTCCTTATCGGTATCGTAGCCGAACACCCGCACTTTGCCGGCGGTCTTGTTCACCAGAGTGCTGATAATACCGGTGGTGGTGGATTTTCCCGCCCCGTTGGGGCCAAGCAGCGCATAGAAATCGCCGGCTTCCACGTTCAGATCGATCCCTTTTAGAGCCTGTACGCCTCCTGCTTAGGTCTTGGTCAACTGCTCCAACTCCAATGCATATGTCATTTGTGACGGGTTACCTTATTCTAAACGGTTTTCAGGAACTGATTTTAAAACGCCAGCGCTTGACCTATATTAACCTATCGCATTATGACAGTTACGGGCTATTAACATCAATGAAAGACATTTCAACCCTTATCAGTAACAACCAGGATTGGTCCAAGCTTCTGCATGAAGAGGATCCGGGCTTCTTTGAGAAGCTGTCGCTGGCGCAAAAGCCGCGCTTTTTGTGGATTGGCTGTTCCGACAGCCGCGTCCCGGCGGAAAGATTGACCGGACTGGAGCCAGGCGAGCTGTTTGTGCATCGCAATGTCGCCAACCTGGTTATCCATACCGATCTCAATTGCCTGTCGGTCGTGCAATATGCGGTCGACGTGCTGGAGGTCGAGCATATCATCATCTGCGGCCATTACGGCTGCGGCGGCATACAGGCGGCCATCGACAACCCCGAACTGGGGCTCATCGACAACTGGCTGCTGCATATCCGTGATTTGTGGTACAAGCATAGCTCACTGCTGGGTGAGCTTCATCCCGAGGATCGCGCCAACATCCTCAGCGAGATTAATGTGATTGAGCAGGTGTATAACCTGGGACACTCAACCATTATGCGCTCTGCCTGGAAACGGGGCCAGAAGGTGACTATCCACGGCTGAGTGTACGCCCTGCACGACGGTCTGCTCCGCGATCTGGAAATCACCGCCACCAGCCGCGAGACGCTGGAACAGCGTTATCGTCAGGGTATGGCCACCCTGCTGCAACGCTACGGCAGTTAATTCGGCGGACGTCCGTTCAATCGACAGACGTTCACTTAACCCACCGATGGCCTTTTAATCGACCTGCATCCGCCTGACGTTAGCTTAACCGATGGGCGTCCGCTGAACCCATTGACGTTCACTAACCCCACCGGCGTTCGCGTTATCGCCTGGGATCCGGTTATCGCTCCGGCCAATAGCCTCTGCCAACCCACATCCACACCATTCAGTACAGTATAGACTATCTCCACGTGCGGTCTTTAACCGCACAAGCCCTGTCATGAGTGCCGTGTGACCGCCCCCAGGTCGACCTCGGTGGCGCGGCCGAGATTTCTTGCGGTAGTGTCGAAAGTCAGGTTCATTGTATTTTGGGTTAGGGGCAATTTTTAAGATCTCGTCCTCTATCCAGCAGTAAGCACCACCGAAAAGCGCTTCGATTAATCCTTTTGCAGCTTCAACTGCGTTAAGTGCTAGTGCAGCTTGGCGTGTCGTTCACCGGATATTCATTGTTATTGGGGCATAGCGGCAATAGTTAATTACGTTGAAGTTTTATTCATACCTATGTGTTATAAAACCATTAAATCTACTGCCTACAACGGTCCTTTACTAAAAGATAGGTCAATGCATGAATGTAAACTCAACGCCGGCTATTTCAAACACGGCAAGCCTGCAAAATAGATTATCCAATACACAACCAGGTATCCCTGAACCCATAAACGTCGACAACTCGGCTGTAAAACTACGCTTAGAAACGCCAAGCAAAAAAATATAAATGATTTACCCCCTGAAATGCTCGAGCATATCTTTAAGTATATCGGCAACGACAAATTCAACGTGCGCTTAACCTGCCATGCATTCAACGATGTAGTTGATGAAATGCTTACTGAAGATGAATTATTCAAAATCACACATAGCGAACGCCTGAGTGAATCAGGATTTAATGCAAAATTAATTAATGAGCTTATCAAACAAAGAGAACAAGACAAACTTTGTCCTTAAAAACTGTCAAACTCTGCATAAAGCAGGGTTTGACATGGGTAAAATCTTCACGCTCGCTCAAAAAGAACTTAAAACTCAGTCATTTGTATTGAATAATTTTAAAGTCCTACATGAGATGGGGGCTGACATGGAGTATATTTATTACCTTGCCAGCAAAGACCCAAGCACACAAACGTTTATGGTAGAAAACGGAAATGCTCTACTTAAAATGGGATTCAACTTGTTTCACGCGCAGACTTTGTCGCAAAAAAGCATTGAAGTTCATAATTTCATTTTAAACAATTTTGATAGTCTACATGAAGCGGGATTGGATCTGGTCAATATTGAACACCTTGCCGGACGTAGCGTAGCTGAGCAGAATTTTGTATTGAAACACTTTAAATTTCTGCATAACGCAGGCGTCAGCGTGAACCTTATCTTTTATCTATCCAGTCAAGAAGAAACAGTACAGAATTTCATAGTGAAAAACGTCCATTATCTCCATGGAGAGGGGTTCGACACGGAATTTATCTTTACTTTCGCTCGCCTCGGAGAGAGAGAACGGGCTTTTTTATTAGCGGAACGGAGTAAAGAGCTTGGTAGAGACTTTAGCAAGCTAAATCTTAACCTCTAAACTACCGTTACCCATATTGCGCCATGGCAGCGTCGCGGCAATTGCGCTAACAATGACAGTAATCGCCCTCTGATTGCTTACATGCATAGGGTTTTAATTGCAATTGCCAAAAATGTTTACGCTATAATAGACTTTGATCCACCATCGAGCGTCTTGGTATTCTCAAGGTCTGCTTTGACATCAGATTCTACTGTCAAGCGGCTTTGTTGAATAAATCGAACTTTTAGGTGACTGGCGGCTCTGATCACTACATTCGTTTCAAAATCAGGTCCCCATGGCAAAGCAAAAGTTTAAAATCACCAACTGGCCCGCATACAACAATGCGCTCAGGCAGCGGGGGGACATGACAGTATGGCTTGATGAGTCAGCCATTGCTGCATGGACTGAGAGTACACCACCTGAACATCGTGGCCGGCCGCTTCACTACACCGATATGGCCATTACCACGGTTCTGATGATAAAGCGCGTGTTTAACCTTTCGCTCCGGGCGTTACAGGGTTTCGTTGACGCGATTTTTAAACTGATGGGGCTGTCGCTGCGCTGCCCAGATTACTCTCTGGTCAGCCGGCGAGCAAAAACCGTCGACATCAGCATAAAAACGCCAACCCGCGGCGAAATCTCACACCTGGTCATCGATGGCACCGGCCTGAAAATCTTCGGCGAAGGCGAATGGAAAGTCAGGCAGCATGGGGCTGAGAGGCGCAGAGTATGGCGCAAGCTTCATCTGGCAGTAGATAGCGCGACACATGAAATTATCTGTGCCGATTTATCGCTAAGCGGTACGACAGATGCGCAGGCGCTGCCCGGGCTGATTAACCAAACCCACCGGAAAATCAGGGAAGCGTCGGCTGACAGTGCTTACGATACGCGTTACTGTCATGATGCTCTGCTGAGGAAAAAAATAAAGCCGCTTATCCCACCGCGAAGTGGTGCGCAATATTGGCCAGCTCGATACCATGAGCGTAACCATGCGGTGGCAAATCAGCATCTGAGCGGCAATAACGATACCTGGAAAAAGAAAGTAGGTTATCACCGGCGTTCACTGGCTGAAACGGCCATGTTCCGGTTTAAAACACTTCTGGGTGGTCATCTGAGTCTGCATGACTATGACGCGCAGGTAGGTGAGGCTATGGCAATGGTCAAAGCGCTTAACCGGATCACGTTGTTAGGAATGCCAAACAGCGTCCGCATCATGTAACAATCGCCCTGATAGGGAGGAAGTCGTCACAAATTTCGGATTTATTCAACAAAGCGCTGTCAAGCGGGATTTGTGGTTCAGGATCGACAGGCTGTTGTGATGTTTATTGAGGCAACAGCACATTTTATAACGTAGCAGTATAAACTCTATTTATACCACTCAGCCTCAGTGATGATTGTCATTGACCCCCCCCCCCCGCGCATCCCCCCCCCGGGCGCGCGGTTAGAGCGAACGGTTTGCTATGCCAATGACCCCATAAGGGAACGCAAGTTTTCCATGCCTGGCGCCCGTTTATTGGTGGCAAATACCTTGGCCGCTTCCCACAGGCGTGCCGCGCCCATCCTCCCTGTGGTCTTGCTTACCCGGTCGCCAATCTTCCTGCACGACCTATCGGCTTAGGCGGATTCTACAGCCGTCACTACTTTGCCAACATAAGGTAAATGGCGGTAACGCTGGGCATAATCGATACCGTAACCGACGACGAACTCATCGGGAATGGTAAAGCCCACCCACTCCACCGTTACCTTGACTTCTCGGCGATCCGGTTTATCCAGCAATGTGCAAATGGCGAGGGATTTTGGCTGGCGCAAAGCGAGGATCTCGCGCACCCGGCTCAGGGTGTTGCCGGAATCGATGATATCTTCGACAATCAACACATCCTTGCCGCGGATATCCTCATCAAGATCTTTCAGGATTTTCACATCGCGGCTTGAGCTCATGCCGCTGCCGTAGCTGGAAGCGGTCATGAAATCCACTTCATGCGACACGGTGACCGCGCGGCAGAGATCGGCCATAAACATGAACGACCCCCGCAATAAACCGACCAGCACCATTTCGCTGCCGCTATCGCGATAATGTTCACTGATGGACTGCCCCAGTTCGGCGATGCGCTTGGCGATCTCTTGTACGGAGATCATGACTTCCACATGATGTTCCATAAATTACCTATAACACTGATATTATTCAGTTAAAACGCTAGCAGGCAGACAGGAATACTCGTTATTGCTCGATTGCTCTAGGGAGTCTTGCACAATCAGGCACAACGCAACCTGCATGAGAGCCTCTTTAGGCGAGGGATTATATCAGGGAAGGTGGCCGGATGGGCTGAAAACATAACAACAAACTGCTGCTTTTCGCTGCCGTTTGGCCACCCGAAGCGCCGCCAGTTGAGCTAACGGCGGAGGTAAGGGCGTGATGGACCTAGCGCATATGAGCACGCCATCAACGATGCGATGAAGGCGCCAATGAGCGCTCATGGACGCCTTTAGTCGCACCGCCCCATCGCTAGAGACGGTGGTCGGCCTTAATCATGTGCGCCGTCCTTTCGCCTATCACCACGCACGGCGCCATGGTATTGCCGCTAGGGACATTAGGCAAAATAGACGCATCGGCGAGGCGAAGCCTATCGATGCCGTAGACCTTTAAGCGGCTGTTTACCACCGACATCGCGTCCCGCCCCATTTTGGCCGTGCAGCATTGGTGCCAGTAGGTCACCGCCGAATTATGCACATAAGCCTTCATCGCCTGGGGACTGAGATTGCCCGGTAGTGACTCGCCCTTGACCAAGCGGTGAAAGACGGATGAGTTGCCCAGCTCCCGGCAAAGCGCGATGTTGGCAAACGCCATCCTGAGATCGTCGGGATGCGATAGCGTGTTGGCCTCTATGCGTATCGGATCGTCCACATCAGGGCCGGAAAGCAGCAGTAGCCCGCGGCTTTTTGGATGGGTAAGGCCCGCGAACATCGTTCATCCATGCTCGGGCACCCCCAGGGCCGCCGTTTCCGCGCTCGGCACGGGAAACTCGACCTGACAATGGAACATATCGGGACGCGCCAGCCCGACTTCGCTTTTCCAATACAGAGTGGTTTCGGAACCGCCATGCCCGATCGGCTGCGGTGTGCGATACACGAAGATACAACCAAAGGAGACATGGTCCTGGTGGTTCTGACCCACGCCCGTAAATGCTGCACCACCGGGATGTCGTGGCGCTGCAACTCGTCCGCCGGACCGATGCCGGACTGCATCAATACTTTGGGCGTATGGATGGCGCCCAGTGAAAGTATGACTTCATGCTCTGCCCAGTAGCGACGCGTCGCCGACGCCTCTATCACCTCCACGCCGACCACGCTCTTGCCCTGAAAGATAAGCTTGCTTACCAGGGTGCGCGTTAAAACCGTCAGATTGGGCCGCCCCATGAGCGGATACACATAAGAACGGAAGATGGAGGAGCGCCACCCGTTCTTAATGATCAAATCGTTTATCGCCACGCCGCCCCGCCCTTCCATCATTTTCCCGTTGGGGCTGTCGAACGCCGGCACGCCCAGAGAGCGGGCGGCGTCCACCATTGCCCTGGCAATCGGCTGCGGGTTGCCGGCGGACTGTACATGCACCGGTCCCCCCACGCCGCGGCGCAGCGGATCGGGCGCTCCCTGCCAGTCCTCGATACGGCGATAGATGCCGAGGACCGATTCATAGCCCCAGTCTTTATCCCCCGCATCGGCGGCGTAGTTTTCCCAATCGTTTTGATGACCGCGCGCCCAGACGCAGACATTGATGCTCGATCCACCGCCGAGCACCTTACCCATGTTAAGCGGAATGGCCCGACCGTTTAAATGTGAGTTGGGCTGTGCGACGAAGGCCCAGTCGCGCTCCGAACCCAGATTCAGGGGCCATTTGGCCGGATCCATCACTTCGGGCACGTCGTCGCCACCCCCGGCTTCGACGAGCAGTACGCGCACGTGCGGGTTTTCCGCCAGGCGCGCCGCGACGACCGAACCGGAAGGTCCTGCGCCGCACACGATAAAATCGAATCGTCCATGCACCTCGTTGCCGCCGACGTCCGTCGTCATGGCCGCATAGGATTTTTCAGCGAAAAAATCACTTATCAGGTCACTCCGTCTGCAAGTCTTCTTTAGGGACCGTGAGGCAGCGTGAAGGCGGACCAACCTTGAAATGAAGAGACGACAACTCCGGCGCCCGCTGCCAGAGAACTGCAACGTCGCGGCACAGGCCGCGCGAAGAGACTATAAGATCGGCTATCAAATTTGTCAAATATATCAAATTTGAGTTAATTTACATAAAAATTGATCATTGAGAAAAAATGCATCAAGCTTCAGAGAAGAACCCATTTCCGGCAGTAGAAATTATGGCTAACGATATCCTGACCACGACCCAGGCCGCGCAGTTGCTCGGTATTTCGGTACGTACCGCCCAACTGTTCATCGAAGGCGGGGCCTTGGCCTCGTGGAAAACCCCCGGGGGCCATCGCCGCGTCCACCGCGCCGATGTCCTGGCCTTTATGGCGAAGAAGAACGATCGGGCACCGAAGCTTTCATCGGCACGGGTCATCCTGCTCGCCTCGCCGGCGCGCCGCCCGCTGCTTGAAGGGCTGCTGTCCACGGTCGGCGAAGGCGCCGTTGACGACGTTTACGCGACCGCTTTCGCCATCGGCCACCGGCTGCCGGCGGTGGTGGTGGTCGATCTGGCGGACGCGCGCGCGGAGCGACTTTCTCTGCTGTCTCATCTGGCGGCCCATCCCGCTCTGGGACTGACGCGGCTAATGGCCGTGAACGACGCCGACGCCACAGCAACGGACGCCAATCGCGCCCCGCCATCGCGGTCCAGGTAACCTCCGCCGAGCAGCTCCCTCTGGCCATTCGCGATGCCTTAAGCGATATCACGCCCCCGATTGAACGCATGGAATTGCCGGTGTCCTTCCCCCTGGCCGCTAATGAAAGCCAACGGCTGGAAGCGTTGGACCGCTCCGGTTTGGTGGACACCGCCCCCGAGGCAGCTTTTGACCGGTTAACCTGGCTTGCCAGCCAGAATTTGCACATGCCTGTCGCGCTGATGACGCTACTGACCCCCACACGCCAGTGGTTTAAGTCACGACAGGGGCTGAAACTGACGCAAACGCCGCGCAGTTGGGCTTTTTGCAATCACACCGTCTTGCAAAAAGACGTGTTCGCCGTCAACGACCTGTCGCGCGAGACGCTTTTTGCTGACAACCCGGCGGTGGCGAACCCGCCTAACTTTCGCTTCTATGCGGGCGCGCCGATAGTCGATCCCGATGGCTTTGCGTTGGGGTCATTATGCGTTATTGATTATCAACCCCGCGCGCTGGACGCCACGCAGGCGCAAACGCTGCTCGCGCTGGCGGAGCTGGTTTCCGATGAGGTTAGGCTGCGCGCCGTCAATCGCCAATGGCGCTGGGCCTGTGATAGGCTCGAACGCCTGGCTTAAACTGCAACCGAGGCGCGACACCCCCTGCCATTGCCCTAATGGAACCTTGTTAGCGTGCCGAAGGGTAGGTGTCGGCGTGAGCAGAACCGGGAAGAGAGTGGCCGCTGTGGTGCAAGTTCCTTTTCATGTTCCATAATGAGGAATGACCGCCCTGCGATTTAAATAATTGAAGGCGTCTATCTTGAAATATGATAACGTCAAAGTATAATGATTGAATTGAGTTTCACTATGAAAAACACCTTATTGGTGATGTTATTGCTGGGCCTGCTGGGGATATCCAGTGCCGCGCAGGCGCTGACGGAAAACGAAGCGGAAGATATGGCCGACCTGACGGCGGTGTTCGTCTATCTCAAGAATAATTGCGGCTATGCGGATATGCCCAATGAGCAAATCCGCCGCGCCATCTTGATTTTCGCCCAGCAAAACCGCTGGGATTTGAGCAATTACGCCGCCTATGATATGCGCGCACTGGGCGAAGACAGCTACCGGCTTTGTTGAATAAATCGAACTTTTAGGTGACTGGCGGCTCTGATCACTACATTCGTTTCAACATCAGGTCCCCATGGCAAAGCAAAAGTTTAAAATCACCAATTGGCCCGCATACAACAATGCGCTCAGGCAGCGGGGGGACCTGACAGTATGGCTTGATGAGTCTGCCATTGCTGCATGGACTGAGAGTACACCACCTGAACATCGTGGCCGGCCGCTTCACTACACCGATATGGCCATTACCACGGTTCTGATGATAAAGCGCGTGTTTAACCTTTCGCTCCGGGCGTTACAGGGTTTCGTTGACGCGATTTTTAAACTGATGGGGCTGTCGCTGCGCTGCCCAGATTACTCTCTGGTCAGCCGACGAGCAAAAACCGTCGACATCAGCATAAAAACGCCAACCCGCGGCGAAATCTCACACCTGGTCATCGATGGCACCGGCCTGAAAATCTTCGGCGAAGGCGAATGGAAAGTCAGGCAGCATGGGGCTGAGAGGCGCAGAGTATGGCGCAAGCTTCATCTGGCAGTAGATAGCGCGACACATGAAATTATCTGTGCCGATTTATCGCTAAGTGGTACGACAGATGCGCAGGCGCTGCCCGGGCTGATTAACCAAACCCACCGGAAAATCAGGGAAGCGTCGGCTGACAGTGCTTACGATACGCGTTACTGTCATGATGCTCTGCTGAGGAAAAAAATAAAGCCGCTTATCCCACCGCGAAGTGGTGCGCAATATTGGCCAGCTCGATACCATGAGCGTAACCATGCGGTGGCAAATCAGCATCTGAGCGGCAATAACGATACCTGGAAAAAGAAAGTAGGTTATCACCGGCGTTCACTGGCTGAAACGGCCATGTTCCGGTTTAAAACACTTCTGGGTGGTCATCTGAGTCTGCATGACTATGACGCGCAGGTAGGTGAGGCTATGGCAATGGTCAAAGCGCTTAACCGGATCACGCTGTTAGGAATGCCAAACAGCGTCCGCATCATGTAACAATCGCCCTGATAGGGAGGAAGTCGTCACAAATTTCGGATTTATTCAACAAAGCGACAGCTACCGTGACCTCAGCGGCATCCCCTTACCATCGGCGAAAAAATGCAAATCGCTGGCGACTAACTCTCTCGGTTTACTCGCCTACGCCAAATAATACGCTCTCAAAGCCCCTTTGCACGAAATTTAACCGTGCAACCGCGGGCAGAGTTAGCTATCATATTGCGCTGTTTTTTCATGGCGGACTTGCCAAGGAGCAGCCAGACATGTCCAACCAAGAAACCTGGCACGAAACGTTACACGATCATTTCGGCCAATATTTTGCCGTGGATAACGTCCTGTACCGGGAAACCACCGGCCAGCAGGATTTGGTGATATTTGAAAACGCCGCATTGGGCCGGGTCATAGCACTGGACGGCGTGGTACAGACCACCGAGCGCGATGAGTTTATCTATCATGAGATGATGGCCCATGTGCCGCTCATCGCCCATGGCAACGCCAAAAAAGTGCTCATCATCGGCGACGGCGGGATGCTGCGTGAAGTCAGCCGTCATCCCGGCGTAGAGCAAATAACCATGGTTGAGATCGATGCCGGCGTGGTGACCTTCTGCCAAAAATATTTGCCAAGCCACAACGCGGGCGCGTTTGACGACCCACGTTTTACGCTGGTGATCGCCGACGGTGTGGATTTTGTTTCCCAAAGCAGCGAGAAATTCGATACCATCATTTCCGACTGCACCGACCCTATCGGGCCGGGAGAAAGCCTGTTTACCTCTGATTTCTATCAGGGCTGCGCGCGCTGTCTTAATCAAGACGGCATTTTCGTCGCGCAGAACGGCGTGTGTTTTTTACAGCAGGAGGAATCGGTCAATAGCCACCGGAAACTTCGTCACTATTTTAGCGACGTCAGTTTTTATCAGGCGGCGGTGCGACCTATTACGGTGGTATTATGACCTTCGCCTGGGCCAGTCAAAATCCGGCGCTACGCCAGCTCGACACCACGACCCTGGCGGCGCGTATCGACAAGACCGGCCTGACCTGCCGCTACTATAATGCGGCGATCCATAACGGCAGCTTCGCCCTGCCGCAATATTTGCTGAATGCCTTATCAGCTTCCCGCTGAAACGGTATTTATAAGGGGGTGAACCAAATTGCAGAAGCTAAAACTACACGGCTTTAATAATCTGACCAAGAGCCTGAGTTTTTGTATTTACGATATTTGTTATGCCAAAACGGCGGACGACCGTGACGGCTATATCGCCTACATTGACGAACAATATAACGCCAATCGTCTGACGGAAATTCTCAACGAAACCTGCTCGATGATAGGCGCCAATATCCTGAACATTGCCCGCCAGGACTACGAGCCGCAGGACGCGAGCGTGACCATATTGGTCAGCGAGGAGTCGGTCGACCCCGGCAGCATCGACACGTCCGAACATCCCGGGCCGCTGCCGGAATCGGTGGTGGCGCATCTGGATAAAAACCATATTTGTGTGCATACCTACCCGGAAAACCATCCCGAGGGCGGCCTGTGCACTCTTTCCGCGCCGATATAGAAGTATCGACCTGCGGCGTCATTTCCCCGTTAAAAGCGTTTAATTACCTGATCCATCAGTTGGAGTCGGATATTGTCACCATGGATTACCGCGTGCGCGGCTTTACCCGCGATATCAACGGGGTAAAACATTATATCGACCATGAGATCAACTCGATTCAGAATTTTATGTCCAAGGACATGAAAGCGCTCTATCACATGATGGACGTCAATGTGTATCAGGAGAATATTTTTCACACCAAGATGATGCTGAAAGATTTCGATCTAAAACACTATCTTTTCAATGCCAGGCCGGACGATCTCAGCGCGGACGAGCGCAAAGCAATTACCGATCTCCTTTACAAAGAGATGCAGGAAATTTATTACGGCCGCAACCTGCCCGTAATATAACCCCCGGCCTTGCCGGTAACGTTGGCCGCGCGGTTCAAAGCAAGCCACGAGAAACTCAGGCGGGCCGGGGTAAGCAACCTCGGCCCGCGCTTCATCCGCCGGTATGAATAAACTGGCGATACCGCTTCAGCATCAGCAGAAAATCGTCGCTGCCGCACAGCGACAGACTTTCTTCATCGTAATAACTGAGCCCCTCTTCCAGATCGTCGCACTCCACCGATATGCCGTTGGCGCGCACCATGACCTCTTCAGCGTCAATAAGCAGGGTATATTCATGGCCGATGTGCTGCCACTGCGCCAGGGAGCCGGATAGGCTCAGTAAACGCCGCTCCACATCAGCCAGCAGCGCCATATCGCCCTTTACTTCGTCATTCAGCCAATGCCCGATGGCCTCATGGCCCATGGAGAATTTGACGATGACCTGAGACCGGTGGTGTCGCGTAAAAATTCGTAGTCCATCGTTGCCGTCCACCCCGTCGGGGCGCTATGCCGTATCTTTATGAAAAATGGCGGTGGAAGATAATCGGATTTTACGCGTTTTTACCGCGCCCGCCAAAGTCTGCGTCACGATTATCGCCGCCGGGGACGGCGGTTACCCCGGCCGCACGCCGTACGCGGGCGGAGTTAAACCGCGGTTTGGAAAATGACCTGATCGGCTTTGTCGGTGTATTCGCTGAGGCAGTCGAAATTCAGATAACGGTAGGTATCCACCGCCGTCTGATCCACCAGCGCCATCGCCTGCAAATACTCCTCCACCGTCGGCAGACGGCCCAGCAGCGAGGTGACCGCCGCCAGCTCCGCAGAGGCCAGATAAACGTCGGCGCCGTTGCCTAAACGGTTCGGAAAGTTACGGGTAGAGGTGGACACCACCGTCGCGCCATCCGTTACCCGCGCCTGGTTACCCATGCACAGCGAGCAACCCGGGATTTCCATACGCGCGCCGCTTTTGCCAAAGACGCTATAGTAGCCCTCTTCGGTGAGCTGGGCGGCGTCCATTTTGGTTGGCGGCGCGACCCACAGGCGGGTCGGCAGCTGGCCCTTGTGGCTATCCAGCAACTTACCGGCGGCGCGGAAGTGGCCGATATTGGTCATGCAGGAGCCGATAAAGACTTCATCGATTTCGCTGCCGGCCACGTCAGACAGCAGACGGGCGTCATCCGGATCGTTTGGTGCGCACAGGATCGGTTCGCTGATTTCGGCCAGATCAATCTCAATCACTGCCGCATACTCGGCATCGGCATCCGCCGACAGAAGAGACGAATTCGCCAGCCAGCTCTCCATGCCTTTGATACGCCGTTCCAGCGTGCGGCGATCGCCGTAACCTTCCGAAATCATCCATTTCAGCAGCACGATATTGGAATTTAAATATTCGGTAATCGGCGCCTGGTCAAGCTTGATGGTACAACCGGCGGCGGAGCGTTCCGCCGAGGCGTCCGCCAGTTCAAAAGCCTGTTCCACCTTCAGTTCCGGCAGCCCCTCGATTTCCAGGATGCGGCCGGAGAAAATGTTTTTCTTGCCCTTTTTCTCCACCGTCAGCAGCCCTTGCTTGATGGCATAATACGGGATCGCATGCACCAGATCGCGCAGGGTAATGCCCGGCTGCATGGCGCCTTTAAAACGAACCAGCACCGACTCAGGCATATCCAACGGCATGACCCCGGTCGCGGCGGCGAAGGCCACCAGCCCGGACCCCGCCGGGAACGAGATGCCAATCGGGAAACGGGTATGGGAATCGCCGCCGGTGCCGACGGTGTCGGGCAGTAACATGCGGTTCAGCCAGGAGTGGATGATACCGTCGCCCGGACGCAGGGAGACGCCGCCGCGGTTCATGATGAAGTCCGGCAGCGTATGGTGGGTCTGCACGTCCACCGGCTTGGGATAGGCGGCGGTGTGGCAGAATGATTGCATTACCAGGTCGGCGGAGAAGCCCAGGCACGCCAGATCCTTTAACTCATCGCGCGTCATAGGGCCGGTCGTATCCTGCGACCCCACCGAGGTCATTTTCGGCTCGCAATACTGGCCGGGACGTACCCCCGGCACGCCGCAGGCACGGCCGACCATTTTCTGCGCCAGCGTATATCCTTTGTCGCTGGCGGCGACATAGCGGACGTGGCGGAAAATGGTGCTGGGCGACAGACTCAGAGATTCACGCGCGCGCGGTAAGACCACGGCCGATGATGAGCGGAATACGGCCGCCGGCGCGCACTTCGTCCACCAGCACATCCGTTTTCAGCGTGAAACTGGCCAGCAGCGCCCCGGTCTCGTGATGACGGATTTCCCCCGCGAACGGGTAGATATCAATGACGTCGCCCATGTTCAAATCGGACACGTCTACTTCGATCGGCAGGGTGCCGGCATCTTCCATAGTGTTGAAGAAAATCGACGCGATTTTGCTGCCCAGCACCACCCCGCCGCCGCGTTTGTTCGGCACATACGGAATGTCGTCACCCATAAACCACAGCACCGAGTTGGTGGCAGATTTGCGCGAGGAGCCGGTGCCCACGACATCGCCGACATAGGCTAACGGGAAGCCTTTGCCGTTCAGCGCCTCGATCTGCTGGATGGGACCGACGTTGCCGGGCTGGTCGGGGATAATGCCGTCACGGGCGTTTTTCAGCATCGCCAGCGCATGCAGCGGGATATCCGGCCGCGACCAGGCGTCGGGGGCCGGCGATAAGTCATCGGTATTGGTTTCGCCGGTGACCTTGAACACGGTAACGGTCATTTTTTCCGCCAGCGGCGGACGGGACAGGAACCATTCCGCCTCGGCCCAGGACGTCATGACATCTTGCGCGTGGGCATTACCGGCCCTGGCTT
This sequence comes from Candidatus Sodalis pierantonius str. SOPE, assembly GCF_000517405.1. NCBI lineage: Bacteria > Pseudomonadati > Pseudomonadota > Gammaproteobacteria > Enterobacterales > Bruguierivoracaceae > Sodalis > Candidatus Sodalis pierantonii. The sequence goes on along the minus strand of NZ_CP006568.1, from coordinate 947,219 downwards.
TCTCTTCGACATCATAGAAGTTGTCGAACATCAGCAGCATGGATTTTAGCGCGCGGGCGGCGATAGGCGTCAGCGCATCCTTGTCCAACGCGTCCACCAGCGGCGAGATGTTATAGCCGCCCTGCATGGTGCCCAGCAACTCAATGGCTTTTTCCGCCGTCACCAGCGGGGAAGACGCCTCGCCTTTGGCAACGGCCGCAAGGAAACCTGCTTTAACGTAGGCCGCTTCGTCCACGCCCGGCGGTACCCGATTGGTCAACAGATCCAGCAGATACGCTTCTTCACCCGCCGGCGGGTTTTTCAGCAGCTCAACCAGCGCCGCCATTTGTACAGCATCGAGTGGCTTAGGGACAATGCCCTGTGCAGCACGCTCGGCAACGTGCTTACGATAATCTTCTAGCACGACGTTCTCCTCGCTTTCATTGTCATAGGTAGTGCCTGGCTTTCCGTTCCCTACCGGCGATACATTAATTAGAAAAAGTTCGTTGTTATCCGGCTGGGTAAGCGCCAGTTTATCAGTATTTAACCGTCTTGTTAATTTGTTTACATAAAAGCAACATGATATTTGGCTGAAACGATAAGGCTTTAGCGATACCTTCTAAGGCCGGCGGCGGCGCGGCGATAACCGCGTGCCGCCTGACGAATCACTTTGACATGAAAGCGTGCCGAAGCAAAGCGCCAGCGCGCCCGCAATGGCGCGCATATCATCGCCGGCGCCGCCAAAGACGCTACACGCCAGTCGTTTTCGCCCTATGGCGCCTGCCTGCCGTTCTCTCTGCCGCGGCGCTTTCGTTCAAGAGTTAATACCTCACGCCCTTTTTTTTCAACAATACTCCTCTGGCGCGCGCAATTATTAATTCCCAAAGTAAGGAGACTGAATGTACACCCTAACTTGTATGCCCTATACGGATGTATCGAATAACGCGAAATGGAATGATAGCGATTTTCCCGCAGGACGCCCGAACCCCGTGTATGCCGAACTTGCCGCCGCCTTGAAGACCGATGGCCTAACGCTCTCTTTTACATCACCCTTGGCCAAGATAACACCCCTTGTTGGTCCGGGCAGGCCACCACACCGCTGGCATGGGCCAAACCGCTGGCCGATGCCCTGGTCGAAGCCGGAAAGGGTTTTAAATTGTCCTTCGGCGGCGCCAGCAATGCCGATATCTCCACCGCCCTGTCCGAGGATGAATTACTGGAAGCCTATCGCCAGGCGATTACCCTCTATCAACCGCAGGGGTTGGATTTCGATCTGGAAAACAATCTGTTCGATATAGGGAAAATCAGCGCGGCGCTGGCCCGCCTACAGCCGGAGTACCCGAACCTGCCGATTTCGTTGACGCTCCCGACCGCCCCCACCGGGCTTAAGCCCGAGCAAATAACGCTGGTGGAACAACTGGCCGCCGCGAAAGTCGATTTTATCGTGAACGCCATGACGATGGATTTCTATCAGCCCGGCATAGCCGGGGAAATGGGGCAGGCGGCGAAGGATGCGGTCACCAATATCGTCGCCCAACTCCAAAGTATTTACCCCGAGTTATCCGAGACGGCGCGTTTTGCCAAAGTAGGCATAACGCCGATGATCGGCCGTAACGATGATGGTTCGATGTTTACGCTGGCCAACGCCTTTGACGTAGGCGCCTTTGCCGCCCAGCATGGATTATCTTCGCTCTCGCTCTGGTCGCTGAACCGCGACGTCCCCTCCGATTTCGATTATGTCGACCCCGGGAGCAGCAGCAATCCTGAGCAGCGCACGGTCGGCAAATATACCCTCAACTTCCTGGCTGGCGCGCTAAGCGCGTCCGTGCCTACGTTGCCAAATACGGTTGAGGTGGTGGACGCGCAGTAGAAAACGCCGCCGGCCGAGGTGACCTCATCGCCGCAATGGTGCGCGAAAGAGATTGAAGCCGCCGTCGCCAGCGCCTCAACGATCTCCGCGCCAGCCGGGGAGGTGACAGCGGGCAGCATTGCCGCGACCGCTAGTGAAACCGCCGACGCGTTAACGCCCGCCGTGGCGCAGACGCAGGCCGATATCCCTAACGCCATCGTGGCGTAAGGTGATGCCTTTGCCGGCACCGTAGATGAAGCTGAGACCAAAACTGAAGCCGTAACGCATGCCGAAACAGAGGCCAAAACCGAAGCCCTGGTTAATGGCATCGCTAAAACCGAAGCCGAGGCCGTTGCCGAGACCAAAGCTGAAGCTGAAACCGAGGCCGAGGCCGTAGCCCAAGCCGTAACGCATGCCGTAGCTGAAGGCAACGTCGCGGCCGTAGCTGAGCCGAGACAAACACCTACGCTATGGCATGCTAACGCCTCTCCCCGGGTGAGGCCTCGCGCGCAGCCGATTTCCAACGGCGTGCCGGTGGCCATCGGGGAGGCGTTCTTTTGGTAGGCCTTGTGCGACGCCCCAACCTTTTGACGGCGACGCGCCACGCCTAGCGCTGACCACGCGCGTTCATCAACCGTTTCAGCCACGATCGGCGGCCGCGTCAGCCCCCCGTTCGCCCTCGCTGACCCGTTCACCACCGAGTTGCAAAAAGCGACCAGTAACGCCAATTACGGTTTGCCAATCGCGGGGGGTTAGCATTAGATGGTTGCCCTTTACGACGGAGGCAACATGATATGGATATCATCTCTAGTCCCCCCCCCCTCAGTATTATCCTGAACAGCGGTTGGGCGCTGACCAGCAGTCGCATTACGCGTATTATTCAAGCCAGAACGCTGGACGACGCCAGCCATATGGGGCTTATCGATCGACTGTACGACAGATTTTTCCGCCAAGGCGGCAAGTGCGCCGCCATCACCCGACTCTACCGGCAACTGAGCCAGCCCGGCGCCGGAGAGCCGCACGATCTCACGCCGACAACGATGGTTGCCCGTTTTATGCAGTTGCGTGCCTATGCCAACAGCGAGTACCGTAAGGTTTTTCAGCTATCGCTACGCTATGATCCGCTGGAGCAGGCGCCCTGGTCCTATCTGATGCAAATCGGTGACTATCAAATCTATCAATCGCCGCCGCTGGATTACCGTTTGGACAATCACTTTGCGGAAGTGTGCACGATGAAAGTCTGCCAGTCGCTGGACGATGTTTTGGCGGAAATCCGTGAACAGCTGACGCCGGAACGGTATATCCAATCGCAAATCGAAAGCATGGCCGACGTGCCGGCGGTGCGGCAAAAAATACACGCCGTACTTGACGATCCCGCCTACGGTCGTGAGAACTTGCTGGGTATTACCAACGGCGTGCTGGTTCCGGTCACATCCGATCACTGATTCCGATTTCACCCGATCACTAATTCTGATTTCATCCGATCACTGATTCCGGTCGCCCGATCAGCGATTCCGATTCTGTCCGATCGCTCATCTTCTGTTCCGCCATACTCTGGAGACTTTTAGCTTCCGGGGGCATGGCACGTAAAAAGAAGAAAGCGAGAACGGAAATGTGCATCTATATTAATGTCTTACGTATGAAATTCGAGCAGCGTCGCTCGAATCGCACTATCGCAGCCGCGCTCGGCATAGGCTGTACTACCGTGCACGATATCCTCGGCCGATTCACGGTAGCTAACCTGGTCTGGCCATTGCCGGCGGAACTGTCCCCCGTCGACCTCGACCGCCTGCTCTATCCCGGCAAATCCGGAAAAGTTATCAATACCTTACCCAGCTGGCTTGATATCGATACCGAGTTAAGCCGCAAGGGCATGACCAAGCAGCTGCTCTGGATGGAATATCAGTCCGCCGTGGGCGGTGATGCCTTCGGTTACTCACAGTTTTGTGCACTGTTCCGTGACTGGAAAAAGAAGCAGCGGCGTTCCATGCGCATGGAGCACAAGGCTGGCGAAAAGCTCTTCATCGACTTCTGTGGCCCCACCGTACCTATCGTCAACCCTGCGACCGGTAGCGTACGCCAGGTCGCTATCTTCGTCGCTGCCATGGGCGTGTCAGGCTATGCGTATATCGAAGCCTGCGAAGGCCAGGACATGGCATCGTGGCTCAACGCCAATAGCCGCTGCCTGCACTTCATGGGTGGAGTTCCGGAGCTGATGATACCTGATAATCTGCGCAGCGCTGTCAGCACCCCTGACCGCTATGAGCCGGTCATAAACCAGAGCTACCAGGCGCTGGCAAATCACTATGAGACAGTGGTGCTACCGGCGCGCCCGAGAAAACCGAAAGACAAGGCGAAGGCAGAATCAACTGTGCAGCTGGTAGAACGCTGGGTTTTGGCCCGGTTGCGTAAACGTAGGTTCTACTCGCTGGCCGAACTCAACCAGGTGATACGAGAACTCAATCATGAGTTGAATTTGCGCCCGATGCGTCATTACGGCGGACAAAGTCGCCTTGAACGCTTCGAGCAGCTGGACAAACCGGCTCTTGGGCCTCTACCGCCCACACAATGGGAATACAGTGAGTATCTCGTTGCCCGAGTGGGACCTGATTACCACATAGACTACGGCAAAAACTGGTACTCGGTGCCGCATCCGCTGGTTGGCGAGCGCGTTGACGTCATCGCCACCCAACGGCTGGTGCAAATCCACCATAAGGGCGTCTGCGTGGCTACGCACCCTCGCAGCGATAACGCCTATAGGCACACGACTCAGGCGGCGCACATGCCGGCTAACCATAAGGGGCAGAGTCAGTGGACGCCGGAAAGGCTGTGCAGTTGGGCGCTGTCGGTGGGTGTGTGCACACTGAAAGTGGTCGAGTCCATCCAAAAGAGCAAAGCCCATCCGGAGCAGGCTTACCGCTCCGTGCTGGGGCTACTCAATCTGCAACGGCGCTATGAGACGACACGACTGGAGAAGGCCTGCGCGCTGGCGTTGGAGAAAGGGTGCATTAACCGCTCTTTCATAGCCAACGTATTGAAACACGGTCGTGAAAGTGAGGTCACCCAGGACGGAGCCGGCGTATCAATGCTGGTTCACGAAAACCTCCGAGGTCCGGACAGTTATCACTAAGAAGAATAAATATGGATACACTGTTAATGGCTCTGCGAGAGCTGAAGTTGTCGGCAATGGTCCAGGCGTTGGAGACGCAACGCGAACTCCCGGGGAGTTATGGGGAGCTGGGGTTCGAGGAGCGGTTGTCGCTGATGGTAGAAGCGGAAAATTTGCATAGAAAAAACAATCACATATGCCATCTGCGACGGCAATCGCAAATGCGCTTGCAGGCAAAACCGGAAGATATCCGCTATATCCCTAGCCGAGGAGTGACACCGGAACAGATGCGAGATCTGCTAGGGGGACAATATCTGAAATATCAGAAAAGCATACTCATCACGGGGCCAACAGGTACGGGCAAAACCTGGCTCAGTTGTGCGCTTGGTGAGCAGGCATGCCGGCAGCAATATAGCGTGCGTTACTGGCGAGTGGGTCGGTTGCTGGCCCATCTTCACCAGTGTCAGGTAGACGGGACCTATCTAAAACAGCTTAAGCAGTTAGAAAAAATAGAGTTACTGATCTTGGACGACGTGGGCCTAGGATCAATAAGTCCGATGCAGGCAACGATGCTGTTGGAGGTGATGGAAGATCGCTACGACAAAAGCAGCAGCATCCTGATCAGTCAACTGCCGGTGAAAAAATGGTATGGACTGATAGAAAACCCCACGACAGCTGACGCGTTACTCGATCGGTTAGTACACCCCAGCTATAGACTGGAACTTAAAGGCGAATCACTACGCAAAGAGCAAGGAGTAGCCAGCACAGGAAAAATAGACTAAACTCGAGTCAGAAGATGAGCGAACACGTGAACGAATATCACTGGAATGGGTGATCGAAAAATATCGGAATAACTGATCGGATGTCGCCGGAACAGCTGATCGGATACGTCGGAATCTGCACGGGACCCTGTACACGATTCTGTGTAAATGCCTTTTCTCAGAAGTGACCGTCCAGGCGATCACCGAACTCGATAATAAAGCGGCTCATTGCCATGCGCCAGTCCCTCAAAGGCATTGTCCATTTCTGTGAGGCCGCCTGTATCGCCAGCCACACCACCTTTTTCACTGCGTCGTCGGTCGGGAACACCTTGCGCTTTTTGATGGCATGCCGGATCACGCTGTTTAACGACTCGATGCGTTGGTCGTGTAGATCACCTTGCGGATGTCCGTTGGGTAGGCAAAGAACGTGGCCAGATTGGCCCAGTTTGCCTGCCAGCTTCGACTTATTTGCGGGTAGCGGATGTCCCAGGCATTGGAGAACGCTTCCAGCGCCTGCAAGCCGGCTTCTTCCGTAGGGGCCTGATAGATAGCGTTCAGGTCGCGGGTGACGGGCTTGTAGTCCTTCCAGGAGACGAACCGCAGGCTGTTGCGCACCATATGTACGATACACAGCTGGAGCCGCGCCTCCGGATACACCGCGTTAATAGCGTCAGGGAAACCTTTCAGCCCGTCTACGCAGGCGATAAGGATATCGTTCAGGCCGCGGTTTTTCAGCTCTGTCAGCACGTTCAGCCAGAACTTTGCGCCTTCATTTTCGGCCAGCCACATACCTAGCAACTCTTTCTGGCCTTCGATGTTGATGCCCAGCGCCAGGAACACAGATTTGTTGATGATGCGGCTGTCCTGCCGGACTTTTAGAACGATACAGTCAAGATAAACAATGGGATAGACTGCATCCAGAGGCCGGTTTTGCCATTCGACAACCTGCTCCATGACCGCATCGGTGACCTTTGAGACCAGCGCCGGCGAGACATCGGCGTCATACAGCTCTTTGAACGCGGCGGCGATCTCGCGGGTGGTCATCCCTTTGGCGTACAACGATAAAATCTGGTTATCCATCCCGGTAATCCGGGTCTGGTTCTTCTTCACCAGTTGCGGTTCAAAGGAACCGTCACGATCGCGCGGAGTACGCAGCGCCAGCGGGCCATCGCCAGTGGTAACGGTTTTTGTGGAATAGCCGTTGCGGGCGTTGGTCCCCGGTTTAGGCTGATTTTTATCGTAGCCGAGGTGATGGGTCATTTCGGCATTGAGTGCTGCTTCGACGCTAATTTTTTTCAGCCGCCGATCGAAGTGACTGAGATCTTCAGGGGTTTTGAGATTTTTGGCCAGTTCGTTAGCCAGAGCCTGCAACTGTTTTTCGTCCATAAATTAACCTGTTTTTGATGTTGGATTGAACATATCAAAATCAGGCAAATACACAAATTTCTAAACAGGCTCTCTGCACGGCGACGATAGCGCCTGTATTCTGGCGCATTATCGTCATGACAGTTTTGCCTTTGCCAATCGCTGCGCCACCCACGACGAATTTCGCGGCAGCCGGTTAAAAACGGCGCTGCTAACCACCGACTACCCTAATTTGCGAGCGCTTTGCCTGGTGGGCTACATGACCAAAGAGGATACGCTGCTGAAATATCTTGCCCGGCCCCATCTCCTGCAATTGGTCGATTACATCGGCGACGCGATTCATCGTCCGGAGGTAAGGCGGCTACTGGCGCCTTTTTCTTCTGGTGGGGAAATTATTTCTTGCCGACCGGAATGCTGAAACGTTTGTTGAAGCGATCAACACGACCACCGGTATCAACAACACGTTGTTTACCGGTATAGAACGGATGGCAAGCGCTGCATACGTCCAGGTTAAGGTCGTGGCCCAGGGTAGAGTGGGTCTTGATGACATTACCGCAGGAACAGGTTGCAGTAATTTCTACGTATTTCGGGTGGATATCTGTTTGCATGGAAAACCTCTTCGTAAGGCCGCGTCGCTATCCGGTCTACTTTATAACCAGACACCACGCGAATGGAGTTTATCGCTTTAATGCCGGATGACATCAAAGGCGGCGAATCATACAGAATGCCGCCAATCTTTGCAAACACAATCCGCACATCAAAGGCAATACAGTGTACACTATCAGCGCTTTTTTGACACCCAGGATGGATGGATGCCCGTTGTAAACGTCGCGTTACCGGTGCCGCTGGCTCGGACTTTTGATTACCTTTTGCCCGCTAACGCCGCGCCTGCGGTTGGGGGACGGGTGCGGGTTCCGTTTGGTCAACGCCAAGCCATTGGTATCGTCACCGCCATCCGCGAGCACAGCGACGTGGCCCTGGACAAGTTAAAGCCTATCAGCGAAGTGCTCGACGACCGGTCGCTATTTTCCGACAGCCTCTGGCGCATACTGAACTGGGCCATCGGCTACTACCATTACCCCGCCGGCGAAGTGCTGTTCCACGCTCTGCCGATCCTGCTTCGTCAGGGCAAGCCCGCTGAGATGGCGCCGCTATGGCAGTGGTTCGCCACGGAACAGGGGCGCAGCACACTGCCCGATAGTCTGAAGCGAGCGCCCAAACAGCAACAGGCGCTAGCGGCGCTGCTGCGCGGGCCGGTTTATCGTCACCAGGTAGGCGAGCTGCTGCTTACCGACCCGGCGCTGCAGGCGCTGCGCGCCAAAGGATTATGCGATCTGCGGCCCCAAGCGGTGGAGGCAAGCGACTGGCGGCCAGGGTTCGGCGTTAACGGCGAACGGTTGCGGCTGAACACCGAACAGGCCACCGCCGTGGGCGCTATTCGCAGCGAGGACGATCGGTTCACCGCCTGGCTGCTGGCCGGCGTGACCGGCTCCGGCAAGACCGAGGTTTATCTGACGGTGCTGGAGAATATTCTGGCCAAAGGGCAGCAGGCGCTGGTGCTAGTACCGGAAATTGGTCTGACGCCGCAAACTATCGCCCGCTTTCGTGAGCGCTTCAATGCGCCGGTAGAGGTCCTGCATTCTGGGCTCAACGACAGCGAACGGCTAGCGGTCTGGCTTAAAGCGCGACGCGGCGAATGCGCTATCGTCATCGGAACCCGTTCGGCGTTGTTCACCCCGTTCGCCCGGCTGGGGATTATTGTCATCGACGAGGAGCACGATAGTTCTTATAAGCAGCACGAAGGCTGGCGCTACCACGCCCGCGACCTGGCGGTTTTTCGCGCGCGGGAAGAAAATATACCGATAGTGCTCGGCACCGCCACGCCGTCCCTCGAAACCCTTTATAATGTGCAGCAGAAAAAATACCGCCGGCTCACCTTGGCCAAACGTGCCGGCAGCGCCCGGCCGGCCGGCCAACACCTGCTGGATATGAAGGGGCTGCCGCTGACCCATGGCCTCTCAACGCCGCTGCTGGATAAAATGCACGCGCATCTGCAGGCCGGCAATCAGGTCATGCTGTTTCTTAACCGGCGCGGCTTCGCGCCTGCGCTGCTGTGCCATGAATGCGGCTGGATCGCCGAATGCCAACGCTGCGATCACTACTACACGCTACATCAGCATCAGCGTCAATTGCACTGCCACCACTGCGACAGCCAGCGCCCGCTGCCGCATCAATGCCCACAGTGCGGCTCCACCCAGTTGGTCGCCGTCGGGTTAGGCACTGAACAGCTGGAGGCAGCGCTGACGCCGCTGTTTCCAGATGTGCCGGTAACGCGTATCGATCGCGACACCACGGCGCGCAAAGGCGCGCTTGAGGACTATCTGGCCCAGGTACAGCGCAGCGGCGCGCGGATTTTAATCGGCACCCAAATGCTGGCCAAAGGTCACCACTTTCCAGATGTTACGCTGGTTTCGCTGCTGGACGTGGATGGCGCGCTGTTCTCCGGCGATTTCCGCGCCGCCGAACGTTTCGCCCAACTTTATACCCAGGTTGCCGGCCGCGCCGGCCGCGCCGGAAAACAAGGGGAGGTTTTACTGCAAACCCACCATCCCGAGCATTCCCTGCTGCAAACGTTACTGCATCACGGTTATATGGACTTCGCCAATCAAACGCTAGAGGAACGCCGCCAGGCGGGCCTGCCTCCCTTTACCAGTCATATCCTGTTTCGCGCGGACGATCACGACAACCGCCAGGCGGGGCTGTTCCTTGATCAATTACGCCAGCTGCTGGACGCCAGCCCGCTGCGGGATAACGCCCTGTGGATCATGGGGCCTATCCCCGCGCTGGCGCCCAAGCGCGGCGGGCGTTTTCGCTGGCAGTTGCTGTTATCGCACCCCTCGCGTCCGCAATTGCAACGCCTGGTGGCCGCCAGTTTACCGCTGATAAGCACCCTGACCCAGGCGCGCAAGGTCAAATGGTCGCTGGATGTGGATCCCCTCGACGGCTGACGCCGCAGGTTTTGCGATCGCGCTTCGGCAATAGCGTAAAGATAAAAATCAGCGTGAAATTGCCCTCTGCTCGTCGACGTGTGATCTGATACAAAGGGAGGGCCGTTGAGCATGAATAGGGCCACAGTGCCCCCAGGAGTAATGCGTGGAACAGAAAAGAAGCCGTACCTGCTGCGCCGCGACAATGCGAGATGTGGCGCTGCAGGCAGGCGTTTCCACCGCGACCGTCTCACGGGCGCTGATGCGTCCAGAAAAAGTGTCGCCGGCAACGCTGCAGCGCGGGCGGCGGGCAGCATCAGTTATGCGCCGCTTACGCCGGGCCGCCTGATAAAACACGACAAGAGCGCTACGCTTCTGGCGTTGGTGCCCAATAGCGGCGACCCGCATCTCAGCGAGGTTTTGCACGGCATCACGCCGCGGAAACAAGGTGTCTTTCAGGACGCGCTAAATTGCCAGACCGGCAAAGCGGGACTTAACATGTTGATTTCACGACCACAGCCGCCTACCGCTATCTTTTGCCATAGCGATATGATAGCGCTAGGGGCGCTGGCGAAAGTGCTCGGCCTCAGAGTACCGGAAGAATTATCCCTGACCGGGTTTGGCAATTTAACGGCGGCGGCCCACTGTTGCCCACCGCTCACGACGGTGGCGCCCCCCAGTTATTACATAGGCCGCGAAGCAGTGCTGTTACTCTTGCGCCAACTCAGGCAACATGCGACAAGGGCGGCAGCCTCTGTCATGCTCGACAGTGAATTGGTCATCCGCGGGTCCAGCGCTCTGCCCCAGACACGTCACTGATGCGCATTTCGGAATGCTGACGCTGGTCAAATATTATTGCCTTCAGTAACATGACGGCCTGATGATTATCTCAAATTTAGCGAAACGATAGTGGCACAAAGAGACTATGTAGGCCGTGGCAAGTCCTCGGGCACGCGGCGTAAAACGACCAACCGTAAAAAGAAACGTTCCTCCTCCGGCACGTCCAAAACGATGATCCCACTGGCGGCGGCCGTACTGATTACGTTTATTGGCGGTCTCTATTTCATCGCGCATAACAAATCGGATGAAGCGGTGATTGTGCCTAATCGCGGCAAAAACGCCGGCAGCGGATTACCACCCAAGCCGGAAGAACGCTGGCGTTATATTAAAGAGCTGGAAAATCGTCAGATCGGGGTGCAGTCCCCCACCGAGCCAACCGCGGGCGGAGAGGTGAATTCGCCGGCGCAGCTGACCGATGAGCAGCGTCAACTGTTAGAACAGATGCAGGCGGATATGCGCCGTGAGCCCACGCATTTGAACGAAGTGCCTTATAACGATCAAAGCAAAGCGCCCGCAGCGGGCACGGCCCAACCCCGGCCAACCACCCAAACGCCGCGCAATCCGTTCAGTCAGCAACCGGTGCAGGCTCCGCGTCAAACGCCGCCGTCCACGGTTGCGCCTCAGCCGGTTCAGAAGAGCGCCGAGCCGAATGCGGCTAAAGAGTCGCCAAAAGAGAAGCCGCAGTGCTGGCTGGTCCAGTGCGGTTCGTTCAAAGCGATGGACCAGGCGGAGTCGGTGCGTGCCCAACTGGCCTTCGCCGGCATCGAAAGCCGCATCACCACCGGCGGCGGCTGGAACCGCGTCTTGCTGGGCCCCTATTCCAACCGCGCCGGCGCCGATAAAATCTTGCAGAGCGTACGCGCCGCCGGAGTATCAAATTGCATCCCCGTTGCCGCCGGGGGTTGAAAACCCGAATTCCCGCCCCATTTAATAGTTATCCTCGCCCCGTATTCTTTGCGGGGCGCTCACTATTTCCATTCCAAGGGGTTGCTCGTGACAACAATCGTAAGCGTACGCCGCAATGGGCATGTCGTCATCGGTGGTGATGGACAGGCTACTCTGGGTAATACCGTCATGAAAGGTAACGTGCGCAAAGTCCGTCGCCTGTATAATGAAAAAGTTATCGCCGGCTTCGCCGGCGGCACCGCGGATGCTTTCACCCTATTTGAGCTGTTTGAACGTAAATTGGAAGTGCACCAAGGCCATCTGGTCAAAGCGGCCGTTGAATTAGCCAAAGACTGGCGCACCGACCGCATGCTGCGCCGTCTGGAAGCCTTGCTAGCGGTGGCCGATGAAAACGCCTCGCTCATCATTACCGGGAATGGCGATGTCATACAGCCGGAAAACGATCTGATCGCTATCGGATCTGGCGGCCCGTATGCCCAATCTGCAGCGCGCGCGCTGTTGGAAAATACCGATCTCGGCGCACGTGAGATCGTCGAAAAAGCGTTGGGTATTGCCGGTGATATCTGCATCTACACCAACCATTTCCAAACCATTGAAGAATTAACGTCCAAAGCGTAAGGATCCTGAAAATGTCTGAAATGACTCCACGGGAAATCGTCAGTGAACTCGATGGCTATATTGTAGGCCAGCACAACGCCAAGCGGGCGGTGGCCATCGCGTTGCGCAACCGCTGGCGCCGCATGCAACTGGACGAAGCATTGCGCCATGAAGTGACACCGAAAAATATTCTGATGATTGGCCCCACCGGCGTCGGGAAAACGGAAATCGCCCGCCGCCTAGCAAAACTGGCCAACGCCCCGTTTATCAAAATCGAGGCCACCAAATTCACCGAAGTCGGCTACGTAGGTAAAGAAGTGGATTCCATCATCCGCGATTTGACCGACGCGTCCGTCAAAATGGTACGGCTGCAATCCATTGAGCAAAACCGTTTCCGTGCAGAAGAACTGGCGGAAGAACGGGTGCTTGACGTCTTGATCCCGCCGGCCAAGAATAATTGGAGACAGCCGGAGGAGAGCGGCGAGCCCTACAGCGCGCGCCAGAATTTCCGCAAAAAATTGCGCGAAGGTCAGCTGGATGATAAAGAGATAGAAATCAATCTCGCCGCGGCGCCGATGGGGATGGAAATTATGGCCCCTCCCGGCATGGAGGAAATGACCAACCAGCTGCAATCGATGTTCAAAAATCTGGCCGGCCAAAAACAGAAGCCGCACAAGATAAAGATCAAAGAGGCCCTGAAGCTTTTGATGGAAGAAGAAGCCGCCAAGCTGGTTAATCCGGAAGAGCTGAAAGAAAAAGCGATCGAGGCGGTGGAGCAGCACGGCATCGTATTTATCGACGAGATCGATAAAATCTGTAAGCGCGGCGAAGTGTCTGGACCGGATGTTTCCCGGGAAGGCGTGCAGCGGGATCTGCTGCCGCTGGTGGAAGGCTGTACCGTTTCTACCAAGCACGGGATGGTGAAGACGGACCATATTCTGTTTATCGCCTCCGGCGCGTTTCAGGTTTCCAGCCCGTCGAATCTCATTCCCGAGCTACAGGGGCGTCTGCCGATCCGCGTCGAGCTAGAAGCCCTGACCACCGAGGATTTTGAACGCATCCTGACCGAGCCCAGCGCTTCGCTCACCACTCAATATATCGCCCTGATGGCGACGGAAGGGGTGAGCATCGCCTTCACCGAGGACGGCATCAAGCGTATCGCCGAAGCGGCCTGGCAGGTGAACGAGCGCACCGAGAATATCGGCGCCCGCCGTTTGCACACCGTCCTGGAGCGTTTAATGGAAGATATTTCCTATGACGCCAGCGAGTGGAACGGTAAAACTATTTCTATTGATGCAGATTATGTTCGCAGTCACCTGGATGAGTTAGTATCTGATGAAGATTTGAGCCGCTTTATCCTGTAACCCATCTCAGGGTAATCGACATCCGCAGCGGGAGGCTCAGGCCTCCCGTTTTTTTTGGCGTTCCCGCCACCGTAGAGAAGAGTGCAAACATGAGCGACACAGCCACACTCAGCCCGACAAAAGCCTGGATGATCAGCCTGCGGCTACGCACCCTGCCGCTGGCGCTATTAACCGCTTCCATGCTGCAAATTCTCTCCAATCTGGCCAACGATTATGGCGATGCGGTGAAAGGCAGCGACGACCGCGGCCGGATTGGTCCCCTGCGCGGTATGCAACTGGGGCTGATTTCCCGCGAGCAGATGAAATTCGCGCTGCTGCTGGCGGTGGCATTATCGCTGGTGTCGGGCGCGCTATTGATTTTCGTGGCCTGCAACACCGCAGCGGACGTGCTCGGCTTTTTGTGTCTGGGCATCTTGTCGATCATCGCCACTATCACCTATACCGTCGGCACCCGCCCCTATGGCTATATGGGGCTCGGCGATTTGTCGGTGCTGATTTTCTTCGGGTGGCTGAGCGTGGGGGGGGAGCTATTACCTGCAAACCGGCGCCTTTCACGCCGTGGTGATCTTGCCCGCCACCGCCTGCGGCTTACTGGCCGCGGCGGTGCTGAATATTAATAATTTGCGCGATATCGAAAGCGATCGTCAAAACGGCAAAAATATCCTGGCGGTACGCCTGGGACCGCAACGGGCGCGCTATTATCACGTTTGCCTGCTGGCCGGCGCCGTGTTGTGCCTAGCGATTTTTGCGCTGCTGGAGCTGCATAATCTCACCGGTTGGCTGTTTTTGCTCGCGGTCCCGGCGCTGTATATGCAGGCGCGCTACGTCCTGCACGAAACGGATCCGTCCGGTATCAGGCCGATGCTGGAGAAAACCGTGAAATGCGTGTTGATCGTGAATATTCTGTTCGTGCTGGGCTTGCTGCTGGCCTAACGCCGCCGCTTTTCTGACGTGCGTCAAGTTCGCCTTTGATGACTTTGGCAACTCTGCCGAGAACGCGATATACTTGCGACTTCAGTGGCAAACCGACGTAAATCCTATGAAATACGATACCTCAGAATTATGTGACATTTATCAGGAAAACGTGAACGTTGTTGAGCCTCTTTTCACTAATTTTGGCGGCAGAACCTCTTTCGGCGGTCAGATAACGACCGTGAAGTGTTTTGAGGATAACGGATTGCTCTACGAGCTGCTGGAAGAAAACGGTCGCGGGGCCGCGTCCTGCTGGTGGACGGCGGCGGATCGGTACGACGGGCGCTCATTGATGCCGAACTGGGCAATCTGGCCGTACAGAACGTGTGGGAAGGGATCGTGGTTTACTGCGCGGTGCGCCAGGTGGACGACCTGGAAGAGCTGGATCTGGGCATTCAAGCTATGGCCGCCACCTTCGCCGGCGAAGGTATTGGCGAAAGCGATATCCGGGTAAATTTCGGCGGCGTCACCTTCTTTTCCGGCGATCATCTCTATGCCGACAATACCGGGGTCATCCTGTCCGAAGACGCGCTAGATTTGGAATAACGTCAACGGCTCCACGCGCGCCGTCAATAGCCGGGCCGGCGTCCTATCTCGGCCCGGCGTGGTAATCTCCGGGGCAACGCCCGATGCCAGCGAGCGGCTCAGCGGAGATCACCGCCGGAGTACGTCAGGTCAGGATGCACAGCGCCGCTGCCCGGACGCGCAAGGCGATGCACGCACCGCCCGCAGGGAAACCCTAGGGGTTCAAACCTCATCCATTTTGCTCAACAGGCCGCGCAAGCGCTCTTGCCACACATGCTGCTCCTGCTTTAGCTGCTCGTTTTCATTTACCAGCGACTCACGGTTGCTCTGCGCTTGCTGCACTTCCTGGCTCAGGCTCGTGTTCTTTTCTTTTAGCTCCTCGATTTCCATCTGCAGAAGCGTGATGGTATCAATAGCCTGTTGGACTTTCGCTTCCAGTTTCTCAAATACTTCAAATGCCATTTGTTTCCCCTTAAAGACACAAGGCGTCTTGGTCAGTGGTCGCTACACACCCTTGTGTAACTCGAAAAAGCCGACCGCCCAGGCGTGTTGCCGCTGCCTTTTGCCGTGACTGATACAGGATTTTAAGTAGCCTGCCTGCCCGTGTCCATACACATTGTCTCAATTAGGACATTAGCCCCCCGCCTATGCCGCCGGTTCGCCCTGCGGCGGGAAAACCGGCCATGGCGACTTCTTGCTTCCGGCCGGCGGCGGCGCGTGCGTTTTTCTTTGAGAGGGAAACGCGGCAAAAAAATTAAAGTACTTAGCGGCGTAAGAAATGGGTGTTTAGGAACCAATTTTTAAGCGAATACGCGCATTTTTATGACACGGCCCACACATTTAGATTTCGATATTTCTCGTTTTTGCTCGTTAACGATAAATTCATATTATAACTACATAAGTTATTACCCTATATTTTATCAATGACAAGGGTGTTGCATCAGCCTGGCTCGACACCTTTCCAGCCACAGGAACCGTTTATAAACCAATTAACATCACCGACAATAAAAGGGCAATGCAACGCCGAATTCCTCGGGACAGGATTACTGATTTTCTTCGGTGCCGGCTGTGTCGCCGCCATGAAATTGGCCGGGGCATCTTTCGGCCAGTGGGAAATCAGCATTATCTGGGGCATGGGCGTGGCAATGGCGGTCTACCTCACCGCGGCCGTTTCCGGTGCGCACCTTAGCCCGGCGGTCACCATTGCGCTCTGGCTGTTCGCCAGCTTCGAGCGACGCAAAGTGCTACCGTATATTGTGGCGCAGATGCTGGGGGCCTTTTGCGCCGCGGCGCTGGTTTACGGCCTTTACTATAATCTGTTTTTTGATTATGAGCAGGCACACCATATGGTTCGCGGTAGCGTCGAAAGCCTGGATCTCGCCGGCATTTTCTCAACCTATCCTAATCCGCATATCTCGGTAGCCCAGGCGTTTTTGGTGGAAATGGTGATGACCGCCATCCTGCTGTGCCTGATCCTGGCGCTGACCGACGACGGCAACGGCATTCCGCGCGGCCCGCTGGCGCCGTTGCTGATCGGTATTCTTATCGCGGTGATAGGCGCCGCGATGGGGCCGCTGACGGACTTCGACCTGAATCCCGCCCGCGATTTCGACCCCAAAACCTTCGCTTTCCTAGCCGGCTGGGGCAAAGTCGCCTATACCGGCGGCCGGGAGATCCCTTACTTCTTGATTCCGTTGATCGCCCCGGTGGTCGGCGCCTGTCTGGGCGCCTTCGGCTACCGCGCGCTGATTGGGCCGCATTTGCCCGGCCAACTGAGCGGCGAAGAGGCCGATGATGTCGCCGTTGCCCAAAGTCGCGCCGCGCGCTCCGAACCCAAGACCTGATTTCCTTTGTTGAACGTCTAAAATAGCGAGAAACTCTTATGTCAGCAGAAAAAAAATATATCGTCGCGCTCGACCAGGGAACCACCAGCTCGCGCGCGATCGTGCTCGACCACGACGCCAACATTGTCAGCGTTTCCCAACGGGAGTTTACGCAAATTTATCCTAAACCCGGCTGGGTGGAACATGACCCAATGGAAATTTGGGCCAGCCAGAGTTCAACCCTGGTGGAGGTGCTGGCCAAAGCCGATATCCGCTCCGACCAAATCGCCGGCATCGGCATCACCAACCAGCGGGAAACCGCGGTGGTATGGGATAAAGAGAGCGGTAAACCCATTTATAACACCATTGTATGGCAGTGCCGACGCACTGCGGACATCTGCGAGAAACTGAAACGCGACGGCCTCGAAGAATATGTGCGCCACACTACGGGTCTGGTCATTGACCCCTATTTCGCCGGCACCAAGGTCAAATGGATCCTCGACCACATGGAGGGCGCCAAGCGCGGCGAATTGCTGTGCGGCACCGTTGATAGCTGGCTCATTTGGAAAATGACCCAGGGACGGGTCCACGTCACCGACTACACCAACGCCTCCCGTACCATGCTGTTCAATATCCATGAACTGGAGTGGGATGACCGCCTGCTGGATATCATGGATATTCCGCGCTCCATGCTGCCCAAGGTACGGCCCTCCTCGGAAATTTACGGCCAGACCAATATCGACGGGAAAGGCGGCACCCGCATTCCCATCGCCGGTATCACCGGCGATCAGCAGGCGGTGTTGTACGGCCAGCTGTGCGTAACGCCCGGCATGGCGATACCTACGGCACCGGCTGCTTCCTACTGATGAACACCGGCACCGAAGCGGTACAGTCGCGCCACGGTCTGCTGACCACCATCACCTGCGGACCGCGCGGCGAAGTGAATTACGCGCTGGAAGGCGCGGTGTTTGTCGCCGGCGCCGCCATTCAATGGCTACGTGATGAGATGAAACTGATTAACGACGCCACCGATTCGGAATATTTCGCCGGCAAGGTGAAAGACACCAACGGCGTGTATGTGGTGCCGGCTTTTACCGGTCTCGGCGCTCCCTATTGGGACCCTTACGCCCGCGGCGCCATCTTCGGCATTACGCGCGGCGTGAACGCCAACCACATCATCCGCGCGACGCTTGAGTCGATTGCCTTCCAAACGCGCGATCTGATCGAATCGATGCAGGCGGATTCCGGCGAGCGGCTGAAAGCGCTACGGGTGGACGGCGGTGCGGTCGCCAACAATTTCCTGATGCAGTTCCAGTCCGATATTCTCGGCACCCGCGTCGAACGCCCGGAAGTGCGGGAAGTCACCGCACTCGGCGCCGCTTACCTGGCGGGTCTGGCGGTTGGCTTTTGGAGCGATCTGGAAGAGGTGCGCAGCAAAGCGGTTATCGAACGAGAATTCCGTCCCGGTATTGAAACCGTGGAACGCAATTATCGCTACGAAGGCTGGAAGAAAGCGGTGGCGCGCGCACGCGCCTGGGAAGAGCAGGACGAGAAGTAACGGCCCCATCAACCCCAGCCGGCATCCCCGAGGGGAGCGGCGGAGTGTGGTAAACTGACGGCAATATTCCTCTTTGCCGTCAGGAAACCCAAAGTCATGAAACGTGAATTAGCCATTGAATTCTCCCGCGTCACCGAAGCCGCCGCTTTGGCCGGCTACAGCTGGCTTGTCCGCGGCGATAAAAACGCCGCGGACAACGCCGCGGTTCAGGCTATGCGCATTGTGCTGAATCAGGTGCCGATCAATGGCCGCATTGTGATAGGCGAAGGGGAGATCGATGAAGCGCCGATGCTCTACATCGGTAAAGCGGTCGGTACCGGCGCCGGCGCGGCGGTGGATATCGCCTTCGACCCCATCGAAGGCACCCGCATGACCGCCCTGGGGCAGGCCAACGCCCTGACGGTGCTGGCGGTCGCTGAAAAAGGCGCATTTTTACACGCGCCGGATATGTACATGGAAAAATTGGTGGTCGGGCCAGCGGCGCGGGGCGTCATCGATCTCGCCGCCCCGATGGAAGATAATTTACGCGCGGTGGCCAGCCGTCTGGGAAAAACCCTGTCGGAGCTGACGGTGTCGCTGCTGGCCAAGCCGCGTCATGATGCGTGCATTCAAGCGTTGCAACGGCTTGGAGTGCGCGTTTTCACCTTCCCCGATGGCGACGTTGCCGCGTCTATCCTCACCTGCATGCCCGATAGCGAAGTTGACGTCATGTACGGCATCAGGTAAAAGGCGACAGCGAAGAGAACCGCCGGATCGGCGCGGATGAGCTGGCCCGCTGCGCGGAGATGGGCATCATGGCAAATCAGGTGCTGCGGCTGGAAGGATGGCGCACAACGATAACGTCATATTTTCCGCCACCGGCATTACCAAAGGGGACCTGCTGAACGGCATCACGCGCAAAGGCAATATCGCCACTACCGAAACGCTGCTTATCCGCGGCAAAAACCGCACCATTCGCCGCATTACTTCGATTCACTATCTCGATCGCAAGGATGCCGCGCTGCATCCCTTTATCCTATGAACCACCGCCCGGCCAGCCGCTGCGTATCTCTAAACGATTTCCGAACCCTGGCGGGGCATGGTTTGCGACAACGGCAACCAGCACAGCAGAATCAGCATACCCATGGCGAAGGTAATCATCCCCAGGCTGAACTGCCCTTGCTGCGGCAGCAGCGAGGAGAAGCCGGCTACCACGCCTGAGCCGATGTTTTGCAGGCCGCCGACAAGCGCGCCCGCGGTGCCGGCCAGATAGGGATAAGGCTCCATCGCGCCGGTGGTGGCCAGCGGAAACAGCATGCCGGCGCCGAAAAAGAACAGGCCGGCGGGCAACAGCAGTGTCCAAAGGGTCATGATGCCGAACCAGGCCGGCAGCCACATCAATATCCCCGCCAGTAGGCAGCTCAGCACCGCCCGCCACATCAGCGCGCTGAACGGCCTGACCGCGCGCCCCGCATACCAGGCGCCAAGAAACGTACCCGGCAGCGGCAGG
Source organism: Candidatus Sodalis pierantonius str. SOPE (assembly GCF_000517405.1). Taxonomy (NCBI): domain Bacteria; kingdom Pseudomonadati; phylum Pseudomonadota; class Gammaproteobacteria; order Enterobacterales; family Bruguierivoracaceae; genus Sodalis; species Candidatus Sodalis pierantonii. Next base: position 927,095 of record NZ_CP006568.1, on the reverse strand, counting down.
ATAAATAACAGGCTGACCTGCCGGCCGCTCAGCTCCATACTGCCCAACAGCACGCCGCTACCGGCCTCGAAAGCGACAATCCCCGCCAGTCCGCCGACCAGCATCAACAGATAATGATTGAACACCTTCTCACTCAGCAGCGTCCAAAACCCAAGGCTTCGGCCGCTGCTGGCCGGCCGCATCGGACGCGTTTCCGGTAGACGAAACCAGACCAGTAGACTGACGCTGCAGCTCAGCAGCAGCAAAAACGCGAAGCACGCGCGCCAGCCCAGCCAGTCGGCAAGCACGCCGCCGATTAGCGGCGCCAGCAGCGGACTAATCAAAATGCCCATATTGAGCAGGCCGTTAGCCCGCCGCAGCGAGCGACCATCGCAGATGTCGCGCGGCAATGTCCGCGCCATCACGCCACCGACGCCGGTACCGATACCCTGAATACCGCAGGCGAATGTCATCAGCGACAGCGATTGGCTGAACATGGCGAGCATTGTCCCCAGACAAAAGATCGCCATACCGCTCAAGATGACCGACCGGCGCCCGACCCGATCGGAGAGCGGACCATAAATGAGCTGCGAGCCGCCATAGCATAGCAGGTAGGCGGCCATCAGCCGCTGTATCGCGCCCTCGCGAACCATCAAATCGCGGGCGATAAGCGGTATGCTCGGTACGTAAATGGTCTGAGCCATCTGCCCAACGGCCACCAAAATAATCAAAAGCATTAGCACGGATATCGCACGCGTGTTCATCATAGATATTACTTAGATAGCTGATTAATTCTGTATATTGCTTATAAGTAGTGATATATACAGAATATTGATTAATTTTCCGACATAAATACCATATTCAGGCCACAAGTCCAGTTAATATCTTCATTATCTCGCCGTACTGGCTGTAATGTCCGGTGGACAGAAGGTAAATTTTTCTGTACGTGCGCCCTAATTCGCCATCGCCGCGCCGTGGACTGGATGCGCTAACGAAATTAGCCGATAATGGCAAGTCCGCGGATTGGCGGTTCAGGCCGCGCGCCGGACGCCGGCGCGTTCTGAGGCACAAATCTCAGCCGCTGTGACAGAGCGGATAAACGCATGTCGACCGGGGAACATCCGGCAGGATCAAGGGGAGTTAAACACTATGGCTGAATGGGTAACGGGTCACGTGGTGCAGGTGAAGCACTGGACAGAGAGTCTTTTTAGTCTCATTGTGCATGCGCCAATCGACCCCTTTACCGCCGGACAATTCGCCAAGCTTGGGCTGGAAATCAACGGCGAAAAGATTCAGCGCGCCTATTCCTACGTTAACGCGCCGCGAAATGACAACCTGGAATTTTACCTTGTCACCGTGCCGGAGGGGAAACTCAGCCCGCCGCTGCATGCGCTTGCACCCGGCGACAGCCTGATGGTGACCAAGGAGGCGGCGGGGTTCTTCGTGCTGGACGAGATTCCCCCCTGTGACAATCTGTGGATGCTGGCGACGGGCACCGCGCTAGGTCCGTATCTATCGATTCTCGAGCAGGGCGAGGGGCTTGAGCGCTTCCAGCAGATTATTCTGGTGCACGCGGCGCGCTTTGCTCAGGACCTTAGCTATCTGCCGCAGATGCTGGAGCTACAGCAGCGCTATAATGGTAAGCTGCGCGTCCAAACGGTGGTCAGCCGCGAGCAGGCTCCCGGATCGCTCACCAGTCGCGTCCCCGCCCTGATTGCCGATGGCTCACTGGAGGCCGCGGTGGATCTGCGGCTGGACGCCGAAAACAGCCACGTCATGCTGTGCGGCAACCCGCAAATGGTGCGCGACACGCAGCAGATGTTGAAGGACAGCCGCGGCATGCGCAAACATTTCAAGCGCAAACCGGGCCATATGACCAGCGAGCATTACTGGTAATGGCGGCGCCGTCCTCTGCGCCGAACCGCCGGGCCGCACGCTGCCGTAGCGCCTGGCTGCTGGTGATGCTCTGCGCGACGAGCATCGGCGTCGCCCATGGGGAAGCGACGCCCGCCGGCACCGCCCCGACCGCCCCGTATCTGCTGGCCGGTGCGCCCACTTTTGATACCACGGTGACGCAATTCCGCGAACGGTACAATAGCCATAATCCGACCTTGCCCATCGGTGAATTCCGCGCGCTGGAGGGCCCGAGCGAACCGGCGAATCTCACTCGCGCCACCAGCAAGATTAATGAGACATTGTACGCCTCCACGGCGCTAGAGAAAGGCAGCGGCAAGATCAAAACGCTACAGCTGACCTATCTGCCGGTGGAAGGTGGTACCGAAAAGGCCGCTCGCGCGACCGCCATTGCCTACATGGCGGCGCTGCTGCGCGAGTTTGAACCGACGATAAGCGCGGAACAGAGCACGGCGCGGGTGTTAGATCTGCTAAGCCGCGGACAGGGTTCACGCTTTTTCCAACAGCAATGGGGCGCGCTGCGCTATGTCGTGGCGGACAATGGCGATAAAGGGCTGACCTTTGCCGTTGAACCCGTCAAACTTGCGCTGGCCGAGCCCTGATTCATGCACGATAAATGACAAAAAACAAAGCCACCTTAGTATTTCCTCTTTATACTGAGGTCAGGTAAAACTTGCCCTTTGGCACTCATTTTCATCTCTCGCGTTCCCTGAATGGAGGAATAACAATGCGACATCCGTTAGTGATGGGTAACTGGAAACTTAACGGCAGCAAACACATGGTCAACGAACTGATCGCGGCGCTGCGCAATGAACTCAGCAGCGTTGTCGGCTGCGACGTGGCCATCGCCCCGCCGGTGGCCTATCTCGACCTGGCGAAACATCATTTGGGCGGCAGCCGAATCGCTCTCGGGGCACAGAACGTTGACACCCATCTTTCGGGCGCCTTCACCGGCGAAGTTTCCGCCGAAATGCTCAAAGATATCGGCGCGAAATATATCATCATCGGTCATTCCGAACGCCGCACCTATCATAAAGAAAGCGATGAGGTTATCGCCGAAAAATTCGCCGTGCTGAAAGAAGCGGGTCTGATTCCGGTTTTGTGTATCGGTGAGAGCGAGGCGGAAAACGAAGCCGGACAAACTGAAGCGGTATGCGCTCGTCAGATTGATGCGGTACTGAACAGCCTCGGCGCCAAAGCGTTCGAGAATACCGTTATCGCTTATGAGCCCATCTGGGCTATCGGCACCGGCAAATCCGCCACCCCTGCGCAGGCGCAGGCGGTGCATAAATACATCCGCGGCCATATCGCCAAACATGATGCGGCAATCGCGGAGCAGGTCATTATTCAGTACGGCGGCTCGGTCAACGCCGGCAATGCCGCTGAACTGTTTACCCAGCCGGATATTGATGGCGCCTTGGTCGGCGGCGCATCGCTGAAAGCTGACGCTTTCGCCGTAATCGTTAAAGCCGCGGCGCAAGCGAAACAAGACTGACGGCCTACAGCCGACGACGGGGTTCACCGTCATCCTGAAAACAACCGGGCCGGTCACTCGCTGACCGGCCCGGTATTATTGATGGCGACAAGCCGGCGGCTCGCCGCCCGTCAATCGTTAGCGTTGGCTAATCTGATCGAAACTGCCGCCGCTGGCGAAGTGTTCCTTCTGAACTTTGGTCCAATCGCCGAAGGTTTCAGCCAGGGTGAACAGCTTCAGCGTCGGAAACTCTTTGGCGTATTCCTTCGCTACAGCCGCGTCGCGCGGGCGATAATAGTTTTGCGCCGCGATACGCTGCCCCTCGGTTGAATAGAGATAGTTAAGGTACGCCGTGGCGACATCGCGGGTTCCGCGCTTATCCACCACTTTATCCACCACCGACACCGACGGCTCGGCTAAAATCGATTCACTCGGGGTGACGATTTCAAATTGATCCTTACTGTTCAATTCATTGATCGCCAACAACGCTTCATTTTCCCAAGCGATAAGCACATCCCCCTGGCCGCGCTCAACGAAGGTATTGGTTGCGCCGCGGGCGCCGGAATCGAGCACTTCCACATTTTTGAACAGCACTTTCACAAACGCCTGCGCTTTGGCCTGATCGTTATTATTCTGGTGCAGCGCATAGCCCCAGGCCGCCAAATAGTTCCAGCGCGCACCGCCAGAGGTTTTCGGGTTAGGCGTAATAATCGACACGCCGGGTTTGATTAGATCGGGCCAATCATGAATCTGTTTCGGGTTGCCTTTACGCACCAGGAAAACGATGGTTGATGTGTAAGGCGCGGAATTGTCGGGCAGGCGCTTAATCCAGTTTTTATCAATGCGTCCACGTTCGGCGATAGCGTCCACATCCGACTCCAGCGCCAGCGTGACCACATCCGCCTCAATGCCATTGATAACGGAAGTCGCCTGTTTACCGGAACCGCCATGAGACTGGCGCACCGTAACATGATCGCCGGTTTTTTGCTGCCAGTATTGGCTAAACGCCTTATTGTATTGCTGATAGAATTCACGGATAGGATCATAGGAAACATTCAGAAGCTGTACATCCTTAGCCATTACGCTTCCTGACAGCAACATGAGTAATACGCCGGCACGCCATTTGGACATCTTTCACTCCCTCTGGAAATGTTTGGAATTGAAAACGTTTTTTGCAGAGAGTGGCAGAAAAATATAGCCAGCTAAAAGAATATAAAAATAGTTTATATAACCAAAGAATATAATGTGAATTGTCAGCATGAAGCATGAGGGGAGCCGGCGCACGGCGCGCCAAAGCGCTTGCCCCCAGCAGCGAGGGCAAGCCAGCCGGCGAAATCAGAAGAGTTTTTTTGCCGTTTCCAGAATATCGCTGCGGAAGGGCCGTTTCATATTTTCGATGGCGTCAACGATATCGTGATGCACCAACCGCTCATTTTGCACCCCAACACAACGGCCACCATAGCCCTGCAACAGCAGTTCGATGGAATACGCGCCCATGCGCGAGGCCAAAATACGATCGTACGCCACCGGACTGCCGCCGCGCTGGATATGGCCCAGCACCGTGGCGCGGGTTTCCCGTCCCGTTTCTTTTTCGATGTATTGCGCCAACTCGGCGACATTACAGACGTGTTCGGTGATAGCGACAATGGCGTGTTTTTTACCCTTAGCAATACCCGCCTTGATTTCGTAAACCAGGTCTTCCGGTTTGAATTCCACTTCAGGTAGCACAATGAATTCGCAGCCGCCGGCAATGGCCGCCGCCATGGTCAAATCACCGCAATACCGGCCCATGACTTCCACGATGGAGATACGTTGATGGGACGTAGAGGTGTCGCGCAGGCGGTCGATAGCCTCGACGACGGTTTCCAGCGCGGTAAAATAGCCAATAGTGTAATCGGTGCCCGCCACGTCATTATCAATCGTGCCAGGCAGGCCAATACAGGGGAAACCCATTTCAGTCAAGCGCTTGGCGCCCATATAGGAGCCGTCGCCGCCGATCACCACCAGTGCATCCAGGCCGCGCTTGGTCATGTTTTCAATAGCGATAGCGCGCGTGCCCTCCTCTCGGAATTCTGGAAAACGAGCGGAGCCGAGAAAGGTACCGCCGCGGTTAATCATATCCGAGACGCTATAGCGGTCCAGTTTCGCCATCCGATCCTGAAATAGGCCCAGGTAACCATCATAAATTCCGTAAACTTCCAGGCCTTCGGAAAGCCCGGCCCGCACGACGCCCCGGATGGCCGCATTCATTCCTGGTGAATCACCGCCGCTTGTCAGTACACCGATTTTTTTAATCATGACTACCTCTGAACTTAAAATACTGCTTGTAGAATACAATACGTTTGTTACCGCTTTTCCCATCAGCAACGAATGCCGGGGCTTGTGATGAAAGAGTATGACAAAACGCCAAAGCTGAATTGATTCATGTCAGACTACTTTCCAATACTCAGCGAATAAATACCCGTTTCACGGTACATATCATACTGTAAAACGTACCCGACCGCTTCCGCTTTAATGTGGCCACCGGCACCACATCGGCAGCATAAATCCCTGCCGTCAAGCATGCACCGGTGCTAACAAGGTGCTGTTTATATACCATTTTAGTACCAACCGCCTTCGCACGGCGCGATAGCCCGTCTACCATGGTATCAACCCTCGCCTTAATTTAAACCGCAGTTAAACCGGACGCCGGTTAACCGCCTCAGTCTTATTTTGTGACATAAGTCACATTGAAAAGCGTTATACTGCCGCTGAGATCCCCAGATACTGTTAACGCAGGGTAATGACACCATGATTTCCGGAACGCGTATTGCCGATGCACTGCAAATGATTTTGAATATCGGCCTGGTATGCTTGAGTATAATATTGATTATTTTCTTGGGCAGGAAAACCTTCGATTTGGCACGGGTGCTGCTCAACGCTAGAGAGCAAAGTTCCACCTACCTGCTTATCGAAGGCATTGTCACTTATTTTCTTTACTTTGAATTTATCGCTCTGATAGTGAAATATTTCCAGTCCGGATATCACTTTCCCCTACGTTACTTTATTTATATAGGCATCACGGCCATCATCCAACTCATCGTCGTCGATCATGAAAACCCGTTGGATACGCTATGTTATTCCTCCGCCATTTTGATATTGGTGGTGACATTGTGGCTGGCCAATAGCTCGAGACTGATGCGCGAATAGGCCCGGGCGGCTCCCGATTTTTTGCGGTGAGCGCTATCATCCGCACCGCTGCTATCCAGCCCGGTTTTCGCCGTCGCTTTTATTTGAGGAATTTGCTCTCCACCGCGCGCATTCTGGCGTCGCCTTGCAGCGCGATAATATCGCTCACGGTAGGTAATGCGGCATCCACGCGATGAATGCCGCCATCGCGCCGTATCTACCCAAAGAGACTGCGCATCGCCCCCACTGCGGCGCGGATAGCGTGATTCCCATCAATGACGATCCCCACTTTGCCGCTGGCGGCAATGGTCGACTCGGTAAGCTGTGGATAGGCCGTAGGCACTAGCACCAGCGGAACCCGGCCGGCCCAGGCATCGATGAAAGCGAGGATCTCGGCGGGCGTTTTCTGCCGGGAATGGATGAGGATCGCATCCGCGCCCGCTTCCTGGTATGCGTAAGCCCGGCGCAATGCTTCTTCCTGGCCCAGCCCTGCAATCAACGCCTCAACCCGGGCGATGATCACTAAATTATTATTCTGTCGGGCGTCGATAGCGGCGCCAATCTTACCCTGAAACGTCTCGGTATTGACTAATTCTTGCCGCCCACCGGCGCGCAGGCTCGTGTCTTTGGGAAAGGTTTTATCCTCCATCACCACCGCTGAAACGCCGGCCGCCTCATACTGCGGGATAACATAGCTGACATTCACCACGTTACCAAAGCCGGTATCGATATCCGCAATCACAGGCGTCGCGACGACGGATGCGATGGCGCGCATCATCTCCAGATGAATCCCCATGGGCAAAATCGGCACCGCATAGCTGGCCGCCAACTCGAAACCGCTGCCCCAGATGCCGTCAAAACCCGCCTCTTCAGCAAGCCGCGCACACAAGGGATTATGGGCGGCCATGACGGTGAAAAACCGCCGGCCGTTGAGCGCCGAGCGCAACATCGCGTGCTTAGACATAGTTTACTCCTTATCGGATGAAATCATGGTTCGCGGCAGCGGCGGCGCTGATTTTCCCTTCGCCGTTCATCTTTTTGCGCGCCGCGGTGCTAATGTTGGCCGATAGCAGGGTAGTGGCCTCGGGCGTAAGCGATGTGGCGCACGTTAACGATCAAAGCGAGCAGGTCGAACAGGCCAAGGACTCTTGCTGCTGGCTAAAACAATTCATCCACCAGGAATTCATCGCCAGCGAGACGCTTGATGACGTGCAGGGTTTATTCGACGGCCGGCGGTCAACCATACTTTCTGGCGAATTTTTCATCAGAAGTGCATAAATAGACGATAAATTCGATGAACGCGATAAATGCGGCAATGAAGGTCCAGCAAAACAGCAGGTAAAGCACCCCTTGCCCAATTTTGCCCAGATAAAATTTATGAACACCAAGGCCACCCAGAAAAAACGCCAACAGCGCGGCGGCAATGCGGTTTTTACTGCCGATGACGCGCTTTGTTGAATAAATCCGAAATTTTTGACGACTTCCTCCCTATCAGGGCGATTGTTACATGATGCGGACGCTGTTTGGCATTCCTAACAACGTGATCCGGTTAAGCGCTTTGACCATTGCCATAGCCTCACCTACCTGCGCGTCATAGTCATGCAGACTCAGATGACCACCCAGAAGTATTTTAAACCGGAACATGGCCGTTTCAGCCAGTGAACGCCGGTGATAACCTACTTTCTTTTTCCAGGTATCGTTATTGCCGCTCAGATGCTGATTTGCCACCGCATGGTTACGCTCATGGTATCGAGCTGGCCAATATTGCGCACCACTTCGCGGTGGGATAAGCGGCTTTATTTTTTTCCTCAGCAGAGCATCATGACAGTAACGCGTATCGTAAGCACTGTCAGCCGACGCTTCCCTGATTTTCCGGTGGGTTTGGTTAATCAGCCCGGGCAGCGCCTGCGCATCTGTCGTACCGCTTAGCGATAAATCGGCACAGATAATTTCATGTGTCGCGCTATCTACTGCCAGATGAAGCTTGCGCCATACTCTGCGCCTCTCAGCCCCATGCTGCCTGACTTTCCATTCGCCTTCGCCGAAGATTTTCAGGCCGGTGCCATCGATGACCAGGTGTGAGATTTCGCCGCGGGTTGGCGTTTTTATGCTGATGTCGACGGTTTTTGCTCGCCGGCTGACCAGAGAGTAATCTGGGCAGCGCAGCGACAGCCCCATCAGTTTAAAAATCGAGTCAACGAAACCCTGTAACGCCCGGAGCGAAAGGTTAAACACGCGCTTTATCATCAGAACCGTGGTAATGGCCATATCGGTGTAGTGAAGCGGCCGGCCACGATGTTCAGGTGGTGTACTCTCAGTCCATGCAGCAATGGCTGACTCATCAAGCCATACTGTCAGGTCCCCCCGCTGCCTGAGCGCATTGTTATATGCGGGCCAGTTGGTAATTTTAAACTTTTGCTTTGCCATGGGGACCTGATGTTGAAACGAATGTAGTGATCATAGCCGCCAGTCACCTAAAAGTTCGATTTATTCAACAAAGCCCCGATGACGCTAATGATGGCGCCACAGTGCGGGCAACTTCTTGCTGTTTCATGGATTTCCTTCCCACAGCCCCGGCAGTAAACATAATTTCCCATCGTCATAATCCTTATTGAGTTATTTTTTATTGCAAGACGTTATGCAAAGGCTTTGAGATATATTTTACTGCTCTCAACAATCTTTACAAGGCCCTGATCAACGACATCCCGCGGGCATCTTCAGCCTAATGTCAGCCCGACACCTCCTCCGTCGCCGGATGCCTCATGGCCGATGTGCCATGGTAAGATTTCCGCCATAGGTTTATTACTCACTTAGCATTCGTCAAAACTCTATTGACGCCGGGAATGTGTTTCTTAAATGAAAAGGTCACGCTTCGCCAATGTCTAGAATAAACGCTATTCGCTATCGTTTTTTTCCAGTAACCTTTTTGCTGATTCATTCCAGTTTTATCACTTACGAATACCCGTCAATGATTATGAGGATTTTTTATGCTTATTAAACAAGAAAAGATGAATAGAATTACCCTGTTAGCATTCAAAAAATTACAGTGCGCTATTTTACTCGAGCACTTCCACCAACAAAGCCTTGAAAATCTTGTTCACCTTGACAAACAGAAAGTGATTCACCGTGCTTTGTTCTATTTAACACTTGAACTCATGCTATTCGATTATGCCGAGCCGTGATAATTGGAATTATATAAATGGTGATAAATACGCACGTACATTCATCATAGCCCGGACAAGCATCGATCCCGCCGCCGCATTGAGTTTGACCTCGCCTCAACTCATTTTCTTACTCTATCCCTATATTAATGACTATGATATCGATCTTAAAATAAAAGCACATCTGCAAAGTGAAATAACGTTGCTCTCGGGCTACCGAAGCGAAGACGCTCTGCCGTGGAGACCGTCGAAAGAATGGATCCCAGGCGTCATCTTTTCCTATTATCGTCAAGAAACTATCGTAACGTCTCCCCCTCAAGACGGCTGTTGTGGCACGACGGCGGAACCCTTGGCGCCAAATAGGGCGGACAAGAAAGACACTAGGTCAAATGCTGAGCTGAAATAAGGGGCATCAGGATAAAGATGCGCGGAAAAGCGGCGCCTATGAGGGCATCATCCCTTCATTTCATTTGATCGCGGTGGATAAATTTTCCGCCTGTTTTTGCTCCAGCCCCAACCCCGGCTTTATCTGGCGAACAGAGGCGGTAAACGATAAAATCATGCCGAGATGGCGGGGCCAAAGCGCTGCCATCGCGCCAAATCGTTGCGTACCGCATCGCGGCCATAAAAGACAGCTCCGGGCCATTACCCTAAACATAGGGTCTGCAACCCTTAAACGCTGCGTTAGGCGGCAAGTGCAGCCTCAACATGGGCCTGGCATCGTCGTCGTTTGCGATCGGCTTAACGCTGCATTTGCGCCCTGATTCACGTTATGTTGAGGGCAAACGGATGTTAGAAACGTTCGGCACGAGCGGCCACCCACAGGGGGAAACCGCATACAGCCAGCTAAATTACAGGTTAATCATATGAGTAGTGTAGGAATATTTTGCGGCTCCGCTAACGGCAATGATCCAGTTTACAGCAAAGCCGCCAGCCAGGTCGGCCAGCGGTTAGCCAAACAGGGGGTGGGTATCATCTACGGCGGGGCAAAGGTCGGACTGATGGGGGCCGTTGCTGACGCGGCGTTACAGTACGGAGGCGCTGTCATCGGGGCGATTCCGCAGTCGTTGGTCGCGCGTGAAATCGCCCATACCGGATTAACCCACCTTCACGTCGTCGCGAACATGCACGAACGAAAAATGAAAATGGCTGAGCTGGCGGATGCTTTTATCGCGCTACCTGGCGGTGCCGGGACGCTGGAAGAGATTTTCGAGCAATGGACATGGGCTCAGCTCGGGCTTCATGCCAAGCCCTGTGCCTTTTTTGATGTCAACGGTTTTTACCGCCCGCTGCAAGATATGATTCGTCAAATGGTCAGCAAAGGCCTCCTGAAAAAGAACTATGAAGATATGCTCCTTTTTTTTCGGAAAATATGTCAGAAATTACGGAATATTTCGCTGATTACCGCGCGCCAGACGTCAAATGGTCTAGATAAGAGAAAAGAACATGGCGGATGAAAAAGTAATCCATATCGCTGCGGCGGTAATCACTGACCCGTTGGGCCGCGTATTGCTGGTGAGGAAACGGAATACGGCCTTTTTTATGCAGCCGGGGGGCAAAATCGAGGCGGGCGAGCGGCCGGCAACGGCGTTGGTGCGTGAACTGCATGAGGAGCTTCAGATGCAGGTTGCGAAGCAGGAGGACGCCGCTTTTCTCGGGCAATTCACCGATATCGCCGCCAACGAACCCGGCTACAGGCTGATTGCGGATGTTTTTGCCGTGCCGGCACCCGCCCATATCGTCACGGCCTCCGCGGAGATAGAAGACGTTATTTGGCTTAGTCCGTCAGCCAGCGAAAGTATCCCACTGGCGCCCCTTACTCAGAAGCAACTTCTACCTTTGCTAATGAAAGCAAAGACGCCGATTAACCCATGAGCCCGTCGGCACCGCTTTTGCGTCAGGATGCGGGTGCGTCTTTGCCAGAAACAAGGCGGCAAAACGACATTGGGCTCGTCGACTCAGAGTCGCCAAGGATCCTCTGTAACGTTGCCCTTAGGCACAATCCTGTGTGGTTTCCCTGGGGCACACCTGAGGTCCGCTTACAGACTCGCGGCACACGGTTATTCACAATGCTCGGCGAGCCCGACAATCCGCTTTGGTTGGTTTGCAGGGTTTTTCATCTGCCACAATAAAAAAAACCCCGCTGATGAGGCGGGGAAAGACAGGGATGGTGTCTATGGCAAGGAATAAAAAAGTGAATCTTTATTCATTTACTGCTGGCTTCTGGGCAGAAGTCGAAATCCTGTCCACCATCTGCAACTTTAAATCATTGATCCGCTGCAGATGCTTTTGCACTAGAATCTGTTGCTGTTCCGGCGTAAGCAAGTTATACATTTGGTTGCGCACCCGAGCCATTTCAACCTGACGAGCAACCTGCTCCTGGGCCATTTTTTCCGTTTGTTCCCTAACGGCGGCCTCGTCAAAAGTTTTAGCGGTCACCAGCGTATGCAGGCGTTCCATTTCGCTAATATTGATGCGGGGCGTATCGCGACTTGCGAGGCTCATGAGATCCCGTAACTGCTGCCGCTGCTGTTCCGTAAGCTTAACGCCATCGAACATGCTGTAATGGCTATCCTGTATCCGGTGCGTAAGGGCATCCTGTTGCCAATTTTCCAAAGTATTCTTTTCAGCGGCTACAGTATTAACAGAGACCAGCGTGGCGGCGATGAACAAGAGGATGTATTTGTGCATCCCGGCCCCCTTGGCATGTTTCTTTGTCGCTATATGATGGAAGTTAGTTTACCCAAGCCGCTGCAAACATGCGTCAGGCGGTGTAAAGCTACGTAAAGTCATGGATTGGAAGGGATTGATGACGTATTTTGCGTCAGGAGGTGAATAAAATGAATAAAATCCTTTTGGTTGATGATGACCGCGAATTAACGTCGTTGTTGAAGGAACTATTGGAAATGGAAGGCTTTAACGTCCAGGTGGCCCATGACGGGGAACAGGCGTTGAGCCAGTTGGACAGTTCCATTGACTTATTGCTTCTTGATGTGATGATGCCGCGCAAGAATGGCATTGACACCCTGAAAGAGCTGCGTCAGCAGCATCAGACGCCGGTGATTATGCTGACCGCCCGCGGCAGCGAGCTGGATCGCGTTTTGGGCCTGGAGTTGGGGGCAGATGATTATTTGCCCAAACCGTTTAACGATCGCGAATTGGTGGCGCGCATACGGGCAATTCTGCGCCGCTCGCACTGGACGGAGCAACAGCAGACCGGCGAGGCGGGCACCCCGTCCCTTGAGGTGGATTTTCTGCGCCTGAATCCAGGCCGGCAGGAGGCGACCTTCGACGGTACGCCGCTGGAATTGACCGGAACCGAATTTACTTTGCTGTATTTGTTGGCGCAGCATCTGGGCCAGGTCGTGTCGCGCGAGCATTTAAGCCAGGAGATCCTGGGCAAACGATTGACGCCGTTTGACCGGGCGATTGATATGCATATTTCCAATTTGCGTCGCAAGCTGCCGGAACGCAAAGACGGGCATCCCTGGTTCAAAACGCTGCGCGGCCGGGGCTATTTGATGGTATCCGCTGCATGATCAATAGATTGACCGCACGCATATTCGCCATATTTTGGTTGACCCTTGCCCTGGTGCTTATGTTGGTGCTTATGGTGCCCAAGCTAGACTCTCGCCAGATGACGCAGTTGCTCGACAGCGAGCAGCGTCAGGGCGTGATGTTGCAACAGCATGTGGAGGCGGAGCTGGCCGCCGATCCGGCTAACGATTTGATGTGGTGGCACCGGCTGTTCCGCGCCATCGATAAATGGGCGCCGCCCGGCCAGCGTTTGATTCTGGTGACCAGCGAAGGGCGGGTCATCGGCGCCCAGCGCAACGAGATGCAGATCATCCGCAATTTCATCGGCCAATCTGACAATGCCGATCATCCGCAGAAGAAAAAATATGGCCGCGCGGAACTGGTGGGGCCTTTCGCCATTCGCGACGGCGAGGACAATTATCAGCTTTACCAGATTCGGCCGGCCGGCAGCGCCCAGTCGGACTTCATTAGCCTGCTGTTCGATCGCCCGCTGCTATTGCTGATTGTCACCATGCTTATCAGCATCCCGCTGCTGTTATGGCTGGCCTGGAGCCTGGCCAAACCGGCGCGTAAACTGAAGCATGCCGCCGATGAAGTGGCGCGCGGCAATCTGCGCCAGCATCCTGAGCTGGAAGCGGGGCCGCAGGAATTCTTGGCGACCGGCGTCAGTTTCAATCAGATGGTCAGCGCGCTGGAGCGCATGGTGACCGCCCAGCAGCGTTTGCTGTCCGACATCTCTCATGAGCTGCGCACGCCGTTAACCAGACTACAGCTGGCCACCGCGCTGATGCGCCGGCGGCACGGCGAAGGACATGAACTCGCGCGCATCGAGACCGAGGCGCAGCGGCTCGACTCAATGATTAACGATCTGCTGGTGCTGTCCCGCAATCAGCATAAAAACGAGCTGTCGCGTGAGGTGTTGAAGACCAACGATCTATGGTCGGATGTACTGAGCGACGCCCAGTTTGAAGCGGAGCAAATGGGCAAAAGCCTTGAACTTACCTCGCCACCGGGCAACTGGACACTGATGGGGAATCCTTCCGCGCTGGACAGCGCGCTGGAGAATATCGTGCGCAACGCCCTGCGTTATTCGCACCAGCGCATCTCGGTCGGGTTTAGCGCCGATCAGCAAGGCATCACCATTACCGTGGACGATGATGGCCCCGGCGTCAGCGAGGATGACCGCGAGAAGATTTTCCGACCGTTCTACCGCACCGATGAAGCGCGAGACCGCGAGTCCGGCGGCACCGGCCTGGGGCTGGCGATAGTCGAAACCGCCGTTATGCAGCACCGAGGCTGGGTAAAGGCCGAGGACAGCCCGCTCGGCGGGCTGCGGCTGATTATCTGGCTCCCCCTTTTGCCCCAGCGCTGAGGGCGTTCAGGCGCGGACTTCTGACCGTGGGCGGCGGCATGTCCGCCGCCGTTCGCCAGGGGGCTTTCCCTGGCGCGACAGGAGGAGGCAACCGCGCGCCGCTGACCCTCAGCGTCCCGCGCTTTTCCAGGCGCAACAGGAAGAGGCGGCGGGAGCGAACTATTTTTGCTATTCTGCGCCCTGCTTAAGGGGGCATCATGCTGAACATTGTGTCATACCAACCGGAAATACCGCCCAACACCGGCAACATCATCCGCCTGTGCGCGAATACCGGTTTTCACCTTCACCTCATTGAACCGCTGGGATTTACCTGGAACGATAAGCGCCTGCGCCGTGCGGGGCTGGATTATCATGAATTCGCCGCGATTCAGCATTATCGAGATTACGCCGCCTTCCTGGCGCAGGCGTGGCTGTTTGCGCTAACGACCAAGGGCCAGCCGGCTCACAGCGCGGTAAGCTATCAGGCTGGAGACTATTTGATGTTCGGGCCGGAAACCCGCGGGCTGCCGCCATCGATTCTTGACGCGCTGCCCATGGCGCAGAAAATCCGCATTCCGATGCAACCGGACAGCCGCAGCATGAACCTGTCCAATGCGGTGTCGGTCGTGGTGTACGACGAGGCCTTGCGCCAGCTGGACTACGCTGGCGCAAGGCAATAAACGCCGTCAGATGCCGTCGCCGAATTCAAAACCGGGACTGCTGAAAGACTGATCCATCTCCTCCGACGGCCGGTCGCTATCCGGTCTGCCCACCACTCGTGCCGGTACGCCGGCGGCGGTGGTATGGGCCGGTACCGCGCGCAAGACGACCGAATCGGCGCCGATTTTCGCCCCCCGCCCTACCTCGATATTGCCGAGGATGGTGGCGCCGGCACCGATCATCACCCCTTCGCGGATCTTGGGGTGGCGATCGCCGCTGGTCTTGCCCGTGCCGCCGAGCGTAACGGATTGCAGAATGGAAACATCATCTTCCACCACCGCGGTTTCGCCAATGACGATCCCCGTGGCGTGGTCGAGCATAATGCCGCAGCCGATGCAGGCCGCAGGATGTATATCCACGCCAAAGGAGACGGAAATCTGATTTTGGAAATAAATCGCCAGCGCCTGGCGGTTTTGATACCACAGCCAATGGCCTATACGGTAAGCCTGTAGGGCGTGGAATCCCTTAAGATACAGCAGCGGCGTGGAATATTTATCCACCGCCGGGTCGCGCAGCCGCACCGCATGGATGTCGCGCGCGGCGGAGAATATCATGCCCGGGTCGGCGCTGTAGGCCTCCTCCACCACCTCACGGATGGCGATGGCCGGCATGATGGGATTGCTAAGTTTATTGGCCAGCATATAGCTCAATGCACTGCTCAGGTTTTCATGCTTTAGCAGGGTAGCATGAAAAAAACTGGCCAGCATGGGTTCACAATCGGCCAGCAATCGTACTTCAGCTTTAATGTTATTCCATACAAGTTCCAATTCTTCTGTCGACATACCGCCCGCCTTTTTCTTCTTTTGCTGGGTGACCGACCTTAGCCACCGGCCCTTTCATCTTTCTGCGCGCGGCCCAGCAGCGTCAGCGCCGCCTGATGCGCGTTTTTGTTCTGATACAGCACCTGATAAATCTGTTCGGTAATGGGCATCTCCACCCCGTAACGATTGGCCAGCGCTAATACCTCCTTGGTATTGCGGTAGCCCTCCACCACTTGCCCAATCTTTTCCTGCGCGTCCTCGACACCGGCGCCCTGCCCCAGCAGCATGCCGAAACGGCGATTGCGCGACTGATTGTCGGTACAGGTAAGCACCAAATCCCCCAGCCCCGCCATGCCCATGAAGGTGCCGGACTCGGCTCCCATCGCCGCGCCAAGGCGCGACATTTCCGCCAGACCGCGGGTGATCAATGCGGTGCGCGCGTTAGCGCCGAAACCGATGCCGTCGGAGATGCCGGCGCCGATAGCAATAACGTTCTTCACCGCGCCACCGAGCTGAACGCCAATAAGGTCGGGATTATTGTAAACCCGAAAACTTTTACCGCAATGTAACAACCGCTGTAAATAGGCGCTGAACGTAGCGTCGGTGGCGGCCAATGCGATGGCGGTGGGCAAACCGGCCGCCAATTCGCGCGCGAATGTCGGCCCCGACACAACCGCCAGCGATATCTCGTCGCCCAGCACCTCCCGCGCCACCTCCTGCAATAGCCGCCCAGTATCCGCCTCCAGTCCCTTGGTGGCCCAGACAATGCGCGCATCCTGCCGCAGATGCGGTTTGAGTTGCGTAAGCACGCTGCCAAATACGTGGCTCGGGACAACAATCAGCACATCACGGCTGGCGGCCAGCGCCGTCGGCAGCGATGCTTCCAGGCGAAGCGTCGGCGGAAAGGGCACATCGGGCAAAAAAGCCTGATTGCAGCGCGCCGCCTCCAGCGCCTGGATATGGGCCGGATCGTGCCCCCACAGCAACACCTCATGACCGTTACGCGCCAGGGTGATAGCCAGGGCCGTACCGTAAGAGCCGGCACCGATAACAATCATTGAAGCATCGCCAGGCATAATTAGGCGTCCTGAGCCGGCTGGCTGCCTTCGCCGTCGGCCTGCTGCTGCAGGTAGTTCATGAACAGCGCGTCAAAGTTGACCGGCGCCAGGTTCAGCTGCGGGAAGGTACCGCGGGACACCTGACTGGTGATGCACTCGCGGGCGTAGGGGAACAAAATGTTCGGGCAGTAGGCGCCGAGGCAGTGCGCCATTTGGGTGCCGTCAATGCCGGAGATGGTAAAGATGCCCGCCTGCCGGACTTCGCATAAAAACGCGGTGTCGTCCCCCAGCGTCGCCGTCACGGTGACCCGCAGCACGACTTCATAAATCTCTTCCGCCAACTGGCTAGACGCGGTATCAAGATCCAGTTTGATTTCAGGCTGCCACTCCTGCTGGAACACCTTGGGCGCGTTCGGCGCTTCAAACGAAACATCCTTGGTGTAAATGCGCTGAATCTGAAACACCATCTCAGTATTATTTTGTTCTGACATTGAAAAACCCTTTGGTTAAAGTGCCGGGTACGGGCGCCAAGGCACCCGCCCCGTGATTTCTGTTTCTTTAAGCAGGGGGATCCAGGCCGCCGCGCGCATCAAGCGCGTGCAGATCATCGCAGCCGCCCACATGCTTGCCATCAATAAAAATCTGCGGCACCGTGGTGCGGCCGCTGCGCTTAATCATCTCTTCCCGCAGATCCACGTCGCCATCGATGGGGATTTCCTGAAACGGCACCTGTTTGCGGGTGAATAACGCTTTAGCTCGATGACAATAGGGGCAGGTTGCTTTGGTATAAATTTCGATATTGGCCATGGTCTTCCCTTCTTAATGGAAAAAGAGTTATTTACCCCGGACCAGCGGTAAATTTTCCCCGCTCCAGCCGGATATGCCTTCTTTAAGCACATAAACTCTCTCAAAGCCGACTTTGATCAGGTTTTGCGCCGGATCGCGCGAGGTGGTGCCGCTGGCGCAAACGACAATGACCGGTTTACCCTTCGCTTTCTCCAGCTCGCCCAGATTGCCGGATTTGATGTCCGACGCCGCCAGCTTCAGGCTATTGGCAATATGCCCTTTACGGTAATCATCCCGGTTGCGCAGATCAACAATCACCGCGTCTTCCTTGTTGATCAGGCGGATAGCTTCACCGCGGGCGATGTCGCCCACCTTGGAAAACCGGCTTTGGAAAGTGGTAAAAATTACGGCACCCAAAAGGACCACCCACGCTAAACTAAGCATGGGATGATTGCCGACAAATTGCATAATTTCTTGCATGGGGTGAAAAGACTCCTGTTAGTAAATGTCCACACGTCAAAGCATTCGAGTATACCCTCGCCGTCGGGCAAATTCAGCCAATATACCGATACATCGCCAAAAAACTGACGGCAATGCGCGTCTCGACGCAAAAATCTCGGATGAAATCGATGCCAAAGCGTTAATAGATGACTGGTAAGCCGCTGTTCAACGTGAAATAATCGCCGCCATGAGGGAAAAAGCACCGTTGAAAAATTCATATCCTATGCGCGCCGGCGATCGGCAGCGCGCCACCGGATTCAGGTATCGTCTATGCGCCGGTATGCTTTACGCCGGCGCACTGCTGTCGCCTGTCGCCGGCCACGCCGCGGATAACAAGCAGCAGTTTGAAACGGTGCAACAATCTATTCTCGCCAAAGAAAAAAGCATTCAGCAACAGCAAAAACAGCGCACCGCTTTGCTCGGCCAACTCAAGCAGCAAGAGCAGTCCATCGCCCGCTCCTCCCGCGCCCTGCGGGATACCCAGCGCACGCTGGAGACGCTGAACCGCGACATCGATCGGCTGACGCGCTCCCTACGCCAGTTGCAGGACCGTCAGGCCGCGCAGCAGAAATTGCTGGCACAGCAGTTGGACGCCGCTTTTCGCCAGGGGCAGCATTCCGGGCTACAGTTGATCCTCAGCAACGAGGAAAGCATGCGCAGTGAACGCATTCTGGCCTATTTCAGCTACCTTAACGAAGCGCGCGCGAAAACCATTAATGATCTGCGCCAGACCCGTACCGACCTCGCGGCGCAAAAGCGCGAGCAGCAGCAGAAACAACAGCAGCAACAGCAGGTGTTGCAGCAGCAACAACAGCAACAGCAAACGTTGCAAAGCGCCCGCGCCGCGCGTCAGAAAACCTTGAGCGGCCTAAATTCGTCTATCGCGGAAGATAAGCAGCGTCTGGCGGAGCTGCACCAAAACGAGGCGCGACTGCGCGATACCATCGCCCGCGCGGAGCGCGAAGCGCGGGAAGCGCAGCGGGTGCGAGACCGGGAAGCCCAGGCGAAAAGCCGCGGCAGCACTTATAAACCCAGCGCAAGCGAGCTGGCGCTGGTCGCCCGTACCGGCGGCCTCGGTCGTCCGGCGGGACAAGATCTCTGGCCGGTGCGGGGCCGCACGCTGCACAGCTTCGGCGAGCCTCAGCAGGGAGAACTGCGTTATAAAGGGCTGGTGATTGCGGCGCCGGAAGGCAGCGAGGTGAAAGCAATCGCCGCCGGCCGGGTACTGATGGCCGACTGGTTGCAAGGTTATGGGCTGATGGTCGTGATTGAACACGGCAAGGGCGATATGAGCCTGTATGGTTATAACCAGAGCGCGCTGGTCAACGTCGGCGACCAGGTCAAGGCCGGGCAATCTATCACCCTGGTCGGCGCCAGCGGCGGCCAGGGCACGCCGTCGCTTTATTTTGAAATTCGCCGCCAGGGCCAGGCGGTCAATCCCATACCCTGGTTAGGAAGGTAGTTTGTCGATTAAAACGTTCAGCACCGCGATAGTCATACTTCTGCTGCTGGCAAGCGCTGTGGCACAGGCCGGGAAATTGGCCATCGTCATTGATGATTTCGGTTACCGGCCCGCGACCGAAAATCAGGTATTGACCATGCCGGTCAATATTTCCATCGCGGTGCTGCCCGATGCGCCCTATGCCCATGCGATGGCGGTGAAAGCCCACCAACAGGGGCGCGAAATCCTGATACATTTGCCGATGGCGCCGTTGAGCAAACAACCTCTGGAACGCAATACGCTTACGCCGGCGATGAGCCGCGAACAGGTGGCGGACATCATTCACCAGGCGAGCCAGAAAGTGCCTTACGCCGTGGGGCTGAATAACCATATGGGCAGCGCCATGACCTCCAGTCTCAGCGGCATGCAAAACGTCATGCAGGCATTGAGTCGCTATTCCTATTATTTCCTCGATAGCATGACCATCGGCAACAGCCAGTCGGTACTCGCCGCCGCCGGCACCGGGCGTTCGGGTGCTCAAACGGCGGGTATTCCTGGACGACACCGATAACGAGGCCAACATCCGCGCGCAGTTCAACCGCGCGGTGACCTTGGCCCGCCGCAACGGATCCGCTATCGCTATCGGTCACCCCCATCCCGCCACCGTGCGCGTGCTGCAACAGATGCTGCCGTCCCTGCCCGGCGATATTGTGCTGGTGCGTCCGAGTATGCTGCTCAACGAACGGCCCGAGCCGGTTACCGCGGCGGCGCCGGTGGGCAAACCGGCGCCGCCGCGCCGGCCTCCTTTCCGCGGCGTGCCCTACTGTTCGAGCCGCCAGGCGCAGCCGCCGGTCTATGCCGACGCCATGGTAAGCGCCATCGCATCAAGCGTCGCCGAGACCTGGCGGGGGATTTTGCGCGATGAGACCACGCCCGAGACAGGTAAGCTTGATCTCGGTAAACCCGACGCAGGCAAAACTGGCGTCGGTAAATAGCCGACCGACAAACCGCGCGACCCGTTCCAGCCCTTCAGGCGAAGGGGAGGTCTTGCCAGCGCAAGGCCGTCAGGGGGAAAAAGGTAGCCCGCTTGCCCCCCCCCCCTGGAACCGCGACCGCAACGCCGTACGTTTAGCCGGCGCAACTCGCCATTTTCCTGCCCGGCGACAACAACCGGCGATCGCCACCTTACCGCGGTGACATAGTGTGTGGTTGTGCATCTATGTTACTATGCGCCCAACTTATGGATGGTCTGTCCGGTGGGAAAGCATGACGATGCCACAAGGTCGGTTGAAAATTCTGCTGTTGGATAACGGCAAAGAATGGGGCGGCGGCACCAACAGCCTGTTGGAGCTTCTCAAACGTATCGACCGCGACCGCTTTGAGATTACGTGCTGTTTTTACCATAATTATCGGCGCGACAACGAAGAAACCATCGGCGACGTCCTGAACGCCATGGGTATTCCGACGCGGTTCATTGTCCAGCGCCGGCAGCCGTTTTGGGCCAAACTGAGCAAGGAGATCTTGCGCGGCCTATTGCTGTTCAACGCCGACTGGCGCAAACGCGCCGTGCAAGCCATCGACCAGCGCTGGCGCGTCGCGCCGAACGCCCGCCGTATTGCCGACCTGCTGCGCGCAGGGAAATATCAGCTGCTGTATATGAACAATCAGCCCAACTCCAATGTAGCAGGGTATCTCGCGGCCGAGAGCCTACCGGTAGCGATGGTGCAACATTGCCGCATCGAGCCGCTACTCGACCCGCCTATTGTCGCACGCGTCAACCGGGGCGTGCGCTGCGTCATTGCAGTCTCCGACGGCGTGCGGCAAACCCTGGTCCAGGGCGGCGTCCGTCCGGCGTTGTGCCAAACGGTGTTCAACGGCATCGATATTCACCAGCCGCTGCCGGATGGCGCGAGACTACGCGAGTCCCTTGGCGCCGACGCGCGCACTTTTCTGTTCGGCAGTATCGGTTCGCTCATCGCGCGCAAGGCGCATGACCATACGCTGCAGGTGCTGGGGGCGTTCCAACAGGCCCACCCCGACGCACGCTGGAAAATGGTACTGGTGGGGTGGGGTAGCGAGCAGACCAATCTGGCCCGCCAAGCGGCGCAATTGGGTCTCGGCGATCGCGTGATCTTCACCGGCTTTCAGCGCAATGCCATGGAATACCTGGCCGCCTTCGACACGCTGATACTTGCCTCGCGCAGCGAGGGGCTGCCGCGGGTGGTGTTGGAAGCCATGCTGCTCGGGACGCCGGTCATCGGCTCAGCGGTCACCGGCACCGCCGAATTGGTGCGCCATCAGGACACCGGCCTGCTCTTCCCCTATGGCGACGTGGCGCAGTTGGCGCACCATCTGGCCACCCTTTACAGCGACGCCGACCAGCGTCGTTTGCTGGCCCGGCGCGCCAATGAGCGCCTTCGCCGGCAGCTTACCATTGAAAACTATGTCGCCGGCGTCGAGGCCATACTCGTAGGCGGATATTCATCCTGAGATTGGGTATGTTTACTTTGTTCAATGCCAAATACCGCCGCATCCGCGCGCGCCACGACAGGCCCTATCAACCGGTCGCCGGCGGTTTGCCGGTCTCGTCGGTGGTGATCCCCTCCGTGGGCGCCGATTATGTTGAGGAAGCGCTGCTCAGCGCGACGTTTGCCGCGCTCTATGCGCCGGACTTGGCCGAGATAGTGATCGTCACCGATCAGAGCGCCGCCGCCTTTCTCGCCCTGCCGGCCAAAACCCGCGTCGCCACGCTCAGCGATGAAACCCGCGGCGGCGATTACCCCTATAAGCAAATTTTTCTCAGCCGCCTGGTCAAAATGCAGGCACCGCTACAGGCCCGCACCGATGGCATCCTGATGATCGATTCGGATCTGAATTTGCTATCGATGCCGCATATTGCGCTACATGATGATCATCTCTACTCCAGCTTTCGCCGCGGGAAAATGATCGACAAACTGAGCGGCCTCGCACCGGAGGCGGTGCCGGCTTATTATCGCGATGCGGTGCGGCCGAAACTGGTGGACCATGTTAACGGCGCCTTTCTCGCCGCCACCCGCCAGACCTGACTGCGCATGTGCCCGATATGGATCGCGTTTTTCCGCGACACCTGGTCGCGCATGGCCGGCTCCCAGCCGCCGACCGATCAGCTGCCGCTGGCGGCGATGCTGGATACGCTGGACATCCGCACCGTCAATCTGGGCGAATGGATGAACTGGCCGGTGGCGAAACGCATTGGCGGCACGCCCTCGGTCATTTCACCGCAGATGGTGGGGGCTCACGGCGGCTTCCCTCTGTCGGAATGGCAGAAATATCTGCAATCACGGGAGACCCCGCTGCTGTTCAAACCGCAAACCTACACCCGTAAAGTACGTTATCTAAGCGATGAAGAACGGCTTGCGCGTGCTGCGGCACCGCATTCGCGGTCAACCGGGAAGATATAAAGCCGGGGGAGGAAATGCTATGATAAGACCGTTATCAGGAGCTGACGTTGTGCCGGCTCCGACAGTCACGCAAGGGTAACCCATGATAGTTGTCACTGGTGGGGCCGGTTTTATCGGCAGTAATATCGTCAAGGCGTTAAATCAGATCGGCTACAACGATATTTTGGTGGTGGATAACCTGAAAGACGGCACCAAATATGCCAATCTGGTCGACCTCAATATCACTGATTATATGGATAAAGAGGATTTCATCGCCAGTATCGTCGCCGGCGATATTGATGCGGTATTTCATGAAGGCGCCTGTTCTTCCACCACCGAGTGGGACGGCAAGTACATGATGGATAACAATTATCAGTACTCTAAAGAACTGTTGCACTATTGCATGGAACGCACCATTCCCTTCCTGTACGCCTCTTCCGCGGCAACTTACGGCGGTCGGACGGAAAACTTCATTGAGGATCGGCAGTACGAACAGCCGTTGAATGTTTACGGCTATTCCAAATTTCTCTTCGATCAGTATGTGCGTGCGCTGTTGCCGCAGGCCGAGTCGCAAATTTGCGGCTTCCGTTATTTCAATGTGTATGGCCCGCGCGAAGGGCATAAAGGCGGCATGGCGAGCGTGGCCTTCCATTTGAATAACCAAATCAACGCCGGTGAAAATCCAAAACTGTTTGCCGGCAGCGAAGGTTTCAAACGCGATTTCGTCTATGTGGGCGACGTGGTGGCGGTAAATCTTTGGTTCTGGCAAAACAGCGTCTCGGGGATTTTTAATTGCGGCACCGGCCGAGCAGAATCTTTCCAGGCCGTCGCGGACGCCGTGCTGGATTATCATAAAAAAGGCCAATTAGAATACATTCCGTTCCCTGAAAAACTGAAAGGGCGCTATCAGGCCTACACCCAGGCGGATCTCACCCAGCTACGCGCCGCCGGCTATCAGCAACCGTTTAAAACCGTCGCCGAAGGGGTCGCGGAATATTTACGCTGGTTGAACCATAACCGTTGATATCCTTCAGGGCACGAAAGAGAGCGACGGCATGAAAATACTGGTGATCGGACCATCCTGGGTCGGCGATATGATGATGTCCCAGAGCCTGTATCGCCTGTTGGCGCAGCGCCATCCCGACGTGCAGATCGATGTGATGGCCCCGGCCTGGTGCCGCCCTTTGCTTAACCGCATGCCGGAGGTCAACCAGGCGCTGGCGATGCCGCTCGGCCACGGCGCCCTGGCGCTGGGGGAGCGCCGCCGGCTGGGGCGGGCGCTGCGGGAAAGCGGCTATCAGCAGGCGCTGGTCTTGCCTAATTCGTTCAAATCAGCGCTGGTGCCGTTTTTCGCCGGCATCCCGCAACGCACTGGCTGGCGCGGCGAGATGCGTTATGGTCTGCTTAACGACATCCGCACGCTGGATAAGCAGGCCTTTCCGCTGATGGTGCAGCGCTACGCCGCCCTGGCCTTCGATCGCCAGGAGATGCGCAGTGCAGCCGATTTACCCACGCCGCTGCCCTGGCCGCGCCTGACGGTCAGCGCGACGGACATCGATCTGGCCCTGAGCACTTTTGTGCCCGACGGCGCGCGCCCGTTTATCGGCTTTTGCCCCGGCGCGGAATTTGGCCCCGCCAAACGTTGGCCGCATTATCATTATGCCGCGCTGGCCGAGGCGCTCATACGCCGCGGCTATCAGATAGCGCTGTTCGGCTCCGCCAAGGACCAGGCGGCTGGAGAGGCGATAGGCGCCGCGC
This sequence comes from Candidatus Sodalis pierantonius str. SOPE, assembly GCF_000517405.1. NCBI lineage: Bacteria > Pseudomonadati > Pseudomonadota > Gammaproteobacteria > Enterobacterales > Bruguierivoracaceae > Sodalis > Candidatus Sodalis pierantonii. Next base: position 902,067 of record NZ_CP006568.1, on the reverse strand, counting down.
TGCCCGCGGAGTGTCGCGGCCACTGCCACAACCTGGCCGGCAAAACTTCGCTGGAGCAGGCGGTAGCGCTTATCGCCGCCTGCCAGGGGATCGTCAGCAACGATTCCGGCCTGATGCATGTGGCCAGCGCGCTGGACCGTCCTCTGGTGGCACTGTACGGTCCCAGCAGTCCGGATTTCACCCCGCCGCTTTCCCACCAGGCCCGGGTGATTCGCTTAATCAGCGGTTACCATAAAATACGAAAAGGTGACGACGAACAAGGCTATCATCAGAGCCTGATCGCTATCCAACCTGCCCAGGTGCTGAGCGAACTGAAAACATTATTGCCCCCCTGAGAGGAGAATTAATGCAGGTTCTGATCGTCAAAACGTCCTCGATGGGTGATGTATTGCATACGCTGCCTGCGCTGACCGATGCGGCGCACGCCTTGCCGGAGATCCGTTTCGACTGGGTGGTGGAAGAAAATTTCGCCCAGATCCCCACCTGGCATCCGGCGGTGCGGCGGGTCATTTCGGTGGCGATTCGCCGCTGGCGTAAAAACTGGTTCGGCACGGCCACGCGGCAGGAGCGCTGCGACTTTAAACGGCAGTTGCAGCAAGAGCGTTACGACGCGGTTATCGACGCGCAGGGCCTGATGAAAAGCGCCGCACTCGTCACCCGCGTGGCGCGCGGCGAAAAACACGGCCTTGACTGCAAAAGCGCGCGCGAACCCTTCGCCAGCTGGTTTTACCACCAGCGGCACGACGTGAGCAAGCAACAGCACGCCATAGAGCGCATCCGCCAGCTGTTCGCCGCCAGTCTGGATTACCCGCTTCCCACAACAGCCGGCGATTACGCCATTGCCGGCCACTTTACCCCTGCGACCGGCGGCGAAGCCTACCTGGTCTTTCTGCACGCCACCACCCGTGCCGGCAAACACTGGCCTGAAGCCCACTGGCGCACGCTTATCCAGCTTGCCGCTGACGCCGGTTATCGCATCAAGTTGCCCTGGGGGACGGAGCAGGAGCAGCTACGCGCCCGGCGTCTGGCCGAGGGATTTAGCGCCGCGAAAGTGCTCCCGCCATTGTCGCTGGCGGAGGTGGCGGCGCAGCTGGCGGGCGCGAGGGCGATTGTGTCGGTGGATACCGGCCTCGGTCATTTGGCCGCGGCCCTCGACCGGCCGAACCTGACGCTGTACGGCCCTACCGATCCCGGACTTATCGGCGGTTACGGGCGCCACCAGCAGGCGCGGCGCGCGGACGACGGCAATATGGAGAGTCTGACGGCGGAGCACGTCTGGCGGACGTTGCAACCGATGCTGCCGCCAAAGGAACAGGGATAGCTCATCATGAATTATCTGTTCATCTTTCTGCTGCTACTGCCGGTGAAGCTGCTGCTAAAGCTGATTCAGCGGCCTACGGGCAAAAATCTGGTTATCCAGACGGCGAAAATCGGCGATTACGTCAACATTACCCCGCTGCTGCGCCATCTGAAGCGGTCGGACGCGCTGCTCAGCTGCACGGTCCAGCCGCTAGCGGAACATGACGACACGCTGGCGAAGTGCCTGTATATCGAAGACTACAAGCAAAATCTGTTTAGCAAGATCCGCCTGGGCTTACGGCTAATAAACCGCTATAGCCACGTCTACCTGCTGCATCCCAACAATGGTAATTTGTTTTATGCCGCCCTGTGCAACGCGCCTAACAAACAGTTTCTCAGCACCTACACGCGGCGCTGGTACCACAGGTTATTTTATCTCACCGCCAGCGGCGTGGTCGAGCATCGGCGCGATACGCTGACCCTGCAAAACTATCTGCGGCTGGCGGACCGCTCCCTTAGCTGGCGCAGCCAGCCTAAACACGCCACCTCACCGCTGTGGAAACCCTCAACGCCACGCCCGGAGCTGGCCGTTCCCTCTGATACCCTTAATATCGGCATCAGCATCTCCGCCGGGAATAAAGCCAAGACGCTGCCGCCGTCGGTGTGAGGAGAAATTTTTACGCTGCTGGCCAGCCTGCCGTGCCGTTATTATGTTTTCGGTCCCGCCAATGAACAGGGCTATCTTGATGCGCTTATTCGCGACGCCGGCGCCGAGGCGGATATCGTCAGCCTGATAGGTTTGCTGCCCCTGGAGGAGGTCCCGGATACCATTCACCGCATGGACTGCTAGATCGCTACCGATTCCGGCAATATTTATATTGCCGATGCGTTACGTGTACCGGTGATCTGCTTTGCAGGTCCCTGCGAGGCTGAAGAACAACGGCCGCTAAACAATGCTCTGATAATTCGCCCCGACGCTATTGCTCCCTCATCTTTTGTCTTCGCCGCGCTGTATCATTTCGCTCACCCGGCGACGGAAATTTACGCGCTAACCGCGGAGGGTCGGGTGAATATTGTCAATTTTGTGGGGAGCCTGCCCGCCAGACAGCGGCTGACCGCTAAGCGGTCGGATGCGCCTGCCTCTTGAATGGTCCCTTTGCTGTCTGCGCTAACCTGAACGCTATGGCGTAAGAATCGAGAAATGAGCACATTTTTTAAGCAGATATACCGCTATACCCGACCGCGCGCTTACCGGCACAACGAAAACCTCTGGCCCTTTTGCCGCATCACCCGCGCCTCGACGACAGGCGACATCACCCAACTGCGCTATAAGGGGCAGCCGGTGCCGCTGGTGCCGCTGACCGACTGGCATCACCGTTTCAGCAGCGATGCGCTTATCACCGCCACCGGCCCCTCGATCAACGAGATGGATTTCGCCGGGCTGCCGCCGATGACCGTCGTGGGCGTAAACGGCGCTTACGCGCTTAAGGATCGGTTGGATTTTCAATTGTATATCATCGTCGATATGAGCTTTATCGACCGCCGCACCGACGTTGTGCGGGCCATCATTGCCGATCCGATGCTGACCTTATTCACGACCTTGCACGGTATCGCGCGGATTATCGATCGGTTCACGCTGGCGGCGGTGCGCTGCCGACTGGCGCTGATTGAAGACGCCTGTTATCGCATCTATCAACCCCGGGTACCCGGCGAGGGTGTAGGCCGTCACTTCGGCCAGGAACCCCACATTCGGTTCAGTCCGGACCATCCTGATATCGCCTTTACCACCGATATTCGCAGCGGCATATTCGATGCAGGCACGGTGGTGTTCTGGGCGCTGCAAATCTTGCTTTATCTGGGGTTCACGCGTTTGTACATCGCCGGGCTGGACATGACCAACTTCCACCAGCCACGCTTTTATGAAACCGATCATGATAAGCTGCCGTCGTTCCTGGCGGAGAAATTTGCATCGATCATTGTTCCCGCCTTTACTCTGGCCAGCGAGGTGCTGCACCACCACGGGGTAGAGGTGAAAAACTTATCATTGAACAGCGCGTTAAGCAGCGAGACTTTCGAGAAGGTCAGTTTTGATGATGCTTTTCAGGATTAGCGTTTATGCGGAGAAGGGCTTCGAGGTGTTGTTTCCGCTATTTCTTTTCTCCAGCGCTATTTTTTGCGGTTATACGCGAGTCAATAATCTCTTTCACCTGTCCGCTCTGTGCCTGTTGGGGATGCTGGCGGGCAATCACGTCCTGCGACGTCGACTCTTCAACGACCGCCGATTCAATACTGGGCTGTCGCTGACCGCTTTGATGCTGGGCTACTTTTGCCTTACCACGCTATGGTCCGCCCAGCCAAACGACCTGGTTTCCGACCTCACCCACGCTCTCTATCTGCTGCTGTTTATGATTATGTACCGATCTATGGTCCTTCAGGGCCATCGGTCGATCGCGCTATGGGCCGTGGCCGCCGGGATGATGGTGCTGGTAGCGCTGACGTTTTTGACCGTCAATACCCAGACTATCCTAAGCAATCGCCTGACGGACGGTTTTTTCGGCGCGCCGGCTAACGTTATCGATCTGGCGGGCTATTTCGCGTTGGGCATCTTTATGTGCCTTATCATTATGCGCGACACGGGCGCGCGCTGGCTCTATTTGCCGGTCGCCATGCTGTTGCTGGCCCTCTTGCTTACCCAAAGCCGCGGCCCTTTGCTGTCGTTGCTCTGCGCGCTGGCCGTTCTGTTGACCTTACGATCGTCAGTGTGTCGGCGCCATCTCGTGGTGGTGGCGCTGATAGGGGTAGGGGTGGCAGCCCTGCTGTTTATGACCCGCTTTGGCGATATCTTTTTGCAGCGCATGGCGAACGGCTACCTGCAAAGTTTCATCCGTTTCGGCATTTGGCGCCACACGTTGGAGCTGGCGGCGCAAAAACCCTTTTTCGGCTGGGGACTGGATGAACAGCTGCCGTTTATCAACCTGTTGGGCGATAGCATCACCACTACCCATAGCCTGTATCTGGCCGCGCTGCTGAAAGGCGGCGCAACCGGCGCATTGCTGCTGGCGCTGGTCATAAGCTACGGCTTCATCATGGCCAAACAGCAGTGCGATCGTCATCAGGGGCTGGAGGGGGCGCTATTCCTGTTCGCCGTCGGGTTTTACCTTACCCAGGGCATGTTTATCATCGGCAATCCCAACGTCGCCTGGTACATGTTCTGGTTCCCGCTGGCGGTGGTGCTGACGCTGCCGTCGCCCGCCCCTCAGACCGAGGTTGCCGATTGCCCCAGGCGGTGCTGATAATACTGCGCCAGAGTCATACCGATTACCCGGTTTTGCAACCCGTCGAACAGCACCTCCAAATCGTGATATAGCCGCTCTATGGCGGCCTTGTCCTTGAACGTCGGGCTACCGCCCGGCATAAACTCGGACGAATGTAGCATAAACTCCACATAATCACTTCCGGCGGCCATGAGGCGCCAGAACGTGAAATATCCTCGGGATCGATAAAATAGGCGCGATCGGGAAAATGACGGTAATTGCTGCCGCCCGCCCCTGACGGCGCGCCGGGGGAGCGACTCCAGTCCACCCGCGGAGTGACGGAGCAGTCCACCTGATAGCCCAGCTCAAGCAGCATCGCGGCGTAGCGCTCGTCAAACGCCCAGCGGCCGGCGCGATGGCTTAACATCTTTGTCTGGAAAGTCTCTTCCAACAGCTGCGTCATAAACAGAATTTTCTCCCGCATCACCGCCTCGGGATATTCAATCAGGTAAGGCTTATGACGCCCGTCATTGCCGGTGAGATCGTGGGCAGGCGGGCTATTCCAGGCGTGCAGATGCATGCCGATTTCCGCGTTGCCGCGCGCTATGGCGTCGCGGGCGAAGTCCACAAAGGCGTCGTCCATCGCCATTTCATAATTGGTGAGATACACCGGCTTGAAGCGATACTTTTCGCATAATGCCTGGAAACGCGGCAGAAAACGGGCGTTTTCGGTAGTAATATGCCCATGGTTTTGCCAGAGATTGTCGCCTTCTGTGTCTATAGTAATAATAAAAGCAGGGGTAGCCATACCGAGTCCAGTCTGAAATCAGAGAAATCCATGTTACGCAGCCGCCGTTAACAGCGCAAACTGGATTGTTCGCGATAATCTACCCAACAGGTGCGCCAATGTGATGGATACCTTCATAGACTCGATGAAACTTAAGGAGATTTTCATCTCGCCTTAGGGTAGGATCACCGAGAAAACAGACCGTGTACAGCGGCATACAGCGGAAATCAGCATGCGTATATTGATGATCATTGATGGTTTACCCGGCGGGGGCGCAGAGAAAGTGCTGCTAACGCTCGCGCAGGGGTTAGCGTCCCAGGGCCATCGGGTGTCGATATTTTCTCTGCGGGGAGTGTGCGACTACGCGCTACCGGACGGCATTGAGTATCAGATTATCGCTGACCACGCCAGCACCCCCTGGCGCAAACTGACGGAGCTATCGCGCCGGGCGTGGGCGCTGGATAAGGCGGTGCTGGCATCGCAACAGCGCAACGGCGAGTTCGATCTGGTGGTCTCCCATCTGCACAAAACCGACCGCATCGTGGCGCTCAGCCGCGTGTTACCGCGGGATCGCATCTGGTTTTGCCTGCATACCATGTTCTCGTTGGGCTATTTGGGCCATCGCACGGGCTTCTCCCGCTGGCTGAAACGCCAGAAAATTCATGCGCTCTACCAAAACCGCAATATTATCGCCGTCTCGCGCGGCGTCCTGGATGATATGCGCCAGGCCTTCAACGTTATGCCGCGCCATGCCGAGGTGATTTATAACCCCTTCGATTTCAGCGCTATCCGTCAGCTGGCCGAGGCGCCTTGTGAACTGGCCGGTCAGGATTACCTCATTCACGTTGGCCGTTTGCATGAAAATAAACGTCAGGATCGGTTGCTAAAAGCCTACGCCGAAAGCGGCATTCAGGCGCCGCTGGTTATTCTGGGCAAAAGCAGCGACGCTATGCTGAGGCGGCTTAAGTCCTTGGCGCAAGATCTGCAAATTACCGATCGGGTGCTGTTCAAAGCGTTCAATACCAATCCTTATCCCTATATCCGCCACGCCCGTATGCTGATCTTAAGCTCCGATAGCGAAGGGTTTGGTAATGTGCTGGTGGAAGCGCTTATCTGTGACACGCCGGTGGTCAGCACCCGCTGTCCCGGCGGTCCGGAGGAAATTCTGGACGGCGAGCTTTCCGCGGGGCTGGCGGAGTTGAGCAGCGTTTCGCTGGCGAAAACCATGCGCGCGGTTTATGACCGGCCGCCGGCGATTTCCTCTTCCCGTCTGCAAGCCTACGAGATAGCGACGATTTGCCGGCAATATATCGCCTTGGCGCAAGGTGCGTCCTGACGCCGGCGGCAGCGCCAGGCGCTTTTCATCCGATAAAAGACCCATGACGACAATGACACAACCGGAATCCGCAACGATTAAGCTTAGCGTTATCGTTTCTCTGTATAACGCCGGCGCCATGTTTCACACATTTATGTCTTCCCTGTTGGCGCAAACGCTTACTGACCTGGAAATCATCTTGGTCAACGACGGTTCGACGGATGGTTCGGAAGTGCTGGCGCATGAATACGCCGAGCGCTATGCCCATGTCCGGGTAATTGACCAGCCCAACGGTGGGGTATCGCGCGCACGCAACGCCGGTCTGGTGACGGCGCGCAACGTCTATGTCACTTTTCCCGACGCCGACGATATGCTCTATCTCACCCTATATCAGCGGCTGTTAACGATGGCGGAGCAGGATGACCTGGATGTGGCGCAATGCAACGGCGAGCGTTTTTTCGCCGGCTCGCAGCGGATTAAGACGCTTATTCCCCTTGATCGCCTGAGCTCGACCGGCGTACTGAGCTGTAGCCAATGGCTGCGCCGAGCGCTGGCCACCCGGCGTTACCTGCACGTGGTCTGGCTGGGCATCTATCGCCTGTCGTTGATAAAGCAGTTGGATTTGCGCTTTGAGCCGGGGCTGCATCATCAGAATATACCTTGGACCACCGAGCTGATGTTCAACGCCCGCCGCGTGCGCTACACCCAGGACGTGCTGTATCGCTATTATATCCACGAGAGGTCCATCAGCAATCGCAAACGAACCGGCGTTAAAAACGTCGAATATCAGCGGCATTATTTGCGCATCACCGAGTTACTCGAAGGCATCAACCAGCGCTATCGCGGCAAAATCCATCTTTACCCTGAGTTTGCGCGGCAGGTGACCCATGAAGCGCTGTCCGTTTGCCATGCGGCGCGGCGGATGATCATTAGCGATATTTTCAGCAGCGGCACCCATAAACGCATGATCCGGAATGCACGCTGCATCCGCCAGTGGTACCAGCTGCTGCTGTGGCTGTGCCGTCTCTACGCCTGGCGCCGGCGATAACCCGTGCGCCATTACCGCCCTCCGGCAGTATAGCGATAGCTGAATGCCCGGCGCAATACGCCGCCGGTTTTTTTGTTCCTCCGTTAGCGCGACGCCTCACCTCCGGCGGCAGGGTCTTTTCTGCATCATCTGCCCCAGGGTCCCTATCCTACGGCGGTGAAAGCTTAGCCTTTGCCATTTGACCCCGCCACATCCGGCGACTGCCCTGCTGGCACCCTTTGGCTGCCGTTTAACCACGATGGCGCTTCGCCCCCCCATACCACAGCCTGTCGATACCGCTCGCAATGATTAATGAGATATTGCGAAGCGCGCCCCCCCCCCTGCAGATTCCGACGTATCCGATCAGCTGTTCCGGCGACATCCGATCAGTTATTCCGATATTTTCCGATCACCCATTCCAGTGATATTCGATCACGTGTTCGCTCATCTTCTGACACGGGTTTAGTCTATTTTTCCTGTGCTGGCTACTCCTTGCTCTTTGCGTAGTGATTCGCCTTTAAGTTCCAGTCTATAGCTGGGGTGTACTGACCGATCGAGTAACGCGTCAGCTGTCGTGGGGTTTTCTATCAGTCCATACCATTTTTTCACCGGCAGTTGACTGATCAGGATGCTGCTGTTTTTGTCGTAGCGATCTTCCATCACCTCCAACAGCATCGTTGCCTGCATCGGACTTATTGATTCTAGGCCCACATCGTCCAAGATCAGTAACTCTATTTTTTCTAACTGCTTAAGCTGTTTTAGATAGGTCCCGTCTACCTGACACTGGTGAAGATGGGCCAGCAACCGACCCACTCGCCAGTAACGCACGCTATATTGCTGCCGGCATGCCTGCTCACTAAGCGCACAACTGAGCCAGGTTTTGCCCGTACCTGTCGGCCCCGTGATGAGTATGCTTTTCTGATATTTCAGATATTGTCCCCCTAGCAGATCTCGCATCTGTTCCGGTGTCACTCCTCGGCTAGGGATATAGCGGATATCTTCCGGTTTTGCCTGCAAGCGCATTTGCAATTGCCGTCGAAGACGGCATATGTGGTTGTTTTTTCTATGCAAATTTTCCGCATCTACCATCAGCGACAACCGCTCCTCGAACCCCAGCTCCCCATAACTCCCCGGGAGTTCGCGTTGCGTCTCCAACGCCTGGACCATTGCCGACAACTTCAGCTCTCGCAGAGCCATTAACAGTGTATCCATATTTATTCTCCTTAGTGATAACTGTCCGGACCTAGGAGGTTTTCGTGAACCAGCATTGATACGCCGGCTCCGTCCTGGGTGACCTCACTTTCACGACCGTGTTTCAATACGTTGGCTATGAAAGAGCGGTTAATGCACCCTTTCTCCAACGCCAGCGCGCAGGCCTTCTTCAGTCGCGTCGTCTCATAGCGCCGTTGCAGATTGAGTAGCCCCAGCACGGAGCGGTAAGCCTGCTCCGGATGGGCTTTGCTCTTTTGGATGGACTCGACCACTTTCAGTGTGCACACACCCACCGACAGCGCCCAACTGCACAGCCTTTCCGGCGTCCACTGACTCTGCTCCTTATGATTCGCCGCCTGAGTCGTGTGCCTATAGGCGTTATCGCTGCGAGGGTGCGTAGCTACGCAGACGCCCTTATGGTGGATTTGCACCAGCCGTTGGGTGGCGATGACGTCAACGCGCTCGCCAACCAGCGGATGCGGCACCGAGTACCAGTTTTTGCCGTAGTCTATGTGGTAATCAGGTCCCACTCGGGCAACGAGATACTCACTGTATTCCCATTGTGTGGGCGGTAGAGGCCCAAGAGCCGGTTTGTCCAGCTGCTCGAAGCGTTCAAGGCGACTTTGTCCGCCGTAATGACGCATCGGGCGCAGATTCAACTCATGATTGAGTTCTCGTATCACCTGGTTGAGTTCGGCCAGCGAGTAGAACCTACGTTTACGCAACCGGGCCAAAACCCAGCGTTCTACCAGCTGCACAGTTGATTCTGCCTTCGCCTTGTCTTTCGGTTTTCTCGGGCGCGCCGGTAGCACCACTGTCTCATAGTGATTTGCCAGCGCCTGGTAGCTCTGGTTTATGACCGGCTCATAGCGGTCAGGGGTGCTGACAGCGCTGCGCAGATTATCAGGTATCATCAGCTCCGGAACCCCACCCATGAAGTGCAGACAGCGGCTATTGGCGTTGAGCCACGATGCCATGTCCTGGCCTTCGCAGGCTTCGATATACGCATAGCCTGACACGCCCATGGCAGCGACGAAGATAGCGACCTGGCGTACGCTACTGGTCGCAGGGTTGACGATAGGTACGGTGGGGCCACAGAAGTCTATGAAGAGCTTTTCGCCAGCCTTGTGCTCCATGCGCATAGAACGCCGCTGCTTCTTTTTCCAGTCACGGAACAGTGCACAAAACTGTGAGTAACCGAGGGCATCACCGCCCACGGCGGACTGATATTCCATCCAGAGCAGCTGCTTGGTCATGTCCTTGCGGCTTAACTCGGTATCGATATCAAGCCAGCTGGGTAAGGTATTGATAACTTTTCCGGATTTGCCGGGATAGAGCAGGCGGTCGAGGTCGACGGGGGACAGTTCCGCCGGCAATGGCCAGACCAGGTTAGCTACCGTGAATCGGCCGAGGATATCGTGCACGGTAGTACAGCCTATGCCGAGCGCTGCTGCGATAGTGCGATTCGAGCGACGCTGCTCGAATTTCATACGTAAGACATTAATATAGATGCACATTTCCGTTCTCGCTTTCTTTTTTTTACGTGCCATGCCATGCCCCCGGAGGCTAAAAGTCTCCAGAGTATGGCGGAACAGAAGATGAGCGATCGGACAGAATCGGAATCGCTGATCGGGCGACCGGAATCAGTGATCGGATGAAATCAGAATTAGTGATCGGGTGAAATCGGAATCAGTGATCGGATGTGACCGGAACCAGCACCCCCCCCCCCGTAATCCCCGCCCTGAGCGCGGACTGGGGCGTCCATCGCCCAGTTTGCCGCGTTTACCCCGCTTCTCTGACTAACGTTTGCTTGATGAATAGAGGTTGTCGATACCATTTTAGATACTTATAATTATATAATAATGGTATTCATTACCGGAATTTACCGGATAAAGCAGGTGTTCACCCTTGGCGATTCTCATTTCCTGGCCGGTCCTGCTCAGTAATCCACTGTTTGATACAGGTCCGCGCTACCATGCCCACGCGTCACGACGATACGCCCCTCCTCCTGCCCCGCAAGATCTTACTGATTAAATTACGACACCATGGCGATATGATTTTGACCACGCCGGTGATTAATAATCTGCGCCAGCATTATCCGGCGATAGCCCAGATCCACGTCATCGATCGTCAGTGGAAAAAACAGGGCCCGCTGCGTCAGTTGGAACAGGAATTCGCGTTAGCGCAAACCCTACGCGCGCGCCATTATGATCTTGTCATCAATCTTGCCGATCAATGGCGCAGCGCGATTATCACGCTGTTCAACGGCGCGAGGTGGCGCATCGGTTTTAACTACACCAAGCGGCGTTCTTTTCTCTGGCGCCTGGCGCACAACCGTCTAGTGGCTACCACCAATCACGCGCAACTGCACCGTGGAACAAAATCTCAGTATTCTGGAACCGCTTAACCTTGCCATTACCGACCGCAGTTGCAGCATGTACTCTACGGCGGCGGATAAAGTCCGGGGCGAAACGTTATTGCGCGAACAAGAGGTGTCGGGCGACTATATCGTTATCCAGCCGACCGCGCGCTGGTTGTATAAATGCTGGGACGACGCCAAAATGGCGCAGCTGATTGAAGGATTGGCAACCAGCAGGTTGCCGGTGGTGCTGACCGTTGCGCCTGACAAAAAAGAATTGGAGATGGTTGATCATATCATTTCGCTTTGCCGCGCAGTGAAACCCGCCTCCCTGGCCGGGCAGCTCTCGCTGCCTCAGCTGGCGGCGGTCATAGAGGGTGCACGCCTGTTTATCGGCGTCGATTCTGCGCCTATGCATATGGCGGCGGCGCTGGACACCCCCTGCGTGGCGCTGTTCGGCCCAACTAAACTGCAGCGCTGGCGTCCCTGGAGCGAAAAGAGTACCGTGCTGTGGGCCGGCGATTATGCCGAACTGCCGGATCCGGATACGATTGATACCCAAACCCGACAGCGCTACCTCAGCGCGATACCACTTGAGCCGGTGCTGGCGGCAGCGAGAAGCTATTTATCAGCACCCGACCCGCTGACGGTAAGAGATCTTGCGCCGTAAACGCGCGACGCCGGCGGAAACGCGCCATCAGCCTACCGCGCGGTGCCGGCAAGGGCATTTGCGCCATCGCAAACGGCCGCCCGTGGATCGCGGCGGCAAGGGAAACTCCGACATGACAACTATCCGCCTGGCGATAGTACGGCAAAAATACCGTCCCGACGGCGGCGCGGAACGCTTTATCTCCCGCGCCTTGGAAGCGCTTGATAACAGCGGACTGGAGCTGAACATCATTACGCGCCAGTGGTCAGGCGAACCGCAGCCCGACTGGCATGTGCATATCTGTAACCCGCGCGGTGGCGGCCGCATCGCACGCGAGCGCGGTTTCGCCGATGCCGCCCGGCGGTACTGGCAACAGCACCATTTCGATCTGGTGCAAAGCCATGAGCGCATCGCCGGCTGTGATGTGTTCCGCGCCGGCGATGGCGTCCACCGGGCGTGGCTGGCGCAGCGCGCGCGCATCATTCCCGCCCATCAGCGCTGGCTGACGCAAATCAGCCGTTATCACCGCTATGTGCTGTCGGCGGAACGCGACATGTTTCAATCCCCGCAGCTAAAGAAAATCATCTGCAATTCGGCGATGGTTCGGGACGATATCATGCACTATTACGGCGTAGCGGAGGATAAGTTCGCTCTAATTTACAACGCCATCGATCCAAATCGGTTCGCTCCCGCCGACGGCGCGCAACGCCGGGCGGCCCGGGAAGCGCTATCGATTCCTGAACAGGCCTGCGCGCTGATTTTCGTCGGCTCCGGTTTTGCGCGCAAAGGGCTACGACAGGCCCTTAGCGCGGTAGCCGACACCGATCGCTACCTGATTGTCGTCGGACAAGACAAACACCAGCGGCGCTATCAGGCCCTGGCGCAAAGCTTGGGCTGCCTGTCGCGCGTGCGTTTCACAGGGGTCCGCCAAGATGTGCTGCCCTGTTACCACGCCGCGGACGCGCTCATCCTGCCGACGCTGTACGACCCGTTCCCCAACGTGATCCTTGAGGCCATGTCCTGCGGCCTGCCGGTCATCACCAGCCAACGCTGCGGGGGCGCGGAATTTATTGAGCAGGGCCGCGAGGGCTTTGTCTGCGATGCGCTGGATATCGCCAGCCTGAAGACGTTCGCCGCCGAGATGCCGTCCCGTGAGCGAGATCCCACCATGGGCGCCGCCGCGCGCCAGCGGGTAAGCACTTGCACGCCGGCAAATCTTTCACGTCAGCTTATGGGTCTTTATCGGCAACTGTTATCATAGCCGTGCGTCGGTCTAGGGTGGCTCGCGCGCCACGCCGGCAATCAGCACTAATCAGATAAATGCCTGCCCGCTAATGAGGGATAATGACTTATCTGCTAGCATGTTCCCGATTTTGGGGAAATTCACATTATCTGGTTAAAAACTCACTCAGCACATGGGTCGCTGTGCCTTACAATAATTAATTATAATGATCTACAACATAATCATATATTTAATCCAGCCGCTGATGTGGATACGGTTATTATGGCGCAGTAGAAAAGCGCCCGCCTACCGCCGCCGCTGGCCCGAACGTTACGGCTTTTGCCTGGGCAAGGTGAAACCCGGCGGTATCATGCTGCATTCCGTGTCGGTAGGCGAGACACTGGCGGCCATACCGCTGGTGCGCGCCCTGCGCCACCGCTACCCGTTGCTGCCTATTACCGTCACCACGATGACGCCCACCGGCTCCGAACGGGTACAGTCGGCGTTCGGCAATGATGTCCATCATGTCTACCTGCCCTATGATCTGCCCGGGTCGATGAACCGTTTCCTCGATCGAGTCAATCCCAAGCTGGTCATCATTATGGAAACCGAGCTGTGGCCAAACCTTATCAAGGCGCTGCACCGCCGCAGTATCCCGCTGGTGGTCGCCAACGCGCGCCTCTCGGCCCGCTCCGCCGCCGGTTATAAAAGGTTTAGCGGCTTTGTCGCCGAGATCATGCGCCGCATTACCCTCATCGCGGCGCAAAACGAAGAGGATGGCGCACGCTTCCTCGAGCTTGGCCTGAAAAAGAACCAGCTGGCGGTCACCGGCAGCCTGAAATTCGATATTTCCGTGACCCCCGAGCTGGCGGCGCGGGCGCTTACTCTGCGCCGCCAGTGGGCGTCGCGGCGCCCGGTATGGATAGCCACCAGCACCCATGAAGGTGAAGAAACGCTATTATTGCAGGCGCATCGCCAGCTGCTGGCCAACTTTCCCGATCTGTTGCTTATCTTGGTCCCGCGCCACCCGGAGCGTTTTCCGGCGGCGCGGGAGATGACCATGAAGGCCGGCTTCAGTTACATCATGCGCAGCAGCGGTGAAATTCCGTCCGCCAGTACGCAGGTGGTGGTGGGCGATTCCATGGGCGAGCTGATGCTACTGTACGGCATCGCCGACCTGGCGTTCGTTGGCGGCAGCCTGGTGGCGCGAGGCGGCCATAATCCCCTGGAAGCGGCGGCGCACGCCATTCCGGTGCTAATGGGGCCGCATACTTTGAATTTCCGCGATATTTGCAGCAAACTGGATGAAGCCGGCGGGTTGATTACCGTCACCGACGTGCCGTCGCTGGTCAACGCGGTCTCCACGTTGTTGACCGATGAGGACTATCGCCTGTATTACGGCCGTCACGCCGTCGAGGTTCTGCACCAGAACCAGGGCGCGCTGCAGCGCCTGCTGAATCTGCTTGAGCCTTATCTGCCATCTGCCGCAACGGAGTCAGTGAATGTCGCAAAGAAAGCGTCTGTCGGTGGTGCTCATTACCCGTAACGAGGCTGAGCTCCTGCCGGATTGTCTGGCGTCGGTAAGCTGGGCCGATGAAATCGTGGTGCTGGATGCCGGCAGCAGCGACCAAACGCGCCATATCGCCGCGCAGGCGAGCGCACGCGTTTTCCAGTCCACAGACTGGCCGGGCTTCGGTATACAGCGCCAGCGGGCACAGGCCTATGCTAGCGGCGATTATATCCTGATGCTTGACGCCGACGAGCGCGTCACGCCGCCGCTGCGCCGGGCGATTCAGGAGGTGCTGCGACAGCCCGACCCGGAGGTGGTCTACAGCTGCGCGCGGCGCAATCTGTTTCTTGGCCGCTTTATGCGCCACAGCGGCTGGTACCCTGACCGGGTGGTGCGGCTGTATGCACGCGAGCGTTATCGCTACAACGCGCTACCGGTTCATGAATCCCTTGAGACGAGCGGCGCCGGCATCGTTGCCCTGGCGGGTGATTTACAGCATCTAACGTGTCACGATTTGCCGGCTTTTCAGCGTAAACAGCTGCTGTACGCCGAAGCCTGGGCGCGGGAACGCCATCGCCAGGGGCGGCGATGCGGCATGTTGGCCATTATTAGCCACACCTATGGTGCTTTCCTTAAAACCTGGCTGCTGCGCGCCGGTTTTCTGGACGGCAGACAGGGCTGGTTGCTTGCGGTGGTGAACGCACAATATACTTTCAATAAATACGCCACGCTGTGGGCCTTAAACCACGCCGAGAGGGAAAATGACCTATGACCACCAAAGCCATCTATCCCGGCACCTTCGATCCGCTGACCAATGGCCATCTGGATTTAGTGACCCGCACCGCGCAGATGTTTGATGGAGTCGTGCTGGCGATCGCCGCCAGCCCCAGTAAACGGCCGCTGTTTGATTTGCATGAACGGGTGGCGCTGGCAACCCAGGTGACGGCCCACCTGCCCAATGTGACGGTAACCGGCTTTAGCGATTTGATGGCCGATTTTGCTCGCCAGCAGCAGGCAAATATCCTCATCCGCGGCGTACGTGCGATGACGGATGTCGAATATGAGATGCAACTGGCAAAAATGAATCGTCATTTAATGCCGACGCTCGAGACCGTGTTTATGATACCCGCCGAAGCCTGGTCTTATATCTCCTCCACGCTGGTGAAAGAGGTGGCGCTGCACGGCGGCGATGTAGATCACTTTCTGCCCGCGCCTATCGCCAAAGAGGTCCGGGCACGGCTGCACCCCTAACGGGCGGCGCGCAACGCCGCGCCACTAAAGGGGGGCGCGGTATCGCACCTTTCAGTGCTGACATTGGGGGCAGAAAAACGTGCTTCGCTGGCCGTGCTTGGCGGCCTGTATCGGCGTTCCGCACGCTCGGCAGGGTTCGCCCGCCCGGCCGTAAACCTGCAGCTCTTGCACGAAATAGCCCGGCTTGCCGTCTGACTGCAGGAAATCTCGCAGCGTGGTGCCGCCCTGCTCAATCGAGCGCAGCAATACCGCCTTGATGCTCTGCGCCAGCAGCGCAGCGTCTTCTTCGCTTAAGGAATTGGCGGCGCGGCAGGGCAAAATGCCGGCGACGAACAGCGATTCGCTGGCGTAAATATTGCCGACGCCAACCACCAGCTTATTATCCATCAGCCACGGCTTGATTGGCGTGCGTTTATTGCGCGACTTCTCGTACAGCCAGCGGCCGTCAAACTCATCGCTGAGAGGTTCAGGCCCCAAGTGAGCCAGCACGCGGCTGGTGAGCAGATTATCGCTCCATAACCAGGCGCCAAAACGCCGCGGATCGGTATAGCGGATGACACAGCCGTTGCTGATGACCAGATCGACATGATCGTGCTTTTCAGGCGGCTGCGGCTGCGGTAGCACCCGCAAACGTCCCGACATACCGAGATGGATAATGATCCAGCCCTGATCCAGCTCCAACAGCAGATATTTCGCCCGGCGCTGTACGCTCAGCACCCGCCTGTCCCGCAGCGCGATAATTTCTTCGTCCACCGGCCAGCGCAGCCGCGCATTACGCACCTCCGCCCGCAAAATCGTCTGCCCCGCGACCCAAGGTTCAATCCCTCGGCGGCTGGTTTCCACTTCCGGTAATTCCGGCATCTGATGCTCCCTGTCAGCGAGATGTCCGCCGGTCGAGAATAGCACGTCCGACGGCCCATAAAAAAACCCGGCCGGAGCCGGGTTTTTAGCCAGTCGCCAAAATTATTTGATTTTGGCTTCTTTGTAAATCACATGCTGGCGTACAACCGGATCGAATTTTTTCAATTCCATCTTTTCAGGTTTGGTACGCTTGTTCTTCGTGGTAGTATAGAAGTGACCAGTACCAGCAGAAGAAACCAGCTTGATCTTCTCGCGAACACCCTTAGCCATGATTTAGTTCCTTACCTTACATACTTCTCACCGCGGACACGGAGATCGGCCAAAACCGTTTCGATGCCCTTCTTATCGATTACACGCATACCTTTAGCAGATACGCGCAGCGTGACAAAGCGTTTTTCGCTCTCAACCCAAAAACGGTGAGAGTGCAGGTTAGGCAGAAAACGGCGTTTGGTCGCATTCATTGCGTGGGAGCGGTTGTTGCCGCTCACCGGGCGCTTGCCAGTAACTTGGCAGACTCGGGACATGTCTATCCTCCAAAAATCAAATCAGCTCGAGCTCTAAGAAAGGTGGTAGCCGCCTCGTCAGGCTTTAGAGCCCATCTCAGCATATTCACTGAGGAGAGACTTCCAACAGAGAGACTACTCTGCTGAGATAGGCTCTCAACGCTACACCCAAGATTCTCAAAGGTGGCGTAGTATACGCTTTGACGCGCGACTGCTCAAGTCCCGCACGGCTAAAGATCCCGCAGGATCGCCGGAAACAGGCTTACAGGCAGGCTTTAACCACCCGTGCCGTTACCTCGCGCTCGGCGCGGCTCGGTTCAGCGTTACCAGAGGGATGATTGTGCGCCAAAATAATAATCGCCGCCGCATTGATCTTGAGCGCCGCGCGGACAATTTCCCGCGGATGGACCTCTACGCTGTTCACCGTACCCTGAAACAACTCCTGATGATTGATAAGGCGATTGCGGTTGTCGAGAAACATGACCACGAACACCTCTCTTTCCCGGCACACTAGAATTTGCTGCAGGTAACGTCGGGCCATATCCGGGCTGGTCATTGCATCCTCGCGCATCAGATGCGAACGAAAAATGCGCTGCGCCATTTCGCCAATCGCCCGCAGCTGCGTACATTTTGAGACCCCCAGACCGTACGTAGCGCTCAGTGTTTGGTGGGCGGCAGTCATCAATTTATCGAACGAACCGAACTGCGCCAGCAGTTCTTCCGCGAACTACAGCACATGTTTTCCCCGAGTGCCGGTGCGTAAAAACAGCGCCAGTAATTCAATGTCCGTCAGCGCGTCGGGACCGAGGGCAATCAGCTTCTCACGCGGTGCCAGCGTTGACGGCCAACTTTTGTTACTCACCTTTTCCATTGTGCGGACCTCCCCGGGCACCGTTCACCCCTAGCTTTATAATACCAGCAGCAACACCGGTGTTCGACATGGCACGGTGAAAAGCCGAATGACGATTCCAAAACAGCCGTAAACAGACAAATGACCGTGGCGCTGAGGGTTATGATAAAATGCCTATAACCATATTTTCACCTGGACATGCGAGATGACGGAACTGGCCGGTAAACATATTGTTCTGGGCGTAAGCGGCGGTATCGCCGCCTACAAGGGCCCCGAACTGGTGCGCCGTTTGCGCGAGCGGGGCGCCGAGGTGCGCGTGGTGATGACGGCGGCAGCGAAGGCATTTATTACCCCCTTGAGCCTGCAGGCGGTATCGGGCTACCCGGTGGCGGACGACCTGCTGGATCCCGCTGCAGAGACGGCGATGGGCCATATTGAGCTGGCAAAATGGGCCGATCTGGTGCTGCTGGCGCCCGCGACCGCCGATCTGCTGGCGCGCCTGGCGGCGGGAATGGCTAACGATCTGCTCACCACGCTCTGCCTGGCGACGGCGGCCCCCGTCGCGGCGGCGCCGGCCATGAACCAACAAATGTACCGGGCGGCGGCCACGCAGGCGAACCTGACCACGTTGAACGGCCGAGGCGTGCTGCTGTGGGGACCCGATAGCGGCAGCCAGGCCTGCGGCGATATCGGCCCGGGGCGGATGCCCGATCCGCTGGTGCTGGTGGACCACGTGGCGCAGCATTTCACCCCCGATCGCTCGCTAAGCCACCTCAATATCATGATAACCGCCGGGCCGACCCGAGAAGCGCTGGATCCGGTACGTTTTCTCAGTAATCACAGCTCGGGTAAGATGGGCTTCGCCATCGCCCGCGCCGCCGCGGCCAAAGGCGCGCGGGTCACGCTGATAGCGGGCCCGGTCTCCCTGCCAACGCCTGCGGATGTGGAGCGTATCGACGTGACCAGCGCGCTGGAGATGCAGGATGCGGTAATGCGCTCCATCCACCAACAACACATTTTCATCGGCTGCGCGGCGGTGGCGGACTACCGCGCCAGCCGTTTTTCACCGGAAAAAATCAAAAAACAGGGCGATGACCTGATGATCACCCTGATTAAAAATCTTGATATTGTGGCGGC
Organism: Candidatus Sodalis pierantonius str. SOPE; assembly: GCF_000517405.1. NCBI lineage: Bacteria > Pseudomonadati > Pseudomonadota > Gammaproteobacteria > Enterobacterales > Bruguierivoracaceae > Sodalis > Candidatus Sodalis pierantonii. Next base: position 882,831 of record NZ_CP006568.1, on the reverse strand, counting down.
CGTGGGCGCACTAACCAAACAACGTCCCTATGTCGTCGGATTTGCCGCCGAAACCCACAATATGGAAGAATACGCCCGGCAAAAGCGTATCAATAAGCAAATGGATTTGATTTGCGCCAATGACGTTTCCCAAACCGGCCAAGGGTTTAACAGTGATAACAATGCGTTGCATCTGTTCTGGCAGGATGGGGAAACCCTGTTACCTCTGAGCGATAAATCACTGCTCGCTCAACAACTAATTGACGAGATTGTCAGCCGTTATGATGAAAAAAATCGACGTTAAGATCCTGGACCGCCGCATTGGCGATCGTTTCCCGCTGCCGGCTTACGCCACCGCGGGGTCCGCCGGTCTGGATTTACGCGCTTGTATCGATGAGCCGGTGGTGCTGGCGCCGGGTGAAACCACCTTGATCCCGACCGGGCTGGCGATTCACATTGCCGATACCGATCTGGCGGCGGTTATCCTGCCGCGATCCAGTCTGGGTCATAAGCACGGTATCGTGCTGGGCAATCTGGTGGGGCTTATCGATTCGGACTACCAAGGGCCGCTGATGGTCTCGGTCTGGAACCGCGGCCAGGACATTTTCACCGTTGAACCGGGGGAGCGCATGGCGCAAATGGTCTTTGTGCCGGTCGTGCAGGCGGAGTTTAACCTGGTGGAATCCTTCGATACCAGCGAACGCGGCGAGGGGGGCTTCGGCCACTCCGGGCGACAATAGCCCCTGACGATTCGGCCCATTACCCGGCATCGAATACAAATCCATTAACGCCATAGCGCCACGGGCGCTATGGCCGATGCCTGGTGTTTAACCATTATTGACAGTGATTACTCAGGGACCTATTCAGCATGGCAGAAAAAGAGAATACGAAACGCAACCGCCGCGAGGAGATTCTGCAGGCATTGGCACAGATGCTTGAATCCAGCGACGGCAGCCAACGTATTACCACCGCAAAACTGGCAGCCAATGTTGGCGTTTCGGAAGCCGCGCTTTACCGCCACTTTCCCAGCAAAACCCGGATGTTTGACAGCCTTATCGAATTTATCGAGGACAGTCTGATTAGCCGGATTAATTTGATCCTACAAGATGAGAAAGAGACTCTGAATCGACTTCGTCTGATATTGTTGTTGATTTTAGGCTTCGCCGAACGAAATCCGGGTCTTACGCGCATTATGAGCGGCCACGCGCTAATGTTTGAACAAGACCGACTTCAGGGGCGCATCAATCAGTTGTATGAGCGTATCGAAGTGCAGCTGCGCCAGGTATTGCGCGAGCGCAAACTGCGCGAAGGGGAAGCGTTTGAGCTGGATGAGTCGCTGCTCGCCAGCCAGCTGCTGGCTTTTTGCGAAGGCATGCTATCGCGCTTTGTGCGTACTGAATTCAAATACCGGCCCACGCAGGAGTTCGAGCTGCGTTGGCCGCTTTTAGTGGCGCAGCTCCACTGAGCGGCGCGGTGGATAGCGGCGCTCCACCGCCCGTCAACGTGAGCGCTTCACTACCGGCATTAAATACCCGGTCGGCTCAGATGCCGTACTGCTGCTGATAGGCGCGGACCGCGGCGAGATGGTCGGCCATTTCGCCTTTTTCTTCCAGATAGGCGATCAGATCTGCCAACGTGATTATAGCTAAAACCTTGCAGTGATAATCCCGCTCCACTTCCTGAATGGCAGAAATCTCGCCGCGGCCCTTTTCCTGCCGATCCAACGAAATCATCACCCCGGCAAGCGTTGCCTGATGGGCGGCAATAATGGCCATCGACTCGCTGATAGCGATGCCCGCGGTGATAACGTCGTCAACCAGCATCACTTTACCCTGGAGCGGACTACCGACCAGCGTCCCGCCTTCACCGTGATCCTTGGCTTCCTTACGATTGAAACAATAGGAGACGTCCCGTTGATGCTGCTCCGCCAGCGCCACCGCGGTGGTGGTCGCAATCGGAATGCCTTTGTAAGCAGGCCCGAACAACAGATCGAATGGCACGCCTGAATCCACCAACGCCGCGGCATAAACCCGCCCCAAAAATGCCAGATCGCACCCGGTATTGAACAAACCGGCATTAAAGAAATAGGGACTGATACGACCCGATTTGAGCGTAAATTCGCCAAATTTTAATACCTGTTTGTTTAACGCATACTCGATAAATTTACGCTGGTACTCTTTCACGGACTGTTACTCCTCACAGGTGGGTTGGACAAGCTGCGGCGTACGGTACCTGAAAGGTATCGGCGCCGGGACGATGATAAAGTGGCCGTTACCAAGATGCCAGCCATAAATCGGCTGGCGGCATGCTTCGGTACAAACGCCGGCGAGTGGGTACCGGTTGGCGGTATCGATCAGACGTTCTCAACGCAATGGCGTTTGCCCCAATTGCGCGGCAAACGCCAAGTCGTTTCAATGCTTACTGGTTAAGATTCTATTCGTTAGAAAAAAACTTGCGTAATTCTGCTACCGACAACCTCCCCGAACCTTGTTGCCGAATTGCCCGCTCTGATTTAACCGGTGTCACCTGTTTTCCAGCGGCACCCATCGGATGGCTTGGGCCCGGCAAGGGGATGCTGCTTGATGAGGAAGGCACGCCTGCAACACTGGTGGTTGTTACGGGCCAATAGCGAATATCTCTTTGAACAGGTCGGGCATGTCCTGCTTGAATTCATTGGGCGACTGCGGCGTAGTTTTTGCAAACAAACTAGACGACATAATCAACGCTAAGGTCTGCTTATTGAACTTCGCATTAATATCCTCTACGGCATGGTTATAGCAAAAGTTCACTGTTGAGAGCAATTGCCGGATGTGAGCCTGCTCAACAAGCTTGGAACGATAGTGGTAAGCAATGTCGGCATTCAGCATATGACCGGATTGGCTTTTATGATCCTTCATCTTAAGATAAAGATTTTGATGTATTGGTGTTAGTTCTCGTAATAGTGATTTAAATATACATTAAAATTAATCATTATTAAGCTCATCTACAGCCAGCGCCTGTTTGTCGAAATTAGCTAAAGGCCGAGCCTGTTTAGAAATTTGTGTATTTGCCTGATTTTGATATGTTCAATCCAACATCAAAAACAGGTTAATTTATGGACGAAAAACAGTTGCAGGCTCTGGCTAACGAACTGGCCAAAAATCTCAAAACCCCTGAAGATCTCAGTCACTTCGATCGGCTGCTGAAAAAAATCAGCGTCGAAGCAGCTCTCAATGCCGAAATGACCCATCACCTCGGCTACGATAAAAATCAGCCTAAACCGGGGACCAACGCCCGCAACGGCTATTCCACAAAAACCGTTACCACTACTGGCGATGGCCCGCTGGCGCTGCGTACTCCGCGCGATCGTGACGGTTCCTTTGAACCGCAACTGGTGAAGAAGAACCAGACCCGGATTACCGGGATGGATAACCAGATTTTATCGTTGTATGCCAAAGGGATGACCACCCGCGAGATCGCTACCGCGTTCAAAGAGCTGTATGACGCCGATGTCTCGCCGGCGCTGGTCTCAAAGGTCACCGATGAGGTCATGGAGCAGGTTGTCGAATGGCAAAACCGGCCTCTGGATGCAGTCTATTTCATTGTTTATCTTGACTGTATCGTTCTAAAAGTCCGGCAGGACAGCCGCATCATCAACAAATCTGTGTTCCTGGCGCTGGGCATCAACATCGAAGGCCAGAAAGAGTTGCTAGGTATGTGGCTGGCCGAAAATGAAGGCGCAAAGTTCTGGCTGAACGTGCTGACAGAGCTGAAAAACCGCGGCCTGAACGATATCCTTATCGCCTGCGTAGACGGGCTGAAAGGTTTCCCTGACGCTATTAACGCGGTGTATCCGGAGGCGCGGCTCCAGCTGTGTATCGTGCATATGGTGCGCAACAGCCTGCGGTTCGTCTCCTGGAAGGACTACAAGGCCGTCACCCGCGACCTGAAAGCTATCTATCAGGCCCCTACGGAAGAAGCCGGCTTGCAGGCGCTGGAAGCGTTCTCCAGTGCCTGGGACATCCGCTACCCGCAAATAAGTCGAAGCTGGCAGGCAAACTGGGCCAATCTGGCCACGTTCTTTGCCTACCCAACGGACATCCGCAAGGTGATCTACACGACCAACGCCATCGAGTCGTTAAACAGCGTGATCCGGCATGCCATCAAAAAGCGCAAGGTGTTCCCGACCGACGACGCAGTGAAAAAGGTGGTGTGGCTGGCGATACAGGCGGCCTCACAGAAATGGACAATGCCTTTGAGGGACTGGCGCATGGCAATGAGCCGCTTTATTATCGAGTTCGGTGACCGCCTGGACGGTCGAGCCTGTTTAGAAATTTGTGTATTTGCCTGATTTTGATATGTTCAATCCAACATCAAAAACAGTTAATTTATGGACGAAAAACAGTTGCAGGCTCTGGCTAACGAACTGGCCAAAAATCTCAAAACCCCTGAAGATCTCAGTCACTTCGATCGGCTGCTGAAAAAAATCAGCGTCGAAGCAGCTCACAATGCCGAAATGACCCATCACCTCGGCTACGATAAAAATCAGCCTAAACCGGGGACCAACGCCCGCAACGGCTATTCTACAAAAACCGTTACCACTGGCGATGGCCCGCTGGCGCTGCGTACTTCGCGCGATCGTGACGGTTCCTTTGAACCGCAACTGGTGAAGAAGAACCAGACCCGAATTACCGGGATGGATAACCAGATTTTATCGTTGTAAGCCAAAGGGATGACCACCCGCGAGATCGCCGCCGCGTTCAAAGAGCTGTATGACGCCGATGTCTCGCCGGCGCTGGTCTCAAAGGTCACCGATGCGGTCATGGAGCAGGTTGTTGAATGGCAAAACCGGCCTCTGGATGCAGTCTATCCCATTGTTTATCTTGACTGTATCGTTCTAAAAGTCCGGCGGGACAGCCGCATCATCAACAAATCTGTGTTCCTGGCGCTGGGCATCAACATCGAAGGCCAGAAAGAGTTGCTAGGTATGTGGCTGGCCGAAAATGAAGGCGCAAAGTTCTGGCTGAACGTGCTGACAGAGCTGAAAAACCGCGGCCTGAACGATATCCTTATCGCCTGCGTAGACGGGCTGAAAGGTTTCCCTGACGCTATTAACGCGGTGTATCCGGAGGCGCGCTCCAGCTGTGTATCGTGCATATGGTGCGCAACAGCCTGCAGTTCGTCTCCTGGAAGGACTACAAGGCCGTCACCCGCGACCTGAAAGCTATCTATCAGGCCCCCTACGGAAGAAGCCGGCTTGCAGGCGCTGGAAGCGTTCTCCAGTGCCTGGGACATCCGCTACCCGCAAATAAGTCGAAGCTGGCAGGCAAACTGGGCCAATCTGGCCACGTTCTTTGCCTACCCAACGGACATCCGCAAGGTGATCTACATGACCAACGCCATCGAGTCGTTAAACAGCGTGATCCGGCATGCCATCAAAAAGCGCAAGGTGTTCCCGACCGACGACGCAGTGAAAAAGGTGGTGTGGCTGGCGATACAGGCGGCCTCACAGAAATGGACAATGCCTTTGAGGGACTGGTGCTGGTTCCGGTCACATCCGATCACTAATTCTGATTTCATCCGATCACTGATTCCGGTCGCCCGATCAGCGATTCCGATTCTGTCCGATCGCTCATCTTCTGTTCCGCCATACTCTGGAGACTTTTAGCTTCCGGGGGCATGGCATGGCACGTAAAAAGAAGAAAGCGAGAACGGAAATGTGCATCTATATTAATGTCTTACGTATGAAATTCGAGCAGCGTCGCTCGAATCGCACTATCGCAGCAGCGCTCGGCATAGGCTGTACTACCGTGAACGATATCCTCGGCCGATTCACGGTAGCTAACCTGGTCTGGCCATTGCCGGCGGAACTGTCCCCCGTCGACCTCGACCGCCTGCTCTATCCCGGCAAATCCGGAAAAGTTATCAATACCTTACCCAGCTGGCTTGATATCGATACCGAGTTAAGCCGCAAGGGCATGACCAAGCAGCTGCTCTGGATGGAATATCAGTCCGCCGTGGGCGGTGATGCCCTCGATTACTCACAGTTTTGTGCACTGTTCCGTGACTGGAAAAAGAAGCAGCGGCGTTCCATGCGCATGGAGCACAAGGCTGGCGAAAAGCTCTTCATCGACTTCTGTGGCCCCACCGTACCTATCGTCAACCCTGCGACCGGTAGCGTACGCCAGGTCGCTATCTTCGTCGCTGCCATGGGCGTGTCAGGCTATGCGTATATCGAAGCCTGCGAAGGCCAGGACATGGCATCGTGGCTCAACGCCAATAGCCGCTGCCTGCACTTCATGGGTGGGGTTCCGGAGCTGATGATACCTGATAATCTGCGCAGCGCTGTCAGCACCCCTGACCGCTATGAGCCGGTCATAAACCAGAGCTACCAGGCGCTGGTAAATCACTATGAGACAGTGGTGCTACCGGCGCGCCCGAGAAAACCGAAAGACAAGGCGAAGGCAGAATCAACTGTGCAGCTGGTAGAACGCTGGGTTTTGGCCCGGTTGCGTAAACGTAGGTTCTACTCGCTGGCCGAACTCAACCAGGTGATACGAGAACTCAATCATGAGTTGAATTTGCGCCCGATGCGTCATTACGGCGGACAAAGTCGCCTTGAACGCTTCGAGCAGCTGGACAAACCGGCTCTTGGGCCTCTACCGCCCACACAATGGGAATACAGTGAGTATCTCGTTGCCCGAGTGGGACCTGATTACCACATAGACTACGGCAAAAACTGGTACTCGGTGCCGCATCCGCTGGTTGGCGAGCGCGTTGACGTCATCGCCACCCAACGGCTGGTGCAAATCCACCATAAGGGCGTCTGCGTGGCTACGCACCCTCGCAGCGATAACGCCTATAGGCACACGACTCAGGCGGCGCACATGCCGGCTAACCATAAGGGGCAGAGTCAGTGGACGCCGGAAAGGCTGTGCAGTTGGGCGCTGTCGGTGGGTGTGTGCACACTGAAAGTGGTCGAGTCCATCCAAAAGAGCAAAGCCCATCCGGAGCAGGCTTACCGCTCCGTGCTGGGGCTACTCAATCTGCAACGGCGCTATGAGACGACGCGACTGGAGAAGGCCTGCGCGCTGGCGTTGGAGAAAGGGTGCATTAACCGCTCTTTCATAGCCAACGTATTGAAACACGGTCGTGAAAGTGAGGTCACCCAGGACGGAGCCGGCGTATCAATGCTGGTTCACGAAAACCTCCGAGGTCCGGACAGTTATCACTAAGGAGAATAAATATGGATACACTGTTAATGGCTCTGCGAGAGCTGAAGTTGTCGGCAATGGTCCAGGCGTTGGAGACGCAACGCGAACTCCCGGGGAGTTATGGGGAGCTGGGGTTCGAGGAGCGGTTGTCGCTGATGGTAGAAGCGGAAAATTTGCATAGAAAAAACAACCACATATGCCGTCTGCGACGGCAATCGCAAATGCGCTTGCAGGCAAAACCGGAAGATATCCGCTATATCCCTAGCCGAGGAGTGACACCGGAACAGATGCGAGATCTGCTAGGGGGACAATATCTGAAATATCAGAAAAGCATACTCATCACGGGGCCAACAGGTACGGGCAAAACCTGGTTCAGTTGTGCGCTTGGTGAGCAGGCATGCCGGCAGCAATATAGCGTGCGTTACTGGCGAGTGGGTCGGTTGCTAGCCCATCTTCACCAGTGTCAGGTAGACGTGACCTATCTAAAACAGCTTAAGCAGTTAGAAAAAATAGAGTTACTGATCTTGGACGACGTGGGCCTAGAATCAATAAGTCCGATGCAGGCAACGATGCTGTTGGAGGTGATGGAAGATCGCTACGACAAAAGCAGCAGCATCCTGATCAGTCAACTGTCGGTGAAAAAATGGTATGGACTGATAGAAAACCCCACGACAGCTGACGCGTTACTCGATCGGTTAGTACACCCCAGCTATAGACTGGAACTTAAAGGCGAATCACTACGCAAAGAGCAAGGAGTAGCCAGCACAGGAAAAATAGACTAAACCCGAGTCAGAAGATGAGCGAACACGTGAGCGAATATCACTGGAATGGGTGATCGGAAAATATCGGAATAACTGATCGGATGTCGCCGGAACAGCTGATCGGATACGTCGGAATCTGCACATAGCTAACGCCGACGCAGGCGCGGTCGGTGAAAGCACACCGCCCGCTTGAATTACGCCCGCTACAGGCGACGCGCTACGGCGGCGTCACAATACTAGCGCCGTAAACGCGCCTGGCGTCGCTGATGCCGGCGGCCTCATCGTCTACCTTCGCCGGCGCCGCCTGCGCCCGGCGTTAAACGTAAGTGATTTGTCATATGCGTTCTGACACAGAAGACCGCGTCCGACTCGGAATACCGGATCCAGGCTTGGGTACCGCGTCGCCTCGGGACACCGCACCCGCGCATGGGGTACCGCAGCTGACTTAAGACACCGCGCCTGGCCTGTATATAAGCTCTGAGTGTAGTCGACTTTGGAGGTTATGCCAGAGCCGCCACATAAGCTTGACCGTGGCGCCTCACTGCCGGCGATGGCGCTCAATTGCAGGTTCTGCGCCCGCGGCGCCGGATAATCTGCCCCGTCCGCGCGGGCGTCTCGCCGTGACGCATAGGCGCAGATAGCCAAGGGGGTGCGGTTTCATTTTTCGCGGAATCGGTTAACCTGTAATGATTATCGTGCGTGACGTTTCGCCGCCACAGCGGATTATCCTTAACCAGGGAGCAACAATGGAGATTAACAAAGACACCCAGCTGTGCATGTCATTGGCCGGACGCCCGGGCAATTTTGGCACGCGTTTTCATAATTATCTTTATCGGCATATGGGGTTGAATTACCTGTACAAGGCATTCTGCAGATTCCGACGAGCCTGTTTAGAAATTTGTGTATTTGCCTGATTTTGATATGTTCAATCCAACATCAAAAACAGGTTAATTTATGGACGAAAAACAGTTGCAGGCTCTGGCTAACGAACTGGCCAAAAATCTCAAAACCCCTGAAGATCTCAGTCACTTCGATCGGCTGCTGAAAAAAATCAGCGTCGAAGCAGCTCTCAATGCCGAAATGACCCATCACCTCGGCTACGATAAAAATCAGCCTAAACCGGGGACCAACGCCCGCAACGGCTATTCCACAAAAACCGTTACCACTGGCGATGGCCCGCTGGCGCTGCGTACTCCGCGCGATCGTGACGGTTCCTTTGAACCGCAACTGGTGAAGAAGAACCAGACCCGGATTACCGGGATGGATAACCAGATTTTATCGTTGTACGCCAAAGGGATGACCACCCGCGAGATCGCCGCCGCGTTCAAAGAGCTGTATGACGCCGATGTCTCGCCGGCGCTGGTCTCAAAGGTCACCGATGCGGTCATGGAGCAGGTTGTCGAATGGCAAAACCGGCCTCTGGATGCAGTCTATCCCATTGTTTATCTTGATTGTATCGTTCTAAAAGTCCGGCAGGACAGCCGCATCATCAACAAATCTGTGTTCCTGGCGCTGGGCATCAACATCGAAGGCCAGAAAGAGTTGCTAGGTATGTGGCTGGCCGAAAATGAAGGCGCAAAGTTCTGGCTGAACGTGCTGACAGAGCTGAAAAACCGCGGCCTGAACGATATCCTTATCGCCTGCGTAGACGGGCTGAAAGGTTTCCCTGACGCTATTAACGCGGTGTATCCGGAGGCGCGGCTCCAGCTGTGTATCGTACATATGGTGCGCAACAGCCTGCGGTTCGTCTCCTGGAAGGACTTCAAGGCCGTCACCCGCGACCTGAAAGCTATCTATCAGGCCCCTACGGAAGAAGCCGGCTTGCAGGCGCTGGAAGCGTTCTCCAGTGCCTGGGACATCCGCTACCCGCAAATAAGTCGAAGCTGGCAGGCAAACTGGGCCAATCTGGCCACGTTCTTTGCCTACCCAACGGACATCCGCAAGGTGATCTACACGACCAACGCCATCGAGTCGTTAAACAGCATGATCCGGCATGCCATCAAAAAGCGCAAGGTGTTCCCGACCGACGACGCAGTGAAAAAGGTGGTGTGGCTGGCGATACAGGCGGCCTCACAGAAATGGACAATGCCTTTGAGGGACTGGCGCATGGCAATGAGCCGCTTTATTATCGAGTTCGGTGACCGCCTGGACGGTCACTTCTGAGAAAAGGCATTTACACAGAATCGTGTACAGGGTCTGGCCTGGGGTCAATTTCGCTATTTTTTCCGCTCATGCGACGCGCGTGGAACTGTGCTTGTTCAATGAGGACGGCGAAGAGTATGACCGAATTGAACTACCGGAATATACCGATGAGGTATGGCACGGTTATTTGCCTGACGCGCGTCCGGGGCTGCTGTACGGTTACCGGGTACATGGCCCGTTTGAGCCGGAGCAGGGGCATCGCTTTAATCCGGCCAAGTTGCTGCTCGACCCCTACGCGAAACAAATCTGGGGCGAATTGAAATGGGATGATGCCCTGTTTGCCTATGACATAGCCAGCGAAGACAAAGATTTGACCCTGGACGAGCGCGACAGCGCGCCGTTTATGCCGAAATGCCGGGTGATTGATCCGGTGTTCTCTTGGCCCATCAACGGTAAAAACTTTATTCCGTGGGAAAAAACCCTCGTGTATGAAACGCACGTGCGCGGTTATACCATGCGTCATCCGGCGGTGCCTGAGCATTTACGCGGCACCTTTTCCGCGCTGAGCGTGCCGCAAATTGTCGACTATATAAAGACGCTTGGCGTCTCCGCCATTGAACTGATGTCGGTCCACGCCTTCGTCGATGACCGCCATCTACAGGAGAAAGGGCTACACAATTTTTGGGGGTACAACACCCTCGGCTTTTTCGCGCCGCACCCCAAATATATGGCCACCTCGACCGTTAACGAATTCAAGAAGATGATTGCCACCCTGCACGCCGCCGGCATCGAAGTCATTCTGGATGTAGTGTATAACCACACCGCCGAAGGGAATGAGCTGGGGCCGACATTGTCGCTAAAGGGGATCGACAACGCCAGCTATTACCGCCTGTTTCCCGAAGAAAAGCGCTATTACATTAACGATACGGGTACCGGCAATACGCTGAATTTGAGTCATCCGCGCGTGCTGCAAATGGTGACCGACTCTCTACGCTATTGGGCGACGGAGATGCAAATTGACGGTTTCCGTTTCTATTTGGCGACAATTCTCGGCCGCGAAAGCTACGGTTTTGACGAAAGCTGCGGCTTTCTGGATACCTGTCGCCAGGATCCTATCCTCAGCCAATGCAAGCTGATAGCGGAACCCTGGGACTGCGGCCCGGGCGGATATCAGGTAGGCGATTTTCCGCCGGGCTGGGCCGAATGGAACGATCGTTATCGTGATTCGGTGCGGAAATTCTGGCGCGGCGATGAGGGGCAACTGGCGGAATTCACCACCCGTCTGGCGGGCTCGGCCGATATTTTTAATCATCGTGGCCGCAAGCCGCACGCCTCGGTCAATTTCATTACCGCGCATGATGGCTTCACCCTGAACGATATCGTCTCCTATGAACACAAGCATAATGAGGCCAACGGCGAGGATAACCGCGACGGACACAGCGAAAATATTTCCGCCAATTATGGCGCGGAAGGTTTGACCGACGACCCGGCGATAAATGCGCTGCGATTGCGGCAAATGCGCAATATGCTAGCGACCCTGATGTTTTCCCAGGGCACGCCGATGCTGCTGGCGGGCGATGAGTTTGCCCGTACCCAGCAGGGCAACAATAACGGCTATTGCCAGGACAGCGAAATCAGCTGGGTCGATTGGAATATCAACGACAAAGGCCAATCGCTTATCCTGTTTACCTACCGGCTTATCGCGCTGCGTAAGCGTTTCCCCATCCTGCACCGCGGCCGCTTCTTCACCGGTAAGCTGAACATCAAAGATGTCACCTGGTTTCAGCCCGGCGGCGAGGAGATGAATGAAGCGACGTGGGGCGATGCTCACTTAAAAAGTATCGGTATGTTGCTGGACGGGCGTTCACAGACGACGGGGTTGCTGCGGGTGGGGTCACAAAGTACCGTGCTGCAGCTGTTCAGCGCCTCGCACGAAGACGTCGTGTTCACCCTGCCGGAGGTGGCGCACGGCCGCGGCTGGCGCCATATCTTCGATACCTTCCAGTCGGATGATATCAGCGAGCACACCTTTGATTTCGGCCACCATTACACCTGCCCATCACGTACCGTGGTGTTATTCGAACTGGTGAATAGCAAATCGTCGATGGTGGTCGCCTGACACGCCGCGCCCTGGGCCGGCGGCGACGGTAACGAGCAAGGTGGCCTGGCGTCCGCTTGGTCGAAACAAAGGCCGGACCTTAATCGGCCGGTTGGACAGTGGAACCAGCGGGGCGGGTCAGCGCATAAAGCGGCCCGCCCGCTTCGCTGCCGAGGCCGCGAGGATGCCCGCCCGCTGTGTCAACTGACGCGGGCAGCGTTTATTGGCCGGCTCGGCACACTCGCCCGCGGCATCAATCGCGCCACAGCCGCTCGCTGGCCAGCGCCGCGCCGGCGCGCAGCGCTCGAAACTTCTCGCGGATAACCGTCGGATGCACTTCCGTACGGTAGGTGGCTTGGGAAGAGAAACCGCAGTCGACGCTGGCTATCACGTTGTCCCGGCCCACACGTTCCGCGAAACGAACCAGTCGCTCTGCGATAAGCTCAGGATGCTCCACGGTGTTGCTCGCATGGCAGATAACGCCCGGGATCAGGCGTTTCCCTTCCGGCAGTTTAACCTGTTCCCAAAGGTGGTATTCGTGTTCATGGCGTACATTGCCCGCCTCGAATGAGTAGTTGCTGGCGTTAATGCGCAACATGAAGCGGACGAACTCAATGAACGGGACGTCGTGGATACGCGGACCCTCATTGATGCTGTAGCAGGTATGGTAGCGGATTTTGTCCTGCGGCAGGCCTACATAGCGGACCGGGCCGGTACAGGCCACCGGCACGAACGGCGTCAAATTGCCGCCCAGCATCGCTTCGCCGAAATAGTGTTTATAGTACTCAGGAAACGCTTCAACTTCGGCATCAAACGCCGCATAGCCCGCGCCCGGCCGAGGTTCAAAACCCTCAATGCGCTCACGAACGTAGAAAAAGAAACCGGTCTTGGATTGTTCGCCGTCGGTGACAATATCGATGCCGCCCGCCACCTGTTCCTCGACGGACTGGCTGACGGCCTGACGAATGGCGCTATCCAGCTCTGCCTGATTATCCTGACCATCTATATTGGCTTTCATCAGATCCAGCAAGGCAACCTGGCGCGGCAGGCTACCGACATGGGTGGTGAAGATACGGGAACTCGCTGCAACGTCTGACATGACAAAACTCCTGTAACGGCGCCCTGCGCGGGCCGAATGAGCGTGGCTCGATAATAGATGAACAGGCATCATAGGTGAAAGCTCTTGGTGCGTCTATGATGTTGTTAGCACGCGAAGTGATCGCGATGCGGTAGGGCAATTCCCCGTTACTCAATGACATGCGTTGACGCCAAAAGGCATTTCACTACGGCTAACCGCGCCAATGCCGCGCTTAAGACACGCATCAAACAGCGTCATGAGGAGCGCCTCCGGCGCTGATTGGCAATAATTCACTTTTAACGTTGCCGGCGCAGAGGATGTCCGGCGGATAGCATTCCTCTGGCTGGCCAGATGACAGGGGGAGGCGGTCGGTGGCGTTGGGCCGGTCATTCTCCCGGACGAATTCGGAAGGCGAAACGGTGACATGGCTTCTCTCTTTCGCGGTTCCGGCATGGTTTCAGAATGGTTATCCGCACCGGGGACGGCGGTTACCCGCGAACAATTAGCGGGAAAGTAACGCGGTATTCATAACCAGGTTATTTCCGCGCCAAATAGACTATTAGGCTTGAAGCCGGATGAAGCATAATTCGCTTTGTTGAATAAATCCGAAATTTGTGACGACTTCCTCCCTATCAGGGCGATTGTTACATGATACGGACGCTGTTTGGCATTCCTAACAGCGTGATCCGGTTAAGCGCTTTAACCATTGCCATAGCCTCACCTACCTGCGCGTCATAGTCATGCAGACTCAGATGACCACCCAGAAGTGTTTTAAACCGGAACATGGCCGTTTCAGCCAGTGAACGCCGGTGATAACCTACTTTCTTTTTCCAGGTATCGTTATTGCCGCTCAGATGCTGATTTGCCACCGCATGGTTACGCTCATGGTATCGAGCTGGCCAATATTGCGCACCACTTCGCGGTGGGATAAGCGGCTTTATTTTTTTCCTCAGCAGAGCATCATGACAGTAACGCGTATCGTAAGCACTGTCAGCCGACGCTTCCCTGATTTTCCGGTGGGTTTGGTTAATCAGCCCGGGCAGCGCCTGCGCATCTGTCGTACCGCTTAGCGATAAATCGGCACAGATAATTTCATGTGTCGCGCTATCTACTGCCAGATGAAGCTTGCGCCATACTCTGCGCCTCTCAGCCCCATGCTGCCTGACTTTCCATTCGCCTTCGCCGAAGATTTTCAGGCCGGTGCCATCGATGACCAGGTGTGAGATTTCGCCGCGGGTTGGCGTTTTTATGCTGATGTCGACGGTTTTTGCTCGCCGGCTGACCAGAGAGTAATCTGGGCAGCGCAGCGACAGCCCCATCAGTTTAAAAATCGAGTCAACGAAACCCTGTAACGCCCGGAGCGAAAGGTTAAACACGCGCTTTATCATCAGAACCGTGGTAATGGCCATATCGGTGTAGTGAAGCGGCCGGCCACGATGTTCAGGTGGTGTACTCTCAGTCCATGCAGCAATGGCTGACTCATCAAGCCATACTGTCAGGTCCCCCCGCTGCCTGAGCGCATTGTTATATGCGGGCCAGTTGGTGATTTTAAACTTTTGCTTTGCCATGGGGACCTGATGTTGAAACGAATGTAGTGATCAGAGCCGCCAGTCACCTAAAAGTTCGATTTATTCAACAAAGCCAGCATAATTGTCCATTCTGGTTATTTTATCTGCGATATATCCTGGTGATTTTGTCTTAAAAGACAATTCATTTCAGGGTAATGCTGAACCGTAAACGGTAATCGGGAAATAGATTGACAACGCTGGATTAAAAGCTTATTTAGTCAGGGAAAACACGGCGGCGAGAAGCCGCTAAAGGTGTTTGGAGTTATGACCGACTGATATTACGATGATTCTCCTTTTGAAACGTTTCATCATTATATTATATGTTCAATTCTCCCGGCTGTTTTGGGATGGTTAATATTTCTGGCGATAAAATGAAAATAAAAAATAAAGCGGTGGGGGCACTTTTCGCCTTAACCTGTAGCTTCTCAGCAGCGGCGGATAACGGTAACCACAGCGATCAATATTTTTCTGATTGGTGGCACCAGAGCGTAAACGTTGTCGGTAGCTATCATACCCGCTTCGGTCCACAGCTAAATAATGACATTTATCTGGAATATGAGGCGTTGACCTGTAAAGAGTGGTTTGACTTTTATGGTTATCTGGATGTACCTAAATCATTTGGCGTCGGTAATGGCGCCGATCGCGGTCTTTGGGATAAAGGGTCGCCGCTGTTCATGGAAATAGAGCCCCGTTTCTCCATCGACAAGCTGATGGGGTCCGATCTCAGTATGGGGCCTTTCAAAGAGTGGTTCTTCGCCAATAATTACATTTACGATATGGACCGCAGTGCCGCGTCCCGCCAAAGTATTTGGTATATGGGGGTCGGCACCGATATCGCTACCCACAGCGATCTGGCGCTGTCATTGAATATTTACGCAAAATATCAGTGGCAAAATTATGGCGCCAGCAATGAAAATAGCTGGGACGGGTATCGCGTCAAAGTGAAATATTTCTATCCTCTCACCACATTATGGGGCGGCGGTCTAAGTTATATCGGTTTCACCAATTTTGACTTTGGCTCAGATTTAGCCGATAACGCCGGCGGTGTACGCAGTAATAATGCTATCGCCTCCAGCCATATTCTGGCCCTGGCCTATGACCATCTGCATTACTTGCTGGTCGCCCGCTATTTCCACCACGGTGGCCAGTGGCGCGACGGCAGCCAGCTGGATTTTGGCGATGGGCCGTTCAGCGTTGCTTCTACCGGCTGGGGGTATTATCTGGTAGTGGGGTATAATTTCTAATCCCCAGAGGCTGCCGCGCGCCGCGTCTTTTCATGATAAGCCAGGTACCGTTGCGCGTTGGCGTGCGGCCATTTTCCAGCGCTGGCCCCGGAGGCCAGTTAGCGTTTTTGCTCAAGCGCCGTCGCGCGGGCATTCTGATATTCGTGCTGGAACAGGCACATTCTCAGCGTATTGCGGTATTGGCCGTTGATGAAAAATTCCTGCAACAAAACCCCTTCTTGTTTGAAACCCAACTTGGTATAGATATGGATGGCTTTGGTGTTCTCTTCATCAACGATCAAATACAGCTTATGCAGATTGAGTACCATAAAGCCGAAATTCAGCGCCAGATGAGTCGCTACACTGGCATAGCCTTTTCCCTGGTGCTCGGGTGCCACCAGAATAGAAAATTCGGCGCGGCGGTGGATATGATCGATATCCACCAATTCGACCAGCCCAACGCTGACGCCCAGTTTATCGATAATGAACCGCCGCTCGCTGATGTTGTGGATATTTTTTTGATAAAGATCTTTTAACTCCACATAGGCTTCGTGTGGTTCCTCAAACCAGTAGCGCATCATCACCTCATTATTATTGAGCTGATGAATAAAGTGCAGATCTTCACGTTCCAACGGGCGCAGCTTAATATGATGATCCTCTGAAACTTGGCTTGTTGTTTTCATTAACATATTCTCGATTACTTGAGTTAAGACATAATGAGGCTGATTAATGACCGGCGGTTTTGGAGAATAAATTAATAATCAAAACGCCGGCGATGATCATGGCAATACCGCATATTACCACGGCATCCAATTTTTGCCCATACAGGAAATAGCTTACGATGGCGACAAAAACAATGCCTAAACCGCACCAACTGGCATAAGCGATGCCGACAGGTACGGTTTTAAGGACCAGCGACAACAGCGTAAACGAGATGGCGTAACCGATTATCACTAAAAGAGAAGGCACCAGTTTGCTAAAGCCCGCCGACGCTTTGATAGACGAGGTGGCAATGACTTCCGCAATGATAGCAACAAATAAATAGAGATAAGCCATAGATGACTCTAACCAAGTAATTAAACCTCAATACTACCACTTTTCGCGCGCGGAAAAAATACCGTAGCGGTCTCCCGTTGCGTAAGCAAAACGCGCGGTAGCGGTGAATAAAGCCTACCCGCGCAGAGGTGTGATAAACACATTTTTCCTGTGCGTTGATTGGGCTGGAAAGCGATTGAAGTGACCGCTTATCCCCACCGGCGTCTTTCGTTCGTCGGCGCCGTACAGGGTTATTGCACCGGTGACGAGGAAGAGCGGTCGCCGGCGTTATCGGCCAAGGCCGCCGCCAGAAAATCTATGAATACCCGCATTTTTGGCGGCAACTGGGGATTGGGGCGATACAGCACCCAGGCCATACCTTGATAGGGGCCATCGTAACGCCATTGGGGCAATACCGGCACCAGTGTCCCCTCCTCCAGCGCGGCGGCGGTAAAGTGCGGCAGGCAGGTAATGCCCAAATGCTCGAGGACTACCGCCATACGCGCTTCGCTGTGGTTGCTCACAAAACGGCCGTGCACCTCGACCTGCCGCCGCTGTTCACCCTGGCGGAATCGCCAGCTGGTTATCCTCGGGCGTTTCGCCCAGCCAAATACAATCGTGCTGCGCTAAATCCTCCGGCTGTTGCGGCGTGCCGCGCCGGTTGAGGTAAAGCGGTGTGGCGCAGAGCAACTGCCGAACAAATGTCAGCGGCCGCCCCGCCAGATTGTCCGGCTGCCGGTCGCCGATGGCGATAAGCATGTCCAGGTCGCTGGCCAACAAATCCGGCAGGGTATCGGTCAACTGTAAGGCAACGTCCACCTGTGGATAACGCTGCAAAAGAGGGCCGATTAACGGGCCGATAACGAATTTGCCCAGCGCCTTGGGCACGCTTAGCCGCACCTGCCCCTGCGGGGCGGACATCGCGCTGTCGGAAATCGCCAGCACATCGCTGGCGCTGGTCAGGATCCGCTGACAGCACAGGTATACCTCATGACCCGCCTCGTTCAGGCGCAAGCGGCGTGTGCTGCGTTCCAAAAGCCGCAATCCCAGCGCTTGCTCCAGTCTGGCTATCTGCCGGCTTACCGCCGAGGCGGTGGTGCCTAATTCGCGGGCGGCGGCGGAGAAGCTGCCTTTTTCCACCACTTTGACCAATATCACCATATTGGGCAGCAGAGGGAGAAGTTGATTTGTTCTCATAGGGAATAAGTGTTGTGCATTTTTAGGCAATTATTGCCGGTGCAACAAAAGAATATACTGCAACCCTTGCTAAAGATCATCGATTACGGATGTTGAAATGCTGAATATCGCGTTAGCGCGCCAAAGCCGTACGGCGCCACAGCTTGCCGATGCCATGCTGTTGCTGGTGGCGGTTATTTGGGGCAGCAGCTATGCCGCCACCAAACAGGCGCTCGCGTTTTATCCGGTTCTGGGTTTTATCGCGCTGCGCTTTACCTTGACCTTACTGGTGCTGGTGCCGCAACTGCGCGGCGCCGGCTTGACGGCCCTGCGTCCCGGGCTTCCGCTGGGGCTGATTCTGCTTGGGGTATTTATTTGCGAAACACAGGGTGTGGCGATTATCAGCGCCGGAAATGCGGCCTTTCTAATCAGCCTGTTCGTCATTTTCACTCCGTTGGTGGAATGGTTGGTGTGTCGAGGACGGCTCGACGGAAGATTGATACTGGCGGCGCTGCTGTCGTTGCTGGGCGTTTATTGGTTGTGCGGTGGGAGCGCGCAGCGGCCGGTACCGGCGCTGGCGTTAACCGCGGTCCAGACCGGGGTCGTCGCGGCCGGCAGTTGGCTGCTGCTGCTCTTCACTTTTCGACAGCCGCCACCCTTGCCCGCGTCGTGGCAGTTTTGGGGGATCACCTTGTATCTGGCATTGTTCGCCACCCTATTTGCCTTTTTTGCGCAAAATTATGCCGCCGGGTTGTGTAACGTTCGGTCGCGCTTGACGTGCTGCGTCAGGGGCGCGGGACGACACCGCTAGCGCCTTTCTCCGGCGCTGCCGGCAATAACCTTTTGAGGTTGCCGGCATTAGATCCCGACGCGTCTGCCTTTATGATGACTGGCCGAGACTTCCCCATCAATTACTGGACGAAATCATGCTGGAAATTCGCCTCGCCCGCCGCAAGGATGCCGATTCCCTGACCGCGCTGGGTTATGAGAGTTACATCGGACATTTTGGCCATCTTTGGCCGGAGAAACAGGCGCTGGCGGATTTTCTGGCGGATGATTTCACGGCGCCATCGCTGGAGAAAAGCTTTGCAGAGCCACATTGCCACTGGCTGATAGCCAGCTTTGACGGTCAGGATGTCGGTCTGGCGAAGCTGTTGTGTGAGATGCCGAGACCGGATACCGGCGCTCTAGGCGGTCAATTGAAAAAGATCTATTTTCTGCGGGAATTTACCGGCCGCGAGTACGGCAGGCCGCTGTTTAGCGCGGTGGAAATGCTGGCCAGAGAAGCTCGGCAAACGCAGCTATGGCTGGAGGTGCTACCGCAAAATCACCAGGCCAAAGCTTTTTACCTCAGCCAGCAGATGGCGGTCAGCGGTGAAACCGCTTACGAGCGCGAAAGTCGCTATACGCCTTTGCTCATTTTGAGCAAGGCGCTGTAGCCGGAAGGGCCGTCATGGGACGGTCCAGCAAACGCAGCGCCAGCGCGGCGACCGCCGTCATCTCTTCATGTTGCCGGCCGGCTTTGCCAACCACGCGCATCCCCTGTAGCACCGCCAGCATGAGTAAGGCGCTATGCTCCACATTCAGCGCCGGATCCACCGAGCCATCCTCCTGACCCAGGCGGATAAACGCCGCAAGGCGGCTTTGGTTGGCGTCCAGCGCCTGACGTACCAGCCGCGCCAGCGCATCCTCCAGCGCGGATAATTGCGCCGTGCGGCCGGCCGCGCCCGTCCGACGCTGGTGACCGCCCGTGGACGGACGCGTTGTCGCTGTGCCGGCAGGGCCGACGTATTCAGGGGTTTTGCGCATGGCATGATTATAGGAAATGTTCTTTTCCTAAACAAGCCCGGCGCGGGTGCCTGCGCCGACCTAGCGTCTTGTCTTGAGCGATTTAGGCCGGCGAGTGGCTGCCAGGGGATAGCCTGAGGTTATACCCTGCCGCTAAACGGGTATTCGTTTTTCGCTGGATGTGGTGGAATAGTGGAGGTCGGTTTAGTTTATTGAGAGTACCTCTATGCTGATTCCGCAACCCTATCTGCTTTTTCTCGGCGATGTCACCGACCCGCTGGCGGCGAAAACCGCCCGCGGCATTCAAGTGTGGCGTCCCGATCACTGCCTTGGCCAGTTGCGTTTGCCAGGCTGCACGGTTTCCCTCGGTCTTGAGGAGATCGGCATTGAGGATGCTGCGGCGCGAGGCGCTCGCACCCTGGTGCTAGGTACCGCCAACGCCGGCGGTTTCCTGCCGCCGCACTGGCTGGAAACGGTTCGTTCGGCTATTCGCGCTGGTATGAATGTCGCCAGCGGCCTTCATGAGCAACTGTCCGCGACGCCGGGTTTGGCGACGCTGGCGGAGCAGCACGGCGTCAGGTTATTTGATGTGCGTCATCAGCGGCCGGCCCTGGCGGTCGGCAGCGGGAAACCCCGCGCCGGTAAACGGGTGCTGACGGTGGGTACCGACTGCTCGGTGGGCAAAATATATACCTCGCTGGCGCTGGAAGCGGCCATGCGCGAGCGCGGGATGAAAGCCGATTTCCGCGCCACCGGCCAGACCGGCATTCTGGTGGCGGGAGAAGGGATTGCCATCGACGCCGTGGTGGCCGATTTTATCGCTGGCGCCGCGGAGGCGCCGTCGCCGGCTAATGATGCCGATCATTGGGATATTGTTGAAGGGCAGGGGTCGCTGTTTCATCCTTCCTAATGCCGGGGTCAGCATGGGCTTGCTCCATGGCGCCCAACCGCACTGGTTGGTGATGTGCCACGAAATGGATCGTCCCCACATGCGCCACCTCCCTCATCAACCGATGGTGACGTTGGAGACCTGTGTCGAAGCCAATTTACGCGCCGCGGCGGTCACCAGCCCCGGGGTGAAGCTGGCAGGATTCGCTCTCAACACCTCCCGCGCCGGCGAGGCGCCGGCTGAGTGAACAATTTGGGGTACCGGCAACCGATCCGGTACGTTTTGGCATCGAGGGCATCGCTCGCCTGCTCCAGGAGCAAGGGTGACATGCGAACGCTAACGATTGAAACGCTCGAGCTGCCGCTGGCGCGGCCGTTATGACATGATCAATATTAAGCTGGACAAGTGCGGCGGCCTTACCGAAGCGCTGGCGATGGTGGCGGAAGCCAAGTTACAGGGCATGCGGGTGATGGTGGGTTGTATGCTGGGCTCTTCGCTGGCGATGGAGGCGGCGTTGCCGGTGGCAATTGACGCGGAATTCGTCGATTTGGATGGGCCTTTGTGGCTCGCGCAGGACGCGGCGCCGCACTTGCAATATGGCCAGGGTCAGGTGAGCTGGGTGCCGTTGGCGG
This sequence comes from Candidatus Sodalis pierantonius str. SOPE, assembly GCF_000517405.1. Taxonomy (NCBI): domain Bacteria; kingdom Pseudomonadati; phylum Pseudomonadota; class Gammaproteobacteria; order Enterobacterales; family Bruguierivoracaceae; genus Sodalis; species Candidatus Sodalis pierantonii. The sequence continues at coordinate 861,269 of NZ_CP006568.1, read as the reverse complement.
GCGCCCAGCTCACCGCAAACGGCGGGGCGTGACGATGGACGATTATTTGCATCAGCAGCTGCGGCGCTCGTAACGATATCAGCGATGTGGCGGGGGTAACCGTCGGCCATGCGACGCTGGCCGCGGGGGACATCCAGACCGGCGTGACGGCTATCGTGCCGCCGGGAGACAATCTCTTTACCGCACCGCTGCCGTGCGGCGCAGCGGTGTTGAACGGTTTTGCCAAGCCCGTCGGGCTGGTACAGGTTGCGGAGCTGGGGTTGTTGCAAACGCCGATTTTATTAAGTAATACCCTGGTTGTCGGCACGCTGTTTACTACGCTTGTGCGCGAGGCTATCGCGCGCAACCCCGAACTCGGCCGCACGCTGCCGACGGTGAACACGCTGGCGCTGGAATGCAACGACGGCTGGCTTAACGATATCCAGGCGCTGGCCGTCACTGAAGAGGTGGCGCGTCAGGCGCTGTCCCAGGCTTCGGAACAGATAGCACGCGGTAGCGTTGGCGCCGGGCGCGGCATGAGCTGTTTCGGCCTAAAAGGGGGGATCGGCAGCGCTTCGCGGCGGTGCTCGTCGTTAAACGCCACGCTGGGCGTGCTGGTGTTGGCCAATTTCGGCACGCTCTCCTCTTTGACGCTGGACGGCGTTCAATTGGGGGCCGCCGTCGCGCCGCTGTTGCCGGAGTTGGCGCCCCAGCAGGATGCCGGCTCGGTAATCGTTATCATGGCGACCGACGCGCCGCTCGACGGTTGCCAGCTGTCACGGATCGCCCGGCGCGCCGGCGCGGGACTAGGGCGTATCGGCAGTTATTGGGGGCACGGTTCGGGCGATATCGCCCTGGCGTTCTCAACCGATCCCTTACCCAGGCCGCCGGCGGATGATGCGCTGGAGCCACTGCTGGCCGCGGCGGCCGACGCCACCGAGCATGTGGTGGTGGATGCGTTGTTGAGCGCTACCCCCGTTACCGGTTTTCGCGGGCATCATCGCCCCGCGCTGCGGCTGTTGCAGGGTAAACCGCGGCCGCTCTCAATGGCGGAAGGGCTTCAGCAACAGCCTTTCGACGGTATGATGTTTATCGGCTATCACAGCGCCGCCGGCGAATTCGGTGTTCTGGCTCACACCATTAACGGCCGGGCTTTTTACCGCGTGACTAATAATGGCGAAGTGATGGCGGAAAGCGACATTTACGCTGCCCTGGGCGCGGAGTTGAAGACGCCGCTGTGGCTGGTCAGCGGGGACGACATGCTACAGCGATGGATCGCGCGGTATTATCCCTTTGCCGGTTACGCCTGCGTGAAACGCGCCATTTCGCAAAATGCGGCGGAGTCCCTTAGCCCAGCGCAGGCGCAGGCCGTAATTCGCCAAGCCGCCGAGCGCGCCGTACGGGAGGGAGGCGACACGCTGGCGTCGCGGATCGCCCCACCTTACCGGTTGGAAGTGATGGTAGCGCGGCCTGCGTTGAAGGATCTTTTTTGCCTGGTGCCCGGCGTCGGCCGTAGCGATGCGTTAACGGTGCATTATACCCGCGAGGATATGGCGTCGTTGGTCGGTCTGCTCAGCGCCTTTTCGGTGCTGGCGACCGGGCAGGGGTGAGACGCCCGAGCACGTCGCGAAAAAGTGGCATTAACCCTGTAGGCTGAGGACGGTTAGCTTGACGGTCGATCGCTTATGGGCATCTAATAGACGGTGCTCAACGGCGCTCAACGGTGCTCCACCTGCGATCGCGCCGCCGGTGTTGGCTGGTGAAGGGCCCTGCGCCAATGTTGGAAGCTTTAGGGGCGTTAGCGCCGCTTACCCTTATCGCCGCGGGGGGCAAAAGCGGCGACCGGGTCTCCGTCACTCGCTGTGGGCGCCTCAGCGCAAGCAGAGGCCGGGAAGGGGGTGCCGACCTGGCGCGAGGGCGTCAGTTCAGTTCGATGATGTCATGGCGGCCGCTCATGATAGGCCCGCACAAAATTTTATAACCGTCGCTGTCAAAACTGGGGGATACCGTGCGCAGCCCGGCGGCTTGCGCCAGCGTTTCCACCAGTCCCACCGGGCCCGAAAAAGGCCAACAGAAAATCCGCATCTGCCCCAGCGCATCCATCAGTCTTAGGTGATGCTCTTCCCGGTACTCCCGGCCGCAACAGGTTCCGGCGCAGCGGCCAAGATGATGGCGAAAACACGGACGGCCGCGGCTTACACGCTCCAGTCCAAGTAGGGAATAGCATAATTGCTCGCTGTCGCCGATAGCGAGAAGCGATTGCTGCGCCGCGCGACGGCTGGAATACAGGCCGTAGAGATCCGGCGTGCGGGCAAAGTCAATTTCTTTGGCGCTGACGATGGACGGCACGCCCTGTACCACCTGGATGGAGCAAAGCTGACGGTTGCGACGCAGCCGTTTATTATGCAAAGGCTGAAGCTGCTTTATCATTTGTGCTTCGAGCAGTAGCGCGCGCGATTTCGCCAGCGGTACGGTGAAAGCTGAGACGGCGGGCCTGGCGTAGCATGCGGGCTTCTTCCGCGGTTCGCAAATGCGACATCACCCAGCTGCGAATATTGACGCTTTTGCCGACATAAAGCGGCATCACGTCGCTGTCGCTGTGGAAGACATAGACGCCGGGGGAGGAAGGCAGATCGACAATAAAAGGACGAAGATGCTCCGGGTATTGATAAGCTTCGACGGGATCAAATTCCCGGCGCGCGGCGGACAACGGTTTATGCACTGATGGTAATCCATTTTCATTGTTATTATATGGGTATTCCCCTGTTGTGGTGGCTAAGGGCATTATGATGGCAGTCTTGATTTTTGGGGAGTCTGCCATGGACGAAAAGTCCCTCTATGCCCATATCCTTAACCTGTCCGCACCGTGGCAGGTACAATCCCTTTCTCTTGATGAAAAATCTGGATCAGTGACGGTAATTGTCGGCATTGCCGAGCACACACAACTGGCCTGCCCAACCTGCGGTAAATCCTGCTCCATGCATGATCACCGGCGTCGTAAATGGCGTCACCTCGATACCTGTCAGTTCACCACGCTGGTTGAGGCTGATGTCCCCCGCGTTGACTGCCCCGAGCACGGTTGCCAGACACTGCCTGTTCCCTGGGCAGAGTCAGGCAGCCGCTACACCTTGTTGTTCGAAGCCTTTGTTCTTTCATGGCTGAAAGTCAGCACCGTGGATGCTGTCAGAAAGCAGCTCAAACTCAGTTGGAATGCCGTTGACGGCATCATGATGCGCGCAGTCAAACGAGGCTTGGCCCGGATAAAAGAACCCTTATCCGTCCGTCACCTCTACGTGGATGAAGTCGGGTTCAAAAAAGGACACCAGTACGTCACCGTTATCTCTGACAGGCAGGGACGCGCTTTGCAACTGACCGACGACCGCGGTGTAGAAAGCCTTGCCAGTTATCTGCGCAGCCTGAGAGATCACCAGCTTGATGAGATAAAAACGCTGTCTATGGACATGAACATGGCCTATATCAGTGCAGCCCGCATCCATCTCCCCAATGCCGTCGATAAAATCGCTTTCGATCACTTCCATGTGGCAAAAATGTTGTGCGCCGTCGTTGATAAAACCCGTCAGGCTGAGATGAAACAGATCCCGTCGTCAGACAGGAAAGACGCCCACCGCTCACGCTATCTATGGTTTTACAGCAAACAAAATCGCCTCGGGTGCCGGGCAGAGAGGTTAGAAGTTGCCCGGCTGGTGTTACCCCAAACGAGTCAGTGCTGGGTAATGAAAGAGCTTGCTCGCGATCTGTGGCACCGCCGCTATGACAATCATAGCCGTAAGCTGTGGCAGGAATGGATGGCGATGGCTAAAGACACCGGCATACCGCTCATGGCCAGCATTGCCCGCATGGTGGCAAAACGCCTTTACGGCATTCTGAATGCAATGAAAAACCGGGTATCAAATGGGAATGCGGAGTCCCTGAACAGCAAAATACGGCTGCTCAGGATCAAGTCACGGGGCTTCAGGAACAAAGAACGTTTCAAGCTGGGCGTAATGTTCCACTATGGGAAACTAAATATGAATTTTTGAGCAATCATTTAAGGGAGTTATAAAATTTTTTTGCTGGTGATGTTGTATTCGCTCGTCATTCTCCTTTTCTTTTTCCTTTTGCCACATATTGCTGCATCCCGGATTGCTAAGGGTAAGACAATATTGAGTTTTATCAACTTGAGACTCACTTTTCTCCCAAGATAATTTTGGCGTTATCTCTGGTGACAGTGAATAGTCTTTTTTATCAGTGTTATACATCATATTTGGTGAGGCCGATGCTGTAACACCATGAAGCAGTAAGATAAATGGGGCATATGCATATTTTTTTAAGCATGACATGAACGTTATTCCTTTAAACGTAAATACGTTTGACATCCATATAGAAGTCCAAGTTCCAGCCAAAATAATAAGTAAAGTAAAAATGCAGAACTGTCGATTGAGCCACCACAACAGGGGAAGACCCATAAATAAACAGTACTAATGAGTTAGCTATGCAGATAAACATGCCATTCCGGCCTGTGGCCGTGGAGATACGACGGCTATGTTTGCCTTTTTTTATCGATTACGTTCCCGCTGGGTTTCCATCGTCGGCCGCGGGGTATGAAGATGCCTCGCTAGACATCAACGAGCACATCATCCGACATCCCAGCGCCACTTATTTCGTCGGTGCATCGGGTGATTCGATGATCGGAGTCGGTATCTTTGACGGCGATCTGCTGGTCGTAGATAAATCCCTGAAACCAGAGCATGGCCATATCGTTGTTGCAGAGATTGACGGCCAGTTCACCGTTAAACGACTCATCTTACGGCCAAAACCGAGCCTTGAGCCAGTCAATAGTGCTTACCGGCCACTACCTGTAAGTGATGATCTGGTAATCTGGGGGGTGGTGACTAATGTGATTCATGGACTACTATGATGTTTGCTCTTGCTGATGTGAATTCAATGTACGCCAGCTGCGAACAAGTATTCCGTCCAGATCTGCGTGGCAAGCCAGTTGTCGTGTTATCCAACAACGATGGCGCCATCGTCGCGCGCAACAGAGATTATGTGGAATTGAAAATCAACCAACGTAGACGCTCAATTATCCATAACGCATGGGTGAAAAAAAGCAGGGAAACATTGTTCCCTGCATATCTACGACAATTGTCTTAGCTGAAGCGAACATTCAGTCAGAACTGGCTATCCAATACGAATAACGATCTTCCCGAACGGACCCCTGTCCAGATGAGAAAAGGCAGTTTTTGCCTCTGAAAAACTGTAAACTTTATCAATAGCAGGTTTAATCTGATGATGTTCAACGGCCCGGCACAAATCCTCAAGGGCCCGTCGGTGGCCTACGGTGATTCCCTGAATAATGGCTCTTTTAAGCATAAGAGGAATTGCTGAAAGAACAATTTGGTCCCCTCCCAGGAAACCAATCTGCGCAATACGCCCCCGGGCGCAAGAGCATCAGCTGAATGGCGAAGATTATCCCCTCCGATGAGCTCCAGTATGTGATCAAAGCCATGCCCTCCGGTGATTTCATCTGCCTGTTTTGACCATTCGGGCACAGTACGGATATTAATTAAGTGCGCAGCGCCTAACGATTTTGCTCGCTGCAGCTTTTCCTCACTACGGGACAGGACGGTCACCTCAGCGCCAAAAGCCCGGGCAAGCTGAAGTCCTGCCAGCGCCACGCCGCCGGTTCCCTGAACAAGAACCTTTTGTCCACGCCTGATCTTTCCTGTTTCGACCAGTGCAAACCAGGCGGTAAGTGCTGCAACAGGTAAAGTTGAAGCTTCTTCTTCACTCAGATTTCCCGGTGATGCGACCGCCATATCTTCATATAATACAACGTATTCTGACAGCATCCCAGGTAGTGGTCCACCCAGTGATCGCCCGTGACGAACCATGTCCTCCGGGGCATCACCATCCAGCCACTGAGTCCAGAAATTACCCACAATGCGATCTCCCGGGCGGAAACGTGAGACGCCCGGCCCTGCAGATACAACAACCCCCATCATATCAGATACGGGCGTAAAAGGCATTTTAGGGACGTCAGGCAGAAGTTTCCCCTCCAGCACCAGTTTGTTCCTGTAGTTAAGGGAAACTGCTGAGACTTTTATCAGTAACTCGTTAAATCCGGGCTCCGGCAGAGGCACATCTGCGATATGTAAATTTTCAGTGCCGAAAGCACTTAACTGCCAGCGTTTCATTAGTTGGGTCATGGTGATTTCTCCTGTAAATCGGAAAAATCATTTTATTGATAATAATATGGCGTGTATCGCGATATAAAGGAGTAACATTTACTCCATGATGGATACAATATAATGGAATTCATTCTACACTCACAGTTGCTTTGTATGGCGGCTTTTGTGCATACCGTTGAAACGGGGAGCTTTACAGCTGCAGCAGCCCGGATGGGAATGTCGAAATCTGCAGCAGGAAAAAATGTTGCCCGCCTTGAGCAACGACTGGGGGTGAAACTGCTGAACCGTACGACCCGAAGCATGAGTCTGACGGAAGAAGGCGAGCTTTATTACCGAAGCTGTCTCAGGGTTATGGATGAACTGGATGAAACGGAATCCCTGCTGACCTCCCGCAGGCAGGTGGTTTCAGGTACGCTGCGGATCAGCCTTCCTGTCTCATATGGAAGGCTCTGTGTCATGCCTGTTCTGGCAACGTTGAGTGCAGAACATCCCGGACTCAAACTGGACGAGCCTGTTTAGAAATTTGTGTATTTGCCTGATTTTGATATGTTCAATCTAACATCAAAAACAGGTTAATTTATGGACGAAAAACAGTTGCAGGCTCTGGCTAACGAACTGGCCAAAAATCTCAAAACCCCTGAAGATCTCAGTTACTTCGATCGGCTGCTGAAAAAAATCAGCGTCGAAGCAGCTCTCAATGCCGAAATGACCCATCACCTCGGCTACGATAAAAATCAGCCTAAACCGGGGACCAACGCCCGCAACGGCTATTCCACAAAAACCGTTACCACTGGCGATGGCCCGCTGGCGCTGCGTACTCCGCGCGATCGTGACGGTTCCTTTGAACCGCAACTGGTGAAGAAGAACCAGACCCGGATTACCGGGATGGATAATCAGATTTTATCGTTGTACACTAAAGGGATGACCACCCGCGAGATCGCCGCCGCGTTCAAAGAGCTGTATGACGCCGATGTCTCGCCGGCGCTGGTCTCAAAGGTCACCGATGCGGTCATGGAGCAGGTTGTCGAATGGCAAAACCGGCCTCTGGATGCAGTCTATCCCATTGTTTATCTTGACTGTATCGTTCTAAAAGTCCGGCAGGACAGCCGCATCATCAACAAATCTGTGTTCCTGGCGCTGGGCATCAACATCGAAGGCCAGAAAGAGTTGCTAGGTATGTGGCTGGCCGAAAATGAAGGCGCAAAGTTCTGGCTGAACGTGCTGACAGAGCTGAAAAACCGCGGCCTGAACGATGTCCTTATCGCCTGCGTAGACGGGCTGAAAGGTTTCCATGACGCTATTAACGCGGTGTATCCGGAGGCGCGGCTCCAGCTGTGTATCGTGCATATAGTGCGCAACAGCCTGCGGTTCGTCTCCTGGAAGGACTACAAGGCCGTCACCCGCGACCTGAAAGCTATCTATCAGGCCCCTACGGAAGAAGCCGGCTTGCAGGCGCTGGAAACGTTCTCCAGTGCCTGGGACATCCGCTACCCGCAAATAAGTCGAAGCTGGCAGGCAAACTGGGCCAATCTGGCCACGTTCTTTGCCTACCCAACGGACATTCCGCAAGGTGATCTACACGACCAACGCCATCGAGTCGTTAAACAGCGTGATCCGGCATGCCATCAAAAAGCGCAAGGTGTTCCCGACCGACGACGTAGTGAAAAAGGTGGTGTGGCTGGCGATACAGGCGGCCTCACAGAAATGGACAATGCCTTTGAGGGACTGGCGCATGGCAATGAGCCGCTTTATTATCGAGTTCGGTGACCGCCTGGACGGTCACTTCTGAGAAAAGGCATTTACACAGAATCCGGTACGGGCTCATGCCAGCCACTGAATAGAGTTGGTAGAATCCCCCTCAATTTGAACATTGATACGGCTTTGTTGAATAAATCGAACTTTTAGGTGACTGGCGGCTCTGATCACTACATTCGTTTCAACATCAGGTCCCCATGGCAAAGCAAAAGTTTAAAATCACCAACTGGCCCGCATACAACAATGCGCTCAGGCAGCGGGGGAACCTGACAGTATGGCTTGATGAGTCAGCCATTGCTGCATGGACTGAGAGTACACCACCTGAACATCGTGGCCGGCCGCTTCACTACACCGATATGGCCATTACCACGGTTCTGATGATAAAGCGCGTGTTTAACCTTTCGCTCCGGGCGTTACAGGGTTTCGTTGACTCGATTTTTAAACTGATGGGGCTGTCGCTGCGCTGCCCAGATTACTCTCTGGTCAGCCGGCGAGCAAAAACCGTCGACATCAGCATAAAAACGCCAACCCGCGGCGAAATCTCACACCTGGTCATCGATGGCACCGGCCTGAAAGTCTTCGGCGAAGGCGAATGGAAAGTCAGGCAGCATGGGGCTGAGAGGCGCAGAGTATGGCGCAAGCTTCATCTGGCAGTAGATAGCGCGACACATGAAATTATCTGTGCCGATTTATCGCTAAGCGGTACGACAGATGCGCAGGCGCTGCCCGGGCTGATTAACCAAACCCACCGGAAAATCAGGGAAGCGTCGGCTGACAGTGCTTACGATACGCGTTACTGTCATGATGCTCTGCTGAGGAAAAAAATAAAGCCGCTTATCCCACCGCGAAGTGGTGCGCAATATTGGCCAGCTCGATACCATGAGCGTAACCATGCGGTGGCAAATCAGCATCTGAGCGGCAATAACGATACCTGGAAAAAGAAAGTAGGTTATCACCGGCGTTCACTGGCTGAAACGACCATGTTCCGGTTTAAAACACTTCTGGGTGGTCATCTGAGTCTGCATGACTATGACGCGCAGGTAGGTGAGGCTATGGCAATGGTCAAAGCGCTTAACCGGATCACGCTGTTAGGAATGCCAAACAGCGTCCGCATCATGTAACAATCGCCCTGATAGGGAGGAAGTCGTCACACAAATTTCGGATTTATTCAACAAAGCACTTACTCGGGAGAACAGCCACCCTACAAGCTATCGCGCAATAGCAACACCGATTGGATCTTGGAAGCTTTAGATTATTCTGTCTCTATGGGTCCCTTCGATGATATCAATTTAGATCGCAGTGTTACAGTTTACACTGACCAATTTCGCATCTATTCAGCAGATGGAGCTGATCGTGCTGACGGGACGCCGACCACAACCAGCTTATGCAATCTAACTGCCAGCAGCGACATTTTTGAGTCTTGTCATATAGGCGGACTGTTTTACATTGAATCGTCTACGGATGCTATCTCCGATACCACTATAGGGAAGAATGGGCATATACCCGCATGGCAATCAAGCACTGATTCAACTTTTGCAGTCGGAAGATTCTGCCGCAGTGATGGAAAATATTACGAGGATATGAAAGGTACCTCGACGGGCTCAACGCAACCGACATGGACCGCAGGAGCCCACGTAGATGGTTCAGACGGTACACTTTGGCGTTACTCTAACGGCGGATGGGGAGTAATTTTAATCACTGCTGTCAATAGTGCCACACAAGCCCAAGGCAAGATTTTGAGCGAGCTCCCTCCATCGTTGATCGAATCGACTGGCGCGACATATAAATGGGCCTTCGGTGACTGGTCTGATGCAATGGGATTTCCTACCAAAGTAGCCTTTTATAAAGGACACTTAGTCTTTGCTGGACGACATAAGCTTTGGTTTTCAGTCGCCTCTGATTATGAAAACTTCAACCCTATGACTAATGGGTATGAGGTTGGCACTGATGATGGTATCAATGCGCTTTGTTGAATAAATCCGAAATTTTTGACGACTTCCTCCCTATCAGGGCGATTGTTACATGATGCGGACGCTGTTTGGCATTCCTAACAACGTGATCCGGTTAAGCGCTTTGACCATTGCCATAGCCTCACCTACCTGCGCGTCATAGTCATGCAGACTCAGATGACCACCCAGAAGTATTTTAAACCGGAACATGGCCGTTTCAGCCAGTGAACGCCGGTGATAACCTACTTTCTTTTTCCAGGTATCGTTATTGCCGCTCAGATGCTGATTTGCCACCGCATGGTTACGCTCATGGTATCGAGCTGGCCAATATTGCGCACCACTTCGCGGTGGGATAAGCGGCTTTATTTTTTTCCTCAGCAGAGCATCATGACAGTAACGCGTATCGTAAGCACTGTCAGCCGACGCTTCCCTGATTTTCCGGTGGGTTTGGTTAATCAGCCCGGGCAGCGCCTGCGCATCTGTCGTACCGCTTAGCGATAAATCGGCACAGATAATTTCATGTGTCGCGCTATCTACTGCCAGATGAAGCTTGCGCCATACTCTGCGCCTCTCAGCCCCATGCTGCCTGACTTTCCATTCGCCTTCGCCGAAGATTTTCAGGCCGGTGCCATCGATGACCAGGTGTGAGATTTCGCCGCGGGTTGGCGTTTTTATGCTGATGTCGACGGTTTTTGCTCGCCGGCTGACCAGAGAGTAATCTGGGCAGCGCAGCGACAGCCCCATCAGTTTAAAAATCGAGTCAACGAAACCCTGTAACGCCCGGAGCGAAAGGTTAAACACGCGCTTTATCATCAGAACCGTGGTAATGGCCATATCGGTGTAGTGAAGCGGCCGGCCACGATGTTCAGGTGGTGTACTCTCAGTCCATGCAGCAATGGCTGACTCATCAAGCCATACTGTCAGGTCCCCCCGCTGCCTGAGCGCATTGTTATATGCGGGCCAGTTGGTAATTTTAAACTTTTGCTTTGCCATGGGGACCTGATGTTGAAACGAATGTAGTGATCATAGCCGCCAGTCACCTAAAAGTTCGATTTATTCAACAAAGCCTCTATTGACCTGAAAACCTTGCCGCTTAAACACCGTAGCAATATCCGGGATGTTGTGCTCGTCATATTCAGATGAGCTGGAAATAAGATGCACCGTTTTTGCCATAATTGTTCCCGCATGAAGTGATAAACATAAACAGCATGCCGCCATAATTATTCCATTTGTCATTCTCATTGACTTTTATTTCCTCTTTCCATTCCATCAAGCGCGCTGGTCTGAAATTACCCCGACACGCCATCTTTTCCGCGATCGGTTCTCCCAAAGAGAGTATTGCCGAACGCAGACGTCGCGACAACCGCTAAAATTACGCGCGCTATGGGCCTTGCTCTCGCCATGCCGTTATCAGCGCTCTTGGCGGCGACATCCCGCTGCGGCATCGTTCGCCGCCCGAGGTAAAGGTTATCGCGGCGGCGTGAGGAACAGCCTGAGTGAGTTTATCGTTTCCCCTTCAATGAACAGGCGAGAAGAGAAATAGGGAATCCCGCCTTTTTTGACCCGCCGCTATTTCGCGCCAGTTCTTTTCGCTAGGGCGGTATTTTTTTCATCGTGAGCGGCGCTCCTAGGCCAATGAAGGTCAAGTTGAAAACACGAAACCTGCCCCCGCGTGCGCGCCAAGCCATAGCCGTAGCAACGCTAGTCACCGTGCATCCCCGTCACCGTTCAATCCCGGCCACGTAAATACCGCCGTCCGGCAGCCCTGGCAACGTGATCCGTTAGTGCCCTTTTCCTCACTCTCCTGGCCCACCGACCAGCAATGAGGTGGCCGGCCGCATAGGCATGCGCTGAACGCGCCTGTTCAACGGTCAATAAGGAAGGCACCGCTATGATGACAAGGTTCACCTATCGCTTCGATAGGCATAACCTATTTAACCAATCGGTACGGTTGACTTTATTCCCCCTCCGGCACGGCCTTATACTAAGCCGGCTCAAATCCTATCAATCCGCAAACGCTATTTTACAGGAGTAAATATGGTTCTGGTCACTCGTCAAGCCCCCGATTTTACCGCCGCCGCCGTGCTCGGCACGGGTGAAATCGTTGACAATTTCAATCTTAAATCCCACATCCAGGGTAAACCGGCGGTCATTTTCTTCTGGCCGATGGACTTCACCTTCGTCTGCCCGTCCGAACTGATTGCTTTTGACAAACGTTACGCAGAATTCCAGAAGCGCGGCGTGGAAATCATCGGCGTCTCTTTTGACTCAGAGTTTGTACACAACGCATGGCGCCAGTTCCCCACCGACAAGGGCGGTATTGGACCGGTCAAGTATCCGATGGTAGCGGACATCAAACGCGAAATCATCAAAGCCTATGGCATTGAGCATCCGGACGCCGGCGTCGCGCTGCGCGGTTCGTTCCTCATCGACAAAGACGGGATTGTTCGCCATCAGGTCGTTAACGACCTGCCGCTGGGCCGCAATATCGACGAAATGATGCGCATGGTCGACGCCCTGCAATTCCATGAAGAACACGGCGAAGTTTGCCCGGCACAGTGGGAAAAAGGGCAGGAAGGGATGGGTGCTTCACCGGAAGGTGTCGCCAAATATCTGTCTGAGAACCTGACCAGACTGTAATCAGCTTCCGCCAGAGCAGAGAGGGCACGCGCCCTGTCCGTCTAGCGCCGGTCAGCCAGGCTGACCGGCTTTTTTATACCCTGCGCCCGCGGCCTGCCCGGTAGCTAACCCGATAAGGCCGCCCTCGCATCCCCTGCCTGGGCTTTGCGCTCAGGAGGCGGTCACGCGCTTCGTTTTTACCCAGCGGTATCCCAGCAAGAGCAGTAAAACCCACACCGCTCCCACGTATAACGACACCCGGGTGGTAGGGAAGTAGCCAATCAAGCCGATAATAAACAGCAGAAAGACGACGCCGAGGCCCGCGGTGATAGCGCCGCCGGGCAAAGGGAATTTCAGCGCCCTCACCTGCTCGGGCTTGAGCCTGCGGCGAAAGGCGATTTGCGAACACAAGATCATGATCCACACCCATATGGTGGCAAACGTGGCCAGCGAGGCGATCATCAGGAAGACATTTTCCGGCATGAGGTAATTCAAGTAGACCGCCACCAGCATCGCCATCATCATCACCAGCACCGTGATCCAGGGAATGCCGTGACGCGATACGCGCCGAAAGATGCGCGTCGCATGCCCCTGCCCCGCCATGTCGTGCAACATGCGCCCGACGCCAAACACATCGCTGTTGATGGCCGAGAGCGACGCCGTCAGCACGACGAAATTCAACAGGCCGGCGGCGACAGGAATGCCCAAATTCTGGAACGTCAGTACAAACGGGCTACCGCCCGTACCCACCTGATTCCACGGATAGATGGACATGATAACCGCCAGGGTGCCGACATAAAATAGCAGGATACGCCAGGGAACGGAGTTGATGGCCCGCGGGATAGAGCGCTCTGGATCCCGCGCTTCGCCGGCGGTGATGCCGATGATTTCAATACCGCCGTAAGCAAACATCACCATTTGCAGCGAAAGAATCATCCCCCCGACGCCGTGGCTGAAGAAGCCGCCGTGGCGCCACAAATTCGCCACACCGGTAGGTTGGCCGCCGATGCCGATGCCGATGCCGATGCCGATGCCGATGCCGATGCCGATGCCGATGCCGATGCCGATGCCGATGCCGATGCCGATGCCGATGCCGATGCCGATGCCGATGCCGATGCCGATGCCGATGCCGATGCCGATGCCGATGCCGATGCCGATGCCCCACAGGATAATGCCGATGCCGGCGAGGATCATGACGATAATGATGGCAACTTTGAAAAATGAGAACCAGAACTCCAGCTCGCCAAACGCTTTGACGCTCAGTAAATTGATCGCGCCGATGAATAGCACCACGCTTAACACCCAGACCCAATGCGGTACCAGCGGGAACCACACGCCCATATAGATACCGAAGGCGGTCACATCGGCAATGGCGACAATCAGGATTTCAAAACAGTAGGTCCAGCCGGTAATGTAGCCCGCCATGGGGCCCAAATTATCCTGCGCATAGCGGGAGAACGAACCGGCATTGGGGTTTTCCACGGACATTTCCCCCCAGGGCGCGCATGATAACATAGGCCGCTAGGCCGCCTATTAAATAAGCCAGCAGCACGCTAGGACCGGCCATTTGTATCGCATCAGCGGAACCATAGAACAACCCGGTACCGATGGCGGAGCCAAGCGCCATAAAGCAAATATGCCGGGTGGACAGCCCCCGCTTCAGCGAAGGGGTGGAAGATTGCATGACCCATTACCTTTTATTGCACAAGAAAAAACCACGGAACGGTGTCCGTGGTCAGTTGATTGCCTCACCGACGCTCAAAGAACGGAGATTTGCTGCCGTCCGCGGGATTGATCGTAAGCCGCCGCGACGACAAGCATGACCAGCGTCGGCGGTAGCCAGGCCAGTCCCGGCGCGCTCAGCGGCAGGCGATCCACCCAGGCCGGGAGAATGTCGGGATAGGCCGACACCTTGATGCCATCTAGGCAGCCAAACACCAGACTGACCAGCATGCCGGGCGCAACGAGGCGGGCGCTGGAATGCCACCAGCGTAGCGTAAAACTCAGCAGGATCAGGACGATGCACGGTGGATAGATAGCGGTAAGCACCGGTACGGAAATGCTGATCAAATGGCTAAGGCCCAGGTTGGAAACCAACATGGAGAACAGCCCCAGCAGGAACACCCACTTGCCATAGCCAATGCCGGTATGTTCGCTGAAAAATTCAGCGCAGGCGCAGGTCAGGCCCACCGCGGTCACCAAACCGGCTATCGTTATTAGCACCGTCAAAAAACCGCTACCGGCGGCGCCGAAGGTGTACTGCACATAGGCGTGCAGGATTTCGGCGCCGTTTTGCGCCCCCGGCACCAGCACGCCACTGCCTGAACCTAACTTGAACAGCGTCAGATAGACCGCCGTCAAACCGATACCGGCAATCAGTCCGGCCAGAATGGTATAACGGGTCAGAAAGTGGGCGCTCTCCACGCCGCGCGAACGGGCGGCGTTGACGATAACGATGCCGAATACCATCGCGCCCAGGGTATCCATGGTGAGATAGCCGTTCACGAATCCGCTGGAAAACGGCAGGTGACTATAGCCCGCGGACACCGGCAACGGCTGGCCCGCCGGCCACAGCATCGCCGCAATGCCCAATACCGCGAGCGCGATGATCTTAAGCGGCGCCAGGACATGGCCCACCGTATCCAGCAAGCGGCCGGGGTACAGGGAAATACCGATGACCACTGCGAAATAGATCAGGCTGTAAATCAGCAAAGGCAGTTCGCCGTTGCCGGTGAAGGGGGCCACGCCGACCGCAAATGAGACGGTCGCGGTGCGCGGTGTAGCAAACAGCGGGCCCACCGCCAGATAACACACGACAGCCAGAAGCAGACCGGCTTTATGGCCGATAGGGGAACTGAGCGCATCAATGTCGCCCCCGACCCGCGCCAGCGAGATAACGGTAATGACCGGCAGACCGACCGCGGTAATCAAAAAGCCCGCCGCCGCCAGCCAAACGTGCTGACCGGATTGCAGGCCCACCATGGGCGGAAAAATAATATTCCCGGCGCCGACAAACAGAGCAAAGGTCATAAAACCCAGCGCGAGGATGTCTTTGGAGGTTAAACGTTTAGTCATGGGTTAGTATTAAAGCCTGTAGTAAATCCTAATAAGAAATTCTTATGACTGCGCGGTGATCGACACACCTTTGGCCGAAACGATCGGCATCGCGTGAACGGCCGTTAAGCCGGACAGAATAATCATGCGGGGAAGCAATACTGACGGGCGGCGCAACGGCGGCTAATTTAATAGTTTATAGCGGTTGCTGGCAAGTCCATCAGGCAAAACTGGCACTAAAATCTGCTTTTTGAATAATATTTAGGTTAAGTATTCAAATATTCCCTTTTCTGCGCTACATGATAACCCGTCTGACGACGAAAATCGCCAGCGCGACATAAGAAATTGCGATGGACGACATGGACACGCGGCGTGCGGGCGACATAGGGGCGAGCGGACCCGGGTCCGCGACCGTTCCGGCGGGTAACACCTCCGGGTATAGCGTTCACGCCTGCTTACGCTGAATAGCGTACCGCGAAGCCGACGGGGACACACACTTCCCTCCCGCGCACGGGCGCAACACCCGGTGTTTGCCCTACGGTCACATCCTTAAAAGTACGGGTAAACGCGTGGACGGTCGTTTCAGCCGATGAACAGATCTTAAGGTAGCGCGCGAACCGCTGCGTAGTTCAAAATCTGGCACGGACTCTGGCTGTGGCTTTGGTTCAAAACGAGGTTCAGACTTCCATTTACGCAGAAGGTGGAAACGACTTGAGCGCGGGCCGAGAAGAACCGCCCGCGCACGCGTTATCACCAAGCGCGGCGAGCGATATCAAGCACTAACTTCAACTTATCCCACTGCTGCTGTTCGCTCAGCTTATTGCCCTCTTCGGTAGAGGCGAAACCGCATTGCGGGCTCAGGCACAGCTGATCCAGGCTCACATACTGGTTGGCTTCACGGATGCGTTCCAGCACCGCCTGGGGGTCTTCCAGCGTCGGCGTTTTCGAGGTAATAAGCCCCAGCACCGCCTGCTGATGTCCGGGTTTGATAAAGCGCAGCGGTTCAAAGCCGCCAGCACGTTCGGTATCGTACTCCAGGAAAAAGGCATCCACCTTCACCTGGCCGAACAGGATGGACGCGACCGGCTCATAACCCCCTTCGGAAATCCAGGTGGAGCGGAAGTTCCCGCGGCAAACGTGCAGGCTCACCACCAAATCCTCCGGCTTACCGGCCAGCGCTTTATTCAGCACCTCAGCGTAAATCTGCGCCAGAGCGTCCGGATCATCGCCACGTTCGCGCATTTGACGCTTTTGATCTTCCGAGCACAGATAGCCCCAGACGGTATCGTCCAACTGCAAATAGCGGCAGCCGGCGGCATAAAACGCGGCAATGGCATCGCGCCAGGTTTGTGCCAGATCGTCGAAGTATTCCGCCAGATCGGGGTAGACGGCCTTATCGATCGCCGCGCGCCCGCCGCGGAAATGCAAGACGCTCGGACTGGGAATGGTCATTTTCGGCACCGCGTCGCCGGCCACGCTTTTCAGAAAACGAAAATCCTCCAGCATCGGGTGATGGCGAAATCCCAGTTTACCGGTGACCTTGACGCTACGGGCTTTGGTCTGCACGCCCTGAAATTGAATGCCGTGGTCGGGCTGGTACCCTTCCACCCCGTCCAATCCTTCAAAGAAATCCATATGCCACCAGGCGCGGCGGAACTCCCCGTCCGTAACGACCTGCAGCCCCAGCGCGCGCTGCTCCGCGACGACGCGGGCAATCTCATTGTCTTCCACGGCGCGCAGCTGCGCGACATCTATCTCGCCATCGGTGAAACGCTGGCGGGCCTGCTTTATCACGGCGGGACGTAACAGACTGCCGACCACATCGGCGCGGAAAGGGGCTTGGGTTCTTTGCATTTTACTGCTCCAGGAGGGCGTCATCCTCATGATGATCGCGTTAATTTAGTGACGGTATAGTCACGCTTCGCAATTAATGGACATCTAGACGTCTATGCTCTATGCTCTATGCTCTATGCGTCTCAGGCGCAGTGTGTCACTTCACCTAATGCCGCACAAACGAGAAAATTTCAACGCTATTGAATTTTATTCATGATCGTTGTAAGACTTTCACTTTGGCGATTTAAGGCAATCCGGCGGCCCGCCGCGCCGTCAGCAGTTGGGATTGCGTCAAAGGCACATATCCCGCCTGGCTAACCTGTTCTTGTCCCTCGGGGGACAAAACGCGCGCCAGAAATGCCAATGTCAGAGGGTCAAGGGATTTACCCGGCGGTTTGTTGACGTAGAGATAGAGCGGGCGGGTGAAGGGGTACTCCCCGCGGCGCAATATCTGCGCATCGGCGGTTAACGTGTGGCCAGCCGCATCGATAATCGCCAGCCGCTTCACCCCGCGGGCGTGGAACCCCATGCTGGTATAGCCAATCGCGTTCACCGAAGCGGCCACCGCCTGCGCGACCGCCGCCGATCCGGGCAGTTCGTTGACCGTTGGCTGCATATCCCCGCCGCAAAGCACCCGAAGGCGAAAAAATCCCTGGGTGCCGGAGGCGGTGTTACGGCCATAGCGCAGTAGCGACAGCATGCGCCATTCCCCGGGTAACCCCAACGCCGTATCGGTGCCGCCTGTCCGCACTGGCGAGTGACGGAAAAGATCGCATCCAGCTGACGCTGGCTAATCGCCTCTAGCGGATTGGCCTGATTAACCATGACCACCAGCGCATCCTGCGCCACCGGTAGCGCCAGCGGCGCATAGCCGTAACGCTGACGAAAGCCGGCGATTTCCGGCTCGCTCATCGGTCGGCTCATGGGGCCCAGCTGCGTCGTGCCGGCCGCCAGCGCGGCGGCGGCGTATCCGAGCCGGTACTGGTTAACGTACCGGTCAAGAGCGGAATCGGCGCCGCCGGCGTAACAGGCTGCGCGCGCAGCACCGCGCTATGCACACCCAGCAGGCAGCTAGCGAACAAGGCGCCGGCCAAGAGGGAAAAACAGCGCATCACTCTCTGGCCTGGGGTGAAAGAGGAGAAACGCTAGGGTCCACCCGCGGCGGCAGGGTAATCAACCGCGCCGGCAGGGTAAAACCGAAACGGGTGCCCTCGCCCGGCGCGCTGCTGATATCCAGCCGCGCATCGTGATGGCTTAACGCATGTTTGACAATGGCCAGACCCAGGCCGCTACCGCCGGTTTGACGCGAACGGGCTTTATCCACACGATAAAAGCGCTCCGTCAGGCGCGGCAAATATTCCGGCGCAATACCCGGCCCGTTGTCGCTAATCTGAAACGTCGCCCCCTCGGCGCTGCGCTGCCAACTGACCTCGATGCGGGTGCCGGGAGGCGTATGAATAACCGCGTTGTACATCAGATTCGATACCGCGCTGCGCAGTTGCTCTTCATTGCCGTTGACCCATAATTGTGGATTGACGCGCAGCACCAGCGGATGCTGTCCTTGGCTGAGCCCCTCGACGCTGGCCTGCAAACGCTTGAGCAAGGTCGGCATATCAACCGGCGTGTGGGTTTCCCCCTGCGGCGCCGCTTCGATACGCGACAGCTCCAACAATTGGGCGACCAGGCGCTCCATGCGCCGAGATTGATCCTGCATAGTCTGCACCGCCCGCTGCCGCATGTGGGCGTCAAGGCTATCGTCGGTCATCATTTCCAGATACCCCTGCAATACCGTCAGCGGCGGGCGCAATTCGTGGCGGGCGTTAGCGAAAAAGTTACGCCGCGCCCCTTCCAGTTGCTGCATTTGCGTGACGTCACGCACCACCATCAATCGCTGATCGTCGGTATAGGGCATAACGCGAAACTCCACCCAGTGCTGATTATTCAGCTGCAATGTAAGCGGTCGCTGAAACGCTTGCCGCTGCAAATAATCATTAAACTCTGGATAACGCAACAAATTGAGGATCGGTTGTCCGTTATCCTCCGGCCAGCGGAAACTGAGCAATTGTTGAGCCAGGCCGTTGCACCAGAAAATATGACCGTCACCCGTTAACATCACCAGCGTATCGGGCAGCGAGTCGGCGCCGCTGCGAAAGCGTTTAAACAACATCGCCAGCTCGCGCCGCCGACGGCGTTGACGCAGTTGCATACGGTGCAAACCATAGAATAGCGAAATCCAGCTGCCCCCGCCCGTCGGCGGCGCCAAGAGCCAGCCCAAGTGGCCGATGAACAACAACAACAGCAGCGCCGGCAGGCAAAACAGCACCCCTTCCAGTAACAATCTGCGCCAGGTAATAGGTTCAAGCAACGGCATCTCCTTCGCGACGGCCCCTGTAGCGCGGCCACCGGCTCATCATGCGTCCGCTGACCGCGGGCATCACATCCTTTCCATCTGACTCATGTTCCGCCTCTGCGCGGTGTCATCGCCGGTGCGCAAGCGTACCATCAATGGCCGCTATCGCGGCGGCAAGGTTTGAGGAGGCCGCGTGCGCTGCCCGCCTGCGCCGAATTTAATAGCGCCCGGAGAAGCGGTAACCGGTACCGCGCACCGTTTGCACCATACGATCATGCCCCCCGATTCAAGCGCTTTACGCAAACGGCGGATATGGACATCCACCGTGCGATCCTCCACATAGACATTCGTGCCCCATACATGATTCAGCAATTGCTCGCGGCTATAGACGCGCTCAGGATGGGTCATAAAGAAATGCAGCAGCTTGAATTCGGTCGGCCCCATGTCCAGCGCCTGCTCGTTGGCGGTCACCCGATGCGAGGCGGGATCCAGACTCAGGCCCTGAAGCTCGATTCGCTCTTCCGTCTCCATCGGGGAGATGCGCCGCAGCACCGCTTTTATCCGCGCCAGCAGCTCTTTGGGAGAAAAGGGTTTGGTAATATAATCGTCGGCCCCGACTTCCAGCCCGCGTAGACCCTGTACACGATTCTGTGTAAATGCCTTTTCTCAGAAGTGACCGTCCAGGCGGTCACCGAACTCGATAATAAAGCGGCTCATTGCCATGCGCCAGTCCCTCAAAAGCATTGTCCATTTCTGTGAGGCCGCCTGTATCGCCAGCCACACCACCTTTTTCACTGCGTCGTCGGTCGGGAACACCTTGCGCTTTTTGATGGCATGCCGGATCACGCTGTTTAACGACTCGATGGCGTTGGTCGTGTAGATCACCTTGCGGATGTCCGTTGGGTAGGCAAAGAACGTGGCCAGATTGGCCCAGTTTGCCTGCCAGCTTCGACTTATTTGCGGGTAACGGATGTCCCAGGCACTGGAGAACGCTTCCAGCGCCTGCAAGCCGGCTTCTTCTGTAGGGGCCTGATAGATAGCTTTCAGGTCGCGGGTGACGGCCTTGTAGTCCTTCCAGGAGACGAACCGCAGGCTGTTGCGCACCATATGTACGATACACAGCTGGAGCCGCGCCTCCGGATACACCGCGTTAATAGCGTCAGGGAAACCTTTCAGCCCGTCTACGCAGGCGATAAGGATATCGTTCAGGCCGCGGTTTTTCAGCTCTGTCAGCACGTTCAGCCAGAACTTTGCGCCTTCATTTTCGGCCAGCCACATACCTAGCAACTCTTTCTGGCCTTCGATGTTGATGCCCAGCGCCAGGAACACAGATTTGTTGATGATGCGGCTGTCCTGCCGGACTTTTAGAACGATACAGTCAAGATAAACAATGGGATAGACTGCATCCAGAGGCCGGTTTTGCCATTCGACAACCTGCTCCATGACCGCATCGGTGACCTTTGAGACCAGCGCCGGCGAGACATCGGCGTCATACAGCTCTTTGAACGCGGCGGCGATCTCGCGGGTGGTCATCCCTTTGGCGTACAACGATAAAATCTGGTTATCCATCCCGGTAATCCGGGTCTGGTTCTTCTTCACCAGTTGCGGTTCAAAGGAACCGTCACGATCGCGCGGAGTACGCAGCGCCAGCGGGCCATCGCCAGTGGTAACGGTTTTTGTGGAATAGCCGTTGCGGGCGTTGGTCCTCGGTTTAGGCTGATTTTTATCGTAGCCGAGGTGATGGGTCATTTCGGCATTGAGAGCTGCTTCGACGCTAATTTTTTTCAGCAGCCGATCGAAGTGACTGAGATCTTCAGGGGTTTTGAGATTTTTGGCCAGTTCGTTAGCCAGAGCCTGCAACTGTTTTTCGTCCATAAATTAACCTGTTTTTGATGTTGTATTGAACATATCAAAATCAGGCAAATACACAAATTTCTAAACAGGCTCATCGGACGTCGGAATCTGCACTTCGTCTTCCACCACCAGTATGCGTCTCGCCATCGTTTCTCCGCCATAAATCGTCATGATTAAGGTGCCGGCATTATGCGTCACTTTTGTGACATATTTATTAAAACTCATTTATCTTAAAAGAAATAGATTTTATCGTTAACTGATGCAGGCACCCGGCGGCAACAGACGACGTCTAAATACCATAACCCACTAAAAATTAGCGAATATTATTAATCAATGCGCCGCAGCCGCGCCGTCAGCGCCTTACGCAGGATCTTGTTTCCTTTCGGGTAACCGAGAGCGTCAGGGGGTGGCGGAGCGTATAGCGCCACGGCAACGGCGGAGAGTGCAAGCAAGCGCGCGGTTGCTCAGCGCGGAAAGAGGTCGCACGGGAGGACTTATCCCCTTTTCGGGAACCGGCGCCGCAAAATTCCCCCTGTCGGACGACAGGCGCCGGCGTCACGGTTTATACTGCCCCATCGATTTGTTTGCCGCTGGAGCGTCATGCGCATTATTCACACTTCTGATTGGCATCTGGGTCAGTCGTTTTTCACCAAAAACCGCGTCGACGAACATCAGGCGTTTTTGACGTGGCTGATCAGCCAGGTGGATGAACACCAGGTGGACGCCTTGATGTTGCAGATTCCGACGTATCCGATCAGCTGTTCCGGCGACATCCGATCAGTTATTCCGATATTTTCCGATCACCCATTCCAGTGATATTCGATCACGTGTTCGCTCATCTTCTGACTCGGGTTTAGTCTATTTTTCCTGTGCTGGCTACTCCTTGCTCTTTGCGTAGTGATTCGCCTTTAAGTTCCAGTCTATAGCTGGGGTGTACTGACCGATCGAGTAACGCGTCAGCTGTCGTGGGGTTTTCTATCAGTCCATACCATTTTTTCACCGGCAGTTGACTGATCAGGATGCTGCTGCTTTTGTCGTAGCGATCTTCCATCACCTCCAACAGCATCGTTGCCTGCATCGGACTTATTGATTCTAGGCCCACATCGTCCAAGATCAGTAACTCTATTTTTTCTAACTGCTTAAGCTGTTTTAGATAGGTCCCGTCTACCTGACACTGGTGAAGATGGGCCAGCAACCGACCCACTCGCCAGTAACGCACGCTATATTGCTGCCGGCATGCCTGCTCACTAAGCGCACAACTGAGCCAGGTTTTGCCCGTACCTGTCGGCCCCGTGATGAGTATGCTTTTCTGATATTTCAGATATTGTCCCCCTAGCAGATCTCGCATCTGTTCCGGTGTCACTCCTCGGCTAGGGATATAGCGGATATCTTCCGGTTTTGCCTGCAAGCGCATTTGCGATTGCCGTCGAATACGGCATATGTTATTGTTTTTTCTATGTAAATTTTCCGATTCTACCATCAGCGACAACCGCTCCTCGAACCCCAGCTCCCCATAACTCCCCGGGAGTTCGCGTTGCGTCTCCAACGCCTGGACCATTGCCGACAACTTCAGCTCTCGCAGAGCCATTAACAGTGTATCCATATTTATTCTCCTTAGTGATAACTGTCCGGACCTCGGAGGTTTTCGTGAACCAGCATTGATACGCCGGCTCCGTCCTGGGTGACCTCACTTTCACGACCGTGTTTCAATACGTTGGCTATGAAAGAGCGGTTAATGCACCCTTTCTCCAACGCCAGCGCGCAGGCCTTCTCCAGTCGCGTCGTCTCATAGCGCCGTTGCAGATTAAGTAGCCCCAGCACGGAGCGGTAAGCCTGCTCCGGATGGGCTTTGCTCTTTTGGATGGACTCGACCACTTTCAGTGTGCACACACCCACCGACAGCGCCCAACTGCACAGCCTTTCCGGCGTCCACTGACTCTGCCCCTTATGGTTAGCCGGCATGTGCGCCGCCTGAGTCGTGTGCCTATAGGCGTTATCGCTGCGAGGGTGCGTAGCCACGCAGACGCCCTTATGGTGGATTTGCACCAGCCGTTGGGTGGCGATGACGTCAACGCGCTCGCCAACCAGCGGATGCGGCACCGAGTACCAGTTTTTGCCGTAGTCTATGTGGTAATCAGGTCCCACTCGGGCAACGAGATACTCACTGTATTCCCATTGTGTGGGCGGTAGAGGCCCAAGAGCCGGTTTGTCCAGCTGCTCGAAGCGTTCAAGGCGACTTTGTCCGCCGTAATGACGCATCGGGCGCAGATTCAACTCATAATTGAGTTCTAGTATCACCTGGTTGAGTTCGGCCAGCGAGTAGAACCTACGTTTACGCAACCGGGCCAAAACCCAGCGTTCTACCAGCTGCACAGTTGATACTGCCTTCGCCTTGTCTTTCGGTTTTCTCGGGCGCGCCGGTAGCACCACTGTCTCATAGTGATTTGCCAGCGCCTGGTAGCTCTGGTTTATGACCGGCTCATAGCGGTCAGGGGTGCTGACAGCGCTGCGCAGATTATCAGGTATCATCAGCTCCGGAACCCCACCCATGAAGTGCAGACAGCGGCTATTGGCGTTGAGCCACGATGCCATGTCCTGGCCTTCGCAGGCTTCGATATACGCATAGCCTGACACGCCCATGGCAGCGACGAAGATAGCGACCTGGCGTACGCTACTGGTCGCAGGGTTGACGATAGGTACGGTGGGGCCACAGAAGTCGATGAAGAGCTTTTCGCCAGCCTTGTGCTCCATGCGCATAGAACGCCGCTGCTTCTTTTTCCAGTCACGGAACAGTGCACAAAGCTGTGAGTAACCGAGGGCATCACCGCCCACGGCGGACTGATATTCCATCCAGAGCAGCTGCTTGGTCATGCCCTTGCGGCTTAACTCGGTATCGATATCAAGCCAGCTGGGTAAGGTATTGATAACTTTTCCGGATTTGCCGGGATAGAGCAGGCGGTCGAGGTCGACGGGGGACAGTTACGCCGGCAATGGCCAGACCAGGTTAGCTACCGTGAATCGGCCGAGGATATCGTGCACGGTAGTACAGCCTATGCCGAGCGCTGCTGCGATAGTGCGATTCGAGCGACGCTGCTCGAATTTCATACGTAACACATTAATATAGATGCACATTTCCGTTCTCGCTTTCTTTTTTTTACGTGCCATGCCATGCCCCCGGAAGCTAAAAGTCTCCAGAGTATGGCGGAACAGAAGATGAGCGATCGGACAGAATCGGAATCGCTGATCGGGCGACCGGAATCAGTGATCGGATGAAATCAGAATTAGTGATCGGGTGAAATCGGAATCAGTGATCGGATGTGACCGGAACCAGCAATTGTAGCGGGCGATGTATTCGATACCGGTACACCGCCCAGCTATGCCCGCGAATTATTCAACCGTTTCGCCGTGTCGCTGCAGCCGACCGGCTGTCGTCTGGTGGCGCTGGCGGGCAATCATGACGCGGTCGCGACGCTCAATGAATTCTGCGCGCTGCTGGCGTGCCTGAATACGCGCATTGTGGCCGGCGGCAACGGCGAGGACCAGGTGTGGGTGCTAGACGATCGCCACGGCGCGCCGGGCGCGGTGCTGTGCGCCGTTCCCTTTCTGCGGCCGCGGGATGTACTGGTCAGCCGCGGCGGCCTGTCGGGAGGTGAAAAGCAGTAGGCGTTGCTTGATGCCATCGCCGAGCGCTATCAGCAGCTGTATCAACGCGCGCAGCGGTTGCGCGACGCGCTCCCCTCCCCGGTCCCGATTATCGCCACCGGCCATCTCACGACGGTCGGCGCCAGCACCACCGCGACTCGGTGCGCGATATTTACATCGGCGCTCTCGATGCTTTTCCCGCGCGGTTGTTCCCGCCCGCGGATTATATCGCCCTGGGCCATATCCACCGGCCGCAGATTATCGGCGGCAATGACTGCATCCGCTATTGCGGCTCGTCGATACCGCTAAGTTTTGATGAAGCGGGTCAGCCGAAACAGGTCAATCTGGTCACCTTTCAGGACGGTCTGCCGCCGCGGATAACGCCGCTGACGGTGCCCGAAACGCAGCCAATGCGGCTTATCAAAGGCCCTGTGGATGAGATAGAGCGGCAGTTGCGCGGCTATGCTGATTATCGCGGCGAACGCCCGGTGTGGCTGGACATTGAGGTTGTGGCCGACGGCTATCTCACCGACATACAGCAGCATCTCCAGGCGTTGGCGGAGCCGTTACCGGTAGAGGTGGTATTGCTGCGCCGCAGCCGCGAGCAGCGGTCTAGCGGCCTTCATCCGTTACAGCAGGAGACGCTTAGAGAATTGAGCGTGAGCGAGGTGTTTGAACGGCGGCTGGCGCTGGAGGAGGCGCCGGATGAACCCCGCTGCCAGCGCATCCGGGGCCTGTTTGAACAGGTGGTCGGCGATGTACACGATGGCCGGGAGGAAGCGGAAGCATGAAAATTCGGACGCTGCGCCTAAAAAACCTGAATGCGCTGCAGGGCGAATGGAAAATCGACTTTACCGCCGCCCCCTTTGATCGCAGTAGCTTGTTCGCCATTACCGGCCCGACCGGCGCGGGGAAAACCACGCTGCTCGATGCCATCAGTTTGGCACTTTATCACCAGACGCCGCGCCTTAAGAACAACCCCGGCCCGGAGCTGATGACACGCCATACCGCGGAAGCGCTTGCCGAAGTGGAGTTTGCCGTTAAAGGGGTCGGCTATCGTGCGTTTTGGAGCCAGTGCCGGGCGAAAAATCAACCTAACGGTAATCTGCAGGAAGCGAAAGTGGAGCTGGCCCGCATCAGCGACGGCCTGATTCTGGCGGATAAAATCAGCGATAAAAAACGCCTGATAGCCGAACTGACGGGGCTGGATTTTGCGCGGTTTACCAAATCCATTTTGCTGGCGCAGGGCGATTTTGCCGCGTTTTTGAATGCTGACGCCAAAAGCCGCGCCGGGCTGCTCGAGGAGCTGACGGGCACCGATATCTATGGCCGCATCTCCGCCGATGTATTTGAACGTAATAAAGCGGTCCGCAACGAGTTGGCGCAGTGGGAAGCCCGCGCGGGCGCCATTGAAATGCTGACCGGTGAGCAGCAGGCGGCGCTCGAGGACGAACTGACGCAGCGGCAGCAGGAGGAACAGCGGCTGAACGCGCAGCGCCATCAGACTTGGCTGAATGAACGGGCGCAGCGGCAGACGGCGCTGGCGCAGACGCAGCAGGCGTCCTTGCAGGCCGCAGCGCCGGATCTGGCTCGCCTTGCCGCGGCGGAGCCGGCGGAGGCGTTGCGCCCTTTGCTGGACCAGCAGCGGCGCGACGCGCAGGCCTGTACCCGCGCCGAGAGGGAGCTGGCCCAGTTGCAATAGCGCCAGAAGCAGGATCAGGCGCGGCTGCAGCCGCTGGCGCAAGCGCTGCGCCTCGCCGATGAACAACTGGCAGCGCACGAGGAAGATCAGCGCCGGCAGCAGCAAATAATAGAGGAGCAGCTTATCCCGCTGGATCAGCAGATCGCCACGCTGCGGCAACAACAAGAGGACCTCAAGCGTCAGCTTCTGCCGCTGCAGCAACGCCATCGTCAGGAAAGCGCGGCTCTGGCGACACAGCAGCAGGCTCGTCAGCAGGCGCAGGAGGAGAGTGACTGGCTGGACCGCCATGCCGCATGCCACCTGTGGGGTAAGCAGCGCCCGCTGTGACGTGAGCAGTTCGCTCGCCGCGATGAAGCGCAAACCCATTGCCGCAACCTGGAACAGCGCATGGCGCAGCAACGGTTGCGGCTTACCGCTTTACAAACGGAAGGTCAGCAGCGATTAACGGAGAGTCAGCGGCTGGCACAGCAGCGCGAGGCGCTAAGCTTGAGCTTTGCCGAGGCGCAACGGCGGCGGGAAGAACAGGCCCACGCGCAGAGCGGCACCACGTTCGAGACGCGCTGGAAACGGCGGCAGGGGCAGCAGCCCCATTATCTGTTGCTGACCACCCTGCTGCCGCAGCTCTCGGGGCTGGCGGATAGGCTCCGGCAGGAGGAGGCGCAGCAGTCCCAACGCCTGCAAACGCGGTTTACGTTAAGCCAGGAGCAAGCGGCGCTGTACGCCAGGCTGGAGGACAAAACCCGGCTGCTGAGGCAGACGAAAACCACGCTGGAGCTGGAACGGCGTATTGTCCGGCTGGAGGATGAGCGCCGCGCCCTGCGCGCCGGTGAACCGTGCCCGCTGTGCGGCGCCACCCAGCATCCAGCGATAAATGCCTATCAGACGTTGTCTCTCGGGCGCACCGAGCAGCAGTTGCAGCAGCAGCAGACCGAGGTAGACCAATGCGCCGCGGCGAAGATCGAGGGGGATACCCGTTTGCACCTGCTGGTTACGCAGTGCCAACAGGGCGAGGAAACGCTGACGGCCTTGGCGCATCAGCGCGACGAGCTACAACAACGCTGGCGGCAGGCGGTAAAGCAACTGGCGATTGCGCCTGACGAAAACCTGCGCCTTCCCGAGCTGGCGACGCTAACGCCCGAGACTCTGCAGGCGGCCGCAGACGCGCTGGCGGCTTATGAACGGGAAGAGACTCAACCGGCGCAGCGGCTCGAACAGCTACAGCAGGCGACCCTGGCGTGGCAGTCGGCGCGCGATGCACTAAGCGCCGCCGAGCTTGTCCACGATCGCAGCCTGTCGGCGCTGGCGCTAAACGGTCAGCAGCAACGCGACCTGGAGGAGAATCTGCAAGCCTCCACCTTGAGTCTGACCCAGCAGCAAACCGATCTCGCGCGGCTTAACGAGGAGATTGCCGCCGCCCTCGACGCGGCAGCGTTAACGGTGCCGGAGCCGATGCAAACCGCGGCGTGGCTCGATGCTCGCCGGGAACTGTGGCAGAGGTGGCAGCAGCGCCATGAACAGGCGCAGCGGCTAATAAGCCAAATCACCTCGCTGAACAGCAGCGTCGACGCCCTGGCCGGCGATGTCTCGACCGTCGAGTTCGGCGCGCGGCTGCGCCGCACCGGTGAACGGCTGCGACAAGCGCAGCTTCAGGCCGGCCAACAGCTACAAGCAGCGCAGCGTCAGCTGCATGAACTGGCGGGCAGCCTCAGCGCGCTGGCGCGCCAGCGGCAGACGCTGGCTCAGCAGGCATCGTCCAACACAAGTCAGCTGCAACAGGCGTTGAGCACCTCTTCGTTTGCCGATAGCGCTGCCCTGGATGCTGCGCTGCTGCCCACAGGCGAGCGGGATGCGCTGCGCGAACGTCGCGATCGGCTTAACGCGCAGCAGCAGCGTACTGATGCCCGCCAGCAGCAGGCCGCCGAGGCGCTGGCACAGTGGAGGCCGCCCGTCCGCCTACCCTGTCGCCCGAGGAGGATGACGCCGCGGTGGCGGAGCGCCTGGCCGAGTTGGATGACCAACTGCGCCAACTTGCCCGCAGGCAAGGGGAAATACAGCAGCAGTTGGGCAGCCATCAACAGCGACAGCGGGAACAGCATCTGCTGCTGTGGCAGATAGAAGAGAGCCGCGACCGTTGTCAGGATTGGGCCTATCTCAATGAGCTCATCGGGTCGAAGGAGGGGAATAAATTTCGTAAATTCGCACAGGGTTTAACGTTAGAACACCTTATTTATCTGGCTAACCAGCAGTTGGCGCGCCTGCACGGCCGTTATCAACTGCAACGCAAAACGCACGAAGAGCTGGAGCTGGAAGTGATGGACACCTGGCAGGCGGACGCCATACGTGATACTCGGACGCTGTCAGGCGGGGAGAGTTTTCTGGTCAGTCTGGCGCTGGTGTTATCGGATTTGATCAGTCATAAGACGGGCATCGACTCGCTGTTCCTTGACGAGGGATTCGGCACCCTTGACGCCCAGACGCTGGATATCGCCCTGGACGCGCTGGATACCCTCAACGCCAGCGATAAAATGATCGGCGTGATAAGCCACGTGGAAGCGATGAAGGAGCGTATCCCAGTGCAGATAAAAGTTAGTAAGATTAATGGATTGGGCATCAGTCGCCTTCAGCGACAATTTGCGGTGGCGGACAATGCGCCGGTCAAAGATGTGGACGATTGAGACCGCTGGCGGCAACGACACCCAACCCACCATTGGCACGGCCGGCCCCTCTGCCGGCGGCAACGCCACCAGAACCGTTATTGACGCAGTTGGCAACCTATGCCCACGGCAACTGCACCCCGCCCGCCGTTGACGCCTCTGCCGGAGGCGAGGCGGCGGTGCCAGAGGCGGTGCCGGGTGCCTGTCGCCGCGAAGAGAGCCGCTCAGGCGGGAGCCCTACGCTCCGCCGGTGCGCTATGTAAACCCGACCTGCCGCCGCGCGGGTGACGCTGGCATCGTTCGCGAGTCAGCGCGCTTCTTCCTGAGGCCAAAGCCACGCCGCGCACGCCGCTGGAGTCGCCATGAACCGCCTTACGAATCGGCGTCTGGCATTCGTTGCCAAATATCCAAGGCGTTATTAAGCTCGGCAGCGAATCGTACAGTCTGTCGACATTGCTCATTCCACCCGCCAACACGACGACATCCGGATCGAGCAAATTGATTACCTACGCAAGGGCCTTGGCCAGCCGTCGCTCATAATTACTCAGCGCCCGCTCAGCCCATTTATCGCCTTCTGCGACGAGATGGACGATCTCCGCGCCGCTGCGCTGTTGCCCGCTGAGCCTCGCGTAATCCTGCATAAAACCGGTGCCGGAGATGAAAGTTTCGGTACAGCCGGATTTTCCGCAGTAGCAGGGAACCTTTTGCTTAATGCGCCCTTCATCCTCATCCATCCAGGGCAGCGGATTATGTCCCCACTCCCCCGCCACGCCATTGCCGCCGCTGTGCACTTTGCCATTAAGGGCGATACCCGAACCGCAACCGGTACCGATTATCACTGCAAACACGGTACTCATACCCATCCCGGCACCGCCATGCAATTGGCGTCGTTGGCCATCCTTACCGACCGCTGCAGCCGGGTCTGCAAGTCCTTATCCAGACGCTGACCGTTAAGCCATACTGAATTGGCATTTTTCACTTTGCCGGTATAGGGCGACAGGGTTCCGGGAATACCAACGCCGACGCTGCCGCGCTGGCCTGTCTCCTGTTCCACCCGCTCGACCAGCGCCACGATGGTCTCCACCGTCCCCGGATAATCATCGCGCGGCGTCGCGACCCGTTTGCGTAATATCGCTTGACCCTCATCATCCAGCGCTATTACCTCGATTTTGGTACCCCCCAAATCAATGCCGATACGCACGTTGCCAGCCCCCGCTTCGGTTATCTACCGGCGCCGTGGCCCCCGCGATAAGCGGCAGGAAGCAGCACGGCGCACTATTTGGGGATCAGCATAGGATATTCGCCGGAAAAAGTTGAGCTATTCCCGCCGTGGGGTAACGTTTCAGCCTGGCTTTGTGGCGCCCATCACCCCGTGCGTGCAACGGTGGCAGGGTTAGAGAACGTGATAGCGATCGCCACTTCTTACTCCCCACCAGCCGCCGGCGGCGCTGACTATCGCCCCCTGCAATAGGGTAATGAATAACCAAAGCGCGGACTTGGCGCTGGCGGCAGCGGCCTTATCGGCGCGTTGTTTCATTTCCTCGCGCCAGCGCTGCAAATCTTCCCGCGCGTGGCTGACGTTCTGCTGCAGCGTATCGATCCGTTGTTTTATCGTTTCTGCCGCCTGCTGTTTATCGCGCATCACCTTATCGGTCGCCTGATTCAACGCCTCCGGCGTCATAGTACGATTACTATTGGCCAGCGCCTGATGCACGTCGTCGCGCTTGATATCGTCGGCTACGGCATCCGTGCGCTACTTCAACCTCTCAGCCAGCCCTGCCATAATCTGCTCACTGCGCTCAGGGGCGCGCATCGCCTCGGCGACCGCCTGGCTGACTTCCGCACGTATTTCCTTAAGCTGGCGCTGAAGATAGTCGAGATGCAGCGCTTCAACTTCACTGTTTTGCAGCGCATCGGTAATATTTTTTGGCGACGCATCGGCGGGCAGAGAATCGTCCAGGGTTAATTTCCCCAACCCATTGTTCAACGCCCCCGCTAATTCATCGCTATTATTTCCCACCGCCGTAACGATATTTCCGGCGGCGCTGCCCGCTGCGCCGAGCATATTTCCCGCCAAACGTAATGCACCACTAATAATGAAGCCACTAATGATAACCGCCAACAGCAGCGATAGCGCCCAGGGATCGACCATGCTAAATCCTAGTGCGCTACCGAGCAGCGCTAATAAGAGTGAAATAGAGAATGCCGTAAGAACGCCACTGAAAAGTGATCCCCATGACACCCGGTTGGCGCAGATAGCCACATCCCGCGTTTCCATAAGCTAACTCCTTTATTTTTTACAAAGTAGAATGATGCTACGCCATTAAGTTAGTCTATGTTTACGGTAATACAAGAATACCGCATTTTGAGAATCATTTATTTTATAATAATAATTATTATCTTTTTGCTATCGCTTGGCGCATGGGTTACATCAGTAATACGGCTTTTTGATAAACTTAAATTAATAGGTAATTAATAATCATAAAATCATCAGGCATTTTCGACGCCGGTAACAGGCGAAATCACCTCTAACGCGCTACGGCAAGCGCCTCTCCCCGGTCTCCTCTCCAGAACCTTCGGTATGCCGAGCGCCCTTTTTTTTAACCTGTGACAAACGCAGGCGGTGCCTGCCCCGCCCGTTACACACCACGCTTCAACGTCAAATACGGACAACTCTGTGCGCTTTTTCCTAGGGGAAGCGCCTGCAATTCGTTATCATGCGAGCTGCGTTTGTTGGCAAATCGCGCCGGTTGAGGTGCCTCAGGTCAGGGATATCTATTATGTTGTGGTTTAAGAATGTCATGATTTACCGTTTGAACCGGCCGATCGAGCTGTCGGTGGAGCAGATCGAACAGCAATTGTCCGCCTTCGCCTTCACTCCCTGCGGCAGTCAGGATATGGCGAAATCCGGCTGGGTTCCGCCCATGGGCGCCAAGAGCGACGTGCTGACCCATGCGATACCGGGACATGTCCTGCTTTGCCTGCGCAAGGAAGAAAAAATTCTACCGTCCTCGGTGATAAAGCAGGAGCTACAGGGCAAAATCGACAAACTGGAAAATGAACAAAGCCGGAAACTGCGTAAAACCGAAAAAGACGCGCTCAAGGACGAAGTGCTGCACACATTGATGCCTCGCGCCTTCAGTCGTTTTGGCCAAACGTTATTGTGGCTGGATCGGGTCAATAATCTGGTACTGGTCGACACCGGCAGCGCCAAAAAAGCGGAAGATTGTCTGGCGCTGCTGCGCAAATCTATCGGCTCGTTGCCGGTGGTGCCGCTGACTATGGAAAAACCGATTGAAATGACCCTGACCGAATGGGTACGCAACGGCGATCCTGCCGCCGGCTTCGCCATGCAAGATGAGGCTGAGCTAAAAGCGCTGCTGGAAGAAGGCGGCATCGTTCGCTGTAAAAAGCAGGATTTGTCCAGCGACGAAATCGCGGTGCATATCGAGGCAGGCAAGCTGGTGACCAAGCTGGCGCTGGATTGGCGGGAGCGAGTGCAGTTTGTGCTGGGCGATGATGGCACGGTTAAACGGTTAAAATTCGCCGATACGCTACGCGAGCAAAATGATGATATCGATCGCGACCATTTTGCCGCCCGTTTCGACGCCGATTTTACCCTCATGACCGGTGAATTGGCGGCTTTAATCACTGAGCTGATTGCGGGGCTGGGAGGCGAGGCCGCAGCGTCAGGGCTAACCGAGGCGGCCGCAGGGAAAAAGCACGGTTGACCCGCCCGCCGGTTAACCCTGAGACGAATCGGCGCGGCGATGGCCCTAACCGATTGCTTCAGGACGCGGCGGCGCAGAGGCGGCAATGCCGCCGGGCTCGCGGCCAGCGCAGGTTACGCAATGTCGTATGCCTGGCGCGAACGAAGCGGGATGAGAGCAAAGATTGCCCCCTCTCGGCCCAGCGGCGTCAACGGTGGACGGGACGGCGCAGGCCTTGCGCCAACCCGTTCAGCGCGAGTGGCTAAGATACCTGCATAAATAGCTGCTGGTTTCCGCCAGCTGCAGGCAAAATTCGCTGTGTGCCTGCACGTAGAACGACTCCCCCCGGCATAAAAACCTGCCAATCGTTGGCGCCGGGCAGCAGCGTCTTAAGCGCGCCGCTAACAACCGTCATTTCTTCCGGCTGGCCGGTGGTAAAGGTGTACTCCCCTGCCTCCATAACGCCAACGCTGGCACGGCCCGTGCTGGCGGCGTCGAATCCAATGGACTTCACTTTCCCTGCAAAATAGTCATTCACCTTCAGCATCGGTCTTTTCCTAATCAATTAATGTCATACCAGTGTAAAAGGCGACTCGGCGGGCGTCACGCCTTTTTCTACAAAAACCCCGGCCGGGACAAACAAATTTTGCGCCGCCGATTTACTGATAGATTCGTTGGGCAATCATCCGCGTAGCGAACTGCAAACCCGCCAACTTATCGGTCGGGAAGGCACCTTTATCGCCGGCGTTCACGAAAGACAGACATAAGCCGATCTGCTCACTCCGCTCGCTGTCCGCCAGCGCCGTTGCGAGCGCGCTGTAACCCGAGCGGGTTTCATTGCGATTGAAGTCACAGCCCTGCCCGCGCCCCAATGACAATCGCTGCAGCAAGCGGACAATGCCGGGCTGATTAAATCCCCCCAGCCTACCCTGGCGTGGCATCAACCGCGCTATGACTTCCCGCTCGGAAAAACAGGCCAACAACGCTCTGCCGACCGCTCAGCAAGCGTAGCCGGCCCGCTCTGCGGTGCAGGCGGGCTCAATGAGCGCAGCAGGTGGCCGACCCGGTAATGGCGGTTGTGGGGATCCCGCGCGAGCAGTTCCTGCGATTCCATTGCGATAAGCAGCCGGGAAAGCGTACTTTTTGGCAAGGGGAGACGACGGGCCATGTCGCTGAAGGACAGACTTTCCGGCAGCGCATCCGTACCCAGCTGGACGAACAACGTTAACACCGCGGCGGCGTTTTCCAATGTCGACATAATGTTATTTTTTTGCAGGTGAACTGATGTCGGAGTTTTTATCATTCATCGCCTGCGCGTCGGCGTCAAGACAATATTTCACCGGTTTGCGCGCCCCGTCCGCGGTGCGCCGGCTGCCTCACACATATCGGTTTATCGCTATTAATTAGAAATTTAAACACTATCGTGTTGATCTTAACGATAACGACCCGCGCGCGAGCAATACGCTTCATTCTCAACCACTTGACCCTATTGGGCCATGACGGCAGCAGAGTAGCATGAATTATCTTTTACGCCGATGATGTGACAAAGCGTGATGCGCGACGGTGGAAAGCGTGTAGAAACGGCAGGACGCGAGGTCCTGCCGCCGGAAGATCAGCTTTTGCTTTCATCCTCATAGCGCTCTTTGGAATCCAGCGCTTCTTGCTCAGTGTCGTGTTCACTGATAAGGGTATTGGGATGGGGATGGTCGGCACGCAACTCATAGACGGTTTTGCTCTTGCCGGCCGGCCCCTTCTCTTTTTTAACGATGTGCGCTTCGCGCGGATAGGGAGGTTTGCTTGCCATAGTTACTTCCTTATAGTTGTGCTCACGTAAGGTAAGTATAGCCAACACCCCGCGCCTCGTCGGCTGAAGCGATTAACCTCTCATCACGCCTCCCCAAGTCGCCCGATTATCAACTCGCCGCGCTGGGATAGAGCTGTTGTAAAATGGCGTAGACCACATCGTCCGGCGCCTGACTGGCGTCCAATATGTGGTGTGCCGCTTCTTGATAGAGTTTTTCACGTGCGGCGAGCACGTCGGCGATTTCTTCAATCATCGGTTTCCCCGTCAAACTGGGCCGCTGCTCCTCATCGGGGTACGCCTGTAGACGGTGCGCAAGCTCCTGCGCCGACACGTGCAGATACACCACGGTGCCGCGCGCGCGCATGAAATGTCGGTTAGCCGCCGATAAAATAATACCGCCGCCCGTGGCCACCACGGTTTGCCCTTGCATAACGCTTGTCAGGATTTCGCTCTCCCTTGCCCGAAAGCCCGCCCAGCCTTCGTCAGCGACGATCTCTGCCACAGTCTTGCCGGTAGACCGCCACAACATCTCGTCGGTATCGGTAAATGCATATCCCAATACCCGCGCTAATGCCTGACCCACCGTGGTCTTGCCGCATCCGCGCGCACCAACCATAAATAGGGGCTGTGTCATTGCCTGTCTGTCCTTTTCCTTACCTGAAATAGCGGACGAGAACGTTCATCGTCCCTGGGCCGGAGCAGGATGAGGCGGAGAGTCGCCGCCCCGTTGCGTGCCGGCAGCGCATCATATCATCGACCTATGGCGGCGCACATGTTTGCCGGCAAAATTTTGCGCTACGGTAAAGGGAATCGGCGCCGCGAAGGCCGCGGGCATTGCCGCTACGGCGCCGGCGCGCGGTCAACTTTCCGCTTCGTGGGTGTCGGCGACGATGCGCTGCGCCTCGGTAAAACCGAGTTTTTCGCCCATTTTAATCAATAGCACGCCGGTCGTGCGCATCCGGCCGACCGCCACGACCGTCACCAGATTTCCTTTCAGGCCATACAGCGAGACGAAGTTATCCTCATCCGGCGAGCCGATAATTTCCTGCTGATCCCATTTAGCGGCATGGCCCAAATATTCATAGCGAACGCCGTAATGCTGGGTCCAAAAAAAGGGTACGGCATCATAGGGGTGTGGCTTATCCATCATCGCACCGGCGGCGACACGTCCGTGCTGCTGCGCCACGCGCCAGTGTTCAATGCGGGTAGGATTGCCGTCCAGCGGGAACGTTACGATGTCACCGATGGCATAAATGTCTGCGGACACCTTCATCGTCCGGTCAACGGTCAGGCTGCCGTCGTCATTGAGCGGCAGATCGTGGATGAATCGAGTCGCCGGCGCCACGCCCGTCGCCAGCAGAACCAGCGTCGCATCAATACGTCGGCCGTCTTTCAGTGTCACCGCGCTGACGCTTTTTCCCCTTCAAAAGCGGCCGGATCGCCGTCGACAAAGGTGACGCCTTTCTCCTGGTGACGGCGGCGGAAAAAGCGGCCCAACTCGGTACCGAATTGTTTTTCAAACGGTAAAGGATGGGGCGAAACGACCGTGACCTCTACGGCTTGTTTACGCAGCGCCGCCGCCACCTCCATACCGATAAAGCTATTGCCGATAATGACCAGCCGGTGCTCCCGCTCGACGGTGGCAACCAGCGTCGCCGCCTGTTCCCAGCTGCGCAATACCTCCACGCCGCGTAGCGCTTTGCCAGGCAGGTCCGGCGCGGCGGCGTGGCGCCGGTGGCTAACAGTAAACGATCATAGGAAAGGGTCTTACCGTCTTCCAGACGTAAACGATGGCGCTGGTTGTCCAGTTCTTCCACATTGCCATTGATGCGCTCTATCTGTTGTTGCTGATAGTAGGATTCCGGCAGCAGGGAGGGCACGTCGTGGATATCCATATCGCCCTGCGGCACAAATTTCGATAGCGCGGTACGATCGTAGGGGGCCTGTTTTTCACGTTCAACCACCACCAGCCTGCCGGTAAAACCATTCTCACGCAGCGCTTTTATCGCCGCGCTACCGCCGGCGCCGGGGCCCAATACCACATAGGTAGGCTGTTTATCCGCCGCCTGCAAGGGAGTGGCTTCGTCAAGCGGTTGCGGGTCGATCCAGACGGCATCTTGCTCCACCTTCACCGGGAAGCGTTTCAGTGCCCGCAGTGAGGGCGGTTCCAGCAGAGAGCCCGGGCGACTTTCAGTGATGGCGAACACCGATTTATGCCACGGGCAGACCAGTTTGTCTTCGCACAGCGCCCCCTTTTCCAGCGGCGCGCCGGAGTGCGGGCAGGTGGCTTCCAGGGCATAGACCTCTTCACCGCGGCGGATTACCAGTATATCGGTCTTTCCGACGGTTATTTTGCAAGGAGTCATTTGCGACAGGGAGGATAACGGCATTATTTGCTCATAGGCCACGATAGGCTCCTTACTAATTTTATAAAACCTTACTGTTTAAAGCACTATCAGTAAGCCTAGCAGCAAATTGATAAAAGGCGCTCAGCCCCAGCCGGCGCCGGCGGCTTGGGGCAAGACGAGGTCGGTGGTAACGGCACGGCGCAAGCCAAGGCCAGCCGTAACGGCGCAGTGCGGACCAAGGCCTGCGATAATGGCGCGGCGCATGCCAAGACCGGCGATAATGGCAAAAGCCCGCCGACCGGAGGCCGGGGCAGGTTGTTATTCGCCGTGGGCATGCCCTAAAAGGTAGCCGCGCTTATCGACAGCCCCCGGCTGGCGCAGGGTCAGCGAAATCATCAACGCGATCACCAGCAGAGCCGCTATCCGTTGGAACGTCACCATAAATCCGCCGAACAGCGACGCCACAAGGGAGCCGATAATGCTACCCACGCCGAAACCCAGATAAATAATACCGTAATTCTTGGTTAGATTATTCAGTCCGAAGAAATCGCTGACCAGCGACGGGTATACCGTAATGGTCCCACCAAAACTGAACGCCACGCAGGCCAGTGAGATAAAGAACAGTGTCTCGTTAAGATGAACGAGGCTTTGTTGAATAAATCGAACTTTTAGGTGACTGGCGGCTCTGATCACTACATTCGTTTCAACATCAGGTCCCCATGGCAAAGCAAAAGTTTAAAATCACCAATTGGCCCGCATACAACAATGCGCTCAGGCAGCGGGGGGACCTGACAGTATGGCTTGATGAGTCTGCCATTGCTGCATGGACTGAGAGTACACCACCTGAACATCGTGGCCGGCCGCTTCACTACACCGATATGGCCATTACCACGGTTCTGATGATAAAGCGCGTGTTTAACCTTTCGCTCCGGGCGTTACAGGGTTTCGTTGACGCGATTTTTAAACTGATGGGGCTGTCGCTGCGCTGCCCAGATTACTCTCTGGTCAGCCGACGAGCAAAAACCGTCGACATCAGCATAAAAACGCCAACCCGCGGCGAAATCTCACACCTGGTCATCGATGGCACCGGCCTGAAAATCTTCGGCGAAGGCGAATGGAAAGTCAGGCAGCATGGGGCTGAGAGGCGCAGAGTATGGCGCAAGCTTCATCTGGCAGTAGATAGCGCGACACATGAAATTATCTGTGCCGATTTATCGCTAAGTGGTACGACAGATGCGCAGGCGCTGCCCGGGCTGATTAACCAAACCCACCGGAAAATCAGGGAAGCGTCGGCTGACAGTGCTTACGATACGCGTTACTGTCATGATGCTCTGCTGAGGAAAAAAATAAAGCCGCTTATCCCACCGCGAAGTGGTGCGCAATATTGGCCAGCTCGATACCATGAGCGTAACCATGCGGTGGCAAATCAGCATCTGAGCGGCAATAACGATACCTGGAAAAAGAAAGTAGGTTATCACCGGCGTTCACTGGCTGAAACGGCCATGTTCCGGTTTAAAACACTTCTGGGTGGTCATCTGAGTCTGCATGACTATGACGCGCAGGTAGGTGAGGCTATGGCAATGGTCAAAGCGCTTAACCGGATCACGCTGTTAGGAATGCCAAACAGCGTCCGCATCATGTAACAATCGCCCTGATAGGGAGGAAGTCGTCACAAATTTCGGATTTATTCAACAAAGCGGATGAACGAATAACAGCATGCTCATCCCCGCCATGGCGATGACCTGGGCCAGTGAGACGAACCGAAGGCGGGACATTTTATCGGACAGGACGCCCAGCACCAGGCGCCCGCTAAGATTGGCGACGGCAATAATAGTGACCGCATTGGCCGCCACCGCCGTCGATAAATGGACCAGATTCTCGCCGATATCTTTGGCAACGCCGATAACATATAACCCGCTCATACAGGCGGTAACAAACATCAGCGCCAATAACCAATATTGCGGCATACGCATGGATTCGGCCAAGGTGTAATCCCGGACCCCGGCACGCTGCCGGACTTCCTGGCGCGGCGCGTCTTTCATCATAAGAGCGCCGGCCACGACCATTATCACTGCGATACCGCCCCATAATGCAAACGTCAACGGCAGACTATAGCGGTCCAGCAGCTGGCTGTTGATGTATTTGAAGCCCAGACTGCCCAACCCATAGGCGCCAATAGCGCAGGCAGAAATCAGGCCCTTGCGTTCGGGAAACCATTTAACACAGTTAGACAACGTCAACAGATACCCGATATCGTCCGCTAGTCCGACTAAAATTCCGGCGCACAGCCAAAGCATGATAATGGAATTGGACCACCCGGTCAGGCAAAGTCCGATGCCCAGCAATACGCCGGCGCCGATCGTGACTTTGTGCACGCCAAAGCGCTCCTGAAATTTACCTGCGGTGGTCGACGCCACCGCCATCGCCATGCTCAGCAAGCCAAAAGCGAAAGCCACCTGGCTAATGGGCTGACCCAATTTCTGCGCCAGGGGACCATTAAACAAACTCCAAGTATACACCGACCCCAGAGCAAACTGGGTAATAATGGTGCCAGCCAGGGTAAACCAACGAATGAATCGGGATGATTGCGTTATCATGCTTTGCCTCGCATAAACAATTCAAAAAATGAATTTATTCCCCTAAGGGTTATTGCGGGCACTATAAGATCATTTGGCGCCAACGGGAGCAAAACGGGAATGAGTTGTCAGGAAGAGGGAATGAAATGCATTAAATAGGGTATGAATGACATTTACCGGCAGCGGCGAGCGGGTGTCATCATTAAAACCGTCTCGGTATAGGGAAAATTAAACAGCTATTATCATCCCCTGTCAATATCACTCATGCAAATAACATTTTTAACATCCTGTTTATAATAACGTGCTGCGCATTACCATCGTGCGCCCGCTAATAGGATTGGCGCGGTTCCCGGCATGACGGACGCTCACGCCGGCTATCGGGACTGCGCTTTTTACCGGTGATATTTGCCGCCCGGCGGCCTGCCTTTAGTTACCCCGCGCCAACGCGCCTGAATGAGCGGCGCGCTGCCAGGAGAAAATGCGCACATCGGCGCAATGCGCAATTTCTCGACGGCCCACTGCTGGAGCCACGCGGACAACGCCGCAGGTCTGATGTGTCCACCGGGTCATCGGCGAGTAATGTAATAAATTTAGCCGCTTCACAAGGTTAATAGGGCATCAACCAAGATTATTCTTCGTCGCCATAATATTTAGTGCAGATACGGATAATATCCCTGCCCTGCGAACGACGGTGTTTATTGGTATCGCGCAAAGAATAAATGCAACCGCAATATTCCTGTTGATAGAAACGCTCACGCTTACTGATATCAATCATTCGCGCGGAGCCGCCCTGTTTACGCCAATTATATTCCCAATAAGTGATACCGTTATAATGGCCCGCGGCACGCCTGCCGCATTCGTTAATCTGCTGCATATTTTTCCAGCGGGAAATACCGAGCGAGCTGGAAATCACGCTGAAACCATTTTCAGCGGCGAAGAGCGCGGTACGTTCAAAACGCATATCGAAGCACATGGTGCAGCGGATACCCCGCTCCGGTTCCTGTTCCATGCCTTTGGCACGGGCAAACCAATTGTCGCTGTCGTAATCGGCATCAACAAACGGCACCTTATGCTTCTGCGCGAAGCGGATATTCTCGTCCTTGTGGATCAGATATTCCCGCTGCGGGTGAATGTTGGGGTTGTAGAAGAAAATCGTGTAATCAATGCCTGAAGCGGTGATCGCTTCCATGACCTCTCCCGAGCACGGGGCGCAGCATGAATGAAGCAGCAGTTTGTCGGCGCCGTTGGGCAACGTTAAGACGGGACGGTTGAATTCGGCCATAAAAAACACTCTCTCTGGCGGCAAAATAGGCGGTCATTGGCGGCAATGGTAGCACAAAAAAGACCACAGTTTGCTCCCACTCGCGTCGGTCGGGGGGGGGGGGGGGTTAGCGTTCGCCGTGGATGCCAACTGGTAACAATTTCCCATAAACCTTTACGCGGGGGGCCTTTCCGCCTCGGCGGGATAAGGCTAAATTTAACGCTAGGCCGTCACGGCCACTTTGGCACATCATTAATGGGAACCTGACTTATGCAATCTGAAGAGCAACGTCTTATCGAAGGCCTGTTTCAACGTCTGAAGCAGGCGGAACAAAGCGCAGGCCCTCGTGATGTCGAGGCGGACCGGCAGATTCAGGGTTTTGTTCAGCAACAGCCCGCGGCTCCTTATTATATGGCACAATCCATCTTGATTCAGGAAGCCGCGCTGAACCGGCTGGGTCAGCAAGTGCAGCAACTGCAAAATGAAGTGGCGCAATTGAAGGCGGCGGCACAGCAGCGCCCCGCCAGCGGCGGCTTTCTCAGTGGACTGTTCGGCGCGGGCCGCCAGCAACCGGGGGCAGCGACCTGGGGCAGTCAACCGCCTCAGCAGCCGGGGGCATCCGCTTGGGGCTCCTCTTCCCAGCAGCAGCAGCAGCAGCAGCAGCAGCAGCAGCAGGCAGGCTACAGCGGCTATACGCAGCCGTACAATGCTCCGCACGGCGGGGGTTTTCTGTCCGGCGCGCTACAAACGGCCCGGGCGTCGCCGGCGGGGTGGTGCTGGGGAATATGCTCACCAACATGTTCCATCATTCCGCACCGCAAGAGATTGTTAACATCATCAATGATCCCGCCGCATCGCTTTCCGGCGCTAGCGACCCGTTACTCAATCAAGACTTTAATGCCGATAATCTCGATACGTTCAATAACGTCTCCGACAGCCATTTTTTTGATCAAACGGATGACGGCAGCAATACAGATTATAACGATTTCGGTGCTGACGATTTTAGCAATGACGATGATGACTTTATCTGATTGTTGAGGTTAACGGATAGACCTTTTGTCGAGGTGAAGGGACAGATTGATTGCCATAATCAACGGACCGGCTGATTGCCGAAAGTGACGGACAGGCGGTCTTAATGCGAGGGTGCCGGGCCGTGTCTATTATCGTCACGGTCCGGCGAGCTGGCTCTTTGCAGGAAAGGCGAGCCCGTACCGGATTCTGTGTAAATGCCTTTTCTCAGAAGTGACCGTCCAGGCGGTCACCGAACTCGATAATAAAGCGGCTCATTGCCATGCGCCAGTCCCTCAAAGGCATTGTCCATTTCTGTGAGGCCGCCTGTATCGCCAGCCACACCACCTTTTTCACTGCGTCGTCGGTCGGGAACACCTTGCGCTTTTTGATGGCATGCCGGATCACGCTGTTTAACAACTCGATGGCGTTGGTCGTGTAGATCACCTTGCGGATGTTCGTTGGGTAGGCAAAGAACGTGGCCAGATTGGCCCAGTTTGCCTGCCAGCTTCGACTTATTTGCGGGTAGCGGATGTCCCAGGCACTGGAGAACGCTTCCAGCGCCTGCAAGCCGGCTTCTTCCGAGGGGCCTGATAGATAGCTTTCAGGTCGCGGGTGACGGCCTTGTAGTCCTTCCAGGAGACGAACCGCAGGCTGTTGCGCACCATATGCACGATACACAGCTGGAACCGCGCCTCCGGATACACCGCGTTAATAGCGTCAGGGAAACCTTTCAGCTCGTCTACGCAGGCGATAAGGATATCGTTCAGGCCGCGGTTTTTCAGCTCTGTCAGCACGTTCAGCCAGAACTTTGCGCCTTCATTTTCGGCCAGCCACATACCTAGAAACTCTTTCTGGCCTTCGATGTTGATGCCCAGCGCCAGGAACACAGATTTGTTGATGATGCGGCTGTCCTGCCGGACTTTTAGAACGATACAGTCAAGATAAACAATGGGATAGACTGCATCCAGAGGCCGGTTTTGCCATTCGACAACCTGCTCCATGACCGCATCGGTGACCTTTGAGACCAGCGCCGGCGAGACATCGGCGTCATACAGCTCTTTGAACGCGGCGGCGATCTCGCGGGTGGTCATCCCTTTAGCGTACAACGATAAAATCTGGTTATCCATCCCGGTAATCCGGGTCTGGTTCTTCTTCACCAGTTGCGGTTCAAAGGAACCGTCACGATCGCGCGGAGTACGCAGCGCCAGCGGGCCATCGCCAGTGGTAACGGTTTTTGTGGAATAGCCGTTGCGGGCGTTGGTCCCCGGTTTAGGCTGATTTTTATCGTAGCCGAGGTGATGGGTCATTTCGGCATTGAGAGCTGCTTCGACGCTGATTTTTTTCAGCAGCCGATCGAAGTGATTGAGATCTTCAGGGGTTTTGAGATTTTTGGCCAGTTCGTTAGCCAGAGCCTGCAACTGTTTTTCGTCCATAAATTAACCTGTTTTTGATGTTGGATTGAACATATCAAAATCAGGCAAATACACAAATTTCTAAACAGGCTCGCCTTCGCCTTGTCTTTCGGTTTTCTCGGGCGTGCCGGTAGCACCACTGTCTCATAGTGATTTGCCAGCGCCTGGTAGCTCTGGTTTATAACCGGCTCATAGCGGTCAGAGGTGCTGACAGCACTGCGCAGATTATCAGGTATCATCAGCTCCGGAACCCCACCCATGAAGTGCAGGCAGCGGCTATTGGCGTTGAGCCACGATGCCATGTCCTGGCCTTCGCAGGCTTCGATATACGCATAGCCTGACACGCCCATGGCAGCGACGAAGATAGCGGCCTGGCGTACGCTACCGGTCGCAGGGTTGACGATAGGTACGGTGGGGCCACAGAAGTCGATGAAGAGCTTTTCGCCAGCCTTGTGCTCCATGCGCATGGAACGCCGCTGCTTCTTTTTCCAGTCACGGAACAGTGCACAAAACTGTGAGTAACCGAGGACATCACCGCCCACGGCGGACTGATATTCCATCCAGAGCAGCTGCTTGGTCATGCCCTTGCGGCTTAACTCAGTATCGATATCAAGCCAGCTGGGTAATGTATTGATAACTTTTCCGGATTTGCCGGGATAGAGCAGGCGGTCGAGGTCGACGGGGGACAGTTCCGCCGGG
This sequence comes from Candidatus Sodalis pierantonius str. SOPE, assembly GCF_000517405.1. Taxonomy (NCBI): domain Bacteria; kingdom Pseudomonadati; phylum Pseudomonadota; class Gammaproteobacteria; order Enterobacterales; family Bruguierivoracaceae; genus Sodalis; species Candidatus Sodalis pierantonii. The sequence continues at coordinate 816,866 of NZ_CP006568.1, read as the reverse complement.
AATGGCCAGACCAGGTTAGCTACCGTGAATCGGACGAGGATATCGTGCACGGTAGTACAGCCTATGCCGAGCGCTGCTGCGATAGTGCGATTCGAGCGACGCTGCTCGAATTTCATACGTAAGACATTAATATAGATGCACATTTCCGTTCTCGCTTTCTTCTTTTTACGTGCCATGCCCCCGGAAGCTAAAAGTCTCCAGAGTATGGCGGAACAGAAGATGAGCGATCGGACAGAATCGGAATCGCTGATCGGGTGACCGGAATTAGTGATCGGATGAAATCAGAATTAGTGATCGGGTGAAATCGGAATCAGTGATCGGATATGACCGGAACCAGCATGCCCGGCACCCGAGGCGATTTTGTTTGCTGTAAAACCATAGATAGCTTGAGCGGTGGACGTCTTTCCTGTCTGACGACGGGATCTGTTTCATCTCAGCCTGACGGGTTTTATCAACGACGGCGCACAACATTTTTGCCACATGGAAGTGATCGAAAGCGATTTTATCGACGGCATTGGGGAGATGGATGCGGGCTGCACTGATATAGGCCATGTTCATGTCCATAGACAGCGTTTTTATCTCATCAAGCTGGTGATCTCTCAGGCTGCGCAGATAACTGGCAAGGCTTTCTACACCGCGGTTGTCGGTCAGTTGCAAAGCGTGTCCCTGCCTGTCAGAGATAACGGTGACGTACTGGTGTCCTTTTTTGAACCCGACTTCATCCACGCAGAGGTGACGGGCGGATAAGGGTTGTTTTATCCGGGCCAAGCCTCGTTTGACTGCGCGCATCATGATGCGGTCAACGGCATTCCAACTGAGTTTGAGCTGCTTTCTGACAGCATCCACGGTGCTGACTTTCAGCCATGAAAGAACAAAGGCTTCGAACAACAAGGTGTAGCGGCTGCCTGACCCTGCCCAGGGAACAGGCAGTGTCTGGCAACCGTGCTAGGGGCAGTCAACGCGGGGGACATCAGCCTCAACCAGCGTGGTGAACTGACAGGTATCGAGGTGACGCCATTTACGACGCCGGTGATCATGTATGGAGCAGGATTTACCGCAGGTTGGGCAGGCCAGTTGTGTGTACTCGGCAATGCCGACAATTACCGTCACTGATCCAGATTTTTCATCAAGAGAAAGGGATTGTACCTGCCACGGTGCGGACAGGTTAAGGATATGGGCATAGAGGGACTTTTCGTCCATGGCAGACTCCTCAAAAATCAAGACTGCCATCATAATGCCCTTAGCCACCACAACAGGGGAAGACCCATACTTGTACAGGTTAAGGGGGCAGGATGCGTAAAATCATACATGTCGATATGGACTGCTTTTTTGCCGCGGTCGAAATGCGCGATAATCCGCACCTGCGCGACATCCCGCTGGCGATCGGCGGCAGCGCCGATCGCCGCGGCGTCATCAGTACCGCCAATTATCCGGCGCGGCGCTATGGCGTGCATAGCGCTATGTCCACCGCCATGGCGCTAAAACTCTGCCCCCATCTGACGGTGATCCCCGGCCGCATGGCGGTGTATAAAGAGGCTTCGGATCATATCCGCTCCATTTTCGCCCGCTATACCTCGCTCATCGAGCCGCTGTCGCTGGATGAGGCGTTTATGGACGTTACCGACAGCGATTGCTGCGATGGTTCCGCCACCCTGATGGCGCGCGCTATCCGTCAGGAGATTGCCGATGAGCTGCGGCTAACGGCCTCGGCGGGCGTGGCGCCGGTTAAGTTTTTAGCGAAAATCGCCTCCGATCTCAATAAACCCAACGGCCAATATGTCATTACCCCTGCCGCCATGCCGGCGTTCTTGCTGCAACTGCCGTTGGCGAAGATCCCGGGCGTCGGCAAGGTGACCGCCAAAAAACTCGGCGAGATGGGGCTTGTCACCTGCGCCGACGTGCAGCAATTTGATTTGGCGACGCTACTGCGCCAATTTGGCAAATTCGGCCGGGTAATTTGGGAACGCTCGCACGGCATTGATGAACGGCAAGTGTCCGCCGACCGGCTGCGCAAGTCGGTCGGCGTCGAACGCACCCTGGCGCAAGATATCACCCGCTGGGAAGCGTGCGAGGATATTATCGACCACCTCTACCCCGAGCTGGAGCGGCGCCTCGCCCGGGTGCGTCCCGATCTACAGATTGCCCGTCAAGGTATTAAACTTAAGTTCGCCGATTTTCAGCAGACGACGCAAGAGCATGTCTGGCCGCGGCTTAATAAAACGGATCTGATAGCCATCGCGCGTCAGGCCTGGGAACAGCGCCGCGGTGATCGCGGCGTTCGGCTGGTGGGGTTACATGTCATGTTAATGGATCCGCAGCTGGAACGTCAATTGCTGCTGAATTGGGAAGAGGAGCGGAACCCCCCTCCCTTTAGGCCAGTAGCGGCCACTGGCCACACGCCTCAGGCGCGGGCGGTGAAAACGTCACCCTCTGACCCATAAGTGGGTCGCTCTGGGCGTCGGGGCCGGCGGGTTGATAGGCTACGTAAAAGATAGTGTCCGGCGCCGGCTACCAGGCCAGCGCCGGGCTGGTTCATGCCTTGATGGGAATCGCTTTTAGCAGCGCGGTCAGCAGCGTCCAGTATTGGCCAACGCTCGCGATATGCACTTGTTCATCCGGCGAATGCGGACCGGTAATGGTCGGCCCGATGGAAACCATATCCATATCGGGGTAGGGTTTTTTGAACAGCCCGCATTCCAGACCCGCATGGATGACCTGAATATTGGGCGTTTTGTTAAACAGCTGCCGATAGGTATCGCGCACCACATGCATCACCGGCGAGTTGGCGTCCGGTTTCCATCCGGGATAGCTCCCCTTGGCAACCGTGGTGGCGCCGGCCAGCCGTCCCAGCGCATGCAGCATCCCTTCCACTTGCAGCTTGCCGCTGTCGATAAGCGAGCGGATCAGACAGCGGATTTCGGCTTTGTCAGCATCCATCGACACTACGCCGACGTTTAGCGAGGTTTCAACGACGCCTTTCACGTCATCGCTCATCCGAATAACGCCGTTCGGCATCGCATGGAGCAACGCGATAAGCCGGTCGCCGCAGGCTTTGGTCAGCGCCTGCCCGTCGTGCTGGCTGTCGCTGACGTCCAGCACCGTTTTTTTCTCGACTGCCGCCAATTCGCTCTCAATCATCGCCAGATAGGCACGCGCCTGGGCGCGCAGGGTGTCGACATCCTCGCGCGGCAGCGCCAGGATAGCAAACGCTTCGCGCGGAATGGCGTTGCGCAGCGTTCCGCCGTTAATATCCAGCAGACGAATGTCCAGCGTAGCGCAAAAATCCGCCAGGAAGCGGGCCAGCAGCTTATTGGCGTTGCCAAGCCCCAGATGGATATCGCCGCCGGAGTGGCCGCCTCTTAAACCCGTCAAGGCCACCCGCACCTTGTGATATCCGGCCGGCACCGTTTCGCGGCTGAGCGGCAGCTGGGTTTTGAAGTCAACGCCGCCGGCGCAGCCCATATAGATTTCGCCTTCCTCTTCGGAGTCGGTATTGATGAGGATCTCGCTCTGCAGCCAACCGGGCTGCAGGCCGAAAGCGCCTTCCATCCCGGTTTCTTCGGTCATGGTCAGCAGCACTTCCAGCGGACCATGTTCTACGCTGTCGTCGGCCAGCACCGCCAGGGCCGACGCCATGCCGATACCGTTATCGGCGCCGAGCGTCGTGCCGCGCGCCTTGACCCATTCGCCGTCTATCCAAGGCTGGATGGGATCTTGGGTAAAATTATGAGTGGTATCGCTGTTTTTCTGCGGCACCATGTCCAGGTGCGCCTGCATCGCCACCGGACGGCGATTTTCATAACCCGGCGTTGCCGGCTTGCGAATCAGGATATTGCCAACCTGGTCGCGTTCGGCGAACAGACCCTTTCCCTGCGCCCACTGTAGGATATGCGTGGCCAGCGCTTCCTCATGGTAGGACGGGTGTGGGATTGCGCAAATGTTGGCGAAGATATCCCACAGCGGCTGGGGCGTAAGTTGAGACAATTCAGACACGATAAAAAACTCCTGTGATATCGTAAAAACCGCGCTGGCGGCGGCGAGCGGCCAGCAGCGGAGCAACCCGAGTCAACCCAGAATACCACTTTACTTTACCAGAGGGTGAAACTGAGGTTAAAAAGGGGGAGATACTGGTATTTAGACGGCTGCGTCTCTATAATCCCGCGCAACCTTTTTTTCCCCTGAGACTTTTTAAGCCGACCCAAGCCGGCTGGGACTGAATTTATGAGCGAAAAATACGTCGTTACCTGGGACATGTTGCAAATCCATGCGCGTACCATGGCCAAACGCCTGCTGCCCGCTGAACAATGGAATGGGATTATTGCGGTCAGCCGTGGCGGTCTGGTGCCGGGCGCATTGCTGGCCCGCGAGCTGGGCATCCGCCATGTGGATACCGTGTGCATCTCCAGCTATGATCACGACAACCAGCGCGATTTGAACGTGTTAAAACGCGCGGAAGGGGACGGCGAAGGGTGTATCGTGGTTGACGATCTGGTGGACACCGGCGGGACCGCCAAAGCGATTCGCGAGATGTACCCCAAGGCGCATTTTGTCACCATTTTCGCCAAACCAGCCGGCCGACCGCTGGTGGATGATTACATCATCGATATTCCGCAGAACACTTGGATTGAGCAGCCTTGGGATATGGGCGTGGTGTTTGTGTCGCCGCTGGCGGGCAAATAGTCCTTCTGCCGCCAGGGACATGCACACGATAGTCCTTCTGCCCGCCAGGTGGGGGGGGGGGGCGCAGTTGCGCAAAGCGTTCGCCTGTTACCGGTGGCGGCTAACGAGTGTATAGGCCGCTTCAGGCCGTTAAACCCGCGGCGGGCCTACGGTGCGACGGCCGCTTAATGCGTTAGCGCAATCATCGCTTGGAACTCCGGGTTCATTGTTGCCACGGTATTCCCTTGTGCGGCGACAAACACCGTTTTCCTGACGCCCGGCATCGCCGGGCGTTTGTTTGAATGGTTAACCTTGCAGGCATCGTTCCGGTATTCCAGAACCCGTCTTTGGAGACGATGCTCAATGGTAGCAGAAAACAATCTGAGCGAAACCCTATTCAAACCCTCGGTCAAACACCGCGAAACCTCCACGCTGGTGGCTCGGGTCCATCACGGCGGGCAAAAAAGCATATTGTCGGCGCTGGACGGCGCTAATCCCGGCAACTGGTACCGGTTAATCAACCGCCTGATGTGGATTTGGCGCGGCATCAACCCGTGGGAATATAGAAGAAGTGCTGGCGCGTATCGCCGCCAGTCGCGCGCCCCACACCGACGACCGGCTGCTGGATACCGTGTTCGGCTACCGCGGCGGCAACTGGATCTACGAATGGTCGCACCAGGGCATGGCCTGGCAGCAGCGTGCTATGGAGAACGTCGACGGCGCTACTGCGGCGCGCGACTGGCTACAGGCGGCCCGCTTTTACAGCATCGCCAGCTATCCGCATTTGAAAGGGGATATGCTGGCGGAACAGGCGCAGACGCTGGCCAACCACGCCTGGGAAGAAGCGGCCAAGCACCTGCCGCATGAAATCAAGCAGCTGGATTTCCCGGTCAGCGGCGGCGGCAATGTTACCGGTTTCTTGCATCTGCCGCCGACGGGGCGAGCGCCTTATCCAACTGTGTTGATGTGCGGCAGTCTGGATATGCTGCAAAACGATACCTATCGGCTGTTTCACGACTACTTCGCCCCCGCCGGTCTGGCGATGTTGACTATCGATATGCCCTCGATCGGCTTCTCCGCCAAATGGAAACTCAGTCAGGACACCAGTTTTCTCCATCAGCAGGTATTGCGTGGCCTGGCAGCCGTTCACTGGGTTGACTCGCGCCGCGTTAGCGCTTTCGGCTTCCGCTTTGGCGCCAATATCGCGGTAAGACTCGCCTACCTTGGACCGCAGCGGCTCAGGGGCGTCGCCTGCCTCGGTCCGGTGGTGCATGCGTTACTGACCGACGGCGAACGCCAGGCTAGGGCGCCGAACATGTATCTCGATGTGCTGGCGAGCCGCATCGGCATGGCGGGGGTCGCTGATGGCGCGTTGAAAACCGAGCTTAATAGTTACTCCCTTAAAGTGCAGGGCCTGCTCGGCCGCAGTTGTCCCACGCCGATTCTGGCGGGCTGCTGGCCCGACGACCCCTTTAGCCCGCCGGCCGAGGCGCAGCTGATTGTCTCCTCTTCGCGGGCGGGAAAGCTGTTGCCGATTAAGGAATCGCCGCTGTACCGCAATTTCCATCTGTCGCTCGCGGAGATCAGCCGCTGGCTGAAAACAATTTGAAACATTAATATAGCACTATCGTTTGTTTGCTCTTTAAGGTGAACAATAAGCAAAGTGAGGTTATAGCATGGCGTTAGTGAGTGGACATCCCCGGGGCAAAGTGTTGAAAGGCTTTACCGCCCTCGGCCCGTATATCCGTGAAGGTCAGTGCAGCGACAACCATTTTTTCTTCGACTGTCTCGCCGTTTGCATCAACATGCAGCCTGCGCCTGAGAAACGTGAGTTTTGGGGCTGGTGGATCAATTTGGAAGCGGAAGCGAAGCGTTATACTTATACGTACCATCTGGGTAAATTTGACAAAGAAGGCAAGTGGACCGAGAGCGAATTCAGCGACCAGGAAGTCATCGATAAATTGGAGAGTTCACTGCGCGCCTTTCATACCCGACTGCGCGCCTATATCGCAACGATGAATATGAAGCTGGAGCCTGCCGACGCGTTTAAAGAACAGCCATTCAGCCTAACCGCCTGATTTTCCGCTCCTGCTTTCTCATTCGTTTCGCGCTATGCTGGCTGGCATAGCGCTTGAACCCCCTCGGCGGCAGGCAACCATTAAGTCAATCAACATCCTTAACGGCAGATATCGTTATGAACAGCAGCCAGACCCTGGTGGTAAAATTAGGCACCAGTGTCCTCACCGGCGGTTCGCGCCGGCTTAATCGCGCACATTGTCGAACTGGTGCGCCAATGGTGCTCGAGCCTGTTTAGAAATTTGTGTATTTGCCTGATTTTGATATGTTCAATCCAACATCAAAAACAGGTTAATTTATGGACGAAAAACAGTTGCAGGCTCTGGCTAACGAACTAGCCAAAAATCTCAAAACCCCTGAAGATCTCAGTCACTTCGATCGGCTGCTGAAAAAAATCAGCGTCGAAGCAGCTCTCAATGCCGAAATGACCCATCACCTCGGCTACGATAAAAATCAGCCTAAACCGGGGACCAACGCCCGCAACGGCTATTCCACAAAAACCGTTACCACTGGCGATGGCCCGCTGGCGCTGCGTACTCCGCGCGATCGTGACGGTTCCTTTGAACCGCAACTGGTGAAGAAGAACCAGACCCGGATTACCGGGATGGATAATCAGATTTTATCGTTGTACGCCAAAGGGATGACCACCCGCGAGATCGCCGCCGCGTTCAAAGAGCTGTATGACGCCGATGTCTCGCCGGCGCTGGTCTCAAAGGTCACCGATGCGGTCATGGAGCAGGTTGTTGAATGGCAAAACCGGCCTCTGGATGCAGTCTATCCCATTGTTTATCTTGACTGTATCGTTCTAAAAGTCCGGCAGGACAGCCGCATCATCAACAAATCTGTGTTCCTGGCGCTGGGCATCAACATCGAAGGCCAGAAAGAGTTGCTAGGTATGTGGCTGGCCGAAAATGAAGGCGCAAAGTTCTGGCTGAACGTGCTGACAGAGCTGAAAAACCGCGGCCTGAACGATATCCTTATCGCCTGCGTAGACGGGCTGAAAGGTTTCCCTGACGCTATTAACGCGGTGTATCCGGAGGCGCGGCTCCAGCTGTGTATCGTGCATATGGTGCGCAACAGCCTGCGGTTCGTCTCCTGGAAGGACTACAAGGCCGTCACCCGCGACCTGAAAGCTATCTATCAGGCCCCTACGGAAGAAGCCGGCTTGCAGGCGCTGGAAGCGTTCTCCAGTGCCTGGGACATCCGCTACCCGCAAATAAGTCGAAGCTGGCAGGCAAACTGGGCCAATCTGGCCACGTTCTTTGCCTACCCAACGGACATCCGCAAGGTGATCTACACGACCAACGCCATCGAGTCGTTAAACAGCGTGATCCGGCATGCTATCAAAAAGCGCAAAGTGTTCCCGACCGACGACGCAGTGAAAAAGGTGGTGTGGCTGGCGATACAGGCGGCCTCACAGAAATGGACAATGCCTTTGAGGGACTGGCGCATGGCAATGAGCCGCTTTATTATCGAGTTCGGTGACCGCCTGGACGGTCACTTCTGAGAAAAGGCATTTACACAGAATCGTGTACAGGGTCGTTTTTTCTTGTTTGATATAAAGGCGTCCGTCTTTAAAATTCTCCCAGCGTAGCGCCTGTATGTCGCCCAGTCGTTGACCTGTAACCAAAGCGAGGTCAAAATAGGGGGCAATCCATGCAGGCAGATATGTGTCTGCGGCGTCACGGATAACATCATATTCCTCTAGTGTTATACGCTCACGCCGTATTGTTACCCGCTGATTGCGAGTCGCTTCTGCTGGATTTTGTGTGATAATTCCTTCAGCGATTGCTTCACGAAATAAATCGATGGCAGCCATTCTTAGTTTATTAGCCATCGTCGCTTTCCCTGCTTGCCCCCACTGTTCAAGAAAAACGGCGATATCTTTGGTTTCTACTTGTTGAATTGGATATTCTCCCAGATATCCTTTGATTGTTCCTAGATATCCCTTGTATTCTGTCATTGTTTTTGGTTTAATGTTTCTTCTTTCTAGTATTATTAGATAGCGTGATATCAATTCACTGAGGGTTACTCGAGATGTGCCGTTAATACGGTCAAGCAAGCTTGCTTTTCTCGCCAATCCATAAATTACCATATTGGTAGAGATAGCTTCTGTTATTGCCTCTCGTTTATCTCGCCCAATGCCATACTCTTTCCCTGTGCGCGGATCTCGGTAGCAAAAATAGCCACCATTTCGGAGTTGCAAGTTTGGCGGCAAATCGCGGTTCTTATAGCTTCTCCGGCGGCGTGCCATTTTTTATTCTTGCAGATTCCGACGTATCCGATCAGCTTTTCCGGCGACATCCGATCAGTTATTCCGATATTTTCCGATCACCCATTCCAGTGATATTCGATCACGTGTTCGCTCATCTTCTGACTCGGGTTTAGTCTATTTTTCCTGTGCTGGCTACTCCTTGCTCTTTGCGTAGTGATTCGCCTTTAAGTTCCAGTCTATAGCTGGGGTGTACTGACCGATCGAGTAACGCGTCAGCTGTCGTAGGGTTTTCTATCAGTCCATACCATTTTTTCACCGGCAGTTGACTGATCAGGATGCTGCTGCTTTTGTCGTAGCGATCTTCCATCACCTCCAACAGCATCGTTGCCTGCATCGGACTTATTGATTCTAGGCCCACATCGTCCAAGATCAGTAACTCTATTTTTTCTAACTGCTTAAGCTGTTTTAGATAGGTCCCGTCTACCTGACACTGGTGAAGATGGGCCAGCAACCGACCCACTCGCCAGTAACGCACGCTATATTGCTGCCGGCATGCCTGCTCACTAAGCGCACAACTGAGTCAGGTTTTGCCCGTACCTGTCGGCCCCGTGATGAGTATGCTTTTCTGATATTTCAGATATTGTCCCCCTAGCAGATCTCGCATCTGTTCCAGTGTCACTCCTCGGCTAGGGATATAGCGGATATCTTCCGGTTTTGCCTGCAAGCGCATTTGCAATTGCCGTCGAAGACGGCATATGTGGTTGTTTTTTCTATGCAAATTTTCCGCTTCTACCATCAACGACAACCGCTCCTCGAACCCCAGCTCCCCATAACTCCCCGGGAGTTCGCGTTGCGTCTCCAACGCCTGGACCATTGCCGACAACTTCAGCTCTCGCAGAGCCATTAACAGTGTATCCATATTTATTCTCCTTAGTGATAACTGTCCGGACCTCGGAGGTTTTCGTGAACCAGCATTGATACGCCGGCTCCGTCCTGGGTGACCTCACTTTCACGACCGTGTTTCAATACGTTGGCTATGAAAGAGCGGTTAATGCACCCTTTCTCCAACGCCAGCGCGCAGGCCTTCTCCAGTCGCGTCGTCTCATAGCGCCGTTGCAGATTGAGTAGCCCCAGCACGGAGCGGTAAGCCTGCTCCGGATGGGCTTTGCTCTTTTGGATGGACTCGACCACTTTCAGTGTGCACACACCCACCGACAGCGCCCAACTGCACAGCCTTTCCGGCGTCCACTGACTCTGCCCCTTATGGTTAGCCGGCATGTGCGCCGCCTGAGTCGTGTGCCTATAGGCGTTATCGCTGCGAGGGTGCGTAGCCACGCAGACGCCCTTATGGTGGATTTGCACCAGCCGTTGGGTGGCGATGACGTCAACGCGCTCGCCAACCAGCGGATGCGGCACCGAGTACCAGTTTTTGCCGTAGTCTATGTGGTAATCAGGTCCCACTCGGGCAACGAGATACTCACTGTATTCCCATTGTGTGGGCGGTAGAGGCCCAAGAGCCGGTTTGTCCAGCTGCTCGAAGCGTTCAAGGCGACTTTGTCCGCCGTAATGACGCATCGGGTGCAGATTCAACTCATGATTGAGTTCTCGTATCACCTGGTTGAGTTCGGCCAGCGAGTAGAACCTACGTTTACGCAACCGGGCCAAAACCCAGCGTTCTACCAGCTGCACAGTTGATTCTGCCTTCGCCTTGTCTTTCGGTTTTCTCGGGCGCGCCGGTAGCACCACTGTCTCATAGTGATTTGCCAGCGCCTGGTAGCTTTGGTTTATGACCGGCTCATAGCGGTCAGGGGTGCTGACAGCGCTGCGCAGATTATCAGGTATCATCAGCTCCGGAACCCCACCCATGAAGTGCAGGCAGTGGCTATTGGCGTTGAGCCACGATGCCATGTCCTGGCCTTCGCAGGCTTCGATATACGCATAGCCTGACACGCCCATGGCAGCGACGAAGATAGCGACCTGGCGTACGCTACCGGTCGCAGGGTTGACGATAGGTACGGTGGGGCCACAGAAGTCGATGAAGAGCTTTTCGCCAGCCTTGTGCTCCATGCGCATGGAACACCGCTGCTTCTTTTTCCAGTCACGGAACAGTGCACAAAACTGTGAGTAACCGAGGGCATCACCGCCCACGGCGGACTGATATTCCATCCAGAGCAGCTGCTTGGTCATGCCCTTGCGGCTTAACTCGGTATCGATATCAAGCCAGCTGGGTAAAGTATTGATAACTTTTCCGGATTTGCCGGGATAGAGCAGGCGGTCGAGGTCGACGGGGGACAGTTCCGCCGGCAATGGCCAGACCAGGTTAGCTACCGTGAATCGGCCGAGGATATCGTGCACGGTAGTACAGCCTATGCCGAGCGCTGCTGCGATAGTGCGATTCGAGCGACGCTGCTCGAATTTCATACGTAAGACATTAATATAGATGCACATTTCCGTTCTCGCTTTCTTCTTTTTACGTGCCATGCCATGCCCCCGGAAGCTAAAAGTCTCCAGAGTATGGCGGAACAGAAGATGAGCGATCGGACAGAATCGGAATCGCTGATCGGGCGACCGGAATCAGTGATCGGATGTGACCGGAACCAGCAATTCTCGATAGTAATGCGGGGTGAACAGTTCTGGATGGGCTGAAGGTATTGTTTCGGGTAAGCTTCTCAGCGTCTTCGTCAACCAAATATTCCCGACCTTCAAATATGGCTGGCGGGAAAAAAACGCCCGCCTCGGGCTGCGCGTCTAAGTGTTTCCATACAGCGCGAACGGGCTTGCCGCTGCTTTGTTGAATAAATCCGAAATTTGTGACGACTTCCTCCCTATCAGGGCGATTGTTACATGATGCGGACGCTGTTTGGCATTCCTAAACAGTGTGATCCGGTTAAGTGCTTTAACCATTGCCATAGCCTCACCTACCTGCGCGTCATAGTCATGCAGACTCAGATGACCACTCAGAAGTGTTTTAAACCGGAACATGGCCGTTTCAGCCAGTGAACGCCGGTGATAACCTACTTTCTTTTTCCAGGTATCGTTATTGCCGCTCAGATGCTGATTTGCCACCGCATGGTTACGCTCATGGTATCGAGCTGGCCAATATTGCGCACCACTTCGCGGTGGGATAAGCGGCTTTATTTTTTTCCTCAGCAAAGCATCATGACAGTAACGCGTATCGTAAGCACTGTCAGCCGACGCTTCCCTGATTTTCCGGTGGGTTTGGTTAATCAGCCCGGGCAGCGCCTGCGCATCTGTCGTACCGCTTAGCAATAAATCGGCACAGATAATTTCATGTGTCACGCTATCTACTGCCAGATGAAGCTTGCGCCATACTCTGCGCCTCTCAGCCCCATGCTGCCTGACTTTCCATTCGCCTTCGCCGAAGACTTTCAGGCCGGTGCCATCGATGACCAGGTGTGAGATTTCGCCGCGGGTTGGCGTTTTTATGCTGATGTCGACGGTTTTTGCTCGCCGGCTGACCAGAGAGTAATCTGGGCAGCGCAGCGACAGCCCCATCAGTTTAAAAATCGAGTCAACGAAACCCTGTAACGCCCGGAGCGAAAGGTTAAACACGCGCTTTATCATCAGAACCGTGGTAATGGCCATATCGGTGTAGTGAAGCGGCCGGCCACGATGTTCATTCAGGTGGTGTACTCTCAGTCCATGCAGCAATGGCTGACTCATCAAGCCATACTGTCAGGTCCCCCCGCTGCCTGAGCGCATTGTTAATATGCGGGCCAGTTGGTAATTTTAAACTTTTGCTTTGCCATGGGGACCTGATGTTGAAACGAATGTAGTGATCAGAGCCGCCAGTCACCTAAAAGTTCGATTTATTCAACAAAGCCCCTGAGGTGCTAAACTCGCTGGTGGTGAACTGAATAGGGTTAGCACTACCGGGATCATCATACGGCCAGCCTTACGGCTGCCCTCCTCAGTTCACCATTGATATGTGACTCGGTGCGACATAAGAAAACACGCTCGCGGCGTGTCATTTCTGTCGCGATGATCTCAACGGGGTGCTAAACCCGGCACCTGAATTTGCAAATGCAGAGTGACTATAGCGCATGGGTTGATCTTCCGTCAATACGATTGCTAGGTTACACTTGCCCAAAAGAGGAGGCATCCCCTATGGGTCAAGTTGCATTTGATACTCAAGAATTTGTCGAGACGCTGGAAAAATCTGGCCTGAAGAAAGAGCAAGCCAAAGCCATATCGCTTGTTGTACGTAAGTCGCACGAAGTGGCTAATATTGCTACGAAAGCTGATATCAATGACGTAAAACGTGATATCAGCGATGTGAAGCACGATATTGTTGATGTCCGTAAAGATATGGATGCCCGTTTTGAAAAAAACGAAGTCCAGATGCAGGCACGCTTTGACAAAATCGAGGCTCGTTTCGATAAGCTTGGCTTGCAGATGACAGTCCGGCTCGGGTTGATGGTCGCTGCCGGTGTCAGCATCATAGCCGCCATTCTTAAAATGTAGCACTGGCCTGTGCTCTATAGCCATCGCGTTATACACATCTTCATAAAAGCCTTTCAAAACAATGAGTTATTAAAAATTTTTTGAGTAACAAATTGATTTATAAAGACTTTCATAAGATGTGTATAACGCGATGGCTATAGCGCATGGTTTATCCTTGCGTCAATGAGGGCGGGGGACTTCTGTTTTTGATTGCTGTATATGGGGGCTTTGTTGAATAAATCGAACTTTTAGGTGACTGGCGGCTCTGATCACTACATTCGTTTCAACATCAGGTCCCCATGGCAAAGCAAAAGTTTAAAATTACCAACTGGCCCGCATACAACAATGCGCTCAGGCAGCGGGGGGACCTGACAGTATGGCTTGATGAGTCAGCCATTGCTGCATGGACTGAGAGTACACCACCTGAACATCGTGGCCGGCCGCTTCACTACACCGATATGGCCATTACCACGGTTCTGATGATAAAGCGCGTGTTTAACCTTTCGCTCCGGGCGTTACAGGGTTTCGTTGACTCAATTTTTAAACTGATGGGGCTGTCGCTGCGCTGCCCAGATTACTCTCTGGTCAGCCGGCGAGCAAAAACCGTCGACATCAGCATAAAAACGCCAACCCGCGGCGAAATCTCACACCTGGTCATCGATGGCACCGGCCTGAAAGTCTTCGGCGAAGGCGAATGGAAAGTCAGGCAGCATGGGGCTGAGAGGCGCAGAGTATGGCGCAAGCTTCATCTGGCAGTAGATAGCGTGACACATGAAATTATCTGTGCCGATTTATCGCTAAGCGGTACGACAGATGCGCAGGCGCTGCCCGGGCTGATTAACCAAACCCACCGGAAAATCAGGGAAGCGTCGGCTGACAGTGCTTACGATACGCGTTACTGTCATGATGCTCTGCTGAGAAAAAAAATAAAGCCGCTTATCCCATCGCGAAGTGGTGCGCAATATTGGCCAGCTCGATACTATGAGCGTAACCATGCGGTGGCAAATCAGCATCTGAGCGGCAATAACGATACCTGGAAAAAGAAAGTAGGTTATCACCGGCGTTCACTGGCTGAAACGGCCATGTTCCGGTTTAAAACACTTCTGGGTGGTCATCTGAGTCTGCATGACTATGACGCGCAGGTAGGTGAGGCAATGGCAATGGTTAAAGCACTTAACCGGATCACACTGTTAGGAATGCCAAACAGCGTCCGCATCATGTAACAATCGCCCTGATAGGGAGGGAGTCGTCACAAATTTCGGATTTATTCAACAAAGCGAAAAATTTACTACCCTCAATTTTGAGGTGAGTGAATACACCGACAGCACAGGCCGAAAACTCCCGATGTATACTATGACCAAGGACGGCTTCGTCTTCCTCGTCATGGGTTTTACCGGCAAAAAGGCAGCAGCATTCAAAGAGACCTACATCGCAGAGTTTAACCGCATGGAAGCTGAGCTTTATGCCATGCCGAGATATAACTCCTCAGCAGCCGAGCTATTCACCGACGATGAACTTCGTAGATTAACACATCTTGTTTGGAGTATGGCTAACGGCTTCCGTTTTTAAAAAGCATGGACTCAAGGGATCTGGCATGCTCTACGGCTCGTTACCGGCGTACCATCGTCACAGCACTTTGAAGTTCGGCAGATACCATTATTAGCCGAAGAGTGCAGCCGTATCTACTCTATGACCACCCAGCTAAAGCAAACAATCTTTGAGGCAGAACGACAAGCTATAAAGCGAGTACTCCGTCAGCAAGAAGACGCAAATCTCGTACTTGGCGAGATGCAACGGATGATCGAGGATAGTAGCCAACAGAAGCCTGTTTAGAAATTTGTGTATTTGCCTGATTTTGATATGTTCAATCCAACATCAAAAACAGGTTAATTTATGGACGAAAACCAGTTGCAGGCTCTGGCTAACGAACTGGCCAAAAATCTCAAAACCCCTGAAGATCTCAGTCACTTCGATCGGCTGCTGAAAAAAATCAGCGTCGAAGCAGCTCTCAATGCCGAAATGACCCATCACCTCGGCTACGATAAAAATCAGCCTAAACCGGGGACCAACGCCCGCAACGGCTATTCCACAAAAACCGTTACCACTGGCGATGGCCCGCTGGCGCTGCGTACTCCGCGCGATCGTGACGGTTCCTTTGAACCGCAACTGGTGAAGAAGAACCAGACCCGGATTACCGGGATGGATAACCAGATTTTATCGTTGTACGCCAAAGGGATGACCACCCGCGAGATCGCCGCCGCGTTCAAAGAGCTGTATGACGCCGATGTCTCGCCGGCGCTGGTCTCAAAGGTCACCGATGCGGTCATGGAGCAGGTTGTCGAATGGCAAAACCGGCTTCTGGATGAAGTCTATCCCATTGTTTATCTTGACTGTATCGTTCTAAAAGTCCGGCAGGACAGCCGCATCATCAACAAATCTGTGTTCCTGGCGCTGGGCATCAACATCGAAGGCCAGAAAGAGTTGCTAGGTATGTGGCTGGCCGAAAATGAAGGCGCAAAGTTCTGGCTGAACGTGCTGACAGAGCTGAAAAACCGCGGCCTGAACGATATCCTTATCGCCTGCGTAGACGAGCTGAAAGGTTTCCCTGACGCTATTAACGCGGTGTATCCGGAGGCGCGGCTCCAGCTGTGTATCGTGCATATGATGCGCAACAGCCTGCGGTTCGTCTCCTGGAAGGACTACAAGGCCGTCACCCGCGACCTGAAAGCTATCTATCAGGCCCCTACGGAAGAAGCCGGCTTGCAGGCGCTGGAAGCGTTCTCCAGTGCCTGGGACATCCGCTACCCGCAAATAAGTCGAAGCTGGCAGGCAAACTGGGCCAATCTGGCCACGTTCTTTGCCTACCCAACGGACATCCGCAAGGTGATCTACACGACCAACGCCATCGAGTTGTTAAACAGCGTGATCCGGCATGCCATCAAAAAGCGCAAGGTGTTCCCGACCGACGACGCAGTGAAAAAGGTGGTGTGGCTGGCGATACAGGCGGCCTCACAGAAATGGACAATGCCTTTGAGGGACTGGCGCATGGGCAATGAGCCGCTTTATTATCGAGTTCGGTGACCGCCTGGACGGTCACTTCTGAGAAAAGGCATTTACACAGAATCGTGTACAGGGTCCTGCCAACAGCACTCCAGTGTTATGTCCCACGCTCTGACTAAGTGGCAACAAGCAAACGTTAGCCAGTTCCTGCAACGTCACTAAAATTTCCTTCCTGCCCCGGTAATACACCGGGGTTATATCTTCATCGTTTTTACTAGCGAGGACTTTACTTATACAAAATTTAATCATTGCGCAAACATTAACCATGTCCAGCCTTGAAATTGCTGAGCTGGTTAACAAACGTCACGACAACGTAAAACGGACTATCGAAACGCTGATTAGCAAAGGCGTAATCACTTCTCCTCAAATTGAGGAAAAGCCCACCGCAGGCCGCCCAACGACAGTTTATATGTTTGAGGGCGAACAGGGTAAGCGCTGTCAGCGCCAATTGAAATCTGACCCACCCTGCCGAAGTAAAACTGACCCACCTGCTTCTGTTTTGGGTGGTCTATGCCGCAGGCATACAAGACGCGAAAATAGCTTACAGAGGTGTATAGGAGCTTCTGCGCGCCGATACGTGAGCGAAGCGAACTTCTGTACTAGCATGGCCCCGGAAACCGCGCCAGCTCCCTGCTGAGCCGCTTTTTGACATATCGAAATGGCGACGGCGAGAGGCTAAATATGCATCTGCTGACGGGCATATATTGTGTTGGGTTTTTATTGTCTCCTATGGGCTTTTTTCTTTGAGGTTTTTCCGCAGGTGGTAGCGTTTAAATTGACACAGTGGGTCAGTTTTGGATCGGTAGTGACAAAGCGCGACAGCATTATCGTCGTTGCTCAACTTTGCCCCGAGTTCACGGCCCGTCTGGTTGACCGCTGGCAAGAGCTGGAAAAACAGTTAGCCATCCCCGCCGACCCAATTCAGATGCTCAACGACCCGGCGGCCATGCGCTGCATCCTGCTTACCTACACCGAAAAGGTTATCGCCCTCGAAAGCAAAGTTGAAGAGATGACCCCTGATGTCAAAGCACTGCACCGCATCGCCAAATCTGACGGCGGCATGCGCATCACGAACGCCGCCAAAGAGTTGCAGGTGCGCCCCAAAGACCTGTTCGCTTTCCTCCGCGAGCGTGGCTGGATATATCGCCGTGTTGGAGGAAAGAACTGGATGGCCTACCAGAGCAGAATCCAGTCCGGCTACCTTGAGCATAAAATCTCGATTGTCCCCTGCAACGATGGCACCGACAAGATTCGTGAGTAGGTGATAGTGACGCCTAAGGGACTGGCGAAACTTTCTCAAACTTTCTGCCTCGAACCGGCATAACTAAATCCTTTTCCATCAATTGCTTAGCCACGAGGAATGTTCACGTGCAAAATTTAGTTTCTGAACATATTTTAACCATGTCTAGCCGTGAGATTGCGAAACTGGCAGATAAACAACATAAAAACGTTAAACGTGATATTGAAAAAATGCTCGTTGACCTCGGGAAGATGCGCTCACTTTTGAGCACATCTATTTGGACTCCATGAACTGCCAACAAATGGAGTATCTCCTCGATCGTGACCATACAGAATGCTTACTCATAGAATACAGCGTCGTCCACCGCATGCGTGTTATTAAAAGCTGGCATGAGCTTGAAGAGCGCGCCAGCCAGTTTGCCATTCCACAAACGTATCCAGAGGCGACCCTGTACACGATTCTGTGTAAATGCCTTTTCTCAGAAGTGACCGTCCAGGCGGTCACCGAACTCGATAATAAAGCGGCTCATTGCCATGCGCCAGTCCCTCAAAGGCATTGTCCATTTCTGTGAGGCCGCCTGTATCGCCAGCCACACCACCTTTTTCACTGCGTCGTCGGTCGGGAACACCTTGCGCTTTTTGATGGCATGCCGGATCACGCTGTTTAACGACTCGATGGCGTTGGTCGTGTAGATCACCTTGCGGATGTCCGTTGGGTAGGCAAAGAACGTGGCCAGATTGGCCCAGTTTGCCTGCCAGCTTCGACTTATTTGCGGGTAGCGGATGTCCCAGGCACTGGAGAACGCTTCCAGCGCCTGCAAGCCGGCTTCTTCCGTAGGGGCCTGATAGATAGCTTTCAGGTCGCGGGTGACGGCCTTGTAGTCCTTCCAGGAGACGAACCGCAGGCTGTTGCGCACCATATGCACGATACACAGCTGGAGCCGCGCCTCCGGATACACCGCGTTAATAGCGTCAGGGAAACCTTTCAGCTCGTCTACGCAGGCGATAAGGATATCATTCAGGCCGCGGTTTTTCAGCTCTGTCAGCACGTTCAGCCAGAACTTTGCGCCTTCATTTTCGGCCAGCCACATACCTAGCAACTCTTTCTGGCCTTCGATGTTGATGCCCAGCGCCAGGAACACAGATTTGTTGATGATGCGGCTGTCCAGCCGGACTTTTAGAACTATACAGTCAAGATAAACAATGGGATAGACTGCATACAGAGGCCGGTTTTGCCATTCGACAACCTGCTCCATGACCACATCGGTGACCTTTGAGACCAGCGCCGGCGAGACATCGGCGTCATACAGCTCTTTGAACGCGGCGGCGATCTCGCGGGTGGTCATCCCTTTGGCGTACAACGATAAAATCTGATTATCCATCCCGGTAATCCGGGTCTGGTTCTTCTTCACCAGTTGCGGTTCAAAGGAACCGTCACGATCGCGCGGAGTACGCAGCGCCAGCGGGCCATCGCCAGTGGTAACGGTTTTTGTGGAATAGCCGTTGCGGGCGTTGGTCCCCGGTTTAGGCTGATTTTTATCGTAGCCGAGGTGATGGGTCATTTCGGCATTGAGAGCTGCTTCGACGCTGATTTTTTTCAGCAGCCGATCGAAGTGACTGAGATCTTCAGGGGTTTTGAGATTTTTGGCCAGTTCGCTAGCCAGAGCCTGCAACTGTTTTTCGTCCATAAATTAACCTGTTTTTGATGTTGGATTGAACATATCAAAATCAGGCAAATACACAAATTTCTAAACAGGCTCAAATGGTTCGCAGATATGCACACCTAGCACCGAATCATTTAACTGAGCACGCTAAGCAAATAGACGCCATTTTTAATAAGCATGTCCCAAATTTGTCCTACAGCAGTAAGTACGATGGTACCAATGATTCTTAACTTATTGATTTTACTGGTGCCGATAATAGGAGTCGAACCTACGACCTTCGCATTACGAATGCGCTGCTCTACCAACTGAGCTATATCGGCATGGGGAAATGATCATGCGGGCGTTAATCTGAGTACACACGTTATGCAAAACTGGGAAAAGAGTCAATAGGCGCGCGTGCAAGTGCTGATAATTGCAGCATCTTGCCCCTTTCGAGGTAACCCTACCGAGACAACAGACTCGCCGCCGCGATAGCCTAAGAGCCTCGTGCCGCACAGCGGCGTGGTTACCCTGGCCGGGCTGCTTGCGTGTATCGCAGGCGTGTTTTCCAGCGCCAGTCGTGGGGGGCGACCAACGCGGTTTTGTTGGCCGAAAAACCGCCGCAGTACTCAGGGCCGGCTGAGGTTGTCGCCGTAACCGATCCATTTGTAAGTCGTTAACGCTTCCAGACCCATTGGCCCGCGGGCGTGCAGTTTTTGGGTGTTGACCGCCACTTCGGCGCCAAGGCCAAACTGTCCGCCGTCGGTAAAACGGGTGCTGGCATTAACATAGACCGCCGAGGAGTCCACTTCGCGTACGAAGCTTTCAGCCGCCTGAATCGATTGGGTCAGAATGGCGTCAGAATGCTGAGTGCCGTAATGACGAATATGTTCCACCGCCTGGTCGAAACCGTCCACCAGCTTGACATTCAAGTCGCGGGACAGCCATTCGTCATGGTAATCGGCCTCGGTCACGGTAACACAGGTCGCGGGACCGTCAGCCAGATAGGGACGCGCGTTGTCATCGGCGTGTAGCGTGACGCCCAGCGCATGCATATGGCGGCTCAGACGCGGCAGGAAACGTTCGGCGATACAGCTGGTGTTACCAGCAGCGTTTCAAGCGAGTTATAGGCGCAGGGGCGCTGTATTTTGGCGTTTTCAATCACCGGCAGCGCCTGCTCGAAATCAATAGTGTCATCGGCATAGATATGGCAAACGCCGATCCCACCGGTGATAACCTGAATCGTGGACTGTTCGCGGCACAGCTTGTGCAGGCCTGCACCGCCGCGCGGGATCAGCATATCGACGTAGCGATCCAGGCGCAGCAACGTGTTGACCAGCGCGCGATCCGGGTTTTCGATGGCCTGCACCGCGCTTGCAGGCAGGCCGCAGCCCGTCAGCGCCTGCTGTATGACCTTTACCGTAGCGGCATTGGTGCGGTAGGTTTCCTTACCGCCGCGCAAAATCACCGCGTTGCCGGTTTTCAAGCACAGCGCCGCGACATCGACGGTCACGTTGGGGCGAGCTTCATAAATCACGCCCACCACGCCGAGCGGTACCCGGCGACGCTCCAGCGACAGCCCGCTGTCCAACCGCTGGCCCCCGATAACCTGGCCCACCGGATCGGTAAGGCGGCACACCTGTCGCACGTCCGCGGCGATAGCGCTAAGGCGCGCCGGATTTAAAAGCAGGCGGTCCAGTAGCGCATCGCTCAGGCCGTTACGGCGCGCCTCCGCCATATCCTGCGTGTTGGCATCGAGGATGCTTTGGCTATTGGCCTCCAGGCTATCGGCAATCGCCTCCAGCGCCCGATCCTTTTGCGCGCTGCTCAATACCGCGAGCTACCATGAAGCCTGTTTCGCCGCTTTGCCCATTTGCTCAAGCATGTGCGTTCCTTAACATAAAATCATATCGTCACGGTGGATGGCCACGGGCCCATATTCATAGCCCAGAATATCACTGATGTCCTGGGAGTGTTGACCGGCAATCATGCGCAGGGCATCGCTGTTGTAACGGCTGATGCCATGAGCGATATCGCGACCGTCGGAGCTGAGGATACGGACCACAATCCCGCGGGAAAAATCACCTTCCACCACCAGGATCCCTTTGGGCAACAGCGAGCTGCCGCGCTGTAATATCGCTTTTTGCGCGCCATCGTCGACGGTGATGTCCCCCGCCGGCGGCGGGCCGAACAGCCAGCGTTTGCGGTTCTCCAGCGGCATTTTTTGCCCATGGAAACGGGTGCCTACCGATTCACACACCATCACATCGCCAATCACGCCCGGTTTGCCGCCGGCCGCAATCACGACTTCGATTCCCGCGCGGTTGGCAACTTCCGCCGCCTGCAATTTGGTTGCCATGCCGCCGGTACCGAGGCCGGAAACGCTGCCGCCGGCCATCTTGCGCAGCGCGTCATTGATGCCTTCGACTTCGCGAATCAGCTCGGCGTCGGGGTGGGTGCGCGGATCGGCGGAAAACAGCCCCGGCTGATCGGTTAGCAGTAGCAACTTGTCAGCGTCGGCAAGGATCGCCACCAGCGCCGAAAGATTATCGTTGTCGCCCACTTTGATTTCAGCGGTGGCAACCGCATCATTTTCATTAATCACCGGCACGATGCCGTTATCCAGCAGGGCGCGCAGCGTGTCGCGGGCGTTGAGAAAACGTTCTAGATCTTCCATGTCGGCACGAGTCAGCAACATTTGACCAATATGGATATTGTAGAGGGAAAACAGCTGCTCCCAAAACTGAATCAAGCGGCTCTGCCCTACCGCCGCCAATAGCTGCTTGGAGGCTATGGTGGTGGGCAGGTCGGGATAATTGAGGTACTCCCGTCCGGCGGCAATGGCGCCGGAGGTGACGATGATAATGCGGTGTCCGGCGGCGTGCAGCGGAGCACATGGGAATGTCTATGAAATTAGCGGTGTTGCTATTGATACCCACGGCAACGCGTCTAAAAAAGCGAAGACAACCCTCACCGTCACGCAGCCCGCTATTAACAATACCACCAGCGAGTTTACGCCGGCGAAAGCACCCTGCCGGCCGATAATGCCTCGCAGCAAACGCTGACCTTGCAGGTAAAGGATATACAGGGTAATCCCGTCGATATTGGCGAGGACGAGATTACGATTACCACCAAAAATGAGCAGGAGAATTCTGGCGCCAAGGTCTCCACGCTACAACGTCAGGAGAGCGGTATATTCACGTTGGTGGTGACGGCAGGAACGGGAACCGATGTGGTTAAAATAACGCCCAGCGCCCGCGCGGTGACCTTTACACCCGCCAGCGTGACGGTGGAGGCTGACAACGCGACGGCGCAGATCAAAACCCTGGAAGTCGTTTCGGATAATGCCGCCGCCGACGGTACGGAAACTAATCAGGTCAAAGTGGCCGTCGTGGATGCCCATGACAACCCGGTACCGAATCAAACGGTGACGTTCACTGCGGATAATGGCGTAACCATTATCGACAATGCCACGACCGATGCCAACGGATTAGCCATAGCCAGTCTTACCAGTTTGAAAGCAGGCGAGGCTATCGTTACCGCGGCGCTCGAAAATAAGACGACTAAAACGGTCAAAACGACCTTTGTCAGCGATGAAAAATCGGCGGTAATCGCCGAGTTGAACGTGGTCTCTGATAACGCGACCGCCGACGGTAAAACCGAAAATCAGCTTAAAGTCAGCGTAACGGACGCCAATGGTAATGTCATCGACAATACGCCCGTAACGCTAAAGGTCGAAAGCGGTGTGACATTATCTTCCGACAGCGTCACGACGGATAAAGAGGGGGCGGCAACGTTTAGCGCCATGAGTACCACGTCCGGTACGTTCAAGGTTACCGCGACGACGAACGGTCATGCTAAATCGGCCTCTATTACCTTTGTTGCCGGCGAGGTGGTGGGTGTTAAATCCACGCTGCAAGCGGATAAAACCCTGATTGTCTCTGACGGTAGCCGCGCCATCAATCTGACGTTCACCGCGCGTGATGAGAATAATAATGCCGTGACGGGCTTGACGGTGGCATTTGTACCGGATGACGTTGAGGGCCAAATAAGCGCGGTCAGCGAGCATGACGGTGTTTATACCGCGATCTTTACCTCCACCAAACCTGGCGTAGGCAGCATCGCCGTTTCGGTTAACGGTACCCGGCTAGAGGAGCTTAAGGCGGTTGATGCGGGTGTTTATTCGTCGACATTGTCACTGTCGGTCAATGCCAGCTCTTAATGTTCGCTGGGGCGCCGTACGGGAAAACCGGCCCCCCATGAACCTCGTTTAATTACACAGCATTGCGGTCGCTACCGCGGTGCGAGGATTATGACATGAAGATTAGAATCAGTAAGACTTATTTATCGATATTCGCGTCACTTTGCATGTGGATGTTCGCGACATCAAATGCGTACGCGCTAGCCTGCTATATCGGCGATGACTCGACCGCCATGGCCGAGTCGGTGACGTTGGGCGCGGTGGCTTATCTGAAGGGCGCGTCCAATGGGGACAGAATTTGGGAATCGCAAACTTACACGAGAAACGTCACCTGCAAAAGTCAACTTAACTCGGGTGAGGAAAATTTATATGTTTATCCTTATCCAAGATGGGGCACTCAGCAATTACCTGAAGGGGTTAAATTGGGATTAATTTTTGATGGTAAAGATCTCGGTTTATTTGACGCCGATGAGAATGCGTATGACAGTAAAGTCATGACTGACTATGTCATCGCCAAAGATGAAACCAAGAAGATCAATGTTTCTTTTAAGGTCTATCTGGTAAAGCAAGGTGAGATCAGCACTCAGGGCGTGACGAATTTGACTCTTTTCCAATTGGATGGCAAAATATCGCTGCGCGATTCAAACTATGCTTTCTCCATCGACGGTTGGGATAATATTGGCAGCGTGAGCTGCGATAGCTCTTTCGTCAGTAACAATGCCAAGCTCTCCTCAATCGATACCGACAAGGCGTTAGCCGGTTCGGCATCGGAAGAAAGCACCGTGGGGTCGGTTAAGCTCAGCTGTAGCAGTGAGTCAACGACCGTCTTGAGTTCATATTAGTCATGTTTTCGGTACTCTTAAGGTCAATGGGTCGCCATTCAGCGGTAATAGCGGTTATTTTGCCACTGATAAAACAGGGCTGGGCGTTGGCGTTTCTTACAGCGGCACGAGCATTGCCCCGGGGGGAACCCTGGACCTGAGCGTACCGGTTAGCGCCGGCAGCAAGGCGTTAACGTTCACCCTTAACCCGCATTTGACAACGTCCTTGGCGCTCGGAACCCCCGATTGGCTCTTTATCAGCCAGGCTCAAGATATAAAGAGCGACGTGACGTTGAGTTTTACGCCGCAAAGCCTGCAATCGGACTAAACGTATGCTCGCGCATATCACCGAGCGGGTCCGTACGTTCGCGAAGGGGTGGGGCCGCAAAACCGCCGTATGCCCCTCCTCATCATAGCGGGCGGCCTTAAGCAACGGGATGACAAGAGAACGTGTCCGCTATTTTTGACCTATCACCCCTTTACCTTTGTCATTGCCGTTGTGGCATAGGTAGAGGTCCACTCACGCCGGCCGGGCTAGCGGTGCATTCCGATTTCATCGTGATTACCAACAGACATTAACGCCTTCTTTAAGGCGTTTTGGCGGTATGTAATGATTCAGGTCAACACTGTGGCAATACTCAATCAGCCCGTTAAATGAGTTAGTGCCGATTTTGCTATAAATTTTTTGTAATCTATTTTCAATTGTTCTATGTGAAATGAAAAGCTTAGGCGACATTTCTTTCGCCGGTATTTTCTGTATCGCGTAAAAGATTACGTCCAGTTCTTTAGCGGAGAATATGTCAACGGGCGGCGTTAACGTTATCACTGACGGCTTGAGGTTGTTGAAGAAGTCGCCGAGGGATATAAAGGGCTTTGGGCTTTGTTGAATAAATCGAACTTTTAGGTGACTGGCGGCTCTGATCACTACATTCGTTTCAACATCAGGTCCCCATGGCAAAGCAAAAGTTTAAAATCACCAACTGGCCCGCATACAACAATGCGCTCAGGCAGCGGGGGGACCTGACAGTATGGCTTGATGAGTCAGCCATTGCTGCATGAACTGAGAGTACACCACCTGAACATCGTGGCCGGCCGCTTCACTACACCGATATGGCCATTACCACAGTTCTGATGATAAAGCGCGTGTTTAACCTTTCGCTCCGGGCGTTACAGGGTTTCGTTGCCGCGATTTTTAAACTGATGGGGTTGTCGCTGCGCTGCCCAGATTACTCTCTGGTCAGCCGGCGAGCAAAAACCGTCGACATCAGCATAAAAACGCCAACCCGCGGCGAAATCTCACACCTGGTCATCGATGGCACCGGCCTGAAAATCTTCGGCGAAGGCGAATGGAAAGTCAGGCAGCATGGGGCTGAGAGGCGCAGAGTATGGCGCAAGCTTCATCTGGCAGTAGATAGCGCGACACATGAAATTATCTGTGCCGATTTATCGCTAAGCGGTACGACAGATGCGCAGGCGCTGCCCGGGCTGATTAACCAAACTCACCGGAAAATCAGGGAAGCGTCGGCTGACAGTGCTTACAATACGCGTTACTGTCATGATGCTCTGCTGAGGAAAAAAATAAAGCCGCTTATCCTACCGCGAAGTGGTGAGCAATATTGGCCAGCTCGATACCATGAGCGTAACCATGCGGTGGCAAATCAGCATCTGAGGAGCCTGTTTAGAAATTTGTGTATTTGCCTGATTTTGATATGTTCAATCCAACATCAAAAACAGGTTAATTTATGGACGAAAAACAGTTGCAGGCTCTGGCTAACGAACTGGCCAAAAATCTCAAAACCCCTGAAGATCTCAGTCACCTCGATCGGCTGCTGAAAAAAATCAGCGTCGAAGCAGCTCTCAATGCCGAAATGACCCATCACCTCGGCTACGATAAAAATCAGCCTAAACCGGGGATCAACGCCCGCAACGGCTATTCCACAAAAACCGTTACCGCTGGCGCTGCGTACTCCGCGCGATCGTGACGGTTCCTTTGAACCGCAACTGGTGAAGAAGAACCAGACCCGGATTACCGGGATGGATAACCAGATTTTATCGTTGTACGCCAAAGGGATGACCACCCGCGAGATCGCCGCAGCGTTCAAAGAGCTGTATGACGCCGATGTCTCGCCGGCGCTGGTCTCAAAGGTCACCGATGCGGTCATGGAGCAGGTTGTCGAATGGCAAAACCGGCCTCTGGATGCAGTCTATCCCATTGTTTATCTTGACTGTATCGTTCTAAAAGTCCGGCAGGACAGCCGCATCATCAACAAATCTGTGTTCCTGGCGCTGGGCATCAACATCGAAGGCCAGAAAGAGTTGCTAGGTATGTGGCTGGCCGAAAATGAAGGCACAAAGTTATGGCTGAACGTGCTGACAGAGCTGAAAAACCGCGGCCTGAACGATATCCTTATCGCCTGCGTAGACGGGCTGAAAGGTTTCCCTGACGCTATTAACGCGGTGTATCCGGAGGCGCGGCTCCAGCTGTGTATCGTGCATATGGTGCGCAACAGCCTGCGGTTCGTCTCCTGGAAGGACTACAAGGCCGTCACCCGCGACCTGAAAGCTATCTATCAGGCCCCTACGGAAGAAGCCGGCTTGCAGGCGCTGGAAGCGTTCTCCAGTGCCTGGGACATCCGCTACCCGCAAATAAGTCGAAGCTGGCAGGCAAACTGGGCCAATCTGGCCACGTTCTTTGCCTACCCAACGGACATCCGCAAGGTGATCTACACTACCAACGCCATCGAGTCGTTAAACAGCGTGATCCGGCATGCCATCAAAAAGCGCAAGGTGTTCCCGACCGACGACGCAGTGAAAAAGGTGGTGTGGCTGGCGATACAGGCGGCCTCACAGAAATGGACAATGCCTTTGAGGGACTGGCGCATGGCAATGAGCCGCTTTATTATCGAGTTCGGTGACCGCCTGGACGGTCACTTCTGAGAAAAGGCATTTACACAGAATCGTGTACAGGGTCAAGTCGTCACAAATTTCGGATTTATTCAACAAAGCGGCGCCGGGGGATCTTTTTGGCAGAGATCCTCATTCATTCGCCGCCAGGCGGTGGCACTGTGCCACAGACCGCCCCACCGGCCCGGCAAGCGCTTGGGCTCCTCCTGTTGATACCGTTCTGGCGCGGCAACCGGCGCCTGGCGAGAATACGCAAGCGGCAGAATAAAGTGTCCCTTTTCTGCGATGGCGGCTGGATGTGTTTCAATTTTCTCTGCTGCACTGAGAGCAACCTTATGAAAGGTGATGTGCGGATGACTCAATACGAGGGAAGTGATGATGGGCATCGATAATCTCCTGCATAGTGTATTTGAGGGATGGGTCATTGCACCGTGCTGCGAAGATAGTATTAATCCCTTCTAATTGTAAGGAAAAGGCTAAAAGCGCTTACTAACAAGTTATTGCTGAAGGCAGCACAGGAGCGGGCCGTCCCGTCGCGCAGAGCAACGCCGCTCGGCGGTGGATGACAATGCGGGGGAGCGCGAGGAGGAAACCGGTGCGGGACGGGCTGCCTGCGCCGCGGGGTGAGTGGGCGCCGGGCCGGCCGGGAATGTCTCCCTTGCGCGGACGACAACAGCCATGACCAACGGCGGTCCGCGCCGCGTCACACCATCATTTTACCGCGAATGATCACTTTGCCCGGTTTAATTTGGCTATCCGCGGCGCGGCGCACCGCCAGATTAATCGCTTGCCAAGCCATCTCATTTAAATCGTGGGAGATGCAGGGGAAATTGAAACCGAATACCGCGGCATGGGGAATTTCATCAATGCTGAAGACGCTAACATCCTGCATCGGCCGCAATCGATGGTCAATACAGGATTTTATAATACCCTGCGAGATCAGGTTATTACAGCCTACGAAATAATCCGGCGCCGGCTGATGATTGGCTGATGATTGAGATAATCCGTGGTGACCTGCCAGGCCACATCCATATAAAAGTCGGCATACAAAATATCCAGGTGCGCTATTTTGCCCTGCAGGGCGGCGCTTACGCCGGTCACCCTTTTACGGGCGACATTCGAATCGTCTGGGCCGGAGACCACCACCACCACCCGCTGGGCCTGCTGCTCCTGCAAAAACCGGCCCGCCTGCAGGCCGCAATCGAGATTATCGATATAAACGCCGCTGCATGAGGCGATATCAAGTTCGCGGTCTACCAGAATGACCGGAATATTCAGCAACGCCAGCCGCTCGAAGTATGCCGGCCGATAATTTTGGTCGGCGGAGATGACCGATAACACTATCGCATCCACGCCGTAGCCAATCAGCTTGTCGATGATGCGGTTTTCCTGCTCTTGGGATTCCCACGAATCGAAGACCAGCGTGTCGTAGCCGGCCTTTTGCGCTTCAAGCGTCATCAGCTTACCGAAGAAGGGGTTGCCCATATCGGGATTGACAATGCCGATAGTCTTACTGGCTCGGGCGCGCAGATTTCGCGCCGCCGTATTCACAACGTAGTCCATCTCTTCCGCGGTCTCCAGCACCCGCCTAAGCGTATCCGGATGGACTTTCTCCGGATGGGAAAACGCGCGTGATACGGTGATTTTGCTGACGTTGGACTGCGCGGCTACGCTTGCAAGCGTAGCCTTGACCTTCCTACCTGGCGCCAATTTACGCTCCCGTGTCGTTATCATTTTGTATCATTAGACTATCATGACATATCCCTTCGCCGGAAGCGAATGATCTTGCCGCTTTTACGCCACGCGCCGTACTCGCGGGTCGGTAAAAATATCGAGATCGTCCCGGCTTTCCGATGAGAATTCCGAGGCGACCTCGCCGTGGTTCAGCGCCAGCGCGGGGTCGTCGACAAATAAATACACCTCCCCCCAGCGGCAACGAAAGGTTTCCTGTTTCCCTGGGGTGCCGTTGAACGGCGGATGTAAATGTTCCGGGCAGGTTTGTCCGGGAAACAGCACCAGCTCCTTTGCGCAATAGCGTGGCGAATTGAAATTGGTTAACAACTGTAGGCCGGACAAGGGATAACCTGGCAGACCGAATTCCGCGATTTCGATTTTTTCCTTTTCAGCTTCGGTGATAACCATGCCCGCTTCTTGCAGCATGGATGCCGTTTTTTCCCGTGCTTTTTCGTGAGTTGTCATGATCTCCTCCAGGAGAGTGAATGTTACCGGTATCATTGAAGAAAGCCGTTGCCACCGCTTATGCGCGGCGTGTTCGGCTATTATTACGGCCAAAATAATCTTGATGTTTACAAATTTCTTCATTTTTTAACGCGCTTCACACATTTTCGGCGATAACTCATTTACTATCCGCCGCATGCGAATGATATCGATATTATAAAAATGATCAGGAGAAACGTGTGATGAAAGCATTAGTGCTTGAAAGAAGCGGGGAAAATCTCTATCCAGGATCGCGAATTCAACGAGCAGCCTGGCGACGACGAGGTGCTGATAAAAATTCATTCTGTCGGCATTTGCGGCAGCGACGTCCATTACTACCAGCATGGCCGCATCGGCCCGTTCGTGGTCAAAGCGCCGATGGTACTGGGTCACGAAGCCGCCGGCATCGTACTGGCGGTGGGGAAGAATGTCCACCATTTACGCCAGGGCGATCGAGTTTGTATGGAGCCAGGGATCCCCGATATGCAATCCGCCCAATCCCGCGCCGGCATTTATAACCTGGATCTGGCGGTACGTTTCTGGGCCACTCCGCCGATTGATGGCTGTCTGCGGGAAACGGTGGTGCATTCGCCCGCGTTCACCTTCAAATTGCCGGACAACGTCAGCTTTACCGAAGGCGCAATGGTGGAGCCGCTGGCCATTGGTATGCATGCCGCTACCAAGGCCGGCATTAAACCCGGCGATATCGCGCTGGTCATCGGCGCCGGTCCCATCGGGGTGGTGACGGCCCTTGCCGCGCTGACGGGCGGGTGTTCCGATGTCATTATCTGCGATCTGTTCGAGGAAAAATTAAAGGTCGCCGAACGTTATCCGGGCCTGCACGCGGTCAATATCAAAACCGGCAATCTGGCGGAGAAAGTCGCCGCGCTGACCTCCGGCAACGGCGCGGATGTGGTATTTGAGTGCAGCGGAGCGAAACAGGCTGTCGCGAGCATCAGCGACCATGTCGCCCCCGGCGGTACCGCGGTGCTGGTCGGTATGCCCATTGATGCGTCGCCGATGCAGATTCCGACGTATCCGATCAGCTGTTCCGGCGACATCCGATCAGTTATTCCGATATTTTCCGATCACCCATTCCAGTGATATTCGATCACGTGTTCGCTCATCTTCTGACTCGGGTTTAGTCTATTTTTCCTGTGCTGGCTACTCCTTGCTCTTTGCGTAGTGATTCGCCTTTAAGTTCCAGTCTATAGCTGGGGTGTACTAACCGATCGAGTAACGCGTCAGCTGTCGTGGGGTTTTCTATCAGTCCATACCATTTTTTCACCGGCAGTTGACTGATCAGGATGCTGCTGCTTTTGTCGTAGCGATCTTCCATTACCTCCAACAGCATCGTTGCCTGCATCGGACTTATTGATTCTAGGCCCACGTCGTCCAAGATCAGTAACTCTATTTTTTCTAACTGCTTAAGCTGTTTTAGATAGGTCCCGTCTACCTGACACTGGTGAAGATGGGCCAGCAACCGACCCACTCGCCAGTAACGCACGCTATATTGCTGCCGGCATGCCTGCTCACCAAGCGCACAACTGAGCCAGGTTTTGCCCGTACCTGTCGGCCCCGTGATGAGTATGCTTTTCTGATATTTCAGATATTGTCCCCCTAGCAGATCTCGCATCTGTTTCGGTGTCACTCCTCGGCTAGGGATATAACGGATATCTTCCGGTTTTGCCTGCAAGCGCATTTGCGATTGCCGTCGCATACGGCATATGTGGTTGTTTTTTCTATGCAAATTTTCCGCTTCTACCATCAGCGACAACCGCTCCTCGAACCCCAGCTCCCCATAACTCCCCGGGAGTTCGCGTTGCGTCTCCAACGCCTGGACCATTGCCGACAACTTCAGCTCTCGCAGAGCCATTAACAGTGTATCCATATTTATTCTCTTTAGTGATAACTGTCCGGACCTCGGAGGTTTTCGTGAACCAGCATTGATACGCCGGCTCCGTCCTGGGTGACCTCACTTTCACGACCGTGTTTCAATACGTTGGCTATGAAAGAGCGGTTAATGCACCCTTTCTCCAACGCCAGCGCGCAGGCCTTCTCCAGTCGCGTCGTCTCATAGCGCCGTTGCAGATTGAGTAGCCCCAGCACGGAGCGGTAAGCCTGCTCCGGATGGGCTTTGCTCTTTTGGATGGACTCGACCACTTTCAGTGTGCACACACCCACCGACAGCGCCCAACTGCACAGCCTTTCCGGCGTCCACTGACTCTGCCCCTTATGGTTAGCCGGCATGTGCGCCGCCTGAGTCGTGTGCCTATAGGCATTATCGCTGTGAGGGTGCGTAGCCACGCAGACGCCCTTATGGTGGATTTGCACCAGCCGTTGGGTGGCGATGACGTCAACGCGCTCGCCAACCAGCGGATGCGGCACCGAGTACCAGTTTTTGCCGTAGTCTATGTGGTAATCAGGTCCCACTCGGGCAACGAGATACGCACTGTATTCCCATTGTGTGGGCGGTAGAGGCCCAAGAGCCGGTTTGTCCAGCTGCTCGAAGCGTTCAAGGCGACTTTGTCCGCCGTAATGACGCATCGGGCGCAGATTCAACTCATGATTGAGTTCTCGTATCACCTGGTTGAGTTCGGCCAGCGAGTAGAACCTACGTTTACGCAACCGGGCCAAAACCCAGCGTTCTACCAGCTGCACAGTTGATTCTGCCTTCGCCTTGTCTTTCGGTTTTCTCGGGCACGCCGGTAGCACCACTGTCTCATAGTGATTTGCCAGCGTCTGGTAGCTCTGGTTTATGACCGGCTCATAGCGGTCAGGGGTGCTGACAGCGCTGCGCAGATTATCAGGTATCATCAGCTCCGGAACCCCACCCATGAAGTGCAGGCAGCGGCTATTGGCGTTGAGCCACGATGCCATGTCCTGGCCTTCGCAGGCTTCGATATACGCATAGCCTGACACGCCCATGGCAGCGACGAAGATAGCGACCTGGCGTACGCTACCGGTCGCAGGGTTGACGATAGGTACGGTGGGGCCACAGAAGTCGATGAAGAGCTTTTCGCCAGCCTTGTGCTCCATGCGCATGGAACGCCGCTGCTTCTTTTTCCAGTCACGGAACAGTGCACAAAACTGTGAGTAACCGAGGGCATCACCGCCCACGGCGGACTGATATTCCATCCAGAGCAGCTGCTTGGTCATGCCCTTGCGGCTTAACTCGGTATCGATATCAAGCCAGCTGGGTAAGGTATTGATAACTTTTCCGGATTTGCCGGGATAGAGCAGGCGGTCGAGGTCGACGGGGGACAGTTCCGCCGGCAATGGCCAGACCAGGTTAGCTACCGTGAATCGGCCGAGGATATCGTGCACGGTAGTACAGCCTATGCCGAGCGCTGCTGCGATAGTGCGATTCGAGCGCCGCTGCTCGAATTTCATACGTAAGACATTAATATATATGCACATTTCCGTTCTCGCTTTCTTCTTTTTACGTGCCATGCCCCCGGAAGCTAAAAGTCTCCAGAGTATGGCGGAACAGAAGATGAGCGATCGGACAGAATCGGAATTGCTGATCGGACGACCGGAATCAGTGATCGGATGAAATCAGAATTAGTGATCGGGTGAAATCGGAATCAGTGATCGGATGTGACCGGAACCAGCAGCCGATGGATATCGTCGCCGCGCAGGCGAAGGAAGTCACTTTCAAGACCATTTTCCGCTATGCCAACATGTATCCCCGCACGCTGCGGCTGCTGAGCGCCGGCAAACTGAAGGTGCAGCCGTTGATTTCGCAGACCTATAAGCTCAACGACGCCGTCGAGGCGTTCGACCGCGCCGCCTCGGGCAATCCGGGCGATATCAAAATCATGCTGGAAATGGAGTGACACATGGCGCTCTTTGCCGGTATCGACTGCGGTACGCAGGGGACGAAGGTAGTGATCGTCGATGACGACAGCGGAAGGATCCTCGGTGAAGGAAGCGCCCCGCATCCGCTGATAAGCAATGCCTTCGGCCGACGTGAGCAGCAGGCGCAGTGGTGGGTCGACGCGCTGATAAGCGCCTTCAAGCGGGCCGTCGATGCGGCGGCGGTCAATCCGGCGGATATCCAGGGGCTGGCCTTGTCGGGCCAGCAGCACGGTTTCGTGGCGCTGGACGATGCGGACGACGTTCTGCATACGGTCAAGCTGTGGTGCGATACCGAAACCGCGCCGGAGAACGACTGGCTGCTGGAGCAGCTCGGCGGTATCAGCGGCTCGCTGGCGCGGCTGGGGCTGATGGTGGCTACGGGCTATACCGCGTCCAAAATCGTCTGGTTCAAGCAGCATCACCCGGAACTGTGGCAGCGGCTGGCCACGGTATTGCTGCCCCACGATTATCTCAATTTTTGGTTAACGGGCAGCGCGTGGCCGAATACGGCGATGCCTCCGGCAGCGGTTTGTTCGATATTCGCAACCGCTGTTGGGATCGCTTCGTCGTGGATCACATCGACAGCAGAGGCCGGCTGTGGCGGGCACTGCCGCCGCTGGTCAGCGCTGAAACCTGCATAGGCGGGGTGACGGCCGCGGCGATAATATGATGGCGGCGATCGGCACCGGCAATATTCTGCCGGGGATCCTAACCATGAGCCTGGGAACGTCGGGCACGCTGTTTGCCTGCGCGGATGCGCCGGTGGTGGCGGATTCGGAGATGATTGCCGGTTTCTGCTCCAGCACCAACGGCTGGTTGCCGCTTATCTGCACCATGAACGTCACCTCCGCCAGCGGCGCGGTGCAGAAATTGCTAGATATGGACGTCAACGCCTTCAATCGGGCGCTGGGGCAGGCGGAACCGGGTGCCGGCGGCATGTTGATGCTGCCATTCTTCAACGGCGAACGGGTACCGCAACTGCCTGCGGCCAAGGCCAGCCTGCACAATCTGGATGCGGATAATTTTACCGCGGCCAATATCTGTTTGGCGGTGGTGGAAAGCGCCACTTATGGACTGCGTTTCGGAATGGACTTGTTCCGCCAGCAAGGGATCGCGGTCACGGAAATCCGCCTGACCGGCGGCGGCGCCCGCAGCCCGCGCTGGCGGCAGATTGTGGCGGACGTCATGAACTGCCCGGTGGAGAAAGAAGCCGCCGCATTGGGCGCGGCTATCCAGGCCATTTGGTCCGTACGCGTGGCGCAACAGCCGCAGCATCCGGCTCGCGAGCAGTTACAGGCGTTGTGCGATCGCTTCGTCCATCTGGACGAGGACAGCCGTTGCCGCGCTTTGTTGAATAAATCCGAAATTTGTGACGACTTCCTCCCTATCAGGGCGATTGTTACATGATGCGGACGCTGTTTGGCATTCCTAACAACGTGATCCGGTTAAGCGCTTTGACCATTGCCATAGCCTCACCTACCTGCGCGTCATAGTCATGCAGACTCAGATGACCACCCAAAAGTGTTTTAAACCGGAACATGGCCGTTTCAGCCAGTGAACGCCGGTGATAACCTACTTTCTTTTTCCAGGTATCGTTATTGCCGCTCAGATGCTGATTTGCCACCGCATGGTTACGCTCATGGTATCGAGCTGGCCAATATTGCGCACCACTTCGCGGTGGGATAAGCGGCTTTATTTTTTTCCTCAGCAGAGCATCATGACAGTAACGCGTATCGTAAGCACTGTCAGCCGACGCTTCCCTGATTTTCCGGTGGGTTTGGTTAATCAGCCCGGGCAGCGCCTGCGCATCTGTCGTACCGCTTAGCGATAAATCGGCACAGATAATTTCATGTGTCGCGCTATCTACTGCCAGATGAAGCTTGCGCCATACTCTGCGCCTCTCAGCCCCATGCTGCCTGACTTTCCATTCGCCTTCGCCGAAGATTTTCAGGCCGGTGCCATCGATGACCAGGTGTGAGATTTCGCCGCGGGTTGGCGTTTTTATGCTGATGTCGACGGTTTTTGCTCGCCGGCTGACCAGAGAGTAATCTGGGCAGCGCAGCGACAGCCCCATCAGTTTAAAAATCGAGTCAACGAAACCCTGTAACGCCCGGAGCGAAAGGTTAAACACGCGCTTTATCATCAGAACCGTGGTAATGGCCATATCGGTGTAGTGAAGCGGCCGGCCACGATGTTCAGGTGGTGTACTCTCAGTCCATGCAGCAATGGCTGACTCATCAAGCCATACTGTCAGGTCCCCCCGCTGCCTGAGCGCATTGTTATATGCGGGCCAGTTGGTGATTTTAAACTTTTGCTTTGCCATGGGGACCTGATGTTGAAACGAATGTAGTGATCAGAGCCGCCAGTCACCTAAAAGTTCGATTTATTCAACAAAGCCCCGTTGCCGCCCCGATCCAGCGCGCCAGTAGCGCTATGGCGAGCTTTATCCGCGCTATCTGCATCTGCTGCAACACGAATATGAGGTAAGCCTATGAGCCAGGAACACGCCGGCGGCGAAGCGGCCTATTTGTTGGTAGTCACGGGGGTAAGGAAAAGCTTTGGCCCCGTGGTGGCGCTGAAAAACGCCGAGTTTTGTCTGCGGCGAGGGTCGATTCATGCCCTGTGCGGCGGCAACGGCGCCGGCAAATCCACTTTTCTCAGCATTTTGATGGGTTTCATTCAGCCGGACGGCGGCGATATTTTTATCAACGGTAAACGCTGTGAGCTCTCCCATCCGAAAGAGGCCCTGGAAGCGGGCGTCGCGATCGTCCAGCAGGAGCTGAGCGCGATCCCCGACCTGACGGTTGCGGAAAATATCTGGCTGGGATGCGAGCCGCGCCGGCTCGGTTTTGTCGATTTCGGCAAAATGAATCAACAGACCGCGGCGCTGCTCGACGATTTGCAGTTCGCCCTGTCGCCGACGGAGAAAATGCGCAATCTCAGCGTGGCCGAATAGCAATTGGTGGAAATCGCCAAGGCGCTGTCCCATGCCGATGCCGATATTATCATCATGGACGAACCTACCTCGGCGATAGGCGAAGAGGACGTGTAGAAGATTTTCCAGGTCATTACCCGCCTGGCACAGAGGGGAAAAGGCATCATTTACGTGTCCCACCGCCTGTCCGAAATCTTTCAAATTGCCGACAGCTATACCATTTTTCGCGACGGCGCCTACATCCATAAGGGGTTCCTGCGCGACATCACGCGTGAACAGCTGATTGAGCACATCATCGGCGGGGAGTTCAAGGACGAGTTCGCCAAATTCAACCAACAGGGCGAAGACGTGATCATGGAGGTGAAAAACCTCAGCTGGGGCAGCAAGATCCGCGATATCAGCCTAACGCTCAAGCGGAGGGGAAATTCTCGGTATCTATGGTCTGGTCTGGTCGGGGCGCAGCGAATTCCTTGATTTGATTTTCGGCATCAAGCATGCCGACAGCGGATCGGTGGCTATCGGCGACAGACAGCTTGCCCGTCATTCGCCCAAAGAGTCGATCGCCAGCGGCATCGCCTACGTGACCGAAGATCGCAAGGAGACCGGCCTGGTGCTGTGCCGATCGGTTATGGAAAACATCAACATCCCCTCGTTTACCGCCATCAGCCGCGGCGGCTTTATTAACGATAGGCTAGAGCGGCAACGTTCAGCGGAGATGATTAAAAGGTTTAACGTCAAAACGCCGGACGGAGACCATATCGTCGGCAACATAAGCGGCGGTAATCAGCAGAAAGTGGTGCTCGGGCGTTGGGCGCTGCTTGACCCGCAGGTCATGTTGCTGGATGAGCCCACGCGCGGGATCGACGTGGGCGCCAAAAAAGAGAGCTACCGTTTTATGTCCGAATTCGCGTTGAAGGATCAAGGCATCATCATGGTGTCCTCCGAACTGCCCGAAATAATCGGCATGAGCGACAGAATCATCGTATTTAAAGACGGCCGTCTGGCGGGGGAAGTACAGGCCGGGCAGTCTACTCAGGCGGAATTGATGAAGCTGGCGGTTTAAAGCCGGCATCATTTACCTTAACGAGAACCTTCATTATAGACAGTACGCATTCACTGACCCAGGGACTGACGTTTATTGCGCGCAATAAGCGGCGCCTGCACAAATACGGCATTATCATCGCGTTTTTTGTTCTATGCCTTGTCGTGACCATTATTGGTGAGGTTCAGGTGGCGAACGGCGCCTGGAGTAATAATTATTTTCTCAGCAATGAAAATATGCTGATCGTATTACGCCAGATTTCAATTAACGGCATTCTGGCCATCGGTATGACGTTTGTGATTATTACCGCAGGCGTCGATCTGTCCGTTGGTTCGGTGCTGGCGCTGAGCGGTATTGTGGCGGCGCGATTCGCTACCACCAATAGCGGCCTATCGATAGGCGACAGCGCCCACGCGCTAATTATGCTGGTGGCGCTGGCCATCGGTATCGTCTGCGGCCTTATCAACGGCACTATCCTGGCGCGCTACCGGTTGCAGCCGTTTATCGTCACCATGGGCATGCTCTCGGCGGCCCGCGGTCTGGCGCTGCTGACCACCGACGGCAACCTGGTCTCGCAGTTGAATTCGGATTTTCGTTGGCTGGACAATGGCGACGTACTGGGGATTCCGGTGCCGGTCATCCTGTTTATCGCGATATTCGCCCTGGGCTGGGTGCTGTTGAATAAAACCCTGTTTGAACGCTATGTCTATGCCGTCGGCGGCAATCAGAAGAGCGCCCGTACCTCGGGCATCAGCGTGGTAAAAGTCAAAGTCCTGGTCTACACCCTGTGCGGCGCGCTGGCGGGTATCGCCGGTCTTATTCTGACCGCCCGCACCGGCTCTGCGCAGACCAGCGCGGGGGCCGCCTACGAGCTGGACGCCATTGCGGCCGTGGTGATTGGCGGCACCAGTATGGCGGGCGGGGTCGGTACGCTGGTCGGCACCTTCTTCGGTATTTTAATTATCGGCGTAATGAATAACGGGCTTGACCTGCTGGGGGTGCAGTCTTACTACCAGCAGATTATCAAAGGCGCATTAATCGTTGTGGCGGTATTGCTCGACCCATCGCGCAAGCAACAGCGCGATTAAAACACAAATAACTTCACGCGGTTTCCCTACATGACCAGGAGCTTCCATGAATAAGATGACAAAAATAGCGTTACTGACTTCAAGCCTGTTTTTTGCCAATAGCGTTGTGGCTCAGGCCGCGCCGGTAAAAATCGCCGTATTGATGTATGGCATGAAAGCGGAGTTTGTTCAGTTGATGGAGAAAGCGGCGAAAGAGCATCCGGCGGTGAAAAGCGGTGATGTTCAATTGACCATGTACGATGGCCGTTATGATCCTATGGGGCTTTGTTGAATAAATCGAACTTTTAGGTGACTGGCAGCTCTGATCACTACATTCGTTTCAACATCAGGTCCCCATGGCAAAGCAAAAGTTTAAAATCACCAACTGGCCCGCATACAACAATGCGCTCAGGCAGCGGGGGGACATGACAGTATGGC
Source organism: Candidatus Sodalis pierantonius str. SOPE (assembly GCF_000517405.1). Classification (NCBI taxonomy): domain Bacteria; kingdom Pseudomonadati; phylum Pseudomonadota; class Gammaproteobacteria; order Enterobacterales; family Bruguierivoracaceae; genus Sodalis; species Candidatus Sodalis pierantonii. Next base: position 778,024 of record NZ_CP006568.1, on the reverse strand, counting down.
TTGATGAGTCAACCATTGCTGCATGGACTGAGAGTACACCACCTGAACATCGTGGCCGGCCGCTTCACTACACCGATATGGCCATTACCACGGTTCTAATGATAAAGCGCGTGTTTAACCTTTCGCTCCGGGCGTTACAGGGTTTCGTTGACGCGATTTTTAAACTGATGGGGCTGTCGCTGCGCTGCCCAGATTACTCTCTGGTCAGCCGGCGAGCAAAAACCGTCGACATCAGCATAAAAACGCCAACCCGCGGCGAAATCTCACACTTGGTCATCGATGGCACCGGCCTGAAAATCTTCGGCGAAGGCGAATGGAAAGTCAGGCAGCATGGGGCTGAGAGGCGCAGAGTATGGCACAAGCTTCATCTGGCAGTAGATAGCGCGACACATGAAATTATCTGTACCGATTTATCGCTAAGCGGTACGTTAGATGCGCAGGCGCTGCCCGGGCTGATTAACCAAACCCACCGGAAAATCAGGGAAGCGTCGGCTGACAGTGCTTACGATACGCGTTACTATCATGATGCTCTGCTGAGGAAAAAAATAAAGCCGCTTATCCCACCGCGAAGTGGTGCGCAATATTGGCCAGCTCGATACCATGAGCGTAACCATACGGTGGCAAATCAGCATCTGAGCGGCAATAACGATACCTGGAAAAAGAAAGTAGGTTATCACCGGCGTTCACTGGCTGAAACGGCCATGTTCCGGTTTAAAACACTTTTGGGTGGTCATCTGAGTCTGCATGACTATGACGCGCAGGTAGGTGAGGCTATGGCAATGGTCAAAGCGCTTAACCGGATCACGCTGTTAGGAATGCCAAACAGCGTCCGCATCATGTAACAATCGCCCTGATAGGGAGGAAGTCGTCACAAATTTCGGATTTATTCAACAAAGCGCCCCACCGGACGAAAATTGCCGGTTTTCAGCGTCCGATAGCCGCGCAACTGGCCATTGTGGGCAAAGGTCCAGTGACGGCCCCAGAGTTCGCGGGTAAACGGGTGGGTATTCTCAAGCGCTACCCTGCCGCGATTAGCCTGGCGAATATGGGAGACCACCGCGCAGGATTTGATAGGATAATCCTGCACCAAACGGGCGATGGGCGAGTCGATACTGGGCAACGGATCTTTGAACGTACGGCAGCCCAATCCTTCGTAAAAGGTGATTCTCCAGCCGTTCTTGTGCGGTCCGGTCCCGCCGCCACGCTGCACCAGGCCGGAAAAACTGAAACAAATATCCGTTGGTACATTAGCGCTCATGCCGAGTAATTCACACATGTCCCTCTCCTGTCGATCCCCTGCCGGACTGGGTTACCCCTGCGCCGCTATTTCTTTCTCGATGAGCAGTATTAGAATATGAATGGCCTTGATATGGATTTCCTGAATGCGATCGGCATAACCGAAATGGGGGACACGGATTTCTACATCCGCGCTGCCGGCCATTTTACCGCCCTCCTTGCCGGTCAGGACGATAACCCGCATCCCTTTGGCGCGCGCGGCGTCAATGGCGCGGATAATATTCGCCGAGTTGCCGGAGGTGGAAATACCGACCAGGACATCGCCCCGATTGCCCACCGCTTCAACATAACGGGAAAAGACCTGCTCATAACCAAAATCGTTGCTCACGCAGGAGAGATGGCTGGGGTCGGAAATGGCGATAGCGGGATAGCCCGGGCGGTTTTCGCGATAGCGGCCGGTTAATTCTTCGGCAAAATGCATCGCGTCGCAGTGGGAACCGCCGTTGCCGCAGGAAAGCACTTTGCCGCCGGCTTTAAAAGTATCGGCAATCAATTTGGCCGCATCTTCAATAGACTGGATATGGCGCTCGTCGCTAAGGAAATTTTGCAGCGTTTGCAGGGCTTCGTTAAGTTCGTTGCGGATCAAATCCTGATACATGGGGTCGTCCCTCACTCAAGGCTGGCGAATGGATGAAATTTTCCGGCTGCAGTTTACCGGAATGCCCCTATTGCGAGAAGCGCCGTTCAGGCGGTGGTTTTGCGCTATCTCATAAAAGAGGCAGATAATAAATCTGTTGATAATTGTACCGCATAATGGTGCCTAGAGGACATGGTCATGGCGCATAGGGCGACGAAAGCAGATAGGAGCCCCACCCCATTTCATCGCTTAACGCGCTAATAGGGCCACCCCACCGTTTTCTTTGTCTGCCGAGGCCCCGCACGGTCGAGGGATCGTGCGTCGCAGTCTAGGTCCTGGGCAAAAAAAGCCCCGCGTCACAAGGAGGCGGGGCGACAGGAGCGGCGCGCGCGATATTATTTGACCAGCGCTTCCGTCGAAATGCTGATGGTGATGTCATCGCTGACGTTGGGCACGAACTGCCCCATTTTAAATTCTGAACGCTTGATGGTGGTGGTGGCATTGAAACCCACGGCGGCTTTTTTGGCCATCGGATGCTCGCCCTGTTTATTCAGTACCGCATCCAATATCACCGGACGGCTGATGCCCTTAATGGTCAGATCGCCAAAGACTTGATAGCGATTATCGCCTTTGCTGACGATTTTGGTGCTATGAAAAGTCGTGTTGGGGTACTGTTTCTGATCAAAATACTCTGCGCCTTGGAATTCATCGTTTAGCGCCTGCACATGGGTATCCACGGTTTTAACCGGTATCGTGACATCTGCTGGTTCCGGTCACATCCGATCACTGATTCCGATTTCACCCGATCACTGATTCCGGTCGTCCGATCGCTCATCTTCTGTTCCGCCATACTCTGGAGACTTTTAGCTTCCGGGGGCATGGCACGTAAAAAGAAGAAAGCGAGAACGGAAATATGCATCTATATTAATGTGTTACGTATGAAATTCGAGCAGCGTCGCTCGAATAGCACTATCGCAGCAGCGCTCGGCATAGGCTGTACTACCGTGCACAATATCCTCGGCCGATTCACGGTAGCTAACCTGGTCTGGCCATTGCCGGCGGAACTGTCCCCCGTCGACCTCGACCGCCTGCTCTATCCCGGCAAATCCGGAAAAGTTATCAATACCTTACCCAGCTGGCTTGATATCGATACCGAGTTAAGCCGCAAGGGCATGACCAAGCAGCTGCTCTGGATGGAATATCAGTCCGCCGTGGGCGGTGATGCCCTCGGTTACTCACAGTTTTGTGCACTGTTCCGTGACTGGAAAAAGAAGCAGCGGCGTTCCATGCGCATGGAGCACAAGGCTGGCGAAAAGCTCTTCATCGACTTCTGTGGCCCCACCGTACCTATCGTCAACCCTGCGACCGGTAGCGTACGCCAGGTCGGACCCTGTACACGATTCTGTGTAAATGCCTTTTCTCAGAAGTGACCGTCCAGGCGGTCACCGAACTCGATAATAAAGCGGCTCATTGCCATGCGCCAGTCCCTCAAAGGCATTGTCCATTTCTGTGAGGCCGCCTGTATCGCCAGCCACACCACCTTTTTCACTGCGTCGTCGGTCGGGAACACCTTGCGCTTTTTGATGGCATGCCGGATCACGCTGTTTAACGACTCGATGGCGTTGGTCGTGTAGATCACCTTGCGGATGTCCGTTGGGTAGGCAAAGAACGTGGCCAGATTGGCCCAGTTTGCCTGCCAGCTTCGACTTATTTGCGGGTAGCGGATGTCCCAGGCACTGGAGAACGCTTCCAGCGCCTGCAAGCCGGCTTCTTCCGTAGGGGTCTGATAGATAGCTTTCAGGTCGCGGGTGACGGCCTTGTAGTCCTTCCAGGAGACGAACCGCAGGCTGTTGCGCACCATATGCACGATACACAGCTGGAGCCGCGCCTCCGGATACACCGCGTTAATAGCGTCAGGGAAACCTTTCAGCCCGTCTACGCAGGCGATAAGGATATCGTTCAGGCCGCGGTTTTTCAGCTCTGTCAGCACGTTCAGCCAGAACTTTGCGCCTTCATTTTCGGCCAGCCACATACCTAGCAACTCTTTCTGGCCTTCGATGTTGATGCCCAGCGCCAGGAACACAGATTTGTTGATGATGCGGCTGTCCTGCCGGACTTTTAGAACGATACAGTCAAGATAAACAATGGGATAGACTGCATCCAGAGGCCGGTTTTGCCATTCAACAACCTGTTCCATGACCGCATCGGTGACCTTTGAGACCAGCGCCGGCGAGACATCGGCGTCATACAGCTCTTTGAACGCGGCGGCGATCTCGCGGGTGGTCATCCCTTTGGCGTACAACGATAAAATCTGATTATCCATCCCGGTAATCCGGGTCTGGTTCTTCTTCACCAGTTGCGGTTCAAAGGAACCGTCACGATCGCGCGGAGTACGCAGCGCTAGCGGGCCATCGCCAGTGGTAACGGTTTTTGTGGAATAGCCGTTGCGGGCGTTGGTCCCCGGTTTAGGCTGATTTTTATCGTAGCCGAGGTGATGGGTCATTTCGGCATTGAGAGCTGCTTCGACGCTGATTTTTTTCAGTAGCCGATCGAAGTGACTGAGATCTCAGGGGTTTTGAGATTTTTGGCCAGTTCGTTAGCCAGAGACTGCAACTGTTTTTCGTCCATAAATTAACCTGTTTTTGATGTTGGATTGAACATATCAAAATCAGGCAAATACACAAATTTCTAAACAGGCTCCAGCAGCCCGATGGCCAGCGGTAACAACGTCTTTTTCATCGTAATCATGCCAATTCTGTCCGTCATATTGCCGAAAGGACCTTCATCATGAAGGCTTTCGGCAGGGATTGTCACTGAATATATTTGTTGACTATCTTCAATAATTTTGACCAAAATCGCCACGGACATTTAGCCGTCTACACGTCTTGATTGTCTATTATCGCCAGCATGTTATATTGGCACAAAATCCGGCTATCAGGAGTCATATTAGCCATGAGTACCCCGCTTATCCCGCAAAGTAAACTCCCCGCCCTGGGCACCACCATCTTTACCCAGATGAGCGCGCTGGCGCAACGCCATCAGGCGATTAACCTGTCCCAGGGTTTTCCCGATTTTGACGGTCCCGACTATTTGAAATTCCGGCTGGCCTGGCACGTCAGCCAGAGCGCCAATCAATATGCCCCTATGACCGGCGTTGCGCCGCTGCGCGAAGCCATCGCCGATAAAACGGCAGAGCTCTACGGCTGGCGTCCCGACGTCGAGGCCGAGGTGACGGTCACCGCCGGCGCGACCGAGGCGCTGTTTGCCGCCATCAGCGCGCTGGTGCGCCCGGGGGATGAAGTGATCTGTTTCGATCCCAGCTATGACAGCTACGGGCCGGCGATCGAGCTGGCCGGCGGACGATTTCCAGCAGCTGTGGCAGGCCATCGCCGCACGGGAAATCTATGTATTGAGCGATGAAGTCTACGAACATATCTGCTTTGCCCCCGGCTGCCATCAGAGCGTGCTGGCGCATGACGGCCTGCGCCAGCGCGCCATCGCCGTCTCCTCCTTCGGCAAGACTTACCATATGACCGGTTGGAAAGTCGGCTATTGCGTGGCGCCGCCGGCCCTGAGCGCCGAGGTGCGCAAGATTCATCAATACCTGACCTTTGCGGTCAATACGCCCGCGCAGCTGGCTCTCGCCGATATGCTTCGCCAGGAGCCGGCGCACTGGCAGACGTTGCCGGCGTTCTACCGCCAGCGGCGCGACCACCTGGTACAGGCGCTGGCGCCCAGCCGGCTGAAACTGCTGCCCTGTGAAGGCACCTATTTCCTGCTGGCGGATTACAGCGCCGTTTCCGATAAAGACGACGTGGCCTTTTGTCAGTGGCTCACCACCCAGGTCGGCGTGGCCGCCATTCCGTTATCGGTATTCTGCGCCGCCCCCTTCCCGCATAAACTGATCCGCCTGTGCTTTGCCAAAGGCGATCAGACGCTGGATGCCGCCGCGGAGCGCTTATGTCGACTTTAGCGCTGAGTCTGCTACAACAGCCGCTGGTCTGGATGGACGGCGAGGCGAACCTGGCCCACTTTGACCGTTTGCTGGCGCCGATCGACGACCAGGATCTGATTGTGCTGCCGGAAATGTTTACCACCGGTTTTGCCATGGAAGCGGCCGGCAATGCCTTGCCAGAAACGCGCATATTGGCGTGGCTGGCGCAATGGACGCGGCACACCGGCGCGATGGTAGGCGGCAGCGCGGCCATCGCCACCCCGGCTGGCGCGGTGAATCGTTTCTTAGTGGTGCAGCCCGACGGCGTGACGTACCGCTATGATAAACGCCATCTGTTCAGAATGGCCGACGAGCATCGCCATTATCAGGCCGGCCAGGAACGGGTGGTGGTGGACTGGCGCGGCTGGCGCATTTTACCGCAGGTGTGTTATGATCTGCGCTTCCCGCTCTGGTCACGCAATCAGCAGGACTACGATTTGGCGCTCTACGTAGCCAACACTGGCCCGCGCCACGCGCCGCTCATTGGCAAACGCTGCTGGCGGCGCGCGCCATCGAAAACCAAGCCTACGTCGCCGGCTGCAACCGCGTAGGCAACGACGGCAATCAGCATCATTATAGCGGCAACAGCCTGATCATTGACCCCCAGGGAGCGGTGCTGGCGCAGGCCGTGGCGGCCTGCCTGCAGGCCCGCCTGTCGTTGGCGACGCTGCGCCAATACCGAGAAGCGTTTCCAGCCTGGCGCGATGCTGACCGTTTCAGCCTGAAACCGTAACCCCGGGCGCGCTAACGCCCCGGCACGGCGTCCGCGCCTGCCGGGGCGTTCATGTCAATCTGCTAAAACAAGGGAGAGCGCCTGCGCCGGTGTACTGCCTTAGCGGGGCGAGCCCCTTTTCGTTATCCTTCCTGCGCCGGGTGCGCTTCCTGGTAGGGATGATGGGCAATCCAGTGATCGGCGATATCCTGGCGACGGCAAATCCATACCCGTTCGTGCTGCTGGATATAATCGAGAAACCGCTGGAGCGCGCGAAAACGTCCCGGACGGCCCAAAATCCAGCCGTGCATGCCGATGGAAAGCATCTTCGGCGACGTCTCCCCTTCGGCGTAGAGCACGTCAAAGCTGTCCCGCAGATAGGTGAAGAACTGATCGCCGCAGTTGAACCCCTGGGGCGTGGTGAAGCGCATATCGTTCGCCTCCAGCGTATAGGGGATGATCAAATGCGGTTTGACCGTGCCGTCCTGCCGGGTTACCTGCGTCCAGAACGGCAGATCGTCGCCGTAATAATCGCTGTCGTATTGGAAGCCCTCCTGCTCAACCACCAACCGTCGGGTGTTAGGGCTGTCGTGGCCGGTATACCAACCCCGCGGCGGTGTACCAAACAGTTGCGTCAACACGTTCACCGCCTGCTGCATATGTTGCCGTTCGGTTTTGGCGTCGACCCCTTGATAATGCAGCCTGCGCCAGCCGTGGCTGACCACATCATAGTCAGCCGCTTTGATGGCCTCCACCGCCGCCGGGTTGCGCGCCAGCGCCATGGCTACGCCAAAGCAGACCGCGGCGGCTGAATTCCTGGTGGATCCGCCAAAAACCGGCCCGGGAGCCGTATTCATAGAGCGAATCCATCGACATGTGTCTTTCCGGATAACTGGCAGCGCCAATGATATCGGAAAGGAACAGTTCGGAACCCGCGTCCCCATGCAGAACATGACTTTCGGCCCCTTCTTCATAATTCAGAACAAATTGCACCGCGATACGGGCCTGCCCAGGCCAGCCGGCATACGGGGGCTTTCCGGCATAACCGATAAGATCGCGCGGGTAATTGGCGTTAAAAGCGAAACTTTTGTTCTCGGTCGCGTCACTCATTGTCAGTTCCTTTTTTGTGAGCCGGTGTTTTAGTTTAGTCCTATAACGCGCGGGGTTAGTTCTTTTTGTATCGGAAAATCGCGATTGTTTTCACCGCTGGCGATAGGGCCGAAACCCCGTACAGAAGCGGTAAATTCAGCGCCGCGCGCACCTTAACGATGACCGGCATTCTCCCGCTCATGCCACCCGTACCACGTCGCTGCCGCCATCTGCTGCGCAAAAATTCAGGGTGAACAATGGATCGCGTAACAACCGTACGATTGCCCACTACGCCACGGTTTGCGTTTGCGCCGCGCGACGAAGGCTAAGGCGCAGATCTTGGTCAAGACGTAGACTTCGATTTGAAAAATCGAGACAGAGACTGAGACAGCGCACGAAGATATGTTCGCCGCGCTGGAAAAGACAAAACCCCGTGCTTTGGGAAACACGGAGTTTTTGAATGGTTGGCGGTGCGGACGGGACTCGAAACCGCGCCCCCCGGCGTGACAGGCCGGTATTCTAACCGACTGAACTACCGCACCGCACTTGTGCTTTGTCGAGAAAGCGAGGCGAATAGTAAAGTCACGACTGAGTAACGTCAATGCTTTTCATGCGCTGCAAAATCGTTTGCTGATAAAATGCAGCACCCTGCGCTCATTTTGACCTGACGGGACGGTTTTATTCGCTTTGTGCAGGGCTGTCTTCCCGCCACAGACAGCTGCCGCCCTTTTTCTGCACCAGATCCAACCGCTGCTCATGGGCTACGACTTCCTCATCGCTGGCGTAAACGATCTTCAGCGACGTTTGGGCTCGCTGCACCCGCTGAATTTTCACGGTGTCGCCCACCTCGCGCTGCTCCTGCTCCCCTTCCATCGCAAAACGCATGGCGGTCTGGCCGCCGGTCATCAACAAGAAAACGTCCGCCAGGATTTCGGCGTCGAGCAAAGCGCCGTGCAGGGTACGCTTACTGTTATCGATCAGATAGCGGTCGCACAACGCGTCCAGACTATTGCGCTTCCCGGGGAACATTTTGCGCGCCAGCAGCAGGCTGTCCGTCACCTTGCAAAAGGTGTCGGTTTTAGCGATACCGCGATTAAGCATCGCAAACTCATAGTCCATAAAGCCAATATCGAAGGGGGCGTTATGAATGACCAATTCGCCGCCGCGAATGAACTGTAAAAATTCATCCGCCACGCCGGCAAACGTCGGTTTATCCGCCAGAAACTCGTCGCTGATGCCGTGGACATTGAACGCTTCAGGGTCTACCAGACGGTCCGGTTTCAGATAGACGTGGAAGTGCCGACCGGTCAGGCGGCGATTAATGACCTCCACCGCGCCGATTTCGATAATTCGGTGTCCTTCGTAGTGGACACCCAACTTGTTCATGCCGGTGGTTTCAGTATCCAGAACAATCTGTCGCGTAATGTCAGTGCTCATAATGCTCGTTTATGTCAGACTTGGACTTTTAACATGGAGCAAGTTTACCAGAGATGCGCAAACAGGTTGAAATTTTCACCGACGGTTCGTGCCTGGGTAATCCCGGCCCCGGCGGCTATGGCGCAATATTGCGCTATAAACAGCATGAAAAAACCTTCAGCGCCGGTTATCGCCTGACCACCAACAACCGTATGGAGTTGATGGCGGCCATCGTGGCGCTGGAAGCGCTGACGGACGCCTGCGAGGTCGTGCTCAGCACCGACAGCCAGTACGTCCGTCAAGGGATTACCCAATGGATTCATAACTGGAAAAAACGCGGCTGGAAAACCGCCGAGAAGAAACCGGTGAAAAACGTCGATTTATGGCAGCGGCTGGACGCAGCCATTCAGCCTCATACCCTGCGCTGGAATTGGGTGAAGGGCCATGCGGGCCATCCGGAAAACGAACGCTGCGACGAGCTGGCGCGCACCGCCGCCGGCCATCCGGCTTTGGAGGACATCGGCTATCGGGTGGAAGCGCAAACGGGCGGCGGCCGGGCGGATTAAAGCTGTCTTACTCCTCTTTCCAGGAATGCCGCTGCCGGCAACTGCGGGTGGTGGCGTTTACCGGCCGGCGCAAACCCCGCGTGGACGCTTTGTTTTTCAGCGGCGTCAGGCTGAGGGGAAACGTGCGCTTGCGCGCGACTATCACGCTCAGGCAACCAATTGCGGGGAAATGGGTACTGAGTAGCCGCCCCCCTTGGCGTCGCCATGGCAACACCTGCAGATGGGTACGGTGCAACACCTCAAAATTAAGCACCCCCAGCCAATCCAACAGCCGCATCTGCGTATACATTCGGCTTCTGTACGGCTGGCGACGAAAAAGGATCGGGCAGATCTTACCAAGCCCCAGCATGCTCACCGGGTTGAACGTCGAGATGACGAGCCAGCCGTCATCAATGAGGACCCGATCGACCTCCCGCAGCAGCCGGTGCGGATCGCCGGTATAGGATAAGGTATGGGCCAGTAAGCAAGCGTCTGCCGACTTATTGGCGAACGGCAGTTGGTAAGGATCGGCGATAACGTGCAAACCTTCGCCCTCGAGTCCCACGTTGACCTGGTGGGAAATCGCACAATCACCGGTATCCAGATCCGCGCTCAACGCGCCGATTTTGAGTAAATGAAACCCGAACAGTTTAGGCCACCACGCTTTCAAACCCTGCTCCAGCGCCTGGCGGTAGTAAGCCCCGCAGGGAATATCGTCCCATGAGGCAGGCGCCACAATAGTCTTGTTACTTTGCGCTGGTTTCATGTTTGTCTATCTTCTAAGGGCCATAGAGAAATAACGAGGTTAACAATGAATCTTATCAGCATTCCCGCACTGGCGGATAATTACATTTGGCTTTTACACAATGACGACAGCCAATGCCTGGTGGTCGATCCGGGCGAGGCGGCGCCGGTGTTACAGGCACTTGCCGACCGCCACTTAATCCCTGTAGCTATTTTATTGACCCATCATCATCATGACCATGTGGGCGGTGTCGCCGAGCTGCTGCGGCATTTCCCGGTGCCGGTCTATGGCCCGGAGGAAACCCGCGCCAAGGGCTCGACCCGGATTGTTAACGAAGGCGATACACTGACCTTACTGGGTCATACCTTCAGCATAATGGCATTGCCCGGTCATACACTCGGACATATCGGATTTTACGGCGCCCCCTGGCTTTTTAGCGGCGACACGGTTTTTTCCGCAGGTTGCGGTCGACTTTTCGAGGGCACGCCCAAGCAAATGTACGCATCTTTTCAAAAGGTTAATCAGCTTCCCCCCGATACCCTGATCTGCGCCGCTCATGAGTATACTTCAAGCAATTTGGACTTCGCCGCCGCCCTCTTGCCTCAAGATAGCGTTATCACAGGTTATCAACGTGAAATTAAAGAGTTACGTCTGAAAAACCAGCCTAGCCTGCCCACAACGCTGCATTTAGAGCGGCAAATTAATCTTTTCTTACGTTGCCATGACATTGATTTACAAAATAAATTAAACGCTCACCCTGCTTCCGGCGAGGAATGGCGTGTTTTTGCGGCATTACGCGAGAAGAAGGATCATTTCTGAAGGTTTTAGTTGTAATATCCCAGCCTTCAAAGTATCATTGCGCGTCTTTTAAGCTAAGCGACTATTGACATACAGATGACATACAGATGAAGACTCATGCGATCTTATTCGCCTCGGTCTTGCTGGTGGGGTGTCAGGCGTCCAGGCAGGACACACCGCCCCCCGAACAGCATGCACAGAGTGTTTCTTCGGCAGGTCAAGGTGAAGCGGGAAAGTACACAGATGATCGAGCGGGTACCGCACGATGGCATGATATCAACAACAGCCTGCCGCAAGGCGATTTGTGGAACTTCATTGGCGACGAGCTGAAAATGCAGATACCGGATAACGCCCGGGTCCTCGAGCAACAAAAGCGTTATTTGAAACAGAAGAGCTATCTCCACGATGTAACATTACGGGCAGAGCCGTACATGTACTGGATAGTCGAGCAGATTAAGCAACGTAAGATGCCGATGGAACTAGTACTGCTACCCATAGTGGAGAGCGCTTTTGACCCGAAGGCAACATCCGCCTCTAACGCGGCTGGCCTTTGGCAGATAGTTCCCCAAACAGGCAAGAATTATGGCCTGAAGCAGAACCAATGGTATGACGGCCGCCGTGATGTGGTGGCGTCCACCACCGTGGCGCTGGATATGATGCAGCGGCTTAACCGTATGTTCGACGGCGACTGGTTATTGACTATTGCCGCCTATAATAGTGGTGAAGGTCGTATTATGCAGGCCATCAAGCGTAATAAGGCCAAAGGCCGCCCCACCGACTTCTGGCCGTTGGCGCTGCCGCGTGAAACCACCATCTATGTTCCGAAGATGCTTGCGCTCAGCAACCTCATTAAGAATAGCAAACAATTTGGCATCGCGTTGCCTAAATCGAATGCACAACGCGCACTGGCGCGGGTGGAAGTCGGCCAGCAAATGGGTCTGACGCAGGCGGCGGAAATGTCCGGCCTGTCGCTGACCAAGCTGAAAAGCTTTAATACCGGCTATAAGCGCAACGTGACGGCGCCAAACGGACCGCATTATATCATGCTGCCCAAGGCGCATGTTTCACAGTTGTGCACCTCGCTGGCGGAAGGCGATATTGCGACGGTGCAGTCCACGCAGTTGGCGGATAACAACCTCGGCAGCGGCAGCTATGAGGTGTGTGCCGGTGATACCTTATCCGGCATCGCCAAGCGGTTGAACGTCAAAACCGCTGATTTGCAGAAATGGAATAACCTGCGCAACGCGCGCAGCCTGAAAGTGGGCCAAACGCTGAAAGTTGGCAGCGGCTCGATGCAGATTGCCAATAACAACAGCATCACCTATCAGGTACGCAAAGGGGATTCTCTGGCGAGCATCGCCCGCCGGCACGGCGTCGATATCAAGGACGTCATGCGCTGGAACGATGCGTTGGACAATGCCAACAACCTGCAGCCGGGGCTTAATCTGACACTGTTCGTCAACGGCAAGTCCACGGACTCTTAATCTATCGCTTGCCACACCCTGCCCGCGGCGGTGTTAGACGACGGTAAGTTGTGTCCGAGCGGGCTCGAATTCGACCAGCAAAGGGTTATGGTCAGAAGCCTCGGTTACCAGCACCGACGCCTCGCAGACGTTCATATCGCGGTAAAAGACGAAATCCAGCGGCCGGCCAAACGCCCGTTTGCGCTGATCGTCGACAAATCGCACCTCGCCCAGCCCCATCCGTTCCGCGAACCGGTAGAGCGCCAGCATACGCTGCCGGCTCCAGGCATTGAAATCCCCCGCCATGATAACCGGGCCGCTATGATTGCGGATCTGCTCACCAATGGGGTCGAGCTGTTTACTGTACACATCAATGCCCAGGCTGAAATTTACCGCGTGGATATTGACCACCATGAGCAGTTGCCCGTTATAGATGGGATACACGGTGACCAGAGCCGACTTGGCTAACCGCAACAGGGGCTCGCGCTCGCGCAGCGGACAACAATAGACCGGATGCGCGGCGGAAAGGGTCATGACCCCCGACGGATGCTGCGGAAAAATGAGTGCGGGAACCTGGTCCGCCGCCAAATAATGCGAGGTAGCGAATCGGACCAGCTCAGGTGTGGTCTGCGCTTCCTGTAACAGGACCAACTGGGCATCTTTACCAAACCCTTGGAGTACCGACAACCAATTGGCGCGCTGCTGTTTATAGATATTCCATACCATCACCCGCAAAATGCGCGAGCCCGGCAAAGGTTCTCCCGCCGGTAGCGCCTGACCTAACTGGCCAGAGGCAAGAGGTGGAAAGATACGCTCGACTGGCTGGCCCGCGACATACCTGACGGCATATATTTTTTTTGGCACGGTTACCGCCTATTCAACTAAGTTTTGCGCCTGTGGCGGTGTTTGAGTTAATTCCCGCTGTTTTAGTCCACAGACACCTGACTACCCTACGCTTTTATAAGCTCTCGACCCGGCAAATTCAATGTGGGGCCATGACATATTGACCCGCCCCACACAGTATATCACAAAAGCGCCCCTGCCTTGGACGAGACCGCCTGCTGCGGCAACGACGACGCTCTGGGCGTGTTCGCCCCGCCTCGCTCCCTCTCTACTTGGCTGGCTTGATCAGCCGGGAGTGAAGCGTGCCGCCACCAAGTACTGCACTATAGTCCAGTATTCACTACTGCCAAACTTGTTTATCGTGAGAGTTTAAAAGTCGAGCAGCCGGCAACGCGCTGCAATCGATAGCATAATCAAGAGGAGTTGAGAGATGGTGGACAACGGCTTTTGCATTATTCATGGTAATATCAATAAAGATATCAGTCTGTTGGCACATTGCTGCAGCGGTAATATCGAAATGCTGCGCAACGGCTGCCTGTTTACCGGCCGCAAAACGCCGGTGCAAAGTTATCGCTTTGCAACCGGTAGCGCTTATCTCATTGGATCGCTGCGTAACAAGCGCCTACTGCGCCATCTGGCGACACATTTTACCGGTGGCGTACCGGTGGTTAACGGGGCTGAAGTGCTCTACCAGCTTAGCACGCAATTGGGCTCGGCCGCCCTTGGTCTTGCCGAGGGCGACTTTTGCTTCTTTATCGAGGATCGCAATGGCACTTTGACGCTGCTGACCGATGCCCGCGGTCAAAATCCTGTTTATTTGGTCAACATCGGCGATCGTTGGATTACTGATAAACTAAAACTTATCAGCGCGCTACATGACCGCGATATTCAGCACGACCCGCAGGGAAGCGAAACGACCCCGAGCGTAGGCTGCCATATTCAGCGCATTCTACCGGGAACGCTTAACGTATTTCGCTTTAGCAACGCCGACTGTGAAGTCTGCGAGAGTCGGCAATTATTGCGCCCGGCAAAAATGCCGCTGTCGATAGAGGGCGGGATTCAATGAAGGCGTTACTGCTTGCGCTGTTTGTCTCCGCCGGTGCGGCGGGCACCAACCTGACGCCGGTTCCGTTAGTACCGGGCGATAATCGGGTAGACATTGATGGCAATGGCAAACCCGATCTGGTAATTCTGGGGCAATTCGATAACAATCACACGCATAATTGCCACGGCATCAGCTTTTTTATTCACCACCCGGACGGCGGATTCAGCATGGTGCCCATCGCCAACAGCGATAAGTTCGTTTGGCTCGATAGTCGCCTCACCGCCAGCTCAGCCAAAGTGTTGGTCAACCGCTTGTTTCACGATGGTAGGCGTTACTATCTTGTCAAAGCGCAAAATATGGCGTTAATCTGTATACGCTACTGCCGGTGAGATTTACTCTCTACCTGCTCGGTAAGCATCAGGGTGAACTCGGCGAGCCGCATTACCGCTGGCACGCCTGGCGCAGCTTTCTTAGCCAGCGGCGCTATGCCTCCGTTGAGGAGTCCTTTGCGGAGATTGCCAGCCTCAATCCGGACACTTCCCCAGAGCGTTATGTTGCGCCAGTGCCCGAAACCGCCCCCTGAGCCCACCTCGCCGCGACCGTCGATGGCTGTGGCAACCTAAGACCTAGCAGCCTGAGGATTAGCTAGGTAAGCCTTCACTCACCGGCGAAAAAACAAGGCAAAAAAGCCCTGAACCAATGTTAAGGGCTTTCAATGGGAGTGGCGGTGCGGACGGGACTCGAACCCAGGCATTGAGCCTGTTTAGAAATTTGTGTATTTGCCTGATTTTGATATGTTCAATCCAACATCAAAAACAGGTTAATTTATGGACGAAAAACAGTTGCAGGCTCTGGCTAACGAACTGGCCAAAAATCTCAAAACCCCTGAAGATCTCAGTCACTTCGATCGGCTGCTGAAAAAAATTAGCGTCGAAGCAGCTCTCAATGCCGAAATGACCCATCACCTCGGCTACGATAAAAATCAGCCTAAACCGGGGACCAACGCCCGCAACGGCTATTCCACAAAAACCGTTACCACTGGCGATGGCCCGCTGGCGCTGCGTACTCCGCGCGATCGTGACGGTTCCTTTGAACCGCAACTGGTGAAGAAGAACCAGACCCGGATTACCGGGATGGATAACCAGATTTTATCGTTGTACGCCAAAGGGATGACCACCCGCGAGATCGCCGCCGCGTTCAAAGAGCTGTATGACGCCGATGTCTCGCCGGCGCTGGTCTCAAAGGTCACCGATGCGGTCATGGAGCAGGTTGTCGAATGGCAAAACCGGCCTCTGGATGCAGTCTATCCCATTGTTTATCTTGACTGTATCGTTCTAAAAGTCCGGCAGGACAGCCGCATCATCAACAAATCTGTGTTCCTGGCGCTGGGCATCAACATCGAAGGCCAGAAAGAGTTGTTAGGTATGTGGCTGGCCGAAAACGAAGGCGCAAAGTTCTGGCTGAACGTGCTGACAGAGCTGAAAAACCGCGGCCTGAACGATATCCTTATCGCCTGCGTAGACGGGCTGAAAGGTTTCCCTGACGCTATTAACGCGGTGTATCCGGAGACGCGGCTCCAGCTGTGTATCGTGCATATGGTGCGCAACAGCCTGCGGTTCGTCTCCTGGAAGGACTACAAGGCCGTCACCCGCGACCTGAAAGCTATCTATCAGGCCCCTACGGAAGAAGCCGGCTTGCAGGCGCTGGAAGCGTTCTCCAGTGCCTGGGACATCCGCTACCCGCAAATAAGTCGAAGCTGGCAGGCAAACTGGGCCAATCTGGCCACGTTCTTTGCCTACCCAACGGACATCCGCAAGGTGATCTACACGACCAACGCCATCGAGTCGTTAAACAGCGTGATCCGGCATGCCATCAAAAAGCGCAAGGTGTTCCCGACCGACGACGCAGTGAAAAAGGTGGTGTGGCTGGCGATACAGGCGGCCTCACAGAAATGGACAATGCCTTTGAGGGACTGGCGCATGGCAATGAGCCGCTTTATTATCGAGTTCGGTGACCGCCTGGACGGTCACTTCTGAGAAAAGGCATTTACACAGAATCGTGTACAGGGTCTCTGGATGCAGTCTATCCCATTGTTTATCTTGACTGTATCGTTCTAAAAGTCCGGCAGGACAGCCGCATCATCAACAAATCTGTGTTCCTGGCGCTGGGCATCAACATCGAAGGCCAGAAAGAGTTGCTAGGTATGTGGCTGGCCGAAAATGAAGGCGCAAAGTTCTGGCTGAACGTGCTGACAGAGCTGAAAAACCGCGGCCTGAACGATAGAGCTCGTACCGGATTCTGTGTAAATGCCTTTTCTCAGAAGTGACCGTCCAGGCGGTCACCGAACTCGATAATAAAGCGGCTCATTGCCATGCGCCAGTCCCTCAAAGGCATTGTCCATTTCTGTGAGGCCGCCTGTATCGCCAGCCACACCACCTTTTTCACTGCGTCGTCGGTCGGGAACACCTTGCGCTTTTTGATGGCATGCCGGATCACGCTGTTTAACGACTCGATGGCGTTGGTCGTGTAGATCACCTTGCGGATGTCCGTTGGGTAGGCAAAGAACGTGGCCAGATTGGCCCAGTTTGCCTGCCAGCTTCGACTTATTTGCGGGTAGCGGATGTCCCAGGCACTGGAGAACGCTTCCAGCGCCTGCAAGCCGGCTTCTTCCGTAGGGGCCTGATAGATAGCTTTCAGGTCGCGGGTGACGGCCTTGTAGTCCTTCCAGGAGACGAACCGCAGGCTGTTGCGCACCATATGCACGATACACAGCTGGAGCCGCGTCTCCGGATACACCGCGTTAATAGCGTCAGGGAAACCTTTCAGCCCGTCTACGCAGGCGATAAGGAGATGTTCAGGCCGCGGTTTTTCAGTTCTGTCAGGCACGTTCCAGCCAGGAATTTTGCGCTTTCGTTTTACGGCCAGCCATCATACCTAACAAATTTTTTTTGCCCTTTGATGTTGATGCCCAGCGCCAGGAACACAGATTTGTTGATGATGCGGCTGTCCTGCCGGACTTTTAGAACGATACAGTCAAGATAAACAATGGGATAGACTGCATCCAGAGGCCCGGTTTTGCCATTCGACAACCTGCTCCATGACCGCATCGGTGACCTTTGAGACCAGCGCCGGCGAGACATCGGCGTCATACAGCTCTTTGAACGCGGCGGCGATCTCGCGGGTGGTCATCCCTTTGGCGTACAACGATAAAATCTGGTTATCCATCCCGGTAATCCGGGTCTGGTTCTTCTTCACCAGTTGCGGTTCAAAGGAACCGTCACGATCGCGCGGAGTACGCAGCGCCAGCGGGCCATCGCCAGTGGTAACGGTTTTTGTGGAATAGCCGTTGCGGGCGTTGGTCCCCGGTTTAGGCTGATTTTTATCGTAGCCGAGGTGATGGGTCATTTCGGCATTGAGAGCTGCTTCGACGCTAATTTTTTTCAGCAGCCGATCGAAGTGACTGAGATCTTCAGGGGTTTTGAGATTTTTGGCCAGTTCGTTAGCCAGAGCCTGCAACTGTTTTTCGTCCATAAATTAACCTGTTTTTGATGTTGGATTGAACATATCAAAATCAGGCAAATACACAAATTTCTAAACAGGCTCAAAGCCAACGGCTCAAGGCCACAACCTTCAAATCGACATCGTTTATAGCGTGGACTACCAGGGTATCTAATCCTGTTTGCTCCCCACGCTTTCGTACCTGAGCGTCAGTCTTCGTCCAGGGGGCCGCCTTCGCCACCGGTATTCCTCCAGATCTCTACGCATTTCACCGCTACACCTGGAATTCTACCCCCCTCTACGAGACTCTAGCCTGCCAGTTTCAAATGCAGTTCCCAGGTTGAGCCCGGGGATTTCACATCTGACTTAACAGACCGCCTGCGTACGCTTTACGCCCAGTAATTCCGATTAACGCTCGCACCCTCCGTATTACCGCGGCTGCTGGCACGGAGTTAGCCGGTGCTTCTTCTGCGGGTAACGTCAATCGATGGCGCTATTAACGCCATCGCCTTCCTCCCCGCTGAAAGTGCTTTACAACCCGGAGGCCTTCTTCACACACGCAGCATGGCTGCATCAGGGTTTCCCCCATTGTGCAATATTCCCCACTGCTGCCTCCCGTAGGAGTCTGGACCGTGTCTCAGTTTCAGTGTGGCTGGTCATCCTCTCAGACCAGCTAGGGATCGTCGCCTAGGTGAGCCATTACCCCACCTACTAGCTAATCCCATCTGGGTTCATCCGATGGTGTGAGGCCCGAAGGTCCCCCCCTTTGGTCTTGCGACGTTATGCGGTATTAGCTACCGTTTCCAGTAGTTATCCCCCTCCATCGGGCAGATCCCCAGACATTACTCACCCGTCCGCCGCTCGCCGGCAAAGAAGCAAGCTTCTTCCCGCTGCCGCTCGACTTGCATGTGTTAGGCCTGTCGCCAGCGTTCAATCTGAACCATGATCAAACTCTTCAATTAAAAGCTTGATGCTCAAAGAATTAAAACTGGTATTCTTATGAATATTCGTTGTTCACTCTCCAAGACTTGATATTTCGTGTATCGATATCGTCTTGTGAGTGCCCACACAGATTGTCTGATAAATTGTTAAAGAGCGTGGTCGGAAGGGTATTTTCTCTACCGGCGCGGGTGGCGCATATTACGTTTTCCCGCTGTAGAGTCAAGCTTTTATTTGCCCGTCGCGGGCCGCTTGCCTCTGGCTGAGCCGGTGGGTCGTAGCGACTGTTCCCGGTCAGTGGAGGCGCATTATAGGGCCTTCCCGGATGGTGGCAAGCGCTAAATGCAAAATAAGTTTTAACTGGCGAAATATGCAGCAACCGCGACAAAACCGCCGTTGGCAATAGAGGCGCATTCGGACAAAAAAAAGCGCCCCGAACGCCGCCTGGCCACAGTCGAGATGCGGTTCAATAAAAAAGCCGACGAGACTGCGCACGAAGCACTGCCCCAATAGCGCGGTTAACCAATGCATTAAACGTCGCCAAGGTCAGCGCGGCTAATCCCTGCATTAAACGCCGCCAAGATCAGCACGGCTAACCGCTGCATTTGACACCGCCCAGGTTAGCACGGCTGGCCGATATCAAGCTCCGGCCCGACGGGGGGCCCGCGGTAATTCCCCCCTGCCCGCCGGGCGTGGATTATTGGCTGGCGACGATATGATCGTCTCGTACCTCAAGCTTAACCGGTTTACCCGGCAACAACTGACCAGATAGGATCTGCTGTGATAGCGGGTTTTCGATCTCTTGCTGAATGGCGCGCTTCAGCGGTCGTGCGCCATACACCGGATCGAAACCGGATTTGCCGAGCAGCGCCAATGCCTCATCGCTGATGGTGGCAGTATAACCCCGCTCTTCCAAACGCTGGTACAGACGCCGCAGCTGAATCTGCGCAATCTCGGTGATGTGCTCGCGGCTCAGCGGATGGAAGACGACAACTTCGTCCACACGGTTGAGAAACTCCGGCCGGAAATGATGGCTGACCACTTCCAGCACGACATCCTTCATCTCCTGATAGTTCATCTGGCCGAAACGCTCTTGAATGATGTCCGACCCCAGGTTAGAGGTCATGATCACCACGGTATTGCGAAAATCCACCGTACGTCCCTGACCATCGGTCAGACGTCCGTCATCCAATACTTGCAGCAGAATATTGAAGACATCCGGATGAGCTTTTTCGATCTCATCCAGCAGAATCACCGAATAAGGCCGACGGCGCACCGCTTCGGTCAGATAGCCCCCTTCTTCGTAACCGACATAGCCAGGAGGGGCGCCAACCAACCGCGACACCGAATGTTTTTCCATAAATTCGGACATGTCGATACGCACCATGGCATCGTCGCTATCGAACAAGAATGTCGCCAGCGCTTTGCATAGCTCCGTTTTACCTACCCCGGTCGGCCCCAGGAACATAAAGGAACCGATGGGCCGGTTAGGATCCGCCAGTCCCGCACGGCTGCGGCGAATGGCGTTAGACACCGCTTCCACCGCCTCATTCTGGCCAATAACCCGCTGGTGCAAATCCTGCTCCATACGCAGCAGCTTCGCCCGCTCGCTTTCCAGCATCCGCGATACCGGGATACCCGTCCAGCGGGCCAGCACTTCGGCTATCTCAATATCGGTCACCCGGTTACGCAGCAGGCGTAGACCTTTGCCCTCGGATTGGGAAACCGCCGCCAGCTGTTTTTCCAGCTCGGGGATTTTGCCATACTGCAATTCAGACATCCGCGCCAGATCACCGACGCGACGCGCCTGCTCAATCGAGATCTTTGCCTGTTCCAGTTCCGCTTTCAAATGCTGCGTGCCCAACAAAGAGGCTTTTTCCGCTTTCCATTCCTCTTCAAGTTCAGAATAAGCGCGCTCTTTTTGCGCCAGTTCATCATTGAGCATCGCCAGCCGTTTGAGACTAGCGTCATCCGATTCTTTCTTTAGCGCCTGCTGTTCCAGCTTCAGTTGAATGATTCGGCGCTCAAGACGATCCAGCTCTTCCGGTTTGGAGTCTATTTGCATACGAATGCTGGATGCGGCTTCATCGATAAGGTCAATCGCTTTGTCCGGCAGTTGCCGGTCGGCAATATAGCGATGGGACAGCGTCGCGGCGGCGACAATGGCCGGGTCGGTTATCTGCACATGGTGATGCAGCTCATAACGCTCTTTCAATCCGCGCAGGATAGCGATGGTATCTTCAACGTTCGGCTCGGCGACAAAGACCT
This sequence comes from Candidatus Sodalis pierantonius str. SOPE, assembly GCF_000517405.1. NCBI lineage: Bacteria > Pseudomonadati > Pseudomonadota > Gammaproteobacteria > Enterobacterales > Bruguierivoracaceae > Sodalis > Candidatus Sodalis pierantonii. The sequence continues at coordinate 756,796 of NZ_CP006568.1, read as the reverse complement.
TTTGGAAACGCCGTTCCAGCGCCGCGTCCTTCTCGATAAATTTGCGGTATTCGTCAAGCGTCGTCGCCCCCACGCAATGCAATTCGCCGCGCGCCAGCGCGGGTTTGAGCATGTTACCGGCGTCCATCACACCGTCGGCCTTGCCGGCGCCCACCATGGTATGCAACTCGTCGATAAACAGGATGACATTGCCTTCCTGCTTGGACAAATCGCTCAATACGCCTTTCAGCCGCTCTTCAAATTCACCGCGGTATTTCGCGCCGGCCACCAGCGAGCCCATATCCAGCGACAACACCCGGTTGTTTTTTAGGCCTTCGGGTACTTCGCCGTTGACGATACGCTGCGCCAGCCCCTCGACAATGGCGGTTTTACCCACCCCGGGTTCACCGATGAGAACCGGATTATTTTTGGTACGACGTTGCAACACCTGAATCGTGCGGCGAATTTCTTCGTCACGGCCAATCACCGGGTCGAGTTTGCCCTGCTCGGCGCGCTCGGTCAGGTCGATGGTGAACTTTTTCAGCGCCTGGCGCTGATCTTCCGCGCCCTGATCGTTTACCTGCTCACCGCCGCGCATTTGCTCAATCGCTTGGGTAATCGTCGCCGTCGTGGCGCCCGCCGACTTCAGCAGCTCGGCCAGCGTACCGCGCGATTCCAGCGAGGCCAGAACAAAGAGTTCTGATGAGATGAAACTGTCGGCGCGTTTTTGCGCCAGCTTGTCGCACAGGTTCAGCACGCGCACCAGATCTTGCGAAGGCTGCACATCGCCCCCGGTGCCCTCCACCTGCGGCAGGCGCTCGCAGGCCTGCGCCACCGCGCTGATAAACGGCACGATGTTGACGCCGGCGGATTGCAGCAGCGGACGCACGGTGCCGCCTTCCTGCTTCAGCAGGGCCGTCATCACGTGTAAAGGTTCGATAAATTGATTGTCGCGCCCGAGGGCCATGGACTGGGCATCGGCGAGGGCAAGCTGGAATTTATTGGTAAGACGATCCAGACGCATAACTCCTCCCATATTGGTCAAAATTGCTACTCTGGAGATTAAATAAGGTCGTTTATTTAAAATTCAAGGGATATTTCGCCAATAAGCGGGAAGATTGTTGCTATCCATCCTGGATCGTCTTGGGCAAGAGATTATATCAGCCAGACCAAAGTTGCCATACGTCCGGTGACACCATCGCGCCGATAGGAGAAAAAAGTGTTGTTTTCCTGCACTGTGCAATGCTTACCGCCATATATGGCGCGGATTCCGGCCGTTCTCAGACGTAAACGCGCCAATTGATAGAGATCGGCCAGATATTTTTCGCCCCGCGGGACGAACGCGCCGGCGGCCGCGGGGTCGTGACGGGTAAAGGCGTCTTTAACCTCAGCGCCCACCTCAAACGCCGTTGGCCCAATGGCCGGACCCCGCCAGGCGAGTATGTCCGCGCGCGGCGCCTGAAACGCCGCCAGCGTCTGCTCCAGCACGCCGGCGCATAATCCCCGCCAACCGGCATGCGCCGCGGCCACCTCCCGCCCTCCGCGATCGCAAAACAGCACCGGCAAACAATCGGCGGTCATCACGACGCAAACCTCGCCCGGCCTGCGGGTGTAGACCGCATCCCCGCGCAGCGACGTCGGCGCCGCGTCCTCTAACACCACCACATCGACGCCGTGCACCTGGGTCAGGTAGTGCGGCGCGGCGGGAAGATGCGCCAGCGCCCTCAGCCGAGGGCGATTTTCGGCAACGGCGTCGGGATCATCCCCGACATGATCCCCCAGGTTGAGCGAATGCCAAGGCGCTTGGCTCACGCCGCCCTCGCGGGTCGTGCTACAGGCGCCAACCTGGGAAGGCGCGGGCCAGTCGGGCAGAATAAGCCGGCTCACAGCCAATCCATACTTTCTTTAAACAGTTCCGTATCCTCTTTCAACGCCGCTATCAGCGCCACCATATCCTGCGGCAGCGGAGCATGCCATTCCATTTCAATCGAGGTGATGGGATGGTAAAGCCGCAGCAAGGTGGCATGCAGCGCCTGGCGATCAAAGCGGCGCAGCACTTCGTTAAACGCTTCACTAGCGCCTTTCGGCGGTCGAGGACGGCCGCCATAAAGGGGATCGCCCACCAGCGGATGGTTGATATGCGCCATATGGACGCGGATCTGATGGGTGCGGCCGGTCTCCAGACGCAGGCGCAGGCGCGTATGGGCGTGAAAATGCTCCATAATGCGGTAATGGGTCACCGCTGGCTTTCCCATCGGATGGACCGCCATATGCGTCCGCTTGGTAGAGTGGCGGGCGATTGGCTGCTCCACGGTGCCGCCGGCGGTCATGGTGCCGATAGCCACAGCTTCATATTCGCGGGTAATTTCCCGCGTCTGGAGCGATTCCACCAGGCGGGTTTGCGCCGGCACGGTCTTGGCCACCACCATCAAACCGGTGGTATCTTTGTCCAGACGATGAACGATCCCCGCTCGGGGCACATCCACGATGGGAGGGAAATAGTGCAAGAACGCGTTCAACACGGTGCCATCGGCATTGCCGGCGCCAGGATGGACCACCAAATCGCGGGGTTTATTGATGACAAGAATATCGTCATCTTCATAAACAATATTCAACGGGATAGCTTGCGCTTCCCAGCGCGGCTCTTCTTCGATAATAGCTTGTATTTCAACGAATTCACCGCCAAACATTTTCTCTTTTGGCACCGCCGTGACCCGTCCGTTCACCCTCACCCGGCCGTCAAAGATCCAGGCTTTTATCCGCGATCGTGAATAATCAGGGAACATTTCAGCCAAAGTCTGATCTAAACGTTGCCCGAGTTGTGATTCATTCACCGTTCCGGTGAGGTGTTGATGCTGTGCCATATAATGTATCTTCGTTAACGTTGGGTTTTCACGGCGATGCCGTTTAAAATAGTATGCTATTGTAGCTGGTCTCATCCGGGAGCTAAACGGACAGTCTCCCGGAATAACACTCTGAGGATAAGCAAAACGTCATGATGCGTATGAAATATCTGGTGGCAGCCGCCACACTGAGCCTGGTGCTGGCGGGTTGTTCCAGTAACAAAGACGCCGTTCCCGATAATCCCCCCTCCGAGATCTATGCTTCCGCGCAGCAAAAGCTGCAGGACGGTAATTATAAAGGCGCTATCAAGGAGCTGGAGGCGCTGGATAACCGCTATCCGTTCGGTCCCTACGCGCAACAGGTTCAGCTTGACTTGATTTATGCTTACTACAAATCCGCCGACCTGCCGCTGGCGCAAGCCTCCATCGACCGTTTTCTGCGGCTTAATCCCACCCATCCGAATGTCGACTACGTACTCTACATGCGTGGTTTGACTGATATGGCGCTGGACGACAGCACATTACAGGGATTCTTCGGCGTGGACCGTTCCGATCGCAACCCGGAGCATGCGCGCGCGGCGTTTCGCGATTTCACGCAGCTGATTCGGGGTTATCCGAACAGCCAGTATGCCATGGATGCCACCAAACGTCTGGTTTATCTCAAAGACCGGCTGGCCAAGCATGAACTGTCGGTGGTGGAGTACTATAACAAACGCGGCGCCTATGTGGCGGTGGCCAACCGCGTTGAGCAAATGCTGCGCGACTTCCCCGATACGCAGGCGACGCGCCAGGCGCTGCCCTATATGGAAAAAGCCTATCGGGAATTACAGTTGAACGGCCAGGCGGACAAAGTGACGAAGATTATCGCGTCAAACCCGGCCTAACGGCGCGGCCCAATCCAGACGGCAGCCTCGGCTGTCGTTTCGGTATGGTTAACTTAACAATATTGCCCCATTGCGCTGGCGCTGACAAGAAGATAAAACCCGTTACTGACCCCTGTTCACAGAACCCATCCCCTCAGCCGCCTTGCCGAAAAAAAAGTGATCCAAATCACACAAAAGATGCCCCTCGCGGGTATGCTTAAACTATGTAGACGGAAACACGCAGAGAGGTAGTTCTATGATAATCAACATTACCGGTAAGCAAATGGAGATCACTCCCGCCATTCGTCAACACGCGGAAGAGCGCCTGGCAAAACTGGCAAAATGGCAGACCCAGCTGATTAATCCGCATATTATCCTCTCCAAACAGCCGCAGGGTTTTGTTGCCGACGCGACGCTGAGCACGCCCAATGGGCAACTGGTGGCCAGCGCGACCCATCAGGACATGTATCTGGCGATAAACGAGCTGCTGGCGAAACTTGAACGTCAAATCAATAAAGTCCAGCATAAAGGGGAAGCGCGCCGCGGAATGTGTTAAGACCGCGAATTTTATGGCGGTATAACCCCCTAAGCCGGCGGATCTACCCGCGCACGGCAACGTTACCCCTCGATAGCGCGCCCTCAGGGCGCGTTTTATATTGACAGGGGGAAAAGCGAGCGGTTACTGTACCCCTTATCCTTATTTCCAAAGAGTTGACTATGCCGACCACCCCGTTTTTCTTCGCTTTCTTTTTTATCTTCCGATGCTAGGAGGCTGGCGCGCGTCGTGTGAGAAATAAAGCGAAGACGAACCGCAAAGCCTCCTGAACCAGTGGGCTTTTTTTGTTGGCGTGAAAGGTAACCAATATTATGAATAACAACACTTTATTGACGCTGCGCGATCGGATAAGCGCGCTGGATCTCAAATTGCTGTCTTTACTGGCGGAAAGGCGCGCTCTGGCACTGGATGTTGCGCGTAGCAAGATAGCCTCGCAACGGCCGATACGCGATATCGCGCGCGAGCGCGAACTGCTGAAACGCTTAGTCACCGAAGGCCAGAAACTCGACCTCGACGGTTTTTACGTGACCCGACTGTTTCAAATGATTATCGAAGATTCCGTGTTAACACAGCAGGCCCTGCTGCAACTGGATCTTAATCATCAAGAGGAGCGCTCTGCGCGCATCGCGTTTCTTGGCCCTAAAGGTTCCTATTCCCACCTGGCGGCGCGGCAGTATGGCGCGCGCTATTTTGAGCAGGTTATAGAGTGCGGTTGCCAAAAATTCGGCGATATCGTTCAGTTAGTGGAAACGGGCCAGGCGGAATACGGTATTTTGCCGATTGAAAACAGCAGTTCGGGTTCAATCAACGAAGTGTACGATCTGCTACAGCACACCCACCTGTCTTTGGTGGGAGAAATCGCTATTCCAATCGATCACTGCGTATTAGTTAGCGGCAGTACCGATCTGGATCGTATCGAGGTGGTCTACAGCCATCCGCAGCCTTTTCAACAGTGCAGCCAGTTCCTGGGACGTTTCCCGCAGTGGGAATTCGAGTACTGCGAAAGCACCGCCGCGGCCATGGAAAAAGTGGCACAGCTTAACCGACCCACCGTCGCCGCGCTGGGCAGCGGACAGGGCGGGGCTTTGTACGGTTTGCAGGTGCTGGAAAATAACCTGGCCAACCAGCAGGAGAACATTACCCGTTTTATCGTGCTGGCCCGCAAATCTATCGACGTCACCGAGCAGGTGCCGGCGAAAACCACGCTTATCATGGCCACCGGCCAGCAGTCCGGCGCGCTTGTCGAGGCGCTGCTAGTGCTGCGGACCCACGGTATTGTGATGACGCGCCTGGAATCCCGGCCGATACACGGCAATGCCCATGAAGAGATGTTTTATATTGATGTGCAGGCCAATTTGCGCAGTACGAAAATGCAAAAAGCATTGCGCGAGCTGCAGGCAATTACGCGGTCGCTGAAGGTCTTGGGCTGCTACCCGAGTGAAAATGTCCTGCCGGTGGATCCTGAATAACCTGTGCGGGGGGCGTCGGCGGCATCCGCCACGCCCTGCATGATAACGCCTTATTTGCGGCTATCGTTGGCCTGACGCAATAACACGCGGCTTTCCGCAAGGAAATGGTCGGCATAATCGCCGAACCAGCGGTCGATTTGGGTGAATCGCGCGATGAACGCCTGTTTATCGCCCTGCTCCAGCAACGCGATCGCCGCGCCGAAACGCCGGTAATAGCGCTTGATCAACGCCAGATTGTCCTCGAAAGCCATAATGATATCGGCATACAACTGGAGATCCTGCGCGAAGAGGCGTCCAATCATCGCTAACTCAAGCCGGTAAATCGGCGAGGACAGCGCCAACAATTGTTCCAGATCGACATTCTCCTCCGCCAGATGCATGCCGTAGGCAAAAGTGGCGAAATGATGCAGCGCCTGAATGAAGGACATGTTTTGATCGTGCTCGACGGCGCTGCTGCGGTGCAACCGCGCGCCCCATACCTGGATCTGTTCCAGGAACCACTGATAGGCCTCCGGCTGGCGCCCTTCGCAGTACACAACCACCTGCTTTGCCAGACTGCCGCTATCGGGGCCGAACATCGGATGCAGACCAAGAACCGGCCCATTGTGCGCCGCCAGCATCGCCTGTAGCGGCGCGTTTTTTACCGAGGCCAGATCGACCAGGAGGCAATCTTCCGGTAGCGTCGGCAATTGCTCAATAACCGGCACCGTCAAATGAATAGGCACGCTGACAATCACCATTCCCGCATCCGCCAGCAAGGCGTCGGCGCGCGGCCAGTCCTCTTTCTCCAGAGTGCGGACCTGGTATCCGGAAAGCGTCAGCATTTTTCCAAACAAACGCCCCATTTGTCCCTGACCGCCAATGATCACTACCGGTCGCAACTGCGGGCACAGCGTCTTAAAACCTTTATCGTTTTCGCTGGCGTAGGATTCTCGCATTACGCGACGCAACACGTCTTCAATCAAATCCGGCGGTACGTCTAATGCCGCGGCTTCCCGGCGGCGAGACGCCAGCATCGCCGTTTCACGATCGGGGGCATAGATAGGCAGACCAGCGCGGCTCTTGACCTCGCCGACCTCGGCAACCAGCGACAGGCGTTTCGCCAGCAGATCCAATAATACCTTGTCAACCTCATCGATCTTGTCCCGCAGGACGTTAAGCTCTGCTACCATGCCGCGACTTCTCCCCCTGCCTACCGCAGCGGCAACACCGTCAGCAATTCGCCGTGCAGCTGGCGCAGCAAGCTGTCGGTACTTTCCCAGTCAATACAGGCGTCGGTCACCGATACGCCGTAGCGCATGTTCTCACGCGATAGTTCCGAGGACTGGTTACCGGCATGAATATGGCTTTCCAGCATCAAACCAATAATGGAACGATTACCGGCCTTGATTTGCGCCAGCACCGACTGCGCCACCTCTGCCTGACGGCGATAGTCTTTATTGGAGTTGCCGTGGCTGCAATCGATCATCAACGCCGCCGCGAGACCTGCGGCCGCAATTTGTTGCTCACAGTCAGCGATATCGTGCGGATGATAATTAGGCTGCTTGCCGCCGCGCAGAATAACGTGTCCGTCAGGATTACCGCGCGTTTGCAGCAGACAAACCTGACCCGCCTGATTAATGCCCATAAAGCGATGGGCCATAGCCGCGGCGCGCATCGCATTAATCGCGGTGGCCAGGCTGCCGTCGGTGCCGTTTTTAAAGCCTACCGGCATGGACAGGCCCGACGCCATCTCCCGGTGGGTCTGGGATTCCGTCGTACGGGCGCCAATAGCCGACCAGCTGAAGAGATCGCCCAGGTATTGCGGGCTATTGGGATCCAGCGCTTCCGTTGCCAAAGGCAGCCCCATTCTGACCAATTCCAGCAACAAACCACGGGCGATTTGCAGCCCGGCCTCGACATCAAAAGATCCATCCATGTAAGGATCGTTGATCAGGCCCTTCCAGCCGACAGTGGTACGGGGTTTCTCAAAATAGACGCGCATAACGATATACAGCTGATCGCTCAATTCAGCTGACAGGGCTTGCAGGCGGCGGGCATAGTCAAGGGCAGCATCGGTATCATGAATGGAACAAGGTCCGCAGACCACCAACAGACGCGGATCGCGGCCGTGGATGATATCCGCAATCGTGCGCCGGGATTCAGCGATAGCGTGCTGCTCAGTCTCGCTTAAAAGAAACTGACGTTTTAATTCTTCGGGTGTGATCATTGCCTGTTCATCACTGATATGGACATTATTGAGCGCGTCTTTTTGCATGATACTGATCCTGACTCTGTGAGGTGGCCGTAAGGCGTTACATTAAACCATTACGCCGAAGCGTATAGAAAGCTACCTTACCAGCAATCATAAAGTTTTCAATCCAATAATGTAAATAAATTATTACTCATTAGGCCCAAAACTGACACGGACAGAGACGGCAGGCCTCTCTTTTCAAGGCGGCGTCGGGTCGCAATAAATTCGCTGAAGGCGCGCGATCGCGAGATAAGGCACTATGATACGCAAGCCGCGACAAGACAAAATTTAAACCTATTATTGCTCTTAGCGCGTCAAACCGCTGGTCCGAGTGTAAAAAATAAATTACACTCACCGTACAGTTTACACTGCGTCGACACGGTTTTAGGCAAAAAGCGGCTTATAGGCGCATCCGCCCTTCTAGCGGCAAAGGGTCTGTATCCTGTCAACGCGAGTGTGTTCTATGCTTAACGACGTCATTCACTAGTGATTAGCTTGATGATGATAAAACTATTTCTCATTCCTTGGGCATTGCTCTTGCTGGCAGGCTGTAGCGGCGACGATCTCGCCGCCAGTGCCCCATCACGAGATTCTACATGGCATCAGGCAGGCTATCGCGATGCTGTAGCGGGTAAAGCCGTGCGCGACAACGATACCCTGACGGAGTGGTATGGCACCCTTCAGGTCGATCGTGAGGACTATTTATCGGGATACTCAGCGGGACAGGCCGAACTCTGCCGCTCGGCCACGCTGCGTGCGTGGGGAGAAAAAGGCCGTAACTTCCCGACCAGCTGCGATGGTATCGCCAACGCCGAGCTATTACGGCAACAATGGCAAACGGGAATGGATCGCGCTAGCCATTAACGCACAGCGACGCTGCTGGCTTTAACAATGCATAATGGCGCGGTTGAGTTAACCCATGTTATCCCCGGCGCCGACTGGGCAATGTGCTTGCCCCGCCCGTGACGCCTTAGCCGTAATAGGCCTTCTTTGATGCCCGGACTGATTGATGTCGATCGAGGGCAGGTTAGCCGCTAATAAACAAGCGTCAGCGGAATAACAATTACTCCTGCCGTTTTCTCATTTTTGCTGCTCAGCGTCAGGACTATTCTATTATTATGGAATAATAGCTCGTGCTATTCTCAATAACATTCATTCGGTCGTGAGATATTAACGCAACATGAAGTCAAAAAAACTTACAATCTCTGAAAACGTAGACCGTTGCTCTCGACGGTTATCGCTTTCTCTATTTCATTACGCGCTAGCGGTTAAAACCTCGTTTGCCGCCACAGGCTAAAAGCCGTTTTTTGCTGTTCAGCTTGTTTAAACCCTGCGCTGTCTATTCTTCCGTGAAGATTCCCAAAGGGACCGTTAACTCCCGACGATAATTTGAAAAGTTACGCGTTGCGCTAAACTAATCCTTTCTAATATACGCTCAGAAGAAACACCATGCACATTTGACGCTTTGTTGAATAAATCCGAAATTTGTGACGACTTCCTTCCTATCAGGGCGATTGTTACATGATGCGGACGCTGTTTGGCATTCCTAACAGTGTGATCCGGTTAAGTGCTTTAACCATTGCCATTGTCTCACCTACCTGCGCGTCATAGTCATGCAGACTCAGATGACCACCCAGAAGTGTTTTAAATCGGAACATGGCCGTTTCAGCCAGTGAACGCCGGTGATAACCTACTTTCTTTTTCCAGGTATCGTTATTGCCGCTCAGATGCTGATTTGCCACCGCATGGTTACGCTCATGGTATCGAGCTGGCCAATATTGCGCACCACTTCGCGGTGGGATAAGCGGCTTTATGTTTTTCCTCAGCAGAGCATCATGACAGTAACGCGTATCGTAAGCACTGTCAGCCGACGCTTCCCTGATTTTCCGGTGGGTTTGGTTAATCAGCCCGGGCAGCGCCTGCGCATCTGTCGTACCGCTTAGCGATAAATCGGCACAGATAATTTCATGTGTCACGCTATCTACTGCCAGATGAAGCTTGCGCCATACTCTGCGCCTCTCAGCCCTATGCTGCCTGACTTTCCATTCGCCTTCGCCGAAGACTTTCAGGCCGGTGCCATCGATGACCAGGTGTGAGATTTCGCCGCGGGTTGGCGTTTTTATGCTGATGTCGACGGTTTTTGCTCGCCGGCTGACCAGAGAGTAATCTGGGCAGCGCAGCGATAGCCCCATCAGTTTAAAAATCGAGTCAACGAAACCCTGTAACGCCCGGAGCGAAAGGTTAAACACGCGCTTTATCATCAGAACCGTGGTAATGGCCATATCGGTGTAGTGAAGCGGCCGGCCACGATGTTCAGGTGGTGTACTCTCAGTCCATGCAGCAATGGCTGACTCATCAAGCCATACTGTCAGGTCCCCCCGCTGCCTGAGCGCATTGTTATATGCGGGCCAGTTGGTAATTTTAAACTTTTGCTTTGCCATGGGGACCTGATGTTGAAACGAATGTAGTGATCATAGCCGCCAGTCACCTAAAAGTTCGATTTATTCAACAAAGCCCACATTTGACTAAGAAGCCGTTGAGATCGATGCGCGGCTAGCTAAAGAGAATAGTCAACTAAGTTAGAATGTAGTAGAAACAATAACGCGATGCCTGAAGATATAACGACAACAGGGTCTGGCAGAATTTTCTTAATGAATATTGAAAATATCACTTCCGGTATAGCATTTCGTTAACTCTGACTTCACAATGGTGCTTAACATAGCTGTTTTTGTAACATCGCCATATAAGATCACATAATCATCCTTCACTTCAACATTCTTTACTTCCGAGCGAGGGATTACCATGATAACCTCTTTATCCTGAGGTTGATAAACTAGGGGTGTTTTAGGCTTTAAACTGCAATACACCCCGTAGGATGCCGATATTAATAACAATAAAATCAACAATCTACACGCCCATTCCCCCACTCTACCGCCAGGCGGATAGTGGGGTGGCGGCGGCGTTGAGGGATGCCGATCTTCGGAAGGAACAAAATAGTCTTCGTCGGGAACAACATCATTATTTTCTTCAGAAAAATCAATTATTTTAACGTCGTTTTCTTCCTCGTACTGAGGTTCAATCCCTAAACGATAGCCTAATTTAGGGATCGTTAAAATGATGTTTTTCCCATTTTTCTCAAGCAACTTCCTTAAAGAGCGAATGACCTACGCGATGCTATGGGACGTGACATATCCACCGCCCCACACCTCATCCAAAAACTCTGAGTGATGCACCGGATTTGGATATTTCTTGCAGAGCAGAGCCAAGACCTCGGACTCTTTCTTGCGTAGCTGATGGAGAGTGCCCTCTAATTCCAAGCAGCGTTTTTTTGGATAAAAGGTAAAACATGATGTAATTACCTTAATTGGTTATTTATAAACATTAACTAACTTAGCTTCGGTCACAGATCTTATTCCGGGTCGATGTTGTTTTTGTAACTACACTAATGTTTTGAGCGAGAATTTTCAAGCGAAAATTCATATCAAGTGACAAACCACTAATAAGAAGCCCGCAAATCCTGATAACTAATTCATTATCTCGCCGCCGGAGGAAACCACCTGAATCAGGTCAGAAACATTTAATTTAAGCGTTAAGTCCTTTTCATTAATAATTATACCCTGATCTTCCAACCTTATAATAACATCGATAAGGTCAACTGAGTCCATCTCAAGATCAAAGAATAATTCGTCCTCCATTTTAATTTCCGATATGGGCCGGCCGGTGACAGCAGATAATGATCTAACTATAATAGTGTATGGTGATATAATAAGATCACTTTATATTTTCGTTATTTTTTAAACATGCCGGACGTTGACAAGGTAATGGCTTTAGCCTCCGTCAAATGTACGCGATCACTCTCTTTTACCTTGAATTGGTATTCTTTGGGAGTCGGCTTTGTAGCAACAACATTTTCCTTATTGAACAGCGCAATTTTCTTTTTTACCTCTGAGATTTCATCGGTGCCAAGGGTGACGCTGTCAGTCTCATCGCGTGAAGCATCGGTTTCATCAACATGCACCCTGCGTGCGTGATACAGGTCCTTTGTGCTTACAGAATCGTTAGTGCTACCATCGCTTTCGTAGCCGCTGTCATCAACTGAGCTCGAGTTCATAAGCGGGCGATTATCACGGCGGACGGCATCGCCATAGCTGTCATCATCGGTGGAAAGATAACTTTCAACATCGCTCATATCCGAAACGCTGTCATCATCTGCGCTCTCGTATCCTGAACTGCGGCTATGAGCTGCGCTCCCGTACCCTGGACTGCGATTATGAGCTGCGCCATTGTCGAGAACGAGCCCGTTGCGGTCTTTAAATGCTTCGTTTTCAAAGAAATCACGAAGTGCTTTCACACCTTTGATTTCACCCCGAGGCGGTTCAGCCACATTCCCGACTTCCTCCTGGCCTAGCGGGCGAGACGGCCTAAGATTGCTGGCATATTGGGGCTGGATAGCGTTCTGCGGCTGGAATAACAGGGTATTGGCTTTATTCTTCATCCTCACCGATACGACTTTGTTCGCGAAAGCGGGTTCATAGCCTTTCGGCAGCTCGTCAAAGCCATTAACATTACTCTTCAAATGCGCTTTTTTGATCTCTCTTGGGCCGTAAGAGAGTTTACTGCTATCGATAAATTGCTCGTCGCCTGTTATCAGACGGTTGTTGTTCGCGTCAGGCACATCATCGCCTTTCGGCAGCTCGTCAAAGCCATCAGCATTTATTTTCAAATCCGCCCTTTTGATTTCTCTTGGGCCGTAAGAGAGTTTACTGATATCGATAAATTGCTCGTCGTCTGCTATCAGACGGTTGTTGTTCGCGTCAGGCACGTCATCGCCTTTCGGCAGCTCGTCAAAGCCATCAACATTTATTTTCAAATCCGCCCTTTTGATCTCTCTTGGGCCGGGAGAGAGTTCACTGCTATCGATAAATTGCTCGTCGTCTGTTATCAGACGTGCCTTGTTCGCATCAGGCACGTCATTGCCTTTAGGCGTTAACGGCTGCGAGTCAAACATGTCGCGGAGTTGCTTACCGTCCCCCTTCGCACCGTCCTCAGGCGAATCGGTTCCAATGCTTTTATCTTTTGTCTCGGCACGGTTAGTGGTCGTGGTGCTCGGACCGGGCTCGGCAGCAGGGGGCGCGTCTCGCTTCGTCTGCTCTGTCGTGGAGGCATTTTTGCTAGCGTCATTACTCGATGGTTTCCCGCCGACATTTTCATTGCCTGGGGAAGCGCTAGGGTAATGGTACGTGTTGGTCGCCCTGGTGATTTTCGATATTACCGACGCTTTGTTGAATAAATCCGAACTTTGTGACGACTTCCTCCCTATCAGGGCGATTGTTACATGATGCGGACGCTGTTTGGCATTCCTAACAGTGTGATCCGGTTAAGTGCTTTAACCATTGCCATTGCCTCACCTACCTGCGCGTCATAGTCATGCAGACTCAGATGACCACCCAGAAATGTTTTAAACCAGAACATGGCCGTTTCAGCCAGTGAACACCGGTGATAACCTACTTTCTTTTTCCAGGTATCGTTATTGCCGCTCAGATGCTGATTTGCCACCGCATGGTTACGCTCATGGTATCGAGCTGGCCAATATTGCGCACCACTTCGCGGTGGGATAAGCGGCTTTATTTTTTTCCTCAGCAGAGCATCATGACAGTAACGCGTATCGTAAGCACTGTCAGCCGACGCTTCCCTGATTTTCCGGTGGGTTTGGTTAATCAGCCCGGACAGCGCCTGCGCATCTGTCGTACCGCTTAGCGATAAATCGGCACAGATAATTTCATGTGTCACGCTATCTACTGCCAGATGAAGCTTGCGCCATACTCTGCGCCTCTCAGCCCCATGCTGCCTGACTTTCCATTCGCCTTCGCCGAAGACTTTCAGGCCGGTGCCATCGATGACCAGGTGTGAGATTTCGCTGCGGGTTGGCGTTTTTATGCTGATGTCGACGGTTTTTGCTCGCCGGCTGACCAGAGAGTAATCTGGGCAGCGCAGCGACAGCCCCATCAGTTTAAAAATCGAGTCAACGAAACCCTGTAACGCCCGGAGCGAAAGGTTAAACACGCGCTTTATCATCAGAACCGTGGTAATGGCCATATCGGTGTAGTGAAGCGGCCGGCCACGATGTTCAGGTGGTGTACTCTCAGTCCATGCAGCAATGGCTGACTCATCAAACCATATTGTCAGGTCCCCCCGCTGCCTGAGCGCATTGTTATATGCGGGCCAGTTGGTGATTTTAAACTTTTGCTTTGCCATGGGGACCTGATGTTGAAACGAATGTAGTGATCAGAGCCGCCAGTTACCTAAAAGTTCGATTTATTCAACAAAGCCACAAAAAGGATCAATTTAATAGGTATTGAGATAGTGACCGGGCTCATCATCATCATCCCCAGCGCGAGCAATATACTGGAAACCACCATATCAATAACCACGAACGGGACATACAAAAAGAAGGCGATTTTAAATGCACTCTGTACCTCACTGAGCGCATAGGCCGGCATCAGCGTCATTAGAGGTAAGGATGTCATATTGTCTTCGCTACATTCCAAATCCGTCGACTGCTCATCGCCGCTTTGCCGATGCTGGGTTTCACAAAAGAAGCGAATCAGTTTTTTATCCGAATAACGCACCAGATAGTCGCGATAACTTCCCAAGCCTTGGTCGACAAATTGCATCGTAAATTCGATGTTATTGAAATTGGTCTGGTGCGTTTCGATATACCGGCTAATATTCTGACATACTGGCATCATGACGAAAGCGGTTAAGACCAAAGCAATACCGTTCAGCGTGAGCGCCGCTTTGTTGAATAAATCCGAAATTTGTGACGACTTCCTCCCTATCAGGGCGATTGTTACATGATGCGGACGCTGTTTGGCATTCCTAACAGTGTGATCCGGTTAAGTGCTTTTAACGACCCTGTACACGATTCTGTGTAAATGCCTTTTCTCAGAAGTGACCGTCCAGGCGGTCACCGAACTCGATAATAAAGCGGCTCATTGCCATGCGCCAGTCCCTCAAAGGCATTGTCCATTTCTGTGAGGCCGCCTGTATCGCCAGCCACACCACCTTTTTCACTGCGTCGTCGGTCGGGAGCACCTTGCGCTTTTCGATGGCATGCCGGATCACGCTGTTTAACGACTCGATGGCGTTGGTCGTGTAGATCACCTTGCGGATGTCCGTTGGGTAGGCAAAGAACGTGGCCAGATTGGCCCAGTTTGCCTGCCAGCTTCGACTTATTTGCGGGTAGCGGATGTCCCAGGCACTGGAGAACGCTTCCAGCGCCTGCAAACCGGCTTCTTCCGTAGGGGCCTGATAGATAGCTTTCAGGTCGCGGGTGACGGCCTTGTAGTCCTTCCAGGAGACGAACCGCAGGCTGTTGCGCACCATATGCACGATACACAGCTGGAGCCGCGCCTCCGGATACACCGCGTTAATAGCGTCAGGGAAACCTTTCAGCCCGTCTACGCAGGCGATAAGGATATCGTTCAGGCCGCGGTTTTTCAGCTCTGTCAGCACGTTCAGCCAGAACTTTGCGCCTTCATTTTCGGCCAGCCACATACCTAGCAACTCTTTCTGGCCTTCGATGTTGATGCCCAGCGCCAGGAACACAGATTTGTTGATGATGCGGCTGTCCTGCCGGACTTTTAGAACGATACAGTCAAGATAAACAATGGGATAGACTGCATCCAGAGGCCGGTTTTGCCATTCGACAACCTGCTCCATGACCGCATCGGTGACCTTTGAGACCAGCGCCGGCGAGACATCGGCGTCATACAGCTCTTTGAACGCGGCGGCGATCTCGCGGGTGGTCATCCCTTTGGCGTACAACGATAAAATCTGGTTATCCATCCCGGTAATCCGGGTCTGGTTCTTCTTCACCAGTTGCGGTTCAAAGGAACCGTCACGATCGCGCGGAGTACGCAGCGCCAGCGGGCCATCGCCAGTGGTAACGGTTTTTGTGGAATAGCCGTTGCGGGCGTTGGTCCCCGGTTTAGGCTGATTTTTATCGTAGCCGAGGTGATGGGTCATTTCGGCATTGAGAGCTGCTTCGACGCTGATTTTTTTCAGCAGCCGATCGAAGTGACTGAGATCTTCAGGGGTTTTGAGATTTTTGGCCAGTTCGTTAGCCAGAGCCTGCAACTGTTTTTCGTCCATAAATTAACCTGTTTTTGATGTTGGATTGAACATATCAAAATCAGGCAAATACACAAATTTCTAAACAGGCTCATTCATAAAGATCTAACAATAAATTTTGCATTAAAGACTCCTTTTAGAGGATGACTTGGCGAATTGGGCCAATCCTTTTACTTTGGACCAAACATCACCCAGTCCAAGACGTTTCGTTAAAGATAAATTCATGCTGGACAGCTTAAATGTTTTGGCAACCTTGTTGCCTTTAACACCAGTGTTTTGTTTTTGTACTTCCAAATTCCCGCTTTGCAGCACCACCGTCTGCAGCAACTGAATGTCTTTTTCATTGAGCCTCTCTTGCGGGTCTTTCAGCGGCTGTTGATTGTGATAGGCAATCGCTTCCCGTTTCACCTCGGCATCAAGCATGCCGGTGCGATCTTTGCTGCTTTTACAGTTCCAGCAAGGTACCGCACCTATTTCATACGCCAGCATCATCAGACTCTGCGGCGTTTTATAAGGCTCTCCACCGTCGCTGCGGTGCAGTTTCCCATTCCAGATATTCTTCAATTGCTTACTGAGGGTAATGACCTTGTTGGCGTTTTCCGGCGTCGGCTTGCCTTCCAGGTAGCGACCGACCCAGCCTCCCGGCTCAGCTTCTGGCCGCAAATCGTTACCGAGGAGCTGGTTTAATGCTACGGCGTTATAACTATCAGAAGTGTCGTTGCCCAAGCCGAGTTTCAATGAAAATTCATCGACGCCGAAGTTAAATTCGGCGACGTCCAGAGCAACTTTGACGTCTTGGGCTTCTCCCTTATCGTTATGGACCGTTAAGGTAAGCGCGCCGTCCCGCTGCGATTCAGCCTTGCATAAGGTTTGCCAGGCCTGCATTTGGTCGCGCAGCATCTCCCTTTCCTTGCCGAAGATGCTTATTTTAGTGGGCGTCAAAAGTGAGGCTGAGACCAGCTGCAAGGGTACAGTCTCCCCTTTCAGCGCCCGTGCCATCAGTTCAGGGCGAGAGTAGAACGCCGCCGTGACGACTTCTTTAGCACGATTCTGCGCCCCGTCAATGCGTTCCGCGGATCTCGCCGGCAATGCGAAGGGTGACAGCACGCCGTGGCGAATGCCTTGGAACAGCGTTTGCTGTTGACCAAATGGGTCCTCCACGCTTAACGACGATTGCCATAAGTTTGCCGAGTGCTTGGTTTCATTCGCGTCGGATGAACAGATCCCTTTCCCCTGGTAGGCGAGCCTGTTTAGAAATTTGTGTATTTGCCTGATTTTGATATGTTCAATCCAACATCAAAAACAGGTTAATTTATGGACGAAAAACAGTTGCAGGCTCTGGCTAACGAACTGGCCAAAAATCTCAAAACCCCTGAAGATCTCAGTCACTTCGATCGGCTGCTGAAAAAAATCAGCATCGAAGCAGCTCTCAATGCCGAAATGACCCATCACCTCGGCTACGATAAAAATCAGCCTAAACCGGGGACCAACGCCCGCAACGGCTATTCCACAAAAACCGTTACCACTGGCGATGGCCCGCTGGCGCTGCGTACTCCGCGCGATCGTGACGGTTCCTTTGAACCGCAACTGGTGAAGAAGAACCAGACCCGGATTACCGGGATGGATAACCAGATTCTATCGTTGTACGCCAAAGGGATGACCACCCGCGAGATCGCCGCCGCGTTCAAAGAGCTGTATGACGCCGATGTCTCGCCGGCGCTGGTCTCAAAGGTCACCGATGCGGTCATGGAGCAGATTGTCGAATGGCAAAACCGGCCTCTGGATGCAGTTTATCCCATTGTTTATCTTGACTGTATCGTTCTAAAAGTCCGGCAGGACAGCCGCATCATCAACAAATCTGTGTTCCTGGCGCTGGGCATCAACATCGAAGGCCAGAAAGAGTTGCTAGGTATGTGGCTGGCCGAAAATGAAGGCGCAAAGTTCTGGCTGAACGTGCTGACAGAGCTGAAAAACCGCGGCCTGAACGATATCCTTATCGCCTGCGTAGACGGGCTGAAAGGTTTCCCTGACGCTATTAACGCGGTGTATCCGGAGGCGCGGCTCCAGCTGTGTATCGTGCATATGGTGCGCAACAGCCTGCGGTTCGTCTCCTGGAAGGACTACAAGGCCGTCACCCGCGACCTGAAAACTATCTATCAGGCCCCTACGGAAGAAGCCGGCTTGCAGGCGCTGGAAGCGTTCTCCAGTGCCTGGGACATCCGCTACCCGCAAATAAGTCGAAGCTGGCAGGCAAACTGGGCCAATCTGGCCACGTTCTTTGCCTACCCAACGGACATCCGCAAGGTGATCTACACGACCAACGCCATCGAGTCGTTAAACAGCGTGATCCGGCATGCCATCAAAAAGCGCAAGGTGTTCCCGACCGACGACGCAGTGAAAAAGGTGGTGTGGCTGGCGATACAGGCGGCCTCACAGAAATGGACAATGCCTTTGAGGGACTGGCGCATGGCAATGAGCCGCTTTATTATCGAGTTCGGTGACCGCCTGGACGATCACTCTGAGAAAAGGCATTTACACAGAATCCGGTACGGGCTCCCCCGGTTTAGGCTGATTTTTATCGTAGCCGAGGTGATGGGTCATTTCGGCATTGAGAGCTGCTTCGACGCTGATTTTTTTCAGCAGCCGATCGAAGTGACTGAGATCTTCAGGGGTTTTGAGATTTTTGGCCAGTTCGTTAGCCAGAGCCTGCAACTGTTTTTCGTCCATAAATTAACCTGTTTTTGATGTTGGATTGAACATATCAAATCAGGCAAATACACAAATTTCTAAACAGGCTCTTAATGCCAGAACGACGAGCAACAATAGCTTGGTCATTTTGCCAACCAGGTTCCAAAAATCCACGAATGCCAAAGTCAGCTACCGCCGCCTCTGGGACGGCGTTTCCCGTAACGCGTTATTTAACCCGGGAGACATACTCGCCGGAGCGCGTATCGACTTTGATCACTTCACCAATCTGAACGAACAGCGGTACTTTCACCACCGCGCCGGTGGTCAACATGGCGGGTTTGCCGCCGGTGCCGGCGGTATCGCCTTTGAGGCCCGGATCGGTTTCGGTGATTTCCAGCTCCACGAAGTTAGGCGGCGTCACGGCAATCGGCTGGCCGTTCCACAATGTCAGCACGCATTCGGCCTGTTCGACCAGCCATTTGGCATTGTCGCCGACGGCTTTGGCATCGGCGGCCAGCTGTTCAAAGTTTTCATTATTCATGAAATGCCAAAACTCACCGTCGTTGTACAGGTAAGTCAGGTTGATATCCATCACATCGGCGGCTTCCACCGAGTCACCGGATTTGAAGGTTTTTTCCAGCACTTTGCCGGAAACCAGCTTGCGCAGACGGACCCGGTTGAACGCCTGGCCTTTGCCGGGCTTCACGAATTCATTCTCAATGATCGCGCACGGCTCGCCATCAAGCATGATTTTAAGACCGGAACGGAATTCATTGGTACTACTATAAGACGCCATGGTGGTCCTCTTAAATATAAACTTGGTCATTAAGCCAAAAAATGGCACATATTATAACCCGAAATACGCCCGCTAGAGAACAATGGTTACATCAACTTGCCGATGTCATCACCGACCCCGTGCAACTCCTAGAGCACCTTGGGCTCGAGCAACACCCTGACCTGCGCGAGGGCGCCGAGGCGCGGCGCCTGTTCCCGTTTCGCGTTCCCCGAGCTTTTGCGGCGCGCATGCTGCCGGGCGACCCGAACGATCCGCTCTTGCGCCAGGTGATTACGGCACGTGAGGAATTCGATCGAGCGCCGGGATTCAGCACCGATCCGCTGGACGAGCAGCACAGCGTGGTGCCCGGCCTGCTGCATAAATACCAAAACCGCGCGCTGATGCTGGTGAAAGGCGGCTGCGCGGTCAATTGCCGCTACTGTTTTCGGCGCCATTTTCCCTATCAGAAAAATCAGGGCAACAAAACGAATTGGCTGCGCGCCGTGGCCTATATCCGGCAACATCCTGAACTGAATGAGATCATTCTTTCCGGTGGCGACCCGTTAATGGCTAAAGATCATGAGCTGGATGAGCTGATTTGTTTGTTGGAAGAAATCCCCCACCTGACCACCCTACGCATTCACAGCAGGCTGCCGGTCGTCATCCCGGCACGTATTACTGCGCGTCTTTGCCAGCGCCTGGCCGGCTGCCGGCTGAAGGTGGTGCTAGTGACCCACATCAACCACGACCGCGAAATCGATGCCGCCGTGTGCGACAGTATGACACGGTTGCGCAATGCGCGGGTGACATTACTCAACCAAAGCGTACTGCTGCGCGGCGTCAATGACAACGCGGCTACGCTGGCCGCGCTCAGTGAAACGCTTTTCGCCGCCGGCATTTTGCCCTATTACCTGCATGTGCTGGATAGGGTACAGGGGGCTGCGCATTTTATGGTGCAGGATACCCAAGCACGAGAGATTATGCGGCAACTGCTGGAGAAAGTATCAGGCTATCTGGTGCCACGGCTAGCGCGGGAAATCGGCGGCGAGCGCAGCAAGACACCGCTGGATCTGGGACTGCGGCAACGCTGACGGCATTGGCTGCCCAGCGGCTACGCGCCAGAGTGGGAAGAATGGCCCCCAGCCTGGCGTTAGTGGCTGCCCGGAGACTGGCGCCGGTGCGTGCGGGATTGCCGGGTCGCGGCCCAGCCAGCCTAGGTCGAGCGGCGCGCCATTACCCTAGGCTTCCCGGAGAGGGCGCGTCATGGCCCGATGCCTGCCGGCGGTGCACAACAGGCGGTAAACGGTCTCTACCGTGGCCACCGGGCATATCAGCAGCTCCGGGCTTTACTGGCAGTTATACACCTGGCCCTGAATCTTGCTGTCCAGCGGCACAAAGCTCGCCAGGTAGGTTTCTTTTTTACTGACCGGGCTGGTGGCGCCGTAGATAACGTTGCCGCCCATTGTGGCCGCGCGGTTCTTCAAATCATTCGCGGCCCCACGCATGGCGCTGTTTTCGCCGTTCTGGCCGGAAAACCAGTTACTCTGAGTACCGGTAAGCTCGCCCAAAAGGCGGCACTCGCTACCGGGCTGGGTATCGGTGAAACGCACCGATTGGCCGGCTGCCGTTAAATCATGCGTACTGCTGCATCCCGCTACCAACAGACTGCCGGCACAAAACATCATTAAGAATTTGGTCCGCATCTTTTTCCTAATGAATTCCTGAAGGGTATGGCAAATTTGCTGTGCGCGCCACGCTCCCCGCTGGCGCGTTTTATCCGGCGGCCCGTCCTGTGGACGCCCTGAATTTATACCCTAAATCCCGCTTGGTTGATAATTTTTTACCAAAAAAACAAAAACCCCCGGCTTGCCGGGGGTTTCAACGCCATTAGCGATACGGGAGGATTACATCATACCGCCCATACCGCCCATGCCGCCCATGCCGCCCATGCCGCCCAGGTCAGGTTTGTCTTCCTTCGGCTGATCGGTCACCATACATTCGGTGGTGATCATCAGACCGGCGATGGAAGCCGCATACTGCAGCGCGGAACGGGTTACCTTGGTCGGATCCAGGATACCCATGTCGATCATGTTGCCGTACTCTTCGGTCGCCGCGTTGTAACCGGTATTACCTTCACCCGCTTTCACTTTATTGGCGATGACGGACGGCTCTTCACCGGCGTTGGCGACGATCTGACGCAGCGGCGCTTCCATCGCGCGACGCGCAACTTTGATGCCGACGTTCTGATCTTCATTGTCGCCACGCAGTTCAGCAATGCTGTTGGCTACGCGAATCAGCGCCACGCCGCCGCCGGCGACCACGCCTTCTTCCACTGCGGCGCGGGTAGCGTGCAGGGCGTCTTCAACGCGGGCTTTCTTCTCTTTCATTTCGACTTCGGTAGCGGCACCTACTTTGATAACCGCAACGCCGCCAGCCAGTTTGGCCACGCGCTCTTGCAGTTTTTCACGATCGTAATCGGAGGTGGCTTCGTCGCGCTGCTGGTTGATTTGCGTAACGCGGCTATCGATAAGGGCCTTGTCGCCCACGCCGTCGATGATGGTGGTGGTGTCTTTGGTAATAACAACACGCTTGGCCTGCCCCATATCTTCCAGGGTAGCTTTTTCCAGCTCAAGGCCGATTTCTTCGGAAATAACGGTACCCGCGGTCAGGATAGCGATATCCTGCAGCATGGCCTTACGGTGATCACCGAAGCCCGGCGCCTTCACGGCAGCGACTTTAACGATACCGCGCATGGTGTTTACCACAAGCGTAGCCAGCGCTTCGCCTTCAACATCTTCAGCAATAATCAACAACGGTTTGCCTGCTTTGGCAACGGCTTCCAGCACTGGCAGCATTTCGCGGATATTGGAGATTTTCTTGTCGGCAAGCAGAATGAACGGGCTTTCCAGTTCAATGGCGCCGGTTTCCGGCTTGTTGACAAAATAAGGGGAAAGATAACCACGATCGAACTGCATCCCTTCAACCACGTCCAGCTCATCCTGCAGACCCGAACCCTCTTCCACGGTGATGACGCCTTCTTTGCCGACTTTCGCCATGGCTTCAGCAATCAGGGTGCCGACGGTTTCATCGGAGTTGGCGGAGATAGTACCCACCTGAGCGATCGCTTTGGAATCGGAGCAAGGTACGGACAGTTTTTTCAGCTCTTCTACAGCGGCGATAACGGCTTTATCGATACCGCGCTTGAGGTCCATCGGGTTCATGCCGGCGGCCACGGCTTTCAGGCCTTCGTTAACGATAGACTGAGCCAGCACGGTCGCGGTGGTGGTGCCGTCGCCTGCAGCGTCATTGGCTTTAGAGGCAACTTCTTTCACCATCTGGGCGCCCATGTTCTCGAATTTATCTTCCAGTTCGATTTCACGTGCGACTGATACGCCGTCTTTAGTGATGACCGGCGCGCCGAAGGATTTGTCCAGCACTACATTACGGCCTTTAGGACCCAGGGTCACTTTTACCGCGTCGGCCAGAACATTTACGCCGCGAAGCATTTTTACGCGAGCGTCGTTACCGAATTTTACGTCTTTAGCTGCCATTTCGATTTCCCTTAAATTCGTTCAGTTCAGATGATTACTCGCGGATTACTGCTCAACGATAGCCAGAATGTCGCTTTCGGACATAATCAGCACTTCATCGTTGTCGATTTTCTCAGCCTTCACTCCATATCCGTCATTGAAAATCACGATGTCGCCAACTTTCACGTCCAGCGCTTTCACTTCGCCGTTTTCCAGAATACGGCCGTGGCCCACAGCCAGTACTTCACCGCGAGTGGACTTGCCCGCTGCGGAACCGGTCAGCACGATGCCGCCCGCAGACTTGGCTTCAACTTCTTTACGCTTGACGATAACGCGATCATGTAATGGACGAATTTTCATTGATAGCTCTCCTTTGAGAAAGTCCGTATCAGTTTTTTTGGGATGAATACTCGGCACGATGCCATGCCCGGCCTCGTGGTGAATAAGATGGGGGCGTTCAGAGAAACTTCAAGGGGGGAAAAAAAATTTTTTCACTTAAGCGATGGAATTTTAGCCATAAAAAATTTAACATTATTTTAATCAACATGTTACATGTTATCACCCCACCCTCTTTTTTTACCTATTTTTCATCGTCACGCCGGTCGTTTAATCTGTCGTGAGGAAGATCATGACGGTGGTACTCGCCCTCAAAGGTCTCACCGCCGGCGCCGGGACCGCGCTGAAAACGCAAATAAGGCAGCAGGCGCAGCGTCAACAGATTCTGTATCGGCGGCAATAACAGCAGCAGGCCGAGGAAATCAGTGAAAAAGCCGGGCAGCAGCAGCAGAAATCCCGCGAGCAACAGCGAGACGCTTTTGATCATCTCGCCGGCGGGACTCTCACCGCGGGCCAGCTTGATCTGCATTTGCCCCAGAAAACGCAGCCCCTGGGCCCGTACCAGCAATACACCGATAAATGACGTCGCGATCACCAGCAGCAACGTTGCCAGTACGCCAAGCACATGGGCGACCTGGATGAAAAAGGAAATCTCAATGTAGGTGATGATAAAAATGATTAATAACGGGATCCAACGCACCGAATTCTCCTGTGTTATCGATTGCCGCCGCGAGAGTATCCGCCCAAAGCGATAAAATTCGCCACCGCAAAAAATGCGCCTTGTTGCCGGCTTGTCTTAATGTAATGGTATCCCTTAAGACAATTTTCAAGCGATACGCCGAGTCGTGGCCTGCAAGCGCCCTTCACCTCCCGCGCTAACTGGTTAAGTAAAAACGATTAACTAAGCGTGATCGGCTTAATGGTCTTGTCTTAATGACAGAATATAATGGCAAAAATAAAACCAACGTCAGTTTAAGACACTATATAGAGTAGATATTAACCCATTTTCTTTTAACATTAATGATAAAGACCGACAATTACAAGGAAGACGCATGTCAACCCTCATCCGTATAGAAGAAGACCTGCTCGGCACCCGTGAAGTGCCGGCCGACGCCTATTATGGCATTCATACCCTGCGCGCCAGTGAAAATTTCTACATCAGCAATACGCGTATCAGCGATATTCCCGAGCTGGTACGCGGTATGGTGATGGTCAAAAAAGCCGCTGCACTGGCCAATAAAGATCTTAAGACGCTACCGCGGGATATCGCCGATATCATCGCCCGCGCCTGTGATGAAGTTCTGGTCCGGGGCCGCTGCATGGATCAGTTTCCGGTGGATGTATTTCAGGGTGGCGCCGGCACCTCCGTTAATATGAATACCAATGAAGTGCTGGCGAATATCGGCCTGGAGCTGATGGGGCACCAAAAAGGGGAATACCAATTCCTTAATCCCAACGATCACCTCAACTTATGTCAGTCCACCAATGACGCCTACCCCATCGGTTTCCTCCTGGCGGTCTATCACGCGCTCCAGCGCTTGGTGGAAGCGATAGATTATCTGGGGGCGGGTTTTGAGAAAAAAGCGCAGCAATTCAACGGCATTCTCAAGATGAGCAGAACCCAGTTGCAGGACGCGGTTCCAATGACGCTCGGCCAGGAGTTCCACGCCTTTAACGTGCTGCTGAAGGAAGAGAACAAAAACCTGCTGCGCACCGCGCAATTGCTGCTAGAGGTGAACCTCGGCGCGACCGCTATCGGTACCCGCCTGAACACCCCTGAAGGGTACCAGACGCTGGCGGTGGAGAAGCTGGCGGAGATAAGCGGGCTGCCCTGCATCCCGGCCGAGGATTTAATTGAGGCCACCTCCGACTGCGGCGCCTATGTCATGGTCCACAGCGCGCTGAAACGCCTGGCGGTGAAACTGTCCAAGATATGCAACGACCTGCGGTTGCTGTCTTCTGGCCCGCGAGCTGGCTTGAATGAGATCAATCTGCCCGACTACAGGCGGGATCATCTATCATGCCCGCCAAGGTCAACCCCGTGCTGCCGGAGGTGGTAAATCAGGTGTGCTTCAAGGTGATCGGCAACGATACCTGCATCACCATGGCGGCGGAAGCGGGGCAGTTGCAGTTAAACGTCATGGAGCCGGTTATCGGCCAGGCCATGTTCGAGTCGATGCATATTCTTACCAATGTCTGTTTCAATCTGGGTCTTCCCCTGTTGTGGTGGCTCAATCGACAGTTCTGCATTTTTACTTTACTTATTCTTTTGGCTGGAACTTGGACTTCTATATGGATGTCAAACGTATTTACGTTTAAAGGAATAACGTTCATGTCATGCTTAAAAAAATATGCATATGCCCCATTTATCTTACTGCTTCATGGTGTTGCAGCATAGGTCTCACCAAATATGATGTATGACACTGATAAGAAAGACTATTCACTGTCACCAGAGGTAACGCCAAAATTATCTTGGGAGAAAAGTGAGTCTCAAGTTGATAAAACTCCATATTGTCTTACCCCTAGCGATCCGGGATGCAGCAATATGTGGCAAAAGGAAAAAGAAAAGGAGAATGACGAGCGAATACAACATCACCAGCAAAAAAAATTTTATAACTCCCTTAAATGATTGCTCAAAAATTCATATTTAGTTTCCCATAGTGGAACATTACGCCCAGCTTGAAACGTTCTTTGTTCCTGAAGCCCCGTGACTTGATCCTGAGCAGCCGTATTTTGCTGTTCAGGGACTCCGCATTCCCATTTGATACCCGGTTTTTCATTGCATTCAGAATGCCGTAAAGGCGTTTTGCCACCATGCGGGCAATGCTGGCCATGAGCGGTATGCCGGTGTCTTTAGCCATCGCCATCCATTCCTGCCACAGCTTACGGCTATGATTGTCATAGCGGCGGTGCCACAGATCGCGAGCAAGCTCTTTCATTACCCAGCACTGGCTCGTTTGGGGTAACACCGGCCGGGCAACTTCTAACCTCTCTGCCCGGCACCCGAGGCGATTTTGTTTGCTGTAAAACCATAGATAGCGTGAGCGGTGGGCGTCTTTCCTGTCTGACGACGGGATCTGTTTCATCTCAGCCTGACGGGTTTTATCAACGACGGCGCACAACATTTTTGCCACATGGAAGTGATCGAAAGCGATTTTATCGACGGCATTGGGGAGATGGATGCGGGCTGCACTGATATAGGCCATGTTCATGTCTATAGACAGCGTTTTTATCTCATCAAGCTGGTGATCTCTCAGGCTGCGCAGATAACTGGCAAGGCTTTCTACACCGCGGTCGTCGGTCAGTTGCAAAGCGCGTCCCTGCCTGTCAGAGATAACGGTGACGTACTGGTGTCCTTTTTTGAACCCGACTTCATCCACGCAGAGGTGACGGGCGGATAAGGGTTGTTTTATCCGGGCCAAGCCTCGTTTGACTGCGCGCATCATGATGTCGTCAACGGCATTCCAACTGAGTTTGAGCTGCTTTCTGACAGCATCCACGGTGCTGACTTTCAGCCATGAAAGAACAAAGGCTTCGAACAACAAGGTGTAGCGGCTGCCTGACCCTGCCCAGGGAACAGGCAGTGTCTGGCAACCGTGCTCGGGGAAGTCAACGCGGGGGACATCAGCCTCAACCAGCGTGGTGAACTGACAGGTATCGAGGTGACGCCATTTACGACGCCGGTGATCATGTATGGAGCAGGATTTACCGCAGGTTGGGCAGGCCAGTTGTGTGTGCTCGGCAATGCCGACAATTACCGTCACTGATCCAGATTTTTCATCAAGAGAAAGGGATTGTACCTGCCACAGTGCGGACAGGTTAAGGATATGGGCATAGAGGGACTTTTCGTCCATGGCAGACTCCTCAAAAATCAAGACTGCCATCATAATGCCCTTAGCCACCACAACAGGGGAAGACCCTTCAATCTACAGGACAAATGCATTGGCGGGATTACCGCCAACCAGGCTATTTGCGAACAATATGTTTTTAATTCCATCGGTATCGTGACCTATCTTAACCCGTTTATCGGCCACCACAACGGCGATATCGTCGGTAAAATCTGTGCCGAGACCGGTAAAAGCGTGCGCGAGGTCGTGCTCGAGCGCGGCCTGCTCACCGCGGCGCAACTGGATGATATCTTCTCGCTGCAAAACTTGATGCATCCTGAATACAAAGCCAAACGCTATCCTGAGGATACCCCGTCCTGACCCTGCACTGTCGCCGGCGGCGCGAACAGGCTATAATGCCCGCCGGCGTTTTCCACACAGGGGGTGATAATGGCAGATAACCCAGACGGCAAGCCGGAAGGCGTTCTCCCACAGCCCGACGATGCCGGATTGTGTATCATTCTTTGCACCGCGCCCGACGACGCCTGCGCCCGCGCCATCGCCCAGCGCTTATTGGCCGGCAACCTCGCCGCGTGCGTCACGCTATTGCCTGGCGCCACGTCGCTTTACTACTGGCAGGGAGAGCTCGAACAGCAGGCCGAGGTGCAACTACTTATCAAAAGCCGCATGGCCCTGCGGCAGGCGGTATTCACGCACATCAAATCCCATCATCCTATCAAACCCCGGAGTTATTGGTACTGCCCGTCACCGGCAGCGACCCCGATTATCTATCATGGCTCAACGACTCTTTACGCTGATCTTGCTGGCGTGGCTGGCATGCCTGCCGCCGCCCGCCCAGGCCGCCTTGTTCGGCAATACTCACGGCAACCAGTTCATTCCGGTGGATCAGGCGTTCCGCTTCGATTTTCGTCAGCAGGGATCGCAATTGACGCTGAGCTGGGACGTCCATCCCGGCTACTACTTGTACCGTCAGCAGATCCGGCTGGAGCCGATAAACGCCACCCTTGGCGCCTTCACGCTGCCCGCCGGCAGCCGCCATCACGATGAGTTTTACGGCGATGTGGCGATCTACCGCGATGACCTGCGCATCACGCTGCCGCTGACGCAGGCGCAAAACGACAGCCAGCTGCGCGTCAGTTGGCAAGGCTGCGCGGAAGCGGGCTTTTGCTACCCGCCGGAAACCCAGGTCATTCCCTTATCAGCCGTCGTCGCGGCGCCGGCTGACGCGAAAGGCCCCGGCAGCACCGCCCTCGTCCCGACACCTTCGCCCCAAAGCGACAGAGTGCCGTTTTCGCCGCTGTGGGCACTGCTTATTGGCATCGGTATCGCCTTCACGCCCTGCGTGCTGCCGATATATCCGCTGATTTCCGCCGTCATTCTCGGCAATCGAGTGCGGCTTAGCGCCACCCGGGTACTCCTGTTGGCGGTGGTCTACGTTATGGGGATGGCCATTACCTATACCCTGCTGGGCGTGGCGGTGGCGGCCGCCGGCCTGCAATTCCAGGCGGCGCTGCAACAGCCCGCGCTGCTGATTGGACTTGCCGTGCTGTTTATCCTGCTGGCGTTGTCGATGTTCGGCGTGTTTACCCTGCAACTCCCTCCGGCGCTACAGACCCGCCTGACGCTTTGGAGCAACCGTCAGCGTCAAGGCACCTTACCCGGCGTCTTTATCATGGGCGCGCTGGCGGGCCTGTTTTGCTCCCCCTGCACCACCGCGCCCCTGAGCGCCATTTTGCTGTACATCGCCCAAAGCGGTAATCTGTGGTTCGGCGGTTTTACGCTGTGGCTGTATGCGGTAGGCATGGGTATTCCGTTGGTGCTGGTTGCGCTGTTCGGCCATCGAATGCTGCCCAAAAGCGGCCCCTGGATGCAACAGGTCAAACAGGGGTTCGGTTTTGTTATTCTGGCGCTGCCGGTATTCTTGCTGGAGCGCATCTTGGGCGATAACTGGGGGGCGCGGCTATGGAGCCTCCTGGCGGTCGCGTTTTTCGGCTGGGGATTTATGCTGTGCCTGCAGGCCCGCGGCCGCCTGCTGGCGGTGCTGCTGCTTGGCCTGACGCTGATAGGCGCGCGGCCGCTGCAGGATTGGCTATGGGGAGCGCCCTCTGGCACGCCGTTGACCACCGGCGCGGCGCCGGCATTCCAGCCGGTGCAAACGCTTGAGCAAATCACGCGGGCGCTAAATGCCGCCCCCGGCAAGCCGGTGGTGCTGGATGTGTACGCCGATTGGTGCGTGGCCTGTAAAGAGTTCGATAAATACACCTTCAGCGATCCCGCCGTGGCCGAGCAAATGCATCGCCTGACTCTGCTTCAGGCGGATGTTACCGCTAATGCGCCCGCGCAAAAAATGCTGCTCAGCCAGCTGCAGGTGATGGGGCTGCCGACAATTTTGTTTTTCGATAGCCGCTGCAACGAGATCCCCGGCTCGCGGGTAACCGGTTTTATGAACGCGGCGGATTTTGCGCAGCATTTGCGGAAACTGGCGCCGTGAGCGACACTCAGTTAGGCAACCGCCGGTTAACCAGGAGGAAATGTGCAACGAGAACATATACGGGACCGGGCGCTGAGCCTGCTTGAGCAACGGGGTTTCGCGCGGGTATCACTGCCGATGCTGGCCGATGAGCTGGCGCTGCCGCTAGCGCAGTTGAGCGTCTACTGGCCGGATCGCGAGGCGCTGCATTATGACTGCTTGCGCTACCATGCCGGCCAAGTGGACGAATGGCGCAACCGCGTACGCCAAGATGATGCGATGGATGCGCAGCAAAAATTGCTGGCGCGCTATCAGATCTTGGCGGAACATGTTGAGCAACAGCGTTATCCTGGCTGCCTGTTTATCGCCGCCTGCAGCTTTTATCCCGCAACGGCGCACCCCATCCATCAACTGGCGGACCAGCAAAAACAGGCGTCCTACCGCTACACCCGGGCGCTACTGGTAGAGCTTGAGGCTGACGATCCGACCATGGTCGCCCAGCAAATGGAGCTGGTGTTAGAGGGCTGCTTGAGCAAACTGCTGGTCAAACACAACGCTCAGGATGTAGCGGTAGCGCGCCGTCTGGCGGAAGATATTTTACGTCTGGCACTGTGCCGGAAAAACGGCGCTTTGAGTTGAATTTTCCGCGTTTTGCCTGAAAACTCAGCAATTGACGGCGGTTTCACGTAATTCTCGGATAAACCCGTTGACGAAATCGAGCCAATACGGTTTAATGCGGCCCGTTGCCCGGATAGCTCAGTCGGTAGAGCAGGGGATTGAAAATCCCCGTGTCCTTGGTTCGATTCCGAGTCCGGGCACCACTAACACGTTTATAGTGGTATTCTAAAGTCTACAACCCTCCCACAAAGCCTTATCTAAAAAGAACATTCACTCTTATAGAGTAAGACTGAGGTCTATTGCAATCTACCCTTAGTTGGGGGCACTATTTGTTTGTGGATCCATTTCGGTTCGATGCAAAAAGGCCCCCTATGAAGCTAAATCCTCGGCAGGTAGAGACCGCCAAACCCAAAGAAAAGCCCTACAAATTGTCAACGGTGGCGGAATGTATCTTGAAGTTGTGCCACGCGGCTCCAAGTACTGGCGCATGAAGTACCGACGCCCAGGAGACAAAAAAGAGGATAAACTAGCTTTTGGAGTTTACCCCACTGTCTCATTGGCAGAGGCAAGAGCAAAACGGGATGAAGCCAAGAAGCTATTGGCAAAAAACGTAGATCCAAAGAAAGTTCAACAGGAGGAGATGGCCGAAGCAACAGGAGAATTTACATTTGAGTACATTGCCCGAGAGTGGCACGCCAATAACAAGCGCTGGGACCCTGTACACGATTCTGTGTAAATGCCTTTTCTCAGAAGTGACCGTCCAGGCGGTCACCGAACTCGATAATAAAGCGGCTCATTGCCATGCGCCAGTCCCTCAAAGGCATTGTCCATTTCTGTGAGGCCGCCTGTATCGCCAGCCACACCACCTTTTTCACTGTGTCGTCGGTCGGGAACACCTTGCGCTTTTTGATGGCATGCCGGATCACGCTGTTTAACGACTCGATGGCGTTGGTCGTGTAGATCACCTTGCGGATGTCCGTTGGGTAAGCAAAGAACGTGGCCAGATTGGCCCAGTTTGCCTGCCAGCTTCGACTTATTTGCGGGTAGCGGATGTCCCAGGCACTGGAGCACGCTTCCAGCGCCTGCAAGCCGGCTTCTTCCGTAGGGGCCTGATAGATAGCTTTCAGGTCGCGGGTGACGGCCTTGTAGTCCTTCCAGGAGACGAACCGCAGGCTGTTGCGCCCCATATGCACGATACACAGCTGGAGCCGCGCCTCCGGATACACCGCGTTAATAGCGTCAGGGAAACCTTTCAGCCCGTCTACGCAGGCGATAAGGATATCGTTCAGGCCGCGGTTTTTCAGCTCTGTCAGCACGTTCAGCCAGAACTTTGCGCCTTCATTTTCGGCCAGCCACATACCTAGCAACTCTTTCTGGCCTTCGATGTTGATGCTCAGCGCCAGGAACACAGATTTGTTGATGATGCGGCTGTCCTGCCGGACTTTTAGAACGATACAGTCAAGATAAACAATGGGATAGACTGCATCCAGAGGCCGGTTTTGCCATTCGACAACCTGCTCCATGACCGCATCGGTGACCTTTGAGACCAGCGCCGGCGAGACATCGGCGTCATACAGCTCTTTGAATGCGGCGGCGATCTCGCGGGTGGTCATCCCTTTGGCGCACAACGATAAAATCTGGTTATCCATCCCGGTAATCCGGGTCTGGTTCTTCTTCACCAGTTGCGGTTCAAAGGAACCGTCACGATCGCGCGGAGTACGCAGCGCCAGCGGGCCATCGCCAGTGGTAACGGTTTTTGTGGAATAGGTGAGTATCCGTGCTTTTGTGTTTTCACCCCAGCGCTGAGCCTGTTTAGAAATTTGTGTATTTGCCTGACTTTGATATGTTCAATCCAACATCAAAAACAGGTTAATTTATGGACGAAAAACAGTTGCAGGCTCTGGCTAACGAACTGGCCAAAAATCTCAAAACCCCTGAAGATCTCAGTCACTTCGATCGGCTGCTGAAAAAAATCAGCGTCGAAGCAGCTCTCAATGCCGAAATGACCCATCACCTCGGCTACGATAAAAATCAGCCTAAACCGGGGACCAACGCCCGCAACGGCTATTCCACAAAAACCGTTACCACTGGCGATGGCCCGCTGGCGCTGCGTACTCCGCGCGATCGTGACGGTTCCTTTGAACCGCAACTGGTGAAGAAGAACCAGACCCGGATTACCGGGATGGATAACCAGATTTTATCGTTGTGCGCCAAAGGGATGACCACCCGCGAGATCGCCGCCGCATTCAAAGAGCTGTATGACGCCGATGTCTCGCCGGCGCTGGTCTCAAAGGTCACCGATGCGGTCATGGAGCAGGTTGTCGAATGGCAAAACCGGCCTCTGGATGCAGTCTATCCCATTGTTTATCTTGACTGTATCGTTCTAAAAGTCCGGCAGGACAGCCGCATCATCAACAAATCTGTGTTCCTGGCGCTGAGCATCAACATCGAAGGCCAGAAAGAGTTGCTAGGTATGTGGCTGGCCGAAAATGAAGGCGCAAAGTTCTGGCTGAACGTGCTGACAGAGCTGAAAAACCGCGGCCTGAACGATATCCTTATCGCCTGCGTAGACGGGCTGAAGGGTTTCCCTGACGCTATTAACGCGGTGTATCCGGAAGCGCGGCGCCAGCTGTGTATCGTGCATATGGGGCGCAACAGCCTGCGGTTCGTCTCCTGGAAGGACTACAAGGCCGTCACCCGCGACCTGAAAGCTTATCTATCAGGCCCCTACGGAAGAAGCCGGCTTGCAGGCGCTGGAAGCGTTCTCCAGTGCCTGGGACATCCGCTACCCGCAAATAAGTCGAAGCTGGCAGGCAAACTGGGCCAATCTGGCCACGTTCTTTGCCTACCCAACGGACATCCGCAAGGTGATCTACACGACCAACGCCATCGAGTCGTTAAACAGCGTGATCCGGCATGCCATCAAAAAGCGCAAGGTGTTCCCGACCGACGACGCAGTGAAAAAGGTGGTGTGGCTGGCGATACAGGCGGCCTCACAGAAATGGACAATGCCTTTGAGGGACTGGCGCATGGCAATGAGCCGCTTTATTATCGAGTTCGGTGACCGCCTGGACGGTCACTTCTGAGAAAAGGCATTTACACAGAATCGTGTACAGGGTCACGCCGAAAACTATTGGCGCGCCAACTCATCCAACTCTTGGTCGGAGAGGCCAGTGGATAGCTTAACAAATGAGCGATCGACACCGTTAGCGAGGAACTTTCGTGCAAGTTCGGTGGTCGTCTCTTGGCGACCTTCTTGGCGACCTTCTTGGCGACCTTTCTCTCTCAACTGTTCTGCAATCGTCATTGCGTCCTCCCGATAGCGTGGCGTTTTTTCTGCCAGCGCGCGAATGAATTTTTCCCCTTCAACGGTGTTTCCCGCCTCGGCCAGATAGTACAACAAGCTGCGAAACTGCTCTTTGGGGTAGGCCCACTGTTCGAGCAATCCGGCCAGTTCGTTAACCAATTCCAGCATATCACGGGTACGAATGTGCTTCTGCACCAATTCTAGTAGAGCTACCCGTCGATGAGACAGTATTTCATCATCCGGCATAGCGGTGATATCAACCAGCGGGAATGCTTGCCTGTAGACTGATTCTGCCAGTTCAGGGTCAGTAAAGCAATCCAGCCATTGGGTGCTGTAGGGATACGGCGATGTGGTGCCGTG
The DNA here is from genome assembly GCF_000517405.1 of Candidatus Sodalis pierantonius str. SOPE. NCBI lineage: Bacteria > Pseudomonadati > Pseudomonadota > Gammaproteobacteria > Enterobacterales > Bruguierivoracaceae > Sodalis > Candidatus Sodalis pierantonii. Next base: position 722,788 of record NZ_CP006568.1, on the reverse strand, counting down.
GTAGAACAGGAGTGGAATCACGACCGGCAAAGAGTCATTGCCTTGCTCGAGATGGCGCTGCATCGCCGCTACCGCATACCTCAATAGCCTGAACGCCATCAGCTTTTCCGGTCGGCTCTGGTGCTCGATAAGACAGTAGACGTAGCCATCATGGCCCGCCGTGGTCTTCATCGAGTAGAGCATATTCGAGCATTGGCCCTTAAGGTCGTCCTCGATGAAGCTGCCCGATTCCATCGCCAGCGTGCCGAAATCGCAGCGCTCCCGCAGATGTGGCGGCAGATGGATTTCCAGAAAGTCCCTGGCTACAGCAATGTCTCCGAGGAACTTTTTGAACAGGGAGTCGTGTTGGGATAGTGAGGATTTTGTCATCGGCGAAGTATACCTTGCAGAGCTTATGGTACGCCATAGAAATCCCCGGCCCTTCAGCGAGCCGGGGCAGCCATCAGTGCCTCTGCGCGAACTGACCGAGTTCGGATTTGTGCCAGCGGGTCAGCGTATCGGTGAGCATGAAGGCGTTGCTCTGACTGGCTTCGGCCTCACCGTTGCTGCAATCCCTTACATGAAATAAAGACCACACTCATTATACCACCCATCACCCGCATTTCAGGGACATCCCCAACAGTCTCCAGCAACCCCCACTTAGCGCACGTGTTGGCGCTGTAAGCGATTTTCTTTGCTCTCCATTCAAAAACCCTTGGTTGGCAGATAAAACTCGCCTGATGGCGTACAGGCGCCATCAGGCATCCTGGCGTAAGCAATTGAGGCGATTGCCTCTGTCAGTTGGTATGTGCTTGGCTATATTTTGAACTACGAAAATTTTGTAGTTCAATTTTCAAGCAAGAATCAGCATCCACGATTGCCCGGTGGTGGAGTTTTGCAAAAATACGGTAAAAGCTGCCGATAAGTACTACTTTCGAAGGTGGCACAGGGGTGTGTGCAGCAAAAGCCGCAGCCGACAAGGTTTCCGGGGCAGTTGTCCAGCACATGAGCCAGCCAGAGAGGGAGCTTCTCCCTAGATATTCTATCTCAATCGTCGATGGGGAAGTGGTTTTAAGGCGGGTGCCAGTGGTTTAAAAACTGGGGTGAGTGGTTTAGAAAATCTCAATCATTTCATTATATTTCAATAAGATATGAGTTTCTAAACCACTCAAACCACCCCCTTTTGCTTATGCTTATATTACAAAAAAAGTTGCCGTCGCGTGTTTAGTGTTCGTTTATCTTTTACCACCCCACGGAGCCATCCCTCCGTTTCAAACGGGCTGATTAAAATGTCGCCACCAAGCCGCCATAGGGGGCTTGCGCACAGATAACTATATGAACGTAAGGGAATATTTTCGATTTGTGCAGCAGCATAGATGCACTATGCCCCGCTCGAATCCAGAAGAGCCTCCGGTATCGGAGCCTCGTCTACCAGCGCAACGATTATTGCAGCGACGATAGGGATTTGGAATCCGTATGGGGTTGTGTGCAGATAATAGATTGAAATAGCTAAGATATTTTCGATTTGTGCAGCACGACTAACCACGTCGATGACCTGTCCTAGTGCGGGGCAGATGCAAAAATTATTGCACCTGAAGACTTTGCCGCTTCCATAAAAAAATGGAGGCCAACAATTCACTGACTCCGTTTTAAACGTAGGCAGTTCGTGGGGTATGTGCAGATAACCTATTGAATATCAATGCCGATTGGTAATTTGTGCAGACCGGCGCGACATTTGTCGCACGGCTCAAACTTTGTGCGTCAATATCGTTGACTCGCAAAACGTCTCAACGAACCTAGTCAATATTATTGCCTTGGTTACCCGGTGCGACGGTTATCGCACCGCTCAAAATTTGAGCTCCCCGATATTGGGGAGTGCAAAATCATAGAGCGGTACAAAAATGTTGCACACATGCAGATTCCGACGTATCCGATCAGCTGTTCCGGCGACATCCGATCAGTTATTCTGATATTTTCCGATCACCCATTCCAGTGATATTCGTTCACGTGTTCGCTCATCTTCTGACTCGGGTTTAGTCTATTTTTCCTGTGCTGGCTACTCCTTGCTCTTTGCGTAGTGATTCGCCTTTAAGTTCCAGTCTATAGCTGGGGTGTACTAACCGATCGAGTAACGCGTCAGCTGTCGTGGGGTTTTCTATCAGTCCATACCATTTTTTCACCGGCAGTTGACTGATCAGGATGCTGCTGCTTTTGTCGTAGCGATCTTCCATCACCTCCAACAGCATCGTTGCCTGCATCGGACTTATTGATTCTAGGCCCACGTCGTCCAAGATCAGTAACTCTATTTTTTCTAACTGCTTAAGCTGTTTTAGATAGGTCCCGTCTACCTGACACTGGTGAAGATGGGCCAGCAACCGACCCACTCGCCAGTAACGCACGCTATATTGCTGCCGGCATGCCTGCTCACCAAGCGCACAACTGAGCCAGGTTTTGCCCGTACCTGTTGGCCCCGTGATGAGTATGCTTTTCTGATATTTCAGATATTGTCCCCCTAGCAGATCTCGCATCTGTTCCGGTGTCACTCCTCGGCTAGGGATATAGCGGATATCTTCCGGTTTTGCCTGCAAGCGCATTTGCGATTGCCGTCGCAGACGGCATATATGATTGTTTTTTCTATGCAAATTTTCCGCTTCTACCATCAGCGACAACCGCTCCTCGAACCCCAGCTCCCCATAACTCCCCGGGAGTTCGCGTTGCGTCTCCAACGCCTGGACCATTGCCGACAACTTCAGCTCTCGCAGAGCCATTAACAGTGTATCCATATTTATTCTCCTTAGTGATAACTGTCCGGACCTCGGAGGTTTTCGTGAACCAGCATTGATACGCCGGCTCCGTCCTGGGTGACCTCACTTTCACGACCGTGTTTCAATACGTTGGCTATGAAAGAGCGGTTAATGCACCCTTTCTCCAACGCCAGCGCGCAGGCCTTCTCCAGTCGCGTCGTCTCATAGCGCCGTTGCAGATTGAGTAGCTCCAGCACGGAGCGGTAAGCCTGCTCCGGATGGGCTTTGCTCTTTTGGATGGACTCGACCACTTTCAGTGTGCACACACCCACCGACAGCGCCCAACTGCACAGCCTTTCCGGCGTCCACTGACTCTGCCCCTTATGGTTAGCCGGCATGTGCGCCGCCTGAGTCGTGTGCCTATAGGCGTTATCGCTGCGAGGGTGCGTAGCCACGCAGACGCCCTTATGGTGGATTTGCACCAGCCGTTGGGTGGCGATGACGTCAACGCGCTCGCCAACCAACGGATGCGGCACCGAGTACCAGTTTTTGCCGTAGTCTATGTGGTAATCAGGTCCCACTCGGGCAACGAGATACTCACTGTATTCCCATTGTGTGGGCGGTAGAGGCCCAAGAGCCGGTTTGTCCAGCTGCTCGAAGCGTTCAAGGCGACTTTGTCCGCCGTAATGACGCATCGGGCGCAAATTCAACTCATGATTGAGTTCTCGTATCACCTGGTTGAGTTCGGCCAGCGAGTAGAACCTACGTTTACCAACCGGGCCAAAACCCAGCGTTCTACCAGCTGCACAGTTGATTCTGCCTTCGCCTTGTCTTTCGGTTTTCTCGGGCGCGCCGGTAGCACCACTGTCTCATAGTGATTTGCCAGCGCCTGTTAGCTCAGGTTTATGACCGGCTCATAGCGGTCAGGGGTGCTGACAGCGCTGCGCAGATTATCAGGTATCATCAGCTCCGGAACCCCACCCATGAAGTGCAGGCAGCGGCTATTGGCGTTGAGCCACGATGCCATGTCCTGGCCTTCGCAGGCTTCGATATACGCATAGCCTGACACGCCCATGGCAGCGACGAAGATAGCGACCTGGCGTACGCTACCGGTCGCAGGGTTGACGATAGGTACGGTGGGGCCACAGAAGTCGATGAAGAGCTTTTCGCCAGCCTTGTGCTCCATGCGCATGGAACGCCGCTGCTTCTTTTTCCAGTCACGGAACAGTGCACAAAACTGTGAGTAACCGAGGGCATCACCGCCCACGGCGGACTGATATTCCATCCAGAGTAGCTGCTTGGTCATGCCCTTGCGGCTTAACTCGGTATCGATATCAAGCCAGCTGGGTAAGGTATTGATAACTTTTCCGGATTTGCCGGGATAGAGCAGGCGGTCGAGGTCGACGGGGGACAGTTCCGCCGGCAATGGCCAGACCAGGTTAGCTACCGTGAATCGGCCGAGGATATCGTGCACGGTAGTACAGCCTATGCCGAGCGCTGCTGCGATAGTGCGATTCGAGCGACGCTGCTCGAATTTCATACGTAACACATTAATATAGATGCACATTGCCGTTCTCGCTTTCTTCTTTTTACGTGCCATGCCATGCCATGCCCCCGGAAGCTAAAAGTCTCCAGAGTATGGCGGAACAGAAGATGAGCGATTGGACAGAATCGGAATCGCTGATCGGGCGACCGGAATTAGTGATCGGGTGAAATCGGAATCAGTGATCGGATGTGACCGGAACCAGCAACATATCAAAATCAGGCAAATACACAAATTTCTAAACAGGCTCCTGGCGAATGAAAGAACCTTTCTCGCCTGGATCCGCACTGCCCTGGCGCTTCTTGCCGGCACGGTGGGACTGGAACAGTTTACCGCTCATTTCGATTCGTCCCGCACCAGCCATATTCTCTCATTTTCCCTTGCCATCGGTGCCGGTTTACTGGGTGGCCTGGCCTGGTATCGCTGGAAAGAAAATGAAAAAGCGATGCGCACGGACCGCGATATGCCCTATTCAAAGCTTCTTATTGCGCTCTCGTTATACCTGCTGTTTATTGTCTTGGTATTTATCTATTTGACCTTTATTGACTGAACGAGGCCAGCCGATGCGGGACCCTGGTTTACAACCCGAGAGAACCTCACTGGCGTGGGCCAGGACAAACTTTCTTCTTTTTGTGGTTGCCCTGCTTTTCATACGGGAAGCCGCTTTGTTGAATAAATCCGAAATTTGTGACGACTACCTCCCTATCAGGGCGATTGCTACATGATGCGGACGCTGTTTGGCATTCCTAACAGCGTGATCCGGTTAAGCGCTTTGACCATTGCCATAGCCTCACCTACCTGCGCGTCATAGTCATGCAGACTCAGATGACCACCCAGAAGTGTTTTAAACCGGAACATGGCCGTTTCAGCCAGTGAACGCCGGTGATAACCTACTTTCTTTTTCCAGGTATCGTTATTGCCGCTCAGATGCTGATTTGCCACCGCATGGTTACGCTCATGGTATCGAGCTGGCCAATATTGCGCACCACTTCGCGGTGGGATAAGCGGCTTTATTTTTTTCCTTAGCAGAGCATCATGACAGTAACGCGTATCGTAAGCACTGTCAGCCGACGCTTCCCTGATTTTCCGGTGGGTTTGGTTAATCAGCCCGGGCAGTGCCTGCGCATCTGTCGTACCGCTTAGCGATAAATCGGCACAGATAATTTCATGTGTCGCGCTATCTACTGCCAGATGAAGCTTGCGCCATACTCTACGCCTCTCAGCCCCATGCTGCCTGACTTTCCATTCGCCTTCGCCGAAGATTTTCAGGCCGGTGCCATCGATGACCAGGTGTGAGATTTCGCCGCGGGTTGGCGTTTTTATGCTGATGTCGACGGTTTTTGCTCGCCGGCTGACCAGAGAGTAATCTGGGCAGCGCAGCGACAGCCCCATCAGTTTAAAAATCGCGTCAACGAAACCCTGTAACGCCCGGAGCGAAAGGTTAAACACGCGCTTTATCATCAGAACCGTGGTAATGGCCATATCGGTGTAGTGAAGCGGCCGGCCACGATGTTCAGGTGGTGTACTCTCTGTCCATGCAGCAATGGCTGACTCATCAAGCCATACTGTCATGTCCCCCCGCTGCCTGAGCGCATTGTTGTATGCGGGCCAGTTGATGATTTTAAACTTTTGCTTTGCCATGGGGACCTGATGTTGAAACGAATGTAGTGATCAGAGCCGCCAGTCACCTAAAAGTTCGATTTATTCAACAAAGCCTCTTTTCGGCTGAACTCAGGGGGCAAACGTGCTGCAGCGCTGGCTAAGGTCGCACATAAATACGTTGACCGCTGGGTCAATCTGACCGGCACCCCCGCCCCTAACGGTTTAATCGACCTGTGGGGGCAAGCGTGGTTTGTTGACCAGGGCAAGGAGCTTGGACGCACGTTCGGTTCGTTTGAAAGCCGCTGGTTCAGGAAACTACTGTTCCCCGGTCAACACTTCTCAAAGCTGATACCACTGGAGTACGCGCAAGAGCAGATACACGAAGCGCTGGCCGAATTCACGCTATCACTCAACCCTGCCGACTGGTTCGACATCGACCAGCCTATCCACAACACCGTTAACGTCAACCTACCGCCAAAAGCCCGCAAGCAGTACGAGGAGATGGAGCAGGAGATGTTCCTCGAACTGGAAGATATCGGTATCGAAGCACCTAACGCCGCTGCCCGCACCATGAAGTGCCTACAGCTTGCTAGTGGCGCTGTGTATACCGATGACAGCGACGGGTGGCTGAACGTGCACGATGAAAAGCTCAAGGTGCTGGAGAGTATCATCAGCGAATCCGGCGGTACGCCCGTGCTGGTCGCCTATCACTGGAAGCACGACCTTGAACGTCTGCTTAAAGCCTTTCCCGATGGCCGTCATCTGGACGCTAATCCGCAGACCATCAGCGACTGGAACGCCGGACGGATACCGCTACTGTTCGCGCACCCTGCCAGCGCAGGACACGGGCTGAACCTGCAGGACGGCGGTAATGTCCTGGTGTTTTGCTCCCACTGGTGGGGCCTTGAGCAGTACCAGCAGATTATCGAGCGCATCGGCCCTACCCGGCAGGCACAGGCCGGGCACCCGCGCCCGGTATTTATCCACCATATTGTCGCCACCGATACCGTCGATGAACTGGTCATGGAGCGGCGCGACTCGAAGCGCAAGGTGCAGGACATTTTATTAGAGGCGATGAAGCGGAAAAAGAAGAGGGGTTTGAAGTAGCTCTATGAAAAATGAAAACGACATTATTACGGACGATGAACTTGAAAAAATCACAAGCTTTCAGGTTGCCAATAAACAAGTGGAAAAATTAACCGAGGCTGGCGTGTGGTTTGTAAAAAATCGCGATGGTAAGCCTCGCACCACATGGTACCACTTTAATCATCCGCTCAAGTTCAGGGCAACAAATTCAGTATCTGAGCCAGACTGGGGAGCAATGGGAAATGGGAAGGCCACGTAAAAATCCTGATGATGCGAAGTTACCGAAACGCGTATCCCGTGGGAGAAGCGCGTTTGAATACAAACATAAAAACGGCGAAACAAAACGCCTCTGCCCGCTAAACGCCAGCTACGCTGAGGTGTGGGTAGCTTACGAAGAATACATTAAGTCGATTGACAATAACACGCACGGCGATACCTTTGAAAAACTTATTAACCAATTCTTTGAATCAGCTGACTTTAACGCGTTGAGTAAACGCACACGTATTGACTATAAAGGATATTCAAAGTTTGTAATGAAACCTTTCGGCAAAATGTTACCAAACGACATTAAGCCTATTCATATCAGAAAGTACATGGATATTCGTGGTATGAAAAGTCAAGTTCAAGCAAATCGGGAAAAGCCGTTTTTGTCACGGGTTTTTAGATGGGGTTATGAGCGGGGGACTGGTAGCCACAAACCCATGCCAAGGAGTTCGTCAGTTTAGCGAAAAACTCCGTGAACGCTATATTACAGCGCGCTATATGAATCAGCTGATACATTAATTAAAGTGACTATGGAAATTTCATACTTGTGCTGCGCACGCCAAGGTGATGTTCTTGCACTTCAACGTGAACAAATTATGGATGAGGGAGTTTTTATCCGTCAAGGCGCTTTGTTGAATAAATCCGAAATTTGTGACGACTTCCTCCCTATCAGGGCGATTGTTACATGATGCGGACGCTGTTTGGCATTCCTAACAGTGTGATCCGGTTAAGTGCTTTAACCATTTCCATTGCCTCACCTACCTGCGCGCCATAGTCATGCAGACTCAGATGACCACCCAGAAGTGTTTTAAACCGGAACATGGCCGTTTCAGCCAGTGAACGCCGGTGATAACCTACTTTCTTTTTCCAGGTATCGTTATTGCCGCTCAGATGCTGATTTGCCACCGCATGGTTATGCTCATGGTATCGAGCTGGCCAATATTGCGCACCACTTCGCGGTGGGATAAGCGGCTTTATTTTTTTCCTCAGCAGAGCATCATGACAGTAACGCGTATCGTAAGCACTGTCAGCCGACGCTTCCCTGATTTTCCGGTGGGTTTGGTTAATCAGCCCGGGCAGCGCCTGCGCATCTGTCGTACCGCTTAGCGAAAATCGGCACAGATAATTTCATGTGTCACGCTATCTACTGCCAGATGAAGCTTGCGCCATATTCTGCGCCTCTCAGCCCCATGCTGCCTGACTTTCCATTCGCCTTCGCCGAAGACTTTCAGGCCGGTGCCATCGATGACCAGGTGTGAGATTTCGCCGCGGGTTGGCGTTTTTATGCTGATGTCGACGGTTTTTGCTCGCCGGCTGACCAGAGAGTAATCTGGGCAGCGCAGCGACAGCCCCATCAGTTTAAAAATCGAGTCAACGAAACCCTGTAACGCCTGGAGCGAAAGGTTAAACACGCGCTTTATCATCAGAACCGTGGTAATGGCCATATCGGTGTAGTGAAGCGGCCGGCCACGATGTTCAGGTGGTGTACTCTCAGTCCATGCAGCAATGACTGACTCATCAAGCCATATCTGTCAGGTCCTCCCGCTGCCTGAGCGCATTGTTATATGCGGGCCAGTTGGTGATTTTAAACTTTTGCTTTGCCATGGGGACCTGATGTTGAAACGAATGTAGTGATCAGAGCCGCCAGTCACCTAAAAGTTCGATTTATTCAACAAAGCCTATTTTAGGTCAACAACGTCGATATGAAGGTTTTTGAAGATGAGCCTCATTTCTGGGATATCATTAACTGAAATCACCATTCTTCCTGCTATTGAATGAGCAAGGCTATCAATGATGCTGTATTGCTCCAGGCCAAACGCTCCGCCATAGCCTTGAGTCTTCCAGTAAGGTGAATCAAGATAGAACAATGAGTGTGGCCTATCATATTTTTCAATACAAGCCTGCCACCCAAGATGCTCTATGGTTGCATGGGATAAACGCAGGTGAGCCTGTGATAGCTGTTCTTCGATTCTTAAGAGGTTCAATGACTGTGATCGCACAGCCGAAGTACCAAAGTTCTGCCCGCTCACTTTGCCACCAAATGTGAGCTGCTGAAGACAGTAAAAGCGGGCGGCTCGCTGTATATCGGTCAGCGTTTGCGGAGGTATTTCTTTCAGCCAATCAAACAGCTGCCTGCTGCTCAAGGCCCACTTGAACTGGTGGACGAATTCCTCCAAATGGTACTTGACTACCCGATAGAGGTTTATCAAATCTCCGTTGATATCGTTCAACACTTCGACTGTGGATGGATCCTTGCTGAAAAACAGCGCAGCTCCTCCACAGAATGGTTCAACGTAGAATTTGTGCGCAGGAAAGCACGGTAAAATATGTTTAGCCAGCCTCCGCTTTCCTCCCACCCATGGTATGATTGGTGTATTCATCAATATAGTTCCTACATATAAATATAAGTTTTACCGATCAATTATTGGTCATTGATCGTCAAAATAATTATCACTCATGCAGAAATATGCAGATACAAACAGAGCCGTAGAGTATAAATATCGCTATTAAGCCTGTTTAGAAATTTGTGTATTTGCCTGATTTTGATATGTTCAATCCAACATCAAAAACAGGTTAATTTATGGACGAAAAACAGTTGCAGGCTCTGGCTAACGAACTGGCCAAAAATCTCAAAACCCCTGAAGCTCTCAGTCACTTCGATCGGCTGCTGAAAAAAATCAGCGTCGAAGCAGCTCTCAATGTCGAAATGACCCATCACCTCGGCTACGATAAAAATCAGCCTAAACCGGGGACCAACGCCCGCAACGGCTATTCCACAAAAACCGTTACCACTGGCGATGGCCCGCTAGCGCTGCGTACTCCGCGCGATCGTGACGGTTCCTTTGAACCGCAACTGGCGAAGAAGAACCAGACCCGGATTACCGGGATGGATAACCAGATTTTATCGTTGTACGCCAAAGGGATGACCACCCGCGAGATCGCCGCCGCGTTCAAAAAGCTGTATGACGCCGATGCCTCGCCGGCGCTGGTCTCAAAGGTCACCGATGCGGTCATGGAGCAGGTTGTCGAATGGCAAAACCGGCCTCTGGATGCAGTCTATCCCATTGTTTATCTTGACTGTATCGTTCTAAAAGTCCGGCAGGACAGCCGCATCATCAACAAATCTGTGTTCCTGGCGCTGGGCATCAACATCGAAGGCCAGAAAGAGTTGCTAGGTATGTGGCTGGCCGAAAATGAAGGCGCAAAGTTCTGGCTGAACGTGCTGACAGAGCTGAAAAACCGCGGCCTGAACGATATCCTTATCGCCTGCGTAGACGGGCTGAAAGGTTTCCCTGACGCTATTAACGCGGTGTATCCGGAGGCGCGGCTCCAGCTGTGTATCGTGCATATGGTGCGCAACAGCCTGCGGTTCGTCTCCTGGAAGGACTACAAGGCCGTCACCCGCGACCTGAAAGCTATCTATCAGGTCCCTACGGAAGAAGCCGGCTTGCAGGCGCTGGAAGCGTTCTCCAGTGCCTGGGACATCCGCTACCCGCAAATAAGTCGAAGCTGGCAGGCAAACTGGGCCAATCTGGCCACGTTCTTTGCCTACCCAACGGATATCCGCAAGGTGATCTACACGACCAACGCCATCGAGTCGTTAAACAGCGTGATCCGGCATGCCATCAAAAAGCGCAAGGTGTTCCCGACCGACGACGCAGTGAAAAAGGTGGTGTGGCTGGCGATACAGGCGGCCTCACAGAAATGGACAATGCCTTTGAGGGACTGGCGCATGGCAATGAGCCGCTTTATTATCGAGTTCGGTGACCGCCTGGACGGTCACTTCTGAGAAAAGGCATTTACACAGAATCGTGTACAGGGTCCTTCTTTGATGAGCAGAATCGCACACTGATACAGCTTCCAGAGACTCTCAAAGAGCATATAATTACTGAGTATGTCACTGGAGATAAGCAGAAATCCATCGCTGACAACAACGTGTGTGCTCCTGCTGAGGAAGAAAGACACAACAGACCTAATTTAACACACAATCACAAGCAGGCCATTTAAACAAGCGGAAATTATTTGTTTATTTTTTGTTAAAATAGCAAGTGTAAAACTGTTTAAACGGCCTTCAAACTTACTCAAACTACGACCAATCCAGTCCAGAATATAGTGCAAAAAAATCATTTTTTGCTCATTTTTTTGCGACGAGTCCAGAATCCTTAAAATCGCTGTAAGCCTCGCCAGTAAAGGGCTTCCGGCTTAATCCATCGTTCCCCTTGAGAGTCCAGAAATGATTGCCACCCCACAGGCAGATCCTCTCCATTCCCACGCACCTGTAGCCGCAACGCAGGCGCACCACGGCGGTCACCGTGGGCACGGACATGACCACCCGTCCCCTGATGCGCAAACGGGCGCGCATAAACGCCTGCTGGCGGCTTTTGTCGTCACGGTGCTGTTCATGCTTGTCGAGGCGGTCGGCGGCTGGCTATCGGGATCGCTGGCGTTTCTGGCGGACGCCGGGCATATGCTGACCGATACCGCCGCGCTGCTGATGGCGTTACTGGCGGTACGTTTTGCCGCCCGCCGACCCAATATCCGCCACACCTTCGATTATCTGCGTTTGACCACGCTGGCGGCGTTTCTCAATGCGCTGGCGCTGCTGTTTATCACGGTGATGATCGTCTGGGAAGCCGCGCATCGCTTTCTCGCCCCCCAACCCATAGCCGGCTGGACCATGATGTCCATCGCCGTCGCCGGGCTGGTGGCGAACATAGTCTCGTTCTGGCTGCTGCACGGCGGCGCTGCATGTTTTGGGGGATTTGCTCGGCTCGGTCGGCGCCATTATCGCCGCGCTGGTGATCCTCTATACCGGTTGGCTACCCATCGACCCGCTGCTGTCGATTCTGGTTTCTTGTCTGGTGCTGCGCAGCGGCTGGTGGTTGCTGCGTGAAAGTCTGCACGAGCTGTTGGAAGGTACTCCACAGCAGTTTGATATTGAGAAACTCAAGCGCGAAATGACGCGCAATATCCCCGAAGGGCGCAATATTCATCATGTCCATCTCTGGCAGGTCGGCGAGCGGCCGTTAATGACGCTGCATGTGCAGGTCATTCCACCCCGCGACCACGACGGGCTCTTGCACCGCATTCAGGATTATCTGCTGGAGCACTATCACATCGGGCACGCGACCATCCAAATGGAGTATCAGCGCTGCGAAGAGGATCATTGCGTGATCCATCAGAGTGCGGTGAACCTGCACGCCCATCACCATCATTAACCTCGCTGGATCCTCGGCCGGGCCATAACCCGGCCAGAGGGCTGACGTTGCCGCTGACTCTTTCCCTTTTTGTAGGCAACCGCTAATCGCACGCCGAAGGGGGTGGCCCGTAGCCAAAACCAAGGGTTGTTCGCCGATAGCCGGTAATCCAAAGCCGAAGATTGTCTGCTGATTCTCGATAGCCGATAGCCAAAAACAAAGGGTGTTGGCCGATTGCCGATTGCCGATTGCCGATTGCCGATTGCCGATTGCCGATTGCCGATTGCCGATTGCCGAACAAGGTTAAACCGAACGTGGCGGCGGAATCAAACGACAATAAAGTGGCTCGCCAGGGAGCCGTTTGCCAGGCGGTGGATCATCAGCGCGGGGGGATCGGCCACGGGGGTATTGTCGCCGACCCCAACCACAACGGGTTGGCGGGGCAAATCGAGCCAGAGAGGTAGGCGGGTATGCCCGCCAGCGTGCCTGCCGCGGGGCGATGCGCATGGCCTGTCGCCAGCGCAAGCGGTCGACGCGGATGATCGCGCAGTAGCGTGCCCAACGCCGCCGATCCTCCGCACATGATGCGATCCATGGGCGCGATACCGCACTCGAACACGTGATGATGTAAAAACAGCATTGACGCCGCGGGCCCTTTTGCCGACAACGCATCGCGCAGCCACGGCAGATGTTCCGCCACCTGACCCGCCGCGGTTCCCTCCACGGTAGTATCCAGGCCGATAAGTCGCAATTCTCTGAAATCCACCGCAAAATGTAGCGGCCCCTTTCCCCCGTCGATCCAGTAGCACGCGTTCAAGACGGTGCGCATAGCGGCCCTGTCATCGCGCCCGCTACGGCCACGTGCCGCCGGTTTGCGGCCTGCTAAGCCGAGCTCGCCCGCTCAGGCGCAACCAGCGCACCACTCTGCGTGGCTGTCAGCTCAGGCATCAATTTACGAGGCAGCCTGTATAGCTCAGCCAGGGCCCCCGTCTGCACGGCGGCCCGCCCAGGCGCGACCCCGCGCTATAATCTTAGGGGCGCTTAAGGTCGGCCGCGAAAGCCAGCATCCTATTCAACGGTACCAGCGCCCGCTGACGTACGGCTTCCTCGACCCGTATCTCATGCTCCACGCCGCCCCGTTCAAGCCCCGCCGCGATAGCCTTGAGCCCGTTCATCGCCATCCACGGGCAATGCGCGCAGCTACGGCAGGTGGCACCCTCCCCGGCGGTCGGGGCCGCCAATAAGGTCTTCTCCGGGCACGCCTGCTGCATTTTGAAAAAAATGCCGCGATCGGTGGCCACAATCATCTGCTGCTGCGGCAATGTCTTGGCCGCCTGAATCAGCTGGCTGGTGGAACCGACCGCATCGGCCAAATCGACCACCGCCTGCGGTGATTCGGGATGGACCAGCACGGCCGCGTCGGGATAAAGTCTTTTCATACGGCGTAGCGCCTGGGTCTTAAACTCATCATGCACAATACAGGCGCTTTGCCAGCACAGCATATCCGCGCCGGTCTGTTTTTGCACATAGCGGCCAAGATGGCGGTCCGGCGCCCAGATAATCTTCTCTCCCAGGCTGTCGAGATGATCGATAAGCTCAACCGCGATACTGGACGTCACTACCCAGTCGGCGCGCGCTTTGACCGCAGCGGAGGTGTTGGCGTACACCACCACCGTTCGATCCGGGTGAGCGTCGCAAAACGCGCTGAACGCCGCCTCCGGGCAGCCGAGATCGAGCGAGCATTCCGCGTGCAGCGTCGGCATCAGCACGGTTTTTTCCGGGCTTAAGATCTTGGCGGTTTCACCCATGAAGCGCACGCCGGCCACCAGTAGCGTGGTGGCCGGGTGGCTGCTGCCAAAACGCGCCATCTCCAGCGAATCCGCCACGCAGCCGCCGGTTGCTTCCGCCAGCGCCTGAATTTCCGGATCGGTATAGTAGTGGGCCACGATAACCGCGTTGCGCGCCTTTAGCAGACGTGCAATGCGCTCCCGCAAGCCGGCCTTTTCCTCCTCGTTCAACGCCGCCGGTTTGGGCGGGAAAGGATAAAGGGTGGCAAAGTCGTCGATTAGTTCACTCATCGCTGCTCTCTGGCGCTACGCAGTCGCCGCACCGGGCCCTTTAAGAGACAAGTGACCGGCTGGCGAAGATCTGGGTTTTGTATGCTAAACAAAATACGAGATTTATGGCCGGTTGTCGCGCCTATTTTGTGCGTTATGGCGAAAAATTGTTTAGTGGGTAACACAGACACGTCTTCAAATCGTGCGTCATTTACTCATTCGCGCGGACAGCGGCGGCTAACACAGAGAGTGAGAGTTAAGGTAATCAAAAGAATGGTGGGTCGTGCAGGATTCGAACCTGCGACCAATTGATTAAAAGTCAACTGCTCTACCAACTGAGCTAACGACCCCGATACCCGATGACAACCGCGGCCAGAGGAAATCAGCTTTCCCCGGGCAACGGCGGCATATATTACTTATTATAAATTTTGACGCAACCATTAATTAGTTCAAGCGCGGCCAACTGCCTGATCTTCGAGCATTCTGACCCGTTTTACGCCGCCCTGCCCCGTTTAGACCCGTCATGGTTACAGACCCGCCAGCCGTTTTTGCGCCTGTTTGGCCGCCTCGGCACTGGGATACAGTTTTCCGACCTGCTGATAAACCGCCCGGGCTTTATCTTTCTGGCCTTTCTCCTGCATGATGACGCCCACCTTCAACAATGCGTCGGGTGCTTTGGGGGATTTGGGGTAGGTCTTAGCCACCAGGGCGAAATAATAGAGCGCGTCGTCTTTTTTACCCTGATTATAATTGAGCTGCCCAAGCCAGTAATTGGCGTTGGGTTGATAGGTGGAATAAGGGTAACGTTTAACAAAGTTGCGGAACGCGCTTATGGCCTGGTCGTACTGTTTTTTCTCCAGCACCAGCGCCACCGCCTCATTGTAGTCGGTGTTGGCGTCGCCGCTGCCGGCGGTGGCCGTGCTGGCTGCCGGCGTCGCGCCTTGGCTGCCGCCGTCGGTGGACGTGGACGCCTGGGGCTGACCGTCTTGGGAAGCGGCCGGCGCTTGGCTAGAGAGGCTGTCCATCTGCTGGTAGATCTGTTTTTGCCGCTCGACGACCTGCGACAGCTGGTATTGGTTTTCCTGAATCTGGCCGCGCAGCGAGTCGATGTCGCGCTGATTATCGGCGAGCTGCTGCTGAAGTTGGGTTAGCAGTTGACTGTGCGCATTGGAAATACGCTCAAGTTGAGTGACCCGGTCATCTACCGAGCCGGAGCCGACATTACTGATTGGCGCTTGAGCGGTAGCGGCCCAGGGGACCGCTACGCCAACCAATAACGACAGACTCAACAGATAAGGTCTGAAGTTATTGCTCATGCAAGACTCTTAGTAAACCAGGACGGCCCGACGGTTTTTGGCGTAAGCCGCTTCGTCGTGACCCAGTACGGCCGGTTTCTCTTTACCGTAAGATACGATAGCGATCTGATCGGCGGAAACGCCTTTACCCTGAAGATACATCTTCACGGCATTGGCGCGGCGTTCGCCCAGGGCGATATTGTATTCCGGCGTACCGCGTTCATCCGCGTGGCCTTCAACGGTCACTTTGTAGGACGGGTTGCTGCGCAAGAAATTGGCGTGAGCGTCAAGCATCTGAGCGAATTCAGAGCGGATATCGTATTTATCCAAATCGAAGTAAACGATATTGTTGCGCTGAAGCTCTTGCATCTGCAGACGAGCCTGCTCGTCGGACGACGCGTTGTTGCCGTTCATGTCCATGCCAGTGCCAGCACCGGCGCCCATGGCAGATTCGTCGCCATTGTTGGCGCTTTTGTGAGAACTACATGCGGCAATCGCCAAGACTGGCACCGCCAACATCAGCCCTTTCAGCACTTTGTTCAGTTGCATCTCATATTCCTTTTATAGTTTGCCATACACATTTACACATGCATCACAGATACGGCGACCAGGCAGGAAATTTGACCTGTCCATCGGTTGCCGGAAGACGCGCTTTGAAACGCCCATCAGTCGAGACCAGCTGTAACACGGAACCCAGCCCTTGCGAAGCGCTGTAGATAACCATTGTGCCATTGGGAGCGACGCTAGGCGTCTCATCCAGAAACGTGTCCGTCAATACTTGTACGGCTCCCGTTGCCAGATCCAGTTTAGCGATATGCTGCGCGCCATTGTTGCTGCTGACCATAACCAGGAACTTGCCGTCCGAGCTCACATCGGCATCCTGATTCTGGGAGCCTTCCCAGGACAGGCGCTGCGGCGTACCGCCATTAATATTGATTTTATACACCTGCGGACGGCCGCCCTGGTCGGAGGTATACGCCAGCGTCTGGCTGTCCGGGAACCAGGTCGGCTCCGTATTATTACTGCGACCGTCGGTCACCTGACGAATCTGACCCGATCCTAAATCCATCACATACAAATTCAGGCTGCCGGTCTTCGACAGCGCAAAAGCCAGCTTGCTGCCGTCCGGCGAGAAAGCCGGCGCGCCGTTATGCTGCGAAAAACTCGCCACCTGACGAACAGCGCCGCTATCCAGTGTCTGGATAACCAACGCCGAGCGCCCGCTTTCAAAGGTGACATAGGCCAGCTTGCTGCCGTCTGGGGACCAGGCCGGCGACATCAGCGGCTGCGGCGAACGGTGCACCGGCGTCTGGTTATAACCGTCGTAATCCGCTACCCGCAATTCGTAGGGGAACTGGCCGCCGTTGGTTTGCACCACGTAGGCGATGCGCGTGCGGAACGCGCCCTTGATACCGGTCAACTTTTCAAAAGTTTCATCGCTAACGGTGTGCGCTGACCAACGCAGCCATTTGCGCGGCGCTTTAAATTGGTTTTGCGCTAAAATCGCGCCGGGATTACCCGAGGTATCCACCAATTGATAAGACACCATATAGCTGCCGTCCGCGCTCGGCTGCACCTGCCCCACCACCACGGCGTCGATACCCAACGCCGTCCAGGCGGCCGGGGTAACTTCCGCCGCGGTGGCAGGCTGCTGCGACAGGCGGGAGGTGTCTAGCGGGTTGAATTTACCGCTGTTGCGCAGGTCGGCGGCGACAATGCCACCGATATCTTCGGGCGCCGCGCCGGGCCCCGCCCACTTAAACGGCACCACGCCGATGGGCCGGGCGGAATCCACCCCTTGGGTGATCAAAATACGCACTTCCGCATGCAACACGGAAGCCCATAAAACCAACAAACCTAACGCTACTCGAAATGCCTGCTTCATTTCATCTCCCAAACCGACGCCAGGGCGGCGGTCGCAATTGCAGAATTGTAAACTTGTCGGGTTAAACAACACTACATCTTCCCATTAGACAACATAGTATAAATCTTAAACCTAAACAGGACTATTTATTAACCCTCGCGCTCCGCCACAAGGTTATTAGTCAGGCTTAAACGTAATCACCCCTTCTTTAGCCGCTTCATAGACCTGTTTGCTGGGCGGCCGGGGAATATTGGCTAATTTCGCCGCGGAGATCGCCGCTTGGCATAGCGCCGGGTCGCCGCCGAGGGCATTCACCGAGATCAAAAAGCCGTCCGGCGCCAGTTTAAAGCGGATATCGCAGGTTTTGCCGCTATAGTTGTTATAGTCATACAGTTTATTCTGGATAGCCGCCTGTATTTGAGCTTTATAGGCATCCACTTCCGCCCCGCTAGCGCCACTTAGTTTAGCCTTACCGGCCCCCGCCGGCGCGCCACCGGCTTTGGGCGCGTTTTTGGCTTCGGTCAGGCCGCCCAGCAATGCATCCACATCGCTGGACTGCTTGGCGGCCTGTGCGGCGGCGGCTTTATCTTTCGCCGCCTGATCGGCTTTGGCGTCGGCAGCGGCGGCCTTTTTCGCCTCCGCCTGCTTCTTGGCTTCAGCCGCGGCCTGCTTGGCTTGCGCCTCCGCCTGCTGTTTCGCCGCGGCCGCTTCCTGCGCGGCCAGACGCTGTTTTTCCAGCGCTTTTAAGCGCTGCTGCTCCGCCGCCTGCTTTTGCTGAAGCTCTTCTGCCTGCTGCTGAGCCTGCTTGTCGCGCTGCTGCTGTGCCCACTGCGCATCGGTTTGCTGCTGCTGACGGTTATATTGCTGCACCACGGCGCCGGGATCGACCATCACGGCGTCAATAGACGACCCGCCGCCGCCCGCGCTGGATTCTTGCGGCTGATGGATCGAGCTCCAGATCAATACGGCGATCAGGACGCAATGCAGCGCAATCGACAGAATAATGGCACGTTTGAGCTTGTCGTTCTGTTCGGTAGCCTTCAACACAATCTATTCCCAAAAAGGGGTTGGCCGGTAATAACTCGCGTCACCAGCCGACCGTCAGATAGGTTGCGTCATCAGACCGACCGACTTCACGCCGGCCTGATGCAGTAAGTTCAGCGCCTTGATGATCTCA
The DNA here is from genome assembly GCF_000517405.1 of Candidatus Sodalis pierantonius str. SOPE. Lineage (NCBI taxonomy): Bacteria > Pseudomonadati > Pseudomonadota > Gammaproteobacteria > Enterobacterales > Bruguierivoracaceae > Sodalis > Candidatus Sodalis pierantonii. The sequence continues at coordinate 703,979 of NZ_CP006568.1, read as the reverse complement.
TCATAAGGCACGTCCTTGGCGCCGCCTATCAGAAACACCGTCTTGGGATTGGCGGTGATACGGGCGCGCGCCTCGGAAACTACCTGTTCGGAGGGCAGTTGCTCCTGGCGCTGGTGATCGACCACCAGACTGTATTGGCCGATACCCACCACCTCGGCGATCACCGGCGGATTATCATCGTTGCCGACGGTTTTGGAGTCGGTCGCATCGGGCAAATCCACCTCAACGCTCTGGGTTATAATCGGCGCCGTCGCCATAAAAATTAACACCAACACCAGCAGCACATCGAGCAAGGGGACGATGTTAATCTCGGACTTGATTTTTCTACGCGAGCGTCTTCTGGCCATCCTCTACCCTCCTGCTTACTTAGCGCTATCGCTGGCGAAAGCCTGCCGATGCAGGATGGCGATGAACTCTTCGGTAAAGTTGTCGTAGTTCTGCTCAAGCTTGTTGACGCGCAGGCTCAGGCGGTTGAACGCCATGACCGCGGGAATGGCGGCGAAAAGACCGATGGCGGTGGCGATGAGCGCTTCGGCTATCCCCGGTGCGACCATCTGTAGCGTGGCCTGTTTGACCGCGCCAAGCCCGATGAAAGCATGCATGATGCCCCATACCGTGCCGAACAGACCGATATACGGACTGATGGAGCCGACGGTGCCGAGAAACGGAATATGGGTTTCCAGCGCTTCCAGCTCACGGTTCATCGAAATACGCATGGCGCGCGAGGCGCCCTCCACCACCGCCTCGGGGGCGTGGCTGTTGGCGCGATGCAGGCGCGCGAACTCTTTGAAGCCGGCATAGAAAATCTGCTCGGAGCCGCTCAGGCTGTCGCGCCGCGTCAGGCTTTCCTGATACAGGCGGGACAATTCGATACCGGACCAGAATTTATCCTCAAAGGCTTCCGCTTCACGTGCGGCGGAGGTCAGAATACGGGAACGCTGAATAATGATCGCCCAGGAAGCGATGGAAAAGCATATCAAAATCAGCATGATCAGTTTTACCAAAAAGCCCGCTTTCAGGAACAGATCAAAGATGTTCATGTCAGTCACTGCTTGAACTCCGCGACAAAAGACGTAGGAAGCGCAATCGGCTTCAATTGCTGTAGATCGACACATGCGATCACGACATCCGCCTGGCTGAGCAACCGCCCGTAGGCATTCAGGATGCGTTGTGCAAAGGTCAGAGAGGCGCGCTTGAGGGAGACGATTTCGCTTTCTACTTGCAGTAAATTGTCCAGGCGCGCAGGGGCAAAATACTCCACCGCCATGCGCCGCACCACGAACGCCACGTTCGCGCGCATGAGCGCGTGCTGATGGAAATTGTGCTCGCGTAGCATTTCGGTGCGCGCGCGTTCATAGGAAGGCGACGTAACGTGCATGGTAGACCACGCCGCCAGCGTCGGTATCCTCATAATAGACGCGAACCGGCCATTGGAAATACGAAATACTCACTCCACCGTCCAACAACGCAAAAACAACGGTGCTTACTATACGCAAGACAGATCACATTGGGAATAGGTAAGCCGGGGGGAAAGAAAATATTTTAGGTCCCTTACATTGCGGGCTTAAAGGACCGTAAAGTTATTATGAGAAACTGTAAATCAAGGCGCCGATCATGATCAACATCGCCGGCAGCGGCAGAAAAACCAGACGCCGGCGCGGTCGAAAGCCGGTACCATGCACGACACCGGCGCAAACCGCCCAAACGATGACCATTCCCTGCCACCAGGACAGCGGACTGGTCTGAGCGGCGAAACGCGAAGGCGTCCAGAAAACACAGCCCGCAAAGGTGAGCGCCATGACCAGGGAAAGCGCCCGCAGAGGGCGCTTATCCGTCAGATCATACAGGGCCGCAAGGGTCTGCCCTGTCATTTCAGGGCATCTTTGCCGCGGGTATCTTCCAGATGCTCAAGCGCCAGCGCGGTAATGATGCCGAAGGCGCAGGCCAACAGCGTTCCTAAAATCCAGGCGAAATACCACATGGTTAAGCTCCTTAACTCAATACAGCGAATGCGTGTTTTGTTCAATATGTTCTTTAGTGATGCGACCGAACATCTTGTAGTAGCACCAGATGGTATAGAGCAGCACAATCGGCACGAAAATGATCGCCACCACCGTCATGACTTTCAACGTCCCCAGACTCGACGTCGCGTCCCACAGGGTCAGGCTGGCGTTGGGCATCGTGCTCGACGGCATGATGAACGGAAACAGCGTGATCCCCGCGGTCAGGATGATGCAGGCCACGGTCAACGAAGAGAAGATAAACGCCCAGGCGCTGCGCCCCGCGCGGCTAAAGACGATAGTCAGTAGCGGCAGCAGCACGCCCAGCGCCGGCACGATCCATAATCCCGGATAGGCGTGGTAATTCGCCATCCATGCGCCGGCCTGGTGCGCCACTTCTTTATGCAGCGGGTTGGACTGCGCGGCCCTGTCGATAACCGAGGTCACGGTATAACCGTCGATGCCGTTGACGACCCAAATACCGGCCAACAGGAACGTCAGCAGGGTGACCAGCGCGGTAAGCTGGGTGATGCCGCGCATCCGCACCTGCAAATCGCCGCCAGTGCGCATTTGCAGATAGGTGCCGCCCTGGGTCAGGAACATCGCCAGGCTGACGATGCCCGCCAGCAGGCCGAACGGGTTAAGCAGCTGGAAGAAGTTACCGGTGTAATACAAACGTAAATACTCGTCGACATGGAACGGCACACCCTGGAGCAGATTGCCAAACGCCACCCCAATCACCACCGGCGAAATGAAGCTGCCGATGAAGATGCCCCAGTCCCACATATTGCGCCAGCGGGCGTCATCGATTTTCGAGCGGTAGTCGAAACCGACCGGGCGGAAGAACAGCGAGGCCAGCACCAGGATCATGGCGATGTAAAAGCCGGAGAACGCCGCGGCATAGACCATCGGCCAGGCGGCGAACAGGGCGCCGCCGGCGGTGATGAGCCACACCTGGTTACCGTCCCAGTGCGGGGCGATGGTATTGATCATGACCCGACGCTCAACGTCGTTGCGGCCAAACAGGCGCATTAACATGCCGACACCCATATCAAAACCGTCGGTGACGGCGAAGCCGATGAGCAGTACGCCAATCAGCACCCACCAGACAACACGTAATACTTCGTAATCAAACATAGTCATTCGCTCCTGTATTACCGTGCGCTCACCGAGGAAACGGACGATTGTTCAAAATGGTAGTTGCCGGTTTTCAAGCTGCTCGGCCCCAGACGCGCGAATTTGAACATCAGATACATTTCGGCCACCAAAAACAGCGTGTACAGTCCGCAAATCAGCCCCATTGAGAACAGGATGTCGCCGGCGGTCAGCGTCGAGTTGGCGACCGCGGTCGGCAGGATTTCACCGATAGCCCAGGGCTGACGGCCATATTCGGCGATAAACCAGCCGGACTCGATGGCGATCCACGGCAACGGGATGCCATAAAGCATGGCGCGGTGCAGCCAGCGGGGTTGACCGATGCGGTTGCGCAGCACGGTCCAGAAACAGGCGGCGATCAGCAGCAGCAGCAGCACGCCGCAGCCCACCATGATACGGAAAGAAAAATACAGCGGCGCAACGCGCGGGATGGAATCGCTGGTAGCCTGGCGAATCTGCTGCTCGCTGGCCTGGGTGATGTCATCGGTGTAGCGTTTAAGCAACAGCCCGTAACCCAGATCCTGTTTAGCGCTGTTGAACGCTGCACGCACCGCGGGATCGGTGCTGCCTTCGCGCAGCTGTTGCAGCAGGCTGTAGGCCTTCATGCCGTTGCGGATGCGCACCTCATGCTGCGTCATCAGATCTTTCAGGCCAGTGACCTGGCGATCGGTGGAACGGGTGGCGATAATGCCCAGCGCGTAAGGGATCCGTACCGCGAAATGGTTGGTCTGGTCTTCCTGATTCGGCAGGCCGAACAGGGTGAAGGAGGCCGGCGCCGGCTCGGTATTCCATTCCGCCTCGATAGCGGCCAACTTGGTTTTTTGCACGTCGCCCATTTCATAGCCGGACTCATCCCCCAGCACGATGACCGACAGCACCGCCGCCATGCCGAAAGAGGCGGCGATGGCGAACGAGCGTTTGGCGAAGGCGATATCGCGCCCCTTCAGCAGATAGTAAGAGCTGATGCCAAGGACGAACATTGCGCCGGTGCAGTAACCCGCGGCCACGGTATGCAAGAATTTCACCTGCGCCACCGGATTGAGCACCAGGTCGGCGAAGCTGACCATCTCCATACGCATGGTTTCGTAGTTGAAATCCGCCGCGATGGGATTTTGCATCCAGCCGTTGGCGACCAGGATCCACAGCGCGGACAGGTTGGAGCCGAGCGCCACCAGCCAGATCACGGCCATATGTTGCACTTTACCGAGGCGATCCCAACCGAAAAAGAACAACCCGACGAAGGTGGATTCCAGGAAGAAGGCCATCAACCCTTCAATGGCCAGCGGTGCGCCGAAGATGTCGCCGACATAATGGGAGAAGTATGACCAGTTGGTACCGAACTGGAACTCCATGGTAAGACCGGTAGCGACGCCGAGGGCGAAGTTGATAGCGAACAACTTGCCCCAGAACTTGGTCATATCTTTATAGATCTGTTTGCCGGAGAGCACATACACCGTTTCCATGATGGCCAGCAAAAACGCCATACCGAGCGTTAGCGGCACAAACAGGAAATGGTACATCGCCGTTAAAGCAAACTGTAATCGTGATAGTTCGACGACATCAAACATGATGACTCCTTGCTCCTCGCAGGGAAGGATCCCACATGCGTCGCTGCGGCCGTACCCATGAGCAGGACAGCCGGAAAGGCGCGGTGAATAATAAAGGCTTTATAGTTATCATTAACCGCCTGCTGCCTCGGACTCTTGAGGGGAAGAAGGTCAGCGGCGCCACAGACGGATTAAAGAAATACCAACATAACCGGTTGGGAATGCCCGTATAGTACCCCTCAATGTCCTCAGGATAAATATATTTTTAGTGATGGAGGTATTAAAACCGCATAATGATCAAACCCGGCGCGATACGGCGTCCCGATGAGCCTGTTTAGAAATTTGTGTATTTGCCTGATTTTGATATGTTCAATTCAACATCAAAAACAGGTTAATTTATGGACGAAAAACAGTTGCAGGCTCTGACTAACGAACTGGCCAAAAATCTCAAAACCCCTGAAGATCTCAGTCACTTCGATCGGCTGCTGAAAAAAATCAGAGTCGAAGCAGCTCTCAATGCCGAAATGACCCATCACCTCAGCTACGATAAAAATCAGCCTAAACCGGGGACCAACGCCCGCAACGGCTATTCCACAAAAACCGTTACCACTGGCGATGGCCCGCTGGCGCTGCGTACTCCGCGCGATCGTGACGGTTCCTTTGAACCGCAACTGGTGAAGAAGAACCAGACCCGGATTACCGGGATGGATAACCAGATTTTATCGTTGTACGCCAAAGGGATGACCACCCGCGAGATCGCCGCCGCGTTCAAAGAGCTGTATGACGCCGATGTCTCGCCGGCGCTGGTCTCAAAGGTCACCGATGCGGTCATGGAGCAGGTTGTAGAATGGCAAAACCGGCCTCTGGATGCAGTCTATCCCATTGTTTATCTTGACTGTATCGTTCTAAAAGTCCGGCAGGACAGCCGCATCATCAACAAATCTGTGTTCCTGGCGCTGGGCATCAACATCGAAGGCCAGAAAGAGTTGCTAGGTATGTGGCTGGCCGAAAACGAAGGCGCAAAGTTCTGGCTGAACGTGCTGACAGAGCTGAAAAACCGCGGCCTGAACGATATCCTTATCGCCTGCGTAGACGGGCTGAAAGGTTTCCCTGACGCTATTAACGCGGTGTATCCGGAGGCGCGGCTCCAGCTGTGTATCGTGCATATGGTGCGCAACAGCCTGCGGTTCGTCTCCTGGAAGGACTACAAGGCCGTCACCCGCGACCTGAAAGCTATTCTATCAGGCCCCTACGGAAGAAGCCGGCTAGCAGGCGCTGGAAGCGTTCTCCAGTGCCTGGGACATCCGCTACCCGCAAATAAGTCGAAGCTGGCAGGCAAACTGGGCCAATCTGGCCACGTTCTTTGCCTACCCAACGGACATCCGCAAGGTGATCTACACGACCAACGCCATCGAGTCGTTAAACAGCGTGATCCGGCATGCCATCAAAAAGCGCAAGGTGTTCCCGACCGACGACGCAGTGAAAAAGATGGTGTGGCTGGCGATACAGGCGGCCTCACAGAAATGGACAATGCCTTTGAGGGACTGACGCATGGCAATGAGCCGATTTATTATCGTGTTCGGTGACCGCCTGGACGGTCACTTCTGAGAAAAGGCATTTACACAGAATCCGGTACGGGCTCGCCCCGATTGAAATTGCGCTGACGCAACATTCCGGCCGGCACAGTATATGATGAGCGGATAAATATTGATTTAACGCAATGTTTGGTTCTTTTTGTTAAATATTGGTAGCCAAAAAAAGGCAATATCACCGAAATGTTGCTAAAGTGTGATTAATAAAATACAGTGATGACATAAAGTGAAAATAATAAGGGTTCCTCCTTGTCCCTAACGTGCCTGCGCAATTAAATAGGCTCATCGCGCGATAGCGCGCGTTTATTAAAATAGCGAAAAAATCTGTCATCACTTCGTCATTATTGTGGTGTGACGTTATTTCCGCTTTGCCGGAAAACGCTTTTTCATCGTCTGCACTGCCTCTCGCGGCGAATAGCCGGCCCGAGCTTAAGCCTAGACGACGAGGCCGTGGGGCAATGCGCGGAACAACGGCCGTAGACGTGGCCGTTAGGGTAAAAAAAAGCCGCCCGTGGGCAGCTTAGTGCATTGTTGTCGCCGCAGCGGGCGGCAGGTATTTCCGCCGGCTTCCGGCGCTGCCGTATCAGTTCGGCAAAATGCGCTTTAACGCTTCACCAATATCGGCCAGGCTGCGCACGGTTTTGACGCCCGCCGCCTCCAGCGCGGCGAATTTTTCATCGGCCGTGCCTTTACCGCCAGCGATAACTGCGCCGGCATGGCCCATACGTTTGCCCTTCGGCGCCGTGACGCCGGCGATATAGCCGACCACCGGTTTGGTGACGTGATCCTTGATATAAGCGGCGGCCTCTTCCTCCGCGCTGCCGCCGATTTCGCCTATCATCACGATGGCTTCCGTCTGCGGATCCTCTTCAAACAGCTTCAGGATGTCAATAAAGTTCGAGCCTGGGATCGGGTCGCCGCCGATGCCCACGGAGCTGGACTGCCCGAGGCCGGTGTCGGTGGTTTGCTTCACCGCTTCATAGGTCAGAGTGCCGGAACGGGAAACGATACCCACCCGGCCAGGCTGATGGATATGCCCCGGCATAATACCGATTTTGCATTCTCCCGGGGTGATAACGCCCGGGCAGTTCGGCCCGATCATGCGCGCCTTGCTTTGCTCAAGCTTGGCTTTCACCGTCAGCATATCTAGCGTCGGGATGCCCTCGGTAATGCAGATAATCAGCTCGATGCCGGCATCGATCGCCTCAAGGATCGAGTCCTTGCAGAACGGCGCCGGCACATAGATAACCGATGCCGTGGCGCCGGTTTTGTCAACAGCTTCGCGCACGGTATTGAACACCGGCAGACCGAGATGCTCGGTACCGCCTTTGCCGGGCGTGACGCCGCCGACCATTTTGGTGCCGTAGGCCAGCGCCTGCTCGGAGTGAAAGGTCCCCTGGCTGCCGGTAAAGCCCTGGCAAATAACTTTGGTTTTTTTATCAATCAAAATAGACATTACTTACCCTCCACCGCGGCGACAACCTGTTGAGCCGCGTCGGTCAGACTTGTGGCGGCGATAATGTTCAGCCCGCTGTCGGCCAATCGCTTGGCGCCCAGTTCGGCATTGTTCCCTTCCAGACGCACCACCACGGGGACGCTGACGCCCACCTCGGATACCGCGCCGATGATGCCGTCGGCAATCAAATCGCAGCGAACGATACCGCCGAAAATATTGACCAGCACCGCTTTCACCTTCTCATCCGACAGGATTATCTTGAACGCTTCGGTCACGCGCTCCTTGGTGGCGCCGCCGCCCACGTCAAGGAAGTTGGCCGGTTCGCCGCCGTGCAGTTTGACGATATCCATCGTCCCCATCGCCAGGCCGGCCCCGTTCACCATACAGCCGATATTGCCGTCCAGCGCCACATAGTTCAGCTCCCATTGGGTGGCGTGCGCTTCACGTTCGTCTTCTTGACTGTGATCGCGCATTTCGCGCAGTTCCGGCTGGCGAAACAGTGCGTTACCGTCGGCGCTCAGTTTACCGTCAAGGCAGATAAGATCGCCGGCGCCGGTAATCACCAGCGGGTTGATTTCCACCAGCGCCAGATCGCGCTCTAAAAACAGCGTCGCCAGGCCCATGAAAATTTTACTGAACTGGGTGACCTGCTTGCCGCTCAAGCCCAATTTAAACGCCAGTTCGCGGCCCTGATAAGGCTGCGGGCCGGTAAGCGGATCCAGCGCCACTTTGTGAATCAAATGCGGCGTCTCTTCCGCCACTTTTTCAATTTCCACCCCACCCTCGATGGACGCCATAAACACCACGCGGCGCGTGACGCGGTCGACGATCGCCCCCAGATACAGCTCCTTGGCGATGTCGGTGGCCGCTTCCACCAGAATCTGATTGACCGGTTGACCCAGCGCGTCCGTCTGGTACGTCACCAGACGCTTGCCAAGCCACTGTTCCGCGAAGGCGCGGATCTCTTCTTTCGATTTCACCACTTTGACGCCGCCGGATTTACCGCGGCCGCCCGCATGTACCTGGCATTTCACCACCCAGGGACCGGCGCCGATTTTCGAGGCGGACTCTTCCGCTTCGCGCGGCGTATTGCAGGCGTATCCCGTCGGGGCCGGCAGACCATACCGAGCAAATAGCTGTTTTGCCTGATATTCATGTAAATTCATGATGTTATTTCCATCTTCGTCTGGAGAGTATCAGCGGCGCGGCGGCGCGTCGCCCTAATTCGGCACCAAAGCCGTGGACCTCGGGCGGCGGCTTTGGGCCGCCGCGGTCATGCGCTAAACGTCCAACAACAGGCGAGTGGGGTCTTCCAGCATCTCTTTCACCGTAACCAGGAAGCTTACGGATTCTTTTCCGTCGATAAGCCTGTGGTCATAGGAAAGCGCCAGATACATCATTGGCAGAATGACCACCTGCCCCCCCACCGCCATCGGCCGATCCTTGATGGCATGCATGCCCAGGATCGCGCTTTGCGGCGGGTTGATGATGGGCGTCGACATCAGCGAGCCAAATACGCCGCCGTTGGTAATGGTGAAGTTACCGCCGGTCAGCTCCTCGACCTTCAGTTTTCCGGCGCGGCCATTAATGGCTAATTCATTGATTTTCTTCTCGATATCAGCCATGCCCAGCGCGTCGATATCCTTTAACACCGGCGTCACCAGACCGCGCGGCGTAGACACCGCGATGCTGACGTCAAAATAGTTGTGGTAAACCACATCTTCGCCGTCAATGGAGGCATTCACTTCCGGGAATCGTTTTAACGCCTCCAATACCGCCTTGATGTAGAAGGACATGAAGCCCAGACGGATACCGTGACGTTTTTCAAACGCGTCGCCGTATTGCTTGCGCAGATCCATCACCGGCTGCATGTTCACCTCATTAAAGGTGGTCAGCATAGCGGTGCTGTTTTTTACTTCCAGCAAGCGTTCGGCCACGCGCTTACGCAGGCGGGTCATCGGTACGCGTTTTTCGCTGCGGTTGCCGAGCGCCGGCGCCTCGGTTTCAGCCTGAGCGGCGGCCGGGGCCGGCGCAGCGCTCTGCCGCCCGGCGATATGTTTTTCAACATCTTCACGGGTGAGACGTCCGCCTACGCCGCTGCCTTTGATGGCCTCGGGATTAACATCGTGCTCGGCGATGAGGCGGCGAATGGCCGGGCTTAGCGCGTCGTTGCTCCCCTCTTCCAGACCTGCCGTGTGGCGCTGGGCCGGGGTGGCCTCCTGGCTCTGGGATTTCTCGGTCGTCGCCTGGCCGGTGCTATCGCCCGGGCGCAGACGCCCCAGCACCTGACGGGCGGTAACGGTAGCGCCTTCGTCTTCCAACAATGTTTCCAGAACGCCGGCTTCGGGCGCCGGAACTTCCAGCACCACCTTGTCGGTTTCAATCTCGACCAGCACTTCATCACGCTGAACACTGTCACCGGGCTTTTTATGCCAGGTGGCGACGGTGGCATCCGCGACCGATTCAGGCAGGTCAGGCACCAGAATATCTACGCTACTCATTCTCTATCCTTATTGTTAATTAACGTTCAGCGCGTCGTTGACCAGATTTTTTTGCTGGGTCTGGTGCACGGACAAATACCCTACCGCCGGCGAGGCGGAAGCGGGACGACCGGCATAATCCAGCGCGGCGCCCTTGGATATCACTTCGCGGAAATGGTGCTGGCTGCAATACCAGGCGCCCTGATTCTGAGGCTCCTCCTGGCACCAGACGAAATCCTGAACGTGCGCATAGGGGGCTAGCACCTCCCGAACCGCCTGCAGCGGGAACGGATAGAGCTGTTCAATGCGTACGATGGCCACGTCCTGCTGCCCGTTTTTGCGCCGTTGATCCAACAAATCATAATAGACTTTGCCGGAGCACATCACGACGCGCTTGACGCCCTGCGGATCAAGATCGTCGACTTCGCCGATGGCGGGCTGGAACGTGCCGTTAGCCAGTTCATCCAGGGAGGAGATGGCCAGCGGATGACGCAGCAGCGACTTGGGCGACATGACAATCAGCGGCCGGCGCATATTGCGCAGCGCCTGACGCCGCAGCATATGATAGACCTGCGCCGGCGTCGACGGGACGCAGACTTGCATATTTTGTTCCGCGCACAGCTGGAGATAGCGCTCCAGGCGGGCGGAGGAGTGCTCCGGCCCCTGCCCTTCATAGCCGTGAGGCAGCAGCATCACCAGACCGCACATCCGTCCCCATTTCTGTTCGCCGGAACTGATAAATTGATCGATAACCACCTGCGCGCCGTTGGCGAAGTCGCCGAATTGCGCTTCCCAAATCACCAAGGTACGCGGCTCGGCGGTGGCGTAACCGTATTCAAACGCCAACACCGCCTCCTCGGATAGTACCGAGTCCCAAACGCGGAAACTGCCCTGACCGTTGTGGACATGGGCCAGCGGAGTATAGCTCGATCCGTTTTTTTGGTTATACACCACCGCATGGCGGTGGAAGAATGTACCACGAGCGGTGTCCTCCCCCGATAAACGAATGGGGATCCCCTCGTCCACCAGCGTGGCATAGGCCAGCGTTTCGGCGCCGCCCCAATCAAAAGGCTTTTCACCGCGCGCCATCGCGGCGCGGTCGTGATAAATCTTGGCAACCCGCGGCTGCATTTCGACGCCGGCCGGCACCTCGCTGATACGATGCGCCAGCGCCTGCAAACGCTTACCCTCCACCTGGCTGGGGTACTCTTCGTCCCAGTCATGACTGAGATAGCGCTGCCAGGCGAAGGAGTGCATATTCATCTGCCGCCACTCTTTCACCACGCACTCGCCCTGATCCAGCGCGTCGCGGAACACATTAACCATTTCGGTGGCGTCGGCGAGGGTGATAATGCCGTCGCGCTCCAGACGGTCGGCGTAGATTTTGCGCGGCGTGGGGTGTTTTTTGATCTTCTGGTACATCAGCGGCTGAGTGGCGCTCGGTTCATCGGCCTCGTTGTGGCCGTGACGGCGATAGCACACGAGGTCAATCATGACGTCGCGCTTGAAGGTATTGCGGAAATCCAGCGCCACGCGGGTAACGAACGCCACCGCTTCGGGGTCATCGGCGTTGACGTGGAAAATCGGCGCCTGCACCATTTTGGCGATATCGGTACAATATTGCGTGGAGCGGGCGTCGTGCGGATTGGAGGTGGTGAAACCGACCTGGTTGTTAATCACGACGCGCACCGTCCCGCCGACGTCGTAGCCGCGCGCCTTGGACATGTTCAGGGTTTCCTGCATCACGCCCTGGCCGCTGATGGCCGCATCACCGTGCAACGTGATGGGCAGTACCATACTGCTGCTTTGTTCATCCAGCCGGTCGATACGCGCCCGTACCGATCCCATCACCACCGGGCTGACGATTTCCAGATGCGAGGGGTTGAACGCCAGCGCCAGATGCACCAGCCCGCCCTCGGTTTCAACGTCGGAGGAGAAGCCCTGATGGTACTTCACGTCACCGGTGCTCAAGTGCTCTTTGTGCTTGCCGGCGAACTCGTCGAACAGATCCTGCGGCTTTTTGCCCAGCACATTGACCAGCACGTTCAGGCGGCCGCGATGCGCCATCCCCAGTACCACTTCCCGCGTGCCATTGCTGCCGGCATAGCGCACCATCTCTTTCAGCATGGGGATCAGCGCGTCACCGCCTTCCAGCGAGAAACGCTTGGCGCCGGGGAATTTGGCCCCCAAATAACGTTCTATCCCTTCCGCCGCGGTCAGCTCGGCGAGAAAACGCTTTTTCTCTTCGCGGCTGAAGCTCGGCTGTCCCACCACCGACTCGATGTGCTGCTGGATCCAGCGTTTCTCTTCGGTATTGGTGATGTGCATATATTCGGCGCCGATAGCGCCGCAGTAGGTCTTTTTCAGCGCCTCGTACAAATCCGCCAATTTCATGGTGTCACGGCCGATGGTGAACGAACCGACGTTAAACGTTTCCTGGAAGTCGACGTCGGTGAGGTGATGGAAAGCGGGGTCCAGATCAGGAACCGTTTCCTGTTTCCATAACTCCAGAGGATCCAGATTGACGTGCTGATGACCGCGGAAGCGGAAAGCGTTGATGAGCTGTAGGACTTTCACCTGCTTGGAGTCGATATCCGGATCGTTGACCGAGGCGGTATAGCGTGTTGCGTCCTTGGCCAGGCGGCGGAAGTATTCCCGCGTTTTGGAATGGAGTTGATCGGGACTGACGCCCGCGGTCGGTAGCTGTTTAAAAATTGCACGCCAGCTCACATCGACAGAGTCGGGATCCGTCAAAAAATCTTCATAGAGCTGCTCTATGTAGGACTGGTTTGCGCCCGCCAGATAGGAGGAATCCAGCCAGGCCTTCATTGCGCCGTTCTGCATCATGATCCCTTAAGCTTGTTAAGCTTCAGTTTTCGCCATGGTTAACCCGTAATCGGATAACATATAAGCGGTTCAGCCGGCAGATCACCCCTGCGAGGTCATCGTATCCGAAGGAACCTTTGAAAAGCGGCTGGCCGCGAGGCCGCTAACCGGTTTTCAAAGGCTTCCTGCGCTGCCCCCGCCGCAGCGGACGGGGAGCAGGCCGCGCCCGTTAGGCGCTGTAGTTCACCAACATACTCTTGATATGACCGATAGCCTTGGTGGGGTTAAGTCCCTTGGGGCATACGCTGACACAATTCATAATGCTGTGACAGCGAAAAACGCTGAAAGCGTCGTTCAGATCATCCAACCGCGCCTGCTGATGGGTATCGCGGTTGTCGATTAGGAAACGATAAGAGGCCAAAAGCCCCGCCGGCCCGATGAATTTATCGGGGTTCCACCAGAAAGAGGGGCAGGACGTGGAGCAGCAGGCGCAGAGAATGCACTCATACAGCCCGTCCAGCTTGGTGCGCTGTTCTGGCGATTGCAGATGTTCACGCGCCGGCGGATTGCGGCCGTCGTTAATCAAGAAGGGCTTGATCTTCTCGTACTGGGCATAGAACTGCCCCATGTCCACCACCAGATCGCGGACGACGGGCAGGCCGGGCAACGGGCGGATGACGATTTTATGGTCGCCCTTACGCAGCATCGACAACGGCGTAATGCACGCCAGACCGTTTTTACCGTTCATATTAACGCCGTCGGAGCCGCAAACCCCTTCACGGCAGGATCGGCGAAACGACAGGCTCGGATCCTGCTCTTTCAGCTGGATTAATGCATCCAGCAGCATCATATCGCGCCCCTCCTCCACGGTGAGGGTATAGTCCTGCATGCGCGGCTTATCGTCGACATCGGGATTGTAGCGATAGATGGAAAATTCAACCTTCATGATTCATCCTCCACCTTAGTAGGTACGCACTTTCGGCGGGAACGCCGGGCGTAATGTCGGTTGCATGTTGACCTTACGACGCGTCATGCTGTCGCTTTCAGGGAGATACAGCGAGTGGCACAGCCAGTTTTCATCGTCGCGGTCCGGGAAGTCGAAACGGCTGTGGGCGCCGCGGCTTTCGGTGCGGAAATTTGCCGAGAGCGCGGTGGAGTAAGCGGTTTCCATCAGGTTATCCAGCTCCAGGCACTCTACGCGCTGGGTGTTGAATTCCGTCGAGGTATCATCCAAACGGGCATGATGCAAACACTCGCGGATCTCTTTCAGCTCCGCCAGCCCCTTGGCCATCGCGTCGCCTTCACGGAATACCGAGAAGTTGTTTTGCATACAGGCCTGTAACGCTTTACGGATCTCAACCGGATTTTCGCCGCTACGATTGTTGTTCCAGTGGTGATAGCGGCTGAGCGACGCGTCGATGTCGCCGCCGCTGGCATCGCGGGACGGCCCCTGCTCTTGCAGCGACTCCTGCAAATGCATCCCCGCCGCGCGGCCAAACACTACCAAATCCAGCAGGGAATTGCCGCCCAACCGGTTGGCGCCGTGTACCGACACGCAGGCGATTTCGCCCACCGCGAACAGGCCGGGGATCACCACATCCTCGCCCTGGGCGTTGACGGTAATCGCCTGGCCGCTTACCTTGGTCGGAATGCCGCCCATCATATAATGGCAGGTGGGGATGACCGGAATCGGTTCTTTGACCGGGTCCACGTGGGCGAAGGTACGCGACAGCTCCAGAATTCCGGGCAGACGCGATTCCAAAACTTCTTTCCCCAAATGATCCAGCTTCAATTTCGCGTGCGGCCCCCAGGGACCTTCGCAGCCGCGGTCTTCGCGGATTTCAATCATAATCGAACGCGCCACCACGTCGCGGCCCGCCAAATCTTTGGCGTTGGGCGCATAACGCTCCATGAAACGCTCGCCGTGTTTATTCAGCAGGTAACCGCCTTCACCGCGGCAACCCTCGGTTACCAGCACCCCCGCGCCGGCGATGCCGGTGGGATGGAACTGCCACATTTCCATATCCTGGACCGGCACGCCGGCGCGAAGCGCCATGCCGACACCATCGCCGGTATTGATATGGGCATTGGTGGTGGATTGATAGATGCGCCCGGCGCCGCCGGTGGCGAGAATGGTCGCGCGCGCTTTGAAATACACCACTTCGCCGGTTTCAATACACAGCGCGGTGCAGCCCACGATCACCCCATCCTGATTTTTCACCAGATCAAGGGAATACCATTCGGAAAAAATGGTCGTGTGGTTTTTCAGGTTCTGCTGATAAAGGGTATGCAGCAGCGCATGTCCGGTACGGTCGGCGGCGGCGGCGGTGCGCGCGGCCTGTTCGCCGCCGTAATTCAGCGACTGGCCGCCGAACGGGCGCTGATAGATACGTCCGTTGTCAAGACGGGAAAACGGCAGCCCCATATGTTCTAGCTCCAGCACCGCTTCCGGGCCGGTTTTGCACATATACTCGATAGCGTCCTGGTCGCCGATATAGTCGGACCCTTTTACCGTATCGTACATGTGCCACTGCCAGTCGTCTTCATGGCTGTTGCCGAGCGCGACGGTGATGCCGCCCTGCGCCGATACCGTATGGGAACGAGTTGGAAACACTTTGGAAATTAACGCGCACGACAGCCCCATCTGGGAGATCTGTAGCGCGGCGCGCATGCCCGCGCCTCCCGCGCCGATAACCACGGCGTCAAACTCTCTTACCGGCAATGTCATCGACTACGCCCCCCACACCACAACAGTTACATAAAGTAAATACACCATAATCACGATAACGATGACCAATTGCAGCCGCAGCGCCAGGGGCTTGATGTAATCCGTTAATACCTGCCACATGCCTATCCAGGTGTGCACCAGGATGGAAAACAGGGTTAGCAGGGTAAAGACTTTCGTCATGGGAGTGGCGAAAAAACCGCGCCAGACGTCATAGGTGAGAGTATCTGCAATCAGGATAAAACCGAGCAGGTAAATAATGTAAAGGCAAATTACGATGGCGGATGCACGAACCAATAACCACTCATGTACTCCGTTACGTCCTAATGCCGAAGCATTGCTTACCATACGAGGACTCCAGCCAAAATAGATAGCACGACAGTTAGCAAAAATGTAACATTTGCGGTGGTTTTACCCATCGCCAACGTTTCTTCCAGATAGCCGAAATCCATCAGCATGTGACGAATTCCGCCGAGGGTGTGGTAGGCCAGCGCGGTCAATATGCCCCAAAAAATAAATTTAACGATGAAGCTATCCATCATGGCGGCAGCCTGAATGAAGCCTTCGGGGGAAGAGAGAGATAATCTGAGAACCCAAAGCAGAATGCCGATAGCCACAAACATGATGACGCCGGACACGCGATGAAGAATGGATGCTATTGCAGTTACGGGGAACCGGATCGTTTGTAGATCCAAGTTGACAGGACTTTGTTTTTTCACGGTTTTTCCCACACAGCTATTATTATATTCCTTCCTCCGGTCCTGGCTGGATCAGACAGCGTTAACGGGATAAACCATGCGACGTCATGTGCTAAAACCACAATTCCTTGTGCGTAAATGACGCGTTAAATAACGCTGGGTGCTCCTACTACAGGGAGTTCCGGAGACCTTGTTGAAGTATATGGCTTTCACATTATGATTACAATTAACATACAAATAGTTTGTTAACATTTGGACGAATTAGTGAGCACCGTCACGATTCTCACATTTCCTATTAGGGTATACATCTACATCTACATTGACAATAAAGAAACATTTTGATTACAAATGATCCCGTTTATATGCTATAACACGCTTATCGGGTGGCGGTACACTTCCTCCGTGATTCAGTTTATGCAACTGTGTAAAAAGCGCCTTGACCCGCAGGTTAAGATGCCCATTAATAGCAAATAATATTTTCAATTAATCTTCACCCACCAAGGCAAACCGTTCGTTCACCCTTTCGGGTAAAGCGTCAGACTGCGCTCTGCGCCCGGCATGCGTCACGCCAGGCGGACGGAAAATAAACGCGGGGCCTTATGAGCCGCCTGCGGTGAAAGATTGAGTTTATACGCGCTAAGGAGAATATAATGGCTGAAAGTAAAGCAACTTTTACCCCTGAGGGGCACGACCCCATCGCCATGGATTTGCTAACGGGCACCATGGGCGAAAAAGAAATCGACATCCGCAGTCTGGGAAGCCAAGGGTATTTCACCTTCGATCCCGGCTTCACCTCCACCGCCTCCTGTGAATCGAAAATCACCTATATCGACGGCGACAAAGGCGTCTTGCTGCACCGCGGCTTCCCGATCGACCAGCTGGCGCTGGAGTCGAACTATCTTGAGGTCTGCTATATCCTGCTGAACGACGAAGCGCCGACCCGTGAGCAATTCGATGAGTTCCGCACTATCGTCACCCGCCATACCATGATTCATGAACAGATTACCCGGCTGTTCCACGGTTTTCGGCGCGATTCCCATCCGATGGCGGTCATGTGCGGGGTCACCGGTGCGCTGGCGGCGTTCTATCACGACTCGCTGGATGTCAACGTCGAACGCCACCGCGAAATCGCCGCGTTCCGCCTGCTGTCGAAAATGCCTACCGTGGCCGCTATGTGCTACAAGTATTCCCTCGGCCAGCCGTTTATCTACCCGCGCAATGATTTGTCCTATGCCGGCAACTTTCTGCATATGATGTTCGCCACGCCGTGCGAAATCTATGAGGTCAATCCGGTGCTGGAGCGCGCCATGGATCGTATTCTCATTTTGCATGCCGATCATGAACAGAACGCCTCTACTTCGACGGTGCGCACCTCCGGCTCCTCCGGCGCCAATCCGTTCGCCCGTATCGCGGCGGGCATCGCCTCGCTGTGGGGGCCAGCCCACGGTGGCGCCAACGAGGCCTGTCTGCGGATGCTCGAAGAGATCAACAAAGTGGAACATATCCCTGAGTTCATCAAACGCGCCAAGGATAAAAACGATTCGTTCCGCCTGATGGGGTTCGGCCATCGCGTGTATAAAAATTACGATCCGCGCGCGACCGTGATGCGGGAAAC
The DNA here is from genome assembly GCF_000517405.1 of Candidatus Sodalis pierantonius str. SOPE. Lineage (NCBI taxonomy): Bacteria > Pseudomonadati > Pseudomonadota > Gammaproteobacteria > Enterobacterales > Bruguierivoracaceae > Sodalis > Candidatus Sodalis pierantonii. Next base: position 685,885 of record NZ_CP006568.1, on the reverse strand, counting down.
CTGCCATGAAGTCTTAAAAGAGCTCAAGCTTTCGGATGATTTACTGGCGGTGGCCATGGAGCTTGAACATATCGCGCTACATGACCCGTACTTCAAAGAGCGCAAGCTGTATCCCAACGTCGATTTCTACTCGGGCATCATTTTGAAGGCCATGGGGATCCCCTCGACCATGTTCACGGTCATTTTCGCCATGGCGCGTACCGTTGGCTGGATAGCCCACTGGAAAGAGATGCACGATGATGGTCTGAAAATCGCCCGTCCGCGCCAGCTCTACACCGGCTATGCCCAGCGGGACTTCCACAGCCAGAGCAAATAACCCCGCCTTCCGCCCCCTTATTGCTGAGTCTTGCGCCTTGCTGAGTTAGTCGTCCTGGGCCAGCCGCCAGGCCAACTGCTCCAGATAGCGCCTTTGCTGTTGCCAGGCTAGATGTGCTTCATCCAGCGAGCATTGCACAAAATGGATCGGCTCGCCCAGGCGAATCTGCGCCAGATGGTACAAATCGGCCTCAATAACACAGGCGATGCGCGGATAACCGCCGGTGGTCTGGGCATCAGCCATCAGGACGATGGGCTGGCCGCCGGGGGGCACCTGCACCACCCCGGGCAATACGCCGTGCGAAAACAGTTCCCGGTCGGCGGTGCGCAGAAGCGCGCTGCCCTGCAACCGATAACCCATGCGGTTACTCTGCGGACTGAGCTGCCAGGCCACACGCCAGAATGCTTCGCGCGCCTCGGCGCTGAATTCCTGGTACTCCGACCCCGGTAGCGCCCGCACCCGGTTGCCGAACAGCAGTTGCTTAATGCCCATTTGCCGCGTCGGCAGCCGATCGCCGTCGCGCACCCATCGCCCCTTCAGACCGCCTATCGCCGCTTTAATATCGGTGCTGCGCGATTGCAGCACCGGCGGGACGTCAAAACCGCCCGATACCGCCAGATAACTGCGCATACCGTGTTTCGGCAGCGCCAGTTTCACCTGCTGACCCGGCCGCACCGCAAAGCGCCCGCCGGTCCAAAGCGGTTTATCATCCAGCCGGGCGTGACAATCGGCGCCGGTCAGCGCCAGCCAGCCCGGACGGGTTATCTCGGCGCAAAACTGGCCCAGGGTAATTTCCAGCACCGCCGCGTCCTGGGCATTGCCCACCAACAAATTGGCCATCTTCATCGCCGGCGCGTCCAGCCCCCCGCCCTGGCTGATACCCAGGTTGCGGTAGCCGTCGCGGCCGCCGTCCTGTACCGCGGTCATCATACCGGCACGAATCACCTTCAGCATATCCCCTCCTTTTGCGGCACGAAGCGCAGGTTATCGCCGGGACGCAACAACGTCGGCGATGCCGCCTGGGGGGTGAATAGCGCCACGGCGGTATGGCCAATCAATTGCCAGCCGCCGGGGCTTTCTAGCGGATAGATGCCGGTCTGGCCGCCGCCGATGCCAACCGATCCGGCGGGCACCTGCAGACGCGGCTCAGCGTGCCGCGGCGTGGCAAGCGCCTCCGGCAATCCGCCGAGGTAGGGAAACCCCGGCTGGAAACCGAGGAAATAGACAACGTAGTTCGCGCCGGCGTGGCACTCCACCACCTGGCGCGGCGTCATGCCGGTATGCTCCGCCACCCGCGCCAGATCGGGACCAGCGGCGCCGCCATAGATGACCGGAATCGTGATTTGTCGCGCCTTGGGCAGCGCCGATTCGCTCTCTTCCCACCAGCGCTGTAGGCGATCTATCGCATCCAGCGCCGTGTGCTGCGGTTGGGTCAGCAGCACCGTCAAATTGTTCATGCCGGGAATGGCTTCGCGGACGTCCGGGTGCGGCGCGATACGCTGCGCCAACCCCCAAATGCGGCGCTGACTTTCCAGGCTAATCGGCGGCTCCAACTCTAGCACCACCGCCCGTTCTCCCAACAAATAACATCGCGCCCGTTGCAACCCCGCCTCCTGGAAACCAGCCTATGCCGAATTCATAGCCTTGCTCATTAATAGTTAATGAGCATGCGCATCCCGGGCAGCGCTGTCAATGGGAGAATGGTCGGGTTACGCCGTTACACAGGGTTGGGAATGTCGATAAAAGTGACATCAAAATCATACTGTTGGGCCAGCCACTCCCCAAGCGCGCGGACCCCGCCGCGTTCGGTGGCGTGGTGGCCGGCGGCATAAAAATGCAGCCCCTCTTCACGAGCGATATGGATGGTCTGCTCGGATACCTCGCCGGTAATGAACGCGTCCATCCCCGCCTGCGCCGCCATCTCGATAAATCCCTGACCGCCGCCGCTACACCAGGCCAATCGCTTTATCTGCGCCGGCCCGCCGTCGCCGCAGTGCAGGACGCTGCGTCCTAGCGTCTGTTCAAGGCGCAGGCGCAGCGCTTCACCGCTAAGGGGCGTCGCGAACTCCCCATACGGCAGCAGCGGTTCCAGACTGCCGGTCACCCGAATGTCCAGCGCCGCCGCCAGCTGCGCGTTATTGCCCAATTCAGCGTGGGCATCCAGCGGCAAATGCCAGGCGTACAAATTGATATCGTTAGCCAGTAAGGTTTTCAGCCGCCGGCGTTTCATACCGCTAACCACCGGTGACTCGTTTTTCCAGAAATAGCCGTGGTGGACCATGACCGCGTCGGCGCCGTGCGCCAGAGCGCTATCCAGCAGCGCCTGACAGGCGGTGACGCCGGTGACGATGCGTTTTACTTCCTGGCGGCCCTCCACCTGTAGGCCGTTGGGGGCATAATCCTCCAGCGCTCTGCTATTAAGTTTTTGATTAATCAGTTTTTCAAGCTCGGTATTGCGCATCGATTCGCCTCTCTTATCGTGGTTCGTCCCGCGCCCCGCCCCGGGCTTTAGCCGCTTCATAAGCCTCCAGGGCGCGTACGCGCGCTTTGCCATGATCGACGATCGGCGGCGGATAATCCAGTCCGGCGCGCGGCGCGTCGGGCCAACGATGCGGCTGATGCAAATAATTATCCGGCACCGGTTTGAGCGCCGGCAGCCAGCGGCGGATAAAGGCGCCGTCGGCGTCGAAACGCTCGCCCTGCGTGGTGGGGTTGAAAATGCGGAAATAAGGCGCGGCGTCGGTGCCGGTGGAGGCTGCCCATTGCCAGCCGCCGTTATTGGCCGCCAGATCGCCATCGATAAGCTGCGACATAAAATAGCGCTCGCCCCGGCGCCAGTCGATAAGCAGATCCTTGACCAGAAAACTGGCGCTGATCATTCGCAACCGATTGTGCATCCAACCGGTCTGCGCCAGTTGCCGCATGGCGGCATCGACAATGGGATAGCCGGTGCGGCCCGCACACCAGGCGTCGAACAGGTCATCATCCTGCCGCCAGGCGACATGGCGCGTCCAGGGAATGAACGGCTGATGGCGGGACAGCGCCGGCCAGGCCACCAGCAGATGGCGATAAAAATAGCGCCATATCAATTCATTGAGCCAGGTGAAGGCGCCGCTCTTCCCCGGCGTTAGCGCTTGGGGAGACGCCTGGCGCAGCCGCTGATAACACTGGCGCGGCGATAGCACGCCGATCGTCAGCCAGGCGGACAGCCGGCTGGTGGCGTCCAACGCCGGAATATCGCGGCCGCGGTGATAATCCTGCAAATGTTGATGACAAAAGGTACGCAGACGGGAGCGCGCGGCCGCTTCACCGGCGGGATAATCTTGCCCGGGGGGCGTGGTGGGGTAATCAAACGGCGCGATCTCGCCCGTGTTACCGCAGGGCGCCCCCGCTCGCGGCGCCGGCAGACAGGCCGGATCGTGCTCCTCAAGCCGGCGCAGAAAGGCGTTACGAAACGGCGTATAGACCTTGTACATCTGCTGGTTGCCGGTGTGGACGCTGCCCGGCGGCGGCAGCACGCCATCATCGAAACCCTGGCACAACGTGTCGTCGCCGATCCGCCGCTCCAGTTGCCGGTCACGCTCCCGCTCGTTGAATTCATATTGATAGTTATAAAACAGCCGATCCACCCGTTCGCGCTGGCAAAACGCCGCCAGCCACTCCACCTGGGCGGCGAAATCCGCGCATTGCTGGTAGTGCAACTCGATGCCGCGCGCCGCCAGGTCGTCGGCCAGATGACACAGATGTTGGCGGATAAATTTCGCCTGGCGCGGGCTCATGTCGTGATCCCGCCACTGCTGCTGCGTGGCGATAAACACCGCCAGCACCCGCGCGCGGGGATCCTGACAAGCCGCATAAAGCGCAGAATTATCGTGCATGCGCAGGTCGTTGCGCAGCCAGACCAGATGGGTTGTCATAACACTTCCGTAGGGTTAATGTCCGTAACGCAGCCGCAGCGCTTCGGGATAGGGTTCAAAATAGCGCTGCTGCGCGAGCCAGGCATTAGGATATTCGGCCATATAATGTTTCAGCAGCGTGATGGGCGCCAGCAACGACTGCAACCCCTGGCGATAGCTGTCAATCAAGCCGGTGAGTTCACTGCGCTGCGCGCGGGTGAGGTAACGGTAAAAATATCCCTGCGCATGCATCAGCACATTCGTATGGTTGCAGCGGGTTGCCGGATGGCGCAGCAACTGGTTGAATTCCCACAGGGTGAATATGCGCGCCACGAAGTTCTCACGCAATTGTACATCCTGTAACCGGCCGTCCTCTTCTACCGGCAGCCAGGGCATTTGCTCCTGTAATATCCGGGTGTACAGGCCCACGCCGGTTTTCTGCACCCCCTGAGCTTCATATACCCGCACCCGCGCCATACCGCAGCTCGGCGATTTGGCGCAGACGATGTAGCCGCAGAGATCGGCGAGTTGACGCACCCGTTGGCGCGCGAATGCCTCCATGCTGGCGGTGTAATCCACAGGGCTCGTCTCTTTGCTGATGCGCAACGCGATGTGGTCGTTGGGATTTTTTACCAGCTTTAACGCCGGATGCGGCGCCGGCAGACCGATAGCCATTTCGGGGCAGATGGCGGTGAAGGCGACAAACGAGACCATGTCATCCATAGCAAACGTCAGGCGTTTATGGCCGCCGTCAAAGCGGACCTTTTCACCCATCAGACAGGCGCTAATACCGACGGGGATCTTACTGCTCATGCTCGGCTCCTGCGGAGAGTTTTGGGTAGGCAAAGCGTAGCCAAATTTCACCGTTTCCGCTGGCGGGCAATAACATATTGCCGGCGCCCCCCCCCCGCCGGGACGGGTTAACCGCAGCCAAAAAAAACGGCCATCGGAGGATGGCCGGGTGGTGAGTACCTTATCGAGGTCGCGAAGCGTGCCCGCTTGGTTTGCTGCACGCCTGAGCGGGCAATATTTACGCCGGCCGAGTTCGCGAACCGCATTCGCTTTGCGCGATCATCGCCGTTGGGTTCGCTGAACGCCCCATTAGCCAAGACCCGCCGCCGCGGGGTGGGGGGGTTATTTCGCCCCTGCCAGCACGTCGCTCACGATATCCACCGCCTCTTTCTCGATCTGTTGGCGGTGCTCTGCGCCGAGGAAACTTTCGCAATAGATCTTGTAGGCTTCTTCCGTGCCGGAAGGACGGGCCGCGAACCAGCCGTTTTGCGTCATTACCTTCAGCCCGCCAATGGACGCGCCATTGCCCGGCGCCGCCGTCAAGCGCGCGGTGATCGCATCGCACGCCAGCGTGCTGGCGCTGACCTGCTCGGGAGAGAGCTTGGACAAAACCGCTTTCTGCGCGTGGGTGGCCGGCGCCTGAATGCGGTTGTAGCTGGGCGCGCCAAAGCGCTTCGCCAGTTCATCATAATGCTGCTGGGGATTTTTGCCGGTCACGGCGGTAATTTCCGCCGCCAGCAGGCACATGATGATCCCGTCTTTGTCGGTGGACCAGGGCTGACGGTCAAAACACAAAAATGACGCCCCGGCGCTCTCTTCGCCGCCGAAACCCAGGCTGCCGTCAAACAGGCCATCCACAAACCACTTGAAGCCTACCGGCACTTCCACCAGCCGGCGGCCGAGACTGTCAACCACCCGGTCAATCATGGCGCTAGACACCAACGTCTTACCCACGCCCACCTCATCGCCCCATTGAGGGCGGTGCTGAAACAGATAGTTGATCGCCGCCGCCAGGTAATGGTTCGGATTCATCAAGCCCGCCGGGGTGACAATACCGTGCCGGTCATAGTCCGGATCGTTGGCGAAGGCCAAATCGAATTTATCGCGTAGCGCCAACAGCCCCGCCATCGCCGATTCCGACGAACAGTCCATGCGAACGATGCCGTCATGAGCGAGATGCATAAAGCGGAACGTCTGGTCGATCTCTTCATTGACCAACGTCAAATCCAGCCGGTAGTGCTCGGCAATGCGCTGCCAATAGGCGATGCTGGAGCCGCCCAGCGGATCGACGCCCAACTTCAGCCCGGCGCGTTGAATGGCCGGCATATCCACCACGCTGGCCAATCCCTCAACATAGGGCTGCACCAGATCCTTGGCGTGGATATGACCACTTTGCCAGGCTTTGTCGAGCGTCAGGCGTTTGACGTCGTGCAGATTATCCGCCAAAAGCGCATTGGCGCGCTCTTCTATAACCCGAGTGACATTAGTGTCGGCCGGCCCGCCGTTGGGCGGATTGTATTTGATACCGCCATCCTCTGGCGGATTATGGGAAGGCGTGATAACAATGACGTCGGCCTGCGCGCCGCCGCCGCGATTGTGGCTCAGGATGGCATTGGAAATCGACGGCGTCGGCGTATAGCCATTATCCGCCTGCACAATCACGTTCACGCCGTTGGCGGTCAGCACTTCCAGCACCGAGATAAACGCCAGTTCGGAGAGCGCATGGGTATCTTTACCCACGTAGCAAGGCCCCTTGATACCCTGCTTGGCGCGCTCTTCGACGATAGCCTGACTAATGGCCAGAATGTGGGCTTCGTTGAAGCTATGGCGCCCGGCGCTGCCGCGATGTCCCGAGGTGCCAAACTTTACCGCCTGGGCGCTGTTGCCCGGCTCAGGCCCGCAATACATAATATTGCGACGTTAATTGTGCCACATTGATTAAATCACTCTGGCGAGCGGGCTGCCCGGCGCGGGGGTGATTGGCCATCGGCACTTCTCCGTTGCTAGTCAATTAAATTTAAGAGTGCCGCAAACTTTTTCTATCAGCTCCGTTGGGAACTGCATCGCCAGCATAATATGTTCAATCATGCTCCGTTTGCGGTCGCTATTGGTATTGGTAATGACCCAATAAGGCGTACCGGGCACCTGTTTGGGTTTGGTCTGGTGGCCGCTTTGCAGCAGCGTTTGCCTGTCGCCGGCAAAATACGTGCGGGTACGGCCGTGCAGTGTTTCGGTAGACGCGGCGAAGGCCTGCGGCGACAAGGTGTACAGGGTGGTCAACACCAGCATGAAACGATCCACTATCTTGCGTTGCAAAGCATAGTCGTCTGAGAGCAATAATTCACGCATTGCGCGAACCCTCTCGGGCAGTGGACGAACAGATTCCGATTTTTCTGAGGCTTTTGCCCCAGAAGTCACCGCCGGTGCGGGAGTTGACGCTTGGTCAACGCCGGGGGTGAACTTCAACATACGGCGCAGAATATCAGAGGCACTTTCGCCAATGTGCTGCGTATGGCCGGCAATATAGCGATAAAGATCTTCATCGACTTCAATAGTTTTCATTGTAATCCGTTAATTTCCACATAAATCAATCGCCCCGATTATACAAGTTAAACCCGGGCAACGAACAGCACCAACCGCCGTTGCGGTGAAAAAGTCAGAATCTGCCCGGGCGATCGGCCCGCCCGCGCACCCACCTTTTTTTCCCATTGCGGCGTTGGCGGCGCCAAACTCATGCTAGGCTATAGCTTTTATCCGCAGCAAAAGGAGCGCTATGAAATTGAACTATCGGCTGCAGGCGGCGCGCCAGCCGGAACAGGGTCTGCCGGTGGTGCTGATCCACGGTTTGTTCGGCAGTCTGGATAATTTGGGCGTACTGGCCCGTCCCCTGGGTGAAAATCATCGCACGCTGCAAATTGATTTGCGCAACCACGGCCTGTCCCCCGCGCCCCCACCATGGGCTATGACGAAATGGCGTGGGATGTGCTGGCGTTACTGGACGCGCTGCTTATTGAGTGCTGTATCGTCATCGGTCATTCGATGGGCGGCAAGGTGGCAATGACGCTTTGCGCGCTGGCGCCGGCGCGCATTGCGCCGGCGGTGGTGATCGATATGGCGCCGGTGGCCTATCAGGTCCGCCGCCATGACGCCATTTTCGCCGCCCTGGCGCGCGTCAGCGAGGCTGGGATAACGCAGCGCAGCGACGCCGCGCGGCTGATGGAACAGGATATTGACGATCCGGGCACCATTCAGTTTCTACTGAAATCGTTTGATCAGGGACAATGGCGTTTCGCTCTTGACAGCATCCAGCATAATTACGCCGACATTATCGGCTGGCGAACACTGCCCCCTTGGCCGGGGCCGATACTGTTTATCCGCGGCGGTAATTCCCCCTATCTGGATGACCGCTACCACGAGACTCTCCGCCAGCAATTTCCCCGCGCCCGCGCCCATGTGGTGGCCGGCGCCGGCCATTGGGTGCATGCCGAAAAACCGGAGGCGGTAGTGCGCGCCGTCGCGCGTTTTCTGACGGAAGCATAAGCCGGACGCGGCAGTTGTTAGCCATTGTCGCCACCCGCTTCACTGGGGTAAGATGACGGGTTTTTGGATGCCGGCTACCTCCAGGGACCAGTGAAACTAACGCTACGGAGGACGCCGGCCAGGGCTCAGGCCAGCCGCCGGCGACCCCGGCGCTTACGGTTGCATATTCCCTTCATCAACTATGGCAAAAGAACAAACGGACCGCACTACGCTGGATTTATTTACGGATGAACGCCGCCCGGGAAGGCCGAAAACCAGTCCTCTTTCTCGGGATGAGCAGCTCAGAATCAATAAGCGTAACCAGCTGCGGCGCGATAAAGTGCGCGGGCTGCGTCGAGTGGAGTTGAAAATCAATGCGCAGGCGGTGGATGCGCTGAATAAACTGGCCGATCAGCGGGATATTTCCCGCAGTGAGCTTATCGAACTTATCCTGCTGGTGGAGCTTGAGCGCCAGCGGCCCGCCGGCTGAAGGAGGGGTCCCGCGGCAGTGGAGCGTCATTTGTGGCACAGGCAGTAAGCAGACCGATCGCTGGCCGTGAAGCAGGCCGCGCGTCTGCCTGCCGCTCATCTATGGCACAGGCATCACGCCGGCGCGCCTTTGTACCTGCGGCGTACACGTCACGCCGGCCACGGCACGGCGGGCGCAATTGACGCAAAAAGTCCCCGCCGGCAGGTATCTCCTTAAGTGAGGGTCTGCTATCATTGCCCTTATCAGCTTAAGGTTGACGATTGGGCATACCCTTAATTTTTATGAGGTTTTGATATTCATGGCGAGTGTAGGCATTTTCTTTGGCAGTGATACCGGCAATACCGAAAATATTGCCAAGATGATCCAAAAGCAACTGGGTACCGATGTTGCTGATGTTTTTGACATCGCCAAAAGCAGCAAAGAAGATCTGGAACAGTACGACCGGCTGCTGCTGGGTATCCCGACCTGGTATTACGGCGAAGCGCAGTGCGACTGGAATGATTTTTTCCCCACGTTGGAAGATGTCGATTTCAGCGGCAAGATAGTTGCGCTGCTCGGCTGCGGCGATCAGGAAGATTACGCGGAGTATTTCTGCGACGCGATGGGCACCCTGCGGGACATTATTGAACCCCACGGCGCCACGCTGGTCGGCCATTGGCCTACCGCCGGCTATCATTTCGAGGCGTCCAAAGGGCTGGCGGACGACGACCACTTTATTGGTCTGGCCATTGATGAGGACCGCCAGCCCGAGCTTACCGCCGAACGCGTCGACGGCTGGGTCAAACAGGTTCGCGAAGAGATGAATTTGGCTTAACGCCTTACCGCCGTCCGGCCTCCCCGGACGGCATGACGCCGCATTGTATGCTTGATAAATAATTCCTTTCAAATTGATAGCTACAATTTTGTAAATTTTTTTTTTTCGCCAAAGCAGTACAATGGCACCACACTTTGTATGATTTTTTAAACCTAAAGAGGTAACATAGTCCTTACTCGCTGAGTGGGCTATAATGAAAATGAGTCTCTTTTTCATTTCTGACCGCGAGCTCTATAATGAGACAGTGATACATTTTTCGGGCCGACGATTGTTATAGGCTATGTTCGCTTATAACTTGATTATCAAGTAACAGGACCAAACCCGCATGACTGACAATAACATCGCATTAAAGAAGGCCGGCCTGAAAGTGACCCTTCCCAGGCTCAAAATCCTGGAAGTGTTGCAAGACCCGAAATGCCACCACGTCAGTGCGGAAGATCTGTATAAAAAGCTGATCGACATGGGTGAGGAAATCGGGCTGGCCACCGTTTACCGCGTACTCAATCAGTTCGATGACGCCGGCATTGTCACCCGCCACAATTTTGAGGGCGGCAAATCGGTTTTCGAGCTCACCCAGCAACACCATCACGATCACCTTATTTGCCTGGATTGCGGCAAGGTCATCGAATTTCGCGATGAGTTTATCGAGGCGCGCCAGCGCGACATCGCGAAAAAGCACAATATCAAACTGACCAACCACAGCCTCTATCTTTATGGCCATTGCGCGGAAGACGACTGCCGTGAAGATGAAACCTTGCATGATATAGATGATCCGCACGTCGTAAAATTCTGACACCCGTCCTATGCCGTCACGTTACCGCCATACAATCACGACCGTATAAAGAGAAACCGCCGCCGGCGGTTTTTTTCGCCTTGCTTTTACACCGCATAACGCCCCTTTTTTTCTTACTTGCCGCCAAGACAGGCTTGTGCTGTCTCAGTGTTCCATTATGTCTCCCGCTCGCCACACCGCCTTGCCCTCGTCCCTCTCTTTGACGAGCGGCATCATGCCACGGCCCTAGGGTTTAGTTTGTTTCGCCGTTTAACGGTTTCATCGTCCCCTGACTTCCCCGTTTTGTCATACCACCGCCCCGCTATTCTCCCGTACTGAATCAGCCTTTTACCCGATGACGGCGGAGAAGTTAACTTCTTAGGCTATTGGGCGGTGGGCTTATATGCCGATAAATTATTATCAGCCCCTAGCCCGGCCCTGCCCTCAAAAAAACAGGGGAGCAGGGATCCGTTCACAGCGCTTACCCGCCGAGCCCTCCCTGGAAGCGGTAACGCTGTCTCCTAACGTCTTTGGTCGACCTACAGGTATCCCGATGATGAAACCTATCCTGCAAGACACCCCTGCTGTCTCATCGCTGGAAGCGTCTCCCGCCGCGCGAGCGCCGCTCACGTCTGAACCCAACGGCGTAAGGCAAGCAAAATTGTTACGCCCAGCCACCGCGGCGAGGAGCACACCCCCGGCATCCCCGCGCCCCTTGCGTATTGATGTGGCGCTTGCCAACGTCACCACCCTGCTTACTCCCGCACCGTCGCGCCCCAGCAAAAACGCCCAACACGACGCCGCGACCGCTAGGCACCCGGCCACGCAATCTGGCTCCCCGCCGCGACGGTTACGCAACCCGCAACGCGATACCGCGGCCGGTGCATACCCGTCTAGGCAATCGCCCTCATCGCCGGTGACCCTCAGGCGTCCGCGGGATCCCGTCGCGGCAGTGGCGAGCCAGGCTCCGCCGCGGCCGCCGAAACCTTCGCCGTTGACGGCACGCACCTGCGGCGATAGGGCCCTCATTATATGCGCAAATCGATCATGAGGGCCTGCCCACGTTTCGCTCAACGGGTATCACGTTCGTTCCCTACGACAAAACCGTTTACGCCGCTCTGCACGGCCCTGAGCCCCTCATCTCTAACGTCCATAGGGCCCCAGAGGGGAGGGTGCATTCCTGGATCGATTTTAGCGTCGAGAGAAAAAAGCATGCGGCGTTCAAGGCGTTGACATCCCGCGTTAAGCAACTGGTGGATGACAAGGTGATCCCGTGCAAATATGCGCCGCCGGCCGATGCGTTAGATAACAGCTACATCTGGGCCGACAAGCCCAACCATTATCAGCTACGCCTCAGGCACAATCCGCACGCCTATAGCTTGGATAAGCTTGAAAACTTGCCGAAAGCATTGCAGCGCGGGCAGAAAGAGGAATAAGCGGCGCAGCGTAACCGCTCCCCCCTGCGCCAGAAACGGAAAGATCACCGCGCGGGGGGGATAAGATCACATCCCGGCTTTTGCGGCCCAGGTGTCGCGCAGCCCCACGGTGCGGTTGAACACAGGATGGGAGGGGCTGGAGTAGCGGCTGTCGGCGCAAAAATAGCCTTCGCGCTCAAACTGGAAAGGTTCATCCGCATTGGCTGCCGGCACGCCGGCTTCGACAAAGCCCTGACGGATAACCAGCGAATCCGGGTTCAGCGTAGAGAGAAAATCTTCCGCCGCCGCCGGATTGGCCTCGCTAAACAACCGGTCATATAGACGAAACTCCGCCGCGACGCCGCGGGTGGCCGATACCCAGTGGATCACGCCTTTCACCTTGCGCCCGTCGGCGGGATCTTTACTTAGCGCATCGGGATCGTGGCGGCAGATGATGGTGGTGATCTGCCCCTGGGCGTCTTTTTCCACGCGCTCAGCCTTAATCACATAGGCATTGCGCAGGCGAACTTCCTTACCCAGCACTAAACGCTTGTATTGCTTGTTGGCTTCTTCACGAAAATCGGCGCGATCGATATAGATTTCGCGGCTGAACGCGACCTGGCGGGTCCCCATCTCCGGTTTATTGGGATGGTTTGGCATCGTGATATCCTGTTCATGCCCCGCCGGCAGGCTTTCGATGACCACCCGTACGGGGTCGATCACCGCCATGGCGCGCGGCGCGCGCTCGTTCAAATCTTCGCGAATACAGGCTTCCAGCGCGGCCATCTCCACATTATTGTCCTGCTTCGTCACGCCGATACGGCGGCAGAATTCGCGAATCGAGGCCGCCGTATAGCCGCGGCGGTGCAGGCCGGAAATGGTCGGCATACGCGGATCGTCCCAGCCCTCGACAATTTTTTCCGTCACCAGTAGATTCAGCTTACGCTTGGACATGATGGCGTATTCGAGATTCAGCCGGGAAAATTCATACTGCCGGGGATGCACATCAATGGTGATATTTTCCAGCACCCAATCATACAGCCGGCGATTATCCTGAAACTCCAGGGTGCATAACGAATGGGTTATCCCTTCCAGCGCATCGGAGATGCAGTGGGTAAAGTCATACATCGGATAAATGCACCACGCGTTGCCGGTCTGATGATGATCGGCGAATTTAATGCGGTACAGCACCGGGTCGCGCATCACCATAAACGGCGACGCCATATCGATTTTCGCCCGCAGGCAGGCGCTGCCCTCGGCAAATTCGCCGTTGCGCATTTTGGCGAAGAGCGCGCGGTTTTCTTCCACGCTACGATCCCGATAGGGGCTATCTTTACCCGGGCGCGTCAGCGTGCCGCGATGTTCGCGAATTTCGTCCGGCGACAGTTGGTCGACATAGGCCAGCCCTTTGTCGATAAGCTCCAACGCATAGTCATGCAGCTGGTCGAAATAATCGGAGGAGTAGTGAATGTCACCGCTCCAGTTGAAACCCAACCACTGCACGTCGTACTTGATGGAATCGACATATTCCCTATCCTCTTTCACGGGATTGGTATCGTCGAAACGCAAGTTGCATTGGCCCTGATAATCCTGGGCGATGCCGAAATTGAGGCAAATGGACTTTGCATGGCCGATATGCAAATAGCCATTGGGCTCCGGCGGAAAACGGGTATGCACCGATGTATGCTTCCCCGAAGCCAGATCTTCGTCGATAATTTGACGAATAAAATTAGTTGGGCGGGCTTCAGCCTCACTCATGTTGATATTCCTCTACACAACAGCACGACATTCATTGCTCTTATGTTCCAACATGCCACGCCAGGACACAACCGTTTGTTAGAGAAATTCTCCATTACGGCTTACCGGCACGGCCGGTTGGTGCGGTTAAGGCATCGCGCGCGGCGAGGGAAAGACAGAACGGAAAACGCCTGGCCCCTTAACGGCAGCACCGGGCGCGATTACTTGCCGGTGAGATCCAAAAGCCGGCTTTGACCGGCCACCACCGTGGTATTGGCGGTGGCGGTCAGGGCGCCGAACTCCTCCATGTTGCTCACGACCACCGGGCTTATCATCGAGCGCGCGTTAGCGTTCAAGTAGGCCAGGTCCAGCTCCAGAATAGGCTGTCCTTGTGTCACCTTACTGCCCTCTTCCACCAGGCAAGTAAAACCCTGCCCGTTAAGGGCCACGGTATCGATACCGATATGCACCACCACTTCAGCGCCGCCGTCGGTTTCCAGGCAGAAAGCGTGATGCGTATTAAATACTTTTACCAGCGTGCCGTTCGCCGGCGATAGCACCAGTTTATCGGTGGGGCGTACGGCAATACCCTCACCCACGGCACGGCTGGCGAACGCTTCATCCGGCACCTGGTCCAGCGGAACCACTTCACCGGTTATCGGCGATATCAGCGATACCACCACCGGCTTCACCGCGGCGGGGGCCGATTCCACGCGGGGCGCGGGGGCCGCGACCGACGCGGGCGATACCGCGCGCGCCGCGCTGACCGGGCCGCTCGCCAGCACGGTACGCATGGCGCCAGCGATAATTTCCGCGCGGGTGCCGACGATGATTTGTAGACTTTCTTTATTCAGTCGGATCACACCCTGAGCGCCAAGATTTTTCGCGACCGCATCATTGACCAGCGAGCTATCTTTCACGCTAAGACGCAGACGGGTAATACAGGCATCAATGCCGGTCAGATTATCCGAGCCGCCAATGGCGCTGATATACCGACGCGCCAGAATTTGCGTCTCATCCCCTTTGCCCTCGCCGGCGGCATCAATGTTCACGTCGTAGCCATCGGCCTCATCGCCGGCCATTTGCAACTCGCGGCCCGGGGTGAGCAAATTGAAGCGTTTGATGGTGAAACGAAACACCAGATAGTACACAACGAAGAACACCAGCCCTTGCGGGATAAGCATATACCACTGTACCGCCAGCGGGTTGCGGCTTGAGAGCACCATATCCACCAGCCCGGCGCTAAAGCCGAATCCGGCAATCCAATGCATACTGGCGGCAATAAATACCGACAAACCGGTCAGCAGCGCGTGCAGGAAATACAGCACCGGCGCAACGAACATAAAGGAGAATTCCAGCGGTTCGGTGATGCCGGTAAAAAACGAGGCGAAAGCCGCGGCAAGCATAATTCCCGCGACTTTACTGCGGTTCTCTGGCCGGGCGCAGTGATAAATCGCCAGCGCCGCGCCGGGCAGACCGAACATCATGATGGGGAAGAAGCCCGCCTGATAGCGGCCGGTAATACCGATAATACCGGTACCGGCTTCGATGGACTGCTGGCCGCCGATGAATTTGGGAATATCGTTAATGCCGGCGACATCGAACCAGAACACCGAATTCAGAGCGTGGTGCAGACCGACCGGAATCAAGAGCCGGTTAAAGAAGGCGTAGATACCTGCTCCCACCGAACCCAGCTGTTGGATATGCTCGCCGAACGCCACCAGCGCATTGAAGATCAACGGCCAAATGTACATCAGGTTAAAGGCGATGAAGATCATCACGAACGACACCAGGATCGGCACCAGGCGGCGTCCGCTGAAAAACGACAACGCTTTGGTGAGCTCGACGTGGCTGAAACGGTTGTAAAGCTCGGCGGAAATAATCCCCACCAGGATGCCGACGAACTGGTTATTGATTTTGCCGAACGCCGCCGGGACGTGATCCAAGGGAATTTTCTGTATCATTGACACCGAGGCCGGCGCGCACAAGGTGGTGACCACCAAGAAGCCGACGAAACCAGTAAGCGCCGCGGCGCCATCTTTGTCTTTCGACATGCCATAGGCAACGCCGATGGCGAACAGCACCGACATATTTTCAATAATCGCCGAGCCGGATTTAATGAAAAAGGCCGCCAACGCATTGCTGCCCCCCCAGCCAACCGGGTCGATCCAATAGCCCACCCCCATCAGGATAGCGGCGGCGGGCAGTGTCGCCACCGGGACCATCAGCGCCCGGCCTATTTTCTGCAAGTAACTGAGTATATTCATCTTTTCTCCCTATTAGCATGACTTTTTTTACCGGCAGGTCTGCTGGCACCCCGCCTTTGTTGTGGCAATCGTCGGCAGCACGTTTGCACCGCCGGCGAAAGATTTAATTCTCTTCGCAAAATAATAGCCGTTTTCCTACAAAATTTCATCTTGAATCGCTCTATTTTGTGACTTATTCTATTATTTAGCGCAAACTTATTTTTCAATACAAAAAAAATCAATGTGCAGTTGCCCCGAAGAGAGGGACGATACGTCGGATTTCGGCATCGGCGCCCAGCGGTTATACTCCCCGGTCATACACTGCCCCGCAACATTTTACGAGGTAAAACATGAGACTGATTCCATTACATACCGCCGCTCAAGTTGGCCAATGGGCCGCCCGTCACATTGTCAACCGTATCAAGGCGTTCAATCCCAGCGCCGATCGTCCGTTTATTCTCGGCCTTCCCACCGGCAGCACGCCGTTGGAGGCCTATAAAAGCCTGATTGAGATGCATAAAGCGGGCCAGGTCAGTTTCAAGCAGGTGGTGACATTCAACATGGATGAATATGTCGGTCTGCCCGCCGAACATCCCGAAAGCTATCATTCCTTCATGTATAATAATTTATTTAATTATATCGACATTCCACGGGAAAACATCAATCTCCTGAACGGCAACGCACCGGATATTGACGCCGAATGCCGCCGTTATGAAGAGAAGATCAAATCCTATGGCAAAATTCACCTGTTCATGGGCGGCGTCGGCAATGACGGGCACATCGCCTTCAACGAACCCGGTTCTTCCCTGGCGTCGCGCACGCGCATCAAAACCCTGACCCAGGAGACGCGCCGGGCCAACTCGCGCTTTTTTGATAACGACATTGAGCAAGTTCCCCGCTACGCACTGACGGTGGGTGTCGGTACGCTGCTGGATGCGGAAGAAGTGATGATTCTGGTGATAGGGCATAATAAGGCTCAGGCGCTACAGGCCGCGGTAGAGGGAAACGTCAATCATATGTGGACCATTACCTGTCTACAGTTGCATGCTAAAGCCGTGATGGTGTGCGATGAACCGTCCACTCAGGAAGTAAAGGTGAAAACGGTCAACTACTTCCGTGAACTGGAACAAGACAATCTGAACACCGCCGACTAACCTCCCGGAGCTGACTATGTATGCTTTAACCAATGGCCGCATCTATACCGGCAGCGAGATTCTCGATCACCACGCCCTGGTGGTCGCGGACGGCGTTATCGACGCCATTTGCCCCGCCGACAGCCTGCCTGCCGGCATTGAACGCCGCGATCTGGCCGGTGCCGCGCTGGCGCCCGGTTTCATCGATCTGCAGCTAAACGGCTGCGGCGGCGTGCAGTTTAACGACAGCCTGGCGGCGTTGTCTGTCGAAACGCTGGAAACGATGCAGGCCGCCAACCAGCGTTCCGGCTGCACCAGTTTCCTGCCGACCCTGATTACCAGTACCGATGAATTTATGCGTCGGGCGGTGGAAGTGATGCGCGCTTTTTTGGCGCAGCATAAACATCAGGCGCTGGGACTGCATCTGGAAGGCCCGTACCTCAGCCCGGCCAAGAAAGGTACCCATGACCCGGCATTAATGCGCGCGCCAACGAAAGAGATGGTGGAATTTCTTTGCGCGAACAGCGATGTGATCAGCAAAATGACCCTGGCCCCCGAGCAGGTGGACCCCCTGGTGATCCGTCGGCTCAGCGCTGCCGGTATCCGCGTTTCCATCGGTCATTCCAACGCCACCTATGATCAGGCCAAGGCGGGTTTCGCCGCCGGCGTCAGCTTCGCCACCCATCTGTTTAACGCTATGCCGCCGCTGGTCGGACGCGAACCGGGGGTCATCGGCGCCCTGTTCGACGCCCCCGAAATTTACTGCGGCATTATTACCGACGGCCTGCACGTGAACTGGGCCAACGTGCGTAACGCCAAACGCATCAAGGGCGATCGCCTGGTGCTGGTCACCGATGCCACCGCCCCGGCCGGCGCCGAGAATATTGATCGGTTCATTTTTGCCGGCAAAACAATATACTATCGCGATGGCCTGTGCGTGGATGAGCACGGTACCCTCAGCGGCTCGGCGCTTACCATGATTGAAGCGGTGCGCAATAGTGTCGAATGCGCCGGTATCGCGCTGGATGAGGCGTTGCGCATGGCCACCCTTTACCCGGCACGGGCAATGGGCGCGGACGCGAGGTTAGGGACGCTGACGGTGGGCAAAATCGCCAATTTAACCGCCTTCACCCGCGATTATAATATCAGTAAAACTATCGTTAACGGCAACGAAGTTTGACCATAAGCGAGTAAGCGATGACACCAGGCGGACAGACCCCGATAGGCAATATGGACCTTGTTAAACAGTTGAATAGCGCGGCGGTCTACCGTCTCATCGATCAAATGGGGCCAATTTCCCGCATCCAGATAGCCGAACAGAGTCAGCTCGCGCCCGCCAGTATCACCAAGATTACCCGCCAATTGCTGGAACGCGGCTTGATTCGCGAAGTGGATCAGCAAGCGTCCACCGGCGGCAGGCGGGCGATCTCTATCGTGGCCGAGACCCGCGCCTTCCAGGCCATCGGCGTGCGCCTCGGCCGGCACGATGCGACCATCATGCTCTATGATTTGAGCGGCAAGGCCCTAATGGAGGCGTACTTCCCGCTTCCGCAGCGGACACAGCAGACCTTAGAGCTGGCGCTCATGGAGGCTATCGCCGACTTTCTCAAACAGGCGCAACGTAAAATCCGCGAGCTTATCGCTATCTCGGTGATTTTACCGGGGCTGGTCGATCCCTTCTCCGGCATTGTCCGCTACATGCCCCATATACAGGTTCACCATTGGCCCCTGGTCGAGCAGTTAGAACAGCGCTTCAATCTTACCGCGTTTGTAGGCCACGACATACGCAGTTTGGCGCTGGCGGAGCACTATTTTGGTGCAACCCAGGACTGCGTCGATTCTATTTTGGTACGTCTGCACCGCGGTACCGGCGCGGGGATTTTGATTAATGGCCAGATATTCCTTGGCAGCAACGGCAACGTCGGTGAAATGGGCCATATTCAGGTCGACCCGCTGGGAGAGCGCTGCCACTGCGGCAATTTTGGCTGTCTGGAAACCATTGCCGCCAATGCCGCGATAGAGCAACGGGTGCGTCTGTTGCTCAGCCAGGGTTATGCCAGCAAACTGACGGCGGACGACTGTCGGATAGACACCATTTGCCAGGCCGCCAACCGCGGCGACGGGCTGGCGGTGGAAGTCATCGAACAAGTGGGGCGCCAATTGGGCAAGGTAATCGCCCTGAGCATCAATCTGTTCAATCCGCAAAAAGTGGTACTGGCGGGTGAAATCACCGAAGCCCACAAAATTTTGCTGCCGGCCGTACAGCGCTGTATCGACAATCAGGTGCTGAAAGCCTTCCGGCAAAATTTACCGGTCGTCATCTCGGCGCTGGACCACAGTTCGGCCATCGGCGCGTTTGCCCTGGTCAAACGCGCTATGCTTAACGGTGTGCTGCTACAGCGGCTGTTGGAAAACGATTCGCCCGCGCACCGCTGATCTACCCCTCCGGGGCACGTGGCGCGGTGCGGACATCGCCTCTTGGCCAAGACTGTAACACCGCTGCGCCTTACCTTAAGGACCGCCCGGCGAAGCAACCCGTAGCCGGTTTTCCCCATTCTTTCCCGGCGCTGCCCGGCTGGGAGGCCCCTGCCCGGCGAACGCGGCCCTGCCCGGTTTGCTCCGTGATGCTTTCTCCATTCCCTCGTTCAGAGGGCCCGTTTGGCCTGCTGGATCGGCAAGGCGGTCACGCGCTGCACCCGGGTCATGACCGCCGGCGGTAAAAAACCCATTATTGAATTCGCAATGAACGCGCCTTTTTCTTCTGCTTTGCTGCTTTTTATGTAATTTATTGCCCATTTTATTAGATATTATCTGGCTGATAGGGTTTATTTCTGTATGGATATTGAATTGTTAGACCGTTTTGGTGCTAAATCGTTGCTAACGTGACGGCGCAAGCGGCGACGCGGCGACCGCCGGGATTAATCATGAGGGAAAAGCTATGTGTTCTATTTTTGGGGTGCTGGATCTGAAGACCGATCCGGTCGAACTGCGTAAACAGGCGTTGGAATGCTCCCGCTTGATGCGTCATCGCGGCCCCGACTGGTCCGGTGTCTATGAGGGCGATAAAGCGATACTGGCCCATGAGCGTCTGTCTATCGTCGACGTCAATACCGGCGCCCAACCCCTTTATAACGCGGCGCACACCCATGTGCTGGCGGTCAATGGCGAGATCTATAACCATCAGCTTATCCGCGAACAGCTAGGCGATCGCTACGCTTTTCAAACCGGTTCCGATTGTGAGGTGATCCTGGCCCTGTATCAGGAAAAAGGTCCGGAATTTTTGGATGAACTGCGCGGCATGTTCGCTTTTATCCTGTACGACACGGAAAAAGACGCCTATTTGATCGGCCGCGATCACATGGGCATCATTCCTCTGTATATAGGTCATGACGAGCACGGTAACCTGTACGTCGCATCGGAAATGAAAGCGCTGGTTCCGGTCTGCCGCACGCTACAGGAATTTCCTCCCGGCCACTATCTCTGGAGCCAGGACGGCGAAATGCGCCAGTACTATCAGCGTGATTGGTTCGACTATGATCGGGTGAAGGACAACGTTACCGATAAGGCGGCGCTGAAGGCGGCGCTTGAGGAGTCGGTGAAAAGCCATCTGATGTCCGACGTGCCTTACGGCGTACTCTTGTCCGGCGGGCTTGATTCTTCCATTATCTCCGCCATCACCAAAAAATACGCCGCCCGCCGGGTGGAAGACCAGGCCAAAAGCGAAGCCTGGTGGCCGCAGTTGCACTCCTTCGCCGTGGGCCTGGAAGGCTCGCCGGATCTGAGCGCCGCCAGTAAAGTGGTGGCGGCGCTGGGCACGGTGCATCATGAAATCCATTTCACGGTGCAAGAAGGGCTGGACGCGATTCGCGACGTGATTTACCACATCGAAACCTATGATGTCACCACCATTCGCGCTTCGACGCCAATGTATTTAATGTCGCGCAAGATCAAAGCGATGGGCATCAAAATGGTCCTGTCCGGCGAAGGCGCCGATGAAGTTTTCGGTGGCTACCTCTATTTCCACAAGGCGCCGAACGCGAAAGAGTTCCACGAAGAGCTGGTGCGTAAGCTACAGGCCCTGCATATGTATGACTGCGCCCGCGCCAACAAAACGATGTCCGCCTGGGGCGTCGAAGCGCGTGTTCCCTTCCTTGATAAGCAATTCCTGGACGTGGCTATGCGAATCAACCCGCAGGATAAGATGTGTGGCAACGGCAAAATTGAAAAACACGTTTTGCGCGAGTGCTTCGCCGATTACCTGCCGGAGAGCGTCGCCTGGCGGCAAAAAGAGCAGTTCTCCGACGGCGTGGGCTACAGCTGGATCGATAGCCTGAAAGTCATCGCCGCGGAGCAAATCAGCGATCGGCAGTTGGCCAATGCGCATTTCCGTTTTCCGTACAACACGCCCACCTCCAAAGAAGGTTATCTGTACCGGGAGATGTTTGAAGCGCTGTTCCCGTTACCGAGCGCCGCGGAATGCGTCCCGGGCGGTCCGTCCGTGGCCTGCTCTTCCGCCAAGGCCATTGAATGGGATGAATCCTTCAAGAAAATGGACGATCCCTCCGGTCGCGCGGTGGGTGTACACGCTTCGGCCTATTGACGGGCACCCGCCCGCACCGCCGTTCTGTCGAGCAGGTCGCGGGCAGGTGTCCCCTGGGCCTTTGCCCCTCGACGCAGGTCGGCAGCCGAACGGGCCCCCATCGCCGTAGGGCAGGCTGGGCTTCCGCTGGCGTTTGCATGAGGTGAGGCGGGTGTCGTGCTGAGCTTCGCTCGCGGGTAATCACCCCCGCGAACAGGAGCTCTGCCGCCCTCGTTAATCATCCTTGTTGCCCTGGTCAAAAAGCCCCCATGCCGACCCGCGATTTACGCCCGGGAGCGCGGGAAAATCATTGCGTTAGCCGCTTTTATCGTCAGGTTGTTCATAAGCCAGACAAACGGCCCGCGCAATGCCGGTTTAGCGAAAAAAAAGGGGTTGACTGAAGTTCATCAACTCCGCATAATGCTGCCCCGCAGCGCCGAATAAATAATGTAGGTCATGCGGAAAGTTGGCTACGTAGCTCAGCTGGTTAGAGCACAGCACTCATAATGCTGGGGTCACAGGTTCGAATCCCGTCGTAGCCACCATACTTTCTTTGCGGGAGTGGCGAAATTGGTAGACGCACCGGATTTAGGTTCTGGCGCCGCAAGGTGTGCGAGTTCAAGTCTCGCCTCCCGCACCATTGTTTCGGTTAGCAGCAAATGGGGTATAGCCAAGCGGTAAGGCAGCGGGTTTTGATCCCGCCACGCCCAGGTTCGAATCCTGGTACCCCAGCCATCTCGCTTAGTTTCACGGGCGAAAAGCGCTGCAATTACGGCTTAGATGGGATGTAGCCAAGCGGTAAGGCAGCGGGTTTTGATCCCCCCCAGGTTCGAATCCTGGTATCCCAGCCAATATGATCTGCCGAATTCAAGGTCTGTTGCTAAAAACGGTAATAAAACGGCTACGTAGCTCAGCTGGTTAGAGCACAGCACTCATAATGCTGGGGTCACAGGTTCGATTCCCGTCGTAGCCACCATATTTTTGGGGTATCGCCAAACGGTAAGGCACCGGATTCTGATTCCGGCACCCCAGGTTCGAATCCTGGTACCCCAGCCATATTTATCAAGGAGTTACGTAAGTAGCCCCTTACCCTTCAGAATATTTCAGAATACCCCGTTCAGTAATTTGCATAACCATGCAGTACAGTTTGCATTCCTCGCCTCGATAAAAGCACCTAATCGCATCAGCAATCTGCCATCGTGGACGCTGAGAGACGAACCATCCGGCAGCTTGTGCGCAAACGTGAGAACGTGGGTAGCGTGATGAGTGAAATTGATAACTTGCTTGCTGAAGCCAGCCAGAGCAACACCTTCATGCTCACCGATACCCTGACCCGCTGGCATAAGTCCGAACTCGGCCAGTTCGCACAGAGGCACTGACGGTCGCCCCGGCTCGTTGAGGGGTCGGGGATTTCGATGGCATACCGTAACCGGAGCAAGGTATACTGCGCCGATGACAAAATCCTCACTATCTCAACATGACTCCCTGTTCAAAAAGTTCCTCGGCGATATTGCTGTAGCCAGAGACTTTCTGGAAGTGCATTTGCCACCCCATCTGCGTGAGCGCTGCGATTTCGGCACACTAGCGATGGAATCGGGCAGCTTCATCGAAGACGACCTAAAGAGCCAATGCTCGGACATGCTGTATTCGATGAAGACCACGACCGGCCATGATGGTTACGTCTACTGCCTCATCGAACACCAGAGCCGCCCGGAAAAGCTGATGGCGTTTCGCCTGATGCGGTATGCGGTAGCTGCCATGCAGCGGCACCTTGAGCAAGGCAATGACTCTTTGCCGGTGGTGATTCCACTCCTGTTCTACCACGGTATCACATCGCCCTACCCGTACAGCACCCAATGGCTCGATTGCTTTGCTGACCCTGAACTGGCAGAATCAGTCTACAGGCAAGCATTCCCGCTGGTTGATATCACCGCTATGCCGGATGATGAAATACTGTCTCATCGGCGGGTAGCTCTGTAGAGTTAGTACAGAAGCACATCCGAACGCGGGACATGTTAGAACTAGCCACTGATATCGCCCGTCTACTCAATCTATGGGCGATACCGAAAGAGCAGTTCCGTAGCCTGATGTACTATATTGCAGAATGGGGAAATACTTCGGATGAATCGCAATTCCTACAGCATATCGCCGCCAAAACCACTGACTACCGGGAGGACATCATGGCCATTGCAGAGCAGCTTGAAGCTAAGGGCATCCAGAAGGGCATCCAACTCGGACGTCAAGAAGGCATCCAGCTTGGTGAGCAGAAAGGTCGGCAGGAAGGGCTGCAAGAAGGTGAAAAGCTTGCCTCGCTCAAGATTGCCCAACATATGCCCGACAGCGGCCTAACTCGGACTGCGGTGAAACAGTTTACCGGGTTGTCCGACCGTGAGTTGAATGATTTGACACGCTAGTAGTTTTTCTGCTTTTTTTGATTTTTCCCAGCAACATAGCTAGGTTTAAGGCTGGGTTGTTTTTTTAACCTAAAACCCGCTTTGTTGAATAAATCCGAAATTTGTGACGACTTCCTCCCTATCAGGGCGATTGTTACATGATGCGGACGCTGTTTGGCATTCCTAACAGTGTGATCCGGTTAAGTGCTTTAACCATTGCCATTGCCTCACCTACCTGCGCGTCATAGTCATGCAGACTCAGATGACCACCCAGAAGTGTTTTAAACCGGAACATGGCCGTTTCAGCCAGTGAACGCCGATGATAAACTACTTTCTTTTTCCAGGTATCGTTATTGCCGCTCAGATGCTGATTTGCCACCGCATGGTTACGCTCATGGTATCGAGCTGGCCAATATTGCGCACCACTTCGCGGTGGGATAAGCGGCTTTATTTTTTTCCTCAGCAGAGCATCATGACAGTAACGCGTATCGTAAGCACTGTCAGCCGACGCTTCCCTGATTTTTCGGTGGGTTTGGTTAATCAGCCCGGGCAGCGCCTGTGCATCTGTCGTACCGCTTAGCGATAAATCGGCACAGATAATTTCATGTGTCACGCTATCTACTGCCAGATGAAGCTTGCGCCATACTCTGCGCCTCTCAGCCCCATGCTGCCTGACTTTCCATTCGCCTTCGCCGAAGACTTTCAGACCGGTGCCATCGATGACCAGGTGTGAGATTTCGCCGCGGGTTGGCGTTTTTATGCTGATGTCGACGGTTTTTGCTCGTCGGCTGACCAGAGAGTAATCTGGGCAGCGCAGCGACAGCCCCATCAGTTTAAAAATCGAGTCAACGAAACCCTGTAACGCTCGGAGCGAAAGGTTAAACACGCGCTTTATCATCAGAACCGTGGTAATGGCCATATCGGTGTAGTGAAGCGGCCGGCCACGATGTTCAGGTGTGTACTCTCAGTCCATGCAGCAATGGCTGACTCATCAAGCCATACTGTCAGGTCCCCCCGCTGCCTGAGCGCATTGTTATATGCGGGCCAGTTGGTGATTTTAAACTTTTGCTTTGCCATGGGGACCTGATGTTGAAACGAATGTAGTGATCAGAGCCGCCAGTCACCTAAAAGTTCGATTTATTCAACAAAGCCTATTTTCGATTTAAATTTCGGTGTATTTTACATGTTAATTTATTGATGAGGTAATTTTTACGACAAGACGCCAATTGGCACACCCTGAGCCAAAAATAAAATCTTCTTTCAGGGCATTTAATAGCACGGCGTAGCAGTTTCAGCCATGAAAATTTTTTGCCAGATATAAGCACTTCAGCATTAAAGCATTCTTCAATATGTTTGTTATTCATTTTTTCTCTACATGAAAACATTGTGGGTGTATTTATATTTTTACAAAGACGCCGCCTATTTAACGACTGTCACACGTTCGTTTCAAATTGCTACGGGCGATCGATACAGTGACATCGATCGTTAAAAACGATCGTTTAATGCGGCTATATGCATAATCTTCAATGCAGAAGGCGACGCATATCAGTGCCAATTTGTCAGTGTCAATTGAAATCTGCACCATCCTACCAAAGTAAAACCAACCGACCTACTTCTGTTTGATGTGGCCTATGCCGCAGACGAGAGAAGCGCGAAAAGCACTTAAAATTCCCTCAGGAGCTTCAACGCGCCGATACGTGAGGGCAAAGCGAATTTTCACTGTCATTCCCGTAAACCGCGACAGGTGTCCAGCTGAGCCGCCTTTTGGCATAGCAGAGAGGCTAAATATGCATGTGCTGACCAGCATCTGTTGTCTTGGGTTTTCATTGTCTCCTATGGGCATTTTTCTTGAGATTTTTCCGCAGGAGGTGGTAGCGCTTAAATTGGCACAGTGGGTCAGTTTTGGAGCAGCTGCAGATTCCGACGAGCCTGTTTAGAAATTTGTGTATTTGCCTGATTTTGATATGTTCAATCCAACATCAAAAACAGGTTAATTTATGGACGAAAAACAGTTGCAGGCTCTGGCTAACGAACTGGCCAAAAATCTCAAAACCCCTGAAGATCTCAGTCACTTCGATCGGCTGCTGAAAAAAATTAGCGTCGAAGCAGCTCTCAATGCCGAAATGACCCATCACCTCGGCTACGATAAAAATCAGCCTAAACCGGGGACCAACGCCCGCAACGGCTATTCCACAAAAACCGTTACCACTGGCGATGGCCCGCTGGCGCTGCGTACTCCGCGCGATCGTGACGGTTCCTTTGAACCGCAACTGGTGAAGAAGAACCAGACCCGGATTACCGGGATGGATAACCAGATTTTATCGTTGTACGCCAAAGGGATGACCACCCGCGAGATCGCCGCCGTGTTCAAAGAGCTGTATGACGCCGATGTCTTGCCGGCGCTGGTCTCAAAGGTCACCGATGCGGTCATGGAGCAGGTTGTCGAATGGCAAAACCGGCCTCTGGATGCAGTCTATCCCATTGTTTATCTTGACTGTATCGTTCTAAAAGTCCGGCAGGACAGCCGCATCATCAACAAATCTGTGTTCCTGGCGCTGGGCATCAACATCGAAGGCCAGAAAGAGTTGCTAGGTATGTGGCTGGCCGAAAATGAAGGCGCAAAGTTCTGGCTGAACGTGCTGACAGAGCTGAAAAACCGCGGCCTGAACGATATCCTTATCGCCTGCGTAGACGGGCTGAAAGGTTTCCCTGACGCTATTAACGCGGTGTATCCGGAGGCGCGGCTCCAGCTGTGTATCGTACATATGGTGCGCAACAGCCTGCGGTTCGTCTCCTGGAAGGACTACAAGGCCGTCACCCGCGACCTGAAAGCTATCTATCAGGCCCCTACGGAAGAAGCCGGCTTGCAGGCGCTGGAAGCGTTCTCCAGTGCCTGGGACATCCGCTACCCGCAAATAAGTCGAAGCTGGCAGGCAAACTGGGCCAATCTGGCCACGTTCTTTGCCTACCCAACGGACATCCGCAAGGTGATCTACACGACCAACGCCATCGAGTCGTTAAACAGCGTGATCCGGCATGCCATCAAAAAGCGCCAGGTGTTCCCGACCGACGACGCAGTGAAAAAGGTGGTGTGGCTGGCGATACAGGCGGCCTCACAGAAATGGACAATGCCTTTGAGGGACTGGCGCATGGCAATAAGCCGCTTTATTATCGAGTTCGGTGACCGCCTGGACGGTCACTTCTGAGAAAAGGCATTTACACAGAATCGTGTACAGGGTCGTCGCAGGGTTGACGATAGGTACGGTGGGGCCACAGAAGTCGATGAAGAGCTTTTCGCCAGCCTTGTGCTCCATGCGCATGGAACGCCGCTGCTTCTTTTTCCAGTCACGGAACAGTGCACAAAACTGTGAGTAACCGAGGGCATCACCGCCCACGGAGGACTGATATTCCATCCAGAGCAGCTGCTTGGTCATGCCCTTGCGGCTTAACTCGGTATCGATATCAAGCCAGCTGGGTAAGGTATTGATAACTTTTCCGGATTTGCCGGGATAGAGCAGGCGGTCGAGGTCGACGGGGGACAGTTCCGCCGGCAATGGCCAGACCAGGTTAGCTACCGTGAATCGGCCGAGGATATCGTGCACGGTAGTACAGCCTATGCCGAGCGCTGCTGCGATAGTGCGATTCGAGCGACGCTGCTCGAATTTCATACGTAAAACATTAATATAGATGCACATTTCCGTTCTCGCTTTCTTCTTTTTACGTGCCATGCCCCCGGAAGCTAAAAGTCTCCAGAGTATGGCGGAACAGAAGATGAGCGATCGGACAGAATCGGAATCGCTGATCGGGCGACCGGAATCAGTGATCGGATGAAATCAGAATTAGTGATCGGGTGAAATCGGAATCAGTGATCGGATGTGACCGGAACCAGCAGCAGTGACACAGAAAAATGAATAGCGATATTTATACTCTACGGCTCTGTTTGTATCTGTATATTTCTGCATGAGTGATAATTATTTTGACGATCAATAACCAATAATTGATCGGTAAAACTTATATTTATATGTAGGAACTATATTGATGAATACACCAATCATACCATGGGTGGGAGGAAAGCGGAGGCTGGCTAAACATATTTTACCGTGCTTTCCTGCGCACAAATTCTACGTTGAACCATTCTGTGGAGGAGCTGCGCTGTTTTTCAGCAAGGATCCATCCACAGTCGAAGTGTTGAACGATATCAACGGGGATTTGATAAACCTCTATCGGGTAGTCAAGTACCATTTGGAGGAATTCGTCCACCAGTTCAAGTGGGCCTTGAGCAGCAGGCAGCTGTTTGATTGGCTGAAAGAAATACCTCCGCAAACGCTGACCGATATACAGCGAGCCGCCCGCTTTTACTGTCTTCAGCAGCTCACATTTGGTGGCAAAGTGAGCGGGCAGAACTTTGGTACTTCGGCTGTGCGATCACAGTCATTGAACCTCTTAAGAATCGAAGAACAGCTATCACAGGCTCACCTGCGTTTATCCCATGCAACCATAGAGCATCTTGGGTGGCAGGCTTGTATTGAAAAATATGATAGGCCACACTCATTGTTCTATCTTGATCCACCTTACTGGAAGACTCAAGGCTATGGCGCAGCGTTTGGCCTGGAGCAATACAGCATCATTGATAGCCTTGCTCATTCAATAGCAGGAAGAATGGTGATTTCAGTTAATGATATCCCAGAAATGAGGCTCATCTTCAAAAACCTTCATATCGACGTTGTTGACCTAAAATACTCATTAGGCAAGAACCGTCATAGTAGACGCGAGTTGGTCATTCGTAATTTCGCCTGATTTCCTGTTTGCAAACAATTCTGGACTGTCCAAAATAGCCATTTTTTAGGGGTTATGGGAGTCCAGAATTGTTTGCAAATTAGTCCAGAATTGATTGCATCGCTACAGGCCAACAGCAGGCTGGCGGACAGACCGATAAGCGGCGCGCCGCGCACGCGCAGCGCGCGGATGTGATCCACCAATTGCGCCACCGTCTGCGCAGGATGCCAGCGTTGTTGCTGCGGCAACGCCTGCTGATCCAAAATCCATAATTGATTTTCCCTGACCCGCAGGCTGGTGGTGCTAAACGTCAGCATTGCTGTTGTCCCTTACTGGTTATTGCATCTAGTTTACTATTCTGCCAGCATGCCATCAAGATATATAGACGTCTAAATAGTTTTACGCCTTTACGGCCTTTTAGCAGCTAATCAGGGAAGTCGATATGACAGCTTACCGCCGCTGACGCGGTGGCCTATGCCCGCCGGTTCGCCGGCGTAAGCGACCCCGGCGCGCTTATTGCCGCGCAGGAGATTGGTGACGGCAATCTCAATCTGGTATTCAAAATTTTACAGGCTGACGGCGTCAGCCGGGTCATCGTCAAACAGGCGCTGCCGTACGTGCGCTGCGTCGGGGAATCCTGGCCGCTGACGCTCGATCGGGCGCGTATCGAAGCGGAAACGCTGCTGATTCATGGCCGCTATTGCCTGCAGCACACGGTGCGGGTGATACATCACGATCCGCTCCAGGCGACGATGGTGCTGGAAGATCTTTCCGATCATCTCATCTGGCGCAACGAGCTGGTGAAGGGGGCGTGGTATCCTGATGCCGCCCGTCAGCTGGGCGAGTATCTGGCGCAGACATTGTTTCACACCTCTGATTTCTTTCAGCCGCCCGAGGAGAAAAAAAGCGAAGTCGCCCGTTTTTCCAACCCTGAAATGTGCCGCATAACGGAAGATCTGTTCTTTACCGACCCCTATCGGGTCCATGAGCGCAACGCCTATGAGCCCGAACTGGAAGCGGCCGCGCTGCGCGACGATCGGGAGCTGAAGCTCAGGGTGGCGGTGCTCAAACACCGTTTCTTGACGAAAGCGGAAGCGCTGCTGCATGGAGATATCCACAGCGGTTCCCTTTTCGTCGCCCGCGAGCGCCTAAAGGTGATCGATGCTGAATTTGGCTACTATGGTCCCGTGGGGTTCGATATCGGCACCGCGGTGGGTAATTTGTTGCTCAATTACTGCGGTTTGCCGGGGCTCTTGCCGCCGCGCGAAGCCGCAGCGGGACGCGAGCATCGCCTGCGCGATGTGCAGGAAGTCTGGCAGGCATTCAGTGAGGGATTTCACGGCCTGGCGGCGGAAAAAAGCCGTGACCACACCTTGGCGGAGCCCGGTTATGTACAGCTGTTTTTGCGTGAAGTGTTACAGGACGCGATAGGGTACTGCGGCACAGAGCTTATCCGGCGTACGGTGGGGCTGGCCCACGTTAGCGATCTGGACGGGATTCAAGACGCCGAAATGCGCCACGCTTGCCAGCGACGGGCGCTGACGCTGGGCAAAATGTTGATCCGCGCCGCACATCGCCGACGCCGCCGCGTTGGACGCCCGTATACGTCAACATGCCTAAGCGGCCGGGCCGCCGCCGCGGGGTTTTCCCGCGCGCCCGGTCCCGGTCCGCGCAAGACGGCTTTCTGTCAGGCGGTGTCCCTTGCGCGACGGACAATTTTCTTGCGGCCGATACGGTAAATCCTGATTCCTCTTCTATACTCAAATAACGATATCATCGACTTATGGTCAAAACGATAATCACTTAACGAGAAGGAACAGGGAATGAAAATATTTCTGTGGATAATTGCCATTATTTTTATCGTCGGCCTGCTGACGTTGACCGGTGTCTTTAAATTGATCTTTTGATTCCGACCGGCGCTAACGGCACGCCCGTTAGCGCCAGCCTCTCTTCCCCTTGTTTTGGCGCGATCAACGACAATAATGTCGTCGCGCCCGGCCCATATGTATGGCGCCTATTACGCTCCCGAGCGTCTCTCTAAAATATGAAATGTGACATCCATCACGTCATCGCGAATATTGGCGCGATGGGCATCCATATGTGCCGTTTGTTGGTGCTGCTCCAAATGCCGAATGCTCTTCCATTGTTCCAGCATAAAAATGGAGTCGGGAGCGGTTTTACGCCACGGTACTTGCGCTTTATAGTCGGTGAGCAAAGTGTATTCGCCGCATCCGTCTTCGGCCAGCACGTTCGGCCTGAGCGCTTCGATAGCGGCTAAAACCGCTTCTCTTCGTCCCGGTTTGACTTTGATTTCTGCAATTACCGTGATCATCGCTTCCTCTGTTTCACTTTCGTTCGGGGGCGCCATTAGTTAACCAAAGACGCGGGCCGGATGCTCGTGATATTTTATCGCATCCGTGATTCGACCACTTATTATACTGAACGCAGCGGGGCCTAAGCCACGCTGACGTATTGGCACCCGCGCGAGTCCTGTGACAGCGAGGGGGCGGATAGGGTAGTATCATGCTCACGAACCCCATACCCGCGGCGTATGGGATGTGACTGCTCACGTGGCCATACCGCGGTCAGAGGAAACAATAATCAATGAGCGAGCTGACTCATGACAGTGTCGAACGCCTGGCGCTGCATAAATTTACCGAAAACGCGTACCTCAATTATTCCATGTACGTCATCATGGATCGTGCGCTACCGTTTATCGGCGACGGGCTCAAGCCGGTGCAACGCCGCATCGTTTATGCGATGTCGGAACTGGGGCTGAACGCCAGCGCGAAATACAAAAAGTCGGCGCGCACCGTCGGCGACGTACTGGGGAAATATCATCCCCACGGCGATAGCGCCTGCTACGAAGCCATGGTGCTGATGGCGCAACCCTTCTCTTATCGCTATCCGATGGTGGATGGCCAGGGTAACTGGGGGGCGCCGGACGATCCCAAATCCTTCGCCGCCATGCGCTACACGGAATCGCGCCTGTCCCGCTATGCCGAAGTACTGCTCGGCGAATTGGGGCAAGGCACGGTGGATTACGTACCCAACTTCGACGGGACGCTAGAAGAGCCGAAGATGCTGCCGGCGCGGTTGCCGAATGTGTTGCTGAACGGCACGACCGGTATCGCGGTCGGGATGGCGACCGCGATACCGCCTCATAACATCAACGAAGTGGCGGCCGCGGCGATTGCGCTGCTGGGCAATCCTTCCGCCACGTTGGAAAACTTGCTGGAACATGTAAAGGGGCCGGATTTTCCCACCGAGGCGGAAATCATTACTCCCCATGACGATCTACGCAAGATTTACCAGACCGGCCGCGGCTCCGTGCGCATGCGCGTGCTGTGGACCATCGAGGAGGGCGAGGCGGTTATCAGCGCGTTGCCGCATCAGGTGTCCGGCGCTAAGGTTCTGGAACAGATAGCCAGTCAGATGCGCGCGAAAAAATTGCCGATGGTGGAGGATTTGCGCGACGAATCGGACCATGAAAACCCGACCCGCCTGGTCATCGTCCCGCGCTCCAACCGCGTTGACCTGGCGCAGGTCATGAACCATCTTTTCGCCACTACCGATTTGGAACGCAGCTATCGCGTCAATATGAACATGATCGGGCTGGACGGCCGTCCGGCGGTGAAAAACCTGCACGAGATTCTGTCGGAGTGGTTGGTTTATCGTCGCGACACCGTACGCCGCCGGCTGAACTTCCGCCTGGAGAAAGTCCTGCGCCGGTTGCATATCCTGACCGGCCTGTTGGTGGCCTACCTCAACCTGGATGAGGTTATCCACATTATCCGCACCGAGGATGAGCCGAAACAGGTTCTGATGCAGCGATTCGAGCTGAGCGAAACCCAGGCTGACGCCATTCTCGAATTAAAACTCCGCCACTTGGCCAAATTAGAAGAAATGAAGCTCCGCAGCGAACAGGATGAGTTGGAGAAGGAACGCGACAAAATCCAGGCGATCCTGGCCTCGGAACGCAAGCTGAGCAACCTGCTGAAAAAAGAAATCGAGGCGGATGCCGCCGCTTACGGCGATGCGCGCCGCTCGCCGCTGGTGGAACGCGACGAGGCGAAAGCGCTGAGCGAAAATGAGCTGATTCCGTCGGAGCCGGTGACGGTGAGCCTGTCGATCATGGGCTGGGTGCGCAGCGCCAAAGGCCACGATATCGATCCGAGCGGGCTCGGTTACCGATCCGGCGACAATTACCTGTCGTCGGTGCGCGGCAAGAGCAACCAACCGGTGGTGTTCATCGACTCCACCGGACGCAGCTACGCCTTAGAGCCCGCCGGTCTACCGTCGGCGCGCGGCCAGGGTGAACCGCTGACCGGTAAACTAACGCTACCGCCGGGCGCCTCGGTCGAGCAAATGCTCACCGGCGCTGACGATCAGAAATTGCTGATGGCCTCCGATGCCGGCTACGGTTTCGTGTGCAGTTTTAGCGATTTAGTGGCGCGCAATCGCGCCGGTAAGGCGCTGTTGACGCTGCCGGAAAATGCCAAAGTCATGCCGCCGCTATGGATAAAAGGCGCCGCCGATAAGCTGTTGGCGTTCACCCAAGCCGGGCGTCTGCTGATGTTCCCGGTCGACGATCTGCCGCAGCTGTTGAAAGGAAAAGGCAATAAAATCATCTCCATCCCCTCCGCGGATGCGGCGGCGGGCAAGGATCGTCTCGCCGGTCTGTATCTGCTGTCCACCAAAGCCTCCGTTACTTTTTATGTCGGCAAACGCAAGCTCACTCTTCGCCCGGAAGACTTGCAGAAATTCAGCGCTGAACGCGGGCGTAAGGGAACTTTGTTGCCGCGCGGACTGCAACAAATCGATCGGGTGGAAATCAACGATCCGCTGGCCGGCGCCGGCGAAGAGGAAACGGCGTAATACCTGCGCCGGCCGGGCATCCCCCGGCCGGTTTTCTCTGTGGTGACAGGTGATGATCCTCCGTGTTTTTTAATACCGCCCGACGGCCGGGGGAATAACCGTGTATTTTGTCAGGAAGCCGGTATACTAGCGACGGCTGAAGGTTAAGGGGTAACTATGCTCGCTATTGTTCGCACCATTTTGGTGGTGCTGTTGTCAATAATCATCTGCGTTTTTGGCTTGATTTATTGCTTGTTCAGCCCGCGAGACCCTCGTCATGTCGCCACCTTCGGCCGCTGGTTTGGCCGTATGTCGCCCCTGTTTGGCATCCGGGTGGAAGTTCGCCATCCTGAAGGCGTGACGCTGCCGCAAAATTGCATTTATATTGCCAATCATCAGAACAACTACGATATGGTGACCGCGGCCTATGTCGTGCAGCCGCGTACCGTAACGGTGGGAAAAAAAAGCCTGCTATGGATCCCGCTGTTTGGACCGCTTTACTGGTTGACCGGCAATTTGCTTATCGATCGCGATAACAGCGCCCGCGCCCATAGCACGCTTACCGAAACCGTACAGAGTATCAAAAAGCGCAATATTTCCATCTGGATGTTTCCAGAAGGGACCCGAAGCCGCGGTCGCGGTTTGCTGCCCTTTAAAACCGGGGCGTTCTACACCGCGATTGCCGCCGAGGTTCCTATTGTGCCAATTTGCGTTTCCAATACCTCGAACAAAATCAAACTCAATCGCTGGTCCAACGGCTTGGTCATCATCGAAATTTTGCCGCCGGTTGAAACGGCCGGTTATAGCCGTGAGCAGGTGCGCGCATTGACCCGACACTGTCGGGAAGTGATGAAAAACAAGCTCGACGATTTGAACGCGGAAGTGGCCAGGCGAGAAACGCTGGAGCGCTGAAAGTTTTCGACCCCAGACCGTCGGTCGCGACTTGACGAACGGCGGGTGCTGCAATGGCGAAAGCCTTTCCCCTTAATGCTTAATGCCGGCCGGGTCCGTAACAATAAGACCGTGGCCGGGACGAATAGAGGCCCAGGCGCCAATTCGGTCCCGGTGTACGGTTGATGATTTCCCGGCCTGACGCAGGCCGGACATGACGAGAAAAGCTTTGCCGTGTCTAATGGAGCAGATATGTCACTCAGTCGGCGTCGGTTTATTCAGGCAACCGGGGTTACGCTTGCGGCCAGCGCGCTGCCGCTGCGGGCGCGAGCCGCCGATGCGCCCGTGGCGCTGCCGATCCCACCCTTGCTGGAATCACGCCGCGGGCCGCCGTTATTTCTGACGCTGCAGCGTTCGCACTGGACCTTTGCCGCCGGCCGACGCGCCGCCACCTGGGGCATCAACGGCGGTTATCTCGGCCCGACGGTACGGGTGTTCAACGGTGATGACGTCAAGCTTATTTATAACAATCGGCTGAATGAACCCGTGGCGATGACCGTCAGCGGTCTGCAGATGCCCGGTACGCTAATGAGCGGCGCGGATGATGTCGCCGGGCGCGGACTGGTCACCGGTGCTGCCGATCCGTCAGCCGGCGGCCACCTGTTGGTACCATGCCAATACCCCTAATCGTATGGCGCCGCATGTCTATAACGGCCTGGCGGGGCTATGGCTGGTGGAGGATGCGCTAAGCAAAGTGCTGCCGCTGCCGAATCATTATGGCGTCGATGACTTCCCGCTTATCATCCAGGACAAACGGCTGGATAATTTCGGCCAGCCGGTGTACAACCCACCCGCCAGCGGCGGTTTCCTCGGCGATACTCTGCTGGTGAACGGCGCGCAGAGCCCCTTTGTGGAAGTGTCGCGCGGTTGGGTGCGTCTGCGGCTGCTCAATGCCTCCAACGCTCGGCGTTATCAGTTGCAACTCAGCGACGGCCGCGCCATGCAAGTCGTTGCCGGCGACCAGGGGTTCTTGCCTGCGCCGGTGCCGGTCACCTGGCTGTCGCTGGCGCCTGGCGAGCGGCGTGAAATTCTTATCGATATGTCCAAAGGGGAAGACGTGGTCATCACCGCCGGCGAAGCGGCCGGTCTGATGGATCGGGTACGCGGCTTTTTTGAACCCTCATCGATACTGGTCAATACCACGGTGCTGACGCTTAAACCGACCGGGCTGTTACCCTTGGTCACCGATAATCTGCCGATGCGCTTGTTGTCCGATCAGCTGATCGACGGCGGCATTAGCCGCACCCGCGAATTCTCCCTCGGGGGGGGGGCTACCCCCGATATCAACGGTGCGTTATGGAATATGAACCGTAACGACTTTCAAAGTTTACAGGGCAGTTTTGAGCGCTGGATAGTCCATACCAACACCCCACAGGAGTTCCATATTCAGGGAGTGGCTTTTCTGATTAAACGCGTCAATGGCAGCACGCCATTGCCGGAAGATCAGGGTTGGAAAGATACGGTGTGGGTCGATAACGAAGTGGAACTGCTGGTTTGGTTCCCACAGGTGGCGCCGGAGCACTTTCCTTATCTCTATTACAGCCAGACGCTGGAAATGGCCGATCGCGGCGCCGCGGGGCAATTTGTCGTACGGCCCGCGGCCCTGGGCTAACGGCGGCGCAGAGTGCGCCACCGGCCGTGAGGTGCCGCCGCGACCGCAAAACCGTGGGCGTGGCGCGCGTCGACAAGGCGGCCAGTGCGTGAAGACGGGGCAGGGGTAACCAGCACTATCCCTGCGATGAGAGCTAGCGCGGCCTGCTACCCTCGCGGCGCTGGATTTGGCTCCGGTCTCAGACCATAGCCATGGTATCCGGATGCGAACCCAGCCGTTTGCCGCTGTCCAATGTGGCAATGGTATCTAGATCATCCTGCGTCAGGCTGAAGTCGAGTACGTCGAAGTTGGCGCGTATCCGCGCCGGCGTGACCGATTTCGGGATCACCACCAAGGCGTTATCGATATGCCAGCGGATAACAATCTGCGCCGGCGTTTTACCGTATTTGTCCGCCAGCTCTCGGATAATCGCCTGGTCAAACACCCCCTTACCGCCCTGCGCCAGAGGACTCCAGGATTCGGTCAAAATCTAATACCGGGCATCGAAATCTCGTAACGCCTGCTGCTGCAACAGCGGATGCAGCTCAATTTGGTTTATCACCGGCACCACGCCGGTTTCATCCAGCAGGCGCTGAAGATGGTGCGGCTCGAAATTACACACCCCGATGCTTTTCGCCAGCCCTTCTTTCTTCAGTTTCACCATGTCGCGCCAGGCCTGTACATAGTTATCCTTGCTCGGCACCGGCCAGTGCATTAAATAAAGATCGATATAGTCCAGGCGTAGTTTGGCCAGACTTTGCCCGATAGCCTTTTGGGCCATGGTTTGATAGCCGTTCCACAGTTTAGTGGTAATAAACAGATCTTCCCGCGCCACCGTGGCGCCCTGCAGCGCCTGACCGACACCCTCTTCGTTTTTGTAAATAGCCGCGGTATCAATGGAGCGATAGCCGGCCTCCAACACTGCCTCGATTGCGGTGACCACTTCCTGGTTACTGGCTTTCCAGACCTCCAAACCCAACTGCGGCATGGTATGTCCATCGTGGAATGTGACCGTAGGTTGCGTTGTCATGCTTTCTCCTTTTTGTCCAAGCGCCGCGCCCGTGCGGGACGGCGAGGGCCATGAGTGATGGGATAAGTTTAATTTTAGCAGAAAAAAGAGCCTGCCGCGGCGTCGGCGATGCGTTAGGGCCTGTGTGTGCGCAGTGATGTTAGGCGGTGATCCTCTTCACGCCGCGACGATGGGGAAAACGGCCGGCCGCAACAGATTTGCCTGCGTTACTGCATGACGGGCCTAGGCGTTTTTCACCCGCCGCCGGCGGATAGTCAGCAGCACGCTGCCTATCAGACCGGTGACCAGCACCACCACGGGCAGGACGATTAGCGCCATCATCACCTGATCTTCATGATGTTTCACCACCGGCACATGGCTGATAGCATAGCCAAGGGTCACCAGCACGGTGACCCAGATTAGCGCGCTTAACCAATTGAACAGCTGAAAACGGGTATTGCTGAGGCCGGAAATGCCGGCCATCGTCGGCAGCAGCGTACGCACAAAAGCCAGAAAACGGCCGACCAGCAGCGCGGTCAGCCTGTGACGATTAAACATGGTGTAAGCGCGCAGGTGACAGTGAGCGGGCAGATGGAGCAACCAGCTTCTGACGATGCGCGTATCACCCAGCCAGCGCCCCTGCAGGTAGCTGAACCAGCAGCCGAAACCCGCCGCCGCGCTGAGAATGATGAGCGTGGGAAAAAACGCCATGACGCCTTTGGCGACCATCGCGCCCGAGAGCAGCAGTAAACTATCACCCGGCAAAAAGGAGGCCGGTAGCAATCCATTTTCTAAAAACAGCGTGGTAAACATTACCCCATAGACCACCCAGATCATCCGGGGATCGGCCAAAGTGGCAAAATCCTGATGCCAAAGCGCCCGGATAATCTCTTCTAGTGGATTCATTTCAACCTGCTTACTCACATTTTATCGACAGCTTAGCGTTACACCGGTTCCCAGTCCTTGATCCATCACCCAACCAAACACTTTTTTCAATCTATTTTAGTCAGCAAAGCGTCAACCGGCGATTAATCGGCGCATAAACGTGATTTTATCGCTCTCCTTGCGCGATGCGGGCGAAGCCGGCGGCCAAATCGTCGATGAGATCATCGCCGTTTTCCAGCCCGATGTGCAGCCGCACCAGCGTGCCGGTGAAATCGACACCGCCCGCGGGTCGTATGGCCGCCAGTTCTTCCGGCTGATTCGCCAGTATCAGCGACTCGAAACCGCCCCATGAGTAAGCCATGCTGAAATGCGTGAAGTGGTCCAGGTAATTTGCCAGTTGCTGATCGCTTAATCGTTGATTTAGCACAAAAGAAAACAGCCCGCTGGCCCCGGTGAAGTCGCGCACGAAGACGTCATGCCCTTTGCTGCCCGGCAGCGCCGGGTGATTGACTACCGCCACCTCTGGCCGCTGCGCCAGCCAGCGCGCCACACGCAGGCCGTTTTCCTCATGCTGCTTTAGCCGGATGCCGAGCGTACGCAGCCCCCGTGCGGCCATATACGCGGTATCGGCGTCAACCATTTGTCCCATCAGATAGGATTGCTCGCGCAACTGGTCCCAGCAGCGCGCGTTGGCTACCGCGGTACCGATCATCGCATCGGAATGGCCGATCAGATATTTAGTGCCGGCTTGAAGGGAGATATCGACGCCCAAATCCAGCGCCTTAAGTAATATGCCTGCCGCCCAGGTATTATCCAGCATAATGACTATATCCGGATTTCTGGCCCGCACCGCGCGCACGATGGCCGGGATATCCTGCACTTCCATGGTAATCGAACCGGGGGATTCCAGCATCACCACTCGCGTATTATCCTGAATCAGAGAGCCGATATCCGTACTGATAAGCGGATCAAACCACGTGGTGGCGATATTCATTTTGCCAAGGATATGCCGGCAGAAGTCTTGCGTCGGTTCATAGGCTGAATTGGTCACCAATATATGATCGCCCGCCGAGACGAAGGAAGGAATCGCATTGCTGACCGCTGCGGTACCGCAGGGATAGAGCGCGCAGCCGGCACCCCCTTCCAACTCCACCATCGCTTGCTGCAATGAGAAATGAGTAAGCGTGCCGCGCCGGCCATAAAACAGCTCGCCGCTGGCGCGTCCCGCCGTCGCCTTTTTCTTATGCTGGACTGAGTCAAAAACCAGCTAGGATGCCCGCTGGATTACCGGATTTACCGACCCATGGGTAAACGAGGGTTTTCTGCCGGCGCTGACCAGCACCGTTTCCAATTTCTTCGACGTCATTATTCGCGCTTTGCCTTCTAGCAGAGATGATAAATATCGTACGTGGCGGCGGGAGGTGTGTCATGCGATTCAGGTTATCACTAATGCCGGGCGCGGTGCAGACGTTGCGCCGGCGTTTTCGCCGTTTGGCGCTACCGCGCTATTATGGCCGCGCGGTATCAACAGCGAATATCGGTTTCGACCTCGACGGCGGTTCCACAGACACCATGGGGTTTTATTGCGCGGGTGAAAATTTTACTATGATATTACCCCGAAGGTGACGGGTGCATAGCATAAATAATAATAATAACCACTATCAATTCCTATCCCATTTGCTATTATTCTGGCTGAATTAATTTTGGGTGAGTATTGGGTGGAGGCACAGCGTGAAATCGGCTGTTAAGCAACAGAGTTTATCATTTGACGGCGCATTAGCCGGACACGGCGCAGCATTTTCCTGAGCCTGCTTTTGGGGGCGGGCGTGGCGGGTAGCGCCATTGCCGCGCCGACCACTGCCGCGCCGCAAGCCACTGCCGCTTCGGCCGAGGCCGCCGCCGATACGACCCCAACGCCTACCGCCGATCAGACCGCGGCCAACAGCCCGTTGTCGCTGCCGGCTTCGGTGTCGGCTACGCCCGCGCAGCGGCAATTAATGCAGATGGACCTCTCCGTTTGGGGCATGTACCAGCACGCCGATATCGTAGTGAAAATCGTTATGATTGGCCTGCTGCTGGCCTCGGTCGTCACCTGGGCACTGTTTTTCGGTAAAGGGGCAGAATTGTTGGCGGTCAAACGCCGGGTGCGCCGCGAGTTGCAGCTGCTAAAAGACGTGCGCAGCCTGGATCAAGCCACGACGGTGGCGGCCAATTTCTCTCCCCGCAGCTTGAGCGCCCGTTTATTGGCCGAAACCGCCAACGAACTCGACCTGTCGGCCCGCCTCAGCGATAACAACGGGATTAAAGAGCGCGTGGCGTTTCGCCTGGAGCGCCGGGTTGCCGGCGTTAGCCGCGCCATGGGGAAAGGTAACGGCTTTCTCGCCACTATCGGCGCCATCTCCCCCTTTATCGGCCTGTTCGGCACCGTTTGGGGCATCATGAACAGTTTTATCGACATCGCCCACACCCAGACCACCAATCTGGCGGTAGTGGCACCCGGTATTGCCGAAGCGCTGCTGGCGACGGCCATTGGCCTGTTTGCCGCGATTCCGGCAGTGGTTATTTATAATATCTTTGCCCGTACCATCGCCAGCTACAAAGCGATGGTGGGGGACTGCGCCGCACAGCTGCTGCTGTTGCTCGGCCGCGATTTGGATCTGGCCGCAGAAGCGGGCAGCCAAGTGTCCGCACAGGTGACCAAGTTTCGGGTTGGATAAGTCATGGCGATGCATTTAAACGAGGATGTTGATACCGACGGCGAAATGCACGATATCAACGTTACGCCTTTTATCGACGTTATGCTGGTGCTGCTGATTATCTTTATGGTCGCCGCGCCGCTGGCAACGGTAGATATCCGGGTGGATTTACCCAACTCCACCGCCGCGCCTCAACCGCGGCCTGACAAGCCTTTATATTTATCGGTTAAAGCGGATAAACAGCTGTTTATAGGCGATCGGACGGTAACGATAGCGACGCTCTCCCAGACGCTGGACGAACAGACTCAGGGCAATAAAGACACGCCGATATTTTTCCAAGCCGATAAGAGCGTGGACTACGCCACGCTGATGTCGGTGATGGATAACCTGCGTAAGGCGGGGTATTTCAAAGTTGGGCTGGTAGGGTTGGAATCCCCCGGACAGGGATAGCTCTTCGGCGGCGGACGGCCGCCGGCGCCGTTAGCGCTGGGTGTCATGCTCGGCCGGTTGTGTCATCGATCAACGCACTATCCCTCCTGCGCCTTAAGCTAAGGTATGCGAATGGCCGACGCTATGAGCGATCCATAGCGGTAGGCAACCTTACCGAGTGTCATGACTCAGCCCTTACACCTACGCTTAGCGCCCAATGCTTAACGTCGTGCACTTAATAAGAACACGCTCCGCCGAACATTTTACACTGAACGCCTCATGAATAACGCTTGACATCCAGCGTCTAATGCCTATGGCCTAACGTGCAGCAGCCTGTCGTTGCAATGTCCCATCTTAAGCTCGAACGTCGATGCTCACCTGGGGCCTCTTGGCGTTTGAAGCGTTGAACGCGCCGGTCTGTATCCGGTCAGATGCTGGTTCCGGTCACATCCGATCACTGATTCCGATTCTGTCCGATCGCTCATTTTCTGTTCCGCCATACTCTGGAGACTTTTAGCTTCCGGAGGCATGGCACGTAAAAAGAAGAAAGCGAGAACGGAAATGTGCATCTATATTAATGTCTTACGTATGAAATTCGAGCAGCGTCGCTCGAATCGCACTATCGCAGCAGCGCTCGGCATAGGCTGTACTACCGTGCACGATATCCTCGGCCGATTCACGGTAGCTAACCTGGTCTGGCCATTGCCGGCGGAACTGTCCCCCGTCGACCTCGACCGCCTGCTCTATCCCGGCAAATCCGGAAAAGTTATCAATACTTTACCCAGCTGGCTTGATATCGATACCGAGTTAAGCCACAAGGGTATGACCAAGCAGCTGCTCTGGATGGAATATCAGTCCGCCGTGGACGGTGATGCCCTCGGTTACTCACAGTTTTGTGCACTGTTCCGTGACTGGAAAAAGAAGCAGCGGCGTTCCATGCGCATGGAGCACAAGGCTGGCGAAAAGCTCTTCATCGACTTCTGTGGCCCCACCGTACCTATCGTCAACCCTGCGACCGGTAGCGTACGCCAGGTCGCTATCTTCGTCGCTGCCATGGGCGTGTCAGGCTATGCGTATATCGAAGCCTGCGAAGGCCAGGACATGGCATCGTGGCTCAACGCCAATAGCCGCTGCCTGCACTTCATGGGTGGGGTTCCGGAGCTGATGATACCTGATAATCTGCGCAGCGCTGTCAGCACCCCTGACCGCTATGAGCCGGTCATAAACCAGAGCTACCAGGCGCTGGCAAATCACTATGAGACAGTGGTGCTACCGGCGCGCCCGAGAAAACCGAAAGACAAGGCGAAGGCAGAATCAACAGTGCAGCTGGTAGAACGCTGGGTTTTGGCCCGGTTGCGTAAACGTAGGTTCTACTCGCTGGCCGAACTCAACCAGGTGATACGAGAACTCAATCATGAGTTGAATCTGCGCCCGATGCGTCATTACGGCGGACAAAGTCGCCTTGAACGCTTCGAGCAGCTGGACAAACCGGCTCTTGGGCCTCTACCGCCCACACAATGGGAATACAGTGAGTATCTCGTTGCTCGAGTGGGACCTGATTACCACATAGACTACGGCAAAAACTGGTACTCGGTGCCGCATCCGCTGGTTGGCGAGCGCGTTGACGTCATCGCCACCCAACGGCTGGTGCAAATCCACCATAAGGGCGTCTGCGTGGCTACGCACCCTCGCAGCGATAACGCCTGTAGGCACACGACTCAGGCGGCGCACATGCCGGCTTAACCATAAGGGGCAGAGTCAGTGGACGCCGGAAAGGCTGTGCAGTTGGGCGCTGTCGGTGGGTGTGTGCACACTGAAAGTGGTCGAGTCCATCCAAAAGAGCAAAGCCCATCCGGAGCAGGCTTACCGCTCCGTGCTGGGGCTACTCAATCTGCAACGGCGCTATGAGACGACGCGACTGGAGAAGGCCTGCGCGCTGGCGTTGGAGAAAAGGGTGCATTAACCGCTCTTTACATAGCCAATGTATTGAAACACGGTCGTGAAAGTGAGGTCACCCAGGACGGAGCCGGCGTATCAATGCTGGTTCACGAAAACCTAC
Source organism: Candidatus Sodalis pierantonius str. SOPE (assembly GCF_000517405.1). Lineage (NCBI taxonomy): Bacteria > Pseudomonadati > Pseudomonadota > Gammaproteobacteria > Enterobacterales > Bruguierivoracaceae > Sodalis > Candidatus Sodalis pierantonii. The sequence continues at coordinate 642,530 of NZ_CP006568.1, read as the reverse complement.
GAGGTCCGGACAGTTATCACTAAGGAGAATAAATATGGATACACTGTTAATGGCTCTGCGAGAGTTGAAGTTGTCGGCAATGGTCCAGGCGTTGGAGACGCAACGCGAACTCCCGGGGAGTTATGGGGAGCTGGGGTTCGAGGAGCGGTTGTCGCTGATGGTAGAAGCGGAAAATTTGCATAGAAAAAACAATCATATATGCCGTCTGCGACGGCAAGCGCAAATGCGCTTGCAGGCAAAACCGGAAAATATCCGCTATATCCCTAGCCGAGGAGTGACACCGGAACAGATGCGAGATCTGCTAGGGGGGACAATATCTGAAATATCAGAAAAGCATACTCATCACGGGGCCGACAGGTACGGGCAAAACCTGGCTCAGTTGTGCGCTTGGTGAGCAGGCATGCCGGCAGCAATATAGCGTGCGTTACTGGCGAGTGGGTCGGTTGCTGGCCCATCTTCACCAGTGTCAGGTAGACGGGACCTATCTAAAACAGCTTAAGCAGTTAGAAAAAATAGAGTTACTGATCTTGGACGACGTGGGCCTAGAATCAATAAGTCCGATGCAGGCAACGATGCTGTTGGAGGTGATGGAAGATCGCTACGACAAAAGCAGCAGCATCCTGATCAGTCAACTACCGGTGAAAAAATGGTATGGACTGATAGAAAACCCCACGATAGCTGACGCGTTACTCGATCGGTTAGTACACCCCAGCTATAGACTGGAACTTAAAGGCGAATCACTACGCAAAGAGCAAGGAGTAGCCAGCACAGGAAAAATAGACTAAACCCGTGTCAGAAGATGAGCGGACACGTGATCGAATATCACTGGAATGGGTGATCGGAAAATATCGGAATAACCGATCGGATGTCGCCGGAACAGCTGATCGGATACGTCGGAATCTGCAGTCAGACGCTTATCCCAAATGATTGCCCCCGGTAACGCCGTGTACCTCCGCCGTCACATAGCTTGATTCCTGCGAGGCAAGGTAAACATAGATAGGCGCCAGTTCCGCGGGCTGACCAGCGCGGCCCAGCGGGGTCGAGGTACCGAAAGAGGGGAGCGCATCCGTTGGCTGTCCCCCGGACACCTGCAGGACAGTCCAGATGGGCCCTGGGGCCACACAATTAACGCGAATCCCTTTCTGCGCCACTTGTTTCGCCAACCCGCGGGTATAATTCAGGATGGCGGCTTTGGTCGAGGCGTAATCCAGCAGCGTCGGGCTGGGTTGGTATGCCTGGATTGACGATGTAGTGATAATCGAAGCGCCGGGGGGCAAATGAGGGAGCGCGGCTTTAGTCATCCAAAACAGGGAAAAAACATGAGCCTGTTTAGAAATTTGTGTATTTGCCTGATTTTGATATGTTCAATCCAACATCAAAAACAGGTTAATTTATGGACGAAAAACAGTTGCAGGCTCTGGCTAACGAACTGGCCAAAAATCTCAAAACCCCTGAAGATCTCAGTTACTTCGATCGGCTGCTGAAAAAAATTAGCGTCGAAGCAGCTCTCAATGCCGAAATGACCCATCACCTCGGCTACGATAAAAATCAGCCTAAACCGGGGACCAACGCCCGCAACGGCTATTCCACAAAAACCGTTACCACTGGCGATGGCCCGCTGGCGCTGCGTACTCCGCGCGATCGTGACGGTTCCTTTGAACCGCAACTGGTGAAGAAGAACCAGACCCGGATTACCGGGATGGATAACCAGATTTTATCGTTGTACGCCAAAGGGATGACCACCCGCGAGATCGCCGCCGCGTTCAAAGAGCTGTATGACGCCGATGTCTCGCCGGCGCTGGTCTCAAAGGTCACCGATGCGGTCATGGAGCAGGTTGTCGAATGGCAAAACCGGCCTCTGGATGCAGTCTATCCCATTGTTTATCTTGACTGTATCGTTCTAAAAGTCCGGCAGGATAGCCGCATTATCAACAAATCTGTGTTCCTGGCGCTGGGCATCAACATCGAAGGCCAGAAAGAGTTGCTAGGTATGTGGCTGGCCGAAAATGAAGGCGCAAAGTTCTGGCTGAACGTGCTGACAGAGCTGAAAAACCGCGGCCTGAACGATATCCTTATCGCCTGCGTAGACGAGCTGAAAGGTTTCCCTGACGCTATTAACGCGGTGTATCCGGAGGCGCGGCTCCAGCTGTGTATCGTGCATATGGTGCGCAACAGCCTGCGGTTCGTCTCCTGGAAGGACTACAAGGCCGTCACCCGCGACCTGAAAGCTATCTATCAGGCCCCTACGGAAGAAGCCGGCTTGCAGGCGCTGGAAGCGTTCTCCAGTGCCTGGGACATCCGCTACCCGCAAATAAGTCGAAGCTGGCAGGCAAACTGGGCCAATCTGGCCACGTTCTTTGCCTACCCAACGGACATCCGCAAGGTGATCTACACGACCAACGCCATCGAGTCGTTAAACAGCGTGATCCGGCATGCCATCAAAAAGCGCAAGGTGTTCCCGACCGACGACGCAGTGAAAAAGGTGGTGTGGCTGGCGATACAGGCGGCCTCACAGAAATGGACAATGCCTTTGAGGGACTGGCGCATGGCAATGAGCCGCTTTATTATCGAGTTCGGTGACCGCCTGGACGGTCACTTCTGAGAAAAGGCATTTACACAGAATCGTGTACAGGGTCAAAAACATTGGTTTCAAACGTTTCGCGGAACTGCTCGGTGGTGAGGTCGGCGATATCTTCCACGGCGGTTTGCTTGCCGGCCACCAGGGCCAGAATATCCAGGCCGTCCAATTGATTCAGCGCATCCTCAACGACCTTCACGTTAACCGATTCGTCACGCAAGTCGCCCGGCAGCAGCACCACTTTACGACCGGCTTCTTTAACCAATTCGGCGACCTGCTCGACGTCTTTATGCTCGCTGGGATGATAGGCCAGAGCGACATCGGCGCCTTCCCGGGCAAAGGCGATAGCCGCCGCGCGTCCGATGCCGGAGTCGACGCCGGTCACCAATGCCTTACGGCCTTCAAGGCGACCGGTGCCGCGATAACTCTTTTCACCACAGTCAGGAACAGGGGTCATGTCGGTTTGCAAGCCGGGCGGATTCTGTTGTTGTTTAGGAAAGCCGTCCTTTGAATATTGGGTCACCGGATTTTGCATTTTATATTGATCATAATCAGCCATTATTCTCTCCATGTGCTGTGTCTGTTTTGGCGAAAGGTAGCATTAAGGTTAGTTAATGTTTATGAATTTGTCTAATCACTATCAGAATAAGTAAATTTATCGATAACAAATTATACCCAGGTAAATGATATAATAATCTGAGGTAAGGGGTTGTTGCGTGATTTTTTATTCACTTTCTGAAAAATTGCCGTATCATCATCCCTATTATGCTGACGGAAAATAGCGTTCTCTCTGCAATGCTATTGCAGTGTAAGGGAGTAACTCCAGCGAGTGTTTTTTTGCTGTGAGGAAATCAGTGTAATTATTCTTATCATTCCCTTCCGATTGGTCTTTTACTCCTTTTTCGGTATATTAATTTAACTATGGCGATGGGAAACAGCGTTAATAACCTGAACTTTAGTACAGGTTGTTAGTCAATTTCTTTACTGATACTATAAATATGCTTTAAATATCTTCTGCTCATTTTTATTTATAATGATAAAAGGATGGTCTATGTTTAATTTGATCAACGTAGAATACAAAGACATAATAAATGACAGGCTGGAAGAATTATATCTTCTGCGCAAAAGAACGTTTAAAGATCGTTTGAATTGGAAGGTTTCCTGTAAAGGAGAACGTGAATTTGATGAGTACGATAATGAAAACACTCACTACTTGCTTGGGTGCTATAACGGTGAACTGATTTGCAGCGTCCGATTTATCAGCATGAAATACCCTAACATGATTACCGGCCCCTTTCGCGACTTTTTTCATTACACTGCGCCAGCCGACAATACACTATTGGAGTCGAGCCGCTTTTTTGTCGATAAAGACAGAGTTAAGTCATTGACGGAAACCAAACTGCCCTTTTGCCATCTGCTGTTTTTAGGCATGATTAACTACACGCGCGCCATCGGGATGACAGGGATACTCACCGTGTGCAGTCGATCGATGTACACCATCCTCAAGCGCAGCGGCTGGAATACTGAGGTAGAAACCATCGGTAATTCTGAAAAAAACGAACCGGTCTATCTGCTGCGACTCGCCATCGATGACGATAGTCAGGCCAATTTAATAAAGTATATCCGGCGTTATCATTATTGTGATGAGTATTATCTAAAGAAATGGCCCGTTTATCTGTAATCGCGACGTTTTAAAAGAGTTATTCGTGGATAAAGCGTGACCGCCTTGTGACAGATATCGATTGTCAATGGCATGAGCTATCCTAGGCCAAAAAGAATATACTCCGCCACGCTATTTCTTGAGCCATTGACAATGTATTTAGATAGCTACTCATTGAAATTAAGTAGGTGCAGGTCCGTCGCCTTTTTTATGGCATGTTTGGCGTTAATGACGTCGAGCTTCACGATGAGGTTGCCGATATGGAATTTTACGGTGCTTTCGGTAATGCCCATAATGATAGCGATCTCGCGATAGGTTTTACCGATACTGGCCCAATGCAGCGCCTCGATTTCGCGGGATGTAAGCCTTTTCTCCACTTTAGCATGCAGTTTATTGGTCTGCTGCGCCTTCTCCGCTAGAAATCGGTTATGAATGGAAAGAAACAGCAGATAAAGACGGTCCTCGTGGTCGCTGATACATTTCATCAGCAAGTCGGGATCGCTTTCAGTATACAGACTCAGCATAGCCAGATTATTTTCATAATCGTGCAACGGAAAAGTATAGCCACGGGTGATATTGTATTCTGAACTTTGGATGAAAATATTGCTTTTCTGACGTTTGTTTTTTTTGAAGTAATTCTTGTGCCAGGGGAACGACATAATCTTTTGGCTAGCGACTAACAGAACGGGATCTTGCTTATATAATTCATTCTTCATGTATTTTTCTACCCAGTCCTTTGGGTAGTTAGAATAGATGACGGGTTTTTCATCCTGCGATTTGTTGAAAATAAAATAAGCGAAGCGGATGGGCTGACCGATATTCATTTCATGCTGCAGGAGATCATGAATTTCTGCAATGATCAAACCGTTTTCCCGAGACGTAAATGGCTTAATTATAGAGAACATTTTGCTTCTCATCGTTTGATTTAAGTGATAATGGCGGTATATTGAGGCGCAAAAGGATAATCATGAAAATATTTTCCAGGCATTGTCTGCCATGAAAAAATTAGCAACAGGCAAAACATGCTCGTTAGCGGTTGTGCGCACTTAACGCGATATAGCTTTTAAATAACCAATTTGTTTGATTATTAGTTTTTATATTGTAAGCGAGAATGAAAAGATTTGGCTAATGTTTATACCGCTAAATATACCACGTATCTATTATTTACTATTCAGTATCATGTTATTTTCACAATAAGTCAAATTTTATTGTTGGGAGGGTATTAACCTAAAAGCAACTTAAATAATTATTGAATTTATAATTTGCGCATATCATAAAATGAATAATGCATCTGGTTAGCCAGCTAACTTTACGCCTGCACCACGATGCGGCCATGACGCATCCGGCGAAGCTGACACGAGAGCGGGTTTAACTTATACTTCTTCTTCATGCCATTGTGGTGACATCCTTATCAGGGGATATGCCCGCGCATCAAGACCGACATCAGGAAAAAAGAACATGCGCAGGATATTTGAAACCGTGATGCTGGAAAAGGTTATGAATAACAACCGTTTTATCCTATGGGGCGCTTTGTTGAATAAATCCGAAATTTTTGACGACTTCCTCCCTATCAGGGCGATTGTTACATGATGCGGACGCTGTTTGGCATTCCTAACAACGTGATCCGGTTAAGCGCTTTGACCATTGCCATAGCCTCACCTACCTGCGCGTCATAGTCATGCAGACTCAGATGACCACCCAGAAGTATTTTAAACCGGAACATGGCCGTTTCAGCCAGTGAACGCCGGTGATAACCTACTTTCTTTTTCCAGGTATCGTTATTGCCGCTCAGATGCTGATTTGCCACCGCATGGTTACGCTCATGGTATCGAGCTGGCCAATATTGCGCACCACTTCGCGGTGGGATAAGCGGCTTTATTTTTTTCCTCAGCAGAGCATCATGACAGTAACGCGTATCGTAAGCACTGTCAGCCGACGCTTCCCTGATTTTCCGGTGGGTTTGGTTAATCAGCCCGGGCAGCGCCTGCGCATCTGTCGTACCGCTTAGCGATAAATCGGCACAGATAATTTCATGTGTCGCGCTATCTACTGCCAGATGAAGCTTGCGCCATACTCTGCGCCTCTCAGCCCCATGCTGCCTGACTTTCCATTCGCCTTCGCCGAAGATTTTCAGGCCGGTGCCATCGCATCGATGACCAGGTGTGAGATTTCGCCGCGGGTTGGCGTTTTTATGCTGATGTCGACGGTTTTTGCTCGCCGGCTGACCAGAGAGTAATCTGGGCAGCGCAGCGACAGCCCCATCAGTTTAAAAATCGAGTCAACGAAACCCTGTAACGCCCGGAGCGAAAGGTTAAACACGCGCTTTATCATCAGAACCGTGGTAATGGCCATATCGGTGTAGTGAAGCGGCCGGCCACGATGTTCAGGTGGTGTACTCTCAGTCCATGCAGCAATGGCTGACTCATCAAGCCATACTGTCAGGTCCCCCCGCTGCCTGAGCGCATTGTTATATGCGGGCCAGTTGGTGATTTTAAACTTTTGCTTTGCCATGGGGACCTGATGTTGAAACGAATGTAGTGATCAGAGCCGCCAGTCACCTAAAAGTTCGATTTATTCAACAAAGCCCCTATGGGGCGTCATTCCTCTTCTTTTCTTTATTTTTTCTCTTGTTCTGCTGCTGTTTATTACCCAGCAAAATCGCTTTGTTGAATAAATCCGAAATTTGTGACGACTTCCTCCCTATCAGGGCGATTGTTACATGATGCGGACGCTGTTTGGCATTCCTAACAGAGTGATCCGGTTAAGTGCTTTAACCATTGCCATAGCCTCACCTACCTGCGCGTCATAGTCATGCAGACTCAGATGACCACCCAGAAGTGTTTTAAACCGGAACATGGCCGTTTCAGCCAGTGAACGCCGGTGATAACCTACTTTCTTTTTCCAGGTATCGTTATTGCCGCTCAGATGCTGATTTGCCACCGCATGGTTACGCTCATGGTATCGAGCTGGCCAATATTGCGCACCACTTCGCGGTGGGATAAGCGGCTTTATTTTTTTCCTCAGCAGAGCATCATGACAGTAACGCGTATCGTAAGCACTGTCAGCCGACGCTTCCCTGATTTTCCGGTGGGTTTGGTTAATCAGCCCGGGCAGCGCCTGCGCATCTATCGTACCGCTTAGCGATAAATCGGCACAGATAATTTCATGTGTCACGCTATCTACTGCCAGATGAAGCTTGCGCCATACTCTGCGCCTCTCAGCCCCATGCTGCCTGACTTTCCATTCGCCTTCGCCGAAGACTTTCAGGCCGGTGCCATCGATGACCAGGTGTGAGATTTCGCCGCGGGTTGGCGTTTTTATGCTGATGTCGACGGTTTTTACTCGCCGGCTGACCAGAGAGTAATCTGGGCAGCGCAGCGACAGCCCCATCAGTTTAAAAATCGAGTCAACGAAACCCTGTAACGCCCGGAGCGAAAGGTTAAACACGCGCTTTATCATCAGAACCGTGGTAATGGCCATATCGGTGTAGTGAAGCGGCGGCCACGATGTTCAGGTGGTGTACTCTCAGTCCATGCAGCAATGGCTGACTCATCAAGCCATACTGTCAAGTCCCCCCGCTGCCTGAGCGCATTGTTATATGCGGGCCAGTTGGTAATTTTAAACTTTTGCTTTGCCATGGGGACCTGATGTTGAAACGAATGTAGTGATCAGAGCCGCCAGTCACCTAAAAGTTCGATTTATTCAACAAAGCCTGCCGTTACCCGTAATGTCCTGGCCTCGCTACGGGCCCTCGGTGTTATCATCGCTATCGACGATTTTGGCACGGGCTATTCGGGGCTTTCATACTTGGGCAGCATGCATATTAATCTTCTGAAAATCGATCGGTCTTTTGTCGCGATGATAGCGGAGGACGAGAGCACCACCGATTTGGTCGACGTGGTCATCGATCTTGCCAACCGCTTTCGGATGCATGTGATTGCTGAAAGCGTCGAGACAGAATGGCAGAAAAACTATCTGCTCAATAAGCGGGTGGTTTATCAGCAGGACTATTTATTTGCCGAGCCGCTGCCGCTACAGGCGTTTCTATCCTGCCTGGTATCGCCAGCGGTATCACTCGCGCAGCGCCGCTGTTGTCGCTTTACCACAACTGGCGAATACAGGCGCGAAACAAAAAAACGCCCTGCCGCCAGGTTAAATAGCCATTGCCAGTGACGACGTTAACGATATTGACTTACTGGATATGTTATTTTTAGTGTGTCGGCGGTTTATTAACAAAAATTTACCACTAATAAATATCTTAATAATTATTTGGTGGAAAATCATAAACCATACAGATGAGCCATAACGGCGGCTATTATTTTCGTTAGTAGAGGCTTGGTTAATTATCTTGTCGCGCCTGGGGGAATCCGTCGTTACCCTTTCATGTGTGCCGCCACCGGTTAACGTTGACATAAACGGTTCGCGATTGTTTCTTTATTTCGCTCGCCGGCCGCAGGGCACTTGCAAAATGATGTCAACCACGGACAGCATTAATAAGTGTTTAACTAGAGTTGGTAGCACTATTATCTGTTAATCTATTGATTAACGTTTAATATGATTGAAATTATCTGAAATTGTATTTATTAGCTTTTTCGGATTTGCGAATCAATACTATTACCCCTTGCGTCAACAGAAAGCGTTAAGCTGCATCATTATTTCCTCAACGTTCAAGCGCGTCGTCTGCGGCTTGATGTTGAGGGACAGGTGTCGTGTTTTCTGAAGGGTATGGCGTCTTAATCATCATTATAGCCATACGTTGAATGTTGTTTGTAATACAAGGAGATTTGACGATGAACACTGAACGGCACTATGTCGTTAGCCAAAATGAAAAACTGGCTGTAAGTGTATACCGTGCCAACAGCAAGGTGCCGGCACCGGTAGTTCTGCTGTGCCATGGTTTCTATGGCATTCAGGATCTGTTATTACCCATTTATGCCCAAGCATTCACCCAGGCCGGCTACCATGCCATTACCTTTGATTACCGTGGTTTCGGTGAAAGCGAGGGAGATCAGGGCCGGATCATTCCCGAACAACAAAATAACGATATTATCGCGGTCTTAGCCTGGAGTAAAACCCAGTCCTGTATAGATGCTAAACGTATCGCATTATGGGGCACTTCTTTGGGCGGTTGCCTGGTTATCGATGTGGCCGTGCGCTGTCCTGAGGTGAAATGCGTGATAAGCCTGATGGGCTTCTCCAGCGGCAATCGGCTAGTGACGGGCGATATGGCCGAAGAGGAAAGAGAGCGTTTCATGAACACCATGGAACGGATGCAGCAGAAAAAGAACCAATCCGGGCGTGAACTGATGGTTCCCATCATCAAAGTGATGACCGATGAAGAGTCGCGACGTTTCTATGAGCATGCAATACACGATTATCCCTCGCTGAACGTCAAAGTCCCTTATCTGACCGTACTCGAGGTGATATTGTATCAGCCTAAAATTAATGCACAGAAGCTTACACAGCCGACGCTGGTCGTCCTGGCGGAATGGGATAAGGTCATACCGGTGGAACATGGTTTGGCGCTGTATCAGGCCATCACCGCGCCGAAAGCCTGCCATATCGAACCGCAGGCTTATCACTTCGATATGTTCAAGGGAAAACATTTTGAGAACGTCATCGGCTTGCAATTACAATGGTTGAAACAGCATTTATAACGCCAACGTTTGGCTTGCAAAGCCCGAGGCACCGACAGGCCGGACGGCGACAGCGCGGCCGTCGACAACCTCGACCGAGCCTGCGGCTGACCCCATTTCCGCCATCGAGCCCGCCCTGGCAGGGGGCGGGTACCTCTTGCCGCCGGACGCCAGTGCCCGGCAGAGGTTAGTGCTGGTTCCGGTCACATCCGATCACTGATTCCGATTTCAACCGATCACTAATTCTGATTTCATCCGATCACTGATTCCGGTCGCCCGATCAGCGATTCCGATTCTGTCCGATCGCTCATCTTCTGTTCCGCCATACTCTGGAGACTTTTAGCTTCCGGGGGCATGGCACGTAAAAAGAAGAAAGCGAGAACGGAAATGTGCATCTATATTAATGTCTTACGTATGAAATTCGAGCAACGTCGCTCGAATCGCACTATCGCAGCAGCGCTCGGCATAGGCTGTACTACCGTGCACGATATCCTCGGCCGATTCACGGTAGCTAACCTGGTCTGGCCATTGCCGGCGGAACTGTCCCCCGTCGACCTCGACCGCCTGCTCTATCCCGGCAAATCCGGAAAAGTTATCAATACCTTACCCAGCTGGCTTGATATCGATACCGAGTTAAGCCGCAAGGGCATGACCAAGCAGCTGCTCTGGATAGAATATCAGTCCGCCGTGGGCGGTGATGCCCTCGGTTACTCACAGTTTTGTGCACTGTTCCGTGACTGGAAAAAGAAGCAGCGGCGTTCCATGCGCATGGAGCACAAGGCTGGCGAAAAGCTCTTCATCGACTTCTGTGGCCCCACCGTACCTATCGTCAACCCTGCGACCGGTAGCGTACGCCAGGTCGCTATCTTCGTCGCTGCCATGGGCGTGTCAGGCTATGCGTATATCGAAGCCTGCGAAGGCCAGGACATGGCATCGTGGCTCAACGCCAATAGCCGCTGCCTGCACTTCATGGGTGGGGTTCCGGAGCTGATGATACCTGATAATCTGCGCAGCGCTGTCAGCACCCCTGACCGCTATGAGCCGGTCATAAACCAGAGCTACCAGGCGCTGGCAAATCACTATGAGACAGTGGTGCTACCGGCGCGCCCGAGAAAACCGAAAGACAAGGTGAAGGCAGAATCAACTGTGCAGCTGGTAGAACGCTGGGTTTTGGCCCGGTTGCGTAAACGTAGGTTCTACTCGCTGGCCGAACTCAACCAGGTGATACGAGAACTCAATCATGAGTTGAATTTGCGCCCTATGCGTCATTACGGCGGACAAAGTCGCCTTGAACGCTTCGAGCAGCTGGACAAACCGGCTCTTGGGCCTCTACCGCCCACACAATGGGAATACAGTGAGTATCTCGTTGCCCGAGTGGGACCTGATTACCACATAGACTACGGCAAAAACTGGTACTCGGTGCCGCATCCGCTGGTTGCCGAGCGCGTTGACGTCATCGCCACCCAACGACTGGTGCAAATCCACCATAAGGGCGTCTGCGTGGCTACGCACCCTCGCAGCGATAACGCCTATAGGCACACGACTCAGGCGGCGCACATGCCGGCTAACCATAAGAGGCAGAGTCAGTGGACGCCGGAAAGGCTGTGCAGTTGGGCGCTGTCGGTGGGTGTGTGCACACTGAAAGTGGTCGAGTCCATCCAAAAGAGCAAAGCCCATCCGGAGCAGGCTTACCGCTCCGTGCTGGGGCTACTCAATCTGCAACGGCGCTATGAGACGACTCGACTGGAGAAGGCCTGCGCGCTGGCGTTGGAGAAAGGGTGCATTAACCGCTCTTTCATAGCCAACGTATTGAAACACGGTCGTGAAAGTGAGGTCACCCAGGACGGAGCCGGCGTATCAATGCTGGTTCACGAAAACCTCCGAGGTCCGGACAGTTATCACTAAGGAGAATAAATATGGATACACTGTTAATGGCTCTGCGAGAGCTGAAGTTGTCGGCAATGGTCCAGGCGTTGTTGGAGACGCAACGCGAACTCCCGGGGAGTTATGGGGAGCTGGGGTTCGAGGAGCGGTTGTCGCTGATGGTAGAAGCGGAAAATTTGCATAGAAAAAACAACCATATATGTCGTCTGCGACGGCAATCGCAAATGCGCTTGCAGGCAAAACCGGAAGATATCCGCTATATCCCTAGCCGAGGAGTGACACCGGAACAGATGCGAGATCTGCTAGGGGGACAATATCTGAAATATCAGAAAAGCATACTCATCACGGGGCCAACAGGTACGGGCAAAACCTGGCTCAGTTGTGCGCTTGGTGAGCAGGCATGCCGGCAGCAATATAGCGTGCGTTACTGGCGAGTGGGTCGGTTGCTGGCCCATCTTCACCAGTGTCAGGTAGACGGGACCTATCTAAAACAGCTTAATCAGTTAGAAAAAATAGAGTTACTGATCTTGGACGACGTGGGCCTAGAATCAATAAGTCCGATGCAGGCAACGATGCTGTTGGAGGTGATGGAAGATCGCTACGACAAAAGCAGCAGCATCCTGATCAGTCAACTGCCGGTGAAAAAATGGTATGGACTGATAGAAAACCCCACGACAGCTGACGCGTTACTCGATCGGTTAGTACACCCCAGCTATAGACTGGAACTTAAAGGCGAATCACTACGCAAAGAGCAAGGAGTAGCCAGCACAGGAAAAATAGACTAAACCCGAGTCAGAAGATGAGCGAACACGTGAACGAATATCACTGGAATGGGTGATCGGAAAATATCGGAATAACTGATCGGATGTCGCCGGAACAGCTGATCGGATACGTCGGAATCTGCAGTTAGCGCTCTCGTTGCCGGACGGACCGCCGCACCATTGGCGGCTGCCGCTTAGAACAGCGTTTGTAACACCGAGACTTCCAGCGGACGACCCTGTACACGATTCTGTGTAAATGCCTTTTCTCAGAAGTGACCGTCCAGGCGGTCACCGAACTCGATAATAAAGCGGCTCATTGCCATGCGCCAGTCCCTCAAAGGCATTGTCCATTTCTGTGAGGCCGCCTGTATCGCCAGCCACACCACCTTTTTCACTGCGTCGTCGGTCGGGAACACCTTGCGCTTTTTGATGGCATGCCGGATCACGCTGTTTAACGACTCGATGGCGTTGGTCGTGTAGATCACCTTGCGGATGTCCGTTGGGTAGGCAAAGAACGTGGCCAGATTGGCCCAGTTTGCCTGCCAGCTTCGACTTATTTGCGGGTAGCGGATGTCCCAGGCACTGGAGAACGCTTCCAGCGCCTGCAAGCCGGCTTCTTCCGTAGGGGCCTGATAGATAGCTTTCAGGTCGCGGGTGACGGCCTTGTAGTCCTTCCAGGAGACGAACCGCAGGCTGTTGCGCACCATATGTACGATACACAGCTGGAGCCGCGCCTCCGGATACACCGCGTTAATAGCGTCAGGGAAACCTTTCAGCCCGTCTACGCAGGCGATAAGGATATCGTTCAGGCCGCGGTTTTTCAGCTCTGTCAGCACGTTCAGCCAGAACTTTGCGCCTTCATTTTCGGCCAGCCACATACCTAGCAACTCTTTCTGGCCTTCGATGTTGATGCCCAGCGCCAGGAACACAGATTTGTTGATGATGCGGCTGTCCTGCCGGACTTTTAGAACGATACAGTCAAGATAAACAATGGGATAGACTGCATCCAGAGGCCGGTTTTGCCATTCGACAACCTGCTCCATGACCGCATCGGTGACCTTTGAGACCAGCGCCGGCGAGACATCGGCGTCATACAGCTCTTTGAACGCGGTCGCGATCTCGCGGGTGGTCATCCCTTTGGCGTACAACGATAAAATCTGGTTATCCATCCCGGTAATCCGGGTCTGGTTCTTCTTCACCAGTTGCGGTTCAAAGGAACCGTCACGATCGCGCGGAGTACGCAGCGCCAGCGGGCCATCGCCAGTGGTAACGGTTTTTGTGGAATAGCCGTTGCGGGCGTTGGTCCCCGGTTTAGGCTGATTTTTATCGTAGCCGAGGTGATGGGTCATTTCGGCATTGAGAGCTGCTTCGACGCTGATTTTTTTCAGCAGCCGATCGAAGTGACTGAGATCTTCAGGGGTTTTGAGATTTTTGGCCAGTTCGTTAGCCAGAGCCTGCAACTGTTTTTCGTCCATAAATTAACCTGTTTTTGATGTTGGATTGAACATATCAAAATCAGGCAAATACACAAATTTCTAAACAGGCTCCGGATTATGCGTTAACGGCGTAGCACGACGTCAAGGCGGCATCGCTCTACCGCCTTACCCCGCAAGCGCCTGAAGTTAGCGTTCGCTAACCCTCCCTAAAGCGAGCTGGGGGGATGGGGCGCCCTACTGACGCCGTGTAGGTTTAACGGCGTCATTACCCTCTAAAATGGCGCCGCTCCCTTCCAGAAGGGCGTCACTCCCCTTTCGCCCTCGTCACCCATAGGCATTACGTTACCGCCGTCGGGTTATGGGGTCGGCTTAGCTTACTTGACGTCTGGTGACATGATGGGTTTGTGTCATCAGCGTCTGATAGTCCCCTGCTGCTGATGGCCGAACGTAGATTGCTTTCGGCGGCGACCGCTCTAGCCCCGGCTATTTATGATGTTATCGTGTAGCGTAAGCTGCCGTCGGCGACGGGTTCTGGCCTGTTGTCTGCGGGTGGCGCGTCTCGAATCCCTCGCGTTACGGGTGGGCTCTTTTCATCCCCCAACTGCCGATGAGTCGCCATCTGCCCGTGCTATTTACTTTTTACGATGTAATTTGCCCCTTCTGATAACGCCGCCAACGTTGGCTAACCTGCCGAAACCGTCCGCTGTGCCGCTGTGACTACTCTATCCCAACAGCTAAATCTCCACTCGCTGTAAAGGCTACGTCTGGCGGCACCCACGCGGGGGCAGGGATATTTTTTCGCCTACCGGGCATTTTGCTACCTGCGCTGGGCGGCAATTTAGGCTACTCTTATCGCCATTTTTTAACGGGACTGCCGGAACGGCGGTGATATTGAGCGATTATGACGGTAGAACATCAGGGGCTGAACCGAGGTCTCGAGGCCCGCCACATAGAATTGATTGCGCTGGGCGGCACCATCGGCGTGGGTCTGTTCATGGGGGCGGCCAGCACGCTGCAATGGGCCGGAGCGTCGGTTCTACTGGCCTACATTATCGCCGGTATTTTTGTGTTTTTCATCATGCGCGCCATGGGGGAAATGCTCTATCTGGAGCCGGTCACTGGCTCTTTCGCCGTCTACGCCCACAGTTATATGAGCCCCTTCTTTGGTTACCTGACCGCCTGGAGTTACTGGTTTATGTGGATGGCGGTGGGGATTTCGGAAATCACCGCGATTGGTGTCTATGTGCAATTCTGGTTTCCCGATTTGCCGCAGTGGATCCCGGCGCTGGCGGCGGTAGGCCTGGTGGTGGCGGTGCGGTTATATGGCGAGATCGAGTTCTGGTTCGCCTTGATAAAGATCACCACCATCATCGTCATGATCCTGGTGGGACTGGGGGTGATTTTCCTGGAGGTCGGCAATGGCGGCCAGCCGGTGGGGCTGGCAAATCTGACCGCCCACGGCGGTTTCTTCACCGGCGGCTGGCGGGGATTTCTCGTCGCGCTGTGTATTGTTGTGGCTTCTTATCAAGGCGTAGAGTTGGTGGGCATCACCGCAGGCGAAGCGAAAGATCCGCAGGTGACGCTGCGTCGCGCCATCGGCAATATTCTTTGGCGCATACTGATCTTCTATGTCGGCGCTATCTTTGTCATCGTCAAGCTGTTCCCGTGGAACCAGATCGGCGCCAACGGCAGTCCGTTCGTACTGACCTTCGCGAAAATCGGGATCACTGCCGCGGCGGGGATTATTAACTTTGTCATCCTGACGGCGACGCTATCGGGTTGCAACAGCAGGATGTACAGCTGCGGGCGTATGTTATACGCCCTGGCGAATAACCGCCAACTGCCGGCGGCGATGGGGCGGCTTTCGCAGAGCGGCGTGCCGGCGATGGGCGTGACGGTGTCGATAATCATACTGGCGGGCTCCTGTCCGAATTATATTATCCCCAATCCGCGGCAAGTTTTTGTCTACGTATACAGCGCCAGCGTTTTGCCGGGGATGGTGCCGTGGTTCGTGGTGTTGATAAGCCAGCTGCGCTTTCGCCGCCGCCATCGGCAAGCGTTGGTCGATCATCCTTTCCGATCGGTGCTGTTCCCATGGGTAAATTATTTCACCATGGCTTTCTTAGGCTGTGTGTTGCTGGGGATGGCGTTAAGCCCGGACACCCGTATGTCGCTAACGGTCGGCGGCGGGTTTTTGCTCAGTATCTCCCTGATTTATCGCTTATGCGACCTGGGTCGGCGCGGCGGCGCGCTTAGCCGTTGCCGACCGGCGGCTTCGTCAAAACGGTAACCGACGCGTTTACCTAAAGCGGCACGACCGCGTGCAGGTGCGGCGCCATCATGCCGGTGGCGTCATCGCGCAGATGTCGCGCTAGGGCGCCGATCTGATTTAGCGTCACCGCGCCCGGGGCGTGTACGCCGCGGGTACAACGTCACCGAGTTGGGCACGTCGTCTCCCGCGCGCAAGGAGAAAGCAACATTTGCGCGCGGGACCCCATCGCTTTCGCATCAAACGCACATTTACCCGCGGTACCCCACCGCTTTCGCATCAGAGGTCAGACCCCGGGAGCGGCGTGTTGGGCTGCACGGGGCACGGTCGTCATAGCGTCGCCCTGAAGGTATGCAGCCACCCCCATCTGAAGCGCAGGTGGGAATGACGGCGTGCGATAAGCGCTTGAGGGGGTATCACGCCCAACCTTTATTTTCCATTATTTCCCTAAAATGAGAACTCACGCACCGGATTGGTGCGCTCGCCCCTCTACGCTTAACAAACCCCAATGGTAGGGGAGCCAAGATTGTTGCTTGCCCACGGCTGGCCACCCTTCGCCGACCTGGCAGAGATATTGCTTAGCTGAATTGACTGAGCAATCGTGACCGGCGGTTGCGTGTCATCAGCTGTTTTCATTAGTTAAACGTTGTTACTGCAGAGTTTGTTGCCAATTGTCGCCCTTTGTCGTTCCAATAACCCAGCACTAAGGAACACGATAATGTCATTGAAACCGATAGCCTCTCCGCTTGCCGCTTTCATCATCGGCTGTCTTGGAACGGCGTTTGCGGCCCACGCCGATATCACCGTCGGCGTCGCCGGGCCGTTTTCCGGTCCCAACGCGACCTACGGGGATCAATACTGGCGCGGCGCCAGTCAGGCCGCGGCGGATATCAATGCCGCCGGTAGGATTAACGGCGAGAAAATTACCTTGGTGCAGGGGGACGACGCCTGCGAGCCCAAACAGGCGGTAGCGGTTGCCAACCGGCTGGTGGATCAATCCCATGTGGCGGCGATCATCGGCCATTTCTGCTCGTCGTCCACGATGCCGGCCTCGGAGGTGTATGACGATGCCGACATTCTCGCCATCACGCCCGGTTCCACCAACCCGCAGATCACCGAACGCGGCATGAGCAACCTGTTTCGCATGTGCGGCCGAGACGACCAGCAGGGCGCTATCGCCGCCAGTTACATCATCGACAAATTAAAAGCGACCAAAGTGGCGATCATTCACGACAAAGATACTTACGGGCAGGGGCTGGCGGATGCCACTAAGGCCGCGCTGAATAAAGCGGGCGTGAAGGAGGTCATGTACGAAGGGTTATCGCGCGGCGAAAAAGATTTCAATGCCCTGGTGACCAAAATCCGCTCGGTAGACCCGCAGGTGGTGTATTTCGGTGGCTGCCATCCCGAAGCCGCCGGGCCGTTGGTTCGTCAAATGTGTGAACAGGGCGTGAAGGCGAAATTTTTCTCCGGCGATTGCATTGTCACCGAAGAGCTGGTGACCGCGGCGGGGGGGACCGCAATATACCGACGGCGGGCTGATGACCTTTGGCCAGGACCCGCGTTTGATACCGGCGGGCAAATCGGTCATCGAGAAATTCCGCGCCAGCAAGTTCGAGCCTGAGGGGTACACTCTGTACGCTTACGCCTCACTACAGGCCATTGCCGCCGCCTTCAAAGCCACCGGCGGTAGCGATTCCGCCAAGGCCAGCGACTGGCTTAAATCCCATTAGGTAGACACCGTGATGGGGCAGAAAAGCTGGGACAGCAAGGGGGATTTGAAAGTCTCTGATTATGTCGTTTATCAATGGGATAGCCAGGGTAAATATCAGCAGTTGCCTTAACCGCGCGGCATGCACTTCGAGGGGCGCGTCGGCATGATAAGCCCGGCGCGCCATAATCGCAGAGCGCCGCGAGGCGTTCTGTCGGACCAGACGGGACCGCTTATCTATGGAAGCATTTTTTTGGCAGCAGATGTTTAACGGCTTAACCCTGGGCGCCGTATATGGTCTTATCGCCATCGGCTATACCATGGTGTATGGCATTATCGGCATGATTAATTTCGCCCATGGCGAAGTCTATATGATCTCCGCCTACCTGTGCGCCATCGGCCTGGCGCTACTCTCTTTCTTCGGGGTGTCCTCGTTTCCGCTGCTGATTTTCGGCACGCTGGTGGTCACCGGGGTGTATGGCTGGGTCATCGAACGTATCGCTTACCGGCCCTTGCGCAACTCCACCCGGCTGGTGCCGCTGATTTCCGCTATCGGTATGTCGCTGATATTGCAGAACTATGCGCAAATCAGCCAAGGGCCCCGCCAGCAGGGCATTCCCACATTGCTGGATGGCGTCGTCAAATTTTCACTGAGCGACAGCGTGGTGCAGTTGACCTATACCAAGGTGTTTATCCTGGCGGCATCGCTAGTAGGGATGCTGGTACTGAATTGGGTCATCCGGCATACCCGCCTCGGCCGGATGTGCCGCGCGACGCAACAGGACCGCAAGATGGCCGCCATTCTGGGGATCAACACCGATCGGGTCATTTCGGCGGTGTTCGTTATCGGCGCCGCCATGGCCGGTTTGGCGGGCGTATTAATAACCATGAACTACGGCACCTTCGATTTCTACGCCGGCTTTATCATCGGCATCAAGGCCTTCACCGCCGCGGTGCTGGGCGGGATTGGCTCCTTACCGGGGGCGATGCTGGGTGGGTTGATCCTCGGCGTGGCGGAAGCGCAGTTCTCCGGCATGGTAAATTCCGATTACAAAGACGTATTTTCCTTTTCTCTCCTGGTGGTGATCCTCATTTTCCGACCCCAGGGATTGTTGGGCCGGCCCTTGGTCGCCAAAGTATAGGAGCTGGCGCGATGACAACGACGACGGGAAAACGCGACATGGCGCTAAAGGACGCTTTGAAGGAGGTGGCGTTGGCGGGTTTAATCGCGCTTATCATTTTCGGCCCGATGGTCGGCGTGGTATTGAACGGTTATCGCTTCGATTTTCACGGCCTACGCCTGGCGGTAATGGTATTGACCGTGGTGGTCGGGCGGCTGTTGCTGAGTCTTTTTTGGCAGACGGCGCCGGGCAAACGCTGGCTGTCCCGTTTCGAGGGGGAAAGAGATGGCGTTTATGTGCGCGCGCCGGAGGCGAAAAGCCGGCTGCGCTGGATAGTGTCGCTGCTGCTGCTGGCGATACTGTTTCCCTTCGTGGCCACCAAATACCTGCTGACGGTGGGGATCCTGGGGCTGATTTATGTCCTGCTGGGTCTGGGGTTGAATATCGTGGTGGGGTTGGCCGGCCTGCTGGATTTGGGTTATGTGGCGTTTTACGCCATCGGCGCCTACGGGTTGGCGCTGGGATACCAATATCTCGGGCTGGGATTCTGATCGATGTTGCCGCTGTCCGCCGTCATGGCGGCAGCGGCGGGGGCGCTGCTCGGCTTCCCGGTGCTGCGGATGCACGGTGATTATCTGGCGATCGTGACGCTGGGATTTGGCGAGATAATCAGGTTGGTTCTGAATAACTGGCTGGTGTTTACCGGCGGCCCTAACGGCGTCCCGGTGCCGTCGCCCACCTTTTTCGGGCTGGAGTTTGGCCGCCGCGCCAGGGAGGGCGGCGTGCCTATTCATGAGTTTTTCGGGATGAGCTATAACCCGAATTTGAAGTTTATTTTTATCTATACGGTGCTGGTGTTGGTAGTGCTGTTGGTCCTGTATATCAAGCATCGGTTGACGCGGATGCCCATCGGCCGCGCCTGGGAAGCGCTGCGCGAAGATGAGATCGCCTGCCGCGCGATGGGGCTGAATCATGTCCTGGTCAAGCTGTCCGCCTTTACGCTCGGCGCCTCCACCGTCGGTCTGGCCAGCGTGTTCTTCGCCAGCTACCAGGGATTTGTTAATCCCACCTCGTTCACGTTCTTTGAATCCGCGCTGATCCTGGCCATTGTGGTGCTGGGCGGGTTGGGATCCACTATCGGCGTGGTGATCGCCGCTTTTGTACTGACGGTCGCGCCCGAGTTGCTGCGCGGCTTTGCCGAATATCGGGTGCTGTTGTTCGGCGTGCTGATGGTGCTGATGATGATCTGGCGACCGCGCGGCCTGATCCGCGTCAGCCGCAGCGGGTTTACACCGCGCAAGGGGGTGGCGCCATGAGCGAAACGATACTGAGCGTGGCGCATTTGCATATGCGATTTGGCGGCATCAAAGCGCTGAATGATGTTAATCTGGACGTGGCGCGCGGCTCTATTACCGCGCTTATCGGCCCGAACGGCGCCGGCAAGACCACCGTCTTCAATTGCCTGACCGGATTCTATCGGGCCAGCGGCGGACAGATCATGCTTAACACCCGGCGGCGGCGCATCAATGTCATTAAGGTGTTGGGGGAGAGACTGCGCTTGGCGGACGGGTTTCATTCCACCCGGCTCGGCAGGCGGCTATTTTATAAAATGTTCGGCGGCACCCATCTGGTCAATCGCGCCGGTCTGGCGCGCACCTTCCAGAATATCCGCCTGTTCCGCGAGATGTCGGTGGTGGAGAACCTACTGGTGGCGCAGCATATGCAGATTAACCGCAATCTGTTGGCCGGGGTATTAAATACGCCAGCCTATCGCCGCGCGGAAAGCCAGGCGCTGGATCGCGCCTTTTACTGGCTGGAGGTGGTGGATTTGGTCAGCTGCGCCAACCGGTTGGCGGGCGAGATGTCTTATGGTCAGCAGCGGCGGCTGGAGATCGCCCGCGCGATGTGTACCGGGCCTGAGATGATTTGCCTCGATGAACCGGCGGCCGGCTTAAACCCGGTGGAAACGTGCGCGCTGAGCCGTATTATCCGCACGCTGCGCGATGATCACGGTATGACCGTATTGTTGATTGAACATGATATGGGCATAGTGATGAACATATCCGATCAGGTTATCGTGCTGGATCACGGCGACGTCATCGCCAGCGGGGGCCGCCGCAGGAGGTGCAAAAAGACCCGCGGGTTATTGCGGCCTATCTGGGCACCGATGAACAGGCGGTGACGTTATGACTACACCTTTACGGGAATTTCGCGAGGTGGACGTCAACTATGGCCCCATCCAGGTGCTGCAAAAGGTTTCGCTACGGATCGATGAAGGCGAAACCGTGGCGCTTATCGGCGCCAACGGCGCCGGCAAATCCACGCTGTTGATGTCCATCTTTGGACAGCCTCGTATCGGCGGCGGCCAGATCCTCTATCGAGGGGAAGATATCAGCTGTAAATCCGCTCATTACGTGGCCGCCAACGGCATCGCGCAGTCGCCGGAGGGGCGGCGGGTATTCCCCGATATGACGGTGGAGGAAAATTTATTGATGGGCAGTATCTCCATCGGCACCCGCTATCAGGCTTTGGATCTGGCGCGAATGTATCAGCTGTTTCCTCGGCTGAAGGAGCGACGCGGCCAGCGCGCGATGACGATGTCCGGCGGCGAGCAGCAAATGCTGGCCATCGCCCGCGCGCTGATGAGCCGGCCCAAACTGCTGCTGCTCGATGAACCGAGCCTGGGGCTGGCGCCGATTATCGTCAAGCAGATTTTCTAGATCTTGCGCGAGCTGGCGGCCGGCGGAATGACCCTCTTCCTGGTGGAGCAAAATGCGCATCACGCGCTTACGCTGTCCGATCGCGGCTATGTGATGGTTAACGGCCAGATTCGCATGAGCGGTCCCGGCAAAGCGCTGCTCGGCAACGAGGAGGTGCGCAAAGCTTATCTGGGCGGCATCTAAGCGCCGCGTGCGGAGCGCTTAGCGCACTCAGGTCAGGCTGAAACCGTCCCAACCTTTGCTGCCCACCGTCTGTAGCGCGGTGGAGATAAGCCGGTAATCTTCCCCAAGCCGGTCAAAAAATCGCCGCACGCCCTGGACCCGTTCATCCTTGCTGTGCGCATTTACCAGTTCCCCTTCGCGCACCACATTGTCGCCGATAATGACCGTGCCCGGGCGGGATAGTTTAATGGCCCAGGCCAGGTATTCGGGATTGGCGGGTTTGTCCGCATCAATAAAAATCAAATCGAACGGCCCGGTCAGCGTCGGTAGGCTGGCCAGCGCCGGACCCGTACGCAGTTCGACCTGGTCGAGGACGCCGGCCCGTCGGAGGTTGTCCCGCGCCACCTCGGCATGGCGGGCGTTGGCCTCAAGCGTCACAATCCGGCCTGACGGCGGCAGCGCCCGCGCTAGCCAAAGGGTGCTGTAACCGCCGAGCGTGCCGATTTCCAATATGCGCCGGGCCTGAATCATCAGCGCCACAATATGCAAAAATTTCCCCTGATTGGGGGCGACATCCTGCGCCGGCAGCCCGGCGCGCTGGTTGGCTGCCAGCGTCTGGCTGAACACGGGATCGTCAGGAATCAGTTTTGCCGCGATATAACGGTCTACATCTGACCAGCGTTTTTCCATTGCCGTCACCTCTGCAAAGGGTTACCTAGGCTCAACTCTACCATGAATTCTGCATAAAAAACCGCCGGCGGGTTTTCGTGCTGGCTTAAGAAAAATAACCGATAACCTGTGAATTTTTAATGTCATAATAGGCAACGGAAACAAATATATATACAATTCCTCGGCGGAAAAGTGGCAAATTTGTTGAAGTCATTTATACTTTATTTTAAATAATAATCAATATTATCAATAAAATACATTTAACCAGGGATGCCACCATGGACGCCAAATCAAAAAAACAGCTTGAAGAATTACGGACGAGCAGTCGCAGTGAGCATGCAACGTTATTAATGCCTTCTTCAGATGCCATCGCGCCACGGACTTTGGGCCAGCGCATGGCCAATACCATTACCGCGGTGATTGGGACCTGGACCTTTATTATTATCCAGACCATCATCATTATTGGCTGGACCGGTTATAACTTGCTGATGGGCAAAAGCGGCTTCGATCCGTACCCCTTTATCCTGCTGAATTTATTTTTATCCTTCCAGGCGGCCTATACCGCGCCGGCGATTATGATGAGCCAGAAAAGGGAGGGGGAAGTGGATCGCTATCGAGCGGAAATCGCCTCTAACGTTAACGTAAAATCGAATCTGGAAATGTACGCGCAGCACGATAAAATTGATTACCTGGAAGGCGATATCGTTACCTCGATTAAAGAGCAATTGGCGGATATTTCCCGTCAACTGGAAGACATCAAACGTCAGCAGCGTCCGCAATAATGTCTCGAACCTACCCCATCGGCGCCGCTGTCGGCGCATTTATTCGAAGAACTTAGTCAAGGAATTTGATTGGAGATTGATACTCTTTATCGTTAGGATTGTTTTTTACTGTAAATCCTATGAGCGGTATCTCCCATGTTCGCTTCCCTGAATAACGGTTTTTCCAGGCTGTCCGACCATCCTGACTTCGCCAAGTTGTTACTGCGCCTGACTTTCGGGATCCTCATGCTGTTTCACGGCGCGTTCAAATTGCAGCACGGCGTGGGCTGGATCGGCGGCCTACTGGCACAGCACGGGTTGCCGGCGTTCATCGCCTATGGCGCCTATATCGGTGAAATCGTGACGCCACTGATGATACTCATTGGTTTCATGACCCGTCCCGCCGCGCTGATTTACGCCGTCAATTTAGTGGTCGCGACCCTGCTGGTGCATACCGCCGATTTCTTTACCCGTACGCAGGTCGGCGCCTGGAAGCTGGAAACGGAAGCGCTATACTTCATGGGCGGCATTATTATTATGCTGCTTGGCGCCGGCCGCTACGTGCTGGTAAGTAACCCGCGACTTCAGTAGTCTGTCGATCCGTCATTCGGGTCGTCAGCTCATCGGTATCATCAATGACACGACCCGACTTTATCCGCCACTGGCAAGAATTAGAAGACGATGGCAACGACACCTATGAAGGCGATAACGAACGTTTCAGCTTCGGTGCGCCGCTCGGGCGGGCGCTGGGGCTGACGCGTATCGGCATCCACCATGAGCGTTTGCCCCCCGGGCGGCGCAGCACCTATCCCCACGCGGAAAGCCAGGAAGAGGAATTCGTCTATGTCCTGGCGGGCAATCCCGACGTCTGGCTAAACGGGGAGCTATACCCTCTGTCGCCGGGTGATGTGGTCGGGTTGCCGGCCGGTACCGGAATTTGCCATACCTTCATTAATAACACCGCAGACGATGTGATGCTGCTGGTGGTGGGGGAGGCCGACAAGCCGGAGAACCGGATCCGCTACCCCATGAACCCCGAGTATGAAGCGCGCCGCGCCGACCGCTGGTTGGATTATCCCGACCTGCCTTTCGGCGAGCACGACGGCAAACCGGCTGTGCCGCGGCCTTGATGTCCACATCGCTCCCCCGGCGTCGTTCCCCTGCCGAGTCAGGCCGCAGGCGGCAGGGTTGGCCGCAGCCGCAAAGCGCTTCCAATTTAGCCGCAACCGTGAGGGGGGCGTTTTCCCGTCGCCCGGTGGCAAATAGGCTTGCCGGAGCGTCTTCACGGGTGAACGTGCGCGTCACTGCTCCCGTGGTCGCACCGCGCGGGCAAGGGGCGCCCGTGGGAATAAGAGAGTAAACGCCGCCGGCGGGAGATTGATATGTTTACGAAGACGGAAAACGCGACCAGCGAGGGTGAAAAATAGTTTTGGCCCGGGATCATTAAACCTCTTTTATTCAATTACAGTAATAAATAACACCACGTCAGAATAATGTTGCTTTCCATCAATAATAGGCGAGATGACATTGCCATTATACCCCGTTTAATCCGCGGATATCTCATGGCGCCGGCCGCGGTTGGCGAACTACCATCGCCAATATCCGCCAATGACTATCCTTTTTAATATCCTTGTGGTGCGGGATTATTTTTATGTGCGACAGGGCGGGAATAATCCCTATAAACGCTGTACAATATTAAACGGATCCTTTTGGTGTTTATTCTTCGTTAAGGAGTCAGGATTTATAGTGCCCGGAAATATGATATTTATAGGGTAACTGCCGTGAGCTTCTATCCGTCTTTTTCTTCCCTCATGACCGACAACGGAAATAATAGGGCGTCGCACTTTGGGCGCCTTTGGCCATTGCAGGAGCAGGCAGGTGTCTAACGTCGCGCGTTTGAGCTCGGTTTCGGTCGTCATTCCGCTTTTCAACGAGGCACAAAACCTGCCGGCGCTGCTGCTGCGCACCGAGGCCGCCTGTCGCCAGCTTGGGCTGCCCTACGAAATGATCCTGGTGGATGACGGTAGCCGCGATGGCACCTCCGCGCTGTTGCGCGCCGCCGCCCAGGCGCCCGCCAGTCGGTTTGTGGCGGTGCTGCTCAACCGTAATTATGGGCAACACCCGGCCATCATGGCCGGCTTCAGCCAGGCGCGGGGAGAGGTGATCATCACCCTCGACGCCGATCTGCAGTCGCCGCCGGAAGAGATTCCGCGCATGGTGAGCATTGCCAGCGAAGGCTATGACATCGTAGGCGCAATTCGTGCCAACCGCCGAGACGGCTGGCCTCTTTTGCGGTGAACGGGATTATCCGTCGCGTCACCGGTAAAAGCACGGCGGACTATGGCTGTGCACTGCGCGCCTATCGTCGGCCCATCGTCACGGCGCTGCTGCAAAGTCGCGAGCGCGGCATCGTTCCCATCCTGTCGAACAGATTGACCGAGCGCATTACCGATATAGAGATAAGCCACGCGCTGCGAAAGCACGGCACGTTAGGTG
Source organism: Candidatus Sodalis pierantonius str. SOPE (assembly GCF_000517405.1). Classification (NCBI taxonomy): domain Bacteria; kingdom Pseudomonadati; phylum Pseudomonadota; class Gammaproteobacteria; order Enterobacterales; family Bruguierivoracaceae; genus Sodalis; species Candidatus Sodalis pierantonii. The sequence continues at coordinate 616,666 of NZ_CP006568.1, read as the reverse complement.
GCAGAACCCTGAGCGGCTTTCACCGTCTGTGCGATCTGGCCGAGACGCTGGTTACCGCCCCGCTGCGTTTGCTTAGCGTTATCGGCGGTATCGTCGCCCTGGCCGAATTCTGCATGGGGCTGGGTATGCTGCTGCTGGGCCAGGTCTGGGCCGGGGACGGCGTGTTTACGCTTTTCGCCTTTCTCTTCACCTTCGTCGGGGCACAGCTTCTGGCGCTGCTCGGCGAGTATCTCGGCCGCATCTACCAGATCCTGCGCGATCGACCCGGTGCGGTTATCCGGCAGGTTGTGGGCGCGTCACCGGCCGCGCTCGGCGAGATATCGTCATGAGCGGCGAATACAAGACGGATGGGGAACGGGGCGACATCGTCTGGCGCAGGGGAAAACCCGGCGTTTGCGCCACCGGTGCGGTGCCGGCGGCCGTTCATCCTTCCCTGTGTAGCGCCCGGCCGGGAAGTTTCGGGGATAAGGCCGGGATCTGGCTGGGTCTGCTGGCGGTGTTTTTCGTGCTGACCTATCTGGTACCGCTCGAAGGGAGGCTGTTGTGGCAGCCCGATGAAACCCGCTACGCCGAAATCAGCCGGGAAATGTTGGCCAGCGGCGACTGGACGGTGCCTCATTTACTGGGGCTGCGCTACTTTGAGAAACCGCTGGCGGGATACTGGATGAATAACATCGGTCAGTGGCTGTTTGGCAGTACCAACTTTGCGGTGCGATTCGCCTCGGTGCTCAGTACCGGGCTAAGCGCGCTGCTGGTGTTCGGTCTGGCGTGGACGCAGCGGCGTCAACTGCGTCAGTCTGTGCTGTCGGCGCTCATATTCCTGTCGCTGCTGCTGGTGTTTGGCGTCGGCACCTACAGCGTGCTGGATCCGATGCTCGCCCTCTGGCTTAACGCCGCCATGGCGGCGCACGTCTTCGTCTTGCGCGCCAACAGCCGGACGGGGCGATTCTGCGCCTGGCTGGTGTTCGGCCTCGCATGCGGCCTGGGCTTTATGACCAAGGGGTTTCTCGCCCTGGTGGTACCTGCTATCGCGGTCCTGCCGGTGTCGCTTTACTACCGGCAGTTTAAGTCAACGTTAGGGTACGGCGCATTGGCAGCGCTGTTGGCGGCGCTTGTCAATTTGCCCTGGGCGCTGAGGCTGGCGCGACTGGAGCCGGATTTCTGGCGCTACTTTTTTTGGGTGGAACATATTCAGCGCTTCGCCGCGGAAAATGCCCAGCACAGCGCCCCGCTTTGGTTTTACCTGCCGGTGCTGGTGTTGGGGTCGTTGCCCTGGCTGGGGCTGCTGCCGGGCGCATTGGCCGCGGTCTGGTGCGCGCGCCAGACGCAGCCGGAACGCTTCTTGCTTCTGTGCTGGGTGGTGATGCCGCTGCTGTTCTTCAGCGTGGCGAAAGGGAAACTGCTGACCTATATCCTGCCGTGTATGGCGCCGCTGGCGTTGCTGCTGGCGGCCCACGGGCGAGAGTGCGCCGACGCGCTGCGGGGTAAGGTCTTCAACGCCAACGCGAATATCAATACCGTCTTTGCGCTGGGCGCCATCGCCGCCCTGTTGCTGGCGGGCAGCGGTATGCTGCCGTGCGCGCGTATTTACTCCACCGGCGAGTGGCCGCGCATTGTCATCGGTACGCTGGCGTTCGCCGGTTGGCTGTGTTTTGCCGCGGTGTCGCGACGGGCACAGGGGGACCGTTGGGCGCTGGCGGCGCTTTGTCCGCTACTGTTTAGCCTGTTGGTGGGGCAGATCATTCCCCAACGCGTCATTGATGGGAATCAGCCGCAGGAATTCATCCGCCGTCATGAGACCACGCTCAACCAAAGCCGCTATGTGCTCAGTAATCATGTCGGCGTAGCGACGGCGCTGGCCTGGGAGCTGGAGCGCAACGATATCGTCATGTATGACGATAAAGACGAGTTAGCCTACGGTTTGACTTACGCCGATGCGCAGGGACGTCATCTGAGCCGGGAGGATTTTCCCGCGTGGCTGGCGCGGATGCGCCATAAGGGTGACGTGGCGCTGCTGCTGTTGCTGGATCGCGGGCAGGACCTGCCGCCCGGCCTGCCGAAGGCGGATATGGTGCACCGTAATCACCGCGTGGCACTGCTCCACTATCAGCAGCGGCCATGACGCGCGCAGTCACCGGCCTGTTTTTTGCCGTACCGGATGAGGAGTGACCGCCCCCGCGGGTGGGGTGGCTTTAGTGTCGCGGATGAGAGGTCCTGGCCGCAGCGGGCGATAAGGTTTCATTGTCGCTGATAAGGGTTTCTGCCGTCGCGGGCGGGGGGGGGTATTGCCTCTGATGGGATGTATTTGCCGCCGCGTATGGGGGGGATTGTCGAGGAGGGAGCGTTTTGCCGCAGCGAGAGAGGGGATTACCGGAGCGGGAAGCATCCCCCGCCCCGGTCGTGGGGATCATTTATACAATTCTGCGGTACCGCTCATGGTATCGGTGCCGCCAGCGAAAGTAATGCGATAGGAGGAGGCGTTCGCCTCATCCGCCTTGGCCTCCAGCTGCTGCTGTAAATCGGTCACGCTACTGCTTTACGTCGTGGCGGAAACGGTACCCATCGGCTGCTGTCCGGGCGGCGGCGAGGTGACTTCCTGCGCAGCAAGCAGGGGGAACGAAAAGGTTGCCAGAATAAGCGCCGTCGCGGCAATAAATGTCATTTTCATAATAGTTTCTCTCATTAGGGATAAGTGTCAATTGCCACCCTATCATGACGGTCGGCGTGGTCTCGTCGACCGCGGGTGACCCTAGGTTTGTCGTTTTTCTTGTCGTTTATGCGTTAGTGCATTTTGCTTTGTTTCCTACCGGAAAGGTTGTTGCCTTGTCTCTCCACGACCCCGCGCCATCACGACCGTGATCCGTGTCGCGAGAATGCTGCCGTGACGCCTCAACGGGCGCCGCGCGTACCGTCGATGCTCGGCAAGCGCGGAAGGCGCATGGGCGATGCGCTTACGGGTGACATCTCCGCTTACCTCACGACACCGCCTGGCGAAAGAATGGAAATACAATGCGATGATTGACAATAATTTAAGGGTAGGCAGCATCCCAACAGCGGGCAATGACCCGTCAATCAATGAGTTATTGCATGATGATCGCCCGACGCAAGGTGAGACGGCGTTCAGACCGCGAAAGGCGTCGCGATCCCGGCGGACACCGCTTGCTTTCAAGGGATTAAATTCGCTATTGTTATATAACTTTTTATATAACGATAAGCAGAGACAATGAAAAGACATCTAATTAAAACGGTACTTGCAGGGACCTTGGGCATTTTCCTCTCGTTGCAGGCGCAGGCGGCGAATGAAATTCGCGTGACCTATGCGGGATCAATGGGCGTGGTCATGGATAAGCATCTGGGACCGGCATTTGCCGAGAAAGAGCACCTTACTTACCAAGGACGGGGGCAGGGTGCTTACGGCATGGCGCGCCTGCTGGTGTCGAAAAAAGTCGTGGCGGACGTCTTTGTTTCCATCACGCCGGGGCCGATGGATATCCTCAAACAGGCGGGGCTCATTGACAGCGCCGTGCCGGTGGCCAGTACCCGCATGGTGATAGCCTACAATCCGAAAGGCAAATTTGCGCCGGCGCTGGCCGCCGCCAAAGAGGGCAAAGCGGACGCGCAACCCTGGTGGAAAGTGCTGCAAAGCCCCGGGTTGCGTTTTGGCCACACCGATCCGGTCAGCGATCCGCAGGGGCAAAACATCGTCTTTACGCTGTTGCTGGCGGAAAATTTCTATCATCAGCCCGGTTTGGCGCACCGTATCCTCGGCGACGTGCAAAACCCGCAACAGGTGTTTGCTGAAGGCGGATTGCTGACCCGGCTGGAAGCCGGACAGGTGGACGCGGCTTCCGGCTATGAGAGCGCGACGATTTCCGCTAAGCTGCCCTATATCACGCTGCCGGACGAAATCAATCTGAGTAATCCCGATATGAACGAGCAATGGTATAGCAAGGTAAGCTTCCCGGTGCGCGATGCGGCGGGTAAAGAGAAAGTGCTGCACACGCAGCCGCTGGTGTTCTATGCGGCGGTGCTGAAAAATGCCCCCGATGCGCAGGCAGGGCGCCGCTTCATCAGCTTTATGCAAAGCGCGGCCGGTCAACAGTTGCTGAAGGATAACGGTTATGGCTAGCTGAAAGGCGGCGTGCTGTATCCGTAACCGCTAATGATCCGACGCCCGTTGTCGCCGGCCGGCTGGTTCGGCGTGCCGGCGCTGCTGTTGCTGGCGCTGCCGTTTATCACCCTCATTGGCGTGACCTCGTGGGGGAAGTTTCATCTGGCCTACGGCGACTGGAATGCCGTAGCGGTGTCGCTCGGCCTCAGCGCGGTTTCCGTGCCGCTCATCATATTGCTGGGCACGCCGCTGGCGCTGTGGCTGGCCCTGGGTATTTTGCTGGTATCGGCCTACGGCCCCTACAGTACTCTGGGTGAAGCGCTGGCGACGGTGGGACTGGCCCTGACCAACAATGCCGCGGCTTTTGTGCTGGCGCAGGTTTACGGGGCGCAGCCTTATTTCATCCTGTCGGCGCGGTCTGGCCACGGGGCGGGCGATCGCCTGGGTGCGCGCCGTCGGTGAATTCGGCATCGTGCTGGTGTTTTCCTATTTCCCGCAGGGGATACCGATCAAGCTGTATATCAACCTGCAAAATGATGGCGTCAATGCGGTTTATAGCCTGATATGGTTACTGCTGCTGTTTACGCTACCTTTCCCGCTTTGGTGTTTAGCGACGGGCCGCCAATGGCGCAGGCTCGCCTGAGATTCTCTACCTGTCTAAAAGCCGCGTAACGGCCGTTACCCGTCTTCCTGACCGCCTGATGCATGCGATGACGTTGCCAACCGGCCACGGCCTCCTCATTTTCCCACCAGGAAAGGGAAAGACTTTTCCCGGGGAGATTCTGACGCTGGAAACGTTCGATAGCGATAAACCTCGGCATCTCTGCCAGTAACGGCTTGAGCTCAGTGGCAAGCTGGAGCTAACGCGCCTGTGCGTCAGGGCGTGCTTGTGCTTCAAAAATCACGGCAATCATCGAAAAACGCCTTTAGAAACCGAAAGCCAGCGTATTGCCAGTTAAAATCACTGCTTCGGCCGTCAGCGAAATGTCGCGGGTTATCGCTTAATTTGACCGTTTATTTTCTGCTGCATTTCGCCTCGGCGGCGATGACGTAAGGATGAAGACCGCGAAGGGCGGCTTTCGCTGGCGACGGGAACGGCCAGGGCGGGGAATTATCGTGAAATTATTGCTACTAGTAACAATAGACGGTAAAACGAATGCCGCTATGGCACGGGTCGCGTCTTCGCTGGCATGACCGCAACATCACAGACAATTAAAAAAAACAATTAAGGATCCTCCCGAATATGTTGAACAAAATTACCCGCCTGTTCCCGCTGTGGGCTATTTTATTGTCCATCGTCGCTTATTATACGCCGGGCAGTTTTACACCGATCGGCGCCTGGGTGAGCACGCTGTTGATGCTTATCATGTTCGCCATGGGCGTGACCCTGCGCTTCGCAGATTTTAAACGCGTACTGTCCCGCCCTGCGCCGGTGGCCGCCGCCACCTTCCTGCATTATTTGGTCATGCCGCTGGCGGCCTGGGTCTTGGCCTGGCTCTTTCGTATGCCGCCGGATTTATCTGCGGGGATGATCTTGGTCGCCAGCGGCACCGCATCCAATGTCATGATTTATCTAGCGAAGGGGGATGTGGCGCTGTCGGTCACTATCTCCGCCGTGTCGACGCTGGTGGGGGTTTTCGCCACGCCGCTGCTTACGCGCCTCTATGTCGACACGCACATCAAGGTGGACGTGGCGGGCATGCTGATGAGCATTCTACAGATCGTGGTAATACCGATTTTCGCTGGACTGGTGATCCATCATCTGTTTACCGCCACGGTCAAAAAGGTCGAGCCGTTTTTACCGGCCTTCTCAATGGTGTGTATCTTATTGATCATCAGCGCGGTAGTGGCGGGCAGCCAGAGTTTTATCGGCTCGGTGGGTCTTATCGTTATTGTGGCGGTGATCCTGCATAACGGCATCGGACTGCTGGCGGGGTATTGGGGCGGCCGGCTGTTCGGTTTTGACGAAACCTCCTGCCGTACCCTGGCCATGGAAGTCGGCATGCAGAACTCGGGCCTGGCGGAGACACTGGGCAAGATCTATTTCACGCCGCTGGCGGCATTGCCCGGCGCGCTGTTCTCGGTGTGGCACAACCTGTCTGGCTCGGTGCTAGCGGGCTACTGGTCGGGACGCCCCATCCCCAAGCGGGATACCGCCGTTCCTGAAAAACTGGGCTAGCCGTTCCGGTCCCCGTCCGGTGTTGTCAGGTCGGGGCCGTTGCCCTCCTCCTCGGGCCAATATGCCTGCCGGCCGTCGATCTAACAGGACCAGCAGGATGTTGACCATGCCCGCCAGCGCCGTGCCCGGTAACCGCTCATGCAGCACCCCCACCCTAAGCAGAGTGGCGCTGACCGGAAGGAGTAAAGGTGACTAGCATCAAATCCAGCGTGCCGGCACGCGCCTGTAATTGAAAACCGCACATAGGCCAAAGCGGTGGACAACAAGGCCAGGCCGGCGCGCCGGGCGTTTGTCGCAAGGGCGCTGGCTGCGGGGCGGCTCATCACGCCGTTTGCCTTGCCGCTGACGCCGCCGCTGTCCTATTGGCTGGTCTCGCCGCCGGCGGCGCTCAAGGGCTGGCCGCTCACGCTGGCGGTCAGCTGACTTAAAAAGCGCTCCGCTTGGCGCGGTGAGCGCAACGGTACAAACTGCACGTGCCGATAGCGTGGGCCTTGCTGAATCGCCAGGTAGCGCCGGCGGTTGCTGCGGTAGGCTTTTAGCGTCCAAAGCACCACGGATTCGCGGCTAAGAAAGGATCGCCGAAAACTTACCCGGTTGCCGGTACCGTGCCAAATCTCCTGCTGCCGCCAACTGCGGCGCCAGGCGCGGGCGGTGGCCTGCCACAGGGTGCGCGTCAGGCTGTAATCCAGCCAAACTATCATCTGCGCCTGCCGCCATTTTATCCCGCAACTGCGATGATAGTTGCCGTCCAGCACCCAATGCGCCTGCGCCAAAGCCGGTTCCAGGCGGGCAAAAAAACGCAGCATCGCTGCTTGGGGTCCAATTCGGTTGCCAGAACAGCGCGTCCATTTCTATATACGGGATCGCCAGCTGCGCCGCCAGACGGCGGGAAAAGGTGGATTTGCCGCTGCCGCTGGTGCCGACAACATTAATTTTCATCCGTCGCTCCTGACGCGCCAGGCCGCAAAATCAGCCATAATGGTGCCATAACAGGGTAAGCCAGCTGGTCGCGGCCAGCACGATCGCCATCAAGACTGCAGCTGATCCCATATCTTTTGCGCGTCCGGCCAGCGGATGCCGTTCTGGACTCACCCGATCGATTAGCGCTTCGATGGCGCTATTAAGCAATTCCACCACCGCCACCAAGATGACGGGAAGGATTAATAATAACCGGCTGATGGCATCAATATCCAGCCAGCAGGCGACGGCAATGGCGAGTGCGCCGAGGACGATTTCCTGACGACAGGCCTCCTCATGGCGCCAGGCGGCGCGAATGCCCTGGACCGAATAGACAGTGGCTCGCGACAGGCGCATCAGGCCGGTATGTTTCTTGTTCATAATGCTCCGTGATAGCGGCGTCATGTCGCCTCAGGCAAAACGGCGCTGGCGGCAGAACGACGGTTTACCGGCAGGGCGATGAAAAGATGAGGGCCGGCTAGTGCGCTTTATGATAACAGATAACGCGCGCCGTATGCCAGGGCCGGTGCCAGTAACCGACGCGTGCGCGCCAACTAGCATGAAGCACAACCGCCAACGGCGATTGGGTTTAGGCAACACGACCTAAAAAGAGGGCAGCGGATTATTATCTATGTTGAGATACGCCAGGCCCGTCAGCAGCGTTTTTGGCAATGCGGTAAGTTGATTATTGGTCAGACTGAGGTGAGTTAAACTGGCGGGTAATGTTTCCGGTAGGGAGACCAGCTGATTGTTCTCCGCCTGCAACCGCGCGAGACCTTCAGGCAGGCTGGCCGGCAGCGTGCGCAATAAATTATTTCTTACCTGGAGATAAACCAGCGTCTCGGGCAGACAAGGGGGCAACGCGGTAAGCTGATTATGGCCAAGATAAATTTGGGTCAGTCCCGCTGGCAGGCAAGTCGGCAATAAGGTCAGCGAATTATTGCTCAGATTAAGAAACATCAGTCTGGGTTGCTTTTCGCCAAGGGTGTCCGGCAGACGCGTTAATTGGTTGAAACTCGCGTCGAGGAACAGGATGTCTTTCGGTAGCGCGTCGTCAAGCTGATCCAGCCAATTGTTGCTGATGGGCAATGTGGCAATGGCGGTATGCAACATATTCGGCAACGACTGAAGGTCATTGAAATTGGCGCTCAAGGTGGCTTTGTTGAATAAATCGAACTTTTAGGTGACTGGCGGCTCTGATCACTACATTCGTTTCAACATCAGGTCCCCATGGCAAAGCAAAAGTTTAAAATTACCAACTGGCCCGCATACAACAATGCGCTCAGGCAGCGGGGGGACCTGACAGTATGGCTTGATGAGTCAGCCATTGCTGCATGGACTGAGAGTACACCACCTGAACATCGTGGCCGGCCGCTTCACTACACCGATATGGCCATTACCACGGTTCTGATGATAAAGCGCGTGTTTAACCTTTCGCTCCGGGCGTTACAGGGTTTCATTGACTCAATTTTTAAACTGATGGGGCTGTCGCTGCGCTGCCCAGATTACTCTCTGGTCAGCCGGCGAGCAAAAACCGTCGACATCAGCATAAAAACGCCAACCCGCGGCGAAATCTCACACCTGGTCATCGATGGCACCGGCCTGAAAGTCTTCGGCGAAGGCGAATGGAAAGTCAGGCAGCATGGGGCTGAGAGGCGCAGAGTATGGCGCAAGCTTCATCTGGCAGTAGATAGCGTAACACATGAAATTATCTGTGCCGATTTATCGCTAAGCGGTACGACAGATGCGCAGGCGCTGCCCGGGCTGATTAACCAAACCCACCGGAAAATCAGGGAAGCGTCGGCTGACAGTGCTTACGATACGCGTTACTGTCATGATGCTCTGCTGAGGAAAAAAATAAAGCCGCTTATCCCACCGCGAAGTGGTGCGCAATATTGGCCAGCTCGATACCATGAGCGTAACCATGCGGTGGCAAATCAGCATCTGAGCGGCAATAACGATACCTGGAAAAAGAAAGTAGGTTATCACCGGCGTTCACTGACTGAAACGGCCATGTTCCGGTTTAAAACACTTCTGGGTGGTCATCTGAGTCTGCATGACTATGACGCGCAGGTAGGTGAGGCTATGGCAATGGTCAAAGCGCTTAACCGGATCACGCTGTTAGGAATGCCAAACAGCGTCCGCATCATGTAACAATCGCCCTGATAGGGAGGAAGTCGTCACAAATTTCGGATTTATTCAACAAAGCGCCGAAAAGATTTAAGCCGGGTGCTCTCGTCGGCGATAATGGTACCGAATGGCCAGCGCCCGCGCAGCGTCTCAACCAGCCATAGCGCGTTATCGTAGTTGGTGGTAAATACATTGGCGTTGCTGTTCGCCAGCGCCGCTTGCCGCTGTTTTGGCGTGCCGGTGATGGGCTGCACCACAAGGTTGCGCAGATGCGTCCATTTCAGCGCTTCATCCGGCCAGGTGGATGTCGCAACGCGTAGAGGGGCCAGCACCAGCGCGGGTCGCGTTTCGCTGCCCGATTTAAATAGGGTGTCCAGCGCCGTTAATGTGGCGACGGTCTTGCCCATCCCCATCCCCATGCCCGCCCAGATATTACAGCGCGGATGCGTGAGAATATGTGTCGCCATCCGCGCCTGATAAGGGCGCGGGGTAAATACTTTTTTAGCCGACACGCAGTGCCTCCCAATATAAATCGGGGTGGGTGCCTTTGTATCTTCCATGCTGGCCTTTCGCCGTGAAAATTAATGTGTTTTCGGAATACAGCATAACAGTAGCTCCGTGGTAAGGTCCGCCGTAAAGACGGAATTTCCTACGCCTGATTATTTTGCGCATATTGATGTCTGACTTGTTTATGTCTTGCGGCTATGCCCGTGCGAGGATTGCTATTAACTTGTCGCGTTGCTCATTGGTGAGTTCAAATTTAACGTGCGCAACGCCCATCTCGCTAGATTCAATAACGATAAGACTTTCATCAATGCGAGAAACAGTAAGCCCATTGTGAATTGATTCCCATTTTTCAAGGCCATTATGCACAACGCGTGTCTGATTATAATACCGGCTCATGGCTATCTCCCTGATACCCTAATGCCGCGTAGGTGTCTACGATAATGTCGATAAGGATCTTAGACGATGGTGTTTTATTTTTCAGACCCTTTTCGTAGATGCTGATTATCGAACGTTTGAATTCATCGCCCTCTTTTAACAGCCATTCTTGCCCTTCAGCCAGTGTTTTCCATTTTGCCAGTTCGCGCTTGATCGTCATAATTTCGTCGTCGGCGTTTGCGCATAATTTTGATGAGGCGCCATCGAACAGAACCATATCCCGTATACTGTCGCTACAAATAATGTTATTCATGATTTGTGTCCTTATTTTCAAGTTTGTTAAGAATCTTCTTTAATATTTCGGCCTGAACAAATTGCACTGCAATACATTCAAGCGTCAGCCGAACGCCGAGCAGTGCTAGCAGTGCCAATATGCCGTCGTTGATTTTTGTATAGAGTGGCGATGTATCACTGAACGATATAAGCGCCAGACCCAGACAGGCACCGCATGAAACAGTGAAAAACCAATTGACAATTTTCATTGTCCAGAATGTTTTAAACATGGGCATGCTCCGTTATTGCGTCGATCAGCGCCTGGGCATCTACAGTAAATCGTTCCAAGGTCCTACAGCCGCCAACTTTAGCCCCGGCAATTCGAGTCCCGATAACGTCATCAGAAACGAGCAGAGAAAATCCACCTTCCTGATTGTGACTTATGTCTATGTGAACCTTTTTACCGTGTAGATTATTTATCAATATCTACCTCCTCGAGCATGGACGTTGCTGCAATGGTTCCTGCTGGCGAGCGTCCTGAGTTTATTGTTTAAAGCGCTTTGTTGAATAAATCCGAAATTTGTGACGACTTCCTCCCTATCAGGGCGATTGTTACATGATGCGGACGCTGTTTGGCATTCCTAACAGTGTGATCCGGTTAAGTGCTTTAACCATTGCCATTGCCTCACCTACCTGCGCGTCATAGTCATGCAGACTCAGATGACCACCCAGAAGTGTTTTAAACCGGAACATGGCCGTTTCAGCCAGTGAACGCCGGTGATAACCTACTTTCTTTTTCCAGGTATCGTTATTGCCGCTCAGATGCTGATTTGCCACCGCATGGTTACGCTCATGGTATCGAGCTGGCCAATATTGCGCACCACTTCACGGTGGGATAAGCGGCTTTATTTTTTTCCTCAGCAGAGCATCATGACAGTAACGCGTATCGTAAGCACTGTCAGCCGACGCTTCCCTGATTTTCCGGTGGGTTTAGTTAATCAGCCCGGGCAGCGCCTGCGCATCTGTCGTACCGCTTAGCGATAAATCGGCACAGATAATTTCATGTGTCACGCTATCTACTGCCAGATGAAGCTTGCGCCATACTCTGCGCCTCTCAGCCCCATGCTGTCTGACTTTCCATTCGCCTTCGCCGAAGATTTTCAGGCCGGTGCCATCGATGACCAGGTGTGAGATTTCGCCGCGGGTTGGCGTTTTTATGCTGATGTCGACGGTTTTTGCTCGCCGGCTGACCAGAGAGTAATCTGGGCAGCGCAGCGACAGCCCCATCAGTTTAAAAATCGAGTCAACGAAACCCTGTAACGCCCGGAGCGAAAGGTTAAACACGCGCTTTATCATCAGAACCGTGGTAATGGCCATATCGGTGTAGTGAAGTGGCCGGCCACGATGTTCAGGTGGTGTACTCTCAGTCCATGCAGCAATGGCTGACTCATCAAGCCATACTGTCAGGTCCCCCCGCTGCCTGAGCGCATTGTTATATGCGGGCCAGTTGGTGATTTTAAACTTTTGCTTTGCCATGGGGACCTGATGTTGAAACGAATGTAGTGATCAGAGCCGCCAGTCACCTAAAAGTTCGATTTATTCAACAAAGCCTGTTTAAAGATGTTATTCCGAGACTGTGGGGCGGCTGACGCACATCCTCGTCAACTTATCCCCTTCCTGACGTGCAGATGCTTTCAGTGCAAAACTGAACCAGAGGTTAATCATCGGCCTCTTTAAACTCGCTGTTTGCATTAAGCACATACCAGGTATCCGGTTTCACGCCGTTATCACCCACCTTGCTGGCACGGATGTGGATAATATCGCCCTCACTATTGCGGTAGCACAGTACGATTGCGCTGCCCTCGGAGGCCTTGGCCTTACTCTGCGCGCCGATAGAGGCGGCAACCGATCCGAAGCCGCTAACGTCTGCGGCTGACCCGTCGCCGGTGTTAGTGGCGACTGATCGGTAGCCTGTGTGGATGGCGACTGACCGGTTGCCTTCAATGGTCACCTGTCCTGCGGACTTATCAATTTTACTTGCTATGCACTTGACGGCGCGGTCAACCATTTGGTGGAGGGACAGTTCCTTCTTGATGGTGATTGTGCTACTGGCGAGTTTGTCTCCCTCCTCTTTATGGGCGATATCGCCGGATACTTCAACCTCGGCAAACGGTGATTGACTGGCCCGCAGTAGCCGAAGACATCGAGTGGATATTCACAGGCATGAAAACCGGAGCCGCAAACTTCTACCACGCCGTTCGTGATGGTAGGTTTTTCCGATCTCGAACTGATAATCACGGCAAGTCAGGTCGGCGTTAAAGCCTTTGTAGGCAATGATTTTGGTCATGGTGTTTATCCTTTTAATTAATGCGCTAGCGGTTTGGTTGAGCCGTTATAGACAGAAGGGTTAGCGTTATTTTCAGCGGCTTCCCATCCGGCAATAGAAAAGCGTCCTATTTTCGGGTGATACCATTGGGTGCCGCGCTGCTCTGCCTCGTACATCATGTTGCTCAGTGCAGAAACAAAATTATTTTCATGAACAACGGACATCTGTGTGACCTGACCGTCCGGCGCGACATGGGGAACCTTTTTATGCGGGACGCTCCACGCCATGACCAGTTGCTTGCTTTTGGCGTTACTGAGGCCGTAAGTGGCTTGCAGATAGCTGTAGCCCTGATATCCCTCGGGGATCGTGCCTTGCTTGATATGGTCGATTTCCTCGGCAACCTGCTCGACTTGCGTTTCCACCGATTTCAGATGGCGCTCCTGGGCGACGTTCGCCAGTGCCATAGCCGCAATGATTTCGTTGGGGCTTTGCGGCGTACTCTGTTGCTCCAGCTTATCAATCAGCGAGCGGCGTACTGCTTTGGATTCACGTGCTGCAACGCGGAGGGCCTGCTTGAGCGTCATATGGATAATTTCAATATCAGCGCCGTTTTTTTGACCTACGAAAATTTCGTAGGTCACGCTTTCAAGTTCATCTTTGACGCGACTGATAAAGTCGTTGTTACGAATAGGCTTCTCGCCATACTCCTTGCGCGTTTCGTTGACCATAGTTAGCAACCGCTGCGAGTCTATGCCGTCACTGTTATTTATGGTTAAATCTTGTACGTTTATTAAATTTTGCATGTTAAAGCTCCTCACAAGTCAATGTGATTAATGAAGCCCCGGCGCGATCCCGAGGCGGAATTACTGGGTTAGTGGCGCGTCAGGAAGTGTTTAACTTCGTCTTCGTACCAGTGGTCAATGTGCTCAGCGATGCCCTGTTGTTGCTGTTGATGGCTGCTTTCAAAAAATTGCTGTATTTCGGCCAGCACGGTTTGGACGTCTTCACGCTTGCGCAGAATGCGTTTGAGAGTTTGCTTTTCTGCTTCGAGGGTGATCTTCCGAAGGCTTTCGGTAACGTAGTAAATGCGGCGGCACTCTTCGGCCAGCAGGGGGATATGCTGCGCTTCAAAAGGCATCGGCGACGGGGTGCCGGTCACATTACGCAGGGAATAGTAAACGGCATTGGTCCATGCCTGTCCAAAACGGAAACCTTGGGTGATCCACCAGACTAAACGCGCAAGGTTACGGGTATCGGTGCGCGTAAAACGTTCAGGGGCTTCAGGCTGGTAAACGGGCTGACCGACTTCGCGGTCGAGAATATCCAGCACCCATTTGCGGAACTCTTTGGCGATCGGCGTGTTGGCGAACATCGCTATCAGATGAGCGCCGCGCAGTGAGAAGATGCGGACTGCTTTTTCACGTAACCTACTGTTTATCCCATTGGTTATCAAATTGATAACCAATGACATCTGTTCTGTAAATTCGTCTTTGTTACGGCTGTATATGATAGAAACGCTTTTAGCGTCTGAATATTCAAGAGCTTTAGCAAGCTCAGCGGAAGTAAACCAGAATTGCCCGTTGTGGGTAATGGTTTCAAGAATGGTATCACGAAAAGTTAAGGTAGTGGTCATATTGACCTCCAGCGGTAAACTAAATTTACTCACCACCTAGAGACGCTAATCTCTGATTGGCGGTGAACTGAACGGAGTTAGCGTTACCGGGTTTACCAACCGGCCAGCCTTGCGGCTGCCCCATCCAGTCCACCATTGTTAAGGCGTACGGATGTTTTGGATAATAAAAAACACGCTCGCGGCGTGTCACATTGTCGCGGTAAACCTCAGCGGAACGCTAATCCCGGCACCTGAATTTGCAGGTGCGGATTGACTATAGCGCATGGGTTATTCTTCCGTCAATAAGATTACTGGGTTACACTCGGCTTAAAATCAGAGGAGTCACTTATGGGCCAAGTCGCGTTTGATACCTTAAAATTTGTGAAAAAGCTTGAACTGGCTGGAGTGCCGGCAAAACAGGCTGAAGCTTTTTCTGAAGCTGTGCGCGAATCGCATGAGGCCGTTGACGTGGCAACCAAGCGCGATCTCGAGGATGTCCGCAAAGACTTATCAGCAGAAATCGCCAACGTCCGTAAAGACTTATCGGCAGATATTGCCAATGTACGCAAGGAAATGGATGCTCGATTCGATAAGGTTGATGCTCGTTTCGATAAAATTAACGATAAATTTGAGAAGCTTGGCATGCAGATGACCATCCGGCTCGGGCTAATGGTCGCTGCTGCCGTCAGTATTATTGCTGCCATTCTCAAAATGTAACACTGCCCTGTGCTCTATAGCGCATGGCAATCATCCTGTAGTTAATGAAAAATTTACCGGGGTAAGCTTGACGCACGTCAAGGTAATAAGTACCTTAATCCGGCGGTGTGATTTTTAGGGTCGGTAGCTCAGTGTGGAAGAGCGTACGAGTTGTTAAACCGTAAGCTGCAGGTTCGAGTCCTGATCAACCCGACCCTGTACACGATTCTGTGTAAATGCCTTTTCTCAGAAGTGACCGTCCAGGCGGTCACCGAACTCGATAATAAAGCGGCTCATTGCCATGCGCCAGTCCCTCAAAGGCATTGTCCATTTCTGTGAGGCCGCCTGTATCGCCAGCCACACCACCTTTTTCACTGCGTCGTCGGTTGAGAACACCTTGCGCTTTTTGATGGCATGCCGGATCACGCTGTTTAACGACTCTATGGCGTTGGTCGTGTAGAACACCTTGCGGATGTCCGTTGGGTAGGCAAAGAACGTGGCCAGATTGGCCCAGTTTGCCTGCCAGCTTCGACTTATTTGCGGGTAGCGGATGTCCCAGGCACTGGAGAACGCTTCCAGCGCCTGCAAGCCGGCTTCTTCCGTAGGGGCCTGATAGATAGCTTTCAGGTCGCAGGTGACGGCCTTGTAGTCCTTCCAGGAGACGAAACGCAGGCTGTTGCGCACCATATGCACGATACACAGCTGGAGCCGCGCCTCCGGATACACCGCGTTAATAGCGTCAGGGAAACCTTTCAGCCCGTCTACGCAGACGATAAGGATATCGTTCAGGCCGCGGTTTTTCAGCTCTGTCAGCACGTTCAGCCAGAACTTTGCGCCTTCATTTTCGGCCAGCCACATACCTAGCAACTCTTTCTGGCCTTCGATGTTGATGCCCAGCGCCAGGAACACAGATTTGTTGATGATGCGGCTGTCCTGCCGGACTTTTAGAACGATACAGTCAAGATAAACAATGAGATAGACTGCATCCAGAGGCCGGTTTTGCCATTCGACAACCTGCTCCATGACCGCATCGGTGACCTTTGAGACCAGCGCCGGCGAGACATCGGCGTCATACAGCTCTTTGAACGCGGCGGCGATCTCGCGGGTGGTCATCCCTTTGGCGTACAACGATAAAATCTGGTTATCCATCCCGGTAATCCGGGTCTGGTTCTTCTTCACCAGTTGCGGTTCAAAGGAACCGTCACGATCGCGCGGAGTACGCAGCGCCAGCGGGCCATCGCCAGTGGTAACGGTTTTTGTGGAATAGCCGTTGCGGGCGTTGGTCCCCGGTTTAGGCTGATTTTTATCGTAGCCGAGGTGATGGGTCATTTCGGCATTGAGAGCTGTTTCGACGCTGATTTTTTTCAGCAGCCGATCGAAGTGACTGAGATCTTCAGAGGTTTTGAGATTTTTGGCCAGTTCGTTAGCCAGAACCTGCAACTGTTTTTCGTCCATAAATTAACCTGTTTTTGATGTTGGATTGAACATATCAAAATCAGGCAAATACACAAATTTCTAAACAGGCTCCAATTCACGTTTGACTCATTTTTCAAGGCTACGCTCCGGCGTGGCCTTTTTGTTGGTTGGAATTTACTGAAGGAGCGAACATGCTATCCGCTATCTGCGCAAATTCGTCCATCACACCCGCTATTCGCCCCATGCCCGGTCGTACGGTGCTGAATCCGCTAGCAGGAAGTATCGCCAGTGTTCGTAACCGGTCGGTGGACTTTGACAGCAAGCCCTCGTGCTGGTCGTTTGCTAAGCGCGGGGCGCTCTCGGTTTTTCGGCACATTGTCAGTGTGTTTCAGGCTATCCCCCGTGGGTTGGCCTTGCTGGTCAGGTGTCGAACCGCTCCCTGCTCGTTGGATATCCGCATTAGCGGCCTGATGACGAAGACTCCCCAAACGGCGCGCACACTTCGCTACCTTGACCATCTGGTCAAAGAAACGGATATCGGCTGGGCAGACGTAAATGACGATAACCCTGAGCGTCTGTGTGACCAGGTAGCCCGACGCAGCTATAGCCGCAACGTGCTGACGGCAGCACTTGAAGGCCAATCGTTTAACGCCTGTACCCGGATGCTAGCGCATCTGGAAGGGGAATACGGTCAACACCTTCGGGGCGTACTGGACTTCGCTGCCGAACAGGTGGGGCAGACGGAGGAAGACCCCGTCAAGGTATCTACAGCCTATAAGTACCCGCTCTTTGTTGAGGATTTAATCATCGCCTTGCACGAGCGTCTGGGGTGTTATGACGTGCTGGTTGACCCTGGCGCCGATATCCGGCGGTACAGAGACCTCACCTCCAGAGATATCAAGGCGTTATCCTGTGTTGGCATTGGCGCCGACACGTTGACAGCGAATGCCTGATTGTATGGCTACCACTATGCAGCCTTTTTTCTGACCGATAGCCACCCCGGACGAGGTGGCGCAATAACCCCGATACCCTCAATGGAAAAATACACTACCGGCTCTGCCTACAGCTGGGCCCTTGTCACGTGCCTGCTGGGTGCGTTCTCGCTCAGTGAATGGGCATTGATTACCGGTATCGCCTGTACGCTGGCTACTTTCTTGCTGAACTGGGTTTACCGACACAAGGAATACCGTTTCAGGACGAAACGCGATGAGCATTAAACACGCGGCCGGCCCTGTCTGTGCCGTGACCGCCATAATTGCTCTGGTCGTTTCACACGGACAGGTGCGCACCAATACCGAGGGACTGAAGCTTATCGGCAATTCAGAAGGCTGCCTCCGGGATCCATATTGTTGCCCCGCCGGTCGATTAACCGATGGCATTGGCAATACCCACGGCGTCAAGCCCGGCATTCACAAAACCGACCAGCAGATAACGGCAGACTGGCAGCGCAATATTCTGGATGCGGAGCACTGTATCAACACCTATTTCCGGGAGCGTGAGATGTCGGACAACACCTTTAGCGCCATGACTTCAGCCGCGTTCACTACGGGTTGCTACGGCTTGCGTACTTACAAAGGGACGAACGGCTAGCGCCATGAAACGACGCTTCATAAACTGGCGCAGCAGGGAAAATGGCGTGAGATGTGTGAGCGTCTGCCAGAGTTCAACAATGGCGGCAAGTACCCCGGTCTGACAACACGCCGGGAAGCCGAGCGCCGATTGTGTCTGAAAGGATAAAAAGCGATGCGCTGGAAACTCCTCACGCTCGCCGCGATGCTCTCGACGATTACCTCTCTCGCCATCGTGGTCAGGCTCCAGTACGTCGAAATCACCCGCCTGAAGCAGGCGAATCAATCGATGGTCGCCGAGCGTGACGCCGCCCGCGCACAGTTTACCCACTATGAACAGGCAGTAGCGCTGTTCAACCAGATAGCCGGAGCGACACAGGATGCACATCAGCAAGCGGTGCAGGACTTTCAGCCGCGTATCATACAGATACGCGAGGGCATGACTTCTGAGCGCTGCGCTCGCTTGCCTGTGCCTGCTGGCGCTGTTAACCGGTTGCGTGCGCACGCAGACAAGATACCTGCCCATCCCGCCCGCGCCGATACCGGCCACCCTGCTCGATGACTGCCCACCGCCGGTTATTCCCGACAACATGACGTGGGGCGACAGCGTGATACTCAACGAGAAGCTGCTACTGGCATTGGAGATATGTAATCAGGATAAGGCCGCGCTGAGGCAGATTGAGGCGATTAAGAAATGAAACCTTCGGGATTAACGACAGGCCAAGCCATTATGGTACTTACTGGCCTAACGATATTCGTGTTCAGTGTGGAGTTAGGCTTTGCCTGGCTGCTTTTGTGGGCATGGAACTTACTGACCTCTTATACAGGCTGGATGCTAATTCCTGTGAATTGGGGAACCGTCTTCGCCGTCATGATTATTTTATGGTCTATTCGTCAGATGGTTAAGCGAGATAAGTGAATGTTAAATCATCGGAAGACCCGTGTGTAATTGCTTTGTGATTATCCCCAACCGCACCAAAGTTCGTCAGGGCGGGCACATAAAACAGCAGGAAATGCACTATGTCCACGAAATATTTTGAGATTCATGTAGGTATTCGTCATCTGGGATGTCGAATATTTCAATCACTGACTTACCCTCAGTTTTCTAAAGGAATGCTGATTATCATGACCACAGATAGAGAGCAGATTGTTTTCTCGTTGAGTCAGGTCGATGGTGTTATTACTACGCCTGTGACAGAGAATGAAAAACACGAGGAATAATGACGATGGAAAAACGGGATAAACCCAACGCACAAAAACTAGCGCCCCGAAAAGAGATGTTCTGCCATGAATACCTTATCGACCTCAAAGCGGGACCGGCCGCCGTACGCGCAGGATACAGCAAGAACGGCGCTGACCAGAATGGTTATAACCTGCTGCAGGAAGAGGCGGTCCGGCAGCGTATTGATGAACTGAAGCAGGCGCGCAATGTGCAGATAAATATCGATGCCTGTTATGTTCTCCAGCGTCTGCTGGAAATCGACAACATGGATGTGGCGGATATTCTTGACGAAGACCTCCGCGTCAGGCCCCTGGCTGAATGGCCGGCCACTTGGTGCCGCTATCTGAGCGGCGTTGATTTGGCCGAGATGTTTGAGGGCAAGGGCGAGGCGCGTGATGCCATTGGTATTTTGAAAAAAATCAAATGGCCGGACAAGCTGAAGAACCTGGAGCTGCTAGGGAAACACGTCAGTGTCCAAGCATTCAAAGACAATGTCAAAAACGAACTGACGGGCGTGGACGGGCAGGCCCCGACGTTTGTGGTGCAGTTCAGTGAAAAGGGTGGAGAGGGTGAAGGTTAATCTGGACTTTTCCCCCAAGTTCAAGGTGCTTTTCCAGCCAGCGCGTTACAAGGTTTTTCATGGTGGGCGCGGGGGCGGTAAGTTGTGGGAAATCGCTCGCGCCCTGGTGGTGCTGACAGCGTCAAAGAAGCTAAGGGTGCTGTGCACGCGTGAAGTACAGAACACCATCAAGGACTCGGTGCACCGGCTGTTGACCGACAAGATCGCCGCCCTCGGTTTATCCGCCTGGTTTGACATCAAAGAGAAAAGCATTCGTAGCCGTTGCGGTGCCGAGTTTATTTTCAAAGGCCTGCGCTATGACATCCAGGGGATCAAATCGACCGAAGGTGTTGATATCTGTTGGGTGGAGGAAGCGCAGACGGTCAGCGCCGCGTCATGGGACGTGCTCATTCCCACCATCCGTAAGGAAGATGAAACGGGCCAGTCTGAGATTTGGGTCAGCTTTAACCCCCGCGAAAAATCTGACCCGACGTATCAGCGCTTTGTTGTCACCCCCCCAGAGAGCGCCGTGGTGGTGCAGGTCAATTACACGGATAACCCCTGGTTCCCCAAGGTACTTCGGCAGGAAATGGAGTACCTGAAACGGGTTGATTACGACGCCTATGAGCATATCTGGCTGGGAAAACCGCGCACGATAAGCGACGCGGTGGTGTTTTCCGGCAAATACAGAGTGGAGTCCTTCGCTGACGACCTGTGGCAGCAGGCTGACCGGTTGTTTTTCGGTGCGGACTTTGGCTTCGCCAACGATCCCAGCACGCTGATACGCAGTTTTATCCTTGGACGAACCCTTTACATTGAGCATGAACAGTACGGCGTGAGCGTCGAACTCAACCACCTGCCGGCGTTTTACGACAAGGTGCCCGGTGCCCATGACTGGCTGATTAAAGGCGACAACAGCCGACCGGAGACCATCAGCTACCTTGAGCGGCAGGGATTTCGTATCAGCGCGGCCGCCAAATGGCCGGGCAGCGTCGAGGACGGGATTGCCTACCTGCGGGGGTTCGAGCATATCGTTATTCATAGCCGGTGTGCGCATACCGCACAGGAAGCGCGGTTGTATTCGTACAAGGTTGACCGGCAAACCCATGAGGTGCTGCCGGTGTTGGTGGATAAACACAACCATTGCTGGGACGCCATCCGCTACTCACTGGATGGGTATATCACCGGCCGGCACCACCCGATAAGCGTGTCCCCCGAACTGATCAGGAGCGTTTCATGTAGCCCTTCAAAGCAAAAAAACCGCCAGTAGGTACCGCGGCACCCCCGGCGGTGCCGGTAACGCCTTCATCAATGCGCGTACATGCGCAGATGCTGGAAGAGAATCAACGGCGTCAACGGCGGCGGTTTGAGACGTACGATCCGCCGAAGGGGGTGATCCCAGAGGCTATTCGCCCTGCCGTACTGGCGATGGACACCACCCCCTACGATATGCTCAACGGCAGCTACCCCGATGCGGTGATTGGCGGTTTTCCGGGCTATCCCTACCTTTCCCAGATGGCACAGCTACCCGAGTACCGCCGTATGGTCAGCGTGATGGCCGAAGAGATGACGCGCAAGTGGATAAACGTCACTGTTGCCGGCGACGGCGATGAGAGCAAGGCGGCGCGCGTGACGCAGCTTGCCGCCGCCCTGGCCCGTTACCGGGTACAGGAGGCGTTTCGGCTGGCGGCGGGGCATGATGGCTTTTTTGGCCGCGGGCAGATTTATCTCGACATGCGCTCGCCCACAGGGCTGTCGGCCTGGACAGAGGCGGAAGAGTTGCGATCGCCGCTGTTTATTTCGGCTAAAAAAATCGCTCGCGGTGCCCTGCATGCCTTGCGGGTAGTGGACCCGGTGTGGACCTACCCGGGGATGTACAACGCCGATAATCCGTTGAGTAATGATTTTTACCAGCCGACGGAATGGTATGTGATGGAGAAGACGGTCCATGCCAGTCGCCTGCTGAATTTTGTCTCACGCCCGGTTCCCGATATGTTGAAGGCCGCCTATAACTTTGGGGAGTTATCACTGACGCAAATGGCGGAGCCGTATGTGAATAACTGGTTGCGCACCCGTGACAGCGTGGGCGATACTCTGCATGCGTTTTCATTAAGCGGCATCAAAACCAAGCTGGGTACCGCCCTGCAGGGGAAATACGATCCGGGTTACACGCAGCGAGCCGAGCTGTTTAACCAGACGCGGGATAACCGCGGCCTGCTGATACTTGACAAGGAAGAAGAAGATTTCTTCCAGGTTAACACGCCGCTGAGTGGCCTGGACACGTTGCAGGCGCAAGCCCAGGAGCACATGTTTTTTGTCAGCGGGATCCCCTCGGTGAAATTCGCCGGCCTCAGTCCGACCGGGCTCAATGCTTCCAGTGAAGGAGAAATCCGTGTGTTTTACGACACCATCGCGGCCCTGCAGGAAAAACTCTTTCGTAAACCCCTGAAACGGGTGCTTGACATCATCCAGCTGTCGGAATTTGGCGATATCGATCCAGATATCACCTTTGAATTTGAGCCTCTTCATGAACTGACCCGGGAGCAACAGGCGACGCTGCGTAAAATCGAGGCGGAGACCGACCAGATTTACGCAAGCGTAGGGGCGATGACCAATAACGAGGTGCGCGAAAAACTGGCCGCAGATCCGGACAGTCCGTACAGCCGCCTTGATTTGCGCGGGGATATCGACATTGACGACGATGAAGCGCTTTTCGACGACGATAAGGAAGAGCAGGAACGAAAAGCGCCTGAGGTCGATCCGCCCGAACGCCGGGATTGAAGCCGGGTACCGTAGGCAGCTCGATAAGGCGGTGCGGGAGTTGCACCGCAGCACACTTTATTGGCTGCGCGCGGAATACCGGCAGACGGGACTGGCGCAAGATGCCTCTGCGGCTATCATGATGCGGGACGCCATGGGCAAGCTGTCCAGGCGTTGGCGTAAAAAATTCGACGTACTGGCGGCAAAGCTGGCTGAACGTTTCGCCGTCGATGTGATAAACAACAGCGACGCTTTCCTTGCCACCGCGTTACAGCAGGCGGGGTTCACGGTGCCGTTCAAGATGGCGTCGGAAATGAATAACGTGCTTCAGGCGACCCTTACCGAGAACGTCAATCTGATCCGCTCCATTCCTCAGCACTATTTTACCCAGGTTGAAACGCTGGTGATGCAGTCCGTTTCTCACGGGCGTGATCTTGGCACGCTGACCAAAGCATTACAACAGCGCTATGGCGTCGCCCGGCGTCGGGCGGCGTTTATCGCTTTGGATCAGAACAACAAGGCAACGTCGGCCATGCAGTGCGCCCGCCAACGTGCGCTCGGTATGACGCACGGCCGCTGGCGCCACTCCCATGCCGGCAAGGTGCCCAGGTCCTCGCATGTGAAAGCAGACGGCCAGACATTCGATCTGGCCAAAGGGCTGTATTTGGACGGCAAGTGGGTGATGCCGGGCGAGGAAATCAACTGCCGCTGCACCTGGGAGGCGATTTTACCCGGACTGGAGTAATCAATGACAACGGAACGACTGGCTTTTGACCGGCGTTCGGTACGGCACTTTGACAAAGTGGGCAGGTTGCAGGTGGCGCGCAGCGCCATCAGCAAGGCGAATGTGTGCGGCTATTACGGGCGGGAAATCCCGCAATCCGACGTACTCGGACTTAAGCCTGACAAACTTTACATGCTGTACCGTGATCCGGACGAGCTGCGTCAAGGCGCGCCTACCTTTAACACTATCCCCGTGCTGTGCCGGCACCAGCCCGACTATCCGGGGGCACCGGCGCGTGAATACCGCTGTGGTACCACTCATGCCAGCAGTGAATTTGACGGCACCTATCTGGTGAATGGCCTGTCCATCTGGGACAACGCCGCTATCGCCGGTATCGAAACCGGTGAGCAACGTGAGCTGTCGTCTTCGTATGCCTACGTTGCCGACATGACCCCTGGTAAAACGCCGGACGGTGTCCGCTATGACGGCGTGATGCGCCAGATTGTCGGTAACCATGTGGCCCTGGTCGGTGATGGCCGGGCGGGGTCGGATGTACTGGTTTTTGATTCCCTTCCTCAGGAGTTACAACACATGAAATTAAACCGTAAGGGTGTCGCCATGCGCGCCGCGCTGGGTGCCTATCTCAGGCCCCGGCTTGCGCAGGATGCGTCACCGAAGGACTTGACCCGGCTGGTCGGTGCCCATCAGCGTCCAAACGCGATTGCCAATGCGGTCAAGGCCGTCTTTGGTGAACATCTGGCGCAGGATATGGAGATTGAGCCGGCCGAACTGGCCGAGCTGATGGAAGCCGCGGCAGCGGTGGTCGAACCCGAAGAGGCAGCACCGGCACTGGATAATGATAACCCGCTGGATACGGTACTGGCCCTGCTGAGCGATAAGGTGCCGGAAGCGGTGCTGGAGAAAATCCGGGCGGCATTGATGCCGGCGGCAGATGATGCCCCCGAGCCACCCGCACCCGATACGGTCAGCAAACCGGCGATGGATGCGGCGATTAAACAGGCCACGGACAGCGCCACCCGCGCCGCCGCCGAAAATTTCCGTGCGGTACGGATGGCAGAAAGTGACGGGCGGCCCCTGATTGGCGAGGTGGTGGCGATGGATTCGGCAGAAGAGGTCTATCGCACGGCGCTGGCGCAAGTCGGTATTGAGACCGACGGCGTCCACCCCAGCGCGTATCGCAGTATGGTGAAATACGCCGTAGAGCAAAAGCAGGCGGTCGCGACCCCGCGTATCGCGATGGACACTGCCGCGGCATCGTCTTTTGCGGCGGATTTCCCGAGTGCGGGCAAACTGAAACGAGGTTACTGAGATGAGTTTTCCAACACGTATTAACCAGTATTCGGCGCCGGGCGTGGAAGGCGTGTTTGCCAGTGCAAACCCGTATACGTCCTTTGTGGCGGGAGAAGGGGCGCTGGTCACGGGTCAGGTCGGGTTGACGATAGGCCGCTTTGCCTGGGTCGTTAACGGTGTGGCGACCAACCAGGGCACGGGCGCGCCGGCGGGATTTGTACCGCGGGACGGGCAGGCCGCCATTGTTGAGTGGCTGGCTGCCGCCGCCATGCTGATCCAGTCGGGCCGTGAATGCACTCTGATAACCGCCGGCGATGTCTGGGCGCGGACCACCACGGCGGCCACGCGCGGGCAGAAGGTGTTTGCCTCGCTGACGACCGGTGAGATCGCCACCGGTGCCGCCGGTGCCAGCCTGGACAGCTTTGCCGAAACCGCTTTTTATGCCGCCAGTGAGGCGGCCGCGAAAGACCTGATCATGATCAGCACCTGGAGCAAGTACTGAATAAATTCAAGCAACACTATGCCACCGCCCGTCGCGATTACGGCATTATCCTGCCGGGTGCGCAGGCGTACCTGCCGGCTGACTATGCGGGTAACTATGCGTTGGCCATGGATGCACAACCGCAGATGGTGACCCAGACCAACGGCGGTATTCCGGCGTACTTCACTAACTATGTTGACCCTGAGCTGATCCGCGTGATGGTAACGCCAATGAAGGCGTCGCAAATCATGGGCGAAACCAAAAAAGGCGACTGGACCACGCTGACCGCGCAATTCCCCATTGTGGAATCGACCGGGCAGGTCAGCAGTTACGGTGACTACAGCCATAACGGTACGGTAAGCGCCAATGTGAACTGGGAGCCGCGGCAAAGCTACCATTACCAGATTACCAGACCTTTACCCTGTGGGGTGAGCGCGAGCTGGATATGTATGGCGAGGGGCGCATAGGCTGGGCGGCTGAACTTAATGTGGCGTCGGCGTTGGTGCTCAACAAGTTTCAGAACAAGTCGTATTTCTACGGCATTGACGGCTTGAAGAACTACGGTCTGCTGAATGACCCGAGCCTGTCGGCACCCATTACGCCGGCGACGGTGAATGGTAAAGTCAGTTGGGATGACAAGGACGGTCAGGCAGTCTATGACGACATCGTGCGTCTTTACAAGCAATTGGTGACGCAGACCAAAGGCCTGATTGAGCGCACTGACAGCATGAAGCTGTGCTTGTCGCCGTCCGCTGAGGTGCACCTGACCAAGACGAACGCCTATAAGGTGAATGTCTCCGATCTGCTGGCAAAAAACTTCCCCGAGCTGACGACTGTCAGCGCTGTGGAATACACCACCGCTGCCGGTGAGCTCCTTCAGCTTATCGCAGAAAAGCTCGACGGTCAGGATGTGGGGTATTGTGCCTTTTACGGAAAAACTGCGGGCGCATAGCGTGGTGGTCAAACCCTCGGCCTGGGAGCAGAAAAAATCCGCCGGCACCTGGGGGGCGATCATCCGTCAGCCGCAGGCCATTGCATAAATGGTGGGAGTGTAAACGATGGCTGAACATGTCACTGTGGGCTGCAAACTGCCCAATGACCTGGTCCTTGAGGTAGAAGGGCAGACCGTTACCCTTAACGGTAATCGTCAGGAAGCGGGGCACGTTACCGGCGGATATGGCTTAACCCAGGTTGACAAGGCCTTTTTCGATGCCTGGTTGTCGATACACGGCCAACAACCCTATATCAAAAACGGGGTGGTTTTCGCCCAAAGTAGCCAAAACAGTGCCCGCTCGCAGGCGAGGGAGCAGGCCGGAGCCGTATTCGGATTGGAGCCGCTGTCGCAGGAAAATCCGGTACCGGGCATCGCCCGGGATGATGAGGCGATGCGCCAGAAGGGGTAACCCATGGGGTTGTGACGTTTGATAGTAAGGCGTTTTGGGCACTGTATCCGATGTTTGCAGCGGCCAGCAATGATCTGCTGCAGGCACGGTTTAATCAGGCAGCGACGCTTTATCTCGACAATACCGACGCGAGTCTTATCGCCGATCTGAAGGAGCGGGAGCAGTTACTGTTTCTGCTGGTCGCGCATCTTTGCGCGCTGCGTGGCGAGGATAACGGGCTGGTTGGGCGTATTACCAGTGCGTCAGAAGGCTCGGTTTCGGTGTCGGTGGACAGCAGCGGCAGTAACGACGCGTCCTGGTGGTACTTGCAAACCCCGTATGGGGCGGATTACTGGTAGGCGACTGCGTCCTACCGGACATGGCGTTATTACGCAGGCGGCTACCCCGCACACTACTATCGCGCCCTGCGCCGCTGGCGCTAACTATTTTTGAGGAGAACAGAAATGACTCAACGCGCCATGTCGATGGGGGGCTACCCGATAGAGGTTCTGACCCCTCAGGATGGCAGCGGTACTGCCATCACCACTGCGCAGATCACCGATGCCACGAAGACCGGTAAACAGCTACTGACCGCGAAAGATGCGGCGGCCGCGCGACAGGCCATCGGTGCCAAGGCGGACAACTACCGGCCAAAAGTGGCGGATATCAGTGACGCCAGTGCCATCGGTCGGCAGATCCTGGCCGCCAAAGACGCCGACGCCATCAAAGCGCTACTGGGGTTGTAATATGGCCGGCAAGATCAGGGGAAGCGATGCTTTTCGGCAACGGCTGGCGCAGAGGGCGAAAAACGTGGCAACAGGGAAAACGCTTAAAGTGGGTTTTCTGGCAGGGGCGACCTACCCGGAGGGAATGCCGGTGGCAATGATTGCCGCGGTCAATGAGTTTGGCGGCAGTATCACGGTGCTCGCCCGCGAACAGACCCTGCATTTTCGCGCTAACCCGCGCACGGGCAAGGTGGGTACGCGTTTCGTGAAAGCGTCAAAAGCAAACTTTGCGCAGAGCGTCATGATCCCCGCACACACCATTACCGTGTCACCCCGTCCGTATTTTCGTACCATGATTGCCAGTAAAAGCGCGGCCTGGAGCGGCGCTATCACGTCCTTGATGCAACAAAACGATTTGGATACGCGGGCAGCACTTGAGGCGATGGGTGAGCAAATAAAGGGCCAGTTGCAGGAGGCCATTCGTGAACTGACGTCGTCGCCGCTGGCTAAATCAACCATCAAGCGCAAGGGCTTCGACAAACCGCTCATCGACAGCAGCCATATGCTAAACAGTGTTGATTATGCCGTGGGGATACATGAATTTACACGGCATTGCGTTGCGCGCGGTGGGAGCAGTGAATCCGTTTATTGACGCGAAAATCTACCGGTCCACCGGTCAGGTCACATCGGCGGATTATTCGCAGACCCCAACGTACGCTGAGCCGGTGGTCATGCGGGTGCAGAAGCAGGCCGTCTCGCAGTCCGATATCCGGCACCTGGATAACCTGAATCTTCAGGGCGTGTTTGCCTCGGTATATACCGACGGCAACTGGTGCGGTATTTATCGTCCTCGTCAACAGGGCGGCGATCGGTTTGTGATTGGTGAAGAAAAATGGTTGGTTGTTGCTGTGCCGGAGAACTGGCCGGACTGGACGAGGGTGATTGTATGCCTGCAAACATAGCGCTTTCCCTCAGCGAAAGCGATCTCTACCAAGCCCTTGGGGATGTTCTTCAGGGACTTTTTACTGACGTGAAAATCGTGCGTAGCCAGCAAAACGCGGTGTCGATGCCTGTCGGGGACTTCATTACCATGACCTCACTGCATTCGACCGGCCTTTCCACGGGCGTGGTGACGTATACCGCACCTGTCGCGGCAGGACCGGGCACGCAACAGATAACCCGCACCACGCAGTGGCGGTGTCAACTGGATTTTTACGGTCAAACGGCGGCGCGCCATGCGCTGACTTTTGCCACGCTGATCCGCTCTGAGCTCGGCACCGACGTTTTCCGGCGGGCTGGCAACGTGATCTGCCCGCTGTATTGCAGCGAGCCACACCAGACTACGATGATTAACGGTGAGCAGCAATACGAACCACGCTGGACGTTGGATATCGTCGCACAAATTCATCCGGTGGTCAGTGCGCCACTGGCCTTCTTCGATAGCGTGACCCTCAAAACGACCATAACGGAGTCCCTCGATGGCCATTCCAATCAGTAAAGATGTGAAAATTAACCCCGGAGTATTGGCGGCGGCGGGGAACGTGGTTGACCTTAATGGCCTGCTGCTGACCACGAATGCGTATCTACCGCAGGGGGCGGTGCTGTCGTTTTCTTCTGCGGCAGATGTCGGGGCTTATTTCGGCGGCGAGTCAGACGAATACACCATGGCGGCGATGTATTTTCAAGGGTACAACAACGCGACGAAAACCCCGGGCAAGCTGCTGTTTTCGTGTTTTAACCGGGTACCGGTGGCGGCCTGGTTGCGCAGTGGCGCATTCAAGGGCATGACGGTTGAGGCGTTAAAAGCGATTTCTGGCACACTGACGCTCACAATAAACGGCAAAAGCCGCCGTATCGAGGTGAATTTCAGCGCGGTGACCAGTTTTGCCGACGCTGCCGCGGTGCTTCAGACCGCGTTGACGCCAGCGGTAGCTGCCGTGACATATGACACCCTGCATCATGCATTCATCATTACCGTGGGTGGCACCCAACCGGAAACCACGTCAATCACCTTCGGACAAGGCTCGGCTGCCGAGCCGTTGAAACTTACCCGCAGTACCGGTGCTGAAGTGTCGCAGGGGGCGAGCAAAACCGTGGTGCCGGACATGTTTACCGCCATCACGGCCAGGTCTTCGCAATGGGCGTCGTTCTCGACGGTATTCGAGTGTGAAGACGCCGAGCATTTAGCGTTGTCTGCCTGGGCCAGCAGCCAGAACAAGCGGTATTTTTACGTGGCCTGGACGACCCGTGCAACAGCAAAGGTCGCCGGCAGTGAAGAGCATATCGCCCACGCGATCATTACGTTCAATAATTACGGCAGTATCGTACCGGTGTTTTGTACCGACGTAAAGAAACCGGCTGCGGTGATGAGTTATGCCGCGGCACTGGATTTTGTCCGCCTCGCGGGGCGCGTTCCGTTTAAATTCCGCGAATATAACGGCCTGGCGGCAGATGTGACGCACGAGACGGAATACGACGCGCTGATCGCCAACGGATACAATTTTACGGCTAATACGCGGCCAACAATATCGTCGAAGACTACTGGGCCGATGGCACCATCACAGGGGATTTCAAGTGGCTGGACAGCTTTTGCGGTCAAATCTGGTTGAACGCCAATCTGCAGGGCGCGGTGCTGGCGTTGTTCAAGTCGAACAAAACCGTCCCGTATAACAACGCCGGTCGGGCGCTTGTTGCCACTGCGATGAGCGATGTGATCGAACAGTTCAAGGCCTGGGGCGGTATTCGCGCCGGGGTCACGCTGTCCGCGGCGCAGAAACTGGAAATCAGCAATGCCGTGGGGGAAGACGTGTCCGCGACGCTGTTTGCCACCGGGTATTACCTGTATATCGGCGATATGCTGCCGGCCCTGCGCGCCGGACGAACCAGCCCGAGCTGCTCACTGTGGTACAGCGACGGCGGCAGTATCCAGAAGCTGATGCTGGCATCTACGGAGGTTCAATAATGTCTAATAATACCATTACCGCTGCCGACGCGATCATTACGTTGTCCGTGATAAATCTCTATCCGTCAGGTGTACAGCTGCAGGACTTTGCCGCGGATAACGTATACGGTACCGACGCGCTGGTCCTCGCTGAAACCGTGCGCGGGGCCGATGGGAAACTGTCCGCCGGTTTCATTTGCGGCAACATCAGCCAGACGTTCCATATTATGCCCGATTCCGCCAGCCGTGACGTGTTTGACACCTGGGCTGCGATATCGCGCGCCAGTGTGGCGGTTTTTCGCTGTAACGCCACGGTGGTCCTGCCGGCGCTCAAGCGTCAGTACAAATGTGTGAATGGCGTGCTGAAGCAGTGGAAAGCCCTGCCGGACGCGGCGCGTATCCTGCAGGCCAGTCAAGCGATCATCGAGTGGGAATCGATTACGGCGGAGGCGTTTAACTGATGGCGCGTAAAGAGACATTTATCACCATTGAACGTGATGGTCGTGACCAGGGCAAGATGTTCTACATCAAGGAAATGGCCGCTTCGCAGGCCGAGTGGTGAGCGATTCGAGCCTTGATGGCTATGGGGCGTGGCGGCGTCGACCTCCCGGATGATCTGCGCAGCATGGGGATGGCGGCCATGGCGGTGGAGGGGCTGAAAGCCATCGCGAAAATCCCACCCGACGAGGCGAAACCCCTGCTGGATGAGTTGATGGCCTGCGTTCAGGCGGTACCCAACCCGGCGGATAAGTCGGTGGTGCGCCCTATCCTCGAAAGCGATATCGAAGAAGTGCTGACCCGGTTAACCCTGCGCGCAGAGGTGTTCAAGTTACATGTGGATTTTTTCGCACCCGCCGGCCGCTAGATATTCCTCCCCGCTATAGCCATCCGGATAAGCCCTTTGGCCTGGTTGAATACCCCAACGTTCCGCATACCCTCGGTACCGTGATGTCCGCAGGCAAGGCCTCGAAGGTTGAGCTGGATACGGTGCTTGGCGTGCCGGATCTGTGGGATTTACTGGAAATTATCCGGGTGGATGCGCATAACGCGCGGGTGATGCAGGAGGGTAAATAGTGGCGCAGATACTCGATGAGCTGGTCCTTGCACTGGATATTGATGACAAGCAGTTTCAGGCGGGAGAACACGCTGTGGTTGCCGGTCTTGACCGGCTGACGGCGGTGATGGCGCGCGTCGTAGAGACGTTCGACAACGGCGAGAAAAAAAACCGCGAGGCGCTGGATAAAACCGGCAAGCAGGCGGATAAAACGGCCAAGGGGATGGAGGTCGCGGGCAAAAAGGCGTCTTCTTTCTTCTCCAGCATTCGTTCGCAGGTGCTGGCGCTGGCCGGCGTCACTCTGTCATTGCATGGCCTGAAAAATTTTGTCACGGGCTTCACCCAGCATCTGAATCAGCTTGCAACGGCGGCGGACGCATTCGGGATGTCGGCAAAGTCGCTGGACGGATGGACAAAAGCCGGTGAGGTCTTTGGCGTCAGTGCCAACGAGATTGTTGGTGCCTTTTCCCGTATCAATGATGCCAAAGCGCGTTTACAGGCAGGGCTAGGGCTCGATCCCCATTTGCAGAGCCTGTTGCTGGCGGCTAACCAGGCCGACGTTAATGTTGATCTCAGCCGTGACAGCACACAAGACATTATGCGCAAACTGACCGCCGCCTTCCCCCACCTGAATACCGCGCAGCAGCAGGCTTACGGCGGTGAGTTGGGGCTGGGGTACGCCGCGCAGCAGTGGATGGGATCGGGGCACGCACTGCAGGACGTTGAGCGCTTTACAGCCGGTTCGGGTGTGGATGAGGACGACATTGCGGCAGCGAAACGGTTTCGGGAACAGTGGGCGGCAATCAGCCAGGCCTTCGAGAAGACCGGCTATATCCTGTTTACGGCGCTGCCGCCGTACCTCAAGCAATTCAACGATTGGCTGAATGAACTGGCTGCCTGGATGGCTGCGCATCCGGAAGACATCAAGAACGCGGTTCGCGGTTTTCTGGACACCCTCAAGGGCCTGATCACCCTGGCAAACGACGCAGCCGGGGCGATGGAGGGATGGAAAAACGTTATTTTGACCCTGATAGGGCTAAAATTTGCGGGTTGGCTCTGGGGCGTGTATCGCGCGGTGGCCGCCATGCTAGGGCTAGGCGGGGGCGCGGCGACAGGTGCAGTGGGCGTGAGAATAGCAACGGCGCTGACTCGGATCGCACCGTGGGCGGCGCTCGTCATACCGACCAACAATACGCCCAGCACCGGCGAAGAGATGCAAGAGCTGGAGAGACTCAAGCGCGAAAACTGGTCAAAGAACAACCCCGGCGTGCCCTACCGGGCCGTACCCCGCGGTATTCGCAACAATAACCCCGGTAATCTGAACTATGCCGGGCAGGCGGGTGCGACGAAAGAGCCAGGGGAGCAGGGGCGTTTTGCGGTGTTCTCGACCATGCAGGCGGGCATCGCCGCGCTGTACCGGCAGCTGCAGCGGTATTTGGGGCGAGGGATCAACACGGTAGCGGCGATTGTGCAAAAGTACGCGCCGTCGGCCGACGGTAACAACGTGAACGCCTATATTCAGGCGCTGACACGTAAACTGGGGCTGGATGCGAATGCGCGTCTTGATCCAGACAATATCCAACAGATGATCACCTTGATGGAAGGCATCATTGGTCATGAAAATGGCGCAGGCTATCTTACCCGGGCAGATATCGCCCAGGCTTTGCCGCAACCGGGTGCCGGCATGGCGGCACAATCGCGACAGCCTGTTGCGGGCGCGCAATCCACGGTCAACGAGACCATTCATATCGGTACACTGAACGCCACCACCACGGCCAACAATCTGAAAGGGGTCACCGACGACGCCCGGGCGAAAATTAACCGCTCCAGTCTGGTGACCCACTACGCTTTCGGAGTCTCGACATGACGTTTTCACTGAATCAGGCCACCGTGCTTAATGCGGTGCGCGGCGGCGGCTTGCTATCGGTCGTCAACAGCGTACTGTCGCCGGGGTACGGCATCTACTACGCCTCGGGCGACAATATCGGCCGACGACCGTTTTCACCGACGTCATTCGTGGTGGTTGAGGTCGGGGGCGAGGCGGCGATGGGGACGGCGCCTGTCGAGAAAGGCGGGTATACCACCTTCAACAAGGTGCAGCACCCGGCAGAACTGCATATGACCTTTACCGTGGAGGGCTGGACGGGGTTCGCCGGCGGCCTGCCCAACCTGACTAATCTGACGCTGACCTCCCGCTCGGATGTACTGGCAACGCTTGAAATGATGCACACCACGGCGGCGGTTTATGATATCGATACCCCCGACAAGACCTACGCCGGCTACGATCTCACACAATACGACTACCGCATCCGCAGCGATGGCGGCCCGACGTTGCTCACGGTAACGGCGGTTTTTCAGGCGGTGCAGGACGTGGCCGACGTGACGGTCAGCAGCGAAACCTCACAGGCCAGCCCGACGGATAACCGCCGGACGCAGGGGGCCAACGCCCGGACGGAGAGCGTGACGCCGTCAACGACCGGCCCCACCCTCGACGAGGTCAAAAAAGCGCAGACAGGTATTGTCCCGGCCTTTCAGCGTGTCGCGGGCGCGGTGTCATCTGCGGTTGACGATGTCCGAAAATCGCTGGGTGAGGTGGTCATCAGCCCACGGCAAAAGCTGGACCACGCAGTAGACTGGCTCGCACGGAGTTTAACCTGATGCTGGAAATTGTTTTAAAACCGCTCAAGGCGCAACAGTTTATCGTTAGCCTGAATAATCAGGCCTGTGCCATCCGGCTGAACCAGCGCAGTACGGGGTTGTACCTCGATCTGAGCGTGAATGATACCCCGTGCCTACAGGGGTGTTGTGCCTGAATGGCAACAAAATCGTGCGCTATGGCTATCTCCCGTTCGCGGGTGAGCTGTTTTTCGCTGATCTTGAGGGGAAGGCCGATCCGGAATGGGCGGGGCTGGGGCAGCGCTTCAAACTCTACTATCTGACGCCGGAGGCGTTGCGATGAGCTACCAGATACGCCATCTTAGGGTGGAGTTCACCCTTGCCGCAGGCAAGACCTTTGACGATCGGGGCAATGTACTGCCCCTCGATAACGTGCGCGGCTATGTGAGCCTGGCAGCCTATGGCGGCATTGCCGGCACGCAGATCACCCTGTATCTCTGGGGACTGACGCCACAGCACATGGCGGTGCTGAGCTATAAGGGCGTCTGGATCGACGGGGCCGCGCCGAACCGGATCCGCCTCTGGGCCGCTGATCAGCAAATCTTCGAGGGATTCATCAGCGACGCCTACGCCGATTACAATCAGGCCCCAGACGTGCCGCTGATGATCACCGCTAACATGATGTTTTATTTGCGGGCGAAAGCCGCGCCGCCGTTCAGTGCCGAAGGCACCATTGGCATTGACACTATCTTTACGTCGCTGGCATCAGTAGCTGGGCTGAAATACGAAAACCAGGGCGTGAAACGCGCCTTGCCAAACCCCTATTTTCAGGGGGATATCACCCGGCAGATGCTGGAGGCGGCCCAAGCCGTTGAAGCAGACATCGACATCAACGTCGAACAGGTGATGATCTGGCCGAAGGGCACGCCGAGAAAAGCGCCGGCATTGCGGGTTTCACCACAGCAAGGGCTGATTGGCTATCCCATTTTTACCAGCGTGGGGCTCAGCATCACCACGCTGTTCTGTGCCGATATCTTCATCGGGCGCAAGCTGTCGCTGGAGACGGCGCTGCCCGATGCCAGCGGGCAATACAGCGTTATTGGCGCAGTGCATACGCTGACGTCATGGGTGGAGGGCGGGCAGTGGAGTACCGCCTGCGATCTGCTACGACTACCGGGAGAATGAGATGCATCCGTTACACGTGAGTGGTACCGATCTGAATGGCGATAGCAATGCGCAGGAGTTTATCCTGAGCCAGTTTTTAGGCCGTCATGTGTTTATCACGCTGGGGCAGGTGGTGAACGTGAAAGAGGGTGCCATTGATATTCGCCCGATGGTGATGGCGGTCGCCGGCGATGGTGCACCCATCGCGCATGGGGTGGTTTACAACGTCCCGGTCTGGCGTCTGCAAGGGGGCGACAGCGCGGTGATCATGCCGCCCAAGGTCGGTGATATCGGTTTTCTGGCTATCTGCGACCGGGATATCAGTGGCGTCAAGGCAACGCGCCAGCCGTCAATGCCCGGCTCCCGGCGCACGCACAATCTGTCGGATGCCCTCTACCTAGGTGGCGTACTCAACGGCCGGCCGGTGCAGTTTGTTGCGTTTGCCGATCAGCAAATCAATGTCACCTCACCTTGGAAAATTTCACTGAACGCGCCAGATATTGAGGCCAATGCCTCACGCTTTGCGGTGAATGCAGACAGCATCCTGCTGAACGGTGAGGTGCAAAGCTCGAATACCCTGAAGGTAACCGGGCAGGCTTCACTCGCCGGCGGTGCGATCATCGGCGGTATTGCCTTTGGCGATCACGTACACGGTGGTGTTCAGTCGGGCGGGGCGCAGACGGGAGAACCCCAATAGGAGAGGGCCATGCAAACACGTTCACTGCGACTCGACACGCAGACCTGGGATCTGATGCTGGACGGTGCCGGCAATCTGGCGGTCACCGATAACCCTTACGCGGTGGCCCAGGATGTTGCCTGTGTCTGCAGCACCTTTTTGGGAGAATGCTGGTACGACACCACACTGGGCATCCCTTACTACCCACGCATCCTGGGTCAGTGGCCGGGGACGCAGCTTATCAACACCAAAATGCAGCAGGAAGCGATGAAGCTGCCCTATGTGTCGTCCGCAAGCTGCACGGCCGTTTCCGGTGGCGAGCGCTGTATGGGCGGCGTCATGACGATAATCGATACCAACTTTGACCAAACCACGGTGCTATTATGACAGAGAAATCCTCGGCGCATACCACCGCAGTGCCGGCGGTCACCTTTTCCAAGACCGGCCTGCTGGTACCGGATGAAGTCGATATCCTGAACGGCCGGCTAAGCTATTTCTCCACGGCGCTTGGCGGTGCGATGAGCACCAGCCTGACGACCCCGCAGGGCCAGCTGGCCAGCAGTGAGGCAGCGATTATCACCGCCAGAAACGACCAGCTGCTGGCGTTGGTTAACCAGATTAACCCGGATTTTGCCAGTGGCCGGTTTCAGGACGCGATTGGGCGACTATATTTTATTGACCGCCTTGGCGCGACCGGTACCACGGTGACGGCTATCTGCACGGGGCTGGCCGGTACGCAGCTGCCGGTGGGCAGCGTGGCGCAGGATGAGGCGGGCTATCAGTATCGCAGCCTGGCGGCGACCACCATCGGTCCCACGGGGAGTGTGGCGGTCGTGTTCCAGAACCAGACGCCGGGTCCGCTGCCCTGCCCGGCGCAGACGCTGAACCGTGTGTACCAGGCGGTACCGGACTGGTCAGGGGTGAGCAACCCAACGGCAGGGGTGCCGGGCAACCTTGAGGAGAGCCGCGCCGATTTTGAACACCGTCGACGTCACTCGGTGGCGTTAAATGCACGTAATCTGGATGTGTCTCTTCAGGCGGCGTTGCTGGCGGTGCCCGGCGTCACTGACGCCTATGTCTGGTCAAATCGCAAGAGCGAGGCGGTGACAATGGGTGCAACGGGGTTTTCCGTGGCCCCGCATTCAGTCTACATTGGTGTTTATGGCGGTGCACAGGCCGATATTGCCCAGGCTATTTTCAACAACAAGGCCCCCGGTTGTGAGATGAACGGCGATACGGATTACACCGTTCAACATACCGAGGACTACAGCCCACCGTATCCCGAGTATGCCTTGCAGTGGCAGACGGCAAAGCCCACCACGGTGTCTTTTCGGGTGACGCTGCAAAATCAGCGCACTGAGCTACCCGCCGATACCGATAATCGTATTCAGCAGGCGATTATCACCACGTTTACCGGGCAGGACGATATCAACGCCGCGGCGACCATCGGGGCACTTATCCCTGCCGGGCGTTTTTATGCCGGTGTGGCAGCGGTTGACCCGGTCAGGTTGAATATCGCGGTGATAGAGTTATCGCTGGACGGCCAGCACTGGTCGTCGGGGGTGACGCTGGGTATTGACCAGGTGCCGGTGACGTCAGAGACGGCTATTCAGGTGGTGACGGCATGAATTACCTGAAGACGATACAGGCGCAGTATGCGGCATCAAAGGCGTTAAACGCTGTGATAGCCACCTTTGAGCAGGCCGTTAGTCTCGAGCGTTTTACCGACATTTTTTTAACGGCGGTATGGGATATCGAGACGGCACAAACCTATAGCCTGGATATCTGGGGAAAAATTGTCGGCGTGTCGCGCTATCTGACGGTGGAAGATACCCCAGATTATCTGGGCTTTGACGAAGCTGAAATCACGGCCATTGATGGTTACCCGCAACCGTTCGATGTGTCACCGTTTTATGCCTTGCTGCAACCCTCATCGGTGGTCAGATTAACCGATGACGCCTACCGCAAGCTGATATTGGCGAAAGCCTTTAGCAATATTACCGATGCCACTATCCCGTCGATTAACCGCTTTCTGCGTATTCTGTTTACCGACCGGGGCAAGGTGTATTGCACCGACGGGCGGGATATGACCATGAACCTTGTGTTCGAGTTTCCGCCAACGCTGTCTGATCTGGCGATACTGAAAACGCTGGCAGTGATGCCGGTACCGAGCGGGGTAGAGGTGAGATTTATCATTGCGCCGACGCCTAATCTGGGCTTTGCGGCAGACACCTATCCGATGGATGAGGGCACATTTTACTGAATGACCTGCGACATACAGGTTTTTTTATGGGAGTTTACATGAAATCCAGCCATACCCCCACCAAACACGCGATACCGTTCGGGCAGAACGGCAACAAGCGTGATATTCCGCAGGACACCAAAACCGGCAGCGGCGAGGCCTCGCTGAGTCTGGGCTTTCCGCCGGAAACGATGGTGCCCAAAGTCTCGGGCGGCATTCCGCCCAGCGGCAAGGACTTTAACAGTATCCTCAATGAACTCTCAGCGATGGGGCGCTGGGCCAATGCCGGGGCGGGCTACCCGTTTGATGCGGTGTTTGCCAAAGCCATCGGCGGTTACCCTGCGGGCGCGAAAATCCCGAACTCGGAGAACAGCGGCTTCTGGCTGAACAGCGTCGATAACAATCTGGATAATCCCGAAGTGACAGACGGCACGTTGACGGGGTGGGTACCGGCAGAAAACTACGGTATTGCCACGCTATCCGGGCTGTCAAAAGGCGATGTAGCACTGAGCGCACTACAGGCGGCTAAAGCGCGTATTGTGCTCTCAGGCGATCTGAAGGCCAACGTGGCAGTCATTTTCCCCGCGTGGCAGAAGAGCTGGACGGTGGTGAATCAATGCACGGGCAGTGGCTCGCTGATTTGTCGCACGAAAGCGGGCGCAGGGGTTGTCGTACCTAATGGTGAGTCGAGAGAGATTGCTGGCGATGGCAGTCGGCTTGTGCAGCGTATCGTGAATGCGACCACTTCGGTTGCGGGCATCACCCAACTCAGAAGCGACACCCACAGCGACAGCGAGACGATGGCAGCGACGCCAAAGGCGGTGAAGGCGATAGCCGATAATCTCAGTGGTAAGCCTGTTTAGAAATTTGTGTATTTGCCTGATTTTGATATGTTCAATCCAACATCAAAAACAGGTTAATTTATGGACGAAAAACAGTTGCAGGCTCTGGCTAACGAACTGGCCAAAAATCTCAAAACCCCTGAAGATCTCAGTCACTTCGATCGGCTGCTGAAAAAAATCAGCGTCGAAGCAACTCTCAATGCCGAAATGACCCATCATCTCGGCTACGATAAAAATCAGCCTAAACCGGAGACCAACGCCCGCAACGGCTATTCCACAAAAACCGTTACCACTGGCGATGGCCCGCTGGCGCTGCGTACTCCGCGCGATCGTGATGGTTCCTTTGAACCGCAACTGGTGAAGAAGAACCAGACCCGGATTACCGGGATGGATAACCAGATTTTATCGTTGCACGCCAAAGGGATGACCACCCGCGAGATCGCCGCCGCGTTCAAAGAGCTGTATGACGCCGATGTCTCGCCGGCGCTGGTCTCAAAGGTCACCGATGCGGTCATGGAGCAGGTTTTCGAATGGCAAAACCGGCCTCTGGATGCAGTCTATCCCATTGTTTATCTTGACTGTATCGTTCTAAAAGTCCGGCTGGACAGCCGTATCATCAACAAATCTGTGTTCCTGGCGCTGGGCATCAACATCGAAGGCCAGAAAGAGTTGCTAGGTATGTGGCTGGCCGAAAATGAAGGCACAAAGTTCTGGCTGAACGTGCTGACAGAGCTGAAAAACCGCGGCCTGAACGATATCCTTATCGCCTGCGTAGACGGGCTGAAAGGTTTCCCTGACGCTATTAACGCGGTGTATCCGGAGGCGCGGCTCCAGCTGTGTATCGTGCATATGGTGCGCAACAGCCTGCGGTTCGTCTCCTGGAAGGACTACAAGGCCGTCACCCGCGACCTGAAAGCTATCTATCAGGCCCCTACGGAAGAAGCCGGCTTGCAGGCGCTGGAAGCGTTCTCCAGTGCCTGGGATATCCGCTACCCGCAAATAAGTCGAAGCTGGCAGGCAAACTGGGCCAATCTGGCCACGTTCTTTGCCTACCCAACGGACATCCGCAAGGTGATCTACACGACCAACGCCATCGAGTCGTTAAACAGCGTGATCCGGCATGCCATCAAAAAGCGCAAGGTGTTCCCGACCGACGACGCAGTGAAAAAGGTGGTGTGGCTGGCGATACAGGCGGCCTCACAGAAATGGACAATGCCTTTGAGGGACTGGCGCATGGCAATGAGCCGCTTTATTATCGAGTTCGGTGACCGCCTGGACGGTCACTTCTGAGAAAAGGCATTTACACAGAATCGTGTACAGGGTCAATCCTAACAAACTATAGCAAAAGAGCCGTTGAAATATATAAAATATAAATGCATTGAGTATGTTTATCAACAAAATCGTTAATTGAAACTGTTTAAACGGCTTTCAAACTTACTCAAACCACGACCAATCCAGTCCAGAATATAGTGCAAAAAACTCATTTTTCGCTCATTTTTTTGCGACGAGTCCAAAATCCTTAAAATGGCTGTAAGCCGCGCCAGTAAAGGGCTTCCGGCTAATCCATCGTTCCCCCTGAGAGTCCAGAAATGCTTGCCACCCCACAGCAGAGCCGTCAGTCACGTGACGAAATCGACTGGCGTAACGTGCGGAATGAGGCTTTACGTGGTGATTCCGTGGAAGAGGGATTGCCCATGAAAAGCCATAAAATTGGCTACTAGCACCAAGATGATGTCATTTTGTGGATCTTTTATTGTGAATATAAATAAATATAAATAAGTTATATTTATAAAAAAGGAGTAATCTGCCTCCCTGTGCGCCATCCCCTGGCTCTGGTCGCTACTGTCACAGCCCTGGTTATGCGCCATGGTGGCGCTGGCGCTTAACAGCGCGGCCTACAGCACGCAATTGTTTGCCGGCGCGATGCGCGCCATTCCTGATGGTCAGTGGCAGTCCTGTGCGGCGCTGGGCATGAGTCGGTTCCAGTCGCTGCGGCTGCTGATGCCGTTTGCCATCAAGCGCGCCCTCTCCTCTTACTCCAACGAAGTGGTGCTGGTGTTCAAAAGCACCTCGCTGGCCTATACCATTACCCTGATGGACATGATGGGACAGAGTCAGCTGCTTTATGGCCGGACCTATGACGTGATGGTGTTCGGCGCGGCGGGGATTATCTATCTGTGCGTCAACGGTGTGTTGACGCTGCTGATGCGCACGCTGGAGCGGCCGGCGCGCTGGCCGCACCGCGTTAAGGGGATACGGCCAGACCGCCTCTGACACTGGCGGGCGGCCGCGGACTTAGCCTGCCGCTACCGGCGTCGCCGCGCGGCGCTCCAGCAGCACCAGCGTTTCATAATGAGCGGTATGAGGAAACATATCGAATAGCCGGACGCGGCACACCCGGTAATCCTCCAGCTCGCCGAGATCCCGCACCAGCGTCGCGGCCTGGCAGCTGGAGTACAGGATCCAGCGCCTGAAACGAGACCTGCTCCAACCCTAATTGATGTGCCGACTGGCGTGCGCTGGCGATGGCCTCCGCGCTAATTTCTATGCCGGTCAGCTGCATGCCGGGACGGCAAAGGTGCAGACCGAAGCCGCCCACGCCGCAAAACAGATTCCAAAACCGCGTCACCGGCAGCGCGGCGACCCAATCGCGGGCGGTAGCGTACAGGCCGGCGGCGACCTGTGGGTTGGTCTGGAAGAAGCTCTTCGGCCGTATATACAGCGGCACCTGGTTAAGCCGCTCCTCCAGCGCACGGTCCGGCGTCAGCACGATTTCCCGCTCCCCTTCGAGGACCGCCATCGGTACCGGCTGTAGGTTGACCGAAATGACCCGCAGCTGCGGCAAGCGCGCCTGTAGCCAGGGCAAGGCCGCGCGTAACTGCGCCAGCTTGGCCTCGGAACGCAGCACAAAGCGCAGCATCATCGCGCCATCATGGCGGCTCTCGGTCAACAGCAGGAATTTCAGTTCGCCGCACCGACGCGCCACATGGTAAGGCGTCAGCCCCGCGCGCGGGAAAAACTGTTTCACAACGGCGAACACCGGCGCGAAACTGGCCGGATAGAGCGGGCAGGCGCACAAGTCCACCCCGCCATCGGCAATGCCCAGCAGCGGCCGCTCAACGCTGCCGCTCACCACCATTTTGGCTTTATTGCGCATCCCCTGCGGCGCGGAGCCCATCGCCGGCTGCCAACCGTCGTCGGGCACGGCAGGCAACAGCGCGGCCAGCCGGCGCTGTTTTTCCGCGAGCTGCTGGCCATAGGGCATGGCAAGCCACTGGCAAGAGCGGCAGCGTTCGGAGGTGAAAAGTTCGCAATGCATGGGCGGTTTCGGATATTGGCAGGCGGAACGGGGGCGCATTGTAGCACCGCCCTCGCGTCAAATCATCTACGGCGGGCGAAAAAACGGTGGCTGGACGGGGCACCGAACAGCAGCGCGATAATCAGCAGATCCGGCAATTTCAGCATCAACACCTCATAGCTGATTTGCCCGGCGCTGTCGCCCGGCAGCATAAACATTTCCGGATAAAACCCCCGCCAGGTGGCGAAAAACAGATAGAGGGCGCTTATAATCTGGCAGCCTAAATAGCACCAGCGGGTCCAGGGCACGGCGCGCAGACACCAAAGCCGCAGCGGATTTCGATGAATACCATGGTCAGGCTGGCCAGGAAGAGGCCGGTCAGATCCCAAGCGCGGCTGCTGTTGCTGACAAAACTGTGCATCCCGTTGACGCCAAACGCATTAAACAGCACCACCACGTCCAGACAACGAATGGTAATCAGCGCGATCCCGGCTATCATCACCGCCACCGGCGCGCCGATGGGCACCCGAACCCGGGGACGGGCGCCAACGGTGGTGCTGTTTCTCAGTATCTCCGACATCGCCTCTCTCCTTCACGCTCGCGCCGTTTGCCGCCGGCGCACTCCCTAAGATTAGCAACGATTCCGTTTATCAGCCACGCGCGGCGCGTTGACGATCGCGCTGATGCTGTTTTTCCTTCCGGGACATAAGCCACCAGGCAATAAGGCCTATCACCCCCACCACCGCCAGGATGAGCGTGGCCAACGCATTAATCTCCGGATTGACCCCCATGCGCACGCTGGAGAAAACCAGCATCGGCAGCGTGGTGGAGCCGGGACCGGCGACGAAACTGGCGATAACCAAATCGTCAAGGGACAGGGTAAACGCCAGAAGCCAGCCGGAGATGATGACCGGGGCGATCATCGGCAGCGTAATGATGAAAAACACTTTCACCGGGGTCGCGCCCAAATCCATCGCCGCCTCTTCAATCGACTGATCCAGCTCGCGCAAGCGCGAGTTCACCACCACCGCCACATACGCGGTGCAAAAGGTGACATGCGCCAGCCAGATGGTAAACATACCGCGCTCGGCGGGCCAGCCTATCGCGTGCCCCAGCGCCACAAACAGCAGCAGCAGGGACAGACCGGTTATCACGTCCGGCATCACCAGCGGCGCGGTCAGCATAAAGGCAAACCCGCCGGCGCCGCGAAAACGGCCGAAGCGGACGATCACCACCGCCGCCAGGGTCCCCAGCACCGCCGCCATGGTGGCGGTCGACGCCGCCAGGGTCATACTCAGCGTCACGGCGCTAATCATCGCGTTGTCATGCACCAGCACGAGGTACCACTGGGTGGACCAGCCGGCCCAGACCGTGACCAGCCGCGAGCTGTTGAAGGAATAAATCACCAGCATCAGCATCGGCGCGTAGAGAAAGGTGTAGCCCACCAGCAAGATCACGATGCGCCAGGGCGAACGGACCACCGGTAACTGATTCATCGCTGATCCCCCATGGCTTTGTTCTGATGTTTATGGAACCACATGATGGGCGCTATCAGCAGCACCAACATCACCACCGCCACCGCCGAAGCCACCGGCCAATCGCGGTTATTGAAAAACTCCTGCCACAAGATCCGTCCGATCATAATACTGTCGGGCCCGCCGAGCAGCTCGGGGATCACATACTCCCCCACCGCCGGAATGAAGACCAGCATCGAACCGGCGATAATGCCGCCTTTGGTGAGCGGCACAATAACCTGGAAAAAAGTTTTCAGCGGCCGCGCGCCCAGGTCTAGCGAAGCTTCCACCAGCGAATAATCCAGGCGGGTCAGCGCGGTATAGATAGGCAGGATCATAAAGGGCAAATAGGCGTATACCACGCCAATATACACCGCCAGATTGGTGTGCAAAATGACCAGCGGTTGGTCGATAACCCCAAGCCACATCAACACATTATTCAGCACGCCGTTATTTTTCAAAATGCCCATCC
Organism: Candidatus Sodalis pierantonius str. SOPE; assembly: GCF_000517405.1. NCBI lineage: Bacteria > Pseudomonadati > Pseudomonadota > Gammaproteobacteria > Enterobacterales > Bruguierivoracaceae > Sodalis > Candidatus Sodalis pierantonii. The sequence goes on along the minus strand of NZ_CP006568.1, from coordinate 572,533 downwards.
AGGCATAGACCCGAATCAGAAACGAGGTCCAGGAGGGTAAAATCACCAGCAGCAGCAAAATATTACGCGTCGATGCCCGGCTGTGCGCCACCGCCCAGGCCATGGGATAGCCCAGCAGCAGGCAAAAAAAGGTCGACACCGCCGCGACTTGCAGGGATTGCAGATAGGCTTCGATGTAGAGCGGATCGTCCAGCAGCTGCATGAAATTGGCGAGATTGAGCGAAACGGTCAGCGTACCGTCCAGCCACGCAACCAGATCGGTATAGGGCGGAATGACGCGTGCCATTTCGGCCAGACTGATTTTAAATACAATCAAAAACGGCAACATAAACAGCAGCAGCAGCCACAGGTACGGCAGGAGAATCACCGCCTTGCGGCCGTGGGCCATCTGCAAGCGCGTCAACAGGCCCGGGATCACCACGCGCCGCGCGCCGCCGGTCGGCGATTTAGGGTTGGCGTTGGACATACAATTCCCCTCCCCTATACGGTAAGCACAATACAGCTGTCCGCATCCCAGCACAGGTTTACCTGGTCGCCCCAGGTGGGCGTGCCCTTGCGGTAACGGTGGGCATTGGTCAGCTGGGCGCTGATAATCTGCCCGCTGTTCAGACGGACGTGGTAAATGGACAAATCCCCCAAGTAGGCGATATTGATCACTTCCCCGACGGCGAAGTTGCAGCCGTCCGCCGGCGCGCCCTCGCACAGCATAATTTTTTCCGGCCGCAGCGCCACGTGAACCGGCACGCCGTCCACCACCGAAACATCGGTATTGACCCGAAGCGGAGACAGCAGGCCCGGGCTTTGCAAAATCAGCGCGTTGTCGGAACGCGCTTTAAGCAACCCCTCGAACATATTTACCGAGCCGATGAATTCGGCGCTGAACCGGCTGTTGGGGTGCTCATAAATTTCCTCCGGCTCGCCGATTTGCACAAACTTGCCGCGGTTCATGATGGCGATACGGCCCGCCATGGTCATCGCTTCTTCCTGATCGTGGGTGACCATGACGCAGGTCACGCCGACCCGTTCGAGAATATCCACCACTTCCAGCTGCATGCGATCGCGCAGTTTCTTATCCAGCGCGCCCATCGGTTCATCCAGCAGCAGCAACTTGGGCCGTTTGGCCAGGCTGCGCGCCAGCGCCACCCGTTGCCGCTGGCCGCCGGACAGCTGATGGGGTTTACGCGCCGCGTATTCCTGCATATGCACCATCGCCAACATCTCATCCACCCGCTGTTTTATCTCCGCGCGCGGCAGCTTGTCCTGTTTCAGGCCGAAGGCAATATTCTGCTCAACCGTCATGTGGGGGAACAGCGCATAGGATTGGAACATCATATTGATCGGACGCTGATAGGGCGGCGTATGGGAGAGGTCCTGGCCATCAAGAACAATGGCGCCGTGGGTCGGCGTCTCGAATCCCGCCAGTATCCGCAGTAGAGTGGATTTGCCGCAGCCGGAAGCCCCCAACAGGGCGAACATCTCCCCTTTATAGATAGTCAGACTGACATCATCCACCGCCATCTGTCCGTCAAAGTTTTTGGTCAGATTGCGGATTTCCAGCAAAGGCGTCACCATTTTGCGGGCGCTGTTGGACGGCGGACGGGGTAGTGCATCGTTCACTAACATCACTCTCCGGTATCGGCGGGGACAGCGGACCGGCTCGGCCGGCGCATTGCCGCGAACAAAGCATAACAGGCGGGGGTGAGCCGCCTGTCGGTTAAGGTAAGCGTAGCGTAATTCGCCGGGTTATTTGCCGCTTTTTACTTTCGTCCAGGAGCGGGTAATCACACGGTCGATTTTCGGCGGCTGCACTTTCAGGGTAAACAGTTTAGCGCGCACCTCCGCCGGCGGGTAAATACCTGGGTTGTCACGCACTTCCGGGTTTACCAGCGCCGTGGCCGCTTTATTGCCGTTAGCGTAGAAAATCTGATTGCTGGCGTCGGCAATGACCTGCGGCTCCAGCAGATAGTTGATGAACTGGTAGGCTTCATCGAGGTTTTTGGCGTCCGCCGGAATAGCCAGCACGTCAAAGAACGCCTGCGCCCCCTCTTTCGGAATTGAATAGGCGATATTAACGCCGTTTTTCGCTTCCTTGGCCCGGTTGGTGGCCTGCATAACATCACCTGCCCAACCGATGGCGCCGCAAATATCACCGTTGGCCAGATCGTTAATGTACTGCGAGGAGTGGAAGTAGCAAATGCTCGGCCGCAGTTTCAGCAGCAAATCGGTGGCCGGCCCGGTGTAATCAGCAGCGTTGTCGCTGTTGGGGTCTTTACCCAAGTAGTTGAGCACCGTTGCGTAAATCTCGGAAGGGGCGTCGAGGAACGAGACGCCGCAACTTTTCAGCTTCTCCAGGTTCTCCGGCTTGAACACCAGATCCCAGCTGTTAACCGGCGCATCTTTGCTCAGCACCGCCTTCACCTTATCGACGTTATAGCCGATGCCGGTGGTAGCCCACATATAGGGAACGGCATATTTATTATCGGGATCGTGGCGGCTGATAAGCTTGAGCAACTCCGGGTCGAGGTTTTTGTAATTGGGCAGTTTGCTCTTATCCAGCGGCTGGAATACCCCGGCCGACAGCTGGCGCTCCAGGAAACTGGCGGAGGGCACAACGATATCGAAGCCGGTGCTGCCAGCCATAAGTTTCCCTTCCAGCACCTCATTGGAATCGAAAACGTCATAGACCACCTTGATGCCGGTTTTCTTTTCAAAATCAGGCACCGTATTCGGCCCGATATAGTCCGACCAATTATACACGTGCAGCGTTTTCTGCTCCGCGAACGCAGAGGCGGAAACGGCCATCAGTAAGCCGGCAATCGCACCAGTAAGCCATGTTTGACGTTGGGTGAACATCCGTTACTTCCTCCCTAAACCTTCATCTAAAGGCGGCGTTAATGTCGCTGCACCGATCCCGCCGATTGGCAATAAGCGCGATCCCGGCATTCAAGGGTGGCCTGTGCGGTGAACCCGCCGCACAACGGCCGGTGGCTTGCACGAGGTAGCGCCGCGGTTGCACGCGCTAACCTCCCGCGTCAGGCGTCCACAAAGCCGATCGCCAGCATAACCGTACAGGCGTTCCCGCGCCAGTATTCGGCGTAAAAAACGACTTTAAATGATTAATTATGCATTTCCCCGCATTTTCGGGTGTAACCGGCCGGCGAAAGGCAAATAAAATAGCGCATAATATCCCTTATGCAGTATAAAGGCATACGACGCTTGCGATCGGCAGGATAACACCTTGGCGCGGCCGATGTGGCCATCGGCCATGACGCGGCAAACCATGAGGAATGCCGGGCGCGCGGACCAGAGGCGGCTTAATGAATCACCGGCGTTGAAGGGGCATGGGCGTCGCTGTCGTCCTCTTCGCCCATAAATAACAGATCGTTGGCGCGCGCCTCCATAATCAGCATAGAAATCTGCTCCTCCGCCTGCTGCATAAAGTGGCGAAACTGGCCGAGGGTCACCCCGGCAGCGCTGACCAGGGCCTGGCAGGCCACAAGTTTGGGCGGGTTGTCGTCTTGAATATCGATGAACGCTTTCACCGTCAGCGAACTGGCGTTGATCTGGCTCAAATCCCCCACCAGGGCGATAAGGGCCGTCGGCCGTACCTCCGCCATAGCGGAAAACAAGATGACATTGTCAACCAGATCGACCTTGGCATCAAAAATACCGTCGAAATTCTGCATATGCGGCAAGTGCAACGCCTGGCAAGAGTCACATTCATAGAATGATAAATTCAGCTTCTCCAGCCAGCGCCTCAGGATATCCAGATCCGGTACGACAAGTGAATCCATATAAGGCCAACCTCTTCTCTAGTATGAAACGGGGCATAGCTTACGGAATAATAAATAGTAGCGCTATGGTCAAATGCAGCAATTTCACCTTCCCTTACCGGAGATTGGCGACGACGACGCAAATCCGGCCGCCGCTGACCGCGTCGGCCGGGGAACAGGCGATTGATTTTTAAGCAATCCCCAGGCGCGCGGCGGCGACGACGCCCCGCGCGCCGGTTTTATCCGAAAAACGGGTTGTTCTAGCTTACCGGCAGGGTCGAGCGGCGAGACGGGCTTCAATAAAGGCGATCATCAGCGTGGCAATATCGAGATCGCTCGCGGTTTCTATGCCTTCCAGCCCCGGTGACGCATTCACCTCCATGATCAACGGCCCCCGCTTTGCACGCAGGATATCCACGCCGGCCACGTTCAGGCCCAGCGTTGCCGCCGCGCGAATCGCCATCGCCCGCTCCGCTTCGCTGATGATTACTGGCCGCGCGCTGCCGCCGCGATGCAAATTGGAACGAAAATCGCCCGCTTTGGCCTGGCGCTCAATCGCCGCCACGACTGTATCGCCTATCACCAGACAGCGGACATCGCGCCCATCGGCTTCGGCGATAAACTCCTGCACCAGAAACTGCGCTTTCAGGCCGCGAAACGCATCGATGAGGCTTTCCGCCGCCTGTCGGGTCTCTGCCAGCACCACGCCTATCCCCTGCGTCCCCTCCACCAGTTTGACCACCAGCGGCGCGCCCCCCCACCATCGTTATCAAATCGCCGGTATCGTCCGGCGAGTCGGCGAAACCGGTGATAGGCATGTCAATGCCCTGGCGCGCCAGCAGCTGTAGGGAGTGCAGTTTGTCGCGCGCGCGGGTAATGGCGGCGGACTCGTTCAGGGCATAGCTGCCCAGCATCTCGAACTGGCGCAGCACCGCGGTACCGTAAAAGGTCGTCAAGGGACCGATACGCGGAATGACGGCATCGTAAAACTTAAGCCGCTGGCCGCGATAGTGAATCGAAGGGGCCGCGCTATTGATATTCATATAACAGGAAAGCGGATCGATAATGTCGACCTTATGGCCTCTGGCCTGAGCGCAGCCGGCGGCAGGAGAACAGGGTCCCATCGCGGGAGAGAATGGCTAGTTTCACACTTTATCCAGGCAAAATATCGCGTTGGCGACATCATAATCCCCCCGCCGGCGGGGGTCGAGAAAAGATTCGGGCGGCGCCTGGGGCTGCCTCAGGGCAGCGTTGCGCCCGCGGTTCACGCCCCGCGGGCGCCCGCTTGACGCCAAAGATTGGCTACGGCCATGAAATCGAGAGGTAATTTCTGCTTTTTTTTACCCGCCGGGGCAGGCATAGTGAATCGCGGCAAAACAGCGGCGTACGTCGCGCTTGCCGTTTCGATATTCGTTCATGTAAGAGGAGTGGTTATGTTTGCAGTCATTTTCGGTCGTCCGGGTTGTCCTTATTGTGTTCGCGCTAAATCGTTGGCTGAAAAACTGACCGCGGAACGGGATGACTTCACCTACCGTTATGTTGATATCCACGCCGAAGGCATCTCCAAGGCCGATCTGTCCAAAACCGGTGGAAACGGTGCCGCAAATTTTTGTTGATCAAATTCATATTGGCGGCTGCACCGATTTTGAAGCCTATGCCAAGGAAAATCTGAGCCTGTACCCGTCCTGACGGCGGCTACCGCCCGCCGGTGGGATGCTTTGACCCGGTCCACGCCGCCGTTTCAGCCGGCGCTTCAATGGGCCGGATGGTGCATCAGCATCCCGGCGAAGCAGCAGCCCAGCGCGCCAAAACCGCACCAGAACACGGCGCTCAGCAGATAAGTCAGCTGGTGCCACAGGCTGTAGCTGGTCGTGACGCCGATATTGAACAGCAGCCAACAGACCGCCGCGGCCAGCAGTGCGCCGAGTATACCGGGCAGCATAAACAGCAGCAGGCCGAATTGCCCGCCGTGGCCCTATGTGGCCAAGGACACCAGAGCGGTTTTTTGACTGATGAAAATAAGCACAAAAACCAGCGAGCTGACCGCAATGCCTGCGTTATACTGATGAATCACCATAGTTGCCTCCCTCATAGATACCCGCCACGATGGCGGCAATAATGCCTGTTTCCCGGTGAAAAAAAGCAAGCGCCCCCGGGTGGAGGGGGCAGAAATCCCGGCAGACGGCCGTTACGCCCGTCTGACTTTTGGCATTCATGTGCCTATATGCGCGTCGCAGCAAGTAACGTCGCGGGAGGTCAGGCAAGCCTGGCCGCCGGTGAAATTGGTCAAGTAAATTTAACGGTTAACTTCAACTATATCAAGGCGTTTCAGGTAAAATATCGGTTACACGTTCGGGTACATCCGGTCATATTTTTGTTACGGCGTGCTGCAAAAGTATTAGTGATTTGCTGCCGGGCGCGGGCGTCAATCGCGGTGACGACAGCGCAACGTCCCGCCAACACGATAAAAGGATTGAGCTTTTCCCCTATTAACCCGATGGCCCAACGCCATCAACGCCTGCGCTATTTTTTCCGGCGACATTCCCGGGGGTTATTTACTGGTTAACGGACTGTCACCGTTTTTGAGGGACTTTTGCCCCGGCGAGGGCTTTGTTGAATAAATCGAACTTTTAGGTGACTGGCGGCTCTGATCACTACATTCGTTTCAACATCAGGTCCCCATGGCAAAGCAAAAGTTTAAAATCACCAACTGGCCCGCATACAACAATGCGCTCAGGCAGCGGGGGGACATGACAGTATGGCTTGATGAGTCAGCCATTGCTGCATGGACTGAGAGTACACCACCTGAACATCGTGGCCGGCCGCTTCACTACACCGATATGGCCATTACCACGGTTCTGATGATAAAGCGCGTGTTTAACCTTTCGCTCCGGGCGTTACAGGGTTTCGTTGACGCGATTTTTAAACTGATGGGGCTGTCGCTGCGCTGCCCAGATTACTCTCTGGTCAGCCGGCAAGCAAAAACCGTCGACATCAGCATAAAAACGCCAACCCGCGGCGAAATCTCACACCTGGTCATCAATGGCACCGGCCTGAAAATCTTCGGCGAAGGCGAATGGAAAGTCAGGCAGCATGGGGCTGAGAGGCGCAGAGTATGGCGCAAGCTTCATCTGGCAGTAGATAGCGCGACACATGAAATTATCTGTGTCGATTTATCGCTAAGCGGTACGACAGATGCGCAGGCGCTGCCTGGGCTGATTAACCAAACCCACCGGAAAATCAGGGAAGCGTCGGCTGACAGTGCTTACGATACGCGTTACTGTCATGATGTTCTGCTGAGGAAAAAAATAAAGCCGCTTATCCCACCGCGAAGTGGTGCGCAATATTGGCCAGCTCGATACCATGAGCGTAACCATGCGGTGGCAAATCAGCATCTGAGCGGCAATAACGATACCTGGAAAAAGAAAGTAGGTTATCACTAGCGTTCACTGGCTGAAACGGCCATGTTCCGGTTTAAAACACTTCTGGGTGGTCATCTGAGTCTGCATGACTATGACGCGCAGGTAGGTGAGGCTATGGCAATGGTCAAAGCGCTTAACCGGATCACGCTGTTAGGAATGCCAAACAGCGTCCGCATCATGTAACAATCGCCCTGATAGGGAGGAAGTCGTCACAAATTTCGGATTTATTCAACAAAGCGCCCGGCGAGCGCAATTTTCGGAAATTTCCCTAATACATGGACGTTCAATCAGGCAAGGGGCATTGGGCGGGTGCGATCCATCGCGGTACGGCTATTACCGCCAGTCTGGTTCAGTTACCTTGTCAAGCAAGGAGTGCGGCAGCCGCCAGACGCCGTGGCGACAACGTTACGCAAGCGTCATCCTCAGAAGCGGGTTAGGGGTATTTGCTGTCAGGCTACGCGGGCGGCTTAACGGAGAGTAAAAAATTATTTCTCGCGGCGGCAGAACTTTTGCCCCGCCTCCCGGTCCTACTTTATGCCACTGCTTTTCTTTGATGTCCCCATTTTGAGGAGCCCGAGCGTCCCGCCTATTAGGTTCAAGACGCTCGGGTTTTTTATTTTGCTTCGTCCCTATCCTTTTATCACTCTCGCCGCCGCTACTTCCTTGGTCGCAATATCGGTTTGCGTTACACCAATAGACACGGCGATCGCCAGCAAAATGCGCCAAACGGTAGCGTCACAGGCACTAACCCGTCAATAGCGACCGCGAAAGGTGTGTTATCGACAAAACAAAGCCAGTCATTTCATGCGCTATTGCCCTTGTTGCGCAATTAAACACCATAACTGGGGTGTATTTTCTTCACGTGATATATTTCCCGGAATAGAGTCCCGTTATGCGTATTATTTAGCCATTCTTCATGACACGTAAATTTTACATGTAACGTGCGCAATTAACAAAAAATAACCTAGAGACGAAAAAGAGAAAACTAAATTTTACCTATTAAAATATAAGCACTACCTTTAAACTTTTATATCATGAACGCCAATGCATTCGCTCAATGATTGACTCATGCCAGAGAATATTATGCCATAATCGGTTATTGCAATTAAATATTCGACCGGTGTCAAAAAAAATGGCATTAACGCTGGAAGTGGCAAATAAACGCATTATTATTCCCCCGAAGATTTTCGATAAATCCAAGACGAATAATTGAACCACCTCGATATAATTATTCAAAACAGAGTAACGGCGGCTGCGAGAATTTATTGCCCGCCAGCCTTTGCGTTTTATTCGGAGAATTTATGGACATAACAAAAGCTTCCCGCGCGCGGGCTATCCCGTTCGACGCGGCCTGGCGCAAAACCGATACGGTATGGATGTTGGGACTTTATGGCACGGCTATCGGCGCCGGCGTTTTGTTCCTGCCCATTAATGCGGGTATCGGCGGGCTGCTGCCGCTGCTTATCATGGCGCTTATCGCCTTTCCCATTACCTTTTTCGCCCACCGGGGCATGACGCGGTTCGTGCTGTCGGGCAACGGTAAATGCAACGACATTACCGATGTGGTGAAGGAGCATTTCGGTAACCGCATGGGTAACTTCATTACGCTACTGTATTTCTTCGCCATCTATCCGATCCTGCTAGTCTACAGTGTCGCTATCACCAATACCGTCGAGAGTTTCATTGTGCATCAGCTCGGCTACAGCACGCCGCCGCGGGCTTTGCTGGCGCTGCTGTTAATAGTGGGGCTGATGATGATTATCTGGCTCGGGAAGGACATTATCGTCAAGTCAATGAGCGTGCTGGTGTTCCCTTTCGTCACGGTGCTGGTGTTTTTGTCGTTCTATTTAATCCCGTACTGAAGCGGCGCGATATTTCATGCGCCGCTGGTGCAGCCGCAGGCCGACGGCGGCGGGCTGCTCAGCACCCTGTGGTTAGCGGTGCCGGTCATGGTGTTTTCCTTTAATCATTCCCCTATCATCTCGTCATTCGCCATGTCTAAACGCGAAGAATATGGCGATGCGGCCGAATCGAAATGCTCCCGCATCCTGGCCTGTAGCCATGTGATGATGGTGCTGACCGTGATGTTTTTCGTTTTTAGCTGCGCTTTAAGCCTTTCGCCGGAAAACATGCAGGAGGCCAAAGAGCAAAATATTTCTATGCTGTCCTATCTGGCCAACCATTTTGATAATCCCTTTATCGCCTCACTCGGGCCGATTATCGCTTTTGTCGCCATCGCCAAATCCTTTTTGGGGCACTATCTCGGCGCCCGCGAAGGGTTTAGCGGGCTGGTGACCTCGGCCCTGCAGGCGCGCGGCAAGGAAATTTCCGCCGGCGCCATGGGCAAGATAACCGCTGTATTCATGCTCTTAACCGCTTGGCTGGTCGCCACTATCAACCCAAGCATTCTCGGGATGATTGAAACCTTGGGCGGCCCGGTTATCGCCATGCTGCTGTTCTTGATGCCGATGTACGCCATCAACAAAGTGCTCGCCATGGCGCGCTATCGCGGATTGGCGAGCAATTATTTTGTTTGGGCGGTTGGGCTCGTCGCGCTGACCGCGACCGTCTATAAGCTCATGTGAGGCGTTGCGCCGGCGATGTCTGTCTAAAGCGGCAGCGTCGCCCGACGGCACAGCGCCGGCGCTATCAGCCGACGGGCGCTGACGGTAGGCGCCTGCGGCGGTGCCAGCTTCGGCAGATCGCATCGGCGGCGGCGGGGTTTAGCTGAACAAACCGTGGATCTTCAGTAAGATCCAGTCCCACAGCGTGCGGAAAATGCCGCCTTTCTTCACCTCCTCCATCACCACCAGCGGGCGCTGCTCGATGACATTGCCGTCCAGACTGAAGTTGATGGTGCCCACCACCTGATCCTTGGCCAGCGGCGCTTCCAGATGCGGGGAGGAGAGCGTGAAGGACGCCTTCAGGTTTTTCAATTGCCCTTTCGGCAAGGTAATCGCCGCATCCTGCGCGACGCCTAAATTCACCTGGCTGCGATCGCTAAACCACACCCGCTGTTGAGTAAAGGGGCGGTCTTTTGGAATAGGCATCACGGTTTCATAAAACCGGAATCCCCAGGTCAACAACTTCTCACTCTCGCGAAAGCGAATACCATCGGTCGGAGCGCCCAGCACCACGGAAATAAGCCGCATGCCGTTATCGGTGGCCGACGCCACCAGATTGTGACCGGCGCCGCTGGTATAACCGGTTTTCACGCCATCGACGGCCAAATTACCGCTCCACAACAGACGATTACGGTTAGGCTGTTTGATTTTGTTGTAGGTGAACTCTTTCTCTTTGTACAGCGCGTACTCGTCCGGCGCATTGCGAATCAGCGCCTGACTGAGAATGGTCATGTCCCGCACGGTACTGTACTGCCCTTGCGCATCGAGGCCGTGTACCGTCAGAAAATGGGTGTTCTTCAGCCCCAGCGCCGCGGCGTACTGATTCATCAAACTGACAAAGGCGTCCTGGCTACCGGCAACGTGGTCAGCCAGCGCGATGCTGGCGTCATTGCCGGATTGGATAACAATGCCTTTATTGAGATCATCGACCGTCACCTGTTCGCCCGGTTTCAGGAACATCAGCGACGAGCCGCGCAGAACCGGATTGCCGGTGGCCCAGGCGTCTTTACCGATCGTCACTTTGTCCGCCGGATGAATTTTGCCGGCTTTCATCGCCTGTCCAATGACATAGCTGGACATGATTTTGGTGAGGCTCGCGGGGTCTAGGCGCTGATCGGCATTGGCTTCCGCCAGCACCTTGCCGCTTTGGTAATCCATCAGGATATACGCGCGGGCGTTGATTTCCGGCGCGGCGGGCGGGGCCTCAGCGGCGTGGGCAACAGGGATGGCAAGAACCAGTAAGGTGCCCAAAGCGAGGGCATAACATTGAGTGCTGAAAACAGGTTTCATCATGACGAGGCCAGAGTATCCATTCAATAAGAGTCACCGCGGGTAATCCGGTGGCGGATGTTGCGCGCATGGCCGGCAGGGGCCGCGCACATGTCTATATCATGTTCTAGCAAATTTACTCTAATCGAAACCGTTTAACTTTGCCGCATTGGCGCGCGCCTGTCAGCCCTTTTATTGTCAATTTTTTCAGTGACCACGCGGTATTGAGGAAATAAAACCCTTCCAGCGCGGGCAATTGATTAAACGCCGCTAATACGTCACAGCATAAGAATTATTAACCAATAACTCCATTTGCAATCAAATAGATTGCGAATGGACATAATCAGTCAAGCCGGCGGCATCCCCGCGCCGGACGAGACATCATCACCTGCGTAGCGTCCAAGAACCCGCCCGCGCCGTCTGCCGTGTTTTCTGGCGATCGGCGCGCGGCCGTCGGCGCCGCGGCTTGGGCAGGGCGCATCGCTGAACGCAGCCTACCCGCCGTAATTGCCGACAGTAAAAGCGTAACAACCATCATTTCGCTGTGGAGGCGTTATGTTAACGATTTGGGGTCGTGAAAATTCGGTCAACGTCAAAAAGGTACTCTGGTGCGCGGCGGAGCTGCAGCTGGTGTTTAATTTCATTCCGGCGGGGGCCAATACGGTAAGAATCAGGATGCGCCCTTCTTGTCGCTGAATCCCAACGGGCTGGTCCCCTGTCTGCAGGATGATGAAAACGATTTGGTCCTGTGGGAATCCAATACCATTGTACGCTACCTCGCCGCTCGCTACGGTCAGGATGTCTGGCTGCTCAGCGATGCCGCGGAGCGGGCGCGCAATGAAAAATGGATGGACTGGACGCTGTCTTTACTGAAGCCTGTTTAGAAATTTGTGTATTTGCCTGATTTTGATATGTTCAATCCAACATCAAAAACAGGTTAATTTATGGACGAAAAACAGTTGCAGGCTCTGGCTAACGAACTGGCCAAAAATCTCAAAACCCCTGAAGATCTCAGTCACTTCGATCGGCTGCTGAAAAAAATCAGCGTCGAAGCAGCTCTCAATGCCGAAATGACCCATCACCTCGGCTACGATAAAATCAGCCTAAACCGGGGACCAACGCCCGCAACGGCTATTCCACAAAAACCGTTACCACTGGCGATGGCCCGCTGGCGCTGCGTACTCCGCGCGATCGTGACGGTTCCTTTGAACCGCAACTGGTGAAGAAGAACCAGACCCGGATTACCGGGATGGATAACCAGATTTTATCGTTGTACGCCAAAGGGATGACCACCCGCGAGATCGCCGCCGCGTTCAAAGAGCTGTATGACGCCGATGTCTCGCCGGCGCTGGTCTCAAAGGTCACCGATGCGGTCATGGAGCAGGTTGTCGAATGGCAAAACCGGCCTCTGGATGCAGTCTATCCCATTGTTTATCTTGACTGTATCGTTCTAAAAGTCCGGCATGACAGCCGCATCATCAACAAATCTGTGTTCCTGGCGCTGGGCATCAACATCGAAGGCCAGAAAGAGTTGCTAGGTATGTGGCTGGCCGAAAATGAAGGCGCAAAGTTCTGGCTGAACGTGCTGACAGAGCTGAAAAACCGCGGCCTGAACGATATCCTTATCGCCTGCGTAGACGGGCTGAAAGGTTTCCCTGACGCTATTAACGCGGTGTATCCGGAGGCGCGGCTCCAGCTGTGTATCGTACAGTATGGTGCGCAACAGCCTGCGGTTCGTCTCCTGGAAGGACTACAAGGCCGTCACCCGCGACCTGAAAGCTATCTATCAGGCCCCTACGGAAGAAGCCGGCTTGCAGGCGCTGGAAGCATTCTCCAGTGCCTGGGACATCCGCTACCCGCAAATAAGTCGAAGCTGGCAGGCAAACTGGGCCAATCTGGCCACGTTCTTTGCCTACCCAACGGACATCCGCAAGGTAATCTACACGACCAACGCCATCGAGTCGTTAAACAGCGTGATCCGGCATGCCATCAAAAAGCGCAAGGTGTTCCCGACCGACGACGCAGTGAAAAAGGTGGTGTGGCTGGCGATACAGGCGGCCTCACAGAAATGGACAATGCCTTTGAGGGACTGGCTCATGGCAATGAGCCGCTTTATTATCGAGTTCGGTGACCGCCTGGATGGTCACTTCTGAGAAAAGGCATTTACACAGAATCGTGTACAGGGTCTCTTTACTGGCCCCCGCGCTGCAACCGCTGTTTGTCAGCCTGGTGCGCACGCCCGCCAAACAACGCGACGCGGCGGCCATCGAGCGCGGTATCGCGGCCTGTGAGAAGCTGTTCGCCATCGCCGACGGCGCGCTGGAGAAGCAGCCGTGGTTCGCCGGCGACGCTTTCGGCATTGGCGATATTCCTCTCGGATGCCTGGCCTATAATTGGTTCAACCTGGCCATCAAGCGGCAACCCCGCCCGCGCTTGGAGGCCTGGTATCAGACGTTGTGCGAGCGAACGGCCTATCAACAGCGGGTCATGCTGCCGCTCAATTGAAACCGGCGCGCGGCTTAGTCCTCCTCCAGGCCCACCCGCAACAGCTTACCGTTGCGATCATCGGTCAGCACATAGAGGTAACCGTCGGGGCCGGCGCGGACATCGCGGATACGCTCGGCGCGATCCGTTAGCAAGCGCTGCTCCGACACCACATCATTTCCCTTCAGGCTTAGGCGCAACAGCGCCTTGGTTTTTAGCGCGCCGATGAACAGCGAATGGCGCCAGGCGGGAAAGCGCTCGCTTTGATAAAACGCCATTCCGCTTACCGCCGGTGAATGTTGCCAGAACCAAACCGGCTGATCGGTCCCCTCGACGATGCCGCCGCGCGCCTCGGGGATCTTCAACCCGGAATAATTGATGCCATAAGTGGCGATCGGCCAGCCGTAATTGGCGCCTTTATGCAGGATGTTTATTTCGTCTCCGTCGCGCGGGCCGTGTTCATTCTCCCACATATCGCCGGTCCAGGGATTCATGGCCAGCCCCTGCGGGTTGTGGTGGTCGTAGGTCCAGATTTCCGGCCACGCGTTTTCCTGATGCACAAAGGGATTGTCCTCCGGCACCTCGCCGTTGGCGTGCAGGCGCACTACTTTGCCCTGATGCTTGCTGAGGGACTGAGCGGTAGGGCGGCGATTGTTTTCCCCCAAGCTGATATAGAGCATGCCTTGGCGATCAAACGCCAGCCGGCCGCCGAAATGCTCGCCGCTGGACAGTTTCGGCCCCTGGCGGAAGATGATGTTGAAATCGGCGAGATGGCGGTTGTCTTCCGACAGACGACCATAGCCGACCGCGGTGCCCGCATCCTGTTTGCCCTGCTCGGCGAAGCTGAGGTAAATCCGCCGGGATTGGGCGAAATCCGGCGCGGGCAGGACGTCGAACAGCCCTCCCTGCCCGTGGGCATACACCGCCGGCACGCCGCTAATCGGAGGCGACAGCGACGCACCGGGCTGCCAATAGCGCAGCCGGCCCGGTCGTTCGGTGATAAGAATCCCGCCGGCATCGTTTAGAAACGCCAAAGACCAAGGGTGTTCCAAACCGCCGAGCACTTCCGTGACCTGGGTGCGGGCGGCGTTGGCCGCCAGGGGCAATCCCAGCAGGCCGGTGGCAAATAACAAAACGAGCAACCCTCGCATGATGAATTCTCTCGGTGACATGATGTGTTAAGCGTAGAAATGTTGCGTCGGATCCGCGACAACGAAACGGCGGCTTTACATTTACTGACACTGGACTTTCCATCGTTGCGGGCTTTACTATTTGTGATTAATAACTAGCGTGTTATTAATTATTTAAGGATTTTATTGCACAATGCGCTTATTTGCGCCGGCGCGACCCTTCCCGCAGCGGCGGTGGATGATGTTGGGAAAGCAACAGGAGTGACAATGCAGAGGTTAACCCGCGGTATCGCCCTACTCGCCCTTGGCTGCCTAATAAGCGGCTGCGCCCCGCGGCAGCCACCCGCCGCGACGGCGTCGACGGCCCAGGCGCAATTGACCAGTCAAACGGTCATGGCGGTGAACTGGATGCAGCAATCCGGCGAAATCAGCGCGCTCGCCTATCAAGCGTTTAACAGCGCCCAAACGTCGTTTTTACAAGCCAAGGCGCGGCCGTGGATGAAGAAAGCCGTGGTGGTGGATTTGGATGAAACCATGATCGACAACAGCGCTTATGCCGGTTGGCAGATTAAACACGCGCAACCGTTTAGCGAGAAAACCTGGAGTCAATGGACCCAGGCGCGCGAAGCCAAAGCCATGCCGGGCGCCGTGGCCTTTTCCCAATTCGTGGCCCAGCATGGCGGACGCATGTTTTACGTCTCCAACCGCGCGCAAGCGGATTTCGCCGCCACCGTGGATAATCTGAAAGCACTGGGCTTTGCCGACGTGACGCCGCAAAGTCTGCTGCTAAAACCCACCGGCGGCAGTTCCGACAAAACCGCCCGCTTCCACGAGGTGGAACAGCAGGGCTACGACATTGTCGTCTATGTCGGGGACAATCTGAACGATTTCAGCGGCGAGCCGTATCACCGGCTTAATAGCAAACGTCGGGATTTCGTCAACCGCCATCAGGGCGATTTCGGCCGTAAATACATTGTGCTGCCTAACCCGAGTTACGGCGATTGGGAAGGCGGGTTGTCGAAGGATTATTGGCCCGCCAGCGATGAGCAGAAGCTGAAAATCCGCGCCGAGCGCATTGATGCCTGGGACGGCAAATAACCCGCGTCGCGCCGGGTGACGCCGGCGCGGTCATCGCGCGGTCCCTCAGCCCTTTAGCCGCGAGTCCAGCGCATCGCGTAAACCATCCCCCAGCAGATTAAACGCCAGGACGGTCAGAAATATCGCCAGACTGGGAAATAGCGCGACATGGGGCGCAACGACCATATCGGCCCGCGCTTCATTAAGCATCGCGCCCCACTCCGGCGTCGGCGGCTGTGCCCCGAGGCTGAGGAAGTGCTGGTTCCGGTCACATCCGATCACTGATTCCGATTTCACCCGATCACTAATTCTGATTTCATCCGATCACTGATTCCGGTCGCCCGATCAGCGATTCCGATTCTGTCCGATCGCTCATCTTCTGTTCCGCCATACTCTGGAGACTTTTAGCTTCCGGGGGCATGGCACGTAAAAAGAAGAAAGCGAGAACGAAAATGTGCATCTATATTAATGTCTTACGTATGAAATTCGAGCAGCGTCGCTCGAATCGCACTATCGCAGCAGCGCTCGGCATAGGCTGTACTACCGTGCACGATATCCTCGGCCGATTCACGGTAGCTAACCTGGTCTGGCCATTGCCGGCGGAACTGTCCCCCGTCGACCTCGACCGCCTGCTCTATCCCGGCAAATCCGGAAAAGTTATCAATACTTTACCCAGCTGGCTTGATATCTATACCGAGTTAAGCCGCAAGGGCATGACCAAGCAGCTGCTCTGGATGGAATATCAGTCCGCCGTGGGCGGTGATGCCCTCGGTTACTCACAGTTTTGTGCACTGTTCCGTGACTGGAAAAAGAAGCAGCGGCGTTCCATGCGCATGGAGCACAAGGCTGGCGAAAAGCTCTTCATCGACTTCTGTGGCCCCACCGTACCTATCGTCAACCCTGCGACCGGTAGCGTACGCCAGGTCGCTATCTTCGTCGCTGCCATGGGCGTGTCAGGCTATGCGTATATCGAAGCCTGCGAAGGCCAGGACATGGCATCGTGGCTCAACGCCAATAGCCGCTGCCTGCACTTC
Source organism: Candidatus Sodalis pierantonius str. SOPE (assembly GCF_000517405.1). Classification (NCBI taxonomy): domain Bacteria; kingdom Pseudomonadati; phylum Pseudomonadota; class Gammaproteobacteria; order Enterobacterales; family Bruguierivoracaceae; genus Sodalis; species Candidatus Sodalis pierantonii. The sequence goes on along the minus strand of NZ_CP006568.1, from coordinate 555,720 downwards.
ATGGGTGGGGTTCCGGAGCTGATGATACCTGATAATCTGCGCAGCGCTGTCAGCACCCCTGACCGCTATGAGCCGGTCATAAACCAGAGCTACCAGGCGCTGGCAAATCACTATGAGACAGTGGTGCTACCGGCGCGCCCGAGAAAACCGAAAGACAAGGCGAAGGCAGAATCAACTGTGCAGCTGGTAGGGTAGAACGCTGGGTTTTGGCCCGGTTGCGTAAACGTAGGTTCTACTCGCTGGCCGAACTCAACCAGGTGATACGAGAACTCAATCATGAGTTGAATCTGCGCCCGATGCGTCATTACGGCGAACAAAGTCGCCTTGAACGCTTCGAGCAGCTGGACAAACCGGCTCTTGGGCCTCTACCGCCCACACAATGGGAATACAGTGAGTATCTCGTTGCCCGAGTGGGACCTGATTACCACATAGACTACGGCAAAAACTGGTACTCGGTGCCGCATCCGCTGGTTGGCGAGCGCGTTGACGTCATCGCCACCCAACGGCTGGTGCAAATCCACCATAAGGGCGTCTGCGTGGCTACGCACCCTCGCAGCGATAACGCCTATAGGCACACGACTCAGGCGGCGCACATGCCGGCTAACCATAAGGGGCAGAGTCAGTGGACGCCGGAAAGGCTGTGCAGTTGGGCGCTGTCGGTGGGTGTGTGCACACTGAAAGTGGTCGAGTCCATCCAAAAGAGCAAAGCCCATCCGGAGCAGGCTTACCGCTCCGTGCTGGGGCTACTCAATCTGCAACGGCGCTATGAGACGACGCGACTGGAGAAGGCCTGCGCGCTGGCGTTGGAGAAAGGATGCATTAACCGCTCTTTCATAGCCAACGTATTGAAACACGGTCGTGAAAGTGAGGTCACCCAGGACGGAGCCGGCGTATCAATGCTGGTTCACGAAAACCTCCGAGGTCCGGACAGTTATCACTAAGGAGAATAAATATGGATACACTGTTAATGGCTCTGCGAGAGCTGAAGTTGTCGGCAATGGTCCAGGCGTTGGAGACGCAACGCGAACTCCCGGGGAGTTATGGGGAGCTGGGGTTCGAGGAGCGGTTGTCGCTGATGGTAGAATCGGAAAATTTGCATAGTAAAAACAACCACATATACTGTCTGCGACGGCAATCGCAAATGCGCTTGCAGGCAAAACCGGAAGATATCCGCTATATCCCTAGCCGAGGAGTGACACCGGAACAGATGCGAGATCTGCTAGGGGGACAATATCTGAAATATCAGAAAAGCATCCTCATCACGGGGCCGACAGGTACGGGCAAAACCTGGCTCAGTTGTGCGCTTGGTGAGCAGGCATGCCGGCAGCAATATAGCGTGCGTTACTGGCGAGTGGGTCGGTTGCTGGCCCATCTTCACCAGTGTCAGGTAGACGGGACCTATCTAAAACAGCTTAAGCAGTTAGAAAAAATAGAGTTACTGATCTTGGACGACGTGGGCCTAGAATCAATAAGTCCGATGCAGGCAACGATGCTGTTGGAGGTGATGGAAGATCGCTACGACAAAAGCAGCAGCATCCTGATCAGTCAACTGCCGGTGAAAAAATGGTATGGACTGATAGAAAACCCCACGACAGCTGACGCGTTACTCGATCGGTTAGTACATCCCAGCTATAGACTGGAATTTAAAGGCGAATCACTACGCAAAGAGCAAGGAGTAGCCAGCACAGGAAAAATAGACTAAACCCGAGTCAGAAGATGAGCGCACACGTGATCGAATATCACTGGAATGGGTGATCGGAAAATATCGGAATAACTGATCGGATGTCGCCGGAACAGCTGATCGGATACGTCGGAATCTGCAGGAAGGGCAGGCTGGAGGCGGTAATGATCGACGTGCCGATACGCATCGTGAAAAACACCACAATGGACGACAGCGTGCCCGGCAGAATATGGCGCAGAAGAATGGTCGTGTCCGTCACGCCGATACTGCGGGCGGATTCGATATAGGTCTGGTGCTTGAGCACCAGCGTATTGCCGCGCACCAGACGGGCGAAAGCCGGGATGCTGAATATGGCCACCGCGACAATCACATTCGACATGCCGCTGCCCATGATAGCCACCACCGCAATCGCCAGCAAAATACCCGGGAAGGCGAACAGCACATCGCAGATACGCATGATGATGCGGTCCCAGGCGCCTTCATAATAGCCGGCCAGCAGGCCGAAAAAGGTGCCAGCGGCCATACCGATGATGACTGAAAACACCCCCGCCGCCAAAGAAATGCGGGCGCCCATCAGTATCCGGCTAAAAATATCCCGTCCCAGCGAATCCACCCCCAGCCAATGAACGGCCGAGGGCCCCTCGTTCAGGCGGTCGTAATCAAAGTAGTTTTCGGCGTCAAACGGCACCAGCCAGGGCGCCAGCAGCACCACGAATATCCCCGTCACCACCGCCGCCAGCGCGGCGTTGCGTCGCCAAAATTGCATCACGTTTCGTTACCTGTAGCGAATGGAGGGGTTAATGGCGGCATACAGCATGTCCACCATCAGATTGATGAGGATAAACTCCAGGGAAAACAACAGAACCTCGGCCTGGATAACCGGATAATCGCGCAGCGTGACCGAATCCACCAGCAGACGACCCAGGCCGGGCCAGTTAAATACTGCCTCCACCACGATCGATCCCCCCAGCAGGAACCCGAATTGTAAACCCATCATGGTCACCACCGGGATCATGGCGTTGCACAGGCCGTGCTTAACCACCACCAGACTTTCGCGCACCCCTTTGGCACGGGCGGTGCGCATATAATCTTCTTGCATCACCTCGATAAACGAAGCACGGGTAAAACACGCCATAATCGACGCCACCGCCGCGCCAAGGGTAATCGACGGCAGGATATAGTGGCGCAGCGAGTCCGCCCCGACCGTGGGTAGCCAGCCCAGCTGCACCGAGAAAATTTGCATCAATAGCATGCCGAGCGCGAAAGCGGGAAAGGAGATACCCGATACCGCAAGCGTCATCCCTAATCGATCGGGCCAACGGTTGCGCCACACCGCGGACAGAATGCCCAGCGGCATGCCGAAGATAACCGACCAGACCATACTGGTCACGGTCAGCCACAGCGTGGGCATAAACCGGCTGCTTATCTCGCTGCTTACCGGCCGCTTGGAAACCATCGAGGTACCAAAATCGCCCCGCACCGCATGGGTGAGAAAGCGCCAGAACTGCGTCGGCAGCGGTTGATCCAGCCCGAGATCGTGGCGCACCAGAGCCACCACCGACGCATCCGCTTCCGGCCCCGCCGCCAGCCGGGCGAGATCGCCCGGCAACAGATGGACAAACCCGAACACCAGCACCGCCACAATCAGCAGCGTCGGGATGAGCCCTAACAATCGCTTGATGAAATAATTCAGCATAACGGCCTGGGTTATTTCATATCGGCGTGCGAGAACTCGAAGGAGCCGTCCGGCATCACATAGAAGTCGCTCAGGTTTTTATTGCGCGCATACCCCAGCTTTTCGGCCGCCAGGAAAATCCAGGGGGCGTCGGCCCAGAGGGTATCCTGCGCGTCTTTATACAGCCGGGATTTTTCCTCGCGCGAGGTGGTTTTCAGCGCGGCGGCCAAATTCTGATCCACTTTAGGACTGCTGTAAAACGCGGTGTTGAATAACGCCGACGGCGCCGACTGGCTGGCGAACAGCGGTGAAATGGCCCAATCCGCCTCGCCGGTGGACGCGGACCAGCCGGAGTAGAACATCCGCACGCCGGTCTCTTTCACGCCCTTGCTCTCCACCTGCGCCACGCGTTGGCCGGCGTCCATCGCCGTTACCGTGGTTTTCACCCCCACCTGATTCAACTGCTGTTGCACGAACTGCAACACTTTCTGGCTGGTGCTGCTGCTGTTGTAAGACCACAGCGTGGTGGAGAAACCGTTGGGATAGCCGGCTTCTTTCAGTAACGCGCGCGCCTTGGCCACGTCATAAGGCCAGGGCTGGTATTGCGTCGAGAAATCAATGCTTTTCGGCACCGGCCCCTGCGCCGGCGTGGCGTAGCCGGAGAACGCCACTTTAATCAGCGCGTCTTTATTGATGGCGTAGTTTAACGCCAGGCGCACTTTGACGTTATCAAACGGCTTTTGCGTGACGTTGAGGCTGATATAGCGCTGCACAATCGACGGCGCGGAGATAAGCTCCACCTTGCTATTATCGTCCAGTACCTTGGCCTGCTCATAGGGAATCGGATACGCGAAGGTCGCTTCGCCGGTCGCCAACATGGCCGCGCGCGTGTTGTTATCCACCACCGGGCGCCAAGTGATGCTGTCTAGCTTGTTTTCCCCCTGCTGCCAGTAGCCGTCGAAGCGCGTGACTTTGACGAAATCGGTTTGATTCCAGGTATCGAACCGATAGGGACCGGTACCGACCGGGTGGAAACCGATCTCTTTGCCGTATTGTTTCAGCGCCGCAGGAGAGATCATGGCCGCCGCCGGGTGTGCCAGGTTATTGATGAAGGCCGAGAACGGGGTTTTCAGGGTGACTTTAACCTGATAGGGATCAATGACCTCGGTCTTGGCGATCATTTTAAACAGGTTAGGTTATAGCGCTTGAGATGGTTATCCGGGTTGCTGGCGCGATCCAGGTTCACTTTCACCGCTTCGGCGTTGAAATCGGTGCCGTCCTGGAATTTCACTCCTTGGCGCAGCTTGAAGGTGTAGGTCAGGCCGTCATCGCTGGCGGTATAACTCTCCGCCAGGACATTTTGCCGCTTCATATCTCTATCGAAGTCGAACAATCCCTGATAAAACGATTTGGCCACCGCCTGCGACAGCGTGTCGTTGGCGTCATAGGGATCCAGGGTGGTGAAATTAGAGTTCACCGCCACGACGACATCTTTGGCGCCCAGGCCGGCGCAGCGACCAGCGTGGTTAACACCGCCGTGGCCATCAGCCAGTTACGCTTACCATGTTGCTGCATCATTCGCTACTCTCTCCTTGAAAAGATCTGTCAGTAAGCACCTCCTATCGCGTGGCGGGCGACATAATGTCCCTCGCCCACCCGTTCGAGCGGCGCAACCACCGGTTCATCATCCAGCGCCCGGATGGGGCTGGGGATTTCGTCTGCCTGTAACACGCGATCGCGGAGACAGCGGTCGGGATCGGCCACCGGTACCGCGGACATCAATTTGCGGGTATAGGGATGGCTGGGATGCTCGAAGACCTGCCGGCGCGAACCGATTTCCACGATCTGCCCCAAATACATCACTGCCACCCGGTGGCTGACCCACTCCACCACCGCCATATCGTGGGAAATAAATAAAAACGCGATGCCGTATTCCCGCTGCAGATCCAGCATCAGATTGACTATCTGGGCCTGGATGGAGACATCCAGCGCCGACACCGATTCGTCGGCAATCACCACCTTGGGATTAAGGGCCAGCGCGCGAGCAATACAAATCCGCTGCCGCTGTCCCCCGGAGAATTTGTGGGGATAGCGCGCAGCGTGCTCAGGCAACAGGCCGACACGTTCAAGCAGCGCCGCGACGCGCAGCTCGGCCTGCTTGCCCTGCGCCACGCCGTGTACCAGCAGCGGCTCCATAATGGAATAGCCTACCGTGAAGCGCGGATCCAGTGATGCGTAGGGATCTTGGAAAATAAACTGAATATTGCGCCGCAAATGCTGCAACGCGTTACCGTGCAGGCGGTTGATGGACTGGCCGTCAAACACGATATCGCCGCCCTGGCTTTCCACCAGACGCAATAGCGCGCGGCCGGTGGTGGATTTACCGCAGCCGGATGCTCCCACCAGCCCCAGCGTCTCGCCGGGATAGAGGGAAAAGCTGACCTTTTCCACCGCGTGTACCCGGCGCTGGATGCGGTTAAAGATACCGCCGCGGATATCGAAGCGCGTGACCAGATTGCGCACCTCCAGTGTCGGACCGCCGTCGGTGCGCACCGTATCCTGCGGCCAAAGGGAGTGCGCCGCGGCGTCAACGGGCGCCTTAGCGGGAACAGACGGCCACGGCGGTGGCCGCGCGCAGGAGCGGGAATTTCGCCGGGAAATCGCTGTCCGCCATCGAACCCAGCCGCGGCACGGCGGCCAGCAGCGCCTGCGTATAGGGATGGCGCGGCCGGTGAAACACTTCGCTGGCCGCGGCGGATTCCACGTCATTGCCCTGATACATCACCAGCACCCGATCCGCCATTTCCGCCACCACGCCCATATCGTGGGTAATAAACATCACCCCCATGCGCATCTCCTACAGCAGCAGCCGAATCAATTGCAGGATTTGCGCCTGAATGGTGACATCCAGCGCGGTCGTGGGCTCATCGGCAATAAGCAGCGCCGGCCGGCACGACAGCGCCATGGCAATCATCACCCGCTGGCGCATCCCACCCGAAAGCTGATGCGGGTAGCGATCGAGAATATTGCGCGCTTCGGGGATCCGCACCAAATCCAGCATATGCAGGGCTTCTTGTCTGGCGCTGCGATGATCCTTGCTCTGGTGCATACGTAGGGATTCCGCTATTTGTTCCCCGACCGGGAACACCAGATTCAACGAGGTCATCGGCTCTTGGAAAATCATCACCATATCCGCGCCGCGCAGCGAGCGCAACGTCGGCGCAGAGGCGCGGCGCAGATCCACCAGCTGCCCCGAGCGCCGGCGGAACAGCAGCGTACCGCCCTCGATGCGCCCGCCACCGAGCTCCTCCAAACGCATGACCGACAGCGACGTGACGGATTTCCCCGACCCCGACTCGCCGACGATAGCCAGCGTCTCACCGCGGTTGACGTCGAAATAGAGGTTACGCACCGCTTCGATACGCCGTCCTTCCCGCTGGAACTGGACGCTGAGATTGCGCACCGATAATACCCGGTCCTCCGGCAGCGCCAGGGCGCCGTTGTCGGCGGCGAACGTCGCGGCGGCATCTGACGGCGCCATCAGCGGTAAATCCCCACGTCCGGCGCCTGGCCCACATAGCCGACCGCGCGATACATGCCTTCGCTGCTGAACGGCAGCGCCACATGACCGGCGACGTCCACCGCAATAAGCCCGCCCGACCCGCCCAAGGGCAAGATTTGATCAAATATTACCCGCGCGGCCGCCTGCTCCCGCGTCAAGCCGGCATAGGCCACCAGCGCCGCCACTTCATTCGCCGCGGCGGTGCGGATAAACATTTCGCCGCTGCCGGTGCAGGAGACGGCAACGGTGGCGTTATCGACATAACAGCCGGCGCCAATGATCGGCGAATCTCCGACCCGCCCCGCCTGCTTATTGGTCATTCCGGCGGTGGAGGTGGCGGCTGCCAGATTACCCTGGCTATCGCAGGCCACGGCCCCGACGGTACCCAATTTCCGGTCCGGGTCGATAGGGTCCGTCGAGGCGGCCGCCCCGTCGTGATCAAGCAGCGCCCCGCTGTCCGCGGCCAGGGCGCGCTGGAGTTGCTGATACCTTTCAGGCGTCGAGAAAAAGTCGTTCTCCACGCGCGCCAACCCCCGGTTGAACGCGGACTGTTCCGCGCCCTCGCCGGTAAACATGACATGGGGGCTGTACTCCATGACCGCCCGCGCGGCCAAGATGGGATTGCGAATATGCCTGACCCCGCAGACGGCGCCCGCCGCGCGGCTGCGGCCGTCCATGATGCTGGCGTCGAGTTCGTAGGCGCCCTGATGGGTGAACACCGCCCCGATGCCGGCGTTGAACAACGGGCACTCCTCAAGCAACCGTACCGCTTCCGTAACGGCGTCCAGAGCGCTACCGCCGTCGGCCAGGATCGCTTGGCCGCTGCGGGTGATAGCGTCAAGCGCCCGGCGGTAGTCGCGTTCTTTTTCAGCGCTCATCGTCTGACGCGACAGTGCGCCGGCGCCACCGTGGAGTGCTATCACTGCTTTGCTCATTGCAACGGTTACCCTGTCGATACGTAATGATGGGCTCGCCCTGCCAGGGTTCCGGCACGGGCCGCGGACAATAACGGTTCAGGCTATTAAGTGTTAGGCTAAACGTTAACATGTTATCGATTTTGACTATATGGACGCGCTTGGCTGCTGTAAAGTAGAAATACGTGATATTAATCACTGAGGTGATATTGTTTCAGAGCGCGATGCTCTGCCAGCGCGCCGGGCATCACGACCTGAGCCTGAGCGCAGCATCGCTGGCTCGGTTCTCTGGTATCGAGTTCTCTGCCATAATAGGGGCAGCTTAAAACCCGGCGGCTAGCGAGGAATACTCGCCGCCTACAGGAGTTGTCATGGTTACCCCCTCTTCTTCTCTGCTGACGCTTGAGCAGGCGTTGGCCACTATGCTCGACGCCGTAGACCCCGTCACTGTGGCCGACACCGAAAATGTGCCGTTAACCAATGCCTGCGGCCGTATCAGCGCCGAGCTAATCGTGTCGCCGGTCAACGTCCCGCCGTTCGATAACGCCGCGCTGGATGGCTATGCCGTCAGGCTGGCAGACCTTACGCCGGGCGCTCTCCTGCCGGGCGCTGGCGGGCGTCCCCTTCACCGGCCAATGGCCTGCGGGCAGCGCGCTGCGCATCATGACCGGCGCCCCCACCCCGGCGGGCGCCGAGGCGGTGATCATGCAGGAATATGCCCAGGTCGATGAACAGGGCGTACGGTTTAGCGTTGCCCCGGCCACCGGCGAGCATATTCGCCGGGTGGGCGATGATATTCGCCAGGGAGATGAGGTGTTGCCGGCGGGCTGGCTGTTGCAGGTGGCGGAGCTGCCGCTGCTCGCATCCCTGGGCATTGCCTCGGTGCGCGTTTGCCGCCGCCTGCGCGTGGCCCTGTTTTCCACCGCCGACGAATTGCGGCCTATCGGCGCGCCGCTGGCCGCCGGCGAGATCCACGATACCAATCGCTTCGCCATCAGGCTGATGCTCACACAACTGGGCTGCGAGGTTATCGATTTGGGCGTTATCGCCGATGACGCCGCCGCCTTGCGCGAAGCGTTTCGCCAAGCGGACAGCCGGGCGGACCTCCTCATCACCAGCGGCGGCGTGTCGGTCGGCGAAGCGGACTATACCAAAACCATGCTGGAAGAGTTGGGGCAAATTCATTTCTGGAAACTGGCGATGAAGCCCGGTAAACCCTTTGCCTTTGGACGCCTGGGCCAGGCCTGGTTTTGCGGCCTGCCGGGCAATCCGGTATCGGCAGCGATCACGTTTTATCAGTTGGTGCAGTCGCTCATTGCCCGTCTTGGGGGGGGGGGGGCCGTCGGGACTGGCGCACGCCGCCGCGCCTGCGCGCGCGCTCACGCCGCTCGGTAAAACCCCCGGCCGCCTGGATTTCCAGCGCGGCCGCTACCGCCTCGACGACACCTGCGAGCTCACGGTCGAAACCACCGGGCCGCAGGGATCCCATGTCTTTAGCTCTTTCGCCAGCGCCAATTGCTTTATCGTGCTGGAGCAGGCGCGCGGCGACGTCGCCGCCGGCGAATGGGTGACGATTGAACCGCTTAACGCCTTGTTGCAGGGCTAAGGAGGCAGCGTGGCGGAGGAATTGAGTCATCAGGAAATGCTGCGCTATAATCGCCAGATAATGCTGCGCGGCTTCGATTTCGCCGGTCAGGAACGGTTAAAAGCCAGCTGTGCGCTGATTGCCAGCCTGGGCGGGCTGGGCAGCGCGGCGGTCAATCCGCACGTCACGCTGACCACGGTGGACGACGTGCTGGACGATGACGGGCTGTCCGCGCCACTGGCCGAATGCGATATCGCGCTGGATTGCACCGATAATGTTGCGGCGCGCGAACAGCTCAACCGCTGCTGTTATCCGCAACGCCTGCCGCTCATTTCCGGCGCGGCGATCCGAATGGAGGGGCAAATCAGCGTCTTTCGCTATCGGCCGGATGAACCCTGCTATCGCTGTCTGAGCCGGTTATTCGGCGCCGAAAGCCTGACCTGCGCCGAAGCGGGGGTGATGGGGCCGCTGGTGGGGATCATCGGCGCGCTATAGGCGATGGAAGCCATCAAGGTGCTAACCGATTACGGGCAATCGCCCTCGGGTAAACTTCTAATGTTGGATGCGATGACGCTGCAACTGCGGGAAATGCGGCTACCGCGTCATCCCGATTGCGAGGTGTGCGGCGCGCCCTAGCCCCCGCCGCGCCATCAGTCGCGCCAGCGGCGCGCGGCCCACTCCGCCTGGCCCACCGCATCATAAAAACTCCAGGCGACAAAACGGCTGATTTTCTGTCCCTGCCCCATTTGCATCGTGCGCACCGCGCTGGCGCCCGCCTGCTCGATAGTGCGATACAGCGGCGCTAACGAACTGCTCTTCGACAACAACGTCGTGAACCACAGGCAGTGACGCGCATAGGCGACGCTTTCCGCGACCATACGGCGGACAAATGCCAGCTCGCCGCCTGGACACCATAGTTCATTATGCCGACCGCCAAAATTGGCTGCCGCCGCGTCGGTCTGGCGCACCGAGAAACCGTCGCCCGATGCGCCACCCAGATCCCCCGCACCGAAGGTGTTTTCCCGCCGGCGCTGCGTCGACCGTGCCAATTGAATCTGCTTACGTCGCGTGCTGGCCTCGGCCTCGCGCGCCGATGCGTGAAACGGCGGATTGCACAAGGTGGTATCGAATCGTTCCGCCGCACCAATGATACCGTTGAAGATAGCCGCCGGTTGGGATTGTCGACGCAGGCGCAACGCGCCCGCCAGCGAGGGATTCATGTCGGCGATGTGTCACACCCAGCGCAGCGAGGGCGGATCGATATCCGAACCGGTAAAGCGCCAGCCGTATTCATGATGGCCTATGATGGGGTAAATACAATTGGCGCCGACGCCGATATCCAGCAGCATCACGCGCCGACCGCGCGGAATGTTGCCGCCGTTGCCGGCCGTCAGTAGGTCCGCCAGGTGATGCAGATAATCCGCCCGTCCCGGAACCGGCGGGCAGAGAAACCTGGCGGGGATATCCCAGTGCCGCAGGCCGTAATGGTGGCAACAGCGCGCGGTTGAGCAGGGTCACCGCCGCCGGCGAGGCGAAATCCACCGAGGGCGTGCCGCCGGGCGTCGGTCGGACAAACGGGGCCAGCGGCGGGCAAGCGACCACCAGCGCGGCGAAATCATAGCGGCCACGGTGGCGATTGCGCGGATGTAAGGACGTCTTTTCCGCTGTGGGCAGAACGGATTTTTTCACGGCAAACTCATTGGGCTAACGGCCGGCGCCCGCAAGTGCGGGACGCCGGCGCGGGGTAAGGCAAACCTTGGCCGCGCAAGGAAAGGCCATTACCGATTCAGTTCACACCCTGACTGCGCAGGTAGTCTTCATAGTTGCCGCTAAAATCGACCACCCTGTCCAGCAGGATTTCCACGATCCGCGTTGCCAGCGAACTGACGAATTCCCGGTCATGAGAGACAAACAGCAGCGTTCCCTGATACAGCTCAAGGGCGGCATTCAGCGATTCGATGGACTCCATATCCAGATGGTTGGTGGGCTCGTCCATCAGCAAGATATTGGGCTTTTGCATCATCAGCTTACCAAACAGCATCCGGCCCTTCTCGCCGCCGGACAGCACGCCAACCGGCTTTTTAATATCATCTTGGCCAAACAGCAGCCGGCCAAGGATGCCGCGCACCGCCTGCTCATCGTCACCGGCCTGTTTCCACTGGCTCATCCAGTCGAACACCGTCATCATCTCGGCGAACTCGGCGGCGTGATCCTGGGCGTAATAGCCGATATTGGCGTTTTCCGACCATTTTATCTCACCGCTTTGCGGCGCCAGCTCGCCCATCAGCGTTCTGAGCCGGGTGGTCTTACCGATACCGTTGGCGCCGAGAATCGCCACTTTCTCACCCACCTCCACCATCATATTCAGGGCGCGAAATAGCGCCGCCGCCGCCTCGAAGCCCTGGGTCACCTGCTCTACCTGTAGAGCATTGCGAAACAGTTTCTTCTCTTGCTCAAAGCGGATAAACGGATTTTGCCGGCTGGAGGCTTTGATTTCGTCAAGCTTGATCTTATCGATCTGCCGGGCGCGTGAGGTCGCCTGGCGCGATTTGGATGCGTTGGCGCTAAAGCGGCTGACGAACGACTGCAGCTCGGCAATCTGGGCTTTTTTCTTGGCATTATCCGCCACCAGCCGCTCGCGCGCCTGCGTCGATGCCGTCATATACTCGTCATAGTTGCCCGGATAGATGCGCAACTCGCCATAATCCAAATCCGTCATATGGGTGCAGACCATGTTCAGGAAATGCCTGTCATGGGAGATGATGATCATCGTGCTGTTGTGCTCATTCAACACCTGCTCCAGCCAGCGGATGGTATTGATATCCAGGTTGTTGGTCGGTTCGTCAAGCAACAGAATGTCTGGATTGGCAAACAGCGCCTGCGCCAACAGCACGCGCAGCTTCCAGCCGGGCGCCACTTCGCTCATTGGGCCGTAATGCTGTTCCAGCGGAATGCCGACCCCCAGCAGCAGCTCGCCGGCGCGCGCTTCCGCGGGATAGCCATCCATTTCACCGTACAGCACTTCCAAATCCGCCACCCGGTATCCCTGCGCTTCGCTCATCTCCGGCAGGGCGTAAATGCTATCGCGCTCCTGTTTGACCGCCCACAACTCCCCATGGCCCATGATAACGGTATCCAACACGCTATTTTGTTCGAAAGCGAATTGATCCTGACGCAATTTACCGAGGCGCTCGTTGGAATCCAGGCTGACATTGCCGGCGGTAGGCGTCAAATCGCCGCCCAGAATTTTCATCAGGGTAGATTTACCGCAGCCGTTGGCGCCAATGAGGCCGTAGCGGTTGCCGCCGCCAAACTTGACGGAAATGTTCTCGAACAGCGGTTTACTGCCGAATTGCATGGTGATGTTATTACTTATCAGCAAAGGAGAGACTCTTAATAAAGTGTGACATTCACCATATTATGCCATAAAGCGGCGCGAGATGGCGCCTAATCTGTGGTCTGTCGCGACAGGATGACGACACGACTCTCAACAGGGCCGTTTCGCAAGCCGGGCCGCAAAATGGCTAAGCCCCACCCTAGAGAAGGAGGACCGAACGCAGGGGGGAGGGGGAAATTCGCCAGAGGCGAAAGGGTCTAGGCCACGCGCTTATCAGCGAGCCCCGCGAGCGGGTTGAGTCGATAAACCCAAAGAGCATTACGGGTAACCAAAGGGAAACGCCAGTGGCCTTATGTCAGGCACGAAGGAGTTAGGAGTCAAATCACGCTGCGGTTAAGTGATGCATGACAGCGACGCGTCAAGCATGGGTGCTCTTCGCTTCAGGAAGGGTGTAGTCAGGCAGATTGCGGGTATAGCCAAGTAGAGGCGTCTGGCTCGAGGGAGAAACGGTTGCCAAGGAGCGCGGCGATCATAAGGCGCGCCAAAACGGCGCGCCTTCACCCGGTGAAACATCAAACCTTCCACCGGAGCAGCCATCAGGCGGCAAAGCCACAAAGGGCCGCCGCCCGCATGAGACTTAGAAGCGGTAACCTACACCGGCAATCCAGGTACCGACGTCGGTGGAACGGATACGGCTTTGTTCATAGGAGACGTCAAGCGCAACGTTTTCCATCGGGTTGAACTGCAGACCGGCACCATAGGCAACGCCGACATCGCTGCTGCTGCCACGGCGATTACCGTCCTGGGCATTCGAGATGGATTTGCCATAGCCCAGACCGACGACGCCGTACAGGCTGGCCCAATCATTGATGCGCCAAGCCGGACCAGCGGTGAAGCCGTAGTATTGACCTTTATCGTAATCGCCGCTTTCAGCGCGGTTTTTTTCGATATAGGTGAACGAGGAGATTACGCCCAGCGGCTGGTCATTGTCCCACTCGTAGCGGTATTTTAAGTTAAAGCCGTTAGCTTTGTTCGCTACGCCCTGCAGGTCACCCTGTGCATAACCGGCGGAAACGGTGCTTTCACCTGCTGTTGCGGAACCTGCTGCCACTGCCAAAACGCAAGCTAAAGCTGAAAGACATGCAATTTTTTTCATAACCACCTCAAATGTGAATGTACGTCCTAACCATGAAAATATACCAAAACCTAGCATGAAACTTTGCTTAATAATTGTTGTCTAAATAAAGGTATCGTGTAACATAAGTTTTCAGACACTTCTATCCTATTCATTTTACTTATGTTTTGAACCGCCGTCCCAAAAGGACCTTTACTTATCCTTACAACATATCCAGAACATTCCGAATCGACCGTTTAAAAAATAGACCTTTACCGATGATTTTTCCTATCTTTTTACGTTTTTTTCACGCTTCCGTACAGGCGAAACGGCATAAAAAGAAATCTTATTTAATAAGTATTTAATTTCATGCCTTGCCGGCGGGCTTATTTTCGCACTCAACGGCAGAAAAAAGCACCTTTGCGCCGCGCGCAAAAGGTCTTAAAACGAAATAATAATTATTCCCAACCCAGCTTCACTCTGTGGGTTTCCAAAAATATATTCCCTTCCTTTAAGAAATAGTGGCGGCGCGGTGCCGAAACGGTAGTTATATCTCGCCCACCGCCTGGGCGTTATCCCGCTGCCGAGGAAAGAATAGAGCCAAAGAGCGGGGAATAAAAGCGCCACCTGCACTGAAAATATAAGATGTCTTCATTAAACCCGCCGCTTTTTATTCCCGCTGGCTATAACCTCATCGCCCCTAGCCTCATTACCGTTGCTCGCGGCGCGAGGCGGCCCTGCGCGCGCTGGGGCATTGGCCGAAGCTGGGGGGATACGTCTTGATGCCGCTCCCCGCAGCCTTTGCTCAAATTTTTTGGCGCCTTATGGCGCTGGCTATCGGCTAATTTTGGCTCTCATGGCGCTGGCTATCGGCTAAGTCGCGCCCTGATTATGAAATTGGCTACCTTATCGCGATCATGCCCCCGTGAGAGGCGGTTGCGCAAGGGGAAGAATCGTAGGAGGATAGAATATGCCCTTACTCCCTACCCGCATCCTCGTCGGCAGGGCGTGGCAGCGCAGCCTACCGGCGCTAGCGCGGACGATAGCGCAAAACCCCGGCGTCGTAGCGGCATCCGAAAAACGCGCGCGCATGGCCAGTGCTGATAAACAGGTCTGACTGTCAGCCGGCATTGCTGTTGCGCCCCCGTCTGCTGCATGGCGCAAACGGTCGGCATGCTTGATGCGCTGATATTGTCGGTAGAAATAATGTCTCCGCCATCCTGTATGCGGCGGCAGATGCCGGTATCGATGACATATCCATCATATTTGATGCGCTAACGTTGCCGCTGTGGATGACATGTCCAACTTGCTTGATGAGCTGATGTTGCCGATAGGGATGACGCGTCCTGCAATAAATGGCATGGCCGGCAGCGTTGCGGCGAGTAATACTACCGCGCGTCGCCAGCGCCGTACGCTGGGCCTGCAGCGCCAATCACGCCGGCGTGGACGGCGCCAGAGGGTGTCATTGCCTCACCGTCATTTCCGGCGGTAATAGGCGAGAGACTGTCGTGGCAGCGGATGCGGCCGCGGCCAAGTCAATTAAGATAATAAATCAGCGATAGCTTTGATAGGGAGTAAGATTCTAAATCGCTGCTATAATTATTATCTGAATGAAATTAAAAACGAGCCGTTACGAACTAATAAGAGGATGAGTAATTATGAGTACCGCTAAACTGGTTAAAACGAAATCTTCTGAACTCATTTTTACGCGCAATGATGTGGACGAACAGGTTAAAACCTCGACTATCGCCACGCTTAACCGTATTGTGATTGAACTGGTGGATCTGGCGCTAATCACAAAACAGGCGCATTGGAATATGCGTGGGAACAACTTTATTGGCGTGCATGAAATGCTGGACGGTTTCCGTACCGCTATTCTTGACCATCAGGATACGATTGCCGAACGCGTGGTGCAATTGGGCGGGGTCGCGTTGGGTACGTTACAGGTGACCAATGATAAAACCCCGCTGAAAAGCTATCCGACCACCATCCATACGGTGCAGGATCATTTGAAAGCCCTGGCCGACCGTTATGGTATTGTCGCTAACGATGTACGCAAGGCGATCACCGAAGTTGAGGATGAGGATACGGCTGATATCTTCACCGCGGCTTCCCGTGACCTGGATAAATTCCTGTGGTTTATCAAGTCTAACATCGAATAAATCCGCGTCAGTGCCAACGCGGGTTGGCACGGGCTTGCGTAATACCCTAAAGGCTGACGGCACGATCGTCGGCCTTGTTATACTGACTCATTTTTTCACTGACTTAATGGCCGGAGGTGACACCATGGCAAGTGGATGGGCGCCGAAGGGTGCCGTGCAGGATCAAATTGATGCCACTCTCAACGATGCGGTACAGCGCGTTCGACAGGGGCTTACCGGCGGCGTAAGCGCGCAATATTGTCAGGAATGCGGCGATCCCATTCCCGAGCCGCGCCGTGCTGCGGTGCCTGGCGTGCAGTTGTGTCTGACCTGCCAACGCGAACAAGATAAACATCGAGCGAGTTATGCCGGCTACAATCGCCGCGGCAGTAAGGATAGCCAGCTGCGCTAAGGTAGCGCTGACAGCGCATGGCGGCCGTGCCGCACCAACGCGGCACACGTCCGGTGCAGAGGGCGCATCGAAGGCGCAGGAGCGGGAATGACCTGCGCGGTCTGGCCCCGCTCTTGGCACCCTCGGATAAGCACGCCCTGCCGCAGGCCGCCTATAATCGACGTTTTACGATTCGACATGTGGCCTGCGCACGGGTGAGCCGCATGGTGGCGTAAGCATTGGCTGGAGGATGCCGATATGACCCGCAGCTCGCACTACTTTTACGAACCGGCGCAAGGCCACGGTTTGCCGCACGACCCGTTAAACGCCATCATCGGCCCGCGGCCCATTGGCTGGATAGCGTCGGTTAATGCCAAAGGACAGCGCAATCTGGCACCCTACAGCTTTTTCAATTGTTTCAACTATCATCCGCCGATCATCGGCTTTTCCAGCGCCGGCTGGAAAGATAGCGTGGCGAATATCCACGCCACCGGCGAATTCGTCTGGAATCTGGTCATGCGTCCCCTGGCCGCCACCATGAACGAGACCTCCGCCTCGCTTCCCGCCGGCGAGGACGAGTTTGCCGTTGCCGGCCTGACGCCTGTCCAAGGGGAGTGCAGATTCCGACGTATCCGATCAGCTGTTCCGGCGACATCCGATCAGTTATTCCGATATTTTCCGATCACCCATTCCAGTGATATTCGATCACGTGTTCGCTCATCTTCTGACTCAGGTTTAGTTATTTTTCCTGTGCTGGCTACTCCTTGCTCTTTGCGTAGTGATTCGCCTTTAAGTTCCAGTCTATAGCTGGGATGTACTAACCGATCGAGTAACGCGTCAGCTGTCGTGGGGTTTTCTATCAGTCCATACCATTTTTTCACCGGCAGTTGACTGAGTCAGGATGCTGCTGCTTTTGTCGTAGCGACGCTTTGTTGAATAAATCCGAAATTTGTGACGACTTCCTCCCTATCAGGGCGATTGTTACATGATGCGGACGCTGTTTGGCATTCCTAACAGTGTGATCCGGTTAAGTGCTTTAACCATTGCCATTGCCTCACCTACCTGCGCGTCATAGTCATGCAGACTCAGATGACCACCCAGAAGTGTTTTAAACCGGAACATGGCCGTTTCAGCCAGTGAACGCCGGTGATAACCTACTTTCTTTTTCCAGGTATCGTTATTGCCGCTCAGATGCTGATTTGCCACCGCATGGTTACGCTCATAGTATCGAGCTGGCCAATATTGCGCACCACTTCGCGGTGGGATAAGCGGCTTTATTTTTTTCCTCAGCAGAGCATCATGACAGTAACGCGTATCGTAAGCACTGTCAGCCGACGCTTCCCTGATTTTCCGGTGGGTTTGGTTAATCAGCCCGGGCAGCGCCTGCGCATCTGTCGTACCGCTTAGCGATAAATCGGCACAGATAATTTCATGTGTCACGCTATCTACTGCCAGATGAAGCTTGCGCCATACTCTGCGCCTCTCAGCCCCATGCTGCCTGACTTTCCATGCGCCTTCGCCGAAGACTTTCAGGCCGGTGCCATCGATGACCAGGTGTGAGATTTCGCCGCGGGTTGGCGTTTTTATGCTGATGTCGACGGTTTTTGCTCGCCGGCTGACCAGAGAGTAATCTGGGCAGCGCAGCGACAGCCCCATCAGTTTAAAAATTGAGTCAACGAAACCCTGTAACGCCCGGAGCGAAAGGTTAAACACGCGCTTTATCATCAGAACCGTGGTAATGGCCATATCGGTGTAGTGAAGCGGCCGGCCACGATGTTCAGGTGGTGTACTCTCAGTCCATGCAGCAATGGCTGACTCATCAAGCCATACTGTCAGGTCCCCCCGCTGCCTGAGCGCATTGTTGTATGCGGGCCAGTTGGTAATTTTAAACTTTTGCTTTGCCATGGGGACCTGATGTTGAAACGAATGTAGTGATCAGAGCCGCCAGTCACCTAAAAGTTCGATTTATTCAACAAAGCCTCGTAGCGATCTTCCATCACCTCCAACAGCATCGTTGCCTGCATCGGACTTATTGATTCTAGGCCCACGTCGTCCAAGATCAGTAACTCTATTTTTTCTAACTGCTTAAGCTGTTTTAGATAGGTCCCGTCTACCTGACACTGGTGAAGATGGGCCAGCAACCGACCCACTCGCCAGTAACGCACGCTATATTGCTGCCGGCATGCCTGCTCACCAAGCGCACAACTGAGCCAGGTTTTGCCCGTACCTGTCGGCCCCGTGATGAGTATGCTTTTCTGATATTTCAGATATTGTCCCCCTAGCAGATCTCGCATCTGTTCCGGTGTCACTCCTCGGCTAGGGATATAACGGATATCTTCCGGTTTTGCCTGCAAGCGCATTTGCGATTGCCGTCGAATACGGAATATGTAGTTGTTTTTTCTATGAAAATTTTCCGATTCTACCATCAGCGACAACCGCTCCTCGAACCCCAGCTCCCCATAACTCCCCGGGAGTTCGCGTTGCGTCTCCAACGCCTGGACCATTGCCGACAACTTCAGCTCTCGCAGAGCCATTAACAGTGTATCCATATTTATTCTCCTTAGTGATAACTGTCCGGACCTCGGAGGTTTTCGTGAACCAGCATTGATACGCCGGCTCCGTCCTGGGTGACCTCACTTTCACGACCGTGTTTCAATACGTTGGCTATGAAAGAGCGGTTAATGCACCCTTTCTCCAACGCCAGCGCGCAGGCCTTCTCCAGT
Organism: Candidatus Sodalis pierantonius str. SOPE; assembly: GCF_000517405.1. Classification (NCBI taxonomy): domain Bacteria; kingdom Pseudomonadati; phylum Pseudomonadota; class Gammaproteobacteria; order Enterobacterales; family Bruguierivoracaceae; genus Sodalis; species Candidatus Sodalis pierantonii. The sequence continues at coordinate 536,597 of NZ_CP006568.1, read as the reverse complement.
CGCGTCGTCTCATAGCGCCGTTGCAGATTGAGTAGCCCCAGCACGGAGCGGTAAGCCTGCTCCGGATGGGCTTTGCTCTTTTGGATGGACTCGACCACTTTCAGTGTGCACACACCCACCGACAGCGCCCAACTGCACAGCCTTTCCGGCGTACACTGACTCTGCCCCTTATGGTTAAGCCGGCATGTGCGCCGCCTGAGTCGTGTGCCTATAGGCGTTATCGCTGCGAGGGTGCGTAGCCACGCAGACGCCCTTATGGTGGATTTGCACCAGCCGTTGGGTGGCGATGACGTCAACGCGCTCGCCAACCAGCGGATGCGGCACCGAGTACCAGTTTTTGCCGTAGTCTATGTGGTAATCAGGTCCCACTCGGGCAACGAGATACTCACTGTATTCCCATTGTGTGGGCGGTAGAGGCCCAAGAGCCGGTTTGTCCAGCTGCTCGAAGCGTTCAAGGCGACTTTGTCCGCCGTAATGACGCATCGGGCGCAGATTCAACTCATGATTGAGTTCTCGTATCACCTGGTTGAGTTCGGCCAGCGAGTAGAACCTACGTTTACGCAACCGGGCCAAAACCCAGCGTTCTACCAGCTGAACAGTTGATTCTGCCTTCGCCTTGTCTTTCGGTTTTCTCGGGCGCGCCGGTAGCACCACTGTCTCATAGTGATTTGCCAGCGCCTGGTAGCTCTGGTTTATGACCGGCTCATAGCGGTCAGGGGTGCTGACAGCGCTGCGCAGATTATCAGGTATCATCAGCTCCGGAACCCCACCCATGAAGTGCAGGCAGCGGCTATTGGTGTTGAGCCACGATGCCATGTCCTGGCCTTCGCAGGCTTCGATATACGCATAGCCTGACACGCCCATGGCAGCGACGAAGATAGCGACCTGGCGTACGCTATCGGTCGCAGGGTTGACGATAGGTACGGTGGGGCCACAGAAGTCGATGAAGAGCTTTTCGCCAGCCTTGTGCTCCATGCGCATGGAACGCCGCTGCTTCTTTTTCCAGTCACGGAACAGTGCACAAAACTGTGAGTAACCGAGGGCATCACCGCCCACGGCGGACTGATCTTCCATCCAGAGCAGCTGCTTGGTCATGCCCTTGCGGCTTAACTCGGTATCGATATCAAGCCAGCTGGGTAAGGTATTGATAACTTTTCCGGATTTGCCGGGATAGAGCAAGCGGTCGAGGTCGACGGGGGACAGTTCCGCCGGCAATGGCCAGACCAGGTTAGCTACCGTGAATCGGCCGAGGATATCGTGCACGGTAGTACAGCCTATGCCGAGCGCTGCTGCGATAGTGCGATTCGAGCGACGCTGCTCGGATTTCATACGTAACACATTAATATAGATGCACATTTCCGTTCTCGCTTTCTTCTTTTTACGTGCCATGCCATGCCCCCGGAAGCTAAAAGTCTCCAGAGTATGGCGGAACAGAAGATGAGCGATCGGACAGAATCGGAATCGCTGATCGGGCGACCGGAATCAGTGATCGGATGTGACCGGAACCAGCAGGGAGCGGGTGAAGGCCCATCGCGTCGCCCAAAGTCCGGTCAATTTTGAATGTCGTCTGAGTCAGTGTATTGCGCTGGTGGACGCCAGCGGCCACGAAACCGGCAGTTGGCTGGTATTAGGGGAAGTGGTGGCGGTGCATATCGATCGCCGGCTACTGGATGCCGACGGAGTATATCAGACCGCCGCCGCGGAGCCGGTACTGCGCGGCGGCGGTCCTAGCGCCTATTTTGGCATCTCCGCGCAGCAGCGCTTTGACCTGGTGCGTCCCGACGATCGCAACCGTCGTTAACCCGACGCCTACGGACGCCGCGGCAGGTGTAAAGATAATGGGACGGTGTTATCAAAAAAATGATGGTCTCGTTCAAAAATTTCCTAAGAAAAATCGTATCAGCCAGCGTATCATACGCTTCCGTTATGATATAGTTTATAGAGTTATTAGTATTAAACTCTCTTTTAAGGCTGGTATTATTCTCTGCGCCGTGGCCCTGAGTCAGGGCGCGGTCGCTTCCCGTCTCACGGATATGCCGCGCGATCCGCGCAGCGACAGCGCCTGCATGGTGCAGACCACCGCCGACACCGCCGGCCGCTGCACTGCCCGCGCTTCGCCGTCGAGAATCAACTCACCCGGCCAGCAAAGGCTACCGCTCGGGGTACCCTCGAACAGCGCGGCGCATAGCGCCCGGCCCTTTGCTCAGCCGTAGCGCCGCTGTATCGCTTGCGCGAATTGCCGGCACACCGTGTCATCTCCCTCGGCATTGCTTGCCAGCACCTCATCGCCATCCACGACCTGTATCTCGGCCTGCCAGGCGAAATCCACCGGCGGTTGGGGACGCGTCTGCGCCTGAGCCATGCAGTCCTGCGCCTGCCGCCACGCCTGCTCGACGGTCTGATTGCAGACGTTGGCCAGATAGGCCGGATTAAAGCCTTCGCCGGTCAGACTGACCAGCGTGGCGTCATGGCTGACGCTGTTGCCCGGTTGCCAATAATGCCGCGCCAAACTCGGCCCAATCGCCGGATTATCGGTCAGGTAACCGTCACGCTGCATAAAGAAACGCCGGGTCTGTTCCACCGCCATCAGCGCCAGTAAGTAGCCTTGATAGGAGCAGGCGGACTCCTGCGACAGCAAATGTGGGATCGCCATGGTTGGCCGTGGACTGCCGTCGATGCCCAGGATGCGCCGTTCATTGTCCCGCGCCAGACGGGTGATGGCCTCAGGCGTTAATTGTGCGTCATCCCATTGATACAGCGCCCACTCAAAATAGGGCACCAGCAGAATATGGCGCTCGTTAAAAGCGCGCATCGGCTGGCGCGCGGCGATAGCGTCGTGGATAAGCGCGTCCGATACCGCCTCGCCACGATCGTTGACAGCGTAGCGTTTCAACCAGTCCGCATCGTCAAGCAGACTGTCGCAAAACATTGATTGCGTTTCTGCATAGGCCATTGAAGTGGGCGGAAACTCCTGTGAAAAGCAGGGCGCATTCTGGCGGATATTGGCGAAATGGGCAGCATGTCCCCCTTCATGGAATAAGGTGGCAATGCCGCTAATGCCGCTGCCGAGCTGATCGGGCCGCGCCAGGCTGGTAAAATTGATACGCGCCGGCACCCAAGTGCCCTGCGACAGAAACGACGGCACCGAGCCGTGCATAAAACCGTTTTCATATTTACCCTGCCGCACCAGCAGATCCAGCTGCATGCGCGCGCCGTTGAAACCGATATGCAGCCGCTTGAAACTGTCCACCCAGCTGCGTAGCGAATCGGCAAACGGCAAGTAGGGATCCAACTGCCGGGTTACATCGCCGGCGCTGGCGTAGCGAATATTCCAGGGCGCCAGCGCCGCATCGCCCTTTTCGCTCGCCAGCCGCCGCAGGCTGGCCTGCATGCCGTCGCGGGTCTGCAGCTCGAAGCTGTCGAGGATAGCGAACAGCTGCTCCGGCGTCATCTGCTCGGTTTTGTTTACCTTATAATCAAAAAAATTGCGGTAGCCCATCTGCCGGGCGAAGCGGTTACGCAGGCTGACCAGTTCGGGAAAACCGTTATGCAATAGCCACTGCTCCAAATCCCGTAGCGCCTGCTGCGAACTTTGCCGGCAGCGTTCGCTGTCGTTATTGGCCTGATTGGTCAGCAATTCGCCCAGGGTCGCGGCGACGGGTGGGTCCTGCTCGGCCAACAGATGCTTGAGCGTGAGCGTTTTACGCCGCGCGTAAAGATCGTTCTCTGCGGCGATAATCTCATCCATCAACCCCTGCGCCAGCGGATCTTCGATGACGTTGCAATCAAAAAAACGCGCCCAGCCGCGTAAGCCATGCAACATCTGATCCCGTTCGGGCGAAGACGGCGCCGTCGCCAGCTGGCTGATTAAATGGCGCAACTCGGCGGGGCGCGTTGGCTCGGCGATAAAGCGTTTGTAGGCAGTTTCCGCCGCGGCGAATCGCCCTGACACCTCCGCTCCGCCCGTGCCCATATAGTGTTGCCAGAACAGGTCTTCTTTGGCCTGGTGCACCGCCAGATAATCCTGATTCAGGCGGTTGAAATAGTCGATAGCATGTGGCATGTGGTGTGCTTCCGGTTAGCGGCAAAAAGGGTATTCAACGGCGGGCCAGTCGGTTATCCACGTCGTGGAGCGCCGTCGGCAGGTCGGCGCTCTGCCCGGTGGCGATCAGACAACACCCGAGCTGCAAACGGATAGCCTCGGGCAAAGGCCGATGACCGTCCAGACGGGATTCAACCCAGCGGGCGGTGGCGGCGGCCTCGCGGCTGTCCGGCAGGCTTTCCAGCGGCGGCAGCGCATTGAGTGCGGGATCCAGCAGCAGCCGCGGCTCGCCCCCTTGAACATGATAGATACGCGTGAGGCGCTTGGGATTGGCATAGCTTTCGCCTTCGGTGCCGTTCATCAACAGGGCAGTGGCGTTGATAGCGCTGAAAAATCCCGCGACGCGCGGTATGTATTCCGGATGGGAAACGCTGCACAGCCGCCAATGGGGATGAGAAGGAAACGGCGTCGCCAGTTTCGCCAGCGTGTGGGCGCTGTTGCGCACCCCCAGCCGCCAGCGTAGCTTCAGCTGGCGCGTCAACGACGGCGAGAGCACCTCCACCGGAATAAACAGCACCCGCGGCGCTTGCGCCAGCGCGGCCTGCGCCTCGTCGCGCGAGGTAACGCCGTGAACGCCGAGCTCGCGGAAGATAGCGGCGCTGGTCACCCCGGCCGGGATCCTCGGTCACGCCATGCACCACGACCGGAAACCCGAGCCGGGCGAGCGCCAGCAGCGGGGTCAGATTCGCCTGCTTACGCGCGCCGTTGTAACTGGGAATGACGATAGGCGGCGGCAGCGATGCGGGGGCCTGTAGCCCCATCACCTGCTCCTGCATCGCCTGATAAAAACCGAGCAACTCCTCGGGGGGCTTCTGCCTTGATGCGCATGGCGATGAGCAAAGCCCCCAGCTCCGGTACGTCGCCGGCCAACATGGCGCGATAGAGGGTATAGGCCGTTTCGCGGTCCAGATCCCGGGCGTGATGTTTGCCGCGCCCGATCTCTTTAATAATTTTGTTGTAATCCATTCATCACCTGTTCATGGCAGGGGAGAGGCCTGTCAACCGCGCCCCATCTCCCGGGCCAGCGGCCCATTACCGTCGGCCATCAGCCCGGCTATCGCGCCGTCGCGGTCCGCGCAGCTGCGGTTTTGGCTCAATTTCCATTTTGCCTCGGTGCGCGTCACGCGAATTTCAATCCCCACAATAGCGCCTATCAGGGTGTCGATAAAGCCCGGGGGGGGGACATCTTCAACCCGCCAGGGCGCCTGTCGCCGCGCCTCCTGGTTGTCGGTCAACACCCGCAGCAACGCCATCAGCCATGCCGGGTCGTTTATCACCTGCGCCTGGCCGTGGCAATGCACCGTTTGGTAATTCCAGGTCGGCACGACTTTGCCGTGCTCCGCCTTGGCCACATACCAGCCGGGAGAAATATAGCCGGCCTCCCCTTGAAAAATCACCAGACAAGTGCCATCGCGCGCCAAAGATTTACCGTGAGGATTGGCACGCGCCAAATGCCCGCGCAGCCGCCAGGCGCCGTCGGGATAACTGTCCAGCAGCAGCGGCAGCGGATCCGCCTGCAAGCCCTGTTCGCCGAGGCTTATCAACTGCGCCAGCGGATGGGCCGCGATAAGGGCGCGCTGCGCCTCGACATCCGTCTGTCGGAGCGCGGGAGGAATATACATGTGGCTCTCCTGAACACTAAAGCCTAGGCCTTACAAAACTGACTTTATCCTGCTCTTAAGGCAATAACAATTCATCCGGCCGCGCGTTTGCGGCTCTTAGTCGCTCGACGTGGCCGGTTGCGCACTGGCCCCCGCCGCAGGGGCCAGCGCCGGCTGGACAATAGGAAATACCGGCAGCGCCGCCAGCAGACGAGCGCCATAGGATTTGGTCAATAACCGCCGATCATAGATGATCACCTCGCCGTGACAGTCGTGGCTGCGGATAAGACGGCCGACCTGCTGAATCAAATTGAAAGAGGCGCTGGGCAAACTCTGTACCTCAAACGGATGGCGCTGCTGAGTTTTCAGCCACTCGCCCTCGGTCAATATCACCGGACTGTCCACCGGCGGAAAAGCCACCTTATGAATATGTACCTGGGTGAGCCATTCCCCTTTCAGATCCAACCCTTCGGCGAAAGATTGCAGCCCCAAAAGCGCGCTGGTCCGCCCGCGGTCAACGCGCCGGCGATGTTCCTCCACCAGACGGTAACGGGGCTTATCCCCTTGCACCAGCAAATGCGGGCGCAGATCGGTCACCTGGTCCAAAAACAGCCGCAGCGCGCGATGGCTGGCGAACAGTACCAGCATGCCCCGGTGCGACGCCTTTTCCCATTCGGCGCGAAAATAGCGCGCCATCCAGGCGATATGGTCCGCTTCCTGCGCCATGACCGGATCCATCGGCATACGGGGGATAACCAGACGGCCCTGGTGGCGGTGATCGAAAGGCGACGCCAGCGTGATGAAGCGATCGCCGTTGCGCTCATGCAGGCCGGACAGCTCCTGAAGACGCGCGAAACTTTCGAGGGACCGCAGCGTGGCGGAGGTGATGACCACGTGGGGGATCCTTGACCACAGCAGTTTTTCCAACTGATCGCTGACGCGGATGCCGACGCAGTGCAAAAAGAGTTGGGCGCCGTTGTCGCCCTGTTTTCGGGTCAACCATTTGGAAATCGGCGCATTTGAAGCCTTCTCGAGCGCGGCCAGCCGCCACAGCCGGCTGGTGGCCTCCCAAAATCCCTGAATACGGCTGGTCTGCAGCAGTGCCTGGCGCAGGCGCACAATATCGTGCTTGCCGGTTTTTTCGCCCAGGTCCGCCAGCAAAAACTCAGCCAGCATCCGCAGCCTGTCCGACAGTTTGCAGAGTTGCGCCGCCGCCTCGCTCATCGGCGCCGGCAATACGCCCAGCGCAAAGCGGTGCTCACCCTGCACGCTGTCGTGAGGCAAATAAGCCTCGGCCTGCTGCTCGAACAGGCCGATAAGCGCCAGCAGCTCGTCGCAATGGGCCTGAAGACGCGTCTCCTGACTGAGCTGCGGCGGGCGCGCGGGTCGAAACTGGGACAGGATTAGCGCCGTTTGCCGCCGAAACTGCTCTAGCTGGTGAGCAAAAAAGCGGCTGGATATCTCGCCGTCCATTTCCAGCGCATCCCGCGCCACGTCCGGCAGATGGTGGCCTTCATCAAGCACCAGCAGCATGTTTTTCGCCTCCGGCAGCACCGACTCGCTTTCCAGCGCCGCCATGACCAGCGCATGATTGGCCACCACCACATCGGCGTTTTCTATCTCTTTGCGCGCCAGATAAAACGGACAGTCGCGGAAATAGTGGCAATTACGCCCGAGACAGTTCGCTTTATCGGTGCTGAGCCTGGCCCAGAGCGGATCGCTCACGGCCTGGGGATAGTGGTCGCGTAGGCCGTCCCAGCTGGCGTTATTCAGCGACGTTTGCAGCGCCACACATTGCTGATGTTCGGCGCCGCTGGCGGGGGCCAGCGGGTCATCGAGAAATAGCAGCAGATCGCCCTGACTGACGCCATCCGCCGCCAGATTGCGCGGGCAGACATAGCGCCGACGTCCGAATGCGCCGATAAAGGTCAAATCCGGTATGAGCTTTCTCAGCAGCGGCAGATCCTTACTGAAGATTTGATCCTGTAGGGCGACATTGGCGGTGCTCACCACCAGCGGTTTTTGCTCGGCGCGACCGATGGCGATGCCCGGAATCAGATACGACAGCGTTTTGCCGACGCCGGTGGGCGCTTCGATCACCAGATGGCGTTCGATATCCCCCGCCAGCGCGCGAGCCACTTCCGCTATCATCTGCCGCTGCGGTTCACGGGGGATGAAATCGGGAACATGCTGCTGTAGCGCTTTATACCAATCGTGGATTTGCGCTTTGGTTGCTAAGGAGAGCGCCATCGTTCAGGCCTTATCGCTTGGGAATGCGGCATTGTCCCACAGTCGCGGCGCGGCGTCAGCTTTGTGCTGTATAAAACTGCAGGGCTTTTCCCAAACAGAGCGATGCCGGCCGGTCGCGATAGTGCCGCTAAGGCGCCAGCGGTTGCAACGCGCCGCAGCCCAGCGCGGTACCGTCGGGCACGGCGTAGGCGATGGCGAAACAGCCGCCCGCGCCGAACGTCTGCGCCGGATCGAATGAGGTGCGGCCATCGTCGCCGGTCAGCGCGCTTAAGGCGGCGGAAAGTTCATCCATTAGGCTGCGCGCCGCGGCGCTGTGCGGCGACGCTAGACGGATCGCCAGCGGCGTCGGCGTCACCCGCCGCTCCTTGTTAACGGCAAGCGCCCGCTCCTTTGCTTTCGCCCAGGGAATGTAACCTCTCTACCCTCATCATTCAGCCCTGGCTGCGATGGCGCCGTAGCGTCAACCTTGTATCACCGCGGCGAATATTTATAATGTCTGATGCCCTGCATATAAGGATGCTCATGAAGCTTATCAAAACCGCCGTTTTCGGCGTGATTTCCTTGCTCTCACTCGGCGCCATCGGCGGCGTCATGCTGGCGGGCTATATCATCATCGTCCATAGCTAACGTCCAGCGCCCGCAGCCAGCGTTCAAACAGCATATCGCTGATGATCGCCAGCAGCGCCACCAATAGCGCGCCCTGTAGCACATAGGCGATATTGAAGCCGCTCAAGCCGATAATAATCGGTGAGCCCAGGCTTTTTACCCCTACGGTGGACGCTATCGCGGCAGTGCCAATGTTGATAATGACCGACGTCCGAATGCCGCTGATGATAACGGGCGCCGCCAGCGGCAGTTCCAGCCGTCGCAAAATTTGCCCGCGGCTCATGCCCGCCCCGGTCGCGATATCATGTAAGGACGCCGGCACCGTCTCAATACCGGCAATCGTCGCCTGGACGATGGGCCGCAGCCCATAGAGGACCAGCGCGATTACCGCCGGCTCGGCGCTAAAGCCCATGACCGGCACCGGCGGGAACGTTTGCCCCACTGCCGCCACGGTTTCCAGCAGCGGGCGAAACGCCCGGCCCGCCGGCCGCGTCACCCAGATGCCGGCGCCAACGCCGATAACCACGGCAATCATACTGGACACCAGCACCAGCCACAGGTGGGCGAAGGCCAGCGAGGCGAAACTGTCCTGCCGGTATACCGGGCGATCGAGCGCGGGGAAGAGCGCCACGAAGAGCCGCGTCATATGCGGCATGCCAAACAACAGCGCCAGCAGCAACAGCAGACACCATAACAGCGGATCGGTCAGAATGCGCCGCGTCATCATTCCGTTTCCTTAAGCGGGCGCAAGAGGTCGGCGAAGTGCAGCACGCCCAGCGCGCCTCCCTGTTCGTCCACCACCGGGAGTCGATCGGTTGCGCGGGCGATGAATTCGGATAGCGCCGCGCGTCGGGACATCGCGGCCGAAATCGGCGGTCCCGGCAGAGACTCCCCGGACGGGCAAGCTCACCGGCGGTGCCCAGCGACAACAGGCGGATCCCCCTCTCGCCGCCGCCGAAGAAATCTCGCACCAGCCTGCTTGCCGGGCGTAACAGCATTTGTTGCGGCGTCCCCTGCCGCACAATCCGCCCGCCGTCCAGCAGCAGGATGCGGTCAGCCAGGATCAGCGCCTCATCGATATCGTGGATCACCAGCACGATGGTGCGGCGGGAGATCTGGTGGATGCGGGCAATTTCCCCCTGCAGGGCGCTGCGGGTCACCGGATCGAGCGCGCCGAACGGCTCGTCCATCAGCAGCCTCCGGAAAGCTGGTGCGGATAGCGGTGACGAAACTGCTCCGGATCGAGATGCAGCAGCGCCAGCAATTCGCCCACGCGCTGGTGAATGCGTTGACGCGGCCATTTCAGCAGTTGCGGCACGGTGGCGATATTCTGCTCCACGGTCCAGTGGGGAAATAACCCGATAGACTGTATCGCGTAGCCCATGCGCCGCCGAAGCTGCTCGGCGGGCCAGCGGCCTATCTCCTTGCCGGCAAACAAAATGTTACCCGTATCATGCTCTATCAGACGGTTTATCATCTTCAGAGTGGTGGATTTGCCGGATCCGGAGGGGGCGATGAGCACCGTGATGTCACCGGCGGGCAGCATGAAACTCACATCCTCCACCGTCGGCTTGCCGTGGAAAAATTTACTGACCCCTTGAAATTCAATCACAGGCGCACCTTCTGTAACATCGAGATAATCACTTTAAACAGGGTATCGACCAACAGCGCCAGCGCGATAGCCGGGATCACCCCCAGCAGCACCAGCTCCAGCGCGCTGCTCAACAGTCCCTGAAACATCAGGGCGCCGAATCCGCCGGCGCCAATAAGCGCCGCAACCATCCCCATGCCCACCGTTTGCACGGAGATGACCCTCACTCCCGACAGCATGACCGGCAGCGCCAGCGGCACTTCCACCCGCCAAAAAAGCTGCCGGCGGCTCAACCCCATGCCGCGCGCGACGTCAACCACGCTATCCGGTACCTGTGCCAGACCGGCATGCACGCTGCGTACTAGCGGCAACAGCGCATACAGCACCAGCGCGATCAACGCCGGCGCCAAGCCGATCCCGCCGATGCCCAATTCGCGCAGCCAAGGCCAAGCGGTGGCCAAACCGCTTAGCGGCGCTATCAGTAAACCGAACAGCGCGATGGCGGGCAGCGTCTGGATGATATTTAGCATGGCGAACAGCGAGGGACGCCACCTGGCCGAGCGGTGGCACACGAAACCCAACGGGATACCGATAAGCAGCGCCGGGGCTAATGTACCGAATAACAGCGTAAGATGCTCCCCCAACGCCTGATGAAACACCTGCGCGCGGTTGGTATACTCTTTCATCAGCGACAATTCGTCCAGCCGGCCGCTGGCGAGCAACAGCGCCAGCGGCAGCCACAGTTGCCCAGCGCCCGCAGGCACGGGTTGACGGTGAGGCGGCCGACGGCCTCGGCGGCAAGCGGGCTCAGCTTTGCCGGAACCCTACCGACAGGAAAGCATAAAGTCGGCGAAGGCGCTGGCACACAGGCTCTGCCGCATCGGATTAGCTGGCTTGCAGGGCGCGTAGAAACGCGGCGTACTGGGCCGGAATTTTCTCCATGGTCAATCTGAACCAGGGCGTGAACACTTCGGGTTCGCTGGCGAGTTGCGCCACCACCGACAGCATCGCTTGCCAGCGCCAGGCCATCGCTTCGTCGGGATCAGGCGTTGGCGCCAACGGCGTGACGCCAAAAAACAAAACACATGGCCGTATTCGTGTTCAATCAGCCCATTGGGCAGCGGCAGGCGGTAGCGCAATTGCAATACCGGCGTCAACGCCACCCGCAGCCCCATCTCTTCATACAGACGGCTGCGGGCGGCGGCAGCGCTCTCTTCCGCCGGCATGGGGTGGCCGCAGCAGGTGTTGCTCCAAAGACCGCCGCAGTGGTATTTCTTCCGCGCGCGCTGCTGCAACAGCAGTTGGCCGTCGGGGTTAAACAAGTAAACGGTCACCGCGTGGTGCAGCGCGCCTTCACGGTGGGTCTGCAGTTTTTCCATAGTGCCCACCGCCCGGTCCCGTTCATCGACCAGGATGACTTCCGTTAATGCCATATTCGCCTCGCTGCGTGCCACCCGTATCGGCGTGCTTATCCATAAGCACCGATTTTTACCCGGGGGCGCTATTATGCCTTTGAGCCGGTATTTTTGCCCGCGGGCCTGTGTTTGCCCGCGGGCATCCATTCACCTGTGGGCACGCGTTATCGCCCGGGGCATCTATTTTTGCCCGCGGCTCGTGGAAGTGATTAGTTTATCGGCCCGGGACGATAATGTCTGTGCGAGGAAGTGACATTCCCGTCCGCCATGCCCTTTTTTTGCAAGAAAGCCGGCGTTAACCGTCAGGCGGGCTGGCGCGCCATGCGCCGCTGCGTACCGACCAGCGCAGGACGCGGGCCAGGGAATGTACCGCCGGGGTCACCAGAACCCGCCGCAGGGCCGGGCCGTCGAGGTGCAACTGGTCAATAGCCCAGTCCGGCAAAAGATCAATGCCGGCGCGCATCAAAAGCCACCCCGCCGGCTGCGCCAATCGGCTCGGCATGGGCGCATAGAGCAGCAGCCGGGTCACCCCACGGGTGCGGTCATCGCACACCAGCCGCGGCCGCATCGCCTGCAAATAGGCCTCTACCTCGGCCCGGCTGGCAGACACGTCGCGGGCGCCCAGGGCCCAGGCCACCTTCATCGCCTGGCGATAGTAAGCGTCTTGGTCGGCGCCGCTCAGGCGGGGATTGCGAAAGCGCAGATGCGCCGCCAGGAAGCTGCGCGCTTCCGCCACATGCACCCAGGTGAGCAAGGCCGGATCGCTTACCCGGTAGGCGGTACCTGAAGGATCCACGCCATTCACCTGCAAATGGATTTGGCGCACGCGCGCGATAAGCCATTCGGCCGCCGCGGTGGGGCCGAAGCTGGTAACGGAAATAAACTGCGCCGTGCGCCGCAGCCGTCCCAGCATGTCGCTGCGAAAATGAGAGTGATCCCAGACCCCGCCAGCGCCGAGGGATGCAACATTTGCAGCAATAGCGCGCTTATGCCGCCGCACAGCATCGAGGTAAAGTCGCCGTGTACCCGCCAGAGGCCCGGATCATTGGCGGGCTGCGTGAAATCCACGGTGCCCAGACCGACGCCGCTCAGGCCCAGCACCTGCTGTTCGATGCGGCGCCGAACCGGTTCCAGCAGCCGGTCCGCTTTATTGCAGCGTAAAGCGGGATTGCAGCGTAAAGTGGGCACGGTTCACTCTAGCGGAATCGAGGCCAATCATAACGTCCACCTCACCCGGCTCGGTGACCTGCTGCATTGGCTGATTATAAAACCGCAGCATGGCCGGCGTGACGGTAAATTGGACGGATTGCGACGCCCCCGCTTTCAGAAAGACCTTGTGGAAGCCCTGTAGCGTCGCCACCGGCCGGCTGATGGAGGCGGTGACATCGTGCAAATACTAGCTGCACCACGGTGGCGCCGTCCCTGTCGCCATCGTTGGTCAACGTGACCGTAGCGGTCAGACTGCCCGCCGGCGCCAACTGCGTCGCCGACAACGTCACCGGCGACAAGGTGAAATGGGTGTAGCTCAGGCCATAGCCGAACGGAAACAGCGGGCCGTTGGCTTCATCATAATAATGAGAAGTATACTTCTCCGGTTTCTGCGGGTCGTAGGGGCGACCGGTGGGCAGATGATTGTAATAAATGGGAATTTGCCCCACCGAGCGCGGGAACGACATGGGCAATTTGCCGGACGGGTTGTGATCGCCGAACAGCACATCGGCTATGGCGTTTCCCCCTTCGGTACCGGGGAACCACGCCTCCAGCAGCGCGTCCGCCTACTGGTTTTCCCGCACCAGCGCCAGAGGCCGCCCGTTCAGCAGCACAACCACCAGCGGCTTGCCGGTGGCCTTGAGCGCGCGCAGTAGCCTGCGTTGGCTTTTCGGGATGGTGATATCACTGCGGCTGGAGGCTTCGTGGGCCATACCCTGCGCTTCCCCCACCGCGTGGCGGATCCCTTCCAGCAGGGTAATGGATTGATCGGCGCGACCCGCGGCGGACCAGCTGCCCATGATATCGCGCTTACTGTCCGCCAGCGGGCCAATGACCGCCAACGTCCCTGTTTTTTCAGCGGCAGCGTGTTGAGGCGGTTTTTCACTCTCGCGCGCCACCTGACGCGCCTCGGCCCTGTGCAGCCGACTTTCCGCGTTGGTATCCGCCGGATCGCTGCCCGCCGGCCCCAGATGCACATAGGGGTCGCGGAACAGGCCCATGTCGTATTTGACGTTCAATACATGGCGCACCGCGTCGTCGAGCGTCGCCTGGCTCACCTCGCCGCGCTGAATCAGCCCCGGCAGATATTTCAGAAAATACTCATCTCTCATGCTCATATTGATGCCGGCGTTGATCGCCATTTTCGCCGCCTGCTCAGGATCGGCCGCCACGCCGTGCTTGATGAGCTCCTTGATCGCGCCGTGATCGCTGACCGTGATACCGGTAAAATGCCACGCTTTGCACAATACATCCTGCAGCAGCCAGCGATCCACGGTGGCCGGCGTCCCGTTGATGGAATTTAGCGCCACCATGACCCCGCCGCTGCCGGCATCCAGCGCCGCTTTGTAAGGGGGCAGGTAATCCTGAAACATTTTTTGCGGGCTCATATCTACCGTGTTGTAATCCCGGCCCCCTTCCACCGCGCCATAAAGCGCGAAGTGTTTCACGCTGGTCATCAGCGAATGACGATCATCAGGATGCTTCCCCTGTATGGCGCTCACCAGCGTGCGGCCCGGCTATCCGCCGCGTTTGGAGGTGTGCTGTGAAAAAGGGACGTTTACCCTTTTCAACGACTGTATTGACGTCTGGCAGATTGAGGGTGTCGACAATCCCGCGCAGCCGCGCCCGCCGGTGGCGGATAACGGCGCCAGCAACGCAACGCTCAACGACAGCCGTCGCCACCAGGCAATACTGGCGGATTTCGAGCGGGCCGTCGCCGGGGGGGGGGAGCCACCGTTGGCCGACGACGACGACGCTCGACGCGCCACCGAACTCATTTTGCAGATTTACCATCAGCACGAGAGGAAAGAGTAATGCATCAGCTCAGAGAAGCACGCATTGAAGAGTTGGCCCAACTCACTGAGCTCTGTCTGCAATCCAAAGCGTTATGGGGATATGACGATGCGATTATGCAGTGCTGCCGACAAGAGCTGACCTTTCGGCCGGCTGATATGGAAAATTCGCTGATTTGCGTGGCGGAAAGCGATAGCCAACTGCTGGGGGTCGCCCAATTGCAGGTGGAAGAGGATGAGGCTTTCCTGGCGCGCTTATTTGTCTCACCCGCGCGGCAAAAAGCGGGGATCGGCAAGTCCCTGTTCGGCTGGTCGATCAAAGCGGCACACCGCGCCGGCGCGACTCGGCTGTTAATTGACGCCGATCCGCTGGCCGCCGGTTTTTATCAACGTATGGGCGCACGCCAGGAAGGCAGCGTAGATTCCGTCACGGTACCGGGCTGGCGCAAGCCTCGTTTCCGGGTAACGCTATCGACCTGTGCATCGGCGCACGGTTTTTAACCCCTATGGGAGAACGCAAGGATGTATCAACTGCATATCGCCAATAAAAACTACTCGTCCTGGTCATTACGGCCGTGGGTGCTGATGAAAGCGCTGGCGCTGCCGTTCGAGGAGAGTCTGCACCCCTTTGAACCCCCGGCGGCCGGCTCCCTCTTCCACGGCTTTTCCCCTACCGGCAAAGTACCGGTGTTGATCGATGGCGCGCGGACGGGGTGGGATTCGCTGGCCATCGTGGAATATTTGGCGGAACGTCACGCCCAAGTCTGGCCGGGTGACGCGGCGGCGCGGGCCTGGGCGCGCTGCGCCGCCTGAGCGGGACCGATAACCAGATTGCCGAGGGTCAAAAGTGACACGCCAATATAAACGACACGTAAAAGTGAAAGCATTATCCGTTACCCGATCAATACCGCTGGAGCGCAGTGAATTGCGCATTAGTATATCCGATTAGCAAAAAACGAGAATCATCAGGAAGATGTATTTTTTTGTCACCTTTTTGCCGCATCGTTGACTTGACAGAGGGAAATAGTTAGCGGTTGTCTTGTTAATTCTGCGCCGCTGCGTATGCTTAATCCCTGTGTTTTAGCATTTAATGGCGTAACGGCAATTCACGTCGTGCGCGGACTGGCGTTTAGCGAAAATCCTTTTACCCTTAATGACACAGTTTCCTTTTATTCTGGCGCAGCGCTTGCCACGTTAGTAGACGGAGCCTATGGATAGCCACAAACCCAATTACACTTCCGATACATCCCGACCCAACGATAACGATGATGTCAACCGCTCTTCTCCCCCTCCCGCCGGCACGGACAGCGGGGCGCGCCGCGCAGAGGATGGCCGCCGGCAGGACGACAACCGGGATAACGATGACGGCGCCCGGGGTGGTGATGATGACGGCGGCAATCAGCGCAAACGCCCCGGCAAAAAGCCGCTGATTATCCTGGCCATCGTGGTGGTCGTGATGCTGATCGCCGGCCTGTGGTTCTGGCTTTCCAGCCGTAACCAGGAAACCACCGATGACGCCTATACCGAAGGCAACGCGGTGACCATCGCGCCGAAAATCTCCGGCTACGTGGTGAAATTGCTGATCAAGGATAATCAGCGGGTCCGTAAGGGGGATCTCCTGGTGCAAATCGACCCGCGCGACGCCACCGCCGCGCGCGTGCGCAGCTGGGTCTGGCGCAGGCGCAGTTGGCGCTGTCAAAGGTGCAATATCCCGCCCAATTGGCCCAGGCCAAAGCACAGCAGGCCCGTGCCGAACTGGCCAACGCCCAAGCGCAGGTCGAGGTGGCCGCCCAGGTGCAGTTGCAGGTGCGTCAGGTCGAGACCAACGTCGAAGCGCGCGAACGCCAGGTCAGTCAAGCGCAGGCACAATTGGAAACCGCCGAACTGAATCTCTCCTAAAGCGATGTCCGCGCGCCGTTCGACGGTTTCGTTACCCGGCGCAACGTCCAGCTTGGTACGCTGGTTCAGGCGGGCAGCTCGCTGTTCTCGGCGGTCTCGCCGGACATCTGGATTACCGCCAATTTTAAGGAATCCCAGCTTGAACATATGCGCCCCGGCAATCAGGTGGAGGTGACGGTGGATGCCTATCCTAATCTGACCTTGCACGGCCATGTCGACAGTATTCAGCAAGGCTCGGGCTCGTGCTTTTCCACCTTTCCGGCAGAAAACGCCACCGGCAATTTCGTGAAAATAGTTCAGCGGGTACCGGTCAAAATCGTCATCGACAGCGGCCTGGATCCCAACACGCCGCTGCCGCTGGGGCTGTCGGCCGAGCCGAAGGTTACGCTTGAATGAGCGGCGATCGTCACTGGACGCCGTCCAGCAACCCCTGGGCGGTCGCCATCGTCGTTACCCTGGCGGTGTTCATGGAAATCCTGGATACCACCATTGTCAACGTGGCACTCCCCCACGTAGCCGGTACCCTCTCCTCCAGTTACGACGAGTCCACCTGGGTGTTGACCTCTTACCTGGTGGCGAACGGTATCGTGCTGCCCATTTCGGCGTTTCTCAGCCGCGTGCGGGGACGCAAACAGTACTTCCTGATTTGCGTGGCCATGTTTACCGTCTGCTCTTTTTTGTGCGGCATCACCACCGAGCTGTGGCAGATGATCTTGTTTCGCGTCATGCAGGTTTTTTTTGGCGGCGGTCTGCAGCCTGTCCAGCAGTCGGTACTGCTCGATTATTTTAAACCCGAAGATCGCGGTAAAGCGTTCGGCCTATCCTCCATCGCGATTATCGTCGCGCCGGTGGTCGGCCCGACCCTTGGGGGCTGGATAACCGATAACTACAGCTGGCGGTGGGTGTTTTTGATTAACATCCCGGTAGGCGTGCTGACCTTTCTGGCCATATACCAGATGCTTGAGGATCCGCCGTGGGAGCGCAAAGTGAAGAACGGTAAGCTCAATATCGATTATATCGGTATCGGGCTTATCGCGCTGGGGCTGGGCTGCTTGCAGGTGATGCTGGACCGCGGTGAAGATGATGATTGGTTCGCCTCGGGCCTTATTCAGCTCTTCGCGCTACTGGCCGTGGTCGGACTGGTGGGGGCGGTGTACTGGCTGCTTTATACCCGCAAACCGGTGGTGGATTTGCGCTGCCTGAAGGACCGCAATTTTGCCGTTTCCAGCCTGCTGATGGCGGGCATGGCGATGATTCTCTACGGCAGTTCGGTGGTCATGCCGCAGCTGGCGCAGCAGGAGCTCGGCTATACCGTCACCTGGTCCGGGCTGGTGCTTTCGCCGGGGGCGGAGTTGATCGTCATGTCCATCACGCTGGTGCTGAAGCTGATGCCGGTAGTGCAGACCCTCTGGCTGATAGCGTTCGGCTTTACCTTGATGACGCTGTCGTTTATCTATTCCAGCCATTTTGTCCCGAATATCGATTTCAGCACGATGGTCAAAATGCGCGCCGCGCAGTCCATCGGCCTCGGTTTCCTGTTCGTGCCGCTGACCACCCTGGCCTTTATTACGCTTGCCCCGCGGCTGAATGCCGATGGTTCAGCGCTGTTCACCATGTTCCGCAACGTGGCGGGTTCTATCGGCATCTCGCTGTCCACCGCCGCCATTACCGAGCGCTCCCAGGCCCACAGCGCCTATATGGTGCATAACATGTCGCCGTTCAACGAGCAATTCCAGCAGGCGATACAGCGTGCCGCCCAGGCGTTCCGCGACGCCGGCAGCCTCATCGGCGATCCGACATCGCTTGCCACGGGACAACTCTACCAACAGATGGTGGCGCAATCGCGGATCCTGGCCTACGTCGATGTCTTCAGTCTCTGCGCGCTGGTTTCATTAATCCTTATTCCATTTTGTTTGCTGCTTTCGCCGGTGAAAAGCGAAGGCAACGCGGGAGCTCACTAATATGCCGGCTCGTATTCGCACCGCCAGGAGGCGGCCAACTCCCCTGTTACCGCTGCTCGGTTTGGGCGCACTGACGCTTAGCGCCTGTTCGATGGGGCCCGATTACCAACCGCCCCAACCCTCCACGCCGTCGGCCTTCAATGACCTGCGCCGCACCGACCGCACCGCCTCCCGGGCGCTGGCCGCGCAGCCAGACCCAAAGTGGTGGCGCACCTTTAACGATGCGCAGCTCGATAGCCTTATCGACCGCGCCATCGCCGGCAATCTCTCCTTGCAGCAGGCGGTATTGCGTATCGCCGGCGCCCGTGAACAAACGCTGCAAGCGGGCGCCGCCGGCCTGCCGACCGTTAGCGCCAACGCCAGCGCCACGCGCCAGCAGTTGGGCCTGAAAGGCGAACTGGACTCGTATGGCGTCCGCGCCCAGGTGGCTGAAAGCAGCGAAGAGCTCGCCTCGCGCCTGGATTCGCTCACGCGGCCGATTCACCTTTATCAAGGCAGTTTCGACACGTCCTGGGAGTTGGATTTATGGGGTCGGGTGCGCCGCTCCGTTGAAATGGCCAACGCGCAAACGCAGGCCTCGGTGGAAAGCCGCAATGATGCTCTGGTCTCGCTGGAGGCCGAAGTGGCGCGGGCCTATTTACAGTTTTTACAGTTGCGCGGCGCGCAAAGCGTCAGCGACACGCTGATGGCGCAAATTGACGTGGCGCAGTATCAAGCCCAACAGCGCCAGGCAATGAATGGGCTGGCGGTGCCGGTGGGCGTCCCCGCCTCCCTGGCGCGTCGCCGTCCTGATGTACGCGAGGCGGAAGCGCAGCTGCACGCCGCAACCGCCAATATCGGCGTCTCGGGCGCGCAGCTGTTCCCGGATCTGTCGCTGACCGGCCAATTCGAGATGCGCAACACCGATTCTGATTATCTCACCCATTGGAGCAGCCATTTTTATTCCTATGGTCCGCAGGTGTCTATTCCCATTTTCCAAGGCGGGAGGCTGGTGTCGAATGTGCGGCTGGCGCGGGCGCAACAGGCAAATGCCGTCCTCGCCTATCGCCAAACGGTACTGACCGCGCTCCAGGATGTGGAAAACGCCTTGGTCAGTTATCGCGCCGACCAGCAGCGGGTCGACGGGTTGGAACAAACCGCCGACGCGCTGCAAAATGCCTTCAATCTGGCCAGCAACAGCTATCGCCAGGGGATAAGCACCTTTATCGAGGTGTTGGACGCGCAGCGTCAGCTGGCACAGGCGCGGCAGCAGGCCGCCAGCGCCCGCGTACAATCCAGCGTGGACCTGGTCTCGCTGTATAAAGCGCTGGGCGGCGGCTTGGAGCTCTATCCGCAGGGAGATTTGCCTAAGTTTCAGATAGTTGGCCCGGCCGAGACGGTAAACGGAAAATCTTAAATCAGTAGAAAGCAAGCGGCGGGGGGTAATTATTATGATCCTCGTCACATATTTTTGTGGCGCAATGCAAAAAAACGAGGGAAAATTACACCATCAGTTGATGATTGGAGAAATTTTTACCGTGGGAATGCTTGCCGCAAGCTTTCTTGTGATGCGCTGGGAACTGCTCAGCGCGATGATGATGTTTTTTGCCAGCCAGCTGCACGTGCAGTGCCACCGGTGCAGATTCCGACGTATCCGATCAGCTGTTCCGGCGACATCCGATCAGTTATTCCGATATTTTCCGATCACCCATTCCAGTGATATTCGATCACGTGTTCGCTCATCTTCTGACTCGGGTTTAGTCTATTTTTCCTGTGCTGGCTACTCCTTGCTCTTTGCGTAGTGATTCGCCTTTAAGTTCCAGTCTATAGCTGGGGTGTACTAACCGATCGAGTAACGCGTCAGCTGTCGTGGGGTTTTCTATCAGTCCATACCATTTTTTCACCGGCAGTTGACTGATCAGGATGCTGCTGCTTTTGTCGTAGCGATCTTCCATCACCTCCAACAGCATCGTTGCCTGCATCGGACTTATTGATTCTAGGCCCACGTCGTCCAAGATCAGTAACTCTATTTTTTCTAACTGCTTAAGCTGTTTTAGATAGGTCCCGTCTACCTGACACTGGTGAAGATGGGCCAGCAACCGACCCACTCGCCAGTAACGCATGCTATATTGCTGCCGGCATGCCTGCTCACCAAGCGCACAACTGAGCCAGGTTTTTCCCGTACCTGTCGGCCCCGTGATGAGTATGCTTTTCTGATATTTCAGATATTGTCCCCCTAGCAGATCTCGCATCTGTTCCGGTGTCACTCCTCGGCTAGGGATATAACGGATATCTTCCGGTTTTGCCTGCAAGTGCATTTGCGATTGCCGTCGCATACGGAATATGTGGTTGTTTTTTCTATGCAAATTTTCCGCTTCTACCATCAGCGACAACCGCTCCTCGAACCCCAGCTCCCCATAACTCCCCGGGAGTTCGCGTTGCGTCTCCAACGCCTGGACCATTGCCGACAACTTCAGCTCTCGCAGAGCCATTAACAGTGTATCCATATTTATTCTCCTTAGTGATAACTGTCCGGACCTCGGAGGTTTTCGTGAACCAGCATTGATACGCCGGCTCCGTCCTGGGTGACCTCACTTTCACGACCGTGTTTCAATACGTTGGCTATGAAAGAGCGGTTAATGCACCCTTTCTCCAACGCCAGCGCGCAGGCCTTCTCCAGTCGCGTCGTCTCATAGCGCCGTTGCAGATTGCAGATTGAGTAGCCCCAGCACGGAGCGGTAAGCCTGCTCCGGATGGGCTTTGCTCTTTTGGATGGACTCGACCACTTTCAGTGTGCACACACCCACCGACAGCGCCCAACTGCACAGCCTTTCCGGCGTCCACTGACTCTGCCCCTTATGGTTAGCCGGCATGTGCGCCGTCTGAGTCGTGTGCCTATAGGCATTATCGCTGCGAGGGTGCGTAGCCACGCAGACGCCCTTATGGTGGATTTGCACCAGCCGTTGGGTGGCGATGACGTCAACGCGCTCGCCAACCAGCGGATGCGGCACCGAGTACCAGTTTTTGCCGTAGTCTATGTGGTAATCAGGTCCCACTCAGGCAACGAGATACTCACTGTATTCCCATTGTGTGGGCGGTAGAGGCCCAAGAGCCGGTTTGTCCAGCTGCTCGAAGCGTTCAAGGCGACTTTGTCCGCCGTAATGACGCATCGGGCGCAGATTCAACTCATGATTGAGTTCTCGTATCACCTGGTTGAGTTCGGCCAGCGAGTAGAACCTACGTTTACGCAACCGGGCCAAAACCCAGTGTTCTACCAGCTGCACAGTTGATTCTGCCTTCGCCTTGTCTTTCGGTTTTCTCGGGCGCGCCGGTAGCACCACTGTCTCATAGTGATTTGCCAGCGCCTGGTAGCTCTGGTTTATGACCGGCTCATAGCGGTCAGGGGTGCTGACAGCGCTGCGCAGATTATCAGGTATCATCAGCTCCGGAACCCCACCCATGAAGTGCAGGCAGCGGCTATTGGCGTTGAGCCACGATGCCATGTCCTGGCCTTCGCAGGCTTCGATATACGCATAGCCTGACACGCCCATGGCAGCGACGAAGATAGCGACCTGGCGTACGCTACCGGTCGCAGGGTTGACGATAGGTACGGTGGGGCCACAGAAGTCGATGAAGAGCTTTTCGCCAGCCTTGTGCTCCATGCGCATGGAACGCCGCTGCTTCTTTTTCCAGTCACGGAACAGTGCACAAAACTGTGAGTAACCGAGGGCATCACCGCCCACGGCGGACTGATATTCCATCCAGAGCAGCTGCTTGGTCATGCCCTTGCGGCTTAACTCGGTATCGATATCAAGCCAGCTGGGTAAGGTATTGATAACTTTTCCGGATTTGCCGGGATAGAGCAGGCGGTCGAGGTCGACGGGGGACAGTTCCGCCGGCAATGGCCAGACCAGGTTAGCTACCGTGAATCGGCCGAGGATATCGTGCACGGTAGTACAGCCTATGCCGAGCGCTGCTGCGATAGTGCGATTCGAGCGACGCTGCTCGAATTTCATACGTAAGACATTAATATAGATGCACATTTCCGTTCTCGCTTTCTTCTTTTTACGTGCCATGCCATGCCCCCGGAAGCTAAAAGTCTCCAGAGTATGGCGGAACAGAAGATGAGCGATCGGACAGAATCGGAATCGCTGATCGGGCGACCGGAATCAGTGATCGGATGAAATCAGAATTAGTGATCGGGTGAAATCGGAATCAGTGATCGGATGTGACCGGAACCAGCAACCGGTCCAGCCGCAACGCGACGGCGTTTATTTTCACCGGCGTGGGCATCGGTATGGCGTGCTGGTTTGTCACCGGGCTGCTGGGGATTACCCTGGCGCAGTTGCTGATGATTCGCCACGAAATGTGGGAAAGCATGAAGCAAGGTATGCTGTTTATGATGGCCAACACGCCGCCCGATCTGCAGTTCACCTAACCCTAATCGTTTAAAGGATCACCGCTGGGGATAACGGATAACGCCTCCGTATCGCCCCTGCGCGGCGCAAAACGCCAGCGATACGGCGCCTAAGCCGCACGCCGTGCCGTGATAGGCCCCAACGCATCAGCCCGCGTGGCCCGTTTGCGCCGGCGTCCCCGAGCGTAACCGGCGTCCGCCGCGCCGTCATTTCCCTGCGGCGCGGCGAGTGGGCAGCGCCCAGGCCACGACGCTGTCGCCGGTGCGGGTGCCGAGCCCGCCGTGTCCCCCGGCGGCAATCACCACATACTGGCAACCGTCGGCGCCCAAATAAGTGATGGGCGTCGCCTGCCCGCCGGCCGGCAGGCGGCCGCGCCACAGCTCTTTGCCGCTGGCTTCGTCGAAAGCGCGCAGATAGTCGTCGGCGGTGGCGCCCATAAAAATCAGCCCGCCCGCGGTGATAATATTGCCGCCCATGGTAAAGATCCCCGTCGGCAGCACCGCATTGGTATGGGTATTCAAAATATTCATATCGCGAGTGGTGCCCACCGGCCGCTCCCAGCTGATTTTTCGGCTTTGCAAATCAATCGCCGCCAGTTTACCCCAGGGTGGCGCATTGCAGGGCTCACCAAGGGGCGATAGCCAGGAACGCACAATCTCGGCATAAGGCGTACCGTACTGCGGCCCCACCGCGAACTCCTTCGGTTTGGGATACGGCTGATTACTTTCCCAACCGGCCCAGGGTTGCATCAACCCGCGGCGTAACGCTTTTTGCTCGGTGACGCCCTCGGCGATAAACGGGATATAGCTGGTATTGGCGATAAGCACGTGACGCGCCGGGTCAATCGAGGCGCCGAACCAATCCATCACCCCGTCAAACGCCGGATAAGCGATACGGGTTCCCAGCCCCGGCGGCGTGTATTGCCCCTGATAACCGAACCGGCGGAACTGCACGCGGCACCAAAGCTGATCGAACGGCGTAGCGCCCCATAAATCCTTTTCGGTCAAATTGGCGGGCGCGAACGTTGGCATGCTGGTGGAGTAGGGCTGGGTGGGCGATAGACGCTCTCCCGGGAACGGATCCGCCTGCGGCACCGGCCGCTCCTCGACCTGCGCCAACGGTTTGCCGGTACGCCTATCCAGCAGAAACAATTGGCCCATTTTGGTGGTCTGCACCAGCGCGGGCACCGTCCCTCCCCCGGGCTGGGGCAGATCCACCAGCAAAGGCCCGATGGGCAAATCAAAATCCCACACATCATGATGGACGGTCTGGAAATGCCAACGCTCTCTCCCCGTCGCCAAGTCCAGCGCCACGATAGCGCTGGAATACTTGTCATCAAACGGCCGACGCTGTGCGCCGTAATAATCCGGCGTGGCGTTCCCCAGGGGGATATAGACCAGCCCCAGCGCCGGGTCCGCGCCAGCCATTCGGCGTGCCGCGGGTGTAAGTTTCGCCGGGTTTCAGCGGCGCGGTGGGATCGCTGCGGCCCATATCCCATGCCCAAGCCAATTTGCCGCTTTGGGGATCAAAGGCGCGCACCACGCCGGACGGCTCGCCGCGCGCCTGATTATCATAGATCCTGCCGCCCAGCACGACGCGATCGTTCACCACCAGGGGCTGTGAGGTGATGAAATGAAAGCCCGGCGGAACCTTGCCCATTAAATCGGTCAGGTTCACGCGGCCCCCTGCCCCGAAATCCTGACACAACCGCCCCGTGTCGGCATCAAGCGCGATGAGTTTGGCATCGGCGGTGGTGCTGATAATGCGCCGATCGCAGGGGGCATTGGCGGGGTGGGCGATTGGTAATAGGCACCCCGCGACAGGCAAGATACTCGTTGGCGCGGGTGTCGTTGTGGGGATCGTAGGTCCAGAGGGTTTTACCGGTGGTCGCATTCAGCACCAGCACCCGCCGGTGCGGCGTACAGAGATAAAGCCGATTGGCCACTTTAATCGGGGTAGCCTCAAAATTGAATTCGCGCCCTTTTTTATCTTCCCCCGGCTGCATGACATCGTCGGTGTGGATCGCCCAGGCGGGGGTGCGATCATAGTGGCGCCACTCATTGCGCCCGGTCCTGTCTGTCTCGGTCGCCGCCGCCGCAGCCGGCAGCGGTGCATGCTGAACGTACAGACGTTCGCTGGTCATGTAGCCTGCCCCTATCACGCCGACGCCGACCAGGAGATAGAACAGCCCCGCGCCGTTGCTATCACCGCTGCTCGGGGCTGCCCTCAGGCCTGTCCGCCACGGCGGCTGGCGGTACGCCCCTGGCCGCTTTAGCGCGCACCGGTCGGCGCAGCGCAGTGGGAATTTTCATCAACAGCACGGCAAACAAAATCAGTGCGATACCGAGCCACTGCGGCCACGATAACCGCTCCGGCAACAGCATGACCCCCAGCAACACCGCGCTCAGCGGATTAAGTAACGACACTATCGACATCACCGCGGGGCCAAAGCGGTTCAGCGCCCATACCCAGCACCAATACGCCAGCGCGCTGTTGGCCAGCACCAGCCAAATAAGTCCCGGCCAGGCGTGCGGCCGCGGCAGGGCCGACGGCCCCGCCAGCGCCAGCGCTACCGGCAGCAACATCATGCCGCCGAGCAGCAGTTGCCAGGCGGTCAGCGCCAGCGCATCCCGATATTGCCAGCGACTCATCCACAGCGTGGACTGCGCAATCAACAGCGTCGCCGCCAGTGCCGCCGCGACCCCGACCGGATCCGGCGACGACGAGGGATTAAGTAATAACGCCACGCCGGCAATCTCGGCCAATGACAGCAGCGCCATCCACCACGACGGCCTTTTTCCTTCCTGCAGCCAGCGTAGCAGCATCACCTGCAGCGGCATGGTGGCGTTTAACGTGCCGGCAATCGATCCCGGTAACCGGTAGGCAGCGATCAAAAGCAGCAGAAAAAAGGCCGCAATATTGCAAAAGCTTAGCGCCAGCATTTTTTTCGCCGGCAGCGGCGGTTTGGTGGGATGAATCATCAACAGCAGGATACCGGCCGGTAGCGCGCGCCAGACCGCCACCCAGACGGGAGATTGTTCTTGCAAAAACAATCTGACCGTCGCGTAGGTACTGCCCCACAGTATCGGGGCAAGCAAGGCGAGGAGAATAGGCATGTTATCTTTCCAAAAAGTATCTTTTATAAAAGATATGATTTTTGAAACATTTCAGCTTCTCAAGTATCTTTTGGTTATTGCACTGTCGGGGGGAAATGATGAACCAGGATCACGTCGACCGCGTACTGGAACAATGGCGCAGCCAGCGCCCGGATTTGGATTGCCTGCCCATAGGTCTGGTTGGCCGTCTTGCCCGGATGAATAACCTGATCGGCGCCCAGGTCAATGCGCTCCATGCCCGCGCGGGCCTGGAGCCGGTGGAGTTCGATATTCTCGCCACCCTGCGCCGCAGCGGGGAAGAGGTGACGCCGACCCGGCTGTATCAGACGTTGATGTTATCCTCCGGCGCCATGTCGGTGCGGCTGGACAAGCTGCTCACGCGCGGGCTGATTTACCGCCAGCCCCATGAGCACGATCGCCGCAGCTGCAAAGTCGGGTTGACCGATGCCGGGCTGGCGCTCATCGACAGCGCCATGACCGCCCATGTAGAGAATGAACAACGCCTGCTGGCGCCGCTTGATGTGGCGCAGCGCCAGCAGTTAACCGCATTGCTGCGCCTGTGGCTGCAGGCGAACGAATAGCGCCGGAGCACCGCCCTCAACGCACACCGCCTTGCCTGCCTTCAAAGCGCACCGCGCTGCCTAAAGCGAGGCCGCCGTTCGCCTCCCGCCAATCGCGTTCGCCGGTGTGGCAAGGCCGTAACGCACAACGGCGCCGGCGCCAAAGTCTTGCGCCGCGACACCGCCATCCAGACTGTCGGCGCTCGCCTTAAGCCCCCAGCCGGCGTTCGCCACCGCGACGCAGCCCGGCACTGCGACCGGACCAGGCCGCCAACGCGGTAAGCAAGGCGCACAAAACATAATACAGTGCGCCGACCAGCAAGAAGATTTCGGCCGGATAAATTTGCAGCCGGCTGTTGACCTGGCCTGCCACGGTAGTCAGCTCCGGCACATTGACGATAAACGCCAGCGACGTATCCTTAATCAGCGACGTTAGCAGACCGGTCCAGGAGGGCAACAAATTCGGCCAGGCCTGGGGCAGCAGAATCAACCGCAGGACGTGCCAATGGCTAAGACCGCTGGCCAGGCCGGCTTCCACCTGACCGGTCGGCAAGGCCCGCAGACCGGCCAGCGTCGCGTGCATGACCGCCGCGGAGGTAAACCAGGCCAGCGCCAGCGTGACGGTCACCGCGCCGGGCAGAGAGTGGCCGAACGCCACCGGCAGCAGGAAGTAGAGCCAGAAAATGACGAAAATAAGCGGGATACCGCGGATAAGATCCGCCCAGACAAACAGTAAGCGACGCGTCCAGCCGCCGAAACGCCAGGCCAGCGCCGCCAGCAGCACACCCAGCGCCAGGGCGATGACGCCCGCAGCAAGCGCTATCAAAATCGTCAGCAGCAGGCCGCCGGGTTCCCCTTCCGCCACCATGCCCCAAAGCAGATACGTCATATTATCTTGCACCACCGCCCAATTAAAGTTCATGACCGGCCTCCCGCGCACCGTGCGCGGGAGGCCGTGGGCCCAGCCGCAGCAAGATTGCGCCCATCGCCAGCCCCAGCAGCAAATACAGCGCCGTACCGACGGCGACCCCCTCCAGCGCGTGGGCATTGTAACTTTCAATCTGGCTGATGTAATAAGTCAACTCGCCAAAGCCGATGGCGGAGGCCAGGGAGGAGAGCTTCATCAAGTTGAGGTATTGCCCAACCAGGGGCTGCCAAGCGTTGCGCACCCCCTGCGGCAACAGGATGTAACGCAGCATTGCCAGGCGGCTGAAACCTTGCGCGATCGCCGCTTCGCGCTGCCCCGCCGACAGGGCGTTAAGCCCCGCCTGCAACTCTTCAAGCAGGTAAGCCGCGCTGAACACCGCCAAGCCCCAGGCGGCGCAGATAAATTCCGGCGTCAGCCAAGGAAGATTACCGGGCAGTGTCGCCCAGCGGTGGTCGTCGGCCAAATAGTCGCGCCATCCGACCGGCAGCGCGCTCCAGGCGGCAAAATACCAAAAAAACAGCTGTACCAGCAAAGGCGTGTTGCGAAAAAGCGAAACCCAGCCCGCCACCAGCAACCGCCCGCTACGGCCCGGCATCATGCGCAGCGCCAAGAGCAGCAGAATCACCGTCGTCAAAAGCGACCCCACCAGCGTCACCAGCAAGGTAGTGACAAAGCCGGTACCAATCCACGCCAACGGCTGGCCGCTCAGCACGCCGGCCCAATCAGGATGCCAAATCATAACGGCGTCGGCTCCCCGACGCCGAGCGGCGATAGTACCCTTTCCAGAAAACGTTGGGCGCGGGGATGCTGCGGCCGGGTGAAGAATAGCGCCGGCTCGGCCTGTTCGAGGATCTCGCCGCCGTCCATGAAGACCACCCGATCGGCTATCTCACGGGCGAACTGCATCTCATGGGTGACGACCATCATGGTCATCCCGTTGCCCGCCAAATCGCGCATCACCACCAACACTTCGCCGATCATCTCGGGATCCAGCGCCGAGGTAGGTTCATCGAACAAAATAATATCGGCGTCGGTGGCCAACGCGCGCGCGATAGCCACCCGCTGCTGCTGGCCTCCCGAAAGCTGATGAGGGAAATGCTGCGCCTTGTCCGCCAATCCGACCTGGCGCAGCTTCTCGCGCGCGTGCTGATGCGCCGCGGCCACGCTCAACTTCTGAATTTTGATAAGGGCCAGCGCGACATTATCCAGCGCGGTCAGATGGCTATAGAGATTAAACTGCTGGAAGACGAAACCGATGCCGGTACGCAGCGCCCGCAGCCGTCGGCCGCGCAGTCCGGCGGTGGCGCGCTGGTGAACAAGAATCTCGCCGCTGCTCAGGGTTTCAAGCTGATTGATAAGGCGGATCAGGGTGGACTTACCGGAGCCTGACGGCCCGCAGATCGCCACCACTTCCCCTGCGTTAACGTGGAAATTGATATCCCGCAGCACCGGCTGCTGACCGAAAACTTTACTTACCCGGCGAAACTCCACCGCTACCGGAACATCGCCCGCCCCCGGCGGCAACGTTGCCGCCGGGACATATAATGACTTCACCACGGCACCGCCTGTTAATGGGAGGTGATGGTGAACGACCGCGGTTGCGGCGCCGGGGATTGCGGTCCAAACCAGCTGTTGTAAATCCGCTGTGCCTCCCCGCTATGTTCAAGCGCGATAAGCTGCTGATTGACTGCATTCAACAGCACGCCCTCGCCTTTTTTAACGCCGATGCCAATTTGCTCCGCGCTTAGCAACGCCGGCAAAATCTTGTAGTTCGCCTTATCCGGCGCGCCGGCCAACAGCCCGGCCAGAATGGTGCTGTCCTGGGTGATGGCTTTGACATTGCCGTTGCGCAGCGCCGACAGCGCCAGCGGAATATCGTCATAGGCCAGTACCCGGGCGTTGGGAAAACGGTGATGCAGCGCCTGTTCGCCGGTTGTGCCCTTCACGGCGCCGATCCTGGCCGAAGCATAGTCCTCCAGCTTATCCGACGAGGCGGCCGGCACCAGGAATTGCTGACCGGTGACAAAGTACGGGATCGAGAAATCAATCACCTGTGCCCGTTCAGGCGTAATCGTAATATCGGCAATAATCAGATCGGCCTTGCCGGACTGCAGCAGAGGAATGCGGTTGGCGGGATTGGTGGGCACCAGCGCCAGTTTTACGCCGAGCGCATCGGCGATGGCGCAGGCGAAATCCACGTCATAGCCAACAATACGATGGGTTTTGGCATCAATGGCGCCAAACGGCGGATTGGCGTCAAAGGTGGCGACGCGCACTACCCCCGTGCGCTGAATATCCGCCAACTGATCCGCCCGCGCCGCCAAGGGAGCGAGACTTAACATTAGCAGGGCGCCCGCCGCTCTGGTTAACCTGGAGTTCTGCCTAAAATAAGCCATCGGTTTTCCTTATCGATCTTATTATCACCTGAGCGCTAACACCCTTCCTGGGCGTGATTGATGGTGGGACGGCACGCCCCGTTCACAGCACTTCCGCCAGGAATCAGAGTGTTACACAGGATCCTCGCCGCCACTACGTACTTAAGCGCATAACATTATTCTGTCTGGTCATAAGAAAATGCTATGGGCGCTGTTTTACGCTATCTCATGGACGACACACTAGCGTGAAAACAGAGCCGCCGTGCGCGCCGCTGGCGGCGGCCGGCGAAGGCGGGAATGATCGCGGTCCTTTCTTTGACTGCCGGGAGATGACGCTCACCCTCGACCGGCTAGCGGCGGATGGCGGGATAAGAAGCAATCCCGTTTCGGCACGCGGTGAGCCAAACGCCCGCCCACCAGCAGAGGCCGCGGCGCTCTCGGGGGTGAAAACCGGGCAATGGGCATCAAAATAGTGGCCGATCGTCCAGGCGTTCAACACGAATTCCAACGCTTGCTGCTGCGTATAATGCGGGCAGCGGGTGTTTTGGTAGGCTTCGGGGGTCAAATCTTTCAATCGCTCGTACATCTCGCCGTCGTCGGAGGTGCAATTGCGCAGGAAATCATACAGCTGCTGCGGCGCCGGTATTCGCTGGCGGGTCAACCACCATTGCAACCACTGCGCCGCGCTGCTGATTTGACGAAACCGGTCAAAACAATACCGTTTATTGGGCAGCACCAGTGAAAAAATCGCCCCGTCGTTGAGTACCGCCAGCACCTCCAATATCCACCCCAGAGGGTCCGGGACATGCTCCAGAACGTGCGAGGCCACCGCCCAGTCGAACCGCTGGTGCCCCGGTACACAGCTTTCCAGCGTGGCGTGGGGATGCCAGATAAAATCAATGTCGACGATGTCATCGTGTTCATAATGCGCATGTTTTTGTCGGGAATCCTCCGCCGAGGTGTAATCGGTATAGCACACATTGTGCTGCGCTTTATCCGTGGCGGGACGAAACAGCAGTGAAATCTCCAAACCGGGGAGTTGTAGGGGAAAATTCAGCAAAATGACTGTCTTGCGCAACGCGTTATCTTTCATGATCGTCCTTTGAACAAGCAAGACCGATGACCGCGGCAATGCCGCGCTCTCAACGTAGTAAAGGATAGCGGCCGGCGTTGACGCAGGTCAGGAAAGGGGTGTTTGCCTGCGGCAGAAAGTCATTGCGCTTGGCCGGAAAGGCGGCAGAGCACATCACCTATCGCCGAAGAGGTTTTCAGCGCGCGCAGCGTGCTAAACAGCTCGCCGGCTTCGGGATAGTGCTTGCGCAAATAGTTAAGCCACTGCTTGATGCGCGCGACATGATACAGGCCGGTATCGCCCTGTTTTTCCATGCGGCTGTATTTTTGCAGCAGTGCGACGACCTGAGACCAGCACAGCGGCGGCGCTTGGTCTTTGACCACCCGGCTCAGGTTGGGCACGCTGAGCGCGCCGCGGCCAATCATCAGCGACTGGCAACCGGAAACCGACAGGCACGATTGCCCGCTCCGCCTCCGCTACCGTTGACGGTTTTCGACGGGCAGCCGCAGTTGAGATCGACACCCCAGGATCCCAGCGCCGCCGCGCGCCAGGCATTTTCCGCCAGCCAAGGCGGGCTTTGACCCAGCAGTTGCACCCGCACGGGGGTGCCGTCAGGCGTCCGGCTGTCTCGGCGCAATTCAGGGCAGAGTCGGTAAAAGGATTTTTCCGGCAGCAGACCATCCACCACCCGCAAAAATTCGGTGATGCACAAATCGTAATCATTTATTTCGCACAACAGCTCGCGGACCAGCACGTCAAGCACGCCTTCCATCGGAACCAACACGACACGCATAACGCCACCCGATCACTTGCAGGGGCGCAATAGTAGGGGAAAACCGTCGCGAAAAGCAACAGATAAGCGCCAACGCCCATGGCCTGCGTCAAGCCCCTGCGGCCGAGGCGCGTCGGTCGACCGCCGGCGGTCGTGAAAAAACCACCGCCGGCGCCTGGCTATCCTGCCTCGGCGTAAGATACGCAGAGCCCTGACGCCCGCCGCGCGGGCGTCGGTTTAACGGCGTTATCGATTACCGCTGCGGGTGCCGCCGTTACCGGCATAATTGCCGCCACGGCCGCTACCCCGCCCCTGCTGGATGGGCTCGGCTTTGATGCTAGGGTCTGGATCATAGCCCGGTAACGCGATACGCGGGATCGACTTTTTCAGCAAACGCTCGATATCGCGCAGCAGGCCCAGTTCATCGACACACACCAGCGACAGCGCTTCGCCGGTGGCCGCCGCGCGGCCGGTGCGCCCGATGCGATGGACATAATCTTCCGCCACCTGAGGTAACTCATAGTTCACCACGTGCGGCAGCAGATCGATATCCAGACCGCGGGCGGCAATATCGGTCGCCACCAGGACGCGGATGCCGCCCTGCTTGAAATCCGCCAGCGCCCGGGTACGTGCGCCCTGGCTCTTATTACCGTGGATGGCGGCGGTAGTGATGCCGTCCTTGTTAAGCTGCTCCGCCAGGTGGTTAGCGCCGTGCTTGGTACGGGTAAACACCAGCACCTGCTGCCAGTTGTTCCGACCGATCATGTCAGAGAGCAGCTCGCGCTTGCGCTTTTTATCGACCATGTGCACAAACTGGGTTATTTGCTCGGACGCGGTATTGCGCCGCGCCACCTCAACCGACGCCGGATTATCCAGCAGGCTGTTCGCCAGCGTTTTAATCTCATCGGAGAAGGTCGCGGAAAACATCAGACTCTGACGTTTTGTCGGCAGTAGCTTCATCACCCGGCGGATATCGTGAATAAAGCCCATATCCAGCATGCGGTCGGCCTCATCCAGCACCAGGATTTCCACCTGGGAAAGATCGACCGCGCGCTGCTGAGCCAAATCCAACAGGCGCCCGGGCGTCGCCACCAGCACTTCCACGCCGCCGCGCAGCCTCATCATCTGCGGGTTGATGCTGACACCGCCGAACACCACCAGCGAGCGCAGGCCGAGATGGGCGCTGTACTCGGTAATGTTTTCACCGATCTGCGCCGCCAGCTCACGGGTCGGCGTCAGAATAAGCGCCCGTACAGGCCGGCGCTGTTTACCTGCCGGCGCCGGGCGCTGCTCGAGCAGTTGCAGTATCGGTAAGGTAAAGGCGGCGGTTTTGCCGGTGCCGGTCTGGGCACTGGCCATGATATCGCGGCCTTGTAATACATAAGGGATGGCTTGTTGCTGAACCGGCGTCGGTTCGAGATAGCCCTTTTCCGCTAATGTGCGCAAAATCTCGGCACTCAGGCCAAGTGAATCAAATGACATAAACTGAAAAACTCCAGATCCGCCCCGACGACGCCGGCCGAAACCGCGCTCAGGGGGATAATCAGATGGGAGTCAAAGCCTTACCATGGTGAACGGGCAAAACAACGATAACGGGATTGTAGCAAAATATCCGGCCGTTGGGCACGAGTATCCGGTAAATAACTGTAATCCTCCCCGCCGCAGCGGCGATAAACGCGGCGCGGCGGGCCCGTGCGACTATGCGCCGAGAAATTTATTGAGAAAGAGCCGGGTGCGCTCATGACCAGGGTGCGCGAACACCTCGCGCGCGGGCCCTTGCTCAACGATGTTGCCCTCATCCATGAAAATCGCGCGGTCGGCCACGTCACGGGCGAACCCCATCTCGTGGGTAACGATAACCATGGTGCACCGCTCCTCGGCGAGCGCGCGGAGCGTGCTCAACACTTCACCCACCAGTTCGGGATCCAGCGCCGAGGTTGGGTTCATCGAACAAAATCACCGCCGGGCGCATCGCCAGCGCGCGGGCGATAGCCACCCGCTGCTGCTGGCCGCCGGAGAGCCGTTTGGGGAAAGCCTCTTCTTTACCGCTCAGCCCAACCTTGGCCAACAGCTCCCGCGCGCGCGACCACCTCCTCACGCGGCTCCTTCTTCACCACCAGCGGCCCCTCAATGATATTGTCGAGCACCGAGCGATGCGGGAACAGGTTGGAATTTTGAAACACGAATCCCACCTGCTGGCGCAGAGCGCGGATCTGCTCTTTCTGGCCGTTGAGGGGGCGGTTGGCGTCAATGGTTATGTCGCTCACCTGAATGCTGCCGCCGTCCGGCGTTTCCAGCAGGTTAATACTGCGCAGCAACGTGGTTTTACCGGATCCGCTCGAGCCGACGATGGCCAGCACCTCGCCGGGATTCACCGCGAGGTCGATACCGTTGAGCACCCTATGGTCATTGAATGACTTCACCTGGCCTTTAACTTCAATAGCGCTCATCGGGTCTCCAGATGATGATAAGCAAACAGCGCCGGCGCGCCGCCGGTGTGTACGAACACGAGCGGCCCGTCGGGGAAGCGACCGCGGTCCAGGCCGTCAATAAGCCCCGCCATCGCCTTGCCGGTGTATACCGGGTCCAGCACGATGCCCTCCAGACGCGCAATCGCCTCGCGCCCCTCGTCGCTGGCTACGCCATAGCCGGGGGCGTAATACTCGTCCCAGAGGGAAATGTCCGCCACCGGCGGCGCCAGCGACAAGTGTTCGCTCGCCTGCGCGATAAGTCCCGCAATCAGGGGCCGCTGCTGTTACGCGCGGCGTGAGACGGTGACGCCGACCAGGGCCGTTTCCGGCAGTACAGCGCTCAGCCCGACCGCCAGCCCTGCATGCGTGCCGCCGCTGCCCGAAGGACCACTACCGCCCCCGTTTGAATGACCCCCTGGCACTGGTGGGCGATTTCCAGCGCGCAACCGGCATAGCCGAGCGCGTTGGAACCGCCCACCGGCACAACATACGGCCGAAAGCCCTGCGCCTCCAGACGCAGGGCCGCATCGGCCAGCTGCTGGACAGGCTGGGTGAGGGCTTCGCACAAGATAACGTCGCACTGAAACAAATCCAGCAGCAGACGGTTGCCGTTGGTCAGGTAGTTACCGTCGTCGGTGCCGGTCGGGTTTTCCAGCAGCGCGACGCAATGCAACCCCAGCTTGGCCGCCGTCTGCCGCACGTGGTTGGACTGGATGGCGCCGGCGGTAAGCAGCGTATCGGCGTGGCGCAGAGCATCGGCGGCAAGAAACTCCAGCTTGCGCAGCTTGTTGCCGCCCAGGCCCAGCTGGGTAAGATCATCGCGCTTGATGAAAATATCCCGCGCGAGAAAACTCGACAGCCGGGGGAGATGCTCGAGCGGCGTCGGCGGGCCGATAATATCCAGCCGAGGAAAAGCGGCCAACCGTTGGACAAGATCGCACATAGTTCAATAGCTCCGGCTTAACGGCGGTTGCCGAAAATACGCAGCAGCATCAAGAACAGATTGATGAAATCCAAATACAGGCTCAGGGCGCCGACGATGGAATATTTGCGGAACTGGTCTTTGTTTTCCAACGACAGCTGCGCGCCCATGTTCTTCAATTTCTGGGTGTCATAGGCGGTCAGTCCCACGAATACCAGCACGCCGATATAGGTCACCGCCCACATCAGCGCAGTGCTTTTCAGCCAAATATTCACCAGCGAGGCCAACACGATACCGATGAGCGCCATGAACAGCAGGTTGCCAAAGCTGCTTAAATCCCGCTTGGTGGTGTAGCCGTAAAGCGTCATGGCGCCAAACATGCCGGCGGTCACCACGAAGGTGCTGGCGATGGAGGACGCGGTGTAGACGATGAAAATGCTGGCAAGCGTCAACCCGGTCAGCGCGGAGTAAAGCATGAAAAGCGATGTTGCCACTGCCCCGCTAACGCGATTAATCATGCCCGAAATGACAAACACCAGCGCCAATTGGGCGATGATCAGACCAAAAAAGGTTATCTGGCTTGAGAAAATAAATTGCAGCAGCACCGGCGTGCGGGAGGCGTACCAGGCTACGAAGGCGGTTAACAGTAATCCGCAGGTCATCCAGCCGTAGACCTGCGCCATAAACGGCTGCACCGCGCTATTGGCGCGTTCTACGATGGAGCCCTGGGAGCGGGGAAAGCGGTCCATGACTATCACCTTTGTGGTAGCGAAATATACTAGGCCGCACGCGGGCGAAACATCCAGGCCGCGCGAACGACCCACCTTAGCCAAGCATACCATAAAAGTGCGTTCGGCGAAGAAGATCCCCTTCGCCCGCGGCGCACCGCACGGCAAAAACTCAGCCGATACCGTCTGTATCACCCGGCGTGTGATCTTCCCTTCAGCGCTTTTTCGGTCATGCCCGGATAATGTTCCAGGGTCAACGTACTGACATCGGCACCCAAATTATGGTTGCGCACTTTGCCGGTAAACGTGACGACCGCACCATCGGTATCGCTGGCGGACAACCAGGCATACAGCGCCGCCACGTCGAAATCCGCCGTACTGACCTCAATCAAGGTAGCGTCCATTCAGCCTCCGGTGACCGGCGGGAAAAACGCCACTTCATCGCCGGCGCCCAGCGGTCGCCGCGCCCCGCCAGCGCCTGGCGCAAGGCCTCTACGGTCGGGAAACCCGCCTCGAGCGTCAAGCGCTCGACGCCGGTTAGCTCACGGACCTGGGCAAAAAACAACACCGTAATCACGCGTCGTCCCCCGTAAAATTGCCGGATTTACCGCCGCTTTTGGCCAGCAGCCGTACCGGGCCGATAACCATATCCTTCTGCACCGCCTTGCACATATCATAAATCGTCAGGGCGGCCACCGAGGCCGCGGTCAGCGCCTCCATCTCCACGCCGGTTTTGCCGGTCAGGCGGCAAAGGGCTTCAATTCGCACGCGGTGCCGGCTCGGTGTCCGCGGTGAGCAGCACCTCTACCTTGCTGAGCAACAGCGGATGGCACAAAGGGATTAGCTCCCAGGTGCGTTTGGCGGCCTGAATGCCGGCGATGCGGGCGGGTGGCGAACACATCCCCTTTATGGTGCTGGCCATCGAGGATCATCGCCATCGTGACATAGGCGCAGGCGCGGGCTTCGCGCACCGTGTCGGCTTTGGCGGAAACATCCACCATATGCGCGTCGCCGCGCTCGGTAATATGGGTCAATTGCGACATAGGTTCTCTCCGGGCAGGCCTAACCGCCGATATAAGACAGGTTGCGGGTAATGCCGGTATTGCCCTGGTGTAAAAAATGGGTCTGCTTTTTGTGGTTCAATCCGCCGGCGATACGGGTTTTCAGCGCCTCAAGCGCCCCATCGCTCTCGAGCAAATCGCGCAGCGGTATACCGCCATCGCCAAACAGGCACAGGTGCAGCTTGCCCATCGACGACACGCGCAGGCGATTGCAGCTGGCGCAGAAATCTTTGGCGTAAGGCATGATAAGGCCGATTTCACCCCGATAATCCTCATGGTGGAAAACCAGCGCCGGACCGTCCGTGCGCCCGCGGGGCTGACACCGCCAGCCCCGTTGCTCCAGCCGCTGGCGAATAAGCTCGCCGGAAACGTGCCGCTCACGAAACAGCGCGTTACCCTCGCCGGTTTCCATCAGTTCGATAAACCGTAGTTGCAGCGGCCGCGGTTTGATCCAGGCCAGAAAGGTGTCCAAATGGATATCGCTCACGTCGCGCAGCAGGACGGTGTTGACCTTCACTTTGTCGAAACCGGCCTCGAACGCGGCGTCAATGCCGGCCATCACCTGATGAAATTTATCCTGGCCGGTAATGGCCTGAAACTGGCGGGCGTCCAGGCTGTCGACGCTGACATTCAGCGCGGTGAGACCGGCGTCGCGCCAGGCGGCGACACCGCGCGCCAGGCGATAACCGTTGGTGGTGACCGCCACGGTGCGGATAGCGGGATTGGCGCGCACCGCCGCGATGATCTCGGTGAAATCCCGCCGCAGCGAAGGCTCGCCGCCGGTCAGACGCACCTTTTCCGTGCCCAGTTCGGCGAAAGCGCGAGTGACGCGGCGGATTTCGTCCAGTGTCAGAAAACCGGTATTGCGGGTTCCCTGCGGACGATAACCGTCGGGCAGGCAATAGGTGCAGCGAAAATTACAGACGTCCGTGATTGACAAGCGCAGATAGTAAAACCTGCGCTCAAACGCATCGATAAGTTGTGACACAGTAACACCTTTCCAAATACGGAAGATGCCGGCATTTCTACCCTGCACCCTGGTGGCCATCGCCACGGCCAGAACCCCGTATGGCTCATCGGGAGCCACTTAGGCGTAAAGGCTAGGAGTTATGTTACCTTTTCGCTCAAAGGTGCGAAAAGGAATGGTTGACTGGCTTCTATTCTAGCCCTAAAGCCGCGCTGATACCATGCGTTATGCATGAAAAACCGTTGTACAACAATATATATAGCGTTGATATTACAATGATTTTCCCATTTCATTTCCTGAAAACTCCCGCCAGGCGCTTGTCCCGATTCGCTTTTGCCGGCAAATCCGCTATTTTATGCCACACTCAGCCTCAGTCACCCGTTTCACACCATCAGGAGAATTATGCGCAACCGAACATTAGCCGATTTGGGCCAGGTGGTCGCCCTGGGCGGCGGCCACGGCTTGGGCCGGGTCATGTCTGCGCTTTCCTTTCTGGGATCACGATTGACGGGCATCGTGACCACCACCGATAATGGCGGCTCTTCCGGCCGCATTCGCCAGTCCGAGGGCGGCATTGCCTGGGGCGATACCCGCAACTGCCTCAATCAGCTTATCGCCTCGGCGATGTTTGAATACCGCTTTGGCGGCCAGGGTGAACTGGCGGGCCACAACCTGGGCAATTTAATGTTAAAGGCGCTAGATAATCTCAGCGTCAGGCCGCTTGAAGCCATCAACCTGATTCGCAACCTGCTGAAGGTTAACGCCAGCCTGATCCCGATGTCGGAACAGCCGGTGGATTTGCAGGCCACCGCGCTGTCCGGCTACACCGTGTATGGGGAAGTGGCCATTGACCGGCTGAATGAACTGCCCGTACAGCTGAAGCTCACAGCGCCGGTTCCGGCGACGCGCGAAGCGTTGCTGGCTAACGCCGGTGCGGACCTTATCATTATCGGCCCCGGCAGCTTTCTCACCAGCCTAATGCCGCTGCTGCTGGTGGAAGATTTGACGCTGGCGCTGCGCCGCACCCCCGCGCTGATGATCTACCTGGATAACCTCGGCCGCGAGCTCAGCGTGGCGGCGGCGAATATGACGCTGGCGCAAAAAGTGCGCATGATGGAGCAGGCCATCGGCCGGGAAAAGGTTATCGACGGGGTGATTGTCGGGCCGGGGACGGCGACGGACGGCCTCGCGGAACGCATTATCATACAGCGGCCGCTGGCGGCAGACGACGGACCTCATCATCACGATCGCGGGTTACTGCGCCAGGCGCTGGATCTGGCCCTACAGTCACTCGGCTAACCGCCGGAGACGGTGGTCAAGGCTGCAACCCAACGCCGGTCAAGCCGGACAGGGTGGCCTGGGCGGCGAGAAAGCGTCTACCGAGGGCGGCAACGCCGTCAGGAAACGGCGATGAATTGCTCGCGCAGGGCGTGAATTTGGTCGCGCACGCTGGCGGCCTCTTCAAATTCCAGGTTCTGCGCATGTTGCTGCATGCGGGTTTCCAGCTCGCGGATCTTCTGCTCCAGCGCTTTCGGCGTCAAATCGCCATACTTGGCCGCCGCTTCCATCGTCTTGCGTTTTTTATGCTTCGCGTGCGCCGGGGACTGACCCAGTTCCATGATATCGGCGATTTGCTTATTCAGCGCCTGCGGCACGATACCGTTGGCCAGATTATACGCATGTTGTTTCTCGTGCCGGCGCTCGGTCTCCTCGATCGCGCGCGCCATGGATGGCGTGATTTTATCGCCATACAGGATAGCCTTGCCGTTGAGATTACGCGCCGCGCGGCCGATGGTCTGGATGAGCGAACGTTCCGAGCGCAAAAAGCCCTCCTTGTCGGCGTCCAGAATCGCCACCAGCGACACCTCAGGCATATCCAGCCCTTCGCGCAGCAGGTTGATACCGACCAGAACGTCGAATTCGCCGAGACGCAAATCGCGGATGATCTCCACCCGCTCTACGGTTTCGATGTCTGAATGCAGATAGCGCACCCGTTCGCCGTGTTCTTCGAGATATTCGGTCAAATCCTCGGCCATCCGCTTGGTCAGCGTGGTCACCAGCACCCGCTCGTTTACCTGTACCCGCCGGCGGATTTCCGACAACAAATCGTCCACCTGGGTAGTGACCGGCCGCACCTCAATTTGCGGATCCAATAGACCGGTCGGCCGCACCAGTTGGTCTATTACCTCGTTGCCGCACATTTCCAGCTCATAGGGGCCGGGCGTGGCGGAAACATAGATGGTCTGTGGCGCCAGCGCGGCGAACTCTTCAAACTTCATCGGCCGGTTGTCCAGCGCCGAGGGCAGGCGGAAGCCGTATTCCACCAGGGTCTCTTTACGCGCCCGGTCGCCGCGGTACATCCCGCCGATTTGCGGAATGGTGACGTGGGATTCGTCCACCACCAGCAGGCCGTCGGCGGGCAAATAGTCGAACAGCGTCGGCGGCGGCTCACCCGGTCCGCGGCCCGATAGATAGCGGGAGTAGTTCTCGATCCCCGAGCAATAGCCCAGCTCGTTCATCATTTCCAGATCAAAGGCGGTACGCTGTGACAGGCGCTGCTCTTCCAGCAGCTTGCCGTTGGCCAGCAGCATCTGGCGCCGTTCCGCCAGCTCCACTTTAATGTCTTCCATCGCCTGCACCAGACGCTCGCGCGGTGTGACGTAATGGGTTTTCGGGTAGATGGTGTAACGGGGTACTTCCTGGTCGACGTGGCCCGTGAGCGGGTCGAACAGCGACAGGCGCTCCACTCCATCGTCAAACAGCTCAACGCGCAGCGCCACTTCGTCGGACTCGGCGGGAAAAATATCGATGACCTCGCCGCGCACCCGGAAGGTACCGCGCTGGAATGCCTGATCATTGCGGGTATATTGCAGCTCGGAAAGCCGGTTAACGATTCTGCGCTGGGAGACAATCATGCCGCGCGTCAGGTGCAGCATCATTTTCAGATAAGCGTCAGGATCCCCCAGACCATAGATAGCGGAAACCGAGGCCACCACGATGACATCGCGCCGCTCCAGCAGCGCTTTGGTGGCGGATAAGCGCATTTGCTCGATATGCTCGTTAACCGACGCATCCTTTTCGATGAAGGTATCGGAGCTGGGCACATAGGCTTCCGGCTGATAATAGTCGTAGTAGGAAACGAAATACTCCACCGCGTTGTCGGGGAAAAAGGCCTTCATTTCGCCATACAGCTGCGCCGCCAGCGTTTTATTGGGCGCCAGCACCATGGTGGGACGGTTCAGATCGGCTATCACATTCGCCACGGTAAAGGTTTTCCCCGAGCCGGTCACGCCCAGCAGGGTCTGATGGGCCAAACCATCTTCCAACCCTTCCTCCAGGCAAAGAATGGCCTCCGGCTGATCGCCGGACGGTTTAAACGATGAAACCAGTTTAAATGCTTTACTCATCTGCTATGGCTACCTGCTGGGAAAGTGGGTGGCGGGATACTCTATGAGTATGGGAACTGTCGCGCTACTTTACCAGTGGATAACTACTGGATACAATAGGGTCTTCCCCTGTTGTGGTGGCTCAATCGACAGTTCTGCATTTTTACTTTACTTATTCTTTTGGCTGGAACTTGGACTTCTATATGGATGTCAAACGTATTTACGTTTAAAGGAATAACGTTCATGTCATGCTTAAAAAAATATACATATACCCCATTTATCTTACTGCTTCATGGTGTTGCAGCATCGGCCTCACCAAATATGATGTATAACACTGATAAGAAAGACTATTCACTGTCACCAGAGGTAATGCCAAAATTATCTTGGGAGAAAAGTAAATCTCAAGTTGATAAAACTCAATATTGTCTTACCCCTAGCGATCCGGGATGCAGCAATATGTGGCAAAAGGAAAAAGAAAAGGAGAATGACGAGCGAATACAACATCACCAGCAAAAAAAATTTTATAACTCCCTTAAATGATTGCTCAAAAATTCATATTTAGTTTCCCATAGTGGAACATTACGCCCAGCATGAAACGTTCTTTGTTCCTGAAGCTCCGTGACTTGATCCTGAGCAGCCGTATTTTGCTGTTCAGGGACTCCGCATTCCCATTTGATACCCGGTTTTTCATTGCATTCAGAATGCCGTAAAGGCGTTTTGCCACCATGCGGGCAATGCTGGCCATAAGCGGTATGCCAGTGTCTTTAGCCATCGCCATCCATTCCTGCCACAGCTTACGGCTATGATTGTCATGGCGGCGGTGCCACAGATCGCGAGCAAGCTCTTTCATTACCCAGCACTGGCTCGTTTGGGGTAACACCAGCCGGGCAACTTCTAACCTCTCTGCCCGGCACCCGAGGCGATTTTATTTGCTGTAAAACCATAGATAGCGTGAGTGGTGGGCGTCTTTCCTGTCTGACGACGGGATCTGTTTCATCTCAGCCTGACGGGTTTTATCAACGACGGCGCACAACATTTTTGCCACATGGAAGTGATCGAAAGCGATTTTATCGGCGGCATTGGGGAGATGGATGCGGGCTGCACTGATATAGGCCATGTTCATGTCCATAGACAGCGTTTTTATCTCATCAAGCTGGTGATCTCTCAGGCTGCGCAGATAACTGGCAAGGCTTTCTACACCACGGTCGTCGGTCAGTTGCAAAGCGCGTCCCTGCCTGTCAGAGATAACGGTGACGTACTGGTGTCCTTTTTTGAACCCGACTTCATCCACGCAGAGGTGACGGGCGGATAAGGGTTGTTTTATCCGGGCCAAGCCTCGTTTGACTGCGCGCATCATGATGCCGTCAACGGCATTACAACTGAGTTTGAGCTGCTTTCTGACAGCATCCACGGTGCTGACTTTCAGCCATGAAAGAACAAAGGATTCGAACAACAAGGTGTAGCGGCTGCCTGACCCTGCCCAGGGAACAGGCAGTGTCTGGCAACCGTGCTCGGGGCAGTCAACGCGGGGGACATCAGCCTCAACCAGCATGGTGAACTGACAGGTATCGAGGTGACGCCATTTACGACGCCGGTGATCATGTATGGAGCAGGATTGACCGCAGGTTGGGCAGGCCAGTTGTGTGTGCTCGGCAATGCCGACAATTACCGTCACTGATCCAGATTTTTCATCAAGAGAAAGGGATTGTACCTGCCACGGTGCGGACAGGTTAAGGATATGGGCATAGAGGGACTTTTCGTCCATGGCAGACTCCTCAAAAATCAAGACTGCCATCATAATGCCCTTAGCCACCACAACAGGGGAAGACCCATACAATACCAGTAATCAGACATTATCGTGACCCGATAGTGCATTTCCAGTGAAGG
This sequence comes from Candidatus Sodalis pierantonius str. SOPE, assembly GCF_000517405.1. Classification (NCBI taxonomy): domain Bacteria; kingdom Pseudomonadati; phylum Pseudomonadota; class Gammaproteobacteria; order Enterobacterales; family Bruguierivoracaceae; genus Sodalis; species Candidatus Sodalis pierantonii. The sequence goes on along the minus strand of NZ_CP006568.1, from coordinate 493,528 downwards.
GAAAAAGTGTTGACTTTAGGCGGAAAAAGGTGATTAACCCACAGGGCCTGGGGCGGCGCGGGGCAGCCCCGGCGGCGAAATGCGAGCGCCGCCGAGCGCGCTTACAAATTTACTTGATTTTACATAAATAGTTGTAAACACGTAAATAATTAAAAGCGTGGAGAATACAGGCAAAATGCAGCCAAGCCGCGCCCGCTCTCGCTCCGGCGCGTTTTTCTAAACCTAATGCACACGGTTATCCACAGGAATAGTGGATAACTTCCACCGCCCCGCTTATAGCTTACATTCCACAAAATTGAATAACTTGAAAGAAAGATGACAAAAGGTTTTTTTAGCTATTTTTTGTCTTTATTATGGGCTGTGTTATGCCAAAAATAACTAACCCTACAGCAAGCTGCCGTCGTCGCTCCGGCGGCGGGCGCGGTGCCGTCGCACTCTGATAGTGCTGTCCGGGCACCTTGCACCACAAAAAACACGCTCGGCACCGACAAAGTGCATTATTCCGCACTTTGTCCGGCAAAAGCGCCGCGATGAACCCTTTTTATCCTGACAATGCCGCGCCCGGTCAGTGCATCCTGTCGAGCATACCGTCCGCGGCCACTGTTGGCCTGATAGTTGCTACACCCTTAAGCCTACATTCCGACGTCGCCCGCGCCGATATACAGGAATCCGACGACGGCTATTTCACAAGGGGAGGCAGCTAACCTATGCTACGCATGCACGCGGTAAATCAATTTTACGGCCCCAGGCAAATTCTGCGAGATATTCATCTGGAGTTGCCCCACGGTCAGTGTACTTGCCTCTTGGGGCGCAACGGGGTGGGTAAAACCACCTTGATCAATTGCATCATGGGCCATGTGCCGGTAAGCAGCGGCAGCGTCACGTGGCAATTGCGGGGGGAAGAGGCGCAGGATCTGTTGGCGCATCCCGCCGAGGCGCGCGCGTCGCTCGGCATTGGTTATGTCCCCCAGGGGAGGCAGGTCTTTTCCCAATTGAGCGTGGAGGAGAATCTCCACGTCGCCTTGCTGGCCGGCCACAATCATACCCGGCAGGTGCCGGAAATGGTGCACGATTTGTTTCCCTTTCTCTACGCCATGCGACAGCAGCGCGGCGGCGGCGCAGGCGTTCGGCGACATTTTGCGGCGCATGCAGCATGACTTCGGGCTGACCTTATTGCTGGTGGAGCAGCAATTACCCTTTGGCGTTCATACGGGCGATCGTTACTGCCTGCTGGAGGGCGGCCGCAATGTGGCCCAGGGTTCGCTCGACGAGCAGGACAATGCGCTGATTCAAAGTTATTTGGCGAGTTGACCAGGCCCCGTGGCGCGCCTTTACTGCCTTAACTGCCTTAACTGCCTTAACTGCCGTTTCCCACAGACGCTAGCCGACGGCCATGACGATGGCGAGCGGGGCCAGGTGTCACCAACCGCCCTCCCTTACCCCCCCCCCCGGTAAAGTCAGAGCGAACGGGGTGCTTCCAGCAGCGACAGATCGAGATAGTCCGCAAGCGCCGCCGTGCCCGCCGCGCTGAGCCAGGGAATTTCTCCCAATAGCGGGGCCGCCAGCCGCTCTTGCAGCGCCGTCAGATAATCCTGCGGCCGATGGGTCGTTGGCGCAGGATGGTTGGCAATCCACCCCACCAGACGCAGCTCCGCCTGGCGCACCGCCAGCGTGGTCAGAAGCGCATGGTTGATGCAACCGAGCTTCATCCCGACCACCAGAATCACCGGCAGACCCTCAGCGGCCACCCAATCGGCGTAAGAGAGCGTTTCCCCCAGCGGGGTAAACCAGCCTCCCGCCCCTTCAATAACCAGCCAGTCCGCGGCGGTTTCCAGCGCGCGAAGCCCCACCGATAGCTCGGCGGCAGCGATAGGCCGGCCCTCATAGCGGCTGGCAATATGGGGCGAGGTCGGCTCGATAAACGCCAGCGGGTTGACCTGATGATACGCCGGCGCCACGTTGCCGTTGGCCATCAGCGCCAGCGCATCGCCGTTGCGTGGCCCTGCGGGGGTCGGTTCACACCCCGAGGCCACCGGTTTGTACCCCGCGGCGCGGTAACCCGCACGGGCGGCGGCCTACAGTAGCGCGCAGGCCGCCAAAGTTTTACCGATATCGGTGTCGGTTCCGGTAATAAAAAAACGTTTAGTCACGGTAAAGCACTCCATACACCACGCGATAACTGAGCGGCAGCCCCGCCGGATGGTGCGGCCAGCTGGCTTCCAGCGCCCGCAGACGGCCGCGGCTGGTTAAGCCGGGGGCCCGTCCGCCGTGTAAATACCCGGCCCCCACCCCTTTTATCTCCCGCAGCAGGTCGGTCAGGCTCGGGTAGTACAGGTGATGCGGCTCGGCCAGCAGGCGATGCCGGTAGGGAGCAAACGCCTCGGCGATCGCGGTCTCAGAAAGGAAACCATTGATGTGCACGCCGCCGTCCACCCGTCCCCACGCCTGCTCCAGTTCGGCCAATGACCCCGACGCTAGCGTGGATAAAGCCAATGTGCCGCCGGGCCGCAGCACGCGGCAGAGAGTCGCACCACTGCACCGCCAGGTTGCTGAAAACACCATCCATCGATCCCGTCGCCAGCGGCAGCCGTTCAATATCGCCCAATAGGTACGCGCCCGCGGACCGCTGCTGGCGGGCACGGGCCAGCATGGCGGCGGAGAGATCCAGGGCGATGACCCGATGGCCCTGCGCCTGCCAGCGTCGGCTAAACCAGCCGGTACCGCAGCCCGCATTCAGCAGCCGTTGCCCTTTGACCTGCCCGATCAGGCCGCAAAGGCGATCGCCGCAGGCGCGCTGAAACGCCGCATAGCGGTCGTAATGCGGGGCAGCGCGACTGAAACTGCGGGCGATGCCATGCTTGTGGTCGGCAGACGGTTCAAGCGTTGTGTGGTAAATCGGATTGTGCATCGGATAACGCCTCCAGCAGTGCATCGATATCCTGGACCTGATGGGCGGCGGTGAGCGTGATACACAGCCGGGCGGGACGGTGGGTGGACGGATCGCCGTCAGCCACACGCCGCGCTCGCGCAACCGCTCCGCCAGGCGCAGCGTGCGCAAATTATCCCCCACCACCAGCGGCTGAATCGCGTTATCCGACGGCGCCCGATCGCCGTCCATACTGAAAACCCCTTCGGTGATCACCAGGCGATTACCGGCGCAGTCGCGCCGCATCAGACGTTGCAGGGAGAGGGGATCGTTGTGGGCGAAACGCCGTAATTCCGCCGGCGACTGCATGACCGCCTCCAGCAGGGAGGCATGGCGCAGGCGATCCGCCAAAATATGATCGCCTGAGGCCGTTAACGCGCCCACCACCGCCTGATTGGCGGCAAACCCCGAGGTAAACAACAGCGCGCGCGGGTAACCCAGCCAGTCGGCCAGCCGCTGCTCCAACCGCTGATGATAAAGGCTGTAACCGGTGACATGTCCCGATCCCCCCGACCCCATCCCCGCCTGCGCCGCGCCCCGCTGCCACGCCGCAATCACCTCGGGGTGTCTCGCCAGTCCGAGATAATCGTTACTGGAAAAATTCAGGTACGGTTTATCGCCGTCGTGAAGGAAGCGATCGTTGCCGCCGCTTACCGCCCGGCGTTCGCGGTAGGTGTGCTCCCGGCGCCGCTGCGCCAGCGCATCGTCGATGCGCGTCATCCACCCGTCGGTCATTAGCGTGCCGCGTTGTAGTATTGCGGCGTATCCGCCGCTAGCAGTTGCCCGGTCAGCTGCGCCTGCTGCTCCACGTCGCCCTCGGACGCGGCGCGGCGCTCGATATTAATACCCAATTTGCGAAACAGCGCCATGTCGCGATCCTCTTCCGGGTTAGGCGTGGTGAGTAATTTGCACCCGTAAAAGACGGAGTTGGCGCCGGCCATGAAACACAGCGCCTGGGTTTGTTCGTTCATCTGCTCCCGTCCCGCCGACAAACGTACGTGGGAACACGGCATCATGATGCGCGCCACGGCAATGGTGCGGATGAAATCAAAGGCGTCCACATCGTCGTTATCGGCCAGCGGCGTCCCTTTCACTTTCACCAGCATATTGATAGGCACGCTTTCCGGCGGCGTCGGCAAATTGGCCAGCTGCACCAGCAATCCGGCGCGATCGCGGATATCTTCACCGAGCCCGACAATGCCGCCAGAGCAGACTTTGATGCCCGCCTGACGGACTTTGCTCAAGGTATCGAGCCTGTCCTGATAACTGCGGGTCGTCACGATGCTGCCGTAGAATTCCGACGAGGTATCCAGGTTATGGTTATAGAAATCCAGCACCGCCTCCGCCAGCCGCTGCGCCTGCATCAGACGCTCGCTTTCAAGCCCGGTGTGATAACGCGCGCTCTGCGGACAATATTTGCAATCTTCGGGACAGGCACCGGTTTTAATCGACAGCAGCGTGCTGACCTGTACTTCACCGGGCGTGAAGTGCTGGCAATGCATCTGCTGGGCCTCAAACAGTAGATCAAGAAACGGCTTATCAAACAGCGCGTTGGCCTGCGCCAGCGTCCAGCGTTGAGAAGTTGACATAACGGTTATCCACAGCATCTTGAAGGAAATAGATGGCGTCAATGTAAAGTTTGCCGCTACACTGTCAACCATATATTTAAATTTTAGTTTACATGGTATTCCGATGCAGGCCGATGACCTCGCCTTCGACAGCCGCCATATCTGGCATCCTTACACCTCCATGATGCATCCGCTGCCCACCTATCCCGTCGTTTCTGCCGCCGGCTGCGAGCTGACCTTAAGCGACGGCCGCCGGCTGGTGGACGGCATGTCATCCTGGTGGGCGGCCATCCACGGCTACAATCACCCGGTGATAAACCAGACGATGAACGACAAAATCAGCCGCATGTCCCATGTGATGTTCGGCGGCATTACCCATCCGCCCGAGGTGGCATTGTGTCGGCGTCTGGTGGCGCTGACGCCGGAGGGCCTGGAGTGCGTCTTTCTGGCGGATTCCGGCTCGGTGGCCGTGGAAGTGGCGATAAAAATGGCGCTGCAATATTGGCAGGCGCGCGGCGAACCGCGCAGAGAGTTGCTGGCCCTGCGCCAGGGCTACCACAGCGATACCTTCGGCGCGATGTCGGTCTGTGATCCCGATAACTCGATGCACAGCCTGTACCAGGGCTACCTGCCGCCGCACCGGTTTGTCGACGCGCCCCAGCGCCGTTTTGGCGAGACCTGGCGCGAAGGCGACGACGCACCGCTGGCCGCGCTGTTTGCCGCCCACCACCGCACGCTGGCGGCGGTGATCCTGGAGCCCATTGTCCAGGGCGCAGGCGGAATGCGCTTTTATCACCCCGAATATCTGCGGCGAGCACGGGCGCTGTGCGATCGCTATAGCGTACTGCTGATTGCCGATGAAATCGCGACCGGTTTTGGCCGCACCAGCGAATGGTTCGCCTGCAATCACGCCGGATATATTGTGCCTGGGGAAAGCCTTGACCGGCGGCGCCCTGACCCTTTCCGCCGCGCTAACCCGCCGCCACGTGGCGGAAACGATCAGCGACGGCGATGCCGGCTGTTTCATGCACGGCCCGACGTTTATGGGCAATCCCCTGGCCTGCGCCGCCACCAACGCCAGCCTGTCGCTGCTCGAGGACGAAAGCTGGCGCCCGCGCGTGGCGGCGCTCGCCGCCCAGCTCAGCGCCGGACTGACGCCCCTGGCCGACCATCCACGGGTGCGCGATGTGCGGGTACTCGGCGCCATTGGCGTGGTAGAAACGACACAACCGGTGAATATGGCGGCGCTACAGCGCTGGTTCGTCGACCGCGGCGTATGGATCCGTCCTATCGGTAAGCTGATTTACCTCATGCCGCCTTACATTATTTCACCGCCGGCGCATTTCCTCTCCTGACGCGCCGGCACGGGGTGCCATGCGCGCGTGGCCACATACGCTATGCTTAACCACTGAACGTAGCCGCCCCGAGCGGCGATACCGGTATCGGAGACGAATCCGACGCACCGTTATCCCGCGGGCCGCAATCGATGGAGAACGCTGATGAAAGTCGCCATGATCTTGACATCCCATGATCGGTTGTGCAATACCGGTAAGCAGACCGGTTTCTGGCTGGAAGAGCTGGTCGCACCGTATTATACCCTGCACGACGCCGGGGTAGAGATAACCTTGGCCTCGCCGCAAGGCGGCCAACCGCCGCTGGATCCGAAAAGTGACGAACCGGACGCGCAGACCCAGGACACCGAACGTTTTCACACCGACCGCGCCGCGCAGCAGGCGCTGGCGGCGACCGTCAGAGTGGATACGCTGCGGGCCGAGGATTTTGACGCGGTGTTTTATCCCGGCGGCCATGGTCCGCCGTGGGACCTGGCGGAAGATCCCCACTCCATCGCGCTTATCGAGCAAACGTTCGCCGATGGCAAACCGGTGGCGGCCGTCTGCCATGCGCCCGGCGTATTGCGCCATGCGAAAAAGCCTGACGGCACACCGCTGGTGGCGGGTAAGCGTGTAACCGGTTTTACCAATAGCGAAGAACAGGGCGTTCAGTTGACCAAGGTGGTCCCGTTCCTGGTGGAAGATGAACTCCGGCGGCTGGGCGGACAATTTGAGCGCACCGACGATTGGCAGTCCTACTCGGTAACGGATGGCCATTTGGTCACCGGTTAGAATCCCGCCTCATCGACGGCGACCGCACAGAATTTATTAAAAATCCTCAACCGCTAATGCCCGACAGGAGAATGCCCGCGTGTTTACCTTAATCAGCAACGATCTGCAGCCCGGCGCGACGTTACCCGAGCGCCATGTGTTCAACGGTATGGGATATCAGGGGGATAATATTTCGCCGCATCTGGCGTGGGACGATGTCCCTGATGGCAGCAAAAGCTTCGTGATCACCGTTTTTGACCCAGACGCGCCGACCGGCTCCGGCTGGTGGCACTGGCTGGTGGCACTGGCTGGTGGCACTGGCTGGTGGCCAACATTCCGGCGGACGGACGCATGCTGCCCCAGGGCGCGGGCTCCGGCCAGGACCATCTGCCGCCGGGCGCGGTTCAGGGACGCACGGATTTCGGCAGCGCGGGTTATGGCGGCGCGGCGCCGCCGCCGGGGGAAACGCAACGCTACCAGTTCACCGTCCATGCGCTGGATGTCGAGCATCTGGAGATGGATGAAAACGCCAGCGGCGCGATGATTGGCTTTAACGTGCATTTTCACACGCTGGGCAGCGCGTCGCTGACCGTCACCTACCGCTGAGGGCGCTGACCACCCTGCTCCATGAAACGGCCCCTGTCGCCCGTGAACGAATAACGCGGGTGACAGGGCGCACGCACGCGGAGTTTTACCGCGCCAGAATAGACACCCACATCGGCCCCTGCCCCACCGCATAGCGCGCCAGCGGCGCCAGTTCGCCCGATTGCCCCTCAATGGCGTACACTGCGATATGGTGCGATTTCTGCCCGGCAGCCACCAAAAACCGCCCCTGGCTATCGATATTAAATCCGCGCGGCTGGGTTTCCGTTGCCTGATGACCCAACAGACGCAATACACCGCCGTCTTCCGTCACCGCAAACCGGCTGATGACGCTGGCGGTACGATCGCAACAGTAAAGCCAGCGGCCGTCGGGGGTAATATGAATATCCGCCGCCCAGCGGGTGTCGCTGAAACCGGCCGGCATAATGTCCAGCGTCTGCACAATGCGCGGACCGGCGCCGGCGGCGTCAATGGCAATCACGTTGACCGTGCCGCTGAGTTCGTTGATGGCGTAGGCGTAATCCCCGCCGTGGTGGAACGCCATGTGGCGCGGCCCGGCCACGCTGTCCAGCGCCGCAGGGGTAAGGGGCGTTAAACGGCCGGCTGCGCCAATCCCATAGCGCCGGATGCGATCTTCTTGCAGGCAGGGCACCCACAGCTCCTGATTGGTGGTATCGACATTGGCCGAATGGCAATGGGTTAACCCTTTTAGCGTTTGCTGCAGCGCACCGACGATACCCTGTTCGTCGATGGGGCTGACGCTCAGACAGCTGCCGCTATAGGAAACGCTGTACAGCGTCGTGCCCTGCAAATCGGTGGTCAGCTGCGTCGGGCCGCCCGGCAGCGGCGCCATTCCGGCCTCGGTCAGCAATCCTCGTTCATCGATGCGGTAGCTGACCACGCCGAAGGCCGGTCGGACGCCGATATAGAGATGCGTGTTCGCCGGGTGGATTGCCATCGGCTGCCCCTGCCCGGGGGTATCCACGACTTGCAGCAAGGTTAGCGCGCCCTGGTCGTCCATTTGCCAGACGTGTATTTGCTGACTTTCCGGGCTGGCAACGTAGACAATGTGCTTCATGTGTTCTCCTCATTTCGCTTCTGTGGCGGGCATGGCGTTTGTCGTTTGTCGTTTGACAAGGTTTCGTCACCTTAACGGCACGCCTCGAATAAGCATGTCACCGTTAAGGCGCGTTAGCCACCGAGATTATCACGGTTTTCGCCGCCGCGCCGAGGGTGTAACATCGCGTATGATTGAATACTAAACTAATATGAAAACTATGGATTATCGCCTTATTGCTCTGGATCTGGACGGCACGCTGCTGACCCGACAAAAACGTATACTGCCGGAATCCCTTACCGCGCTGCGCCAGGCGCGTGACGCCGGCCTACAGGTGATGGTGGTCACCGGCCGGCATCATGTCGTCATCCACCCGTTCTATCAGGCGCTGGAGATAGACACGCCGGCGATTTGCTGCAACGGCACCTATCTCTACGATTACCCGGCGCGGCGGGTGGTGACCGCCAATCCCCTCGATAAGGCGCAGACGCTAACGGTGCTGGATCTTTTGGACCATTACGCCATACACGGCCTGCTGTATGTGGATGACGCCATGTTGTATCAACACCCGAGCGATCATGTCCTGCGTTCCCTGGCCTGGTCGGAGACCCTACCGCCGGCGCAGCGGCCGACGCTTGTGCAGGTGGACAGCCTGGAGGCAGCGGCGCAAGAGGCGACAGCGATTTGGAAGTTCGCCACCTCCGACGCGGACATCGGCAAGCTGCAAACCTTCGCCGAAGCGGTAGAGCTGGAATTGGGGCTGGCCTGCGAATGGTCCTGGCACGACCAGTGGATATCGCCCAAAGGGGCAACAGTAAGGGCCGCCAGTTGGCACACTGGGTCACCGCCCAGGAGCTCAGCATGCGTCAGGTAGTGGCTTTCGGCGATAATTACAATGATCTTAGTATGCTGGAGAGCGCCGGCCTCGGCGTGGCGATGGGGCAAAGCGACGATGCCATCAAAGCGCGCGCCGATGTGGTCATCGGCGATAATGAAGCGCCGTCCATCGCCGATTTTATCCGCCAGCGCCTGCTGGCCTGACGCCCTCGCCAGGGGCTATGCGCCACTGCTGGCCGCACCTCCCTGCCGGAACCAAAGCCGTTCGCTGGCCTGGCGCCTTCATCCCGAAGCCCGCGGCAGGTCGGGCGCCCGCCCGGGCGACCAACGGGCTCAGCGTTCGGTTTGGCTGAGGCTCGCCGCGCGGGCGCGCGCCAGCGCCAGCGTGATAAGACGTTCCACCAGCGCGGGATAATCCAAACCGCTGGCTTCCCACAGCTTGGGGTACATACTGATGGAGGTAAAGCCCGGCAGGGTATTGACCTCATTGAGCAGGATCTCGCCTTGCTCGGTCAAAAAGAAATCCACCCGCGCCATCACGCTACAGCCCAGCGCCAGATACGCCTGCCGAGCCGTCTGGCGGATAGCGTCGGCGACGGGCGCCGCCAGCGGCGCCGGAATAACCAGTCCCGCCTGGGCGCCCTTCAAATATTTGGTGTCATAGGCGTAAAATTCGTCGTTGGCGAGGATCTCGCCGCAGACGCTCACTTCCGGAGAGTCGTTGCCCAGGACGGCGGTTTCGATTTCCCGTCCGGTTATAGTCTGTTCAACCAGGACTTTAGCATCATAACGGAAAGCCAGCGCCAACGCCGCGTCGAAGGTGGCCCGATCGGTCACTTTACTGACCCCCACCGACGATCCCTGGCTGGCAGGTTTAATGAACAGCGGCAGGCCCAACTGGCTGACGATGGCGTCGAAATCCGGCGCCGCGTCTCCCGTGCGCAGCAGCGTCACCGAAGGCGTAACCGGTACGCCGGCGTCGCGCAGCACGCACTTGGTCATGTCCTTGTCCATACAGACCGCCGACCCCAGCACGTCTGGCCCGGCATAGGGAATATTAAGAACCCTGAGCAGTCCCTGCACCGATCCGTCCTCACCGCTGGCGCCGTGCAACACCGAGAAAGCGACATCAATCGATGGCAACGGCTGGCCGTTGGCGGCATCAATCAGCTGTGCCCGCTGCTGACCGGGCACGACGGCCAGATAACGCCGCGCCGGCGCCAGGCGAATGGCGGCAGGATCGTCAGGATTAAGCAGATAGTCCTGCTCGTCGCACAACGTCCAACGCCCGTGTTTATCTACCCCGATGAGGGCCAAATCGTATCGTTGCCGGTCGATGGCGCGAATGACATTCAACGATGAGCGCAGCGACACTTCATGCTCGGTGGACTGGCCGCCGAACAGCACCGCGACCCGTAGTTTGCCGCTTTCCCGTGGTTCCATTACATCCTCATTGATTACCGAAACACTTATTAAACGCCCACAGAATATGCGCCGGGGCCGGGTGTGTAAAGCCCCGGCGACGGCGCATGTCCGAAGACGGTGATTATAGCGGCGAAACGGACGAAAAGAGCAGGATCGGACATGGGGGACGCGCTTCGGGTCATACGGCGGGGGATAAGGCGCGAAAGGAGAGCACCGCCTGGCGCAGCCGGCGCGGGCAGCCGTCCGGAAAAACGTTGAAAGGCGGTGGCAGACTTTATGACGTGGATACCGCCTGGGCACTGGACGGCGGCGACCCGACTAAAGGTTTAAAAGCGGTGGCGTACTTTTACGCACGGGTGCGTGCCGCGCGGCAGCCGCCCGCGAAGCACGCCCGACAGGCCGTTACTGACGGGAAGCCGGTTTCACGTCGTCGCTCGACTGGCGACGCTGTTTGGGCTGCCCAAACTTGGAGATGATATTGAACAATTCTCCCAGCAGGTAAATCAGTCCCAGGATAATCGCCATGACGACAGGCACCATTAAAATGACAATGGCCAGGCTCTCTAATAGTTCAAGCATCGTTACCTCATAGCTTCTAGTTGGCGCATAATGGTTATTTTCATTATCTTTATACCAGTTTCTGGCTGCGGCGATTAGGCCTTTTATGTTATCACGACCGGCGTTATTTGCCGCTGGCCGTCGGATAAGCGACAATTTCCTTTTTGAGCCACGAGGTTTGCGCATGCAGGCAGAAATTCTGTTAACCCTGAAACTCCGTCAGCAACTGTTCGCCGACCCGCGCCGCATTGCGCTACTCAAACAGATCCGCGCCACCGGCTCCATCAGTCAGGGCGCGAAACTGGCGGGCGTCAGCTACAAAAGCGCCTGGGATGCCATGAACGCGCTGGCGGAACAGGCGCTGGTGGCGCGCGCGACCGGCGGCAAAGGCGGCGGCGGCACCACGTTAACCCGCTACGCCGAGCGGTTGCTGCAGCTCTACGACCTGCTGGGCCAAATTCAGCAAAAGGTCTTCGATGTCCTGCAGGACGATAGCTTACCGTTAGACAGCCTGTTGGCGGCGATTGCGCGTTTCTCGCTGCAAACCAGCGCGCGCAATCAATTTTTCGGCACCATCGTCAATCGTCATCTCCAACCGGTGCAGCAGCAGGTGACGGTCGCGCTGGTCGATGGCAACACGCAATTGAACGTTGCCCTGACCGAAAGAGCGCCGAGCGGCTACAGTTGGAGCGAGGCAAAGAGGTGCTGGTGCTGATAAAGGCGCCCTGGATTTCCCTTGCCTTACCCGCCGCGGACGCGCCGCAGGCGGACAATGTGTTGCACGGCACTCTGACTCATTTGGAACGCGGCGGGGAAAACGATGAAGCGCTTATCCTTCTGCCCGGCGGCCAGCAGCTGTGCGCCACGGTGCCGACCGCGGTAACCGATAAGCTAAAGTTATCGCAGCCGATAGCAGCATATTTTAATGCCGACCAGGCCATCCTCTGCCACGCTGTGCTAAAGGCGGCCCGCCGCCATTGACATCGCCGCGCAAATTTCCTATGCTGCTCCTTCCGTTGCGTTCAAAGGAACAATCGATGTCTTCATTGCAAATTTCGCAAGGTTCATTCCGCCTTAACGATACCCGCGTGCTTACCCTGAATGACGTCAGCATTGCTACCGGCCAGAGCTGGGCTTTCGTCGGTGCCAACGGCAGCGGAAAATCCGCCCTGGCGCGCGCGCTGGCCGAGGACCTCACCCTTTTGGCCGGCGAACGCCGCACCGACTATCGGCGCATTGCCCGCCTATCGCTGGAACAAGTGCAGCGGCTGGTGGAGGAGGAGTGGCAGCGGGCCAATACCGACCTGCTGAGCCCCGGCGAAGATGACACCGGCAGCACCGCGGCGGAGATTATTCAGCAGCACCACCACGACGATGCGCGCTGCCAAATATTGGCGGATCAATTCGGTATCAGCCAGTTGCTGACGCGCCGGTTCAAATACCTTTCCACCGGCGAGTCCCGTAAAGTGCTGCTGTGCCAGGCGCTGATGGCGCGGCCGGATTTGCTGATTCTCGATGAGCCGTTCGACGGTCTGGACGTAGCCTCACGTAAGCAATTAAGCGAACGCTTAGCCGGTCTGGCGGACAACGCCTGTACGCTGGTATTGATCCTCAACCGGTTCGAGGATATTCCTGACTATATCGACCGGGTCGGTATCCTGGTGGATTGTGCGCTGACCTGCACCGGCTCGCGTCAAAGCCTGCTGGTGGCGCAGCTGGCCCATCTGGAATCTCTGCAGGATCTGGCACTCCCGGAAACCGACTCGCCGCAGCAGCAGGCCGCGCTACCGGCGGACCAGCCGCTGATTACCTTGCGCGACGGCGTCGTGTCTTACCAGGACCGGCCGATTTTACACCATCTGGATTGGCAGGTGGCGCCGAGCCAGCACTGGCAGATTGTCGGCCCGAACGGCGCCGGTAAATCCACGCTGCTCAGTCTGGTAACCGGCGACCATCCGCAAGGATACAGTAACGATCTCACGTTGTTCGGCCGTCGGCGCGGCAGCGGCGAAACCATTTGGGATATCAAACGCCATATCGGCTATGTCAGCAGCAGCCTGCATTTGGATTATCGCGTCAGCGCCAGCCCGCGTAGCGTCATCTTGTCCGGTTTTTTTGATTCTATCGGCGTTTACCAGTCGCCCTCGGAGCGGCAGCAGCAGTTGACGCGGCAGTGGCTGCGTTTACTCGGGCTGGAGAGTCAGGCCGACGCGGCGTTTCACGGTCTCTCCTGGGGTCAGCAGCGTCTGACCTTGATTGCGCGCGCGTTGGTTAAACATCCAGCGCTGCTGATTCTCGACGAGCCGCTACAGGGTTTGGATCCGCTTAACCGCCAGCTGGTGCGCCGCTGGATAGACGTGTTGATTGGCCAAGGTAGCACCCAACTGCTGTTCGTTTCCCATCATGCCGAAGATGCGCCGGAATGTATTACCCACCGGTTAACCTTCGTGCCTGACGGAGAACGCTATCGATATCAGCTAGAAACGCTCGACGCCTGACGTGGCGCTATCCCGGCCAAGAACTACGCGCCTGTCCCCTTTCCGTCTCGGGTCATCCTCTCCCCTACGTGTAAGATTTACTCCATTCAGCATGTAATCGCTACCACATTTAACCGCTGTTAACGCCCATTGAGGCGGTGGTTGGATAAAAGAAGAGAGCGCGAGGCTGGCGCTGATGGGTGGTATCCTTGCGCTAGTATAAATGTAATCGATTTCATAAATCGCGGCAGGATCACCTTTTCCTTGAGCGGATCATGCTAGAGTATTCTCGTTAAATCGAAGGGAGTTGAATTATGTCAGTCCTGGTTACAGGTGGTTACATCGGCAGCCACACCTGTTTGCAGCTTATCGCTGCCGGCATCACGCCCGTGATTGTCGACAACCTATGTAACAGCAAAAGTTCCGTCGTGGCGACCCTTGGCCGATTAAGCGGCCACACGCCGGCGTTTTATCAAGGCGACATACGCGACCGGCAACTGCTGGCGAAGATTTTCGCCGAGCACGATATTGAGGCGGTAATTCACTTCGCCGGTCTGAAGGCGGTAGGCGAATCGGTCAATCTTCCTATCGACTATTATGATAATAACGTTTACGGCACTCTTGCCCTGGTAGAAGCCATGCGGGAGGCCGGCGTTGTCAACCTGATATTCAGCTCCTCGGCCACCGTTTACGGCGTTCAGCCCGTCACCCCTTACGACGAAAGCTTGCCCACCGGGCATCCCGCCAGCCCCTACGGCCGCAGCAAATTGATGGTCGAACAGATACTTAAGGATCTGCAGCATGCCGATCCCCGCTGGAGCATCAGCCTGTTGCGCTATTTCAATCCGGTCGGCGCCCATCCTTCGGGCGAGATGGGAGAAGATCCGCAGGGGATGCCGAACAATCTGATGCCCTTTATTGCCCAGGTCGCGGTGGGACGTCGCCCCTCTCTGGCGATTTACGGCAATGATTTTCCGACGCCGGACGGTACCGGCGTTCGCGACTATATTCATGTTTTAGATTTGGCCGACGGCCATCTTGCTGAGCTGACCACGCTGCGCGACCGGCCCGGCGTGCATATCTATAATCTGGGCTCGAGCAAAGGCCATAGCGTGCTGGAAGTGGTGGAAGCCTTCAGCCAGGCGTGCGGTAAGCCACTGCCTTACCATTTCGCCCCCCGACGCGACGGCGATCTGGCCGCCTACTGGGCAGCGTCGGAAAAGGCCGCGCGGGAATTGAACTGGCGTGTCACCCGAACGCTGGAAGATACGGTCCGCAACACCTGGCGTTAGCAGTCCCGGCACCCGAACGGCTACCCGGACTAAGGAGATCTCATGCAACCGTTTAATCCCGTCGATCATCCCCATCGACGTTATAACCCCTTGACCGGTCAGTGGATCCTGGTTTCACCTCACCGGGCCAAGCGCCCCTGGCAAGGCCAGCAGGAAATGCCTTCAGCGCAAACCCTGCCGGCGCACGATCCGGACTGCTACCTTTGTCCGGGCAATACCCGCATTACCGGCGATCGTAATCCCGATTACCGCACTACGCACGTGTTTACCAACGATTTTGCCGCGCTTATACCGGATACCCCCGACGCGCCGCCCAGCGATGATCCGCTGTTTCGTAGTCAAAGCGCCCGCGGTACCAGCCGGGTAATCTGCTTCTCTCCAGACCACAGTAAAACGCTTCCCGAGCTGTCGCTGCCGGCGCTTGAGGCGGTGATCGCCGCCTGGCGCGATCAAAGCGCGGAACTGGGTAAAACCTATCCCTGGGTACAGGTGTTCGAGAACAAAGGCGCCGCCATGGGCTGCTCCAATCCCCATCCCCACGGGCAGATTTGGTCCAACAGTTTTCTGCCCAACGAAGCCGAACGCGAAGACCGTTTACAGCGAGAGTATTACCGGCAGCAGGGGTCCTCCCTGCTTTTGAACTACGCCGCCCGCGAGCTGGCCGACGGCGCGCCCTTTACCGACGGCGACCATGCACATTGGCAATTACATGCGCATGTTTATCCGCCGCTGCTGCGCTCCGCCACGGTACGTAAATTTATGGTGGGCTATGAAATGCTGGCGGAAACCCAGCGCGATCTGACCGCGGAACAAGCCGCCGAGCGCCTGCGCGCGGTCAGCGAAAATTATTTTCGGCAATCTGGAGCCTCAATATGAGTTTACTAAACACCACTGAAACCGTTTTTCGCGACGCCTTTGGCTATGATGCCACCCTGACGGTGAAAACACCCGGCCGGGTCAATCTCATCGGCGAGCATACCGATTATAACGACGGCTTCGTGCTCCCCTGCGCGATCGATTACGAGACGGTGATTAGCTGCGCGCGCCGTGACAATCGCAAAATTCGGGTTATTGCCGTGGACTATGACCGCCAGCACGATATTTTTTCTCTGGATGAGCCAATTTTATCCCAAGCCGATCAGCAATGGTCCAATTATGTTCGCGGGGTAGTAAAACATTTACAGCGGCGGGATGGGCGTTTTGGCGGCGCCGACCTGGTTATCAGCGGCAATGTCCCCCAGAGAGCCGGCCTGAGTTCGTCGGCAGCGCTAGAGGTTGCCGTGGGCAAAGCGCTGCAATCGCTTTATCACCTATCGGTGGATAACGTGGCGCTGGCGCTTAACGGACAAGAAGCGGAAAATCAGTTCGTCGGCTGTAACTGCGGCATTATGGATCAGCTGATTTCGGCGCTGGGCAAAGACAACCACGCTTTGTTGATCGACAGCCGTACCTTGGGTACGCGCGCGGTGCCGATGCCGGACAATGTCGCGGTGGTTATCGTCAATTCCAACGTCAAACGCGGCCTGGTGGACAGTGAATACAACGCCCGCCGCGAGCAGTGTGAAACCGGCGCGCGCTTCTTCGCGGTGGAAAAACTGCGCGATGTCGCGCTGGAACAATTTGAGGCGGTGGCCCATGAACTCGATGACATGGTCACCAAGCGGGTGCGCCACGTGTTAAGCGAAAATGCACGCACGCTGGCCGCGGCCGATGCTCTGGCGGCAGACGATCTCAGGCTGATGGGCCGTTTGATGGCTGAATCTCACGCCTCAATGCGCGACGATTTTGAAATTACCGTGCCGGCCATCGACACCCTGGGCACGATTATCAAAGGGGAGATTGGTGAGGCAGGCGGTGTACGTATGACCGGCGGCGGTTTCGGTGGTTGCGTCGTGGCGCTGGTGCCCGCCGACGGCGATCAGGGCTATCCGGGCAATCTGGTAGCGGACGTACGCTATACCGTCACCGAGGATAACGCGTTACAAATCGATTACCACGCTACGGTGGATAAGCCCTGCCCGGTCAATCTCACCAATCACGGTTATTTCCACCTTGACGGCGCCAACAGCGATATTCGCCAGCAGCGCCTGCAAATCATGGCCAACCAATATTTGCCGGTGGATAGCGAGGGCATTCCCTGCGCCGATCCGACCGATGTCGACAACACCGGCATGGATTTTCGCCAGCCAAAAACGATCGCCGCCGACTTCCTGCGCGATCGCAATCAGCAGCGCATGAAGGGTTACGACCACGGTTATCTGCTGTATCCGGGCCTGAGCAGCGCCGAAGAACCCGCGGCCCGTCTTTGGTCGGCCGACGGCGAAGTACAAATGGAGGTGTTTACCACTGCGCCGGCCCTTCAGCTCTATACCGGCAATTTTCTCGCCGGCACGCCGGCTCGCCAAGGCGACGAATATCTCAACTACAGCGGAGTCACGCTGGAAAGCGAATTTTTACCCGACAGTCCCCATCATCCAGAATGGCCGCAGCCCGCATGCTTGCTCAAGTCGACGGAAGCCTACGCTTCGCAAACCCGTTACCGGTTCCTGGCGCTGTAAACGGTTTGCTTGTGAAATTTATTCCTGCTGTCGGCCCCCTGGCGGTTGCCGCCTGATATAAGCAGGCTATATAATGCGTGGAGTTATCATGAAAATCTTAGGACGTTGAGGAGTCGCGTAATGGCTGTAACTAAACTGGTTCTGATACGTCACGGCGAAAGCCAGTGGAACAATGAAAACCGTTTCACCGGTTGGACCGATGTTGACCTGTCTGACAAGGGCCGCACCGAAGCGAAGCAAGCGGGCCAGGTACTGAAAGCGGAAGGCTATGTGTTTGATTTCGCCTATACCTCTGTACTGAAGCGCGCCATTCACACCCTGTGGGGCGTCCTGGACGAACTGGATCAGCCCTGGCTGCCGGTGGAAAAATCCTGGCGTCTGAACGAGCGCCATTACGGTGCGCTGCAGGGACTTAATAAAGCCGAAACCGCGGAAAAATACGGTGATGAACAGGTAAAACAGTGGCGTCGCGGTTTTGCGATCACCCCGCCGGAACTGACCCGAGAGGACGAGCGCTTCCCGGGACACGATGCGCGTTATTCCAACTTGACCGCCGCCGAACTGCCCACCACCGAAAGCCTGGCGTTAACCATCGATCGCGTGATTCCTTACTGGAACGAAACGATTCTGCCTCGCATGAAGAGCGGTGAACGGATCATTATCGCCGCCCACGGCAACTCCATTCGCGCCATGGTGAAATTCCTGGACAATCTGAACGAAGAAGAGATTCTGGAACTGAACATCCCGACCGGCGTACCGCTAGTGTACGAATTCGACGACAATATGAAGCCGATTAAGCACTACTACCTCGGCAACGCTGACGAGATCGCCGCCAAGGCCGCCGTGGTCGCTAATCAGGGTAAAGCGAAATAACCGACGCGCCCCGCTGAGGGCGCCAAGACGACGCCGCCCTTATTGGGGAGGTCCGGCGCGGTTTTTTTATTTCTGCCGTCGCGCGCGCACCGCCTGCGCAAGCTGCTTCAGCATGTTTTCGGTATCATCCCAACCGATGCAGGCGTCCGTCACGTTCTGGCCATACACCAGCGCACCCGGCTCGGCGCCCTGGTTTCCTTCCACCAGATGACTTTCCACCATCACCCCGATAATACCGGTTTCACCCGCAGCTAACTGTTCACAGACATCTTCCGCCACGATCATTTGCTTTTTAAACTGTTTGCTGCTGTTGGCGTGACTGCAATCGATCATCACCAGCGCCGGCAGCCCAGCCTTGGTGAGCCCTTCCTTCACGGCCTGCACGTGATGGGTGCTGTAGTTGGGCTCGCGGCCGCCGCGCGAAATGATATGACAGCCGGCGTTGCCGCTGGTGTTGACGATAGCGGAATGGCCCCATTTGGTGACCGACAAAAAGCAGTGCGGCGCGCCGGCGGCATTGATGGCGTCAATAGCAACTTTAATGGTGCCGTCGGTGCCGTTTTTGAAACCCACCGGGCAGGAAAGCCCGGAAGCCAGCTCACGGTGCACCTGAGATTCGGTGGTGCGGGCGCCGATGGCGCCCCAGCCCATCAAATCAGCCAGATATTGCGGGGTGATCATATCGAGGAACTCGCCCGCCGCGGGCAGGCCGCTGTCGTTAATCGCCAACAATAAACGGCGCGCGATACGCAGACCCTCGTTGATTTGGAAACTGCCGTCCATGTGGGGATCGTTGATTAGCCCTTTCCAGCCGACCGTGGTGCGCGGTTTCTCAAAGTACACCCGCATGACCACCTCCAGCTCGCCGCTCAGGCTTTCGCGCAGTTTAAGCAGGCGTCCGGCATATTCAAGAGCGGCTTGCGGATCGTGAATCGAACAGGGCCAATCACTACCAGTAGACGATCATCATTACCTTTGAGGATCTTGTGAACAGCCGAACGTGCGGCGGAAACGGTGCTCGCAGCGCGGTCCGTCGCCGGATATTTCTCCAATAATGCTACCGGCGGCAGCAACTCGTTGATCTCGGTAATGCGTAAATCATCATTTTGGTAATTCATGTTAAATCTGCTTAGCTCCAGGCACGACGACAAAATTAAAAAAGGCGATCCAATCTATCCCTTGTGGTGCAGGCTATAAATCCACAAAGCGTTATTAAAAGCCAATAAATTTGATATTGGCTAATTCTTTACTATGCTTAATTTATGATAAGCCAAAGATAACCGGCACTTAACTCCGGTTAGCGCAGGCTTTCATTTTTTTTCGCAGCGGGATGCTCTGCGTCTCGACATTCTCTCTCCAACAGGTTTTTACCTGCGGGGCTTTATCAAAACGGGTTAAGAGGAAAAACTATGCAGACGAACATCAGCAAAAAAATGGCAATGCTTTTTCTTACCACGGCTATGACGCTCGGGAGTGGCGCGGTACTGGCGGCACCCGACACGGGATCTAACGCGGGTGGTAGCGACGGCGGCGTGCCTGAACTGCAAAACAACGCACCCAATAGCGTTGATAATAAGGATATCAATAATAGCAGCACTAACACTAATACCATCGGCACCACCACCGGTACCGATGCTTCCGGTCTGAATAAAACCGAGCAGCATAAAAATACCATGTGTAAAGACGGCCGTTGCCCGGACGTCAATAAGAAAGTAGAAACCGGTACCACCGGCACCGGATCGCCCGACGGTACCAAAACTGATGGTACAACGCAGTAAGCCGCGACGGGACTGTCAGCCGACTTCGTCGCCGCAAGCTGGCCAAGCCGGGCCGAACGATTTTGCCAATCGCGTTCTGGGATTGGCTAGCCCCCTACGGGTCTCTCGCTCCCGCCCCGGGTGCAAGCGGAGGCGGCCCGCAGATGCCTGTGCTTGAATCCAGCAGATGCCTGTCCAGCAGTCGCCTGTGCCAGAACTCAGCAGACGCTTGTGCCTGTACCCATGGGGGAGCGGCGCACACGTAGGCGTGAAACCTCTACGCGTATACCCGGAAGGCGGAGCCTTTGCCGCGATATGTAGCGATGCAATCAATTCTGGACTAATTTGCAAACAATTCTGGACTCCCATAACCCCTAAAAAATGGCTATTTTGGACAGTCCAGAATTGTTTGCAAACAGGAAATCAGGCGAAATTACGAATGACCAACTCGCGTCTACTATGACGGTTCTTGCCTAATGAGTATTTTAGGTCAACAACGTCGATATGAAGGTTTTTGAAGATGAGCCTCATTTCTGGGATATCATTAACTGAAATCACCATTCTTCCTGCTATTGAATGAGCAAGGCTATCAATGATGCTGTATTGCTCCAGGCCAAACGCTGTGCCATAGCCTTGAGTCTTCCAGTAAGGTGGATCAAGATAGAACAATGAGTGTGGCCTATCATATTTTTCAATACAAGCCTGCCACCCAAGATGCTTTATGGTTGCATGGGATAAACGCAGGTGAGCCTGTGATAGCTGTTCTTCGTCAATGACTGTGATCGCACAGCCGAAGTACCAAAGTTCTGCCCGCTCACTTTGCCACCAAATGTGAGCTGCTGAAGACAGTAAAAGCGGGCGGCTCGCTGTATATCGATCAGCGTTTGCGGAGGTATTTCTTTCAGCCAATCAAACAGCTGCCTGCTGCTCAAGGCCCACTTGAACTGGTGGACGAATTCCTCCAAATGGTACTTGACTACCCGATAGAGGTTTATCAAATCCCCGTTGATATCGTTCAACACTTCGACTGTGGATGGATCCTTGCTGAAAAACAGCGCAGCTCCTCCACAGAATGGTTCAACGTAAAATTTGTGCGCAGGAAAGCACGGTAAAATATGTTTAGCCAGCCTTCGCTTTCCTCCCACCCATGGTATGATTGGTGTATTCATCAATATAGTTTCTACATATAAATATAAGTTTTACCGATCAATTATTGGTTATTGATCGTCAAAATAATTATCACTCATGCAGAAATATGCAGATACAAACAGAGCCGTAGAGTATAAATATCGCTATTCATTTTTCTGTGTCACTGCTGCTCCAAAACTGACCCACTGTGCCAATTTAAGCGCTACCACCTCCTGCGGAAAAATCTCAAGAAAAATGCCCATAGGAGACAATGAAAACCCAAGACAACAGATGCTGGTTAGCACATGCATATTTAGCCTCTCTGCTATGCCAAAAGGCGGCTCAGCTGTGCTTTGTTGAATAAATCCGAAATTTGTGACGACTTCCTCCCTATCAGGGTGATTGTTACATGATGCGGACGCTGTTTGGCATTCCTAACAGCGTGATCCGGTTAAGCGCTTTGACCATTGCCATAGCCTCACCTACCTGCGCGTCATAGTCATGCAGACTCAGATGACCACCCAGAAGTGTTTTAAACCGGAACATGGCCGTTTCAGCCAGTGAACGCCGGTGATAACCTACTTTCTTTTTCCAGGTATCGTTATTGCCGCTCAGATGCTGATTTGCCACCGCATGGTTACGCTCATGGTATCGAGCTGGCCAATATTGCGCACCACTTCGCGGTGGGATAAGCGGCTTTATTTTTTTCCTCAGCAGAGCATCATGACAGTAACGCGTATCGTAAGCACTGTCAGCCGACGCTTCCCTGATTT
This sequence comes from Candidatus Sodalis pierantonius str. SOPE, assembly GCF_000517405.1. Lineage (NCBI taxonomy): Bacteria > Pseudomonadati > Pseudomonadota > Gammaproteobacteria > Enterobacterales > Bruguierivoracaceae > Sodalis > Candidatus Sodalis pierantonii. Next base: position 471,594 of record NZ_CP006568.1, on the reverse strand, counting down.
TCCGGTGGGTTTGGTTAATCAGCCCGGGCAGCGCCTGCGCATCTGTCGTACCGCTTAGCGATAAATCGGCACAGATAATTTCATGTGTCACGCTATCTACTGCCAGATGAAGCTTGCGCCATACTCTGCGCCTCTCAGCCCCATGCTGCCTGACTTTCCATTCGCCTTCGCCGAAGACTTTCAGGCCGGTGCCATCGATGACCAGGTGTGAGATTTCGCCGCGGGTTGGTGTTTTTATGCTGATGTCGACGGTTTTTGCTCGCCGGCTGACCAGAGAGTAATCTGGGCAGCGCAGCGACAGCCCCATCAGTTTAAAAATTGAGTCAACGAAACCCTGTAACGCCCGGAGCGAAAGGTTAAACACGCGCTTTATCATCAGAACCGTGGTAATGGCCATATCGGTGTAGTGAAGCGGCCGGCCACGATGTTCAGGTGGTGTACTCTCAGTCCATGCAGCAATGGCTGACTCATCAAGCCATACTGTCAGGTCCCCCCGCTGCCTGAGCGCATTGTTGTATGCGGGCCAGTTGGTGATTTTAAACTTTTGCTTTGCCATGGGGACCTGATGTTGAAACGAATGTAGTGATCAGAGCCGCCAGTCACCTAAAAGTTCGATTTATTCGACCCTGTACACGATTCTGTGTAAATGCCTTTTCTCAGAAGTGACCGTCCAGGCGGTCACCGAACTCGATAATAAAGCGGCTCATTGCCATGCGCCAGTCCCTCAAAGGCATTGTCCATTTCTGTGAGGCCGCCTGTATCGCCAGCCACACCACCTTTTTCACTGCGTCGTCGGTCGGGAACACCTTGCGCTTTTTGATGGCATGCCGGATCACGCTGTTTAACGACTCGATGGCGTTGGTCGTGTAGATCACCTTGCGGATGTCCGTTGGGTAGGCAAAGAACGTGGCCAGATTGGCCCAGTTTGCCTGCCAGCTTCGACTTATTTGCGGGTAGCGGATGTCCCAGGCACTGGAGAACGCTTCCAGCGCCTGCAAGCCGGCTTCTTCCGTAGGGGCCTGATAGATAGCTTTCAGGTCGCGGGTGACGGCCTTGTAGTCCTTCCAGGAGACGAACCGCAGGCTGTTGCGCACCATATGTACGATACACAGCTGGAGCCGCGCCTCCGGATACACCGCGTTAATAGCGTCAGGGAAACCTTTCAGCCCGTCTACGCAGGCGATAAGGATATCGTTCAGGCCGCGGTTTTTCAGCTCTGTCAGCACGTTCAGCCAGAACTTTGCGCCTTCATTTTCGGCCAGCCACATACCTAGCAACTCTTTCTGGCCTTCGATGTTGATGCCCAGCGCCAGGAACACAGATTTGTTGATGATGCGGCTGTCCTGCCGGACTTTTAGAACGATACAGTCAAGATAAACAATGGGATAGACTGCATCCAGAGGCCGGTTTTGCCATTCGACAACCTGCTCCATGACCGCATCGGTGACCTTTGAGACCAGCGCCGGCGAGACATCGGCGTCATACAGCTCTTTGAACGCGGCGGCGATCTCGCGGGTGGTCATCCCTTTGGCGTACAACGATAAAATCTGGTTATCCATCCCGGTAATCCGGGTCTGGTTCTTCTTCACCAGTTGCGGTTCAAAGGAACCGTCACGATCGCGCGGAGTACGCAGCGCCAGCGGGCCATCGCCAGTGGTAACGGTTTTTGTGGAATAGCCGTTGCGGGCGTTGGTCCCCGGTTTAGGCTGATTTTTATCGTAGCCGAGGTGATGGGTCATTTCGGCATTGAGAGCTGCTTCGACGCTGATTTTTTTCAGCAGCCGATCGAAGTGACTGAGATCTTCAGGGGTTTTGAGATTTTTGGCCAGTTCGTTAGCCAGAGCCTGCAACTGTTTTTCGTCCATAAATTAACCTGTTTTTGATGTTGGATTGAACATATCAAAATCAGGCAAATACACAAATTTCTAAACAGGCTCATTTATTCAACAAAGCCCTTTATCCGTTGATATACCTAGTCGAACAGCACGTGCCAGCGGGGCTATTTTGTTCTCAGCCTGTCGCTGCTTTTCTTCTTTCAGCATGGCTGCCGCTTCGCGGTGTTCTTCAGCACTGTAAATTCGCGGCTGGATTTTTCCGTCTCGATACATCCACTCCCCTTCAATGAGAGTATCCTTGTCGACCGTCTGCAAAATGCTCGCATCAACCTCGGTGACGCTTTGTTGAATAAATCCGAAATTTGTGACGACTTCCTCCCTATCAGGGCGATTGTTACATGATGCGGACGCTGTTTGGCATTCCTAACAGTGTGATCTGGTTAAGCGCTTTAACCATTGCCATTGCCTCACCTACCTGCGCGTCATAGTCATGCAGACTCAGATGACCACCCAGAAGTGTTTTAAACCGGAACATGGCCGTTTCAGCCAGTGAACGCCGGTGATAACCTACTTTCTTTTTCCAGGTATCGTTATTGCCGCTCAGATGCTGATTTGCCACCGCATGGTTACGCTCATGGTATCGAGCTGGCCAATATTGCGCACCACTTCGCGGTGGGATAAGCGGCTTTATTTTTTTCCTCAGCAGAGCATCATGACAGTAACGCGTATCGTAAGCACTGTCAGCCTACGCTTCCCTGATTTTCCGGTGGGTTTGGTTAATCAGCCCGGGCAGTGCCTGCGCATCTGTCGTACCGCTTAGCGATAAATCGGCACAGATAATTTCATGTGTCGCGCTATCTACTGCCAGATGAAGCTTGCGCCATACTCTGCGCCTCTCAGCCCCATGCTGCCTGACTTTCCATTCGCCTTCGCCGAAGATTTTCAGGCCGGTGCCATCGATGACCAAGTGTGAGATTTCGCCGCGGGTTGGCGTTTTTATGCTGATGTCAACGGTTTTTGCTCGCCGGCTGACCAGAGAGTAATCTGGGCAGCGCAGCGACAGCTCCATCAGTTTAAAAATCTCGTCAACGAAACCCTGTAACGCCCGGAGCGAAAGGTTAAACACGCGCTTTATCATCAGAACCGTGGTAATGGCCATATCGGTGTAGTGAAGCGGCCGGCCACGATGTTCAGGTGGTGTACTCTCAGTCCATGCAGCAATGGCTGACTCATCAAGCCATACTGTCATGTCCCCCCGCTGCCTGAGCGCATTGTTGTATGCGGGCCAGTTGGTGATTTTAAACTTTTGCTTTGCCATGGGGACCTGATGTTGAAACGAATGTAGTGATCAGAGCCGCCAGTCACCTAAAAGTTCGATTTATTCAACAAAGCCTATCGTAGGCGCCTTGATTACACCTGATACAAGCCGATATTGTAAAAACGGTAAACACCTATTTTGGATGATAATGTCCTCGGTGATTATCGGTGAATTCTTTATCAATGGAATAGCTATATTAGTCGCTCATGCGTTGGGTACCTCGAATGTTGTAGAGATCATGATGACCCTGTACACGATTCTGTGTAAATGCCTTTTCTCAGAAGTGACCGTCCAGGCGGTCACCGAACTCGATAATAAAGCGGCTCATTGCCATGCGCCAGTCCCTCAAAGGCATTGTCCATTTCTGTGAGGCCGCCTGTATCGCCAGCCACACCACCTTTTTCACTGCGTCGTCGGTCGGGAACACCTTGCGCTTTTTGATGGCATGCCGGATCACGCTGTTTAACGACTCGATGGCGTTGGTCGTGTAGATCACCTTGCGGATGTCCGTTGGGTAGGCAAAGAACGTGGCCAGATTGGCCCAGTTTGCCTGCCAGCTTCGACTTATTTGCGGGTAGCGGATGTCCCAGGCACTGGAGAACGCTTCCAGCGCCTGCAAGCCGGCTTCTTCCGTAGGGGCCTGATAGATAGCTTTCAGGTCGCGGGTGACGGCCTTGTAGTCCTTCCAGGAGACGAACCGCAGGCTGTTGCGCACCATATGTACGATACACAGCTGGAGCCGCGCCTCCGGATACACCGCGTTAATAGCGTCAGGGAAACCTTTCAGCCCGTCTACGCAGGCGATAAGGATATCGTTCAGGCCGCGGTTTTTCAGCTCTGTCAGCACGTTCAGCCAGAACTTTGCGCCTTCATTTTCGGCCAGCCACATACCTAGCAACTCTTTCTGGCCTTCGATGTTGATGCCCAGCGCCAGGAACACAGATTTGTTGATGATGCGGCTGTCCTGCCGGACTTTTAGAACGATACAGTCAAGATAAACAATGGGATAGACTGCATCCAGAGGCCGGTTTTGCCATTCGACAACCTGCTCCATGACCGCATCGGTGACCTTTGAGACCAGCGCCGGCGAGACATCGGCGTCATACAGCTCTTTGAACGCGGCGGCGATCTCGCGGGTGGTCATCCCTTTGGCGTACAACGATAAAATCTGGTTATCCATCCCGGTAATCCGGGTCTGGTTCTTCTTCACCAGTTGCGGTTCAAAGGAACCGTCACGATCGCGCGGAGTACGCAGCGCCAGCGGGCCATCGCCAGTGGTAACGGTTTTTGTGGAATAGCCGTTACGGGCGTTGGTCCCCGGTTTAGGCTGATTTTTATCGTAGCCGAGGTGATGGGTCATTTCGGCATTGAGAGATGCTTCGACGCTAATTTTTTTCAGCAGCCGATTCGAAGTGACTGAGATCTTCAGGGGTTTTGAGATTTTTGGCCAGTTCGTTAGCCAGAGCCTGCAACTGTTTTTCGTCCATAAATTAACCTGTTTTTGATGTTGGATTGAACATATCAAAATCAGGCAAATACACAACTTTCTAAACAGGCTCATCATGATTCATACGGCGGGTTGGATTGGCGTTCTTACAGTTATATTATCCGCCATCAAGGTTAATGACACCAATTTATACTCCGCCTCTATTAACATCATTGGCTTTCTTGAAATGCTGACCGGTAAGAGATTCAATTATACAGCCATAACGTTGCTGATAGGCTTGCTCGGCACATTATTGTCATTGTCAGGCGTTTTGGATGCTTTCATTCCCTTCTTGATGGCGCTTGGTTTAATTTTCCCTCCCATCGCGGGTGTAATATTAGTTGACTATTATATTTTACGTACTAGCCGACATCATCTGGAGAGATCACGTAAACTGGGCAAACTACCTAATGACGTATCAATGCCAATCACTCATTCAGTCACTATTATTTCCTGCGCTTTAGGCAGTACCGTGGGCGTGTATCTCAAATATGGGATCCCTTCTGTGAATTCTATTTTTGCGGCTGGCATAGGTTATTGATGAACATAAAATCCGCACTTAGGAAATAAAACGGTTTCGTTGGCTTGAGCCTTGACGCATCAGGCTCAAGCTTAAGTATAAAAGCATCTAAAAAGACTCGCATTTTAGACCACTTTGGTCTATGAATATGGGCGTCCAGGGAGTGCGAAGTTAACCACTGAAAATTTGGCTGACGATGATGGCTCTCATGGCAACACGCTTCGCATTACTTTAGTAAGGTTATTAAAAACTGCCAACAGTAGTGTTTCTCGATAAATTAGGCATCTGCATGATCCACCTAGGTAAGCCGATCCGATTAACATGCAATCTTCGCCATGTCAATAAGGGAAATTCAATGATGTAATTTTATCCCGCTGCCGTCAATACTGACCACTCCTTAATAGTATGCTTAATTCTCAAGGGTGATGTTTGATGAGTGGTCTATGTATCCCCCTCAAAGGCTTTGTTGAATAAATCGAACTTTTAGGTGACTGGCGGCTCTGATCACTACATTCGTTTCAACATCAGGTCCCCATGGCAAAGCAAAAGTTTAAAATTACCAACTGGCCCGCATATAACAATGCGCTCAGGCAGCGGGGGGACCTGACAGTATGGCTTGATGAGTCAGCCATTGCTGCATGGACTGAGAGTACACCACCTGAACATCGTGGCCGGCCGCTTCACTACACCGATATGGCCATTACCACGGTTCTGATGATAAAGCGCGTGTTTAACCTTTCGCTCCGGGCGTTACAGGGTTTCGTTGACTCGATTTTTAAACTGATGGGGCTGTCGCTGCGCTGCCCAGATTACTCTCTGGTCAGCCGGCGAGCAAAAACCGTCGACATCAGCATAAAAACGCCAACCCGCGGCGAAATCTCACACCTGGTCATCGATGGCACCGGCCTGAAAGTCTTCGGCGAAGGCGAATGGAAAGTCAGGCAGCATGGGGCTGAGAGGCGCAGAGTATGGCGCAAGCTTCATCTGGCAGTAGATAGCGTGACACAGGCTTTGTTGAATAAATCGAACTTTTAGGTGACTGGCGGCTATGATCACTACATTCGTTTCAACATCAGGTCCCCATGGCAAAGCAAAAGTTTAAAATTACCAACTGGCCCGCATATAACAATGCGCTCAGGCAGCGGGGGGACCTGACAGTATGGCTTGATGAGTCAGCCATTGCTGCATGGACTGAGAGTACACCACCTGAACATCGTGGCCGGCCGCTTCACTACACCGATATGGCCATTACCACGGTTCTGATGATAAAGCGCGTGTTTAACCTTTCGCTCCGGGCGTTACAGGGTTTCGTTGACTCGATTTTTAAACTGATGGGGCTGTCGCTGCGCTGCCCAGATTACTCTCTGGTCAGCCGGCGAGCAAAAACCGTCGACATCAGCATAAAAACGCCAACCCGCGGCGAAATCTCACACCTGGTCATCGATGGCACCGGCCTGAAAATCTTCGGCGAAGGCGAATGGAAAGTCAGGCAGCATGGGGCTGAGAGGCGCAGAGTATGGCGCAAGCTTCATCTGGCAGTAGATAGCGCGACACATGAAATTATCTGTGCCGATTTATCGCTAAGCGGTACGACAGATGCGCAGGCGCTGCCCGGGCTGATTAACCAAACCCACCGGAAAATCAGGGAAGCGTCGGCTGACAGTGCTTACGATACGCGTTACTGTCATGATGCTCTGCTGAGGAAAAAAATAAAGCCGCTTATCCCACCGCGAAGTGGTGCGCAATATTGGCCAGCTCGATACCATGAGCGTAACCATGCGGTGGCAAATCAGCATCTGAGCGGCAATAACGATACCTGGAAAAAGAAAGTAGGTTATCACCGGCGTTCACTGGCTGAAACGGCCATGTTCCGGTTTAAAACACTTCTGGGTGGTCATCTGAGTCTGCATGACTATGACGCGCAGGTAGGTGAGGCAATGGCAATGGTTAAAGCACTCAACCGGATCACACTGTTAGGAATGCCAAACAGCGTCCGCATCATGTAACAATCGCCCTGATAGGAAGGAAGTCGTCACAAATTTCGGATTTATTCAACAAAGCGAGGATGAGTTTAAACATTATGATAAAATAGTGATGGACAAGAACGTTTCGCTATCGTTAGTTGTTACATCAGCATTCGGCAGAGAAAACTGCATCCAGCCTTATGTTTTTGATATAAATCCTTTTTTTGATGAACAGTGCAACGTTGTAGGGGCTTTGTTGAATAAATCGAACTTTTAGGTGACTGGCGGCTCTGATCACTACATTCGTTTCAACATCAGGTCCCCATGGCAAAGCAAAAGTTTAAAATCACCAACTGGCCCGCATACAACAATGCGCTCAGGCAGCGGGGGGACATGACAGTATGGCTTGATGAGTCAGCCATTGCTGCATGGACTGAGAGTACACCCCCTGAACATCGTGGCCGGCCGCTTCACTACACCGATATGGCCATTACCACGGTTCTGATGATAAAGCGCGTGTTTAACCTTTCGCTCCGGGCGTTACAGGGTTTCGTTGACGCGATTTTTAAACTGATGGGGCTGTCGCTGCGCTGCCCAGATTACTCTCTGGTCAGCCGGCGAGCAAAAACCGTCGACATCAGCATAAAAACGCCAACCCGCGGCGAAATCTCACACCTGGTCATCGATGGCACCGGCCTGAAAATCTTCGGCGAAGGCGAATGGAAAGTCAGGCAGCATGGGGCTGAGAGGCGCAGAGTATGGCGCAAGCTTCATCTGGCAGTAGATAGCGCGACACATGAAATTATCTGTGCCGATTTATCGCTAAGCGGTACGACAGATGCGCAGGCGCTGCCCGGGCTGATTAACCAAACCCACCGGAAAATCAGGGAAGCGTCGGCTGACAGTGCTTACGATACGCGTTACTGTCATGATGCTCTGCTGAGGAAAAAAATAAAGCCGCTTATCCCACCGCGAAGTGGTGCGCAATATTGGCCAGCTCGATACCATGAGCGTAACCATGCGGTGGCAAATCAGCATCTGAGCGGCAATAACGATACCTGGAAAAAGAAAGTAGGTTATCACCGACGTTCACTGGCTGAAACGGCCATGTTCCGGTTTAAAACACTTCTGGGTGGTCATCTGAGTCTGCATGACTATGACGCGCAGGTAGGTGAGGCTATGGCAATGGTCAAAGCGCTTAATCGGATCACGTTGTTAGGAATGCCAAACAGCGTTCGCATCATGTAACAATCGCCCTGATAGGGAGGAAGTCGTCACAAATTTCGGATTTATTCAACAAAGCGTATTGGCGGCGCAATGCATTGATTACCCGCGCGATAAAATGCGTATCTATATTCTCGATGATGGCAAGCGTAGCGAATTTGCGGTGTTTGCCGCCGACGCCGGCGTAGGCTATATCACCCGCGACGATAATAAACACGCAAAAGCGGGCAACCTTAACCATGCCCTGACCCTGACCCGGGGCGAACTGATTTGCGTGTTTGACTGGCTTTGTTGAATAAATCGAACTTTTAGGTGACTGGCGGCTCTGATCACTACATTCGTTTCAACATCAGGTCCCCATGGCAAAGCAAAAGTTTAAAATCACCAACTGGCCCGCATATAACAATGCGCTCAGGCAGCGGGGGGACCTGACAGTATGGCTTGATGAGTCAGCCATTGCTGCATGGACTGAGAGTACACCACCTGAACATCGTGGCCGGCCGCTTCACTACACCGATATGGCCATTACCACGGTTCTGATGATAAAGCGCGTGTTTAACCTTTCGCTCCGGGCGTTACAGGGTTTCGTTGACTCGATTTTTAAACTGATGGGGCTGTCGCTGCGCTGCCCAGATTACTCTCTGGTCAGCCGGCGAGCAAAAACCGTCGACATCAGCATAAAAACGCCAACCCGCGGCGAAATCTCACACCTGGTCATCGATGGCACCGGCCTGAAAATCTTCGGCGAAGGCGAATGGAAAGTCAGACAGCATGGGGCTGAGAGGCGCAGAGTATGGCGCAAGCTTCATCTGGCAGTAGATAGCGCGACACATGAAATTATCTGTGCCGATTTATCGCTAAGCGGTACGACAGATGCGCAGGCGCTGCCCGGGCTGATTAACCAAACCCACCGGAAAATCAGGGAAGCGTCGGCTGACAGTGCTTACGATACGCGTTACTGTCATGATGCTCTGCTGAGGAAAAAAATAAAGCCGCTTATCCCACCGCGAAGTGGTGCGCAATATTGGCCAGCTCGATACCATGAGCGTAACCATGCGGTGGCAAATCAGCATCTGAGCGGCAATAACGATACCTGGAAAAAGAAAGTAGGTTATCACCGGCGTTCACTGGCTGAAACGGCCATGTTCCGGTTTAAAATACTTCTGGGTGGTCATCTGAGTCTGCATGACTATGACGCGCAGGTAGGTGAGGCTATGGCAATGGTCAAAGCGCTTAACCGGATCACGTTGTTAGGAATGCCAAACAGCGTCCGCATCATGTAACAATCGCCCTGATAGGGAGGAAGTCGTCACAAATTTCGGATTTATTCAACAAAGCGTGTTTGACTGCGACCACGTCGCGACGCGCGGTTTCCTGCAAGCCACCGTCGGCAGTTTTCTCATTGACCCGCGGCTGGCGCTGCTGCAAACGCCGCACTATTTTTATTCTCCCGACCCGTTCGAGCGCAATCTCTCGGCGGCGCGGCATAACCCGAATGAGGGCGCGCTGTTTTACGGACCGGTGCAGCAGGGCAACGATAACTGGAACGCGACCTTCTTCTGCGGCTCCTGCGCGGTAATTCGCCGGACGGCGCTGGAGGAAACCCACGGCTTTGCGGTGGAGACCGTCACCGAAGATTCCCATACCGAGCTCAAACTACAGCGTAAGGGCTGGAATTCGGCCTTCTTGGCGATCCCGCTGGCGGCCGGCCTGGCCACCGAACGACTGGGGCTGCATGTCATCCAGCGTATCCGCTGGGCGCGCGGCATGACACAAATCTTGCGCATGGATAACCCGCTATTCGGCCGCGGACTGAAGTGGCAACAGCGATTGTGCTATCTCAACGCCATGCTGTATTTTCAATACGGCCTGTCGCGGGTGGTATTTTTAACCGTGCCGCTGGCGTATCTCCTTTTCAACCAGAATATTATCGCCTCGTCGGCCAGTACGATTTTCGCCTATGTGCTACCACATCTGTTTATGGCCATCTGGCTGAATTCACGCATGAACGGCCGTTACCGTTACACCTTCTGGGGTGAGATTTACGAAACGGTGATGGCGTTTCATTTGATCATTCCGACCCTGTTGACCCTCATCTCCCCCAAGCATGGCAAATTTAACGTGACGGATAAGGGTGGCTTGTTAGATGAGGGGTTTTTCGACGCCCACATCGTGCGCCCGCATATCATCGTGGCCTGTTTGCTGGTGCTGGGCATTATCGCGGGGATAGCGCGGGCGGTCATGTATGACTATTTCAACGTCGACCCGCGCGTCATCGTGTTCAACGTCGTGTGGGCGAAGCTCAGCGTTATTATTTTGCTGGCGGCCATCGCGGTGGCCAAAGAAACGCGCCAGGTGCGCAAAACCATCTGCGTCGAAGTGACGATTCCGGCCATCATTCATTACGCCAGCGGCATCTCCGTGGTCAGCGAAACGCGGGATCTCTCCATGGGCGGCGTGAAATTGGTGACTCCGGACGATCGCTATCTTCACGACACGCTTGAAGAGGTGGAGCTACGGCTGCAATCAGGAAGCGTCTGCATTCCGGTCAGCGTGATCCACACCGGCCCGGACGTGATTCGGCTCATGTTTAAAGAGATGCCTCTGGATAAGCGGCGCGAGCTGGTACGGGTGGTGATGGCGCGCGCCGATGCCTGGCTGGCGCTCCCCTACCAGCGCGATCGTCCTTTGCGCTCATTTGCCAGCATTGTGCGCTGCGTATTCGAGTTGTTCTATAACACTTGGAAAGAACGCGGTCAGAAGAAAAAGCACGCCCGGTCCGCCGGGCCAGGTGAGACGGCATAAGGACAGGCGGAATCAAACATATGTCATGTCATTTCAGGATGATGGTTTCTCTGGCGGCGGCGCTGTTGTCGGCATCGGTGGCCGCGGCCGCGACGCCGGCCAACGGTGCCGACCAGGATAGCGCCGCGCCGCTTTACCGTTTGCCACCGCTGCCGGCCGGCTTTCCCCTGGCGCCGATGAATCCGATTGATGATGAAACCATTAGCATCGAGGAAATGGGCCAGCCCAACGGCCTGACCCTCAGCGGCGGTCAGTTGCAATCGGGGATTATCTTCACCCTGGCGCAAAATCAGGTAGTCACCAACGCCCATCTCTCTTTGGCGCTGAAAGTGTCGCCGGCGCTGGCGGCGCGGGATACCCGCCTGCGCTTGATGCTCAACGGCCAAGATCTGGGCGATATCCGCCTAAATCAAACGGCGAGCGGCAATAACGTCTATCGGCTGGACGTCCCGTCGGCGATGGTGGTGGGGAAAAACAATCTAAGCTTCAGCGTCAGCGATGATAATACGCTTACCTGCGAGCGGGATCTGACCGACAAATATTGGGTAACCCTCCTGCCCGACACCCATATGCAGTTAAGCAGCCAACTCCTTGATATCGGTAGGGATTTATCTCATTTTCCCCGTCCGCTCTTTGATCCGCAATCGATGAAAGGCTCCTCGCTGGCCTTCCTGTTTTCCCGGACTCTAAAACCGGATGCGGTGGAAGCCGCCAGTATGTTGGCCTCCTATTTTGGCCTGCATTCCAGCTACCGCAGCGTCGATTTCGCCGTATTGCTCGACGCGCTGCCGGCGCAAAACGGCATCCTGTTCGGCGAACCGGAGGACAAAATCGGCACGCTGACCCTGCCGCAGGTAACGGGCCCGACGCTGCAGGTCATCAATAATCCGCAAAATCCGGTGTATAAACTGCTGCTGGTGGTGGGACGCAACGGCGCCGAGCTGCGCCAGGCCGCGTGGCAGTTGATTTCGACGCCGCTGCCGGCAAAACAGGATGTCATCCAGGTGCAGGAGCAAGCCATACCTGAACGCCAGCCTTATGACGCGCCGCGCTGGATAGACACCAGTCGCCCGGTCTATCTGAAGGAACTGACGCAGGACATCCAATCACTGACCGCCAGCGGGCTGTATCACGACGGCATCCGCATTGGCTTTCGCGCCGCGCCGGATCTGTTTATGTGGGACGGCGACCACATTCCGGTCTACGTTGGTTACCGCTTTCCCGCCGACAGCGGAATCGATGAAGATCACTCCAAACTGGATGTCACCCTCAACGGCACCTTCCTTTACAGCCTGCCGGTGAACAAGCGCGGCCTGCTAAAAGGGTTGTGGCGTAAGCTGGGCGGCGACTCCCGTCAGGAACGCTATACCTTGCAACTGGCGCCCTATCTGATTTATGGCGATAACCAGATGCAATTCTATTTCTCTTTGCGGCCGAAGCCGAATGCCCCCTAGCCTGCTCACCAGCAATACCATTAAAAGCCGCATCGATCCGGACTCGTATATTGATTTGAGCCGCACCTATCATTTCGGCCTGCTGCCGAATCTTTCCTATTATGTGGGCGCCTCGTTTCCTTTTACCCGTATGGCCGACTTTTCCCAGACGGTGATGCTGCTGCCGGCCAAATCGCCACGCTGATGGCGATGGCGGCCCGCGCCGGCAATGCCACCGGCATTCTCGGCGATGTGGCGGTGATTAATAACGAGAATGGCGTACGCAGCTTTAGCGTCGGCGCGCTGTTCCCGCGCGGTGAAATGCCCTGGTACATGCGGGTGCTGTGGTACGCCAATCAGCACATCATCCTGCTCGCGCTGTGCGGGCTGTTATGTGCCCTGCTGGTCGGCAGCGGTGTTTATCTTCTGCTGGCTCGCCATGCCGCCAAACGGCTGGCCAACAGCGCCAACCCTCATCAGGATCAGTAAATGAGGCATTGCGGAGTGGGTTCTATGGGTATCGGTTATGAAACGGGTCGCTAAACCAATCTTTGCCTCCTGGTGCGCCGCCGACAACAGTCCGGCGATTAACGCCCTGTTGCAGCAGGCCGCCTATTGGCACGATAAAAGCCATGACGATCTGGCACGGGAATCGCTGCAAAAAGTATTGGCGGTGGACGAGAATAATGCCGATGCCCTTTACCTGCTGGCGCTCTATGCGCTGCAAGACGGCAATCAGGCGCAGGCGGCGAGATGGCGCGCCCGCTTAACGGCAGTTTCCCCCAACGATACGCGCCTGGGGAGCCTGGACAGCGCCAACGCCGTACAGGCCATCCCCCCTGAGCAGTTGGACAACGCCCGCCGGTTGGCGGCCAGCGGCAGTGCCGCGCAGGCGGTGGCAAGCTACCGCGTGCTGTTCCGGGATGCCGCGCCGCCGGACAGTTTGGCGGTGGAATACTATGACACCCTGGCCGGCATTCCCTCCGCCCGGCCGCAGGCCGCCGACAAGGCGGACTATGACCGCTATATCCAGCGCCATCCCGGCGATAGCGCCCTATGGCAGCATTTCCAGCAAAACGATCTCAGCGGCGCGGAGCAGACCTATCGTACTATCCTCAGCCGCGACGCACAGAACAAGGATGCCAGGCTGGGTCTGTATTACACGCTGCGCCAGGAAAATAAGCCCCGCAACGCTCAACAGTTGCTGCAAACCCTGCCCGCCGATGAACGCCCGCGCGAAATGGCCGGCAATAGCGTGGATCCGCTGCGCAGGCAGGCACAGCAGGCGTTACAGGCGGGTAATACGCAGCAGGAGCTGGCGCGACTGAATAAGGCGCTACAAAAACAGCCGACCAATGTCTGGGTGCGGCTGGATATGGTGCGTATTCTGCAACAACAGGGTGACAGCGCCCGCGCGCAGGGGCTGATGAGCGCGATTGCCCAGCGTGGCGCGCCGGTGGACAATCTGTATACCGCGGCGCTGCTTGCCAGCGAAACCGGGCGTATGGCCACCGCCGCCCAATGGCTGGCCTGGATCCCGGAGGGCCGCCGCAACCGCGCCGTGCGCGATCTGGCGCAGTGTCTGCAAACGCTGGGGGATAACACCACTGAGGTCTCGCTGGTACGTACCAACCTGCGCCAGCCGATCCACGGCGGCATCGGCGATTACGCCGCGCAAATCGGCGTATTGAACCAGACGGGGCTGACCGATGAAGCCGCCGCCTTCCTCAATAACCCCGCGATTGTCGCCGCCAGTACACCGGCTGAGCTAAGCCGCCTGCGTCAAGGCGCGGTGATTAATCAAGCGGATACGCTGCGCGAACGCGGTCAATATGCCGCCGCTTACGATAAATTGATCGTCGCGCTGCAAAACGACCCGCAGGATACCGGGCTGATGCTGGCGATGGCGCGCCTTTATCAGAGCGGTAAGATGAATGCTCAGGCGGCGAAGATCTACAATTATGTCCTGACGCGCGAACCGCAAAATACCGACGCGCGGGAAGGCGCGGTCAATACGGCTCTGGCCCAGGGCGACATCGCGCGCGCCCGGCAATTGCTCGACGGCATGCAAGGGCCCCGATCGGTGGACCGCTTGATCCTGGAAGCGCGCGTGGCCGAGGCGCAAGGGGATCACGACCAGGCCATGGCGCTGCTGCGCTCCGCCAAAGGCCGGATCATCGGCATGGCCGACACCGACACCGACAACGGCGCGGTGTCGCTGGTCGGCGGTCTGCAAAGCGCCGATAATCCTTTTGGCGACGATAGCCGCGCGACGACGCCGACCACTACGCCGGAGACCCGGACGCTGACCCAAATCAACGATCTGATGAACCAGGTCCGAGAGAAAACCGCCACTTGGGCGGAGGGCGAAGTGGCGGTGCGCAGCCGCGACGGCGAAAACGGCCTGAGCAATCTGACCGAAGTCAAAGCCCCGCTGACGATTTCCGGCTCGCCGGTCGATAACGCCCGGCTTAGCCTAACGGTGACACCCGTTTCTCTGGATGCGGGCAGCTCTTCCGGCTTCGCCAATAATCGTTTCGGCACCGGCGCGCTACAGCAGGGCCAGCGGGTCGCCAACGCCGCCGCGGGCGCGACAACCTCTACCACCACGACATCCACCACCACCGGATCCGATGGCGCCACCAGCACCACGACCAATACGTCCACCAGCGATAGCATCAACAGCGGCGATTACGTCGCCGATTCTTCCGGCGCGCAGAAAGCGACGGGGACCGAGGTCAATCTGGCGTTAAAGGGCGAACGCTACAAAGTCGACGTGGGGTCGACGCCGCTCGGAACCGATAACGATATGGCCTCCTGGGTGGGCGGCGTCGAATGGTCGCCCCGGCTGTCGAACTTCAGCCAGTTGACCTTCCGCGCCGAACGGCGGGCGGTCACGGACAGTCTGCTGGCCTACGTCGGCGCGCGCGACGCAATTAGCGGGAAACATTGGGGCCAGGTAACGCGCAACGGCGGCAGCGTGCAGTACGCCTATGACGATGGCGACATTGGCCTGTATGCCGGTTTGGGCGCTTACAGCTATCTGGGCGACAACGTCAAAAGCAACACCGGTATCAACGCCTCGTCGGGGGTCTATTTCCGTCCCTATCGCGCCGACGGCCGCGAACTGCGCAGCGGAGTAAACCTGACCTGGATGGCGTTTGATCGCAATCTGAGCTATTTCAGCTATGGCCAGGGCGGCTACTTCAGCCCGCAAAACTACATCAGCCTCTCGCTGCCAGTTGACTACATCCAGACCTTCGACGACTGGAATCTGACGTTGGGCGGCGTTATCGGCTATCAATCCTATAATCAGGATAAGAGCGACTATTATCCCCACGACCCCGACATGCAGGCGGAAATGGCGTCCCTGGTGGCCAATGGCTATGCCGATGACGCCTATTACAGCGGCAGTAGCGAATATGGCGTCGGCTATAACGTCCATGCTAAAGGGGTCTATAAAATCAACCCGCAAATGAGCGTCGGCGGGCAGTTAAGTTATGACACTTTTGGCGATTATTCCGAAGGTTCGGCGCAGTTGTTTTTAAAATATCTTTTAGGTGGCCAATAATGAAGCAGGAAGATCTGCAGACATCCACGACGCTGGACTACTACCGCCAGCGGCAAACTCAGCCCGGCTGACAGGATCTGGTGGGTCTGCTTATAGCGGGCATCAGCGATAACGCCGGCGATGAGGACAAGCGTCAGTTTCTGAATCTGGTGGGGGAGCAGTTGGCCTGCCGTTTCCCGCAGCCTGCCGCCGCCACGGTGGGCGAGTTGGAGGACGGACTGAATCGGCTTTGGTCTTGCTTTCACTGGGGCTATGTCCGCCTGACGCCCGAAGCCACCGCGCCACGCCCGCCGGGCAAAGCGAACCGGTCTGGCGGCCGTTCTGGAAGGCGCCTATGCGCGCTGGCTGTTAGATCAGGGCGGGCAGCGGCACGTCGCGCTGCGCTGGCAGCAGGACAGCGCCGGTGGCGAAATGACCTTTCGCTATGAAAACAGTCGCTAAGGATGTAATAGTGTGATGAAACGTTTCGGTCAATTAACCTGTCTGCTCGGTCTCACGCTAACGCTGTTGGCCGGCGACGCCCGTGCTGAATCCGCCGGCTGGGCGCAATATAAACACCGCTTTTTGCTGCCGGAGGGCCGGATTATCGATACCGGCAATCATAACGTCAGCCATTCGGAAGGACAGGGCTTCGGCATGCTGTTGGCGGTTTACAATAACGACCGGCCGACATTCGATTTGCTCTAGCAGTGGACCCGGGCGCATTTGTACCAGCAGAATAGCGGCCTAAAGGCCTGGCGCTTTGATCCCGCCAGCACCCCGCCAGTGGCGGATCGCAATAACGCTACCGACGGCGATACGCTGATTGCCTGGGCACTGCTGCAAGCAGGGCAAAAATGGCGACAGCCCGACTACCTACAGGCCTCTAAGGCGCTACAGCAGGCGATTGTGCAGCGCACCGTGGTGGAGTTCGCCGGCCTCAAAGTGTTGCTGCCCGGCGTGGAGGGCTTTAAGCAGGCCGACGCGCTGACCCTTAACCCCTCCTACTTTATTTTTCCCGCCTGGCAGGCGTTTTATCAAGAGAGTCATCTGCCGATTTGGAATGAACTCAGCAGCGACGCCCGGCAATTATTGAGCAAAATGAGTTTCGGCGCGCCACGGCTGCCCACCGACTGGGTGCGTCTGGACGCGAACGGCGGCGTAGCGCCCGGCGATCGCTGGCCGGCGCGGTTCAGTTTCGACGCGGTGCGTATTCCGCTTTACTTCCATTGGGCGCAGCCGGACAGCCAGGCCTTGGGGCCTTATATCGCCTATTGGCGTCAGTACGACAGACTTAGTACGCCGGCCTGGGTTGACGTGCAAAGCGGCGAAAAAGCCGACTACATGCTACCGCCGGGCATGCTGGCCATACGAGACGTCATATTGGCCAACGGCGCTCAGGTAACCGACCGTTTGCAGAACAATGAAGATTATTATTCCGCCAGCCTGCATCTCCTCACCTACTGGTCGCTACAGCGCCAATAACGGCGCTCGGCACCGTTTAAGGCCGCTCAACGGGTCAGGGAAGGCCGTAAGCAGGCACAGAGAGGCCGCTGCGCAAAAAGGACGCCGTCGATGCTTGACAATCGCGGCCAGGCACGGTGCCGGCAATGCCTCGCCCTCTGGCCGAGTATGCGAGGTTAACGACGCGAACGCACAATCTGATAACGCCGGGTTAAATACCCCACCGGCGCGCTCCATACATGCACCAGCCGGGTGAAAGGGAAAACCAGAAATAGCGTCATACCCAACACCAAGTGCACGCGATATACCCACTCCACGCCGTCCAGATGGTCAGATGCATGACCGTGAAACGTCACAATCGCCTGCGCCCAGTCAACCAGTTTCATCATATCGTGACCGTCCATATGACGCCTTGAAAACTGAATGGTCAAAAGCCCCAGCAGGCATGTGGGGTGGCAAGCATTTCTGGACTATCAAGGGGAACGATGGGTTAGCCGAAAGTCCTTTACTGGCGCGGCTTACAGAAATTTTATCGATTCTGGACTCGTCGCAAAAAAATGAGCGGAAAATGATTTTTTTTGCACTATATTTTGGACTGGATTGATTGTAGTTTGGATAAGTTTGAAAGCCGTTTAAAAATTTTTCATTAACAATTTCATTGCTAAATGTAAATAAGGAATGTATGTTTTTTTAAACGGCCCTTTTGCGTTCGCTTGTTAGGCTATCTTCTGATGCTACTTCACCCTCCTCACGAGCCCCCTTTTTGATTTGGTCATAGAACCGCATAAGACGCTCTTTCTCTGTATCGGAGAGCATAGAAAAAGTAGCCATAAGCTCTGCCTTGGACAAAGCCCCCATAATAGAGCCTGTTTAGAAATTTGTGTATTTGCCTGATTTTGATATGTTCAATCCAACATCAAAAACAGGTTAATTTATGGACGAAAAACAGTTGCAGGCTCTGGCTAACGAACTGGCCAAAAATCTCAAAACCCCTGAAGATCTCAGTCACTTCGATCGGCTGCTGAAAAAAATCAGCGTCGAAGCAGCTCTCAATGCCGAAATGACCCATCACCTCGGCTACGATAAAAATCAGCCTAAACCGGGGACCAACGCCCGCAACGGCTATTCCACAAAAACCGTTACCACTGGCGATGGCCCGCTGGCGCTGCGTACTCCGCGCGATCGTGACGGTTCCTTTGAACCGCAACTGGTGAAGAAGAACCAGACCCGGATTACCGGGATGGATAACCAGATTTTATCGTTATACGCCAAAGGGATGAACACCCGCGAGATCGCCGCCGCGTTCAAAGAGCTGTATGACGCCGATGTCTCGCCGGCGCTGGTCTCAAAGGTCACCGATGCGGTCATGGAGCAGGTTGTCGAATGGCAAAACCGGCCTCTGGATGCAGTCTATCCCATTGTTTATCTTGACTGTATCGTTCTAAAAGTCCGGCAGGACAGCTGCATCATCAACAAATCTGTGTTCCTGGCGCTGGGCATCAACATCGAAGGCCAGAAAGAGTTGCTAGGTATGTGGCTGGCCGAAAATGAAGGCGCAAAGTTCTGGCTGAACGTGCTGACAGAGCTGAAAAACCGCGGCCTGAACGATATCCTTATCGCCTGCGTAGACGGGCTGAAAGGTTTCCCTGACGCTATTAACGCGGTGTATCCGGAGGCGCGGCTCCAGCTGTGTATCGTGCATATGGTGCGCAACAGCCTGCGGTTCGTCTCCTGGAAGGACTACAAGGCCGTCACCCGCGATCTGAAAGCCTATCTATCAGGCCCCTACGGAAGAAGCCGGCTTGCAGGCGCTGGAAGCGTTCTCCAGTGCCTGGGACATCCGCTACCCGCAAATAAGTCGAAGCTGGCAGGCAAACTGGGCCAATCTGGCCACGTTCTTTGCCTACCCAACGGACATCCGCAAGGTGATCTACACGACCAACGCCATCGAGTCGTTAAACAGCGTGATCCGGCATGCCATCAAAAAGCGCAAGGTGTTCCCGACCGACGACGCAGTGAAAAAGGTGGTGTGGCTGGCGATACAGGCGGCCTCACAGAAATGGACAATGCCTTTGAGAGACTGGCGCATGGCAATGAGCCGCTTTATTATCGAGTTCGGTGACCGCCTGGACGGTCACTTCTGAGAAAAGGCATTTACACAGAATCGTGTACAGGGTCTAACAGCGTGATCCGGTTAAGCGCTTTGACCATTGCCATAGCCTCACCTACCTGCGCGTCATAGTCATGCAGACTCAGATGACCACCCAGAAGTGTTTTAAACCGGAACATGGCCGTTTCAGCCAGTGAACGCCGGTGATAACCTACTTTCTTTTTCCAGGTATCGTTATTGCCGCTCAGATGCTGATTTGCCACCGCATGGTTACGCTCATGGTATCGAGCTGGCCAATATTGCGCACCACTTCGTGGTGGGATAAGCGGCTTTATTTTTTTCCTCAGCAGAGCATCATGACAGTAACGCGTATCGTAAGCACTGTCAGCCGACGCTTCCCTGATTTTCCGGTGGGTTTGGTTAATCAGCCCGGGCAGCGCCTGCGCATCTGTCGCACCGCTTAGCGATAAATCGGCACAGATAATTTCATGTGTCGCGCTATCTACTGCCAGATGAAGCTTGCGCCATACTCTGCGCCTCTCAGCCCCATGCTGCCTGACTTTCCATTCACCTTCGCCGAAGATTTTCAGGCCGGTGCCATCGATGACCAGGTGTGAGATTTCGCCGCGGGTTGGCGTTTTTATGCTGATGTCGACGGTTTTTGCTCGCCGGCTGACCAGAGAGTAATCTGGGCAGCGCAGCGACCAGCCCCATCAGTTTAAAAATCGCGTCAACGAAACCCTGTAACGCCCGGAGCGAAAGGTTAAACACGCGCTTTATCATCAGAACCGTGGTAATGGCCATATCGGTGTAGTGAAGCGGCCGGCCACGATGTTCAGGTGGTGTACTTTCAGTCCATGCAGCAATGGCTGACTCATCAAGCCATACTGTCATGTCCCCCCGCTGCCTGAGCGCATTGTTGTATGCGGGCCAGTTGGTGATTTTAAACTTTTGCTTTGCCATGGGGACCTGATGTTGAAACGAATGTAGTGATCAGAGCCGCCAGTCACCTAAAAGTTCGATTTATTCAACAAAGCCTGCAAAATGCTCAAAAGGCATTTTGCCATATTTTATTAAATATAAAGTGCTTATGGAACATTCAATTGATGACAGGCCCTAAGATGACCGCCCTGAAGCGTTTTTACCCGGGACATGGCCGTTTCAGCCACTGAGCGCCGCTGGCAGTCTACTTTCTTTTCTAGGCATCAGGTATCATTCTGGTTCCTTCGCTCAGACGTTAATTCGCCACACGGCGTGGTTACGCTCCTGGTATAGCCAACCGACTTAAAACTGATTACAGTCGATGTCCTGATATGGCAAAGAAGCATAGCTGGCTGTTATCAAAATAATGTCGCTTGGCTGTATTTATCTGGCCAGTATTGCGCACCACTTTGCGATGGGATAAGCGGCCTCATTTTTTTCTCAGCAGAGCATCATGGCCGTAAGGTGTATCGTAAGCGCCGTCAGCCAACGCTTCCTTGATTTTCCTGTGGGTTTGGCTTATCAGGCCTGGCAAATCCTGTGCATCAGTAGTATACTGCTGAGCGAAAAATCGACAATAATATGGAGTTGATTATTCACAATTTATCCTGATGCTGTTTTTGCAAACAATTCTGGACTGTCCAAAATAGCCATTTTTTAGGGTTTAAAGGAGTCCAGAATTGTTTGCAAATTAGTCCAGAATCTTTTGCATCGCTACAGGCATTGCGTCATCAGCATCACAAGGATCACGCTATCCATCAGGGTGGATGGTGGCGCGGGTGCGTCAACCGCCGTTTCAGCAGCAGTAATCCGCCGATGAGCGTCATGATGCGAAATACGCCGCCGGCCGCCATCGCCATTTGCTGCTTGACAGCAATCGACAGGAAGGGCTGGTAAACCCAGTGCGGCGTCAACAGGCCCAAGAGGTGGCCAAAAAAGATTTCGAGAATGCTGCAGATTCCGACGTATCCGATCAGCTGTTCCGGCGACATCCGTTCAGTTATTCCGATATTTTCCGATCACCCATTCCAGTGATATTCGATCACGTGTTCGCTCATCTTCTGACTCGGGTTTAGTCTATTTTTCCTGTGTTGGCTACTCCTTGCTCTTTGCGTAGTGATTCGCCTTTAAGTTCCAGTCTATAGCTGGGGTGTACTAATCGATCGAGTAACGCGTCAGCTGTCGTGGGGTTTTCTATCAGTCCATACCATTTTTTCACCGGCAGTTGACTGATCAGGATGCTGCTGCTTTTGTCGTAGCGATCTTCCATCACCTCCAACAGCATCGTTGCCTGCATCGGACTTATTGATTCTAGGCCCACGTCGTCCAAGATCAGTAACTCTATTTTTTCTAACTGCTTAAGCTGTTTTAGATAGGTCCCGTCTACCTGACACTGGTGAAGATGGGCCAGCAACCGACCCACTCGCCAGTAACGCACGCTATATTGCTGCCGGCATGCCTGCTCACCAAGCGCACAACTGAGCCAGGTTTTGCCCGTACCTGTCGGCCCCGTGATGAGTATGCTTTTCTGATATTTCAGATATTGTCCCCCCTAGCAGATCTCGCATTTGTTCCGGTGTCACTCCTCGGCTAGGGATATAGCGGATATCTTCCGGTTTTGCCTGCAAGCGCATTTGCGATTGCCGTCGAATACGGCATATGTGGTTGTTTTTTTTATGCAAATTTTCCGCTTCTACCATCAGCGACAACCGCTTCTCGAACCCCAGCTCCCCATAACTCCTCGGGAGTTCGCGTTGCGTCTCCAACGCCTGGACCATTGCCGACAACTTCAGCTCTCGCAGAGCCATCAACAGTGTATTCATATTTATTCTCCTTAGTGATAACTGTCCGGACCTCGGAGGTTTTCGTGAACCAGCATTGATACGCCGGCTCCGTCCTGGGTGACCTCACTTTCACGACCGTGTTTCAATACGTTGGCTATGAAAGAGCGGTTAATGCACCCTTTCTCCAACGCCAGCGCGCAGGCCTTCTCCAGTCGCGTCGTCTCATAGCGCCGTTGCAGATTGAGTAGCCCCAGCACGGAGCGGTAAGCCTGCTCCGGATGGGCTTTGCTCTTTTGGATGGATAGACCACTTTCATGTGCACACACCCACCGACAGCGCCCAACTGCACAGCCTTTCCGGCGTCCACTGACTCTGCCCCTTATGGTTAGCCGGCATGTGCGCCGCCTGAGTCGTGTGCCTATAGGCGTTATCGCTGCGAGGGTGCGTAGCCACGCAGACGCCCTTATGGTGGATTTGCACCAGCCGTTGGGTGGCGATGACGTCAACGCGCTCGCCAACCAGCGGATGCGGCACCGAGTACCAGTTTTTGCCGTAATCTATGTGGGGAATCAGGTCCCACTCGGGCAACGAGATACTCACTGTATTCCCATTGTGTGGGCCGGTAGAGGCCCAAGAGCCGGTTTGTCCAGCTGCTCGAAGCGTTCAAGGCGACTTTGTCCGCCGTAATGACGCATCGGGCGCAGATTCAACTCATGATTGAGTTCTCGTATCACCTGGTTGAGTTCGGCCAGCGAGTAGAACCTACGTTTACGCAACCGGGCCAAAACTCAGCGTTCTACCAGCTGCACAGTTGATTCTGCCTTCGCCTTGTCTTTCGGTTTTCTCGGGCGCGCCGGTAGCACTACTGTCTCATAGTGATTTGCCAGCGCCTGGTAGCTCTGGTTTATGACCGGCTCATAGCGGTCAGGGGTGCTGACAGCGCTGCGCAGATTATCAGGTATCATCAGCTCCGGAACCCCACCCATGAAGTGCAGGCAGCGGCTATTGGCGTTGAGCCACGATGCCATGTCCTGGCCTTCGCAGGCTTCGATATACGCATAGCCTGACACGCCCATGGTAGCGACGAAGATAGCGACCTGGCGTACGCTACCGGTCGCAGGGTTGACGATAGGTACGGTGGGGCCACAGAAGTCGATGAAGAGCTTTTCGCCAGCCTTGTGCTCCAAGCGCATAGAACGCCGCTGCTTCTTTTTCCAGTCACGGAACAGTGCACAAAACTGTGAGTAACCGAGGGCATCACCGCCCACGGCGGACTGATATTCCATCCAGAGCAGCTGCTTGGTCATGCCCTTGCGGCTTAACTCGGTATCGATATCAAGCCAGCTGGGTAAGGTATTGATAACTTTTCCGGATTTGCCGGGATAGAGCAGGCGGTCGAGATCGACGGGGGACAGTTCCGCCGGCAATGGCCAGACCAGGTTAGCTACCGTGAATCGGCCGAGGATATCGTGCACGGTAGTACAGCCTATGCCGAGCGCTGCTGCGATAGTGCGATTCGAGCGACGCTGCTCGAATTTCATACGTAATACATTAATATAGATGCACATTTCCGTTCTCGCTTTCTTCTTTTTACGTGCCATGCCATGCCCCCGGAAGCTAAAAGTCTCCAGAGTATGGCGGAACAGAAGATGAGCGATCAGACAGAATCGGAATCGCTGATCGGGCGACCGGAATCAGTGATCGGATGAAATCAGAATTAGTGATCGGATGTGACCGGAACCAGCAAATGCCGGTGTGAAAGAGATTGGATGCCAGCCGCATACCTTTCTTATCCAGCATCTGGCTTGACGAGGCGCGCCAGGTATATTGCCCGTAGTCATAGCGCAGCCAGCTGCCAATCAGGAATACCGTGCCGCACAGATAGGGGTAAATGTCGAAAAACCACATCGTTAAATAGTGCATTAGCGTTTTCCCCCCGCGATGGGATGGAGATAATACGGCTGCACATCATCACGACAGCGCCGCTGATGTTGCCGCGCCTCGCCCGCGGGACGAAGACTTAAATACTCCAAATACAGCGGCAGATAATCGGGTAATTCGCGGCGCTTGAGCACCAACCCCGCTTTCTCATACTGCGCCAGCAGATCGACCATTGCCTGGCCGCGGTCGCGTGATTGTGCGTGCACATGCTCGAACAGGAGCAGCGACGTTGCACGGCCCCGCTCGAACAGCGCACACCAGTCAGCCTGCTTATCCAGCGGTCGGGCGGTAAGATAACGATGAAGAAACGGCAATAGGGACGGCTGTTGTTGCACCGCAAGCGCCAGGAGTTCTTCCTGATGCGCCCATAGACTTTCATCAGGATAATCAAGAAATAAGCCGATGAGTTTTAAGATTTTCATCCGTCACCTCCGGTTTTATCGCTTACATCGATGGCACCAATCCGCCGGCTGTTGAACAGGTTGAATCGACTATCGCTGCCGTGACAGCCGTCGCCAAAACTGAAGCCGCAGCCGTTGCGTTGCCAGAAGGCGTCGCGCGCAAGCTCACGATGGCTGCTGGGGATGACAAAACGATCTTCGTAATTCGCAATGGCCAAATAGCGGTACATCTCCTCCGCCTGCGTTGCACTCAGACCCACCTCTTGCAGCGCGCGTGTATCCGTCACGCCGTCCACGGTTTGTGAGCGTTTGTAATGACGCATCGCCATCAGGCGCTTTAGAGCACGCAACACGGGGGCGGTATCCCCTGCGGTCAGCATATTGGCGAGGTACTGCACGGGAATGCGCAAACTTTCGACGTCGGGTAGGACGCCGTTTGCGTGTTGCAGCCCGCCGCTATCGGCCACCGATTGGATGGGCGATAATGGCGGTACGTACCACACCATGGGCAACGTGTGATATTCCGGGTGCAGCGGCAGCGGCAGCGCCAACTGCCAGTCCACGGCCAGTTTCCAGACGGGCGACGCCTGCGCCGCGTCAATCACATTTTGCATGATGCCCTGCTTGCGCGCTTGTGCAACCACGGCGTGATCGCCGGGATCTAAAAATATCTCGCGCTGGCGCTCATACAGTCGGTGCTCTGCTTCGGTGCCGGCGGCGTCGGCAATGCTATCCGCGTCATACAGCAACACGCCGAGATAGCGAATACGGCCAACGCAGGTTTCCGCGCAGAGGGTTGGCATGCCGGACTCGATGCGGGGATAACAGAAAAGGCATTTTTCAGACTTGCCGCTTTTCCAGTTGAAGTAGATTTTCTTGTACGGACAACCGCTGATGCACATATGCCAGCCACGGCATTTATCCTGGTCGATGAGCACGATACCGTCTTCTTCGCGCTTGTAAATGGCGCCGCTCGGGCAGGTGGCGACACAGCTGGGGTTAAGACAGTGTTCACACAGGCGCGGCAGATACAGCATGAACGTATTCTCGAACTGGCCGTAGATTTCTTTTTGCATCTGGGCAAAGTTACTGTCCGCCGCACGTTGGCTAAACTCGCCACCCAGCAGCTCTTCCCAGTTGGGGCCGCCGACAATGTTGTCCATGCGCTCACCGCTAATCAACGACCGCGGGCGTGCCGTCGGCTGAGCATGGCCGGCTTTAGCGTTGTGCAGCGTTTGGTAGTCATAGGTAAACGGCTCATAATAATCATCTATGCCCGGTACTACTACCGGGTTGGCGAAGATGTTAGACAGCACCGATGCGCGATGCCCCAGGCGCGGTATGAGTCGACCGTTAATTTTGCGCAGCCAGCCCCCCGCCATTTTTCCTGATCTTCCCACGCGTTCGGATAACCGATGCCGGGTTTTGTTTCGACGTTGTTAAACCAGGCGTACTCCACTCCCTCACGGCTAGTCCAGACGTTTTTGCAGGTGACCGAGCAGGTGTGGCAGCCGATACATTTATCGAGATTAAGCACCATGCCAATTTGCGCGCGAATTTTCATCTCGTCGCCTCCTGGACCCCATCGCGGCCCTCATCGCCCAACCAGTTCACCCGCTTCATTTTGCGTATCATGATGAATTCATCGAGATTGGACCCGACGGTACCGTAATAATTGAAACCGTATGCCAGTTGCGCATAGCCGCCTATCATGTGGGTCGGTTTCGGGCAGACGCGCGTCACCGAATTATGGATCCCGCCGCGCATGCCGGTGACTTCCGAACCGGGGAGGTTTATTAAACGCTCCTGCGCGTGGTACATCATCGTCATTCCCGCCGGTATGCGCTGACTGACCACCGCACGCGCCGTCAGCGCGCCGTTAGCGTTGAAGGCTTCAATCCAGTCGTTGTCGGCTATGCTAAGTTCACGGGCATCGGTCTCGCTCATCCAGACGATGGGCCCACCGCGCAACAACGTCAGCATCAGCAGGTTGTCGCTGTAGGTGGAGTGGATGCCCCATTTCTGGTGCGGCGTCAGGAAGTTCAGCGCCTTCTCCGGGAATCCGTTGGAGGGAATATGCTGTAGACCAGCCAAGCTGCGCGTATCCACCGGCGGACGATAAGCCACGACTTTCACCAAAGGCGCGCATCCACGGATGGTCCTGATACAACTGCTGACGACCGCTTAGCGTGCGCCAGTGCGCCAGTGCGCCAGGTGTAGCCGGCGTTATAGGCGACGTGCTCAGCTTCCAGCCCCGACCAGGTTAGGCTAGAGATAATTTTGCGCGGCTGCGCCTGAATATCGCGAAAGCAGATTTTTTCCTCTTCTTTTGGCCGCTCCAGGTGCGCGTGATCGCGGCTGGTAAATTCACTCAGCGCCCGCCAGGCTTTTACCGCCGCCCGACCATTGGTTTCCGGCGCCAGCGTGAGAATCATCTCGGCGGCATCAATCGCGCTATTGATCTGCGGTTGTCCCTTGGCCGGCCCCTTTGATTTGACATGATTCAGCTGGCGTAATAGCTCGACTTCTTTATCGATATTCCAGCGTATGCCCTTGCCGCCGTTGCCGAGCTGTTCCAGCAGCGGGCCGACGGCGGTGAAGCGTTCATAGGTCGCCGGATAATCACGCTGCACGATGATGATATGCGGTGCGGTCTGGCCGGGGATCAGATCGCACTCCCCCTTTTTCCAGTCGCGGATGTCACCACCTTGGGCCAGTTCGGCCGGGGTGTCATGCTGAATAGGTTGCAGCACGACATCGGTTTCATAACCGAGATGGCCGACG
Organism: Candidatus Sodalis pierantonius str. SOPE; assembly: GCF_000517405.1. NCBI lineage: Bacteria > Pseudomonadati > Pseudomonadota > Gammaproteobacteria > Enterobacterales > Bruguierivoracaceae > Sodalis > Candidatus Sodalis pierantonii. Next base: position 443,994 of record NZ_CP006568.1, on the reverse strand, counting down.
CACAGCTGCGAAAAGGTTTTGGCGATACCCTTGTAAATCTCCCAATCGCTTTTCGACTCCCACGCCGGATCGACCGCGGCGGAAAGCGGGTGGATAAACGGATGCATGTCGGAGGTGTTCATGTCGTCTTTTTCATACCAGGTGGCAGTAGGAAGGACGATGTCGGAGAACAGGCAGGTACTCGACATGCGGAAGTCGAGCGTGACCAGCAAATCCAATTTCCCTTCAAGCGCCGCCGTGCGCCACTCCACTTCCTTAGGCATAAGCGCCTCATCCGTCAGCGGTTCACCCTGTATGCCGCTTTCGGCACCGAGCAGATAGCGCAGCATGTATTCATGCCCTTTGCCGGAGGAACCCAACAGGTTGGAGTGCCAGATAAACATATTGCGCGGATGATTGTTGCCGCTCTCCGGCTGTTCGCAGGCCATACGCAGTTCGCCCGATTTAAGCGCACACGCGGTCCAATCTTCGGCTGATTGCCCGGCCAGTCGTGCTTTGGCGGCGATGTACAGCGGATTGACATTGTGCTGCGGGGAAGAGGGCAACCAGCCCATGCGCTCGGCGCGCACATTAAAGTCGAGCAAATGACCCGCATAGTCCTCGGCATCCGCCAGCGGCGACAGCAGCGCCTGCGCCTGCAATTTCTCATAACGCCATTGGCTGGCGTGATTGTAGAAAAAGGAGGTGCTATTCATTTGACGCGGCGGGACGATGCCAGTCGAGCGCAAAGGCCAGCGGCAACCATCCCGTTTGCGGCCGAAGTTTCTCCTGACCGACATAGTGCGCCCAGCCGCCGCCGCTCTGGCCGACGCAGCCACAAAAAATCAGCATGTTGATCAGCGCGCGGTAGCTCATATCCATGTGATACCAGTGGTTGATGCCCGCACCGAGGATGATCATCGCCCGGCCATGGGTTTTATGGGCGCTGGCACCAAACTCACGGGCAATTTGCGCGATCTGCTCACGCGGGACGCCGCAAATCTGCTCGGCCCATGCCGGTGAATAGGCGCATATCTCGTGATAGCCGTTCGCGCAGTTGTTGTCATCGAGACCGCGATCGACGCCGTAATTGGCGAGGGTAAGATCATAAACCGTGGTGACCGGCACCCGAGAACCGTCGGCCAGCCGCAGAAATTTTACCGACAGTTTATGCACCAGGATGGCGTCTTGCTTCACATGACGAAAATGCGGGTTCTCCAGCCCGCCAAAATACGCAAAGGCCACATCCAGCACGTCATCGCGCTGCTCAAGCAGGCTGAGCAGCCACTGGGTCGCCTGACCGTTGGCTTTCTGTTCAAGATTCCATTTACCCGTCTCCCCCCAGCGAAAACCGATCGAGCCATTCGGCACCGCTAATTCACCCGCGCTGTCGAAGGCGACGGTTTTCCATTGCGGATTATTCTCCTCGCCGAGGTTATTCACCAAATCGGCCGCGCGCAGCTGGCAGGGATGGGCGAAAACCCCACCACGCGATCCGACCCGACGTTTTTAATCGTCCAAATATTGGCCGCGGCAATCAGCGGATTAAGCTCCTGCCAGCTGGAACGGACAAACCCGCCGCGGCCACGCTGCGCTTTATAGTGTTGACATTTTTGCTCATCGGCCATGATTGACTGCCAGGCCGCCACCGGATCGTGATGCTGGCAGCGCGCCTCCCGCCACAGTTTAAGCAGCGCCTTGCGAATTAACGGATATTTTAAGCAATTGGCACTGTAGAGATACCACGAATAGCTGGCACCGCGCGGGCAGCCGCGCGGCTCGTGATTTGGTATGTCCGGCCGGGTACGCGGATAATCCGTTTGCTGCGTTTCCCACGTCACCAAACCGTTTTTGACGTAGATCTTCCAGCTACAGGAGCCGGTACAGTTAACGCCGTGGGTAGAACGCACAACTTTGTCGTATTGCCAGCGTTGGCAATAACTGTCTTCCCAGTCACGATTGGTGTGGTACATCTGCCCATGACCCGCGGCAAAGGTTTCCCCTTTCTGCTTGAAATAGCGAAAGCGGTCAAGGAGTTTACTCATGGCGCTTCTCCAGTAAGGGCGTAAGCCCCGTCAGATGACTTCATTGCCAAGACGCAGGGTGTTTCGCTAACGGCGCAATGGCCTTGAGAGATCATTAATGTACACCCGATGTCGGCAACGGGTAAATCCTCTCACCCGCCATCGTCGAACCCGCGATGATTCGCGCTGCGCTGTAGGGTGTAGCAAGCAACCCGCTTATGGCATCCGGCGTCGAGCCTTGCCGTTTTCAGCAAAGCCAGGTCCGGCCGCGCAAGAAGGCGCTAGCGCCAAATCCCGCGTGCAATATTGCCGGTACTTTGCGCCCCTCCATTTCAGCCACCGCTAAGGGACAGGCGGTAGCAAGGGTGGCAGCTTAAACAACTCCGCCGCGCGCTGAAATGATAATCACCTTCCCGACACGTGCTCTGAGCACCGGCCAAGTAAATGAATGAGGTGCATAAAATATGTCGAGCCGCAACAAAACAGTGGACGAATTAAGAGGCTGACACAGGGGAAAATAACCGCCTCGCATTTCAACCAACCCACTACGGCCTATACAACAAATGCTATTTGTAACGCCGGCAATAAAACTTTGGCCATATCACAGACACTCGCACGGGCAATAACTTGTCCGTTACGCGCTAAAATAAGGGCCTTTGCAATGGCTATTGGCTTAATAACGACTTTTCAGCAGGCCTTTTCAACTTATTGCGCTGATTTGTTAATGAGACGACAAAACAGCGCAAGCGACATGCATAAGGGCGCTTTGTTGAATAAATCCGAAATTTGTGACGATTTCCTCCCTATCAGGGCGATTGTTACATGATGCGGACGCTGTTTGGCATTCCTAACAGTGTGATCCGGTTAAGTGCTTTAACCATTGCCATTGCCTTACCTACCTGCGCGTCATAGTCATGCAGACTCAGATGACCACCCAGAAGTGTTTTAAACCGGAACATGGCCGTTTCAGCCAGTGAACGCCGGTGATAATCTACTTTCTTTTTCCAGGTATCGTTATTGCCGCTCAGATGCTGATTTGCCACCGCATGGTTACGCTCATGGTATCGAGCTGGCCAATATTGCGCACCACTTCGCGGTGGGATAAGCGGCTTTATTTTTTTCCTCAGTAGTGCATCATGACAGTAACGCGTATCGTAAGCACTGTCAGCCGACGCTTCCCTGATTTTCCGGTGGGTTTGGTTAATCAGCCCGGGCAGCGCCTGCGCATCTGTCGTACCGCTTAGCGATAAATCGGCACAGATAATTTCATGTGTCACGCTATCTACTGCCAGATGAAGCTTGCGCCATACTCTGCGCCTCTCAGCCCCATGCTGCCTGACTTTCCATTCGCCTTCGCCGAAGACTTTCAGGCCGGTGCCATCGATGACCAGGTGTGAGATTTCGCCGCGGATTGGCGTTTTTATGCTGATGTCGACGGTTTTTGCTCGCCGGCTGACCAGAGAGTAATCTGGGCAGCGCAGCGACAGCCCCATCAGTTTAAAAATCGAATCAACGAAACCCTGTAACGCCCGGAGCGAAAGGTTAAACACGCGCTTTATCATCAGAACCGTGGTAATGGCCATATCGGTGTAGTGAAGCGGCCGGCCACGATGTTCAGGTGGTGTACTCTCAGTCCATGCAGCAATGGCTGACTCATCAAGCCATACTGTCAGGTCCCCCCGCTGCCTGAGCGCATTGTTATATGCGGGCCAGTTGGTAATTTTAAACTTTTGCTTTGCCATGGGGACCTGATGTTGAAACGAATGTAGTGATCAGAGCCGCCAGTCACCTAAAAGTTCGATTTATTCAACAAAGCCGCATAAGGGTGAAATAACCGCGCTATAAGCTGATAAACGCCTAAGCCGATTAATCATGGAAATGCTAACATTACAAAAAAGTCTATTGCATGATATATGTCAAATTCCACGACCTTGATTTAAATGGAAGCTAAACGGAAAGGGATCTTTATTTAATAGAGGCTAAGCGGAGAAAATGGAGATGACCAAGACGCGCCCCTGGTACCGGTAACCTTCAGCGCAGGCGCTGATTAAAATCGCGGCGACGAAGATCGTTCCGTTGCGGGTGACGTGCCTTCACCAACCGGCACGTCGCGCGCGTTCATTCGACACAGCGGCAAAACGGTATTCAATCCACGATTGAAATGCCCCTACCCGGTCCCGGCACCGGGAACGTTGCTCACCTCCTCCAACCGCTCTTGCACGAATGGCCGCTCGCACAGCAGGAGGTCGCCCCTTAGAGCGTGCCGTTGAACTTATACGTTTCCGCTGGTAGCGCAAGTGCATTACAGGTCATTGCCGCTAGTATTAAATGGCCCTGCTTTAGTGGGATTCATTTACCAGGCGGCGCAATCCGCCAAAGCCAAAGCGTGGAAGCGTGGAAACGTGGCTTGCGGCGCGACACACCGACTGTCATCGTGGTTTATTAATCAATCGACGCCGCGAATTAAAGCCTATTAGTTAAACACAAAATCATGCAATATGAACGTAATAAAAAAAAAGCGTAGAACAGGCTTGGCGTATAAATCCTGACCAATATCTCAAAAATATTAGGCATTAACAGCCTCTATGACGATAATTTTCGGCTGCAAAAAAGACTCGGGAATATAATAATCAAAGCTTAAATCTTTGCAAAACTCTCTGAATTGCTGAATATTATGAACATTTGCCCTTTGATAAAGCCCGCAAAGCCTATTTTCTACCGTGCGACGTGAAATTCCCAGGCGTAGCGCTATTTCCTTGCTGCTCAACCCTTGATAAGAAAAGAAGATAATTTCGAGCTCTCGCTCCGTAAAAGTGTTATCCGACAAATGCGTAGTTAGCTTAACCGGCGATTTACCGTTGATATAATTCATGGCTGAGAAAAAAAGTAAGGGTCTGGCTTCAGAAATTGTGCCTACAACGCGCTTTGTTGAATAAATCCGAAATGTGTGACGACTTCCTCCCTATCAGGGCGATTGTTACATGATGCGGACGCTGTTTGGCATTCCTAACAGTGTGATCCGGTTAAGTGCTTTAACCATTGCCATTGCCTCACCTACCTGCGCGTCATAGTCATGCAGACTCAGATGACCACCCAGAAGTGTTTTAAACCGGAACATGGCCGTTTCAGCCAGTGAACGCCGGTGATAACCTACTTTCTTTTTCCAGGTATCGTTATTGCCGCTCAGATGCTGATTTGCCACCGCATGGTTACGCTCATGGTATCGAGCTGGCCAATATTGCGCACCACTTCGCGGTGGGATAAGCGGCTTTATTTTTTTCCTCAGCAGAGCATCATGACAGTAACGCGTATCGTAAGCACTGTCAGCCGACGCTTCCCTGATTTTCCGGTGGGTTTGGTTAATCAGCCCGGGCAGCGCCTGCGCATCTGTCGTACCGTTTAGCGATAAATCGGCACAGATAATTTCATGTGTCGCGCTATCTACTGCCAGATGAAGCTTGCGCCATACTCTGCGCCTCTCAGCCCCATGCTGCCTGACTTTCCATTCGCCTTCGCCGAAGACTTTCAGGCCGGTGCCATCGATGACCAGGTGTGAGATTTCGCCGCGGGTTGGCGTTTTTATGCTGATGTCGACGGTTTTTGCTCGCCGGCTGACCAGAGAGTAATCTGGGCAGCGCAGCGACAGCCCCATCAGTTTAAAAATCGAGTCAACGAAACCCTGTAACGCCCGGAGCGAAAGGTTAAACACGCGCTTTATCATCAGAACCGTGGTAATGGCCATATCGGTGTAGTGAAGCGGCCGGCCACGATGTTCAGGTGGTGTACTCTCAGTCCATGCAGCAATGGCTGACTCATCAAGCCATACTGTCAGGTCCCCCCGCTGCCTGAGCGCATTGTTGTATGCGGGCCAGTTGGTGATTTTAAACTTTTGCTTTGCCATGGGGACCTGATGTTGAAACGAATGTAGTGATCAGAGCCGCCAGTCACCTAAAAGTTCGATTTATTCAACAAAGCCAAACGACTCGCTATTTCCTATAAAACGGTTGACGTGCACCTCATGAATATTTACAACAAGGCCGCGTTCACAGTCTCGTTCAGCTTATTGAATATTGCCGGCATACCGGCCTTGATAAATACATACCTTTGGATTTTATCCGCAAAGGGGTGCAATTGATCGACTAGCCATAGCCTTAGAAGTCAATGAGTTTTAGGCCTTGAATGAGTGTCTGCATTAGGGTCTTCCCCTGTTGTGGTGGCTAAGGGCATTATGATGACAGTCTTGATTTTTGAGGAGTCTGCCATGGACGAAAAGTCCCTCTATGCCCATATCCTTAACCTGTCCGCACCGTGGCAGGTACAATCCCTTTCTCTTGATGAAAAATCTGGATCAGTGACGGTAATTGTCGGCATTGCCGAGCACACACAACTGGCCTGCCCAACCTGCGGTAAATCCTGCTCCATACATGATCACCGGCGTCGTAAATGGCATCACCTCGATACCTGTCAGTTCACCACGCTGGTTGAGGCTGATGTCCCTCGCGTTGACTGCCCCGAGCACGGTTGCCAGACACTGCCTGTTCCCTGGGCAGGGTCAGGCAGCCGCTACACCTTGTTGTTCGAAGCCTTTGTTCTTTCATGGCTGAAAGTCAGCACCGTGGATGCTGTCAGAAAGCAGCTCAAACTCAGTTGGAATGCCGTTGACAGCATCATGATGCGCGCAGTCAAACGAGGCTTGGCCCGGATAAAACAACCCTTATCCCGCCCGTCACCTCTGCGTGGATGAAGTCGGGTTCAAAAAAGGACACCAGTACGTCACCGTTATCTCTGACAGGCAGGGACGCACTTTGCAACTGACCGACGACCGCTGTGTAGAAAGCCTTGCCAGTTATCTGCGCAGCCTGAGAGATCACCAGCTTGATGAGATAAAAACGCTGTCTATAGACATGAACATGGCCTATATCAGTGCAGCCCGCATCCATCTCCCCAATGCCGTCGATAAAATCGCTTTCGATCACTTCCATGTGGCAAAAATGTTTTGCGCCGTCGTTGATAAAACCCGTCAGGCTGAGATGAAACAGATCCCATCGTCAGACAGGAAAGACGCCCACCGCTCACGCTATCTATGGTTTTACAGCAAACAAAATCGCCTCGGGTACCGGGCAAAGAGGTTAGAAGTTGCCCGGCTGGTGTTACCCCAAACGAGCCAGTGCTGGGTAATGAAAGAGCTTGCTCGCGATCTGTGGCACCGCCGCTATGACAATCATAGCCGTAAGCTGTGGCAGGAATGGATGGCGATAGCTCTAAAGACACCAGCATACCGCTCATGGCCAGCATTGCCCGCATGGTGGCAAAACGTCTTTACGGCATTCTGAATGCAATGAAAAACCGGGTATCAAATGGGTATGCGGAGTCCCTGAACAGCAAAATACGGCTGCTCAGGATCAAGTCACGGGGCTTCAGGAACAAAGAACGTTTCAAGCTGGGAGTAATGTTCCACTATGGGAAACTAAATATGAATTTTTGAGCAATCATTTAAGGGAGTTATAAAATTTTTTTGCTGGTGATGTTGTATTCGCTCGTCATTCTCCTTTTCTTTTTCCTTTTGCCACATATTGCTGCATCCCGGATCGCTAGGGGTAAGACAATATTAAGTTTTATCAACTTGAGACTCACTTTTCTCCCAAGATAATTTTGGCGTTACCTCTGGTGACAGTGAATAGTCTTTCTTATCAGTGTCATACATCATATTTGGTGAGGCCGATGCTGCAACACCATGAGGCAGTAAGATAAATGGGGCATATGCATATTTTTTTAAGCATGACATGAACGTTATTCTTTTAAACGTAAATACGTTTGACATCCATATAGAAGTCCAAGTTCCAGCCAAAAGAATAAGTAAAGTAAAAATTCAGAACTGTCGATTGAGCCACCACAACAGGGGAAGACCCCTGTATTATCAGGGATAAATGTCACCTTTCGGAACATGCTGTATATTCCTAGTGCAGAGGACAGAGAGCCAACGTCTAGCCAACCAGCGATAAGGGCGCCAATGTAGCCCTGTTCGGTTAGTTGCGGAACGACGGGGTATCTGGGCTATTCTGGCCCTGACGGAGACGGGCGCTTGTTCATCTCACGGGGGGACACAGGCGGTATATCAGGGGACACGGTCCCCTGAGTCGGTGGTTATCGGCCTGTTTGGGCTTCATCCTGATCAACGGCGAAGCACGCCACCAGTTGATCGCCGTAGCCTTTCAGCTGCGGTTGCAGCGCGACGCAGATCGGGATTGAGCCGGGGCGTGGCGGACAGCAGCGCTTGGGTATAGGGATGACGCGGATTGTTGAAAATCGCGTCTTTGCTGCCCTTCTCGACGCAGCGGCCCAAGTACATCACCATCACGTCGTCGGCGATGTGCTCTATCACCGATAAATCGTGTGAGATAAACACGTAGGACAATCCCATCTCCTGCTGCAGATCCATCATCAGATTCAAGACCTGCGCCCGTACCGAGACATCCAGCGCGAACACCGGTTCGTCGGCGATGACCACATCCGGATCCAGCATCAGACCGCGGGCGATAGCGATGCGCTGCCGCTGGCCGCCGGAAAACATATGGGGATAGCGATCATAGTGTTCGGTTTTCAACCCCACTTTCGCCATCATCGCCAGCGCTTTTTCCCGGCGCTCCGCCCGGCTAAGCGAGGTATTGATCTGCAGCGGCTCCTCAAGAATCTGTCCCACTTTTTTACGCGGATTCAGCGATCCATAGGGGTTCTGGAAAACTATCTGGATCTTCTGGCGGCGCAGATGCTCGGCGGTACGGTCAGGCTTGAGCAGATCCTGCCCGAGGTAATACAGCTCGCCGCCGCTCGGCGTTTCGATCATGGTCAACAAACGTCCCAGGGTCGATTTACCGCAACCCGACTCGCCGACCACCGCCAGGGTTTTCCCCCGCTCAAGGGTAAAAGAGACCCCGTCGAGCGCTTTCACCAGTTTCTCTTCGGCGAACAGCCCTTTCTTGACCGGATAATATTTTTTCAGATCCACGGCATGCAGTAGCGAGGTGGACCGGTTATCGATAATGATTTCGCTCATCGGGTGGGCCTCCCGGCATCATCCAGCGGATAGTGACATTTGGACTGACGGTCCGGCAAGGTGCGCAGCGCCGGCTCCGACTGGCGACAATGGTCGGTGGCATAGGGGCAGCGCGGGTTAAGCAGACAGCCCGACGGACGGTCATATTTGCCCGGTACGGTGCCCGGCAGCGACGTCAGACGCGCCTTATCGGCGGCAAACTCCGGCGGGGCGCGCAGCAGCGCCTGGGTGTAGGGATGACGCTGCGCGCGGAAAATTTCCGTCTCCTTGCCGGTTTCCACCACCTGCCCGGCGTACATCACGATAATATGGTGCGCCGCTTCCGCCACCAGCGCCAAATCGTGGGTAATCAGTACCAACGCCATGTTCTCGCGCTGTTGCAGATCAAGCAACAGCTCGATAATCTGCGCCTGGATGGTGACATCCAGCGCGGTAGTCGGTTCATCGGCAATCAGCAGCTTGGGCCGACAAGCGATGGCCATGGCTATCATCACGCGCTGGCTCATACCGCCGGATAGCTGATGCGGATACACGTCCAGCCGGGAGGCCGGATCGGGAATGCCCACCAGCGTCAGCAGATCGATGGCGCGCTGGCGGCGGGTCCGGCGGTTGCCGCCCTGGTGGACTTTGATGGCTTCTATGATCTGGAAGCCCACCGTGTAACAGGAGTTCAAGCTGGTCATCGGATCCTGGAAAATCATGGCCATATCGGCGCCGATCAGTTGGCGGCGCTCGTTGTCGGAAATTTTCTGCAGATCGCGGCCGTTGAATACCAGATTGTCGGCCATAACTTTGCCGGGATAATCAATCAATCCCATCACGGCCAGCGAGCTGACCGATTTACCCGAGCCGGATTCGCCGACGATGCCCAGCACCTGGCCCTGTTCCACCTGGTAGCTGATTCGGTCAACGGCGCGGAACGGGGTACCCTCATCGCCGAAATGGACCGACAGTTTGTCTATGGATAATAACGCCATTGCATCCTCGTTACTGCTTGAGTTTGGGGTCGAGGGCGTCACGCAGGCCGTCCCCCATTAAATTGAACGCCAACACGGTGAGTAGAATGACGAATCCAGGGAACGCCACCACCCACCAGGCACTCTGGGCGAACTGCAATACGTCCGCCAGCATTGTGCCCCACTCAGGCGTAGGCGGCTGCGCCCCCATACCCAGGAAGCCGAGCGCCGCCATATCCAGAATGGCATTGGAGAACCCCAGCGAGGCCTGAACGATAAGCGGCGCCAGACAGTTGGGCAAAATATTGACGAACATCTGCCGCAGCGTACCGGCGCCGGCCACCCGCGAAGCGGTCACGTAATCGCGGTTGACTTCCCCCAGCACCGATGCGCGCGTCAAACGCACATAGTGCGGCAGGGCGACAAAGGTAAGCGCCAGCGAGGCGTTAACGATGGACGGGCCGAAGATCGCCACCAGCACCAGGGCCAGCATGATATCGACCACGCGCATGATGATAGTATCCACCATACCGTCGAGATAGCCGGCCAGCAGGCCGAAGATCACCCCCCAGCAGCAGCGACAGCGCGACCACCAGGCATCCCACCAGCAGCGACAGGCGGGCGCCGTACATCAGGCAGCTAAGAATATCGCGGCCCACATCGTCGGTGCCGAGCAGAAACTGCCAGCTGCCGCCTTCCATCCAGACCGGGGGCCGCAGCAGCGCCTCAATCAGCCAGCGGCCGATGCCCGGCCAGAAAAAGATGGTTTCGGTCAGGATAGCGCCCGCCAGCTGCGTCCCCACCTGCAGGCCGATAACCGTTACGACCGACAGCAGCGCGTTACGCAGCGCATGGACGATGATCACCCGCAGGCGGCTCAGCCCTTTGGCACGCGCGGTGCGGATATAATCCTCGCTCAGCACCTCCAGCATCGCCGAACGGGTCATACGCACGATGACCGCCAGCGGAATGGTACCCAGTACGATGGCCGGCAGGATGATATGCATGACGGCGTCTTTAAAATCCCCCGGCTCGCCCCAAATCAGCGTATCAATCAGCATGAAACCGGTCAGGGGCTGGCTGTCGTCGAGAAACACCGTATCCCCCACCCGGCCGGACACCGGCGTAAGGTTCAAATGCACCGACACCAGCATAATCAACATCATGCCCCACCAAAAAATGGGCATCGAATAGCCGGTCAACGAGATACCCACCGCGGTATGATCGAAAATCGAACCGCGCTTCACCGCCGCCAGCGCCCCCACGGGAATGCCTACCAGTACGGCGAAAATCATGGCGCAAATCCCCAGCTCCAAGGTCGCCTGGAAACGCGGGACAAATTCCTGCCATACCGGCAGCCGGCTTTTAAGCGAGGTGCCCAGATCCCCCTGTAGCACCCCGGCGATATAGTGAAAGTATTGCTGAAATAGCGGCTTATCCAGCCCCATCTGGGCCATCAATTCCGCATGGCGCTCGGGGAAAATACCGCGCTCCCCGGCCATGATCAACACCGGATCCCCTAGGATCAGATGCACGAAGGCGAAGGTCAGCAAGGTAATACCAATAAACGTCGGGATCACCAGACCCAAACGTCGGAGTATGAACTGCAACATATTCCGTAATCTCTGTTTCTGTAAAAAATTGACCCGGACGCAGTGGATATCGTCCGGGTGATTAACGCTCATGTCTTCAGGATTTCCCCCCGTGGCCCCGCTGGCGCGCGGCCGTTCCCCGGTGCGACACCGGGGAATACTCCCGCTTCCGCCGGGCTGGCGGAAGCTCCCTGCAGGGATAAAGGGGGGTTAGTAGATCATCAGTCTAAAGAAACGTTATCGAAATAGTGTTTGCCGAGCGGGTCAACCACGTAGCCCTTCACCTCTTTACGCACCGGCTCATACACTGTCGAGTGGGCGATAATCAGCGCCGGCGCTTCGTCGTGCATCACCACCTGGGCCTGTTTGTACAGGTCGATACGTTTGGCGTGGTCGGACTCGCTACGCGCCGGCTGGATCAGATCCTCGAACGGCTTGGAGCACCATTTAGAGTAGTTGGAACCGTCTTTAGCCGCGCCGCAGCTGAACAGGGTCGCGAAGAAGTTGTCCGGATCCCCATTGTCGCCGGTCCAGCCCATCATCACGGTCTGATGTTCGCCGGCCTTGGCGCGCTTGAGGTATTCGCCCCATTCGTAGGTCACGATATTGGCTTTCACGCCGATTTTCGCCCAGTCAGCTTGAATCAGCTCGGCCATGCGGCGCGCGTTAGGGTTGTAAGGACGCTGCACCGGCATTGCCCACAAGTCGATGGTGAAGCCGTCAGGCAAGCCAGCTTCTTTCAGCAACTCTTTTGCCTTGGCGGGGTCGTAAGGGTAATCCTGTACCGCGTCGTTGTAGCTCCACATTGTCGGCGGGATCAGGTTTTTGGCCGCCTGACCGGCGCCCTGGTAAACGGCGTCGATAATGGCTTTTTTATTCACCGCCAGGGTCAACGCTTGACGGACTTTAAAGTTATCCAGCGGCTTCTTCTCAACGTTATAGGCCAGATAGCCGACGTTCAGCCCCGGCTGCTCCAGCAGATTGATGGTGCTGTCCTGCTTCATGCGCGCGATGTCGGCCGGGTTGGGATAAGGCATGACCTGGCATTCGTTTTTCTGCATTTTGGCATAGCGCACGGATGCGTCGGGGGTAATGGAGAACACCAAACGATCGATTTTCGGCTTGGTGCCCCAGTAGCCCGGGAAGGCTTTATACAGGATGCGGGAATCTTTCTGATACTGCAAAAGCTGGAACGGGCCGGTGCCGATGGGATTCAGGTCCAGCTTCTCCGGCGTGCCGGCTTTCATCATTTTATCGGCATATTCCGCCGACAGGATGAGGCGAAGTCCATGGCCAAATCAGCGACAAACGGCGCTTCTTCGCGGGTCAGGGTAAAGCGGACGGTGTAGTCGTCGACTTTCTCGATGTTGGCGATCAAATCACCCATGCCCATGCCGTCAAAATACTCGTAGCTGCCGCCGGAGATTTTATGATAAGGCGCATTGGCGTCTTTTTGGCGCGTGAAGGAGAAGATGACATCGTCGGCGTTAAAATCACGGCTCGATTTGAAATCTTTGCTGTCCTGCCATTTCACTCCGTGGCGCAAATGGAAAGTATACACCTTACCGCCGTCGCTCACGTCCCATTTTTCCGCCAGGCTGGGCGTGATTTCCGTTGTACCCAGCTTGAATTCCACCAGACGGTTATAAATGGGCACCGAGCTGGCGTCAAAGGTCGTGCCGGAGGTGAACAGCTGCGGGTTAAACCCTTCCGGCGACCCCTCGGAACAGTACACCAACGTTTTCGCTTGCACACTGGCCGCCACGGCTAATGCCGCCAGGCTGATACCGACCTTCAGAATCCCTGATTTCGTCAAGGAAATTGTCATTATTCTGCTCCAATATGTGATGTGATGTTGTGTGTTGCACGGCCAGACGCTGTTTTTTTGGGACTGCGGTCTGTGCAGTATGCCCTGCGGCATCAGTAGGAAATGGGAGGAGACAAAACGGACTGCCGTTGGAAAAGCATTGACCGGCGGGTTGAATGCGTAAAAACATTCAAACAATCCTTTGCCTCCCTGATTTCCGAGGCTCCCAATTTGGTAACAGTTTGCCAAGACGTCAATATAACCCGTGGGGATTTACATGTTTTTTGTGGGCCGGCAAACGAACATAAAAGTGAGGTGCCGAGGCGAAAATTAAGCATGATCGGCAGGCAATAAGGGACTATAGTGCATATTTACACTATGTAACAAGATTTTAATGGTCGGTTATACTGCTAAAAAATTTTCTTTCCGAATGGCGAATATATGAACGGTAATGTGGCGATCTCGCCCATAGTGCAGGGTAAAATGCTGCCAGACCTCGGGGCGGATAACCGTTTAAACGGCCGTTTAGCGCTTTTACCTTACGCTATATGTCCGGTAAAAAATAGCGATGCGCCCCGCCGCGGTCCTTTATCAGATTAACCCTAGTCAGACGCTTTCCTGTAACCGCGCGCGCAGCCGTTTTATCGCCAGACTATGCAACTGGCTCACTCTTGATTCGCCAACCCCAAGGACCTCGCCGATTTCCTTAAGATTCAGCTCTTGCTGGTAATAAAGGTTAAGCAACAGCTGTTCACGTTCAGGCAGCCGGCTTATTTCATCCTTCACCCGCTTGCGCAGCCCGCCGGCCAGTAGCCGCTGGAAAGGATCTTGTTCCGCGCCGGCGGGAAGCGCCGGACCGGTGCCCTGCGCTTCCTGCGCCATTAACTCATCCAGCGAGAACAGCTGGCTACAGTTGGTTTCATGCAGCATGGTCTGGTAGGCCGACAGCGGCACGCCAAGTTCGTCGGCGATTTGCTGTTCGCTGGCGCTGGCGCCCAGCCGCTGCTCCAGCCGCTGGATGGCCGCCGCGATCTCGCGCGCATTGCGCCGCACGCTGCGCGGCACCCAATCCCGCTCCCGCAGTTCGTCCAGCATGCCCCAGCGGATACGCGATCGGGCGTAGGTGGTGAAGCTGGCGCCCTGCGTGGCATCGAAGCTGTCGATAGCCGCCAATAAACCGATCATCCCCGCCTGGATAAGATCCTCAAGTTCTACGCTTGCCGGCAGACGAACCTGTAATCGCAGCGCCTCATGACGGATGATGGGCGCATACTGCTGCCACATGCCGCGATCGTCGGCCAGTCTTCCCTGATGATTGTATATGACTTCCACATTTACCTCGCGCGGGCCGTTCGGTGAAACGTCATTATCAGCCGCGCGCCGGCGGTTAAAGGCGGCAAAATACGGCGAATATGCGGTTATTTGGCGTGAATTAACGCAAAAAACCCCGGCAAGCCGGGGTTGGCACAAACAGAGGGAGCAACGATTAACGCAACAGCGACAGAATACCCTGAGGTACCGCATTGGCCTGCGCCAATACCGCGGTGCCCGCCTGCTGCAGGATATTGGCGCGGTTCATGTTGGAGACTTCGGTGGCGAAGTCCGCATCCTCGATATTAGAACGCGACTGGCTCAGGTTGGCCACGGTGGTGCTCAGGCTGTTGATAACCGAACCCAGACGGTTCTGGGTCGCGCCCAGGGCGCCACGGGCTTCATCGACGATAGCAATGGCTTGGTCGATGGTTTTCAACGGATCGGCCGTGGCAGGTTCGCCCTCAGAGGGAATTTCGGTATTTTTGGCGCTTTGTTGAATAAATCCGAAATTTGTGACGACTTCCTCCCTATCAGGGCGATTGTTACATGATGCGGACGCTGTTTGGCATTCCTAACAGCGTGATCCGGTTAAGCGCTTTGACCATTGCCATAGCCTCACCTACCTGCGCGTCATAGTCATGCAGACTCAGATGACCACCCAGAAGTGTTTTAAACCGGAACATGGCCGTTTCAGCCAGTGAACGCCGGTGATAACCTACTTTCTTTTTCCAGGTATCATTATTGCCGCTCAGATGCTGATTTGCCACCGCATGGTTACGCTCATGGTATCGAGCTGGCCAATATTGCGCACCACTTCGCGGTGGGATAAGCGGCTTTATTTTTTTCCTCAGCAGAGTATCATGACAGTAACGCGTATCGTAAGCACTGCCAGCCGACGCTTCCCTGATTTTCCGGTGGGTTTGGTTAATCAGCCCGGGCAGCGCCTGCGCATCTGTCGTACCGCTTAGCGATAAATCGGCACAGATAATTTCATGTGTCGCGTTATCTACTGCCAGATGAAGCTTGCTCCATACTCTGCGCCTCTCAGCCCCATGCTGCCTGACTTTCCATTCGCCTTCGCCGAAGATTTTCAGGCCGGTGCCATCGATGACCAGGTGTGAGATTTCGCCGCGAGTTGGCGTTTTTATGCTGATGTCGACGGTTTTTGCTCGCCGGTTGACCAGAGAGTAATCTGGGCAGCGCAGCGACAGCCCCATCAGTTTAAAAATCGCGTCAACGAAACCCTGTAACGCCCGGAGCGAAAGGTTAAACACTCGCTTTATCATCAGAACCGTGGTAATGGCCATATCGGTGTAGTGAAGCGGCCGGCCACGATGTTCAAGTGGTGTACTCTCAGTCCATGCAGCAATGGCTGACTCATCAAGCCATACTGTCAGGTCCCCCCGCTGCCTGAGCACATTGTTGTATGCGGGCCAGTTGGTGATTTTAAACTTTTGCTTTGCCATGGGGACCTGATGTTGAAACGAATGTAGTGATCAGAGCCGCCAGTCACCTAAAAGTTCGATTTATTCAACAAAGCCATTTTCCTTGTCAAAAAATTTCAATCGGTCACTATTGCGCTGCTCAATTATCGTCGGATTTAGCCCGTTGCTGCGCCAGCAGCTAAGCCCCGTGGCCGTCACGACCTCATCCTTGCTGGGCTTTTGCCTTAAATGAAAATTGTAAAAACACTGTCATATCAGACGCTTTCCCTGTTGCTTGCCATCTATATCGGCCTGTTCCTCAATCTCTCGGTCTTCATCCGACGATTCGATATGCTGCATCTGTCCTCCACCGTCGGGCATATGGTCATCGCGTTAACCGAAATCACCGCCGCCATTTTATCCACCTTCTTTTTGATGCGGATATTGTCGTTCGGCGGTCGCCTGTTCTATCGCATCGCGGCGTCGCTACTGGTGCTGATATCGGTCGCCGCCAGTTACTACATGACCTATTTCAACGTCGTTATCGGTTACGGCATTATCGCCTCGGTGATGACGACCGATATCGATCTGTCGCGCGAAGTCGTGGGCATCAAATTCCTGGTATGAATGGTAGGGATAAGCGCCTTGCCGCTGTTGCTGATTTGGCAAAATGCCCTCGCCGATACCCTGTTCCAGCAAATGAAAACGCCGGGCAGACGGGTGAAATCTTTACTGGGGCTGCTGGTGGTGCTGGCGCTGGTATGGCTGCCGGTGCGTTATCAGGATAAGGCGTAGAATCTGCGTGAACGTATCACCAATATTGATATGCCCAGCTATGGCGGTTTGGTGGCGCACTCCTACCTGCCGTCGAACTGGTTGGCGGCGCTCGGGCTGTTCGCTTATACGCGGCTCGATGAGAGCCAGGATAACGAAAGCCTGTTCGATCCCGCCAAGCAGTTTACCTATCTGCCGCCGGCGGGCATCGATAATACCTATGTGGTGTTTATTATTGGCGAGACGACCCGTTGGGATCATATGGGTTTGCTGGGCTATGAACGCGATACGACGCCAACACTCTCCCACGAAAAGAATTTGGTGGCGTTTCGCGGGCATTCCTGCGATACCTCCACCAAACTCTCTTTGCGCTGTATGTTCGTGCGCGAGGGGGGAATCCTCGATAATCCGCAGCGTACGCTGAAAGAGCAGAATGTCTTTACCGTGATGCGTAAACTGGGCTTCACCTCCGAGCTGTTTGCCATGCAAAGCGAAGTGTGGTTCTACAATAACACCGACGCCAACAATTATGCCTTTCGCGAAATGATCGCGTCAGAGAAGCGCAATGATGGTAAATCCGTGGACGATATGCTGCTCGTTGACGAGCTGAAGGAATCGCTGGCCCGCCCTCCCCAAGGCAAGCATTTGGTCATTTTGCACACCAAAGGCTCTCACTATTTGTATTCGCAGCGTTACCCGCGCAGTTTTGCCCGCTATCAGCCGGAGTGTATCGGCGTCGATCAGGCCTGCAGCAAGGCGCAGCTGATTAACGCGTTCGATAACAGCGTCCTGTATACCGATAGTTTTATCGATAAGGTCATCGATCAGGTCCGCGATAAAAAAGCGCTAGTGTTCTATGCCGCCGATCACGGTGAGTCCATTGACGAAAACTATCACTTGCACGGTACACCGCGCGACATGGCGCCACCGGAGCAGTTCCGCGTACCGATGATGGTCTGGGCATCCGACGCTTTCCTGGCCAGTCCCGAGAATCATGACGCCTTTGCACGGCTGCAGGCGCAACAGCGCGCCGGCTCGGTGCATCGTCATGAAGAATTGTTTGATAGCCTGTTGGGATGCCTGGGGTACCAGTCCCCTAATGGCGGTATTAAAGCGGAAAATAACTGGTGTCAGAAACCGTCGGCGGCGCAGCCGGCTGCCACGGTTAATCGTGGCTGATGGGTTTGTAAACAGTTGACGGCAATTACTGAAAAAGGGATTGACGCCTGTAGCGAGGCGCAGTAGTATGCGCCCGCATTACGGTGAGTGGCGCAGCCTGGTAGCGCAATACGTTCGGGACGTATGGGTCGGAGGTTCGAATCCTCTCTCACCGACCAAATTTCAACCGTAGTGTGTCGCCATTAATCGCACGTTACCGCTATCGACAGCGGACCTTCTCAGGTCCGCTGTTTTTTTATCCCGGCGTCAGCGCCGCGTGCGATTGGGCGAAACGTCAAGGGCGGCCATCTCCGCCAAAACGACTTAGAAGGGTTTCACCGTCGCGACAATGATTACTCTTGCTTAACCTAAATCGGCATTACCCGCAGGGATAGCGACCTCTCCCTGCGTCGTCGCCGCGGCCATTGCACTATTAGACGGAATGACGCGCCAGCGGCGCTATCCTGTGCGTTACCGGTCTGGATTGCGGTAGTCAAATGGCGATTATTATCCCATCACCGGTGATGCCCTCGTGTTATTACGACAGCCCAATTTCTCCTTCGGGGGGGCTTTGTTGAATAAATCGAACTTTTAGGTGACTGGCGGCTATGATCACTACATTCGTTTCAACATCAGGTCCCCATGGCAAAGCAAAAGTTTAAAATTACCAACTGGCCCGCATATAACAATGCGCTCAGGCAGCGGGGGGACCTGACAGTATGGCTTGATGAGTCAGCCATTGCTGCATGGACTGAGAGTACACCACCTGAACATCGTGGCCGGCCGCTTCACTACACCGATATGGCCATTACCACGGTTCTGATGATAAAGCGCGTGTTTAACCTTTCGCTCCGGGCGTTACAGGGTTTCGTTGAC
This sequence comes from Candidatus Sodalis pierantonius str. SOPE, assembly GCF_000517405.1. NCBI lineage: Bacteria > Pseudomonadati > Pseudomonadota > Gammaproteobacteria > Enterobacterales > Bruguierivoracaceae > Sodalis > Candidatus Sodalis pierantonii. The sequence continues at coordinate 425,036 of NZ_CP006568.1, read as the reverse complement.
TCGATTTTTAAACTGATGGGGCTGTCGCTGCGCTGCCCAGATTACTCTCTGGTCAGCCGGCGAGCAAAAACCGTCGACATCAGCATAAAAACGCCAACCCGCGGCGAAATCTCACACCTGGTCATCGATGGCACCGGCCTGAAAGTCTTCGGCGAAGGCGAATGGAAAGTCAGGCAGCATAGGGCTGAGAGGCGCAGAGTATGGCGCAAGCTTCATCTGGCAGTAGATAGCGTGACACATGAAATTATCTGTGCCGATTTATCGCTAAGCGGTACGACAGATGCGCAGGCGCTGCCCGGGCTGATTAACCAAACCCACCGGAAAATCAGGGAAGCGTCGGCTGACAGTGCTTACGATACGCGTTACTGCCATGATGCTCTGCTGAGGAAAAAAATAAAGCCGCTTATCCCACCGCGAAGTGGTGCGCAATATTGGCCAGCTCGATACCATGAGCGTAACCATGCGGTGGCAAATCAGCATCTGAGCGGCAATAACGATACCTGGAAAAAGAAAGTAGGTTATCACCGGCGTTCACTGGCTGAAACGGCCATGTTCCGGTTTAAAACACTTCTGGGTGGTCATCTGAGTCTGCATGACTATGACGCGCAGGTAGGTGAGACAATGGCAATGGTTAAAGCACTTAACCGGATCACACTGTTAGGAATGCCAAACAGCGTCCGCATCATGTAACAATCGCCCTGATAGGAAGGAAGTCGTCACAAATTTCGGATTTATTCAACAAAGCGCTTCGGGGGGAAAATTAAGGTAAAAAGGTTAGCGTTGCTAATTATCGGCGCAAATGATAGCAGACGATTTTAACCGGCTGAACCGATATTTAATTGGCACAATAGGCGATGATTAGGGCCGTGTTTTTTAATGTAAGTTACAAGTGTGACTAATGACGGGTTAGCGCGTAAAAATAAGATTTTTTATTTGTATTGCAATATAACTAGTATGTATATTGTGTGGTCAATCGCAAGCGTCACAGACCATGTAACATAAATGTCCGCCGATGCATTAAATCGGCGGATTATGGATTTACTAATGAGGCAGTGATGTAATTTCTTTTTTTGAACAGTGGATAAATAATAAAGTGTTGGGCTATTGTACGCCGAATTAGCGCGTAGGATGACTGTTACTTATCATTAATTGTCTCCTGAGATTGATGGGAAAAATATGTTTGCATGGGCGGCGTGGTTAAGATAATAATGCTTTCGGTAAGGCCATTATAAACAGAGCCAAGGGTTAGTAATTGCAGTGTTCTTTAATTATTAACATGCTAAGTGTAGGTTTAAATAAGTGCCAGGTGACCGATATCAGGGTCTAATGCTTTTCGGTCATTAATGCTTAACCCTCCTTCGCTATTAAAATAACAAGGATGCATCGACGATGAGTAGTGATAACCTTCTCAGGAATATACATGAAATAAATCTATCCTATCTCTTACTCGCCCAAGAGCTTATCAAAAAAGATAAGAAGGTAGCGGGATTCCGTCTTGGGGTGGGCGAAGACACTCTGGATAAACTGGCGGGACTTTCTCTGTCTGAATTGATAAAGCTTGGCGAAATCAACCAGCTTATTTGTCTGCTGCGCCTGGATGACGAGCAGATCATCAATTGCCTGACGCGCGAATCCCGTGTTGATGAGTTACAGCAGGTCCATACAGGGATTGTGCTGTCCACGCAGTTGCTTAAATTCAGCGACTCCCGATCCTACCCGTTTGCTTAAGGAATGATCTCGTGTATAGGAAAAGTATCATGCAGGAATCCAGGGATATACAGCTGGCCATGGAGCTGATTGCGCTCGGCGCTCGGCTACCTATTCTGGAAAATGAAACCTGCCTGAGCCGCAGTCGATTGCTGAGATTGTATAAGGAAGTCAAAGGGACGCCGGCGCCTAAGGGGCTGTTGCCATTCTCCGCTGACTGGTTTCTCTCCTGGGAGCAGAATATCCACTCTTCCGCGTTTTACAACGCTTATCTCTGCCTGATTCGTATAGGAAATATCCCGACCATCGAGGCAATGATAAAAGCGTATCGGCTGTATCTCGAACTCTGCCCGCAGCGCCAGGATGGCGGGCCGGTACTGGGTTTGACCCGCGCCTGGATATTGCTACGCTTTATCGACAGCCAATTACTGGGGCAAACGCGCTGTAAACAATGTGGGGGAGCATTCATTACCTACGCCTTCCATCCGCCCCATAACTTTGTTTGCAGTTTTTGCCACCCACCCTCAAGGGCGGTTAAAAAGCGTAAACTTTCACATGCCGCCGCCGATAATCGCATATATAACTTAAGACAACGGAATATGTGCAACGTAAAGCCATGCTAGACAGAGTGATGCACTGAATACCATTTTCACAAACGGATTATTCCATCACTGGCAACAACGTTCATTTTCTGGATGTCACCGTCTTGTAAGGGATCACCGTGCTAGTTATCGTTGGTTATATCATTGTGTTTATGTCGATTTTTAGTGGATTTTTGTGGCTTTGTTGAATAAATCGAACTTTTAGGTGACTGGCGGCTCTGATCACTACATTCGTTTCAACATCAGGTCCCCATGGCAAAGCAAAAGTTTAAAATCACCAACTGGCCCGCATATAACAATGCGCTCAGGCAGCGGGGGGACCTGACAGTATGGCTTGATGAGTCAGCCATTGCTGCATGGACTGAGAGTACACCACCTGAACATCGTGGCCGGCCGCTTCACTACACCGATATGGCCATTACCACGGTTCTGATGATAAAGCGCGTGTTTAACCTTTCGCTCCGGGCGTTACAGGGTTTCGTTGACTCGATTTTTAAACTGATGGGGCTGTCGCTGCGCTGCCCAGATTACTCTCTGGTCAGCCGGCGAGCAAAAACCGTCGACATCAGCATAAAAACGCCAACCCGCGGCGAAATCTCACACCTGGTCATCGATGGCACCGGCCTGAAAATCTTCGGCGAAGGCGAATGGAAAGTCAGGCAGCATGGGGCTGAGAGGCGCAGAGTATGGCGCAAGCTTCATCTGGCAGTAGATAGCGCGACACATGAAATTATCTGTGCCGATTTATCGCTAAGCGGTACGACAGATGCGCAGGCGCTGCCCGGGCTGATTAACCAAACCCACCGGAAAATCAGGGAAGCGTCGGCTGACAGTGCTTACGATACGCGTTACTGTCATGATGCTCTGCTGAGGAAAAAAATAAAGCCGCTTATCCCACCGCGAAGTGGTGCGCAATATTGGCCAGCTCGATACCATGAGCGTAACCATGCGGTGGCAAATCAGCATCTGAGCGGCAATAACGATACCTGGAAAAAGAAAGTAGGTTATCACCGGCGTTCACTGGCTGAAACGGCCATGTTCCGGTTTAAAATACTTCTGGGTGGTCATCTGAGTCTGCATGACTATGACGCGCAGGTAGGTGAGGCTATGGCAATGGTCAAAGCGCTTAACCGGATCACGTTGTTAGGAATGCCAAACAGCGTCCGCATCATGTAACAATCGCCCTGATAGGGAGGAAGTCGTCACAAATTTCGGATTTATTCAACAAAGCGGATTTTTGTTAGCTGAAGGACAACTCGGCGCCTTATTTCAGCCTGCGGAATTTATGATTATCGTGGGCGCGGGTTTAGGTACCTTTGTTGCAGGAAATAATGGTAAGGCTATCTATGCTACCGTAAAGTCAATTCCGCGCTTGTTCCGTTCATCGCGTTATAATAAAGCGATGTATATGGATATCATGGCGCTGATGTATCGCCTACTGTCCAAAAGTCGTCAGTCCGGATTGATAACGCTGGAAAAAGAGATTGACGATCCGCATAACAGCGTTATTTTCAATCACTATCCTTCGTTGCACGCAGATAAATTGGTTATCGATTTCCTTATTGATTACCTGCGTCTGATGGTCAGCGGTAATCTCAACGCTTATGAAATTGAAGCGCTGATGAATGAGGAGATAGAGACCTATGAACAAGAAAATGATATCCCGGTAAACAGCCTGCTGCATGTAGGTGATGCGCTGCCCGCCTTCGGTATCGTCGCGGCGGTAATGGGCGTGGTAAATGCCCTGGCCGCGGCGGCGGACCGCCCCGCGGGCGAACTCGGCGCCTTGATCGCCAATGCGATGGTGGGAACCTTGCTCGGTATTCTCCTGGCCTACGGATGCGTGATGCCCCTGGGGGCATTGCTTAAGCAGAAAGGCGATGAACATATCAAGATGTTGCACTGCATTCGCGTGACATTGCTCTCCAGTTTGAACGGCTATGCGCCGCCGATCGCGATAGAGTTCGGCCGCAAGACCTTATATACCTCTGAACGCCCCTCTTTCGAGGAATTGGAAGCCCACCTGCGCCAGATAAAAAAAACCGGTCTGATGGAATCTGCTGATACGACGGTCAATTCATGAAAAAGACGTCACCCCCGGTTGTAATCAAATGGCGCAGGGTACAGCATGTCGATCATCATGTCAGCTCGTGGAAGATAGCCTATGCCGATTTCATGACCGCAATGATGGCGTTTTTTTTGGTGATGTGGCTGCTGGGGGCGACGACGCAGCAGCAGCGTGAGCAGATCGCCGAATATTTCAGAATGCCGTTGAGTGAGGCGATTACCCACAACCGCAAATTCAACATCAATGATTTCCCGCTGCCCGCTAACGCCAACGACGCCACCGAGCCGGCGCGTCAGCGCCAGCTGGAGCACCAGCGGGATATTCAAAGGCTGAATGATACCCACCTGCGCTTGGAGCAGATGTTACGCAACGATCCGCGGCTGCGGGAACTGCAGCCGAATATGCGCATTACGCTGATGCATGAGGGATTGCGTATTGAAATTATCGACAGTAAAAGAAGGCCGATGTTCGCCACCGGCGGCACGGAAATTGCGCCCTATATGCGCAGTATCATGCATATCATTGCGCCGGTGCTTAACGATTTGCCCAATCGTATAAGCCTGGCCGGGCATACGGATAATCAGCCTTATTTAAACGGCGAGCGTGGCTACGGCAACTGGGAGCTGTCCGCCGATCGTGCCAATGCGTCGCGCCGTGAATTGGTGGAAGGCGGGTTGATGAGTGACAAAATTCTCCAGGTCATCGGCATGGCGAATACCATGGCGCCGCCCGGTAAAGAGGATGACAACGCCGCGCAGCGCCGTATTAGTATCGTTATTTTGACCCACGAGCAGGAAGAAGCAATCCGCCAGGAAAATACCGAGATCCATAGCGAAGTGATTGACGGCGACCAGGATGCGGCAGCGCAATTGCGGCGTTTGACTAAGCCGCCGCGCGGCAAGGATACCGCGTCGTCAGGGCCATCGGTGCCGTCAGGTTCCTCGGCGCCATCAGTGTCATCAGGCCCCTCGGCGCCATCTGACGCGATGTCGTCCGCGCCGAACGACGATAACGATGGCGCCGGCGGGAAGACGCCGGCGACGATTCCACCAAACGCGCCCTGACGTGGAGGCCGCGTTATCCCCCTAGCACGATGCGCTAACTGACCGTGCGGCGCGGCCATCGAGGACGCTCGCCGCAGGCGGGTGATTGGTCTGGTAAAAGCCGCGCGGATCCGGCGCTTTTTCACCTTATCGGATCCCCTTTCCTCACGTAGGCTAAAAGCCCTGAAATCACTCATTCACTACGCGAGGACAGAGTGCCGTGGCGGAAGATAGCGATCTGGAAAAAAGCGAAGCGCCCACTCCCCACCGATTACAAAAAGCGCGCAGAGAAGGCCAGGTACCGCGTTCCAAAGAACTGGTGTCGTGGCTGATGTTACTGTCTGGCTGGAGCCTGCTATGGCTGGCGGGAGATGATCTGGCTCGCGGTATGGGGCGGATGCTGCAAAGCGGGCTCTCGTTTGATCTTCACATCAACGGCGAGGGGAGTTGGTTGCTCGCCCAATTTTCCGGCCTGGTGCGGCAGGCGCTGCTGGTGAGCGCGCCGCTATTCCTCGGCGTGACGTTGGTGGCCGCCGGGTCGCCGATGTTGATCGGTGGCGTGTTGTTTAGCAGCAAGGCCGTCAGTCTGGATCTCAAACGCTTGAACCCCTTTAGCGGGCTGAAGCGCCTGTTTTCCATGCAGATGATGGCTGAACTTACCAAGACGCTGTTCAAACGTCTGTCTGGTGGGAGGAGCCTGCGGCACCGCGTTGTGGTTTGTTTGGCCGCGGATGACGCAGTTGGCGCAGGGGGCGCCCCTTACGGTCATGGCGGGAAGTCTGTCGCTTATTCGCCAGTGCGTGTTACTTATCATCCTCGCCCTGATACCCGTAGTGGGGTTCGACATTTTGTATCAGTTATTCAGTCATCTGAAAAAGCTGCGGATGTCGCGCCATGATATTCGCGAAGAATACAAAGAACAGGAAGGGGATCCGCAGCTGAAAAGCCTGATTCGCCAGCGTCAGCAGGCGCAGCGGCGAATGATGCAGGATGTGGCGAACGCCGATGTGGTGATCGTCAACCCGACCCATTATGCGGTGGCGCTGAAATATGAACAGTTGCGTATGGCCGCGCCGCGGCTATTAGCGAAAGGGGCCGGCGTCGTGGCGCTAAATATTCGTCAGCGGGCGGAGCAGAAGGTGATCCCCATTCTGGAAGCGCCACCGCTGGCCCGGGCCCTCTACCGGCACTGCGAGATAGGCGGAGTCATTCCGGTGGCGCTCTATGGCGCCGTGGCGGAGGTGCTGGCTTGGGTGTATGGCTTGCGTCGCTGGCGCAAGCAAGGGGGCTTGCGGCCCAGGCAACCGAGCAAACTCACCGTACCGAAAGCATTGGATTGTGCAAAAGGGAGTATTTTTAATGGTAAACCTGGTAGCTAAACTGCATTTAACCGATTTCAGTCAGACCAGGTGGCAAATCTTTACGGGTCCGGTGGTGATTATCATGATTCTGTCGATGATGATCCTGCCTTTGCCCCCTTTCGCCCTGGACCTCTTTTTTACCTTTAACATCGTGTTATCCATAATGATCCTGCTGGTGGCGATGTTCACCCAGCGTACCCTCGATTTTGCCGCTTTTCCGACCGTGCTGTTATTCTCCACTCTACTGAGGCTGGCGCTCAATGTCGCCTCGGCGCGGGTAATCTTATTGCAGGGGCATCAAGGGGAAGCGGCGGCGGGGCAGGTTATCGACGCATTCGGCCATTTTCTCGTCGGCGGCAACTTCGCTATCGGTATCGTTGTGTTCGCCATTCTGGTGATTATCAATTTCATGGTTATCACCAAAGGCGCGGGCCGTATAGCTGAAGTGGGCGCACGCTTTGTATTGGACGGCATGCCGGGCAAACAAATGGCCATCGACGCCGATCTCAATGCCGGCCTTATCGGCGAAGAGGAAGCCAAACAGCGGCGCTCGGAGGTGACGCAAGAGGCGGATTTTTACGGCTCCATGGACGGCGCAAGCAAGTTCGTCCGCGGTGATGCCATCGCCGGGTTATTGATTATGGCCATTAACTTGATCGGCGGTTTGCTGGTGGGCGTCATGCAGCACGGTATGGATCTCGGCCGCGCGGGGGAAACCTATACACTGCTGACTATCGGCGACGGTCTGGTGGCGCAAATACCGGCGCTGGTCATCTCGACCGCCGCCGGCGTTATTGTCACGCGTGTGGCCACCCATCAAGACGTGGGCGAGCAAATGGTAAGCCAGTTGTTCAATAACCCTCGGGTCATGATGCTGTCCGCGGCGATGATTGGCTTGCTGGGGCTGGTGCCGGGGATGCCCAACATCGTGTTTTTGCTGTTCACGCTAGTGCTGCTCGGCATGGCGTGGCTGCTGCGCCATCACGCCGTTATGCACGGGGAGACGGCGACGGCGGGCGCGCTGGGGGATAACCCGGCGCCGGAAACGCGGCAGAGCGAGGAGGCCAGTTGGGATGACGTGCAGCCTGAGGATACCCTCGGACTGGAGGTAGGCTATCGGTTGATCCCGATGGTGGACAGCAGCCAGGGGGCTGAGCTGTTGAAGCGCATACGGGGGATCCGCAAAAAATTCGCCCGTGAAATGGGATATCTGCCGCCGGTGGTACATATTCGCGACAATTTGGAAATACCTCCGACCCACTACCGCATCTTACTGCACGGCGTGGAAATCGGCTGCGGGGATACCTATCCCGAGCGCTGGATGGCCATTAATCCCGGCAACGCCAGCGATACGCTGCCGGGCGATCCCTGTCAGGAACCCGCGTTTGGCCTGCCGGCCGTATGGATAGACCAAGTACTGTGCGATGAGGCCAAGACGCTGGGCTATACCGTGGTGGATGCCAGCACGGTAGTCGCGACCCATTTCAATCAATTGCTCATGCAGCATGCCGAGGAGCTGTTTGGCCGCCAGGAAACGCAGGAGTTGCTGGCGCATTTGGGCCGTGAAATGCCCAAGCTTACGGAGGATTTGATCCCGGATGTGTTCTCGCTTACCACCCTGCATAAAGTATTACAGAATTTACTGGCTGAACAGGTTTCTATCCGTGATATGCGCTCGATAGTGGAATGCCTGGCGGAACATGCGCCACAGCAAAACGATGTGGACATGTTAACCAGCCTGGTACGCCATAAATTGGCCCGCGCCATTACCCAACGCTGGTTTCCCGGCACAGGGGATATCCAGGTCATTGGCCTGGAGGTGGCGTTAGAGCAGGCGCTGATACAGGCGGTACAAAACGGCGGCGCGCTAGAGCCGGGGGTGGCGGATCGCTTGCTGGTCCAGGCCGAACGGGCGCTGCAGCGGCAGCTGGCCCTGGGGGCTCCGACGGTTCTGCTGGTCAATCCCGTTCTGCGCACCATGCTTTCGCGCTTTTTGCGCCGCTCATTGCCGCAGCTGACCGTGTTGGCCAGTACCGAAATCGCCGACAACCGGCCGGTGCGCTTTAATACGATGATTGGCGCGGCGGCTGAATAATCCCGCCGCCGCGTTTGACGCCTTGATGCGGGCGTCCAGACTGACGCCCCGTGAAATGACGCCGGCATTGATACCCCGGCTGTATGCCCTGCTGCCCGGCGCCAAGTGATGTTGGGTAAGGCGGCACACCCGCGTCGGACGAGGCACCGGCCTCGCGCAGGGTCGGGTGCGCGGTCCTTTTATTACCCCCTATTGTTAGGTGTATTACTTTCACTGTCGCTGGCTGGTTAACGAGGAACGATCGTTGCGGTGGTTATCCTCACCGCGGTCAATGGTACGTGATGACCCGTTTGCGAAAAAAAACGCCGCTGGTAAAAGAGCGGCAGCGCCGGCGTGGCGACAAAGGAGGGAAACGTATTGCGCGCTAACGTCGCGCGTATCGATGAAAATCAGACATTGATATCGAGATTTTGCAGCCGCATACCGTGATGTGAGGCGCCGTCGGCGCAATAGAACATTTGTTGCGGGGCAAGCGCCTTTATCGCGGAGCTAAGGGAACGGACGTGGGCCATTTGGGCTTTAAGGCTTACCCCGTTGCGCCGATTCTGCTCATGGAGATCCCGGGTTCGGACCTGGATCCACGCCCACAGGTCATCCAGATCGGGATGGCGTGTATAAGGCGCCCGCAATCCGCAGTCAACTTCCGCCCGCTGACGCAGCGCATCGTAATGGGCTACCGCGCTAATCTGCTGACTTTTGTCATGGGTAACGCCCTGTAGCGCAACGGGTTGAAGGGGCACGGTTGCCAGTAATTGATACTCCGCCTGTAGTATCTGACCGAGCTTATCAAGCGCTTGGTCGAGCTGGCGTAACGCAAGCGTCAAATTATCCATTATCGCCTTGTCTCCGGCTCCTGGCGCGGTGAATCGCATTAGTTTTGCCAGGCATTCATCAGTAGGGCATCAGCCATGCGCCCTGAATTCATAATCAACTTTCCTTGACCGATCGCCTGCTGTAGTTGCGCGACGCGGGTACGATCGACATCTTGGCTACGCACTTGTAATCGGGTATCGCTAAGGGTTATCTCTTGACTGCGACTGTCGCGGCGTGATATCGGCTGCCTTCTCGGTAGCTCGGACTGACCGTGACGCAGGTCATTCACCACCGCCGTGATAGCCTGCGCGGGTAACGTGCGTTCTATGCTCATAGTCTACTCCTCGCCTGGGGTTGAAGGGGATGCCTATGTTTTGCTTATCGGCCTGGGACGGAGAAACTTGAGAAAGCGCGTTCATTTTGCAAGACAACCCCTTGATTATCCACCGCGCCGCTGACCATTTGCCCTGAGGCCAAACGTACCCGCAGTGTATCCCCGACCGCGGCCTCGCTCATGGCCTTGCCATAATGGCGAACTTGAAAGCCGGGTCCACGGCTGACGACCGCCACCGGGTTGCCCTGACGAACTTTCCAGGGCGCGCACAGCATGGTAGCCGCCAGCGGCTGACCGGCTTGGATGGTGCGCGTCGTAAGCGAGCCGGTTACCGGCTGCGTCGCAAAAATCACATTGCGTGCCTGACCTACCAACTCCCCGTGCTCCTTGACGATATCTTTTGCGCTAAGGGACGTCCCCGCGGGCAGCGCGCGGGCCGCCACCCAGTAATCGCCGCGGGCGCGCACCTGGATTTGCAGAAAATACCGCCGCTCGCCGCAGCAGGCGGTGACGCTCATATTGCCACTCAACCGGCCATGGCTGGCCAACTGCAAGTGTGGTGACGGGCAACCCGGCAATAACTTCGCCGGGGTTTTGAGCGTGACTTTTTGAACCAGAGAGCTATCCACCCGCTGCTGGCGCAACAGCGATTCTAGCAGCGTGACGCTTTGTTGAATAAATCCGAAATTTGTGACGACTTCCTCCCTATCAGGGCGATTGTTACATGATGCGGACGCTGTTTGGCATTCCTAACAACGTGATCCGGTTAAGCGCTTTGACCATTGCCATAGCCTCACCTACCTGCGCGTCATAGTCATGCAGACTCAGATGACCACCCAAAAGTGTTTTAAACCGGAACATGGCCGTTTCAGCCAGTGAACGCCGGTGATAACCTACTTTCTTTTTCCAGGTATCGTTATTGCCGCTCAGATGCTGATTTGCCACCGCATGGTTACGCTCATGGTATCGAGCTGGCCAATATTGCGCACCACTTCGCGGTGGGATAAGCGGCTTTATTTTTTTCCTCAGCAGAGCATCATGACAGTAACGCGTATCGTAAGCACTGTCAGCCGACGCTTCCCTGATTTTCCGGTGGGTTTGGTTAATCAGCCCGGGCAGCGCCTGCGCATCTGTCGTACCGCTTAGCGATAAATCGGCACAGATAATTTCATGTGTCGCGCTATCTACTGCCAGATGAAGCTTGCGCCATACTCTGCGCCTCTCAGCCCCATGCTGCCTGACTTTCCATTCGCCTTCGCCGAAGATTTTCAGGCCGGTGCCATCGATGACCAGGTGTGAGATTTCGCCGCGGGTTGGCGTTTTTATGCTGATGTCGACGGTTTTTGCTCGCCGGCTGACCAGAGAGTAATCTGGGCAGCGCAGCGACAGCCCCATCAGTTTAAAAATCGAGTCAACGAAACCCTGTAACGCCCGGAGCGAAAGGTTAAACACGCGCTTTATCATCAGAACCGTGGTAATGGCCATATCGGTGTAGTGAAGCGGCCGGCCACGATGTTCAGGTGGTGTACTCTCAGTCCATGCAGCAATGGCTGACTCATCAAGCCATACTGTCAGGTCCCCCCGCTGCCTGAGCGCATTGTTATATGCGGGCCAGTTGGTGATTTTAAACTTTTGCTTTGCCATGGGGACCTGATGTTGAAACGAATGTAGTGATCAGAGCCGCCAGTCACCTAAAAGTTCGATTTATTCAACAAAGCCTCACAGCGTCTAAACGTCAGCGCGAGCAATATGGCTAACGCCTAGAGCGTCACGGGCCCCGATGGCGAGCCTTATCGGGCAAAACAGGTGGTTTTTCAACTCGATGCCGCGCCGGGTCAGCCGGTGGGCGGCGTGCGGGTGAGCCAGGTGGTTGAGGATCCTGCTCCCTGGCGGCTGGTTTATGATCCGGGCCATCCGCGGGCCAACGACCGCGGTTATATCCGAATGCCCAACGTCAATAGGGTTGCGGAAATGGTGAATACGCTGTCCGCGTCACGCAGCTATCAGGCCAATGTCGAGGTCATCAATAGCGCCCGGTCGATGATGATGAAAACCCTGGCGATGGGCCAGTAAAGGACAAACCGATGGAATTAGCAGGTCTGGCGCCCAGGGAGTATTCCCGCGGCGCATCCACTCTTTTGGCGTCGCGGGATGCCTCGTCAACGGCGAATAATTTCGCTTTGAACGCGCAGGATGCGCAGACGCACGGGGCATTGAAAGCCGGCAACACTGATGCTGCGACCAGCGACAGCCGCGCCGCGACGTCGGCCATGGACGCCCAGTCCGAAGGGACCCAGGAGTTGATGGATAATTTTCTGCAAATGATGCTGGCGCAGATAAAAAACCAGGATCCCACCAATCCCATGGACAACAATCAGCTCGCCTCACAAATGGCGCAGATGCACGTCGCCCTCGGGGTGGAGAAATTAAATAACACCGTGCTGGGGATGGGAGGCATGGTCAATAGCGTGCAGGCGGTCAATTTGTCCAATTGGGTGGGTCGTACCGTGCTTATTGTCGGTAAGCCTTCGGTTTCGTTCGAAGGGCAGACGGCTTATGGTTTTGAATTGCCCAGCGGCGCGGATGAAGTCCGGGTGACCTTCACCGATGAGCAAGGCAAAGCCTATACGCAAGACTACAAAGATGTGAAACCTGGCGCCTATAAATTGGATATCCGCAAGGCGCAAACGACGCCGCCGATTGACGCTTCTTCTCCTCTTGATGATGATAAAGCCAAACACTATGACGTTAGCATTGAAGCTAAAAATAAAGATGAAAGCCGCCCGATGGTAAACGCCCTTAAGGCCGCTAAAGTCGAAAATGTGTTTTTCAGCAACGGCAGCGCGAAATTGGCGTTGGGGTTAGACGGCGCTATTTATCTTAAGGATGTCATATTGGTTGAATAGTTAATTTATACATCCAATACCACTACATTTCACCTAAATAGGATTATCACTATGGGATTCGCTCAGGGAGTCAGCGGCCTTAACGCCGCAGCGCAGGCGCTGGATGTGATCGGTAATAATATCGCCAACGCGCAAACGGTCGGATTTAAATCGTCATCGGCCTCTTTTGCCGATATGTTTTCGGGATCGATGATAGGACTCGGGGTGCAATTGGCGGGGGTGCAGCAAGACTTTAATGACGGTACGATGATTGCGGGGGCGGGTAATCTCAATATGGCGATTGCGGGAAGCGGTTTTTTCCGCCTCGCGGATAATGGCGGGAAAATTTACTATAGCCGCAACGGCGAGTTTGATCGCAATAAATATGGAGAGATCGTTAATAAACAGGGTAAACATCTGACCGGTTATAAAGCCACCGGCACGCCTCCAACGATTTCAGGCGGCGCGCCCCTTGAAAATATTATCGTGCCTGATGCGCCGATACCGGCGTCGGAAACGACCGAAGGCAGTATCAGCGATAACCTGCCCTCCGGTGCAAAACCGCTGGAAATTAAGGATTTCGATCCCACTAACGATAAGAGCTATAACTACACCTCGCAGCTTCAGGCCTATGACAGTCTGGGTAATCTTCACATCATTAAAGTTTTTTATATCAAAGGAGAAAATGCGGGAGAGTGGAAGGTGCATTGTTTTGACGAAACCGCGTCGGTAAAAGAGGGGGACAAAAACAAATTATTCACCGCCGATATCAAGTTTGATGAGTACGGTAAAGTTAAAGAGGTAAACCCAAAAGAATTTAAGGTAGAAAGCGAGAGTCTTAACGGCGCCAAGAAGCTGAACTTCGCTCTCGATCTCACCGCCATGACGCAACAGGGTGACGAGAAGCCATCGGGAAAAACGTCGACCAATGGCTATGGGGTGGGCAAATTCAACGGCTATTCCGTCGGCGATAACGGAGAGATTATCGCAAATTACAGTAATCAGCAGACCCAACTGATAGCGCAGGTGTTGATGGCCAGTTTCACCAACACCGGCGGTTTGCAGCCCACCGGTGATAACTGCTGGACGGAGACCGGCGCCTCCGGGGCACCGCTTATCGGCACCTCCGGTACCGGTAGCTTTGGCGCCATCAGGGGCAAGATGCTGGAAGCCTCGAATGTGGATATGAGCAACGAGCTGGTCAAAATGATGACCCAGCAGCGCAACTATCAATCCAACGCCCAGACGATTAAAACCCAGGATCAGCTGCTGCAAACGCTGGTCAGTATGCGCTGAGGATAATGTGCCATGGATCGCGCGATATATACCGCCATGGGCGTGGCCTCCGCCGCGCTGACGCAACAGAGCGTGGCCGCTAATAATCTGGCCAATGCGGCGACGACCGGCTTTCGGGCGCAACTGGCCGCCTTTCGCGCCGCGCCGGTCAACGGGCCGACCCTCGCCACCCGCACGCTGGTCGTACCGTCGGTGCCGGGCAACGATTTTTCCCCTGGCCCTATTAATATCAGCGGCAACAATCTCGATGTGGCCCTGGACCAGCACGGCTGGTTGGCGGTGCGGTTGCCCGACGGCGGCGAAGCCTATACCCGCAACGGCCGGATCGAGATCGATAGCGCGGGAGGGCTCAAGGTGCAGAATTACCCGCTGCTGGGCGCCGATGGCCAACCGCTGACGGTGCCGCCCGGCGCGGCTGTCACCTTCGGCCCGGACGGCACGCTGTCCGTTCTGGGCGACGGCGATGAGCCAAAAACCCTTGTCCAGATTGGCCAGCTAAAGCTGGTTCGTCTCGAACCCGACAGTTTGCGCCACGACGATAGTGGCCTGTTTAATCTCACCGATACCGCGCGCGCGCAACGCGGCGCCGTGCTGCCGGCAGATCCGACGCTGCGCCTGACGCCCGGCGCCTTTGAGGGCAGCAACGTCAGCCCGGTCCAGACCATGGTGGAGATGATAGGCAACGCCCGCAGCTTTGAAATGCAGATGAAAGTTATCAGCAACGTCAACGATAACGCCCGCGCCGGTAATCAGCTGTTGGCTATCGGTTAAGCCAGGAAGGAGAAAAGATTATGATGCGCTCTTTAATGATTGCCAAGACCGGTCTCGAAGCGCAGCAGACCAATATGGACGTGATTTCCAACAATATTGCCAACGTATCCACCATGGGATTTAAACGCCAACAGGCGGTATTCGAGGACCTGCTCTATCAAACCGTGCGCCAGCCAGGCGCCAAATCTTCCGAACAGACCACGATTCCCTCCGGGCTCCAGCTGGGTGCCGGCGTGCGGCCCGTCGCCACTACACGCATCCATTTGCAGGGCGGGTTGACCAATACCGGCAATCCCACCGATGTGGCCATTGAGGGGTCGGGCTTCCTACAGGTACTGATGCCGGACGGCACCAACGCCTACACCCGCGATGGATCACTACAGCGCGATCAGTACGGCCAATTGGTGACCTCGAGCGGCTATCCCATCCAGCCGGCGGTGACGATACCCAACGGTGCCTCCAATCTGACCATCAGCAAGGACGGTTTGGTTAGCGTCACCTTGCCAGGACAAACCGAGCCGCAAGAAGTGGGGCAATTGACCCTCGCCACGTTCATTAACGATGCCGGTTTGCAAAGCCTGGGGGAAAACCTGTATTACGAGACGCCCTCCTCCGGCGCGCCGATGGAGAATAAGCCCGGCATGAACGGGGCCGGCGCGCTCAAGCAGCAATTCCTGGAAAACTCCAACGTTAACGTCGCCCAGGAGCTGATTACCATGATTCAGGCCCAGCGCGCTTATGAGTTGAACAGCAAAGCGATATCCACCTCCGATCAGATGCTGCAGCGACTCGTGCAGCTCTAGGGGCGTCATTAGGGGGGCGGCGTCCGGCCCCGCTTTTTCTTCTCACCTGCGTGATCCACCTTTATGGAAAATATGACTCAGCTTTCATCGCCAAGGTTCGCCTGGTGCCGGCGTCACGGCACACGCGCCGCGCGCCGCGCGCCGCGCCCTTATCAGGGGAAGCGGCATTGCCCTGGCCACACTTTTACTCGGCGGTTGCACTGCGCCGCCGCCTCGTCCGCTGGTGGCCGGCGCGACCACCGCGGCACCGGCGCCGCCCATGCCCATCGCCGTTAATGGCTCGGTGTTTCAGCCCGGCCAGGCGATGAATTATGGCTATCAGCCGCTGTTTGAGGATCGCCGGCCGCGCAATATTGGCGACACGTTGACGATTATGCTGCAAGAAAACGTCAGCGCCAGCAAAAGCTCCTCCTCCAACGCCGATCGCAAAGGCAACGCGGATTTCGGCATTAACGCTCTCCCCAGCATGTTGAACGGGTTGATGGGCGGCGATCGTCTAGCGACGGATATCGAGAGTAGTAATGGTTTTAACGGCAAGGGGGGCGCGGCCGCTAAAAACACCTTCAGCGGGACCATCACCGTCACCGTGATCGACGTCCTTACCAACGGCAATTTACGCGTCGTGGGGGAAAAACAGATTGCCATTAACCAGGGCACGGAATTCATCCGTTTTTCCGGCATCGTCAACCCCCGCACCATCGACGGCAACAATCAGGTGGTGTCGACGCTGGTTTCCGACGCCCGAATCGAATATGTCGGCGATGGCTATATTAATGAAGCGCAGCAAATGGGTTGGTTACAGCGTTTCTTCCTTAACTATTTCCCCTTTTAAGGATAAGGAATGAACAAATCGGTTGTGAGAATGATGTTATCCCTCTGCGCGGTGGCCGGGCTGTTGCTAGCGCCGTCCATTCAGGCGGAGCGTATTCGCGACCTCACCACGGTATTGGGCGTGAGGGAGAATGCGTTGATCGGCTACGGTCTGGTGGTGGGCCTGGACGGCACCGGCGACCAGACCACCCAGACGCCGTTCACCACGCAAAGCCTGCGCAATATGCTTTCCCAACTGGGCGTCACCGTGCCGACGGGAACCAACATGCAGCTGAAAAACGTCGCGGCGGTGATGGTAACGGCTAAATTGCCCGCTTTTGCCCGCGCCGGCCAGAAGATCGATGTGGTGGTCTCCTCGCTCGGCAGCGCCAAAAGTTTGCGCGGCGGGACGTTATTGATGACGCCGTTGAAGGGCGTGGATAACCAGGTTTATGCGCTGGCGCAGGGCAATATACTGGTCTCCGGTTCCGGCGCGCAGGCCGGCGGCAATCGGGTGCAGGTGAATCAATTAAACGGCGGACGTATCAGCGGCGGCGCCATCGTCGAGCGTAGCGTGCCGGCGGATTTTGCCGGCGGCAACGTCATTATGTTACAGTTGAATAATGACGACTTTTCGCTGGCGCAGCAAATAAGCGACGCCATCAATCGTCATTTCGGCCGCCGTAGCGCCCTGCCGCTGGATAGCCGCACGATTAACGTCGCCGTACCGCGCGACGGGCCGGGCAAAGTCCGTTTCCTGGCCAGCTTGCAAAATATCCCCATTACGCTTGGCCCCACCGATGCGGTGGTGGTGATCAATTCGCGTACCGGCTCGGTGGTGATGAACCGGGACGTGGTGCTGGGTAGCTGCGCCGTGGCCCATGACGAGCTGACGGTCGAAGTCAATCGGACCTATAAGGTCAGTCAGCCTAACACGCCTTTCGGCGGCGGACACACGGTGGTGGTGCCGGACACCGCGATCAACGTGCGCAATGAAGGGGGCGCTCTGCAGCAAATCGACGCCGGCGCGAATCTCAATGATGTTGTCAGCGCGCTAAACGGCATCGGCGCTACGCCGAATGATTTGATGGCAATTTTGCAGTCTATGCAAAGCGCCGGTTGTTTAAACGCCAAATTGGAAATCAACTAATGAGTGACGGCATCCCATTGTTCGGCTCCACGCTGGATTTTTCCCAACTGGGGGCCATGAAAATCCGCGCCGCGCAGGCGTCGAGTCAGGGGGTCGCGGACGCTGCGCGCCAGGTCGAGGGGCTGTTTGTGGACATGATGCTCAAGAGCATGCGCGCGACGCTCCCGCAGGAGGGACTGCTGACCAGCGCCCAAACCCAGCTCTATACCTCGCTGTACGACCAACAGCTGGCGCAGGATTTGACGGCCCGCGGAGTGGGGCTGGCGCAGGCGGCGCTGGAATCGGGATGGGGAGCGCGGAAAATCAGAACCGCCCACGGCGCGCCAAGCCACAATTTATTTGGCATAAAAGCGGATGCCGGTTGGCGGGGCGAAAGCACGCAAATTACCACGACCGAATGGGTGGACGGGGTCATGCAGAAAGTGAAGGCGAAATTTCGCGTCTATGCCTCTTATGGTGAGGCGCTGCGGGATTATACGCGGTTGCTGACGGAAAACACCCGTTATCGACGGGTCATGCAGGCCAGCACGCCGGAACAGGCGGCCCGATCGCTGCAATCCTCCGGCTATGCCACCGATCCGCATTATGCCGACAAATTGATCACTATCATCGCGCAATTGAAAACGGTTGGGCAGCGCGCGCAGGCGGCCTATCAGCACGATCTCGCCACGCTTTTCTGAGCGGCGCGCTTGAGTTTTTTCCCCGCCGGCCGATAAGGAAAATAAGCCCTCGCCGGTCGTCAACGCTTTGGCTGGCCGGCCACATTCTGACCAGGAGCGGGTACCCTTATGCTAAACCTTTATTATATTGCCAGCAGCGGTTTGCAAACCGGACAGCAGGCGCTGAGCGTCATCGGCAACAACCTCGCCAACGCCACCAACCCCAATTACAGCCGGCAAAACATTATATTGGGCGCTGCGGGGGGAAGAGTGACCGCAACGGGCTATATCGGCAACGGCGTGCGCGTGGAGGGGGTTGCCCGCGCTTTCGATGAATATGCCAATGAGCGGGTGCGGGGGACGGAAACCTTGCTGCGGGTCAGCGGCGCGCATTATGACAAGATGAGTTCGCTGGATCTGGAGTTCAGCAGAACCGACAACGGGATTGATACCAAGCTTAACAGCTTGTTCAACGCGCTGAAGAACATCAGCAAAGTGCCGACGAACGGTAACTACCGCAGTAGTGCGTTTACGGCCCTTAAAGAACTGACCGGACGCTTCAATAAACTCAGCGATGAGCTCATCAAACAAGAGCAGAAAAATAATCAGGACATCCGGCAGTCGGTTAACGTCATCAATCAATTGACCGGCCAACTGGCAAGTTTGAATCGGGAGATTAGCAACCGACAGAGCATTGACGGCGGCGGCGCTTACGATCTGCTGGACAGGCGTGATGCGCTGTTACAGGCGCTGAGCCAGCAAACCGGCATCAACACGCAGATTGACAGCCGCACCGGGGCGGTCAACGTCACGTTGAGTAATGGTCATATGCTGGTGAGCGGCGACAAGGCCAACGCGCTGGAAGTCACGACCGATAATAATAACCCGGGGCGCCAGGTGATTGCCTATCGCGATGCTGAAAACGCCATTATCCCTCTACAGGATAGTCTACTGGACAAGGGCGTTCTGGGCGGGCTACTGGCGTTTCGCAATCAGGACTTGCCGGAGATCCGTGACCGGTTAAATGAGCTGGCGCGGCATTTAAGTCACCGCTTCAACGAGGTGAACAAGCAAGGCTATGACGCTAACGGCGAAAAGGGTAAGAACCTATTCAGCTACGCGTTACCCAACGCCATCGCCAACGGGAAAAACCAAGGCGAAGCCAGCCTTTCGGTGACCGCACTCAATACCGACCCGGCCACCGAGGGCGGGGTGGCGAAACCGCAGGAATATACCCTGCGCTTCGAGAACGGCACGTGGCAGGTCACTGGCACCGCTGACGGCAGAAAAGTAGAGTCCACCTTCGTCGACGGTAAATTGACGTTCGAGGGGGTCACGGTCGCGGTGAAGGGTGATGCGCAAGAGGGCGATAGTTATCAATTAAATCCGTTCAACGGTATTGCCGACAGCATGGCGGTGAGCATCAAAAACGGTGATGAAATTGCCGCCGCCAGCGAAAAAGATCCCCAAGATACGGACGGTAAAGAGACAGGCAACAACGGTAACAGCATTGCGCTCGGCAATATCCAGCATGATAAATTAATCAATGGCGCTACGCTGAGTGACGCCTACGCCGGTCTGATTGGCTATGTCGGCACCACCACCCGCAATTTGATGGAAACGGCCAGCTCGCAGGAGAAAGCCTTCCAGGATGCCTACGTGGAGCGCAGTGAGAAAACCGGGGTCAATCTCAACCAAGAATACGTTCAAATGGAAATGTTCCGGCAGTATTACAATGCTAGCGCCCAGGTGCTGCAAACCGCTAATTCACTGCTGGATACCCTGCTTACTATCCGCTAAATCGCCACCACGTGGCCCAAGTGCCGGCACTACGTCACCCACTTGATGAGGTAAATAATGAATCTCAGCACCCATTATATGTATCAACAGCAAACCCAGTTCATCATGAGCTCCGCGTCCCGCTTTAATGATGTGGCCATGCATTTGAGCGCCAATACCCGGGTATTGCGCCCGTCCGACGATCCCGCCGCGGCGATGGACGTGGTGACCTATCGTAACGCCCTGGCGCAGCTGGATTATTACAGCGGCACGCGCGGTTATGCCCGGGCCGTGCTAACGAAAGAGGGCGATACGCTGCAAACGGTCACCAACACGCTCTCCGCCATCAACGCCAAAATCATGGCCATCCAGAAACCGGCGGGGGATCTCGCGCCGATAATTCAGGAATTAGAGGGCCTGCGCGACGATCTCCTCGCCAGCGCTAATGCGCAGGACACCAGCGGCAATTATATCTTTGCCGGCTATAAAGCCGATGTGAAGCCTTTTCAAAAAGCGCAGGGCAGCGATGATATCGTTTATCAGGGCGGCGGTACCGCTATCGGCCAGCAGGTTGACGAAGGCCGGGAGATGAAAATTGGCCATATCGGCAGCGATATTTTCAATATCGAGGGGCAGGATACGGTTTTCAAAAAACTGGATGCGCTTATCGGCGCGCTAAAAAGCGATGCGGGAAATGAAGGGGGCGGCGCATGGCCGGGAGAGGAACTGAAAGCGATAATGGACGCCGCCCGTAGCGCGGTAAGAAAGACAGAAGATAATGTCGGTAATGCGCAGGTGGTTTCCGGTCTTAATCTGCAACTGCTCGACAACCTTGACGCTGCCGGCGTAAGCCAACGCGAGGGGATAACCGATCGACTGCAACAAGGGCTGGGGCAGGATACGGGTTCGCAAATAGCCCTGGTGACGGAGCTGCAATTATCCCAAGTCGCGATGGATTCCTCGATGATGGTGTTTCAAATGATGCAAAACATGTCGTTATTCAACCTGATGAAGTAAGTGTCCGCTTAGGCTAGCGCCGGCGCTGAGACGTTTTCGCGCCGGTTTTTTATGCCTGCTGGCCGCCGCCCATCGCGGCGAGAATGGCGGAAAGTTGTTGAAACAGCGTGCTCAATAGCCCTTCGGCGAAGGTTGCCAACAACGGCATGACCAGCATCAGCGCCAGCAGTCCGCCGCCGAGCGTTAGCGGAAAGCCAATGACAAACACGGAGAATTGCGGTGTTAATCGGTTCAGCACCCCCAAAGTAATATTAAGCAACAGCAGTAGCGTCATTGCCGGCAGCGCCAGCATTAAACCACAGGAAAACAACAGGCCGGCGGCGCGCGCCAGCGCCAGGAAATTTTCGCCGTTAAGGGGCAGCGGCGCGATGGGCAGCAGTTGGAAAGTGTCGACCAGCACGTCAATCATCAGCAGGTGCGCGTCGAGAGAGACAAACAGCAACAGCAACAACACATTGAACAAGCGGGCGATAATCGGGGAGTTCGGTCCGCTGAAGGGGTCGAAGAAGGTGGCGAACGAGAGCCCCATCTGCAAACCGATCACTTCGCCGGCGAAGCGCATGGCGCTAAAGGCGAACTGCAACGTCAGCCCCACCGTTACGCCAATGATAAGCTGCACCATGATGAGCCACAGCCCCGCCGCGGAAACCAGAGGGGTGGCCACCGGCTCCAGTCCGGGGGCAATCAGCAGCGTAATCAGCACCGCCAAGCCGATTTTGACTTTATTCGTGATTATCTTCTCGCTGAGCAGCGGCGCGCTGACGAAAAGCCCCAGTAAACGCGCCAGCGGCCAGAAATGCGGGCCGATGGCGGCTGGCAGGGCGGTTAAGTCCAGCATGGCCCTTACCCTATCGAATACGGCAGTTGGCTGAATAGCGTACGCATATAATCCAGCAGCAGGCTGAGCATCCAGGGACCGGCGATAACCAGCGAGGTAATGACCGCCAGAATTTTCGGGATGAACGACAGCGTCATCTCGTTTATCTGGGTGGACGCCTGCAGCAGGCTTACCAGTAAGCCCGGTGACCATGGCGGCCAACAGCGGCGGAGTGGAGAGCGCCAACCCGACTTTCATTGCGTCAAAACCCAGCGTCATTACCGCTTCCGGCGTCATGGAAAGGCCTCGTTTAGGTTAACTGAAAAAGCTTTGGGCCAGCGACCCGAGCAAGAGTTGCCAGCCGTCCACCATCACGAACAGCATCAGCTTAAACGGCAGCGACACCGTGGTGGGCGGCAACATCATCATGCCCAGCGCCATCAGGACGCTGGCGATGACCAGATCGATAATCAGAAACGGAATAAACAGCGTGAAGCCAATTTGAAAGGCGGTCTTGAGTTCGCTGGTAACAAACGCCGGCAGCAGGATGCGCATCGGCACCTGCTCCGGGCCCGCGAGCTCTGTCTGTTTTCCCAGGCGGGCGTAGAGTGACAAATCCGTTTTCCGCGTTTGGGTCAGCATAAACTGGCGCAGCGGCTGCGCCGCCCGCTGCACCGCCGTTTCCATACCGATCTGATCCTTGGAAAACGGCAGATAAGCATCGCGATAAATGCTGTCCAGCACGGGCGACATGACGAAAAAGGTTAAACATAACGCCAGCCCGAGC
Organism: Candidatus Sodalis pierantonius str. SOPE; assembly: GCF_000517405.1. Classification (NCBI taxonomy): domain Bacteria; kingdom Pseudomonadati; phylum Pseudomonadota; class Gammaproteobacteria; order Enterobacterales; family Bruguierivoracaceae; genus Sodalis; species Candidatus Sodalis pierantonii. Next base: position 402,239 of record NZ_CP006568.1, on the reverse strand, counting down.
AGGACCTGATTGGGTGGGGCGGAAGGCGTACCCAATGCGTTGCGCAGGATGCCCAGCACGATAATGATGCGGGTAAACCCCGACATCAGCAGCAGCGCCGCCGGTAAAAAAGTGAGCGATGTCAGCAATACCAGCGTTTGTACCGGCAGCGACCAGCGCTGGCCGCCGTCGGGCAGGGTGTGTATTTGTAACAATCCCTGTTCCGCGGCGTGGGCAGCCTGGTAGGGCAGCAGCAGCAGCGGTAGCGCCAGCAGCAGCCAAAATGGCCAAACGCCGCCCGCCGTCCCGCGGCGCGCGCGAAGCGAGGCGCGCAGGGTCGGCATGCTCATGTCGTCTCCCGCGATTGGCGCCCTCGCGCGCACAGCGTCGAGAAAGTCGGCGGCAGCTCCTCGGGCGCGGCGTCGCCGGCGGGGAGGGTATGCAGATGGGTGATCCGTCCCGGCGTGACGCCGAGCACCAGCCAGTGTTCGCCGGCTTCCACCACGACGACCCGTTCACGGTTGCCAAGGGAGCAACCGGCGCGGACTTTGAGCAGCGGCTGGCCGCCGTGACGGGGCGCGAAATAGCCCAAGCGCCGGGCCAGTTTGAGCAGCAACAGGATCAGCAGCAACACCGCGCCCAGCGAGCCGGCCACATTGAAAAGCGCCGCGCCGTGACCGCTATCGTAGGCGACGGGTGACTGTAACGTGGTCTGTTTCATTTATCGGCTCAAGCGGCGCATACGTTCGGCGGGCGTCACAATATCGGCGATGCGCACGCCGTACTGTTCTCCCATTACCACTACTTCGCCGCGGGCGATAAGGTAGCCGTTAATCAGAATATCCAGCGGTTCGCCCGCCAGTCCTTCCAGCGGCACCACCGCGTCCTGACTTAGGTGCAGCAGTTCGCGAATGGTCATCCGGGTACGTCCCAACTCCACGGTCATCTTTACCGGAATATCCAGAATCAGACTGAGATCTTCCCTCAGCGGCGATTCCTCTTCGGCGGCGTCAGCGGCGGGAAATTCCGGTCCGGTCGGTGCCGGCCGTGCCGCATCGCCATTGGTTTGCGCGTCGGTTTCGTGCAATGGCGCCTCGCCGTCGGGCATATGTGAGGTATCACTCATGAGAAATGTCCTTATTGTTCAGTTGATTAATGTCTTGATTGATCACGTGTTCCACCCGCAGCGCATACTGCCCGTTCAGGCTGCCATAGCTGCCGAGAAACACCGGTACACCGTCAACGTAGGCGGTCAGCCGTTCAGGGCGGGGGATCGGCAGGATATCGCCGCGCCGCAGCGCCATGACCCGCGACAGGCACAAAGGCAGGTCGGCGAATCGGGCGATAAGCTCCAATTCGGTGCCCTGCAATTGCCTGGCCAGGTTTTGCCGCCACTGCCCCTGATCCTGGCGGATATGCTCCGGCAGCGGTTTACTCAACATCTCGTGCAGCGACTCCAGGGCCGCCTGGGAGAAAATAATGGCGAATTCGCCCTGCATGGCGCCGATAGCGACCCGGAACGGGGAGACCACGACCATTTCGCCGTCGCTAAAGCCTGTAAAGCGGCAGGAGGTTTCCGCGGTGATAAATTCCGGCTCAAGTGGATGTAACCCCAGCCAGGCGTCGCCGTAGGCGTGCAGCATCAGCTTCAGCAAACGGTCGATAACACGCTGTTCCGCCGGGGTAAATGCCCGCTCCTGCGTGTCGGGCAGCCGCCCGTTGCCGCCGAACAGCGTGTCGAGCGCGGTAAAGATGAGTCCCGGCGTGAAGGCGAATAGCGTGTTGCCCCGCAGCGGTTTCAGGCTGATAAGATTCAGGCTGGCGGGCGGACGCAACTGGGCGGCGAATTCACGATACGGTTGGATTAAAATCGCTTCCGCGCTGATATCGGTGCGACGCTGCATCAGGGTGAACAGCGCACGGCGAAACCGGCCGGCGAAATCCTGGTTGATCATTTCCAGCCCTTTTAGACGCTCGCCCCCCAGGCGACGCCGTTGCACGGCATCAAACGGCGAACCCGAACCGGCCTGCAAAGGGGTCTGCTGCGCGGCGCGCGCCTGTGCCTGCCGCAGCTCCTGCTTGGCCTGTTTGCGCGTAAGAGGGCCGAAGCGGACGGATTCTTTCTCAGACATAGCGTTCACCGCACAATGAATGAGTTGAAAAATACGTCAGTCACGAAAGACGGCTGACCGTTGGGATGCTGCTGATTGAGCTCGCGCTTTATTTTCTTGAGTAATGCCTGCTTGTCTGCTGCGGAGGTGAGCGAGGCGAGGGATTGCTGCGACAGCAGCAAAATCAGGTGATTGCGTAACTCGGGTAATTGACTTTCCACTAACTCGCGGGTCTTTTCGTCCCGCAGACGCAACGTCAAACCGACATACAGCATGGCACCGTAATCGCCGTCCTCCGGCTGTAGACTGACGGTAAAAGGGTCCAACGGAAAATACACCGGCGGTAAATCGTTTTCCGCGGGCAGGCCATCCACCGTCTGCGTAACAGGAAGCAATTCCTTTTTCACGCCGGGCTGCAGATAGACGAACAGGCTGAGCGCCAGCACGGCGATCAACCCCAAAATAATGACCGCGACAGCGCGGTATCGAGTAAAAGTAGCGTTAATGCCTGACACGTCTTTTTGCCCCTGTAGCCAAAATCTATTCCCTCGCCAGCGCGTCTGCGGCCGAGTGCAGTACTGAGTATCCCGTTAATCATCCCGAATGAAGGGGAAAAAAAACGTCTAAAACGCCTGCACTTTGCCCCTTCAGGCATAGATATCGATACCGTCGCGGTACCACGCGCCGGGGCCGGCTGAGCCGCCGCCGTTGCGGTGCGCCACGAACAGCGACTTCCTGCGCCCCTGCCCGTGTTGGGGGCTGTCGCCGCGGTCCTGCTGATGACCGGAGGCGTCATGACCGGATTCGTCGGTGCCGACGCTGGTATCGCCGAGAGCGATGCCGTTTTCCGTCAGTGAAGTGCGCAATTGGGTCATGGCGGTTTCCAATACTGCCCGCACCTGCTGATTATCTGAAGCGAAATGCACCTGCAACTGCTCCTTATTCAGGCGCAAATTGACTTTCACCGCACCCAACTCCTGCGGATGCAGATGCAACTGGGCGTGAAAGATGCCGTTACGGTTGAATAGCGTGATGTGTTCACCGAGTTGTTGCTGCCAGGCCGGGGAGCCTAACGGTTGGCGCAGGTGCGCTATGGGCGCCGGCGGCGGTGCCGGTGTACGCAGGGAAGGGGCGTCGGTGGTGATGGCTTCCAGCCCCGCGCTCGGCGGCGCACTCGACGTAGGCGTCGCGGTTGCGGCAAGTTTGTCTGCCGGTGTTGCCGTGCGCGACAACGCTTCGCCGCGCAGGCGCGCGGCCACCGACTGAAGGTTAACGGTGTCAAGACGGAGTGGCGTGTTTTCCGCGCGGCTCGCGTTGCGCTTGGTCGACGGCACCAGTAGCAGCGGCTGCTGCTCTTTCTTGCCCTGGACCTCTGCGCTCTGAGCGTCGGTAAATTCCGGCGCGATGGCCGAAAGGGCGGACGGCGCCACTGCGCGCTCGCCGCCGGCGCCGGATGGGGTTTGCGCCGGTCCGTCGACCTCGGCGCGGGGCTCGGCCAGCGCCAGACCGGCGCCGTTGCGCTGATCACGGGCCGGGACGGAGGCAATGCCCAGTTTCGCCAGCACCGGATCCCCGTCGGCGGGCCATTGTTGCAGCGCCAACTGCGCCAGCAGCGCCTGTAAATGCTGCAGCTCGTCATCGTCCAGCGCGTTATCCCCCTCCGCCAGACGCCGGTGGATAAGGGCCGTCAGAGCCTTGCAGCGCTGTGTCAGGGTTGCCTTCGGATCTGTCGCCGTACTGTCGGCGCCCACGTCCTGACGCCGGATACCGGCGAGATAGTGCTCCAAGGCGTCGGCAAATTCGCTTTGGGGCAATTCGGCGGGGAGGGCCGCGGCGATAGGCTGCCCGCCGCCCCGGATAACAGCGCTCGCGTTGGGTATCATGATTCCACTCTCCTTCAAGGATGCCCGCAGAGCGAACTCATCCATTTGTTTTTGATTGCGGCGGCTTTCACGTAATTGACGGGCGTTATCGGAGCGCGTTTTCAGAATTGCAAACTCGTTAAGCCGCTGTTTTTTCTGTTGCCAGTGGGCCATCGCCAGATCGACCCGCGATTGGAACACCGACACCTGCTGGCTGTGGTGGGCGACAATTTTATACAGCGACGCGATAAACGACTGATAATTAATCCATTTATCAACGTTCAGACCGGTTCCGGTCATATTCTCTTCGAGCTGTTTGCGATAGTCCTGTTCGTAATCCATCAGCTGATTCAGCTGCGCCACGGCGCTGGCGTGCGCTCTGCGGCAGGCGCCGAGCTGAAGCAGGGCTTCTTCCAGCGCCCGTTCAGCATGTTCCCTCAAGGTTTCGATTGGCGATGTACTGGTCATGAAGGATTCCTTATGCGGTTGAAGGGGGAGTGAAGATACTGGACAGCTGTTGACAGGATTGAGCGTAATTGCAGCGTTGCGATACATCCTGGCGCAGATAGCTCTCCAATTGCGGATAGTGGGCAATCGCCTGATCGAGCAGCGGGTCACTGCCGGCGGCATAAGCGCCGACCGACAGGAGATCGCGATTGCGCTGATAGCTGGCGAGCCACTGCTTTACCTGCTGAACCTGTTGAAAATGAGGCGTATCCACCAAGGCGGTCATCGCCCGGCTGATGGAGGCCTCAATGTCGATGGCAGGATAATGTCCCGCCTCGGCAAGCTGGCGGGACAGCACCACGTGACCGTCCAAAATGGCCCGGGCGGCGTCGGCGATGGGATCTTGCTGGTCATCGCCCTCCGTCAATACGGTATAAAAAGCGGTGATGGAGCCGCCGCCGTCCGCGCCGTTGCCGGCGCGCTCCACCAGCGCGGGCAATTTGGCGAATACCGACGGCGGATAGCCTTTGGTGGCCGGCGGCTCGCCGATGGCCAGGCCGATTTCGCGCTGGGCCATCGCATAGCGTGTCAAGGAATCCATAATGAGCAGCACATGCTTGCCGCGATCGCGAAAATCCTCGGCGATGCGCGTGGCATAAGCGGCGCCCTGCATACGCAGCATCGGCGACACATCCGCCGGCGCGGCAATAATGACCGCGCGGGCGATCCCCTCCTCGCCGAGAATATTTTCGATAAAGTCCTTCACCTCGCGTCCGCGCTCGCCGATCAGGCCGACGACGATGACATCGGCCTGGGTATAGCGCGTCATCATGCCGAGCAGCATGCTTTTGCCCACGCCGGAGCCGGCGAATAGGCCCATACGCTGCCCGCGGCCTACCGTCAGCAGGCCATTAATGGCGCGCACTCCCACATCGAGCACCTCGGTGATCGGGCTGCGCGATAAGGGATTAAGCGGCGGGCTGTGGAGTGAGGCGCGATAACCGGTTTCCGGCGGCGGTAAATTGTCCAGCGGCAGCCCGCCGCCGCAGAGGACACGGCCCAGCAGCGCCGGGCCCAGGGGAAGCAAGCGGGCGGGAACGTTGCCGTTGACCAAACCCGGCGCATACACGCGGGCGCCGGGCAGAATGCCCTCCATATTCTCCAGCGGCATCAAAAACAACTGCCGGCCTTTGAACCCGACGACCTCACATTCGACCTGACTTACCGCCTTGCCGGTATAGCGTTCGATAAGGCAAGTGGCGCCGAGGGGCAATTGCAGCCCCACCGCCTCCATCACCATGCCTGTCGCCCGCGTTAGCCGCCCGTAGTGACGGCAGTCCGGCAGGGTGGTGATCATCCGTTCCTGACGCGCCATCGCGTTAATCCAGCGTTCCAGCTGCACGGTCATGCGACAAGCCCTCCTTGAGCATCTGGCACAGCTGCTGCCAGCGGGTTTCCAGGGTGGCGTCCACTTCGCCGTCCTCGGCGACAATCCGGCAGCCGCCGCGCAGCAGCTGCCCATCGGCCAGCAGCCGCCAGCCCTGGCTTTCCAAGGTGCTGCCTAAATGACTCTGTAGCGATGGCAGATCGTCGGGATGGACATAAAGCCGCAGGCAACCGTCGAACAGAGGCCGATCGTGCAGCAGTTGTTGGATAGTACTCAGCACCACGCGGCTATCGCACACCGGCGACTGGCCGAGGATTTTGCTGGCCGCCGTCAGCGCAATTTGCATCAGCCGCGCCGGCATCACCGCATCCACCCCCGCCAGGGTGGCCTTCAGTTCGCTCAGGAAATCCGCCATCTGTGCGGTGATGTGCTCCTGCTCGGTTTGCGCATCCTGTAACCCTTGTTCAAAGCCGTCGCTGCGCCCCTTGTCAAAACCTTGCCGGTAGCCCTGCTGCTCGCCTTCCTGCTGGCCCTGCTTAAACCCGCGCTGTTCCGCCTGGGTGCGCAGGAGCGTCAGCTCCGCCTGCCAGGCTTTTTCATCGTGGTCCGCTGACAGTAGCGGCGCGGGGAGGCTATCGGCGAACGCCAGGGACAAATCCGCCGGTAGCCAGTGTTGCCAGCGCGTTTGTTCGACGTGCTCAGACATAATTTTCCCCGTCCTTATTGATGACTATCTCATCGGCATCGGCCAGACGGCGCACCACGGCCATGATCGCTTTACGCTCGGTTTCCACCCGCGACTCTTTCACCGGCGCGCTGAGGCTAAGGTCGTCGCGCAATATCTCGGCCTGGCGCTGCGACATATTGCCCAAGATCCTATCCACCAGCGACGGCGCACAACCTTTCAGGGCAATGACGAGCATATCGGCGTCGATCTCCTGCAGGATCCGCCGCAGGCTGCGGTCGTCCAGATCCTGTAGATCATCGAACGTAAACATGTGCTCGACGATTCTCTCCGCCAAGCTTTCGTCGAGGGCGCGTACCGCATCGATTGCCGCTTCTTCCTGCCGGCTTTGCATATAATTAAGGATCTCCGCCGCCGGACGAACGCCGCCTTTATTGCCTTGCCGGCCGCGCTGGCCGCGCAGCAAATCATTGAGGGCCAGAGTGAGCTCTTGCAGCGCGGCCGGCTGCAGACCGTCCAGCGTGGCGATACGCACCAGGATGTCGTTGCGCAGCGTCTCCTCGAAACCGGAGAGAATTTCGGCGGCCAGATTGCGCTTGAGCAGTACCAGAATGGCGGCGATCACCTGCGGATGTTCGGCTTGAATAAGCGCCGTCACCGCCTGCGGTTTCATTGCGTTAAGCGCGTCAATTCCTTTGTCATCGTCCGCGCCGGTGATGTGCAGTTCTTCAAGCAGCAGCTGGGCGCGATCCTCCCCCAGCGCGCTGATAAGGGCCGCGCGCAGGTAGTCGTAACAGTCCTTATCCGGGCTTATCATCGTCTCGGCATCGGAATGAAACGCTTCAAGCACGCTCGTCAACTGCTGGCGGGAGTAAATCCCCAGCGAGGCTATGGTTTTACCTATTGCTTCCACTTCCTGCTTACGCAGATGTTTAAAGACGGCAGCGGCGGTCTCTTCCCCCAGCGTCAGCATGACGATGGCGCTCTTTTCGATGGCATTCATGATGGTTGTTGCTCGCGGGTTATCCATTGACGCAGTATCCGCGCCACCATCTGTGGCCGGGCGGCGGCGATATCACGCAACTGCTGGATACTGTCCTCCATTGCCTGGCGGGCTTTTTCGCGCGTCTCCTTCTCCAGCTCGCTGCGCGAAACGGGGCGTGGCTCATCCCGCGGCAGGTTGGCTTCGTACTGCGCCCGGATGCGCTCGCGCTCGATCTCCTGCTGCCGCTGCCAGAGCGGACGGAAACCTTTACGCCACGCCAGCCAGAACAGCAGCGCCACCAGCGCATAGCGCATCGTGCTGAACGCCATAGCCTGTAGGCCGGGATCCTGCCAGAACGGCAGCGACGGCGGCATGTCCTGATTGGCGACAAAGCGGGTATTGACGATGTTGAGCGTATCGCCGCGTTCGCTTGAAAAGCCCATGGCTTCGCGCACCAGCGCGGTCACATCCTGCATTTCCTGCGGCGTCAACCGTACGGGCTTGCCGGCGCTGTCCTTACGGTCGTTAACCACCACCGCCACCGACAGGCGTTTAAGCACGCCGGGACGAAAACGGCTGTGGGTCAGCGTGCGATCGACTTCGTAATTGATGGTTTTTTCGTTTTGGCTGCTGCGCGGCGGCTGCGCGATGGCGGCGGGCGCCGGGGCACCGTCCTTGGCGGCGGGCTTTTTGCCGGCGGCGGGGTTGGCGGGGGATTCAATCGGCGCCGTGGCCGGCGGAGTGGGCTGATTGCTAAGCGCCCCCGGTACACCGCCAGGCGCCTGAATACCGATCTGATCGCTGGCGTTTAACTGTTGGCTGCGGATTGCCATCTCCTCCGGGCGTCCGTTGGGTTTATGCTGCTCCGCCGTTTGCTCCACCGCGGTAAAGTCCAACTGGGCGGTCACCTCCGCGCGCACGTTGGCCGCGCCTATCACCGGCGCAAGTATCGCGCTGATGCGCCGCTGATAATCGCCCTCCACTTCACGGGTATAGGCAAGCTGGGTCGTGCTGAGGTTAAGCTCATCATTGCCCGGTTGAGCAAGTAATTGGCCCTGGCTGTCTACCAGGGTAATATTTCCGGCGGGTAAATCGGGCACGGTGCCGGATATCAACCAGGTAATGGCCTGAATTTGACCGGCGTCCAGCGCGCGCCCGGGATACAACGCCAACGTCACCGAGGCGGTGGCCGGCTTGTGTTCGCGCACAAACAGCGAGGGTTTCGGCATCGCAATATGAACCCTGGCCGATTTCACCGGATTTAGCGTTTCAATGGTGCGGGCGATTTCGCCTTCCAGCGCCCGCTGATAATTGATCTGCTCGCTGAATTGGCTCATACCGAATTTCTCGCGATCCAGCAGTTCAAATCCCAGCGCGCCGCCCTTCGGCAACCCCTTTTGCGCCAGCAGCAACCGGGTTTCGTGGACCCGGTCGCTCGGCACCATAATGGCGCCGCTGTTGCCGGCAAAACGGTAGGGGATATTCATCGTGGTCAGTTCCGCGACCACGGCGCCGCCGTCCTGGTCGCTGATATTGCTATACAAAATGCGATAATCCGGCGTTCTGGCCCACAACAGCAGGACAATAGCCAGCGCAATCCCCGCGGCGCCGGCCGCTAATAGCGTATATTTCGGATGGTCGCGAAAACGCGCTATTAGGTTGGTCAGGCTTATTGCCGATTTAGCATTGATATCCATGGCCGAGGCATTCATGCAGGATCCCTGAAGCAGAATTAAAAACAAAGAATCATGATGGTAGGGTGAGGAAATAAAATGCTTATTACTAGGGAATAGCTTTCCATAGCCCAACGACGTAATTTCCCAATCGGTGACAATCTTGGCACAGGGCGACCCGCCTGATAGGCAAATAAGCATGCGCTTTTATTCTTAATTTCGCCATTCAACGCGGCCTTGCCGTGCTAATGTCGCTGAAGTGAGGTATTTGAGGAGGTTATATGACAACCCAGGCCATCCATTCCGTTTTGGCCATGATGAAGGTGACGGCACAACAGGCGGCGGGCACCACAATAACGCTCTCCGCACCGGCGGTAGCCGGTGCGGGCTTTATTAGTGAATTGAATAGCAGTATCAAACAGATTAACGGCATGCAAATAAATGCCCGGCGCAAGGCGGAGAAATTTGAATTAGGCGTGCCGGGAATCGCTTTGAATGATGTTATGGTGGAAATGGGCTTTGTTGAATAAATCGAACTTTTAGGTTGACTGGCAGCTCTGATCACTACATTCGTTTCAACATCAGGTCCCCATGGCAAAGCAAAAGTTTAAAATCACCAATTGGCCCGCATACAACAATGCGCTCAGGCAGCGGGGGGACATGACAGTATGGCTTGATGAGTCTGCCATTGCTGCATGGACTGAGAGTACACCACCTGAACATCGTGGCCGGCCGCTTCATTACACCGATATGGCCATTACCACGGTTCTGATGATAAAGCGCGTGTTTAACCTTTCGCTCCGGGCGTTACAGGGTTTCGTTGACGCGATTTTTAAACTGATGGGGCTGTCGCTGCGCTGCCCAGATTACTCTCTGGTCAGCCGACGAGCAAAAACCGTCGACATCAGCATAAAAACGCCAACCCGCGGCGAAATCTCACACCTGGTCATCGATGGCACCGGCCTGAAAGTCTTCGGCGAAGGCGAATGGAAAGTCAGGCAGCATGGGGCTGAGAGGCGCAGAGTATGGCGCAAGCTTCATCTGGCAGTAGATAGCGCGACACATGAAATTATCTGTGCCGATTTATCGCTAAGTGGTACGACAGATGCGCAGGCGCTGCCCGGGCTGATTAACCAAACCCACCGGAAAATCAGGGAAGCGTCGGCTGACAGTGCTTACGATACGCGTTACTGTCATGATGCTCTGCTGAGGAAAAAAATAAAGCCGCTTATCCCACCGCGAAGTGGTGCGCAATATTGGCCAGCTCGATACCATGAGCGTAACCATGCGGTGGCAAATCAGCATCTGAGCGGCAATAACGATACCTGGAAAAAGAAAGTAGGTTATCACCGGCGTTCACTGGCTGAAACGGCCATGTTCCGGTTTAAAACACTTTTGGGTGGTCATCTGAGTCTGCATGACTATGACGCGCAGGTAGGTGAGGCAATGGCAATGGTTAAAGCACTTAACCGGATCACACTGTTAGGAATGCCAAACAGCGTCCGCATCATGTAACAATCGCCCTGATAGGGAGGAAGTCGTCACAAATTTCGGATTTATTCAACAAAGCGGTGGAAATGCAGAAGGCGTCGCTGGCGCTGCATTTGGGAATTCAGGTCAATAATAAATTGATCAATGCCTATCAGGAAGTGATGAATATGGCGATCTAGAATTCGGCATCTGGCATCTGGCATCTGGCATCTGGCATTTTGGTTCAAGGCGGTGTCGCGAATAACGCGAAGGTCATGGCCGACGCTAGGGATCATGAATGCGACGGCTAATGCCGGCGTTATGAACTACGCCGACGTTGCGGCGATTCACTCCGTCACGGCCGCCGTCAACGCCAATGCAGAGGTTGCGGAAAATGCGGAGGTCGCCAAGGAGGGGAGTATTACCCGCTGTGTTGAATAAATCCGAAATTTGTGACGACTTCCTCCCTATCAGAGCGATTGTTACATGATGCGGACGCTGTTTGGCATTCCTAACAGCGTGATCCGGTTAAGCGCTTTGACCATTGCCATAGCCTCACCTACCTGCGCGTCATAGTCATGCAGACTCAGATGACCACCCAGAAGTGTTTTAAACCGGAACATGGCCGTTTCAGCCAGTGAACGCCGGTGATAACCTACTTTCTTTTTCCAGGTATCGTTATTGCCGCTCAGATGCTGATTTGCCACCGCATGGTTACGCTCATGGTATCGAGCTGGCCAATATTGCGCACCACTTCGCGGTGGGATAAGAGGCTTTATTTTTTTCCTCAGCAGAGCATCATGACAGTAACGCGTATCGTAAGCACTGTCAGCCGACGCTTCCCTGATTTTCCGGTGGGTTTGGTTAATCAGCCCGGGCAGCGCCTGCGCATCTGTCGTACCGCTTAGCGATAAATCGGCACAGATAATTTCATGTGTCACGCTATCTACTGCCAGATGAAGCTTGCGCCATACTCTGCGCCTCTCAGCCCCATGCTGCCTGACTTTCCATTCGCCTTCGCCGAAGACTTTCAGGCCGGTGCCATCGATGACCAGGTGTGAGATTTCGCCGCGGGTTGGCGTTTTTATGCTGATGTCGACGGTTTTTGCTCGCCGGCTGACCAGAGAGTAATCTGGGCAGCGCAGCGACAGCCCCATCAGTTTAAAAATCGAGTCAACGAAACCCTGTAACGCCCGGAGCGAAAGGTTAAACACGCGCTTTATCATCAGAACCGTGGTAATGGCCATATCGGTGTAGTGAAGCGGCCGGCCACGATGTTCAGGTGGTGTACTCTCAGTCCATGCAGCAATGGCTGACTCATCAAGCCATACTGTCAGGTCCCCCCGCTGCCTGAGCGCATTGTTATATGCGGGCCAGTTGGTAATTTTAAACTTTTGCTTTGCCATGGGGACCTGATGTTGAAACGAATGTAGTGATCAGAGCCGCCAGTCACCTAAAAGTTCGATTTATTCAACAAAGCCCCCGTAACACCAAACGCAGCGTGCCGTCATTGTCCACATTTTTCACTTCGGCATGGACGCCGGCCTTCTGGTTGTTGATGGCCTTGGCTATCCCCGCCAGACTGGTTTCTTCTTGCGCGAGGGTAATCACGATATCTTTCATCTCACCGTTTTCGCCTTTTTGGCTGATTGTCAGCGTACGGGTTGGCTTGTTATCGCCCAGCGGCGTATCAATCCCTTTTTTAGTCTGAAAAGACAGGGTATGGTTTTGCGCCAGTTCATTGACCTTGATATCGTGGGTGCCCGCCATGGCGCCTCTGCTGGCTCTGGCGCTAAATGCCTTGTTTTCGCTGATCTTCATGGCGTAAAAGGCATCATTCTTCAGGGCATTGCTTTTCTCCAGCAAGGTTTGCAGACTGGAGCGGATTTTCCTCCAGGCGCTGATTTTCCACTCGATGCTTTTTTGCCGTAACTGTATGGGTCGTAGCATCAATTGAAACTGCTTGGTCTGATTCGCCATCAGCGCATCTCTGATGCCCGAAATTGATATACCCTCCATGCCAACTCTCCTGTTAATCACCGCGTGGATTGTATGCATTGCTATCGGCCGCGAAGAGAGAAAAGTTTAATCGGCGCGGGATGACAAAAGGATAATTGACAAAAAGTCCCCTGTTGTGTGATGCGAAACGATGACCCGTTTCCTAAGTGATAACAGGCGAGATCGCGTTTACGTCGTGAGTAATGACGGGATGAGCGGTGGGCGCGCAGGGTCGCATTGTTGCAGGACATACGTTTAATAAAAATATTAAGCACGTTGATACTCATATATGTTATGCATATATGATAATATCATAAATTACTGTTATGCTTAATTTTATGATCCTCGGTGGGCAGAATTAGATTAAAGCTTTTGAATGGAGTGCCGATAGTTTGTAGGGCCTGCAGGCGTTACTGAGTAATGATCGTCAATGACTTACTTAATCGCATTCAAAAAAGGAATTTATTATGTCACAGGTGATTATCACCAACATCCTCTCTATGGCCGCGCAGAATAACCTTAATAAATCACAGGCTTCTTTGGGTAGTGCGATACAGCGTCTGTCGTCCGGCTGGCGCATTAATAGCGCCAAGGATGACGCGGCCGGCCAAGCGATCGCTAACCGCTTTACCTCATTAATTAACGGACTGACTCAGTCATCGCTCAATGCCAATGACGGTATCTCGGTGGCGCAAACTGCCGAAGGGGCAATTAATGAGATCAATGAAAACCTGCATGCGATCCGTCGCCTGACGGTACAGGTTAAATCCACCGCCATGATCTCCGAAGCCGATAAAAAATCCATCCAAAATGAAATCGGCAAGCGTTTGGATGAGATCGACCGTATTGCCGCACAAACGGAATTTAACGGTGTGCGAATTCTGAGTAAAAACCAAAACTTGTCGATTCAGGTAGGCGCTAACGATGGAGAGACGGTGGATATTGAACTCAAGCAATTGGATACAAAAGAATTAGGTATCGATACTTTCAGCGTGGTGCAGGTTGTAAAATCGTCGGACATTAAGACAGAGCAAACGGACAATGTCGACAACTGGGCCAAGCCAACGATCGAGTTCGCGGGCACTGCCGCGGATAAGATTGACATTGACGGCAAGGTTTACAGAAAGGGTTTGCAATATTACGTAAAAAAATCAGGAACTGAAGAATATTACAAGGCACAAACGGGTAATTCCGGAGCTGGGAACGCAAAGTTAACCTATACCGCTGCCGCCGCAACCAAGGTGGAGGCAGATGCAGCAGAAGGCATGGCGCCTAGTCCTCAAGACGTTAAAACCGGCACTACGTCAGTCACACCGCCGGCGGGTATGACCGTCCATGCCTGCGAGGACAAATCCGTTCAATCAGGCTATGTACTTAAAGGGACGGATAACGGCGAGCCGGTCTACTATAGCGCCAGCATCGATGCCAAGGGTAAAGGTGACCCAGGGAGAGAAAATAGAGGTGAGCGCGGAGGGTAAAGCCGCAACCCACAACCCGCTGGAGAACCTGGACAAGGCCATCGCCAAGGTTGACGAAGTGCGCGGTTCGCTGGGCGCCACCCAAAACCGTTTAAGTTCGGTGATCAATAGCCTAAGCACCACCGTAACGAATCTCAGCCAGTCGCGTTCCAATATTCTGGATGCGGATTTTGCTATCGAAGTTTCCAATATGAACCGCGCCAACATCCTGCAGCAGGCGGGCACCGCGGTATTGGCGCAGGCTAATTCGGTGCCGCAGGGCATCCTTTCACTGCTGCGCTAAAGCGATTTCCGCTTCTGCCTGACCCCGGCTTGCCCGGGGTTTTTTCGCTTTAACGCACCCACGGTGCGGCCCGTCGCGCCGTGGCGAAGACCGCGATATCCGTGGAGCCCGCTGCTGGTTGCACCTGTGCGTCGACAACGTTTCGGCGCGGCAACGCCGCCCTCACTCTCCTGTTAAGCTAGCTCTCCGGCGGTCGTAGCCGGCGCGTTACCCTCGATTATCCCTCCTCTACAGCCAGCAATAGCTACCTTCATCAAACGCAAAGGATACCGGCATACCGACCAGGAGCGTGACCAGGGCGCAACAAGCGCAGAGATTTTAGGGTGATGATGAGGCATTGACGGCGTCAATCAAAGCCATAACCCCAGGCGCTAACGGACCAGGGTGTGATTTGTTGCGGTTCAGCTTATTTATGGTGAAATAAATTAATCGGGGCGATTGATGGTAAGTTGCTTAATACATAGGTAGCAGATAATTTTTAAAGCTTTGCATTCCGCCGCCGATAGAGATTAGGCCAGCAGTAATGTTAATGGTTTTATTGTCACAACGTTACCCACTGCTATTTAAAGGAAACTGCTATGTCCCAGGCGCTTTGTTGAATAAATCCGAAATTTGTGACGACTCCCTCCCTATCAGGGCGATTGTTACATGATGCGGACGCTGTTTGGCATTCCTAACAGTGTGATCCGGTTAAGTGCTTTAACCATTGCCATTGCCTCACCTACCTGCGCGTCATAGTCATGCAGACTCAGATGACCACCCAGAAGTGTTTTAAACCGGAACATGGCCGTTTCAGCCAGTGAACGCCGGTGATAACCTACTTTCTTTTTCCAGGTATCGTTATTGCCGCTCAGATGCTGATTTGCCACCGCATGGTTACGCTCATAGTATCGAGCTGGCCAATATTGCGCACCACTTCGCGGTGGGATAAGCGGCTTTATTTTTTTCCTCAGCAGAGCATCATGACAGTAACGCGTATCGTAAGCACTGTCAGCCGACGCTTCCCTGATTTTCCGGTGGGTTTGGTTAATCAGCCCGGGCAGCGCCTGCGCATCTGTCGTACCGCTTAGCGATAAATCGGCACAGATAATTTCATGTGTCACGCTATCTACTGCCAGATGAAGCTTGCGCCATACTCTGCGCCTCTCAGCCCCATGCTGCCTGACTTTCCATTCGCCTTCGCCGAAGACTTTCAGGCCGGTGCCATCGATGACCAGGTGTGAGATTTCGCCGCGGGTTGGCGTTTTTATGCTGATGTCGACGGTTTTTGCTCGCCGGCTGACCAGAGAGTAATCTGGGCAGCGCAGCGACAGCCCCATCAGTTTAAAAATTGAGTCAACGAAACCCTGTAACGCCCGGAGCGAAAGGTTAAACACGCGCTTTATCATCAGAACCGTGGTAATGGCCATATCGGTGTAGTGAAGCGGCCGGCCACGATGTTCAGGTGGTGTACTCTCAGTCCATGCAGCAATGGCTGACTCATCAAGCCATACTGTCAGGTCCCCCCGCTGCCTGAGCGCATTGTTGTATGCGGGCCAGTTGGTAATTTTAAACTTTTGCTTTGCCATGGGGACCTGATGTTGAAACGAATGTAGTGATCATAGCCGCCAGTCACCTAAAAGTTCGATTTATTCAACAAAGCCTTAAATCACCTGAAACACTCTTAACTTCTGCGCCTACCGAGCCAGGGATAGTGACAGAATCATTGACATTAAAACCTTCCATACCCAGCATTTTCAATGCCCATATCAAACAAATCAATATCAATGGTCTGGCCATCATTGGCGCCGACCTGAATAGCCAGTTTCTGATCTTTACTTAATATTCTTATACCGTTGAATTCCGTTTGTTCAGCAATACGGTCAATTTCCGGCTTTGTTGAATAAATCGAACTTTTAGGTGACTGGCGGCTATGATCACTACATTCGTTTCAACATCAGGTCCCCATGGCAAAGCAAAAGTTTAAAATTACCAATTGGCCCGCATATAACAATGCGCTCAGGCAGCGGGGGGACCTGACAGTATGGCTTGATGAGTCAGCCATTGCTGCATGGACTGAGAGTACACCACCTGAACATCGTGGCCGGCCGCTTCACTACACCGATATGGCCATTACCACGGTTCTGATGATAAAGCGCGTGTTTAACCTTTCGCTCCGGGCGTTACAGGGTTTCGTTGACTCAATTTTGCGACTGATGGGGCTGTCGCTGCGCTGCCCAGATTACTCTCTGGTCAGCCGGCGAGCAAAAACCGTCGACATCAGCATAAAAACGCCAACCCGCGGCGAAATCTCACACCTGGTCATCGATGGCACCGGCCTGAAAATCTTCGGCGAAGGCGAATGGAAAGTCAGGCAGCATGGGGCTGAGAGGCGCAGAGTATGGCGCAAGCTTCATCTGGCAGTAGATAGCGCGACACATGAAATTATCTGTGCCGATTTATCGCTAAGCGGTACGACAGATGCGCAGGCGCTGCCCGGGCTGATTAACCAAACCCACCGGAAAATCAGGGAAGCGTCGGCTGACAGTGCTTACGATACGCGTTACTGTCATGATGCTCTGCTGAGGAAAAAAATAAAGCCGCTTATCCCACCGCGAAGTGGTGCGCAATATTGGCCAGCTCGATACCATGAGCGTAACCATGCGGTGGCAAATCAGCATCTGAGCGGCAATAACGATACCTGGAAAAAGAAAGTAGGTTATCACCGGCGTTCACTGGCTGAAACGGCCATGTTCCGGTTTAAAATACTTCTGGGTGGTCATCTGAGTCTGCATGACTATGACGCGCAGGTAGGTGAGGCTATGGCAATGGTCAAAGCGCTTAACCGGATCACGTTGTTAGGAATGCCAAACAGCGTCCGCATCATGTAACAATCGCCCTGATAGGGAGGAAGTCGTCAAAAATTTCGGATTTATTCAACAAAGCGTTCAATTCCTCCAAACGCTTGCCGATCTCATCCTGGATAGATTTTTTATCGGCGTCGGAGATCGAAGCGGTGGATTTTACCTGCACCGTTAAGCGGCGAATCGCCTGCAGGTTTTCATTGGCTTTGTTGAATAAATCGAACTTTTAGGTGACTGGCGGCTCTGATCACTACATTCGTTTCAACATCAGGTCCCCATGGCAAAGCAAAAGTTTAAAATCACCAACTGGCCCGCATACAACAATGCGCTCAGGCAGCGGGGGGGACATGACAGTATGGCTTGATGAGTCAGCCATTGCTGCATGGACTGAGAGTACACCACCTGAACATCGTGGCCGGCCGCTTCACTACACCGATATGGCCATTACCACGGTTTTGATGATAAAGCGCGTGTTTAACCTTTCGCTCCGGGCGTTACAGGGTTTCGTTGACGCGATTTTTAAACTGATGGGGCTGTCGCTGCGCTGCCCAGATTACTCTCTGGTCAGCCGGCGAGCAAAAACCGTCGACATCAGCATAAAAACGCCAACCCGCGGCGAAATCTCACACCTGGTCATCGATGGCACCGGCCTGAAAATCTTCGGCGAAGGCGAATAGAAAGTCAGGCAGCATGGGGCTGAGAGGCGCAGAGTATGGCGCAAGCTTCATCTGGCAGTAGATAGCGCGACACATGAAATTATCTGTGCCGATTTATCGCTAAGCGGTACGACAGATGCGCAGGCGCTGCCCGGGCTGATTAACCAAACCCACCGGAAAATCAGGAAAGCGTCAGCTGACAGTGCTTACGATACGCGTTACTGTCATGATGCTCTGCTGAGGAAAAAAATAAAGCCGCTTATCCCACCGCGAAGTGGTGCGCAATATTGGCCAGCTCGATACCATGAGCGTAACCATGCGGTGGCAAATCAGCATCTGAGCGGCAATAACGATACTTGGAAAAAGAAAGTAGGTTATCACCGGCGTTCACTGGCTGAAACGGCCATGTTCCGGTTTAAAACACTTCTGGGTGGTCATCTGAGTCTGCATGACTATGACGCGCAGGTAGGTGAGGCTATGGCAATGGTCAAAGCGCTTAACCGGATCACGCTGTTAGGAATGCCAAACAGCGTCCGCATCATGTAACAATCGCCCTGATAGGGAGGAAGTCGTCACAAATTTCGGATTTATTCAACAAAGCGGTTTTCATTCACTTCATTAATGGCCCCTTCCGCGGTCTGCGCCACGGCAATACCGTCATTGGCGTTGCGCGATGCCTGGGTTAAACCGTTAATTAGCGAGGTAAAACGGTTGCTGATGGCCTGACCGGCGGCATCGTCCTTGGCGCTATTAATACGCAGCCCGGACGACAGCCGCTGAATGGCGGTGCTCAGCGAGTTTTGTGACTTATTCAGATTATTTTGCGCGGTGATAGAAAGAATATTGGTGTTAATTACCTGGGACAGGCTTTGTTGAATAAATCGAACTTTTAGGTGACTGGCGGCTCTGATCGACCCTGTACACGATTCTGTGTAAATGCCTTTTCTCAGAAGTGACCGTCCAGGCGGTCACCGAACTCGATAATAAAGCGGCTCATTGCCATGCGCCAGTCCCTCAAAGGCATTGTCCATTTCTGTGAGGCCGCCTGTATCGCCAGCCACACCACCTTTTTCACTGCGTCGTCGGTCGGGAACACCTTGCGCTTTTTGATGGCATGCCGGATCACGCTGTTTAACGACTCGATGGCGTTGGTCGTGTAGATCACCTTGCGGATGTCCGTTGGGTAGGCAAAGAACGTGGCCAGATTGGCCCAGTTTGCCTGCCAGCTTCGACTTATTTGCGGGTAGCGGATGTCCCAGGCACTGGAGAACGCTTCCAGCGCCTGCAAGCCGGCTTCTTCCGTAGGGGCCTGATAGATAGCTTTCAGGTCGCGGGTGACGACCTTGTAGTCCTTCCAGGAGACGAACCGCAGGCTATTGCGCACCATATGTACGATACACAGCTGGAGTCGCGCCTCCGGATACACCGCGTTAATAGCGTCAGGGAAACCTTTCAGCCCGTCTACGCAGGCGATAAGGATATCGTTCAGGCCGCGGTTTTTCAGCTCTGTCAGCACGTTCAGCCAGAACTTTGCGCCTTCATTTTCGGCCAGCCACATACCTAGCAACTCTTTCTGGCCTTCGATGATGATGCCCAGAGCCAGGAACACAGATTTGTTGATGATGCGGCTGTCCTGCCGGACTTTTAGAACGATACAGTCAAGATAAACAATGGGATAGACTGCATCCAGAGGCCGGTTTTGCCATTCGACAACCTGCTCCATGACCGCATCGGTGACCTTTGAGACCAGCGCCGGCGAGACATCGGCGTCATACAGCTCTTTGAACGCGGCGGCGATCTCGCGGGTGGTCATCCCTTTGGCGTACAACGATAAAATCTGGTTATCCATCCCGGTAATCCGGGTCTGGTTCTTCTTCACCAGTTGCGGTTCAAAGGAACCGTCACGATCGCGCGGAGTACGCAGCGCCAGCGGGCCATCGCCAGTGGTAACGGTTTTTGTGGAATAGCCGTTGCGGGCGTTGGTCCCCGGTTTAGGCTGATTTTTATCGTAGCCAAGGTGATGGGTCATTTCGGCATTGAGAGCTGCTTCGACGCTAATTTTTTTCAGCAGCCGATCGAAGTGACTGAGATCTTCAGGGGTTTTGAGATTTTTGGCCAGTTCGTTAGCCAGAGCCTGCAACTGTTTTTCGTCCATAAATTAACCTGTTTTTGATGTTGGATTGAACATATCAAAATCAGGCAAATACACAAATTTCTAAACAGGCTCTCTTTTTACGTTATGGCATTGCTTATTATTGCGCGCAATGGCTACTGCTCATGGCGTACCGCAAACGTATTATCCCCCTTACCCGAAAAATACCTTTAATACTAATCAATCATCTGATGCCTCTATATTACGTCCCGTATGCTCAAACTGTCATCGACCCACCGATCCCTTCTCTGTCGGCAGCGCAGCGAAGGCGCGCAATAGATGACGCGCCTATCGGCCTTATCCCGCTTGACCCCTCTATCACCCTCATCTCAGCAGCGGTAACCTTGTTTATCCCCTCATCGCCACCGCGCTCGCCAAGGGGGGTGACCGCCATGTCTCTACGTCTCTCTCTTCTCGTATCGGTGGAACTCTCTTGCCATAAAGCGCTACTTTGGGTCCTTGTTCTGTCTGGCCGTCGTCGACTAAATGAAAAATTTTCATTTATGAATAACCTGATTTAAATCAGGGAATAACAGGGTAAAATGCGCTGCTCGCGCTGGAGGGCATAACGAAAATAGTTGTTATGCTTACACTAACTGTGATAACTCTGTAGGCATTCATTCGATGTCAAACATAATGAAAACCTATTTATGAAAGCCGTTGTTCAAGTGATTAGCCTAGTCGTGATTAGCGTGGTGGTGATTATTATCCCACCGTGCGGGGCTGCACTTGGACGAAGAAAAGCTTACTAAACAAGCTTAAATCTCAAGAAAACCCCCGCACCAACTGGTCGGGGTTTTTTTTTGGTATCAATCAAGCGACAAGAGAACACTAAATGAAAATTAGAATATTGTTCTGTCCCTGCGGCGTGAAGGCGGGGAACTAACCATGAACGGAGCTCAATGGGTAGTACAGGCGCTGCGGGCACAGGGTGTGGACATGGTTTTCGGCTATCCCAGCGGCGCTATCATGCCGGTGTACGACGCGCTCTACGACGGCGGGGTGGAGCATCTGCTATGCCGTCATGAGCAGGGCGCGGCCATCGCAGCAATCGGCTACGCACGGGCTACTGGCAAAGTGGGGGTGTGTATCGCGACCTCCGGTCCTGGCGCCACCAATCTTATCACCGGTCTGGCCGATGCCCTATTGGACTCGGTGCCGGTCGTGGCGATTACCGGACAGGTTGGATCGGCGTTTATCGGCACCGACGCCTTTCAAGAGATCGATGTATTGGGCCTGTCGCTGGCCTGTACTAAACACAGCTTTCTGGTGGAATCGCTGGACGCGCTGCCGGGCATCATCACCGAAGCGTTCGCCATCGCCACCAGCGGACGTCCCGGCCCGGTCCTGATTGATATTCCCAAGGATATTCAGCTGGCCGACGGCGACCTGACGCCGCATTTGTTGAGCCTCGACGATCAGGCCGGCAGCATCCAGGGCGACCTGGAGGGCGACGATGCCTGTTATTTGGGCATGCTGGGTATGCACGGTAACCAGGCCGCCAATCTGGCGGTGCAGGCGTGCGATCTGCTGATCGCGGTTGGGGCGCGTTTTGACGATCGGGTGACCGGCCGGCTGAACGCTTTCGCCCCCCAGGCCAAAGTGATCCATCTGGATATTGATCCTGCCGAATTGGGCAAGCTGCGTCAGGCGCATATTGCGCTGCTGGGAGACCTGAATCATCTGTTGCCGGCGCTGGCGCAGCCGATGTCCATCGACGCCTGGCGGGTTGAAACCCAGGTGCTGAAGGCGGAGTACCACTGGCGCTATGATCACCCCGGCGAGGGGATTTACGCGCCGGCCCTGCTGCGGGCCATCAGCGATCGTGCCCCCGATGACGCCATCGTGACCACCGATGTAGGGCAACATCAGATGTGGGCCGCCCAGCATATGCGTTTCAGCCGGCCGAAGAATTTCATTACCTCCAGCGGGCTGGGTATGATGGGCTTCGGCATTCCCGCCGCGATTGGCGCGCAGATTGCCCGGCCGCAGGATACCGTCATCTGCGTCTCCGGCGACGGCTCCTTCATGATGAATGTGCAGGAGCTGACCACCATTAAGCGAAAACGGTTGCCGCTGAAAATCGTGCTGCTGGATAACCAGCGTTTAGGCATGGTCCGTCAATGGCAGCAGTTATTTTTTGATAAACGTTATAGCGAAACCACCCTGACCGATAACCCCGATTTTCTCACGCTGGCCAGTGCCTTCGACATTCCCGGCCTGCACATCACCCGTAAAGACCACATCCCGCAGGCGCTGGAAACCCTGTTTACCCAACCGGGGCCGTTCCTGCTGCATGTCTCTATCGATGAGCTTGAGAATGTCTGGCCGCTGGTGCCGCCGGGCGCCGGTAATGAAACCATGCTGGAGAAATCATCATGATGCAACATTCCCTTTCCATTCAGGCGCACTTTCGCCCGGAAGTCGTGGAGCGTATTTTACGGGTGGTCCGCCACCGCGGTTTTGAGCTGTGCGCATTAAATATGACGCCGCGCACCGAGGCTGAAGGTATAAATATTCACTTGACCTTTGCCAGCAAGCGGTCCGTGGACTTATTGTCTGCACAATTGAGCAAACTAATGGATGTCGCCTGTGTCGAGATCCAGCAATTAACATCACAACAAATACGTGCCTAAGGCCGGGTAAGGAAAGAAAAAAATGACAACGAAGAAAGCTGATTTCATTTGGTTTAACGGTGAAATGGTTCCGTGGGCAGAAGCCAAAGTCCATGTAATGTCGCATGCGCTGCATTACGGGTCATCAGTCTTTGAAGGTGTACGTTGTTACGATTCGCATAAAGGCCCGGTGGTATTCCGTCATCGTGAACACATGCAGCGACTGCATAATTCGGCCAAAATCTATCGCATGCCGGTGACACAAAGCGTGGATGAGCTGATGGCGGCCACGCGCGCCGTTATACTGAAAAATAAATTGGTCAGCGCCTATATCCGGCCGCTGGTGTTTGTCGGCGATGTCGGCGATGTCGGCATGGGCGTGAATCCGCCGGCGGGCTACACCACCGACGTGATTATCGCCGCCTTCCCCTGGGGAGCCTATCTGGGGGAAGAGGCCCTGGATCAGGGAATTGACGCGATGGTGTCTTCCTGGAATCGCGCGGCGGCTAATACCATCCCGACCGCGGCTAAAGCCGGCGGCAATTACCTGTCCTCCATGCTGGTGGGCAGCGAAGCCCGCCGCCATGGTTATCAAGAGGGCATCGCCCTTGACGTGCACGGTTATGTTTCCGAGGGTGCCGGCGAGAACCTGTTTGAAGTGAAGGACGGTATTTTGTTTACGCCGCCGTTCACCTCTTCCGCGCTGCCCGGCATCACGCGCGACGCTATTATCAAGCTGGCCGTCACGGCCGGACTGGAAGTGCGGGAACAGGTCTTGTCCCGCGAATCGCTCTATCTGGCCGATGAGGTCTTCATGTCCGGTACCGCCGCCGAGATAACCCCGGTGCGTAGCGTTGACGGCATCAAGGTCGGTATCGGCAAATGCGGTCCGGTCACCAAGCAGTTGCAGCAGGCGTTCTTCGGGCTGTTTACCGGCGAGACTGAAGATAAATGGGGCTGGCTGGATTCGGTCAATCAATAACGATAACGCTTTCGCGCCGGGGCGCTACGGCCGCCCTGGCCATCTGAATAACTGGAGTTATGAGCATGCCTAAGTACCGTTCCGCTACCACCACGCACGGCCGTAATATGGCCGGCGCACGCGCCCTCTGGCGCGCCACGGGGATGACCGACGACGATTTCGGCAAACCGATTATCGCCGTGGTCAACTCCTTTACCCAGTTTGTGCCGGGCCACGTGCATCTGCGCGATCTGGGTAAGCTGGTCGCCGAACAAATCGAAGCGTCCGGCGGGGTAGCGAAAGAGTTTAATACCATCGCGGTGGACGACGGCATCGCGATGGGGCACGGCGGTATGCTGTACTCTCTGCCGTCGCGCGAGCTTATCGCCGATTCGGTGGAATACATGGTGAATGCCCACTGCGCCGACGCTATGGTGTGCATTTCCAACTGCGATAAAATCACCCCCGGGATGCTGATGGCGTCGCTGCGCTTGAACATACCGGTCATTTTTGTCTCCGGCGGCCCGATGGAAGCCGGTAAAACCAAACTGTCGGATAAAATCATCAAGCTGGACCTGATAGGCGCCATGATTCAGGGCGCCAATCCCCACGTCTCGGATGAAGACAGTAACCAGATCGAACGTTCCGCCTGCCCGACCTGCGGATCCTGCTCCGGCATGTTTACCGCCAACTCGATGAACTGCCTGACCGAGGCGCTTGGCCTTTCCCAGCCGGGCAACGGTTCGCTGCTGGCGACCCACGCCGATCGCAAGCACCTGTTCTTGAACGCCGGCGAGCGTATCGTCGGGTTAGCCAAACGTTACTATGAGCAGGATGATACCAGCGCGCTGCCGCGCAGTATCGCCAGAAAAGCCGCGTTTGAAAACGCCATGACCCTGGATATCGCCATGGGCGGCTCGACCAATACCGTGCTCCATCTGCTGGCCGCGGCGCAGGAAGGCGAAGTGGACTTTACCATGGCCGATATCGATCGCCTGTCGCGGAAGGTGCCGCATTTATGTAAGGTCGCGCCCAGCACGCAAAAATACCACATGGAAGACGTACACCGCGCCGGCGGCGTCATCGGCATTCTGGGCGAGCTGGATCGCAGCGGCCTGCTTAATCGCGACGTACGCAACGTGCTCGGGCTGTCGCTGCCGGAAACGCTGGCGCGCTACGATATCATGGTGACCGACGACGCGGCGGTAAAAAGCATGTACGCCGCGGGGCCGGCGGGTATTCGCACCACTCAGGTGTTTTCCCAGGAGTGTCGCTGGCCGTCGCTGGATGACGATCGTCAAGAAGGCTGCATTCGCGCCCGTGAATTCGCCTATAGCCAGGACGGGGGATTGACGGTGCTCTACGGCAACATTGCCGAAGACGGCTGCATCGTGAAAACCGCCGGCGTCGACAAAGGCAGCCTGGTGTTCCGCGGGCCGGCCAAGGTGTATGGAAGTCAAGAAGCCGCGTCCGAGGCCATTCTCGGCGGTAAAGTGGTGGCCGGCGATGTCGTGGTGATCCGCTACGAAGGTCCGAAAGGCGGACCGGGAATGCAGGAAATGCTCTATCCCACCACCTTCCTTAAGTCCATGGGGCTGGGTAAAAGCTGCGCGCTGATTACCGATGGCCGCTTTTCCGGCGTAACCTCGGGATTGTCTATCGGCCATGTGTCGCCGGAAGCCGCCAGCGGCGGCCTGATCGGGCTGGTGCGCGACGGGGATATTATCGATATCAATACCGCCGATATCAAAGTGGACTCGGTGCGCGGCTTCGGCGGCGAACCGCTGTTATTAGGCGCCAATTTTGATGAAGCTAAGGCGAAAGCCATTGAATTGGCACACGAACGCAATATGACTTTTGTGCCGCCGTTCGATCATCCGGCGGTGATCGCCGGCCAGGGGACGCTGGCGATGGAGTTGTTGCAGTAGGATGCCCATCTGGACCGTATTTTTGTGCCGGTGGGCGGCGGCGGTCTGGCGGCGGCGCTGCGGGCCGGCGAGCCGGTGGATTTGCCGCGGGTTGGCCTGTTTGCCGAAGGCGTGGCGGTACGGCGCATCGGTAATGAAACCTTCCGCCTGTGCCGCGATTATCTTGATGATGTTATTACCGTGGACAGCGACGCAATTTGCACGGCGGTGAAGGATTTGTTTGAGGACGTGCGGGCGATTGCCGAGCCCTCCGGTGCGCTGGCGCTGGCGGGAATGAAAAAATATGTCCAGCTGCACGGCATCCATGATGAGCGTCTGGCGCACGTGCTGTCCGGTGCCAACGTCAATTTTCACGGCCTGCGCTATGTCTCGGAGCGCTGTGAACTGGGCGAGCAGCGCGAAGCGCTGATGGCGGTGACCATCCCGGAAAGAAAGGGCAGCTTTTTGGCCTTCTGCGAGCTGTTGGGCGGCCGGCCGGTTACCGAATTCAATTATCGCTATAGCGATGCCGATAACGCCTGTATTTTCGTCGGCGTTAGGCTGACCCGCGGGCGTGAGGAGCGCGAGGAGATCCTGGCGGAAATGGCCGCCGGCGGTTACCAGGTGGCGGATCTTTCCGACGATGAGATGGCCAAGCTTCACGTCCGTTATATGGTGGGCGGTCGCCCGTCGAAGCCGCTGCGCGAGCGTTTATACAGCTTCGAGTTTCCCGAATCCCCCCGGAGCGTTGCTAAAATTTTTGTACACGCTGGGCACGCGCTGGAATATTACGCTGTTTCACTACCGCAGCCACGGCACGGATTATGGCCGGGTGCTGGCGGGATTTGAATTGGCAGAGCGTGAACCGGAATTCGATCATCATCTTTCGGCCTTGGGCTATGAGTGCCACGATGTTACCGCCAATCCGGCGTTTCGCTTGTTCCTGGCGGATCTACCGCCCTGTTCGCCGGGGCGAATCGGGCGTCAAGCGGCGGTTAGCGCTCCAGCAGTTGCCAGAAGGCGTCGATCAGCGACTCTTGTAGCCGCTTTCGTTGTGCACAGACTCCCAGCGCCAACGGCGCGACCGGGGTGCCGTGCTCCAGCAGGGTGATACGGCTGCGCACCGGCTCCGGCGAATTGTCCATCACCACCGACGGGATCAGCGCGATACCGCAGCCCAGTGCCACCATCGACACAATCGCTTCATTGCCGGCAACGGTAGCGTAAATCAGCGGATTGCTGATATGGTTGCTGCGAAACCACAATTCAATGCGCCGACGCGCCGGACCGTGATCCGGCAAAATGAAAGGGGTATTCGACCAGTCAGGCTGGGGGGTCTTGACCCGGGCGCGAACCGGGCAAGGCAGCGCCGGCGCGATCAATATCATGGGGATTTCGCCGATGGGGGTAAAGTCGATACTCGCTGGCAGAATTTCCGGATGGCCGGCTATGCCCAAATCCGCTTCGCCGGACTGCACTTTATCCAGCGCGTTGGCGGCATCGCCGGTGGTGAGTTTTATTTCCACCAGCGGATGCTCGGCGCGAAACAGATCGAGGATCGGCGGCAAATGGCTGTAGGCGGCGGTTACCGAGCAAAACAGCCGCAGTTCGCCGCTGAGCGAAGGACCGTGCTGACCGAGGCGGTGGCGCAGCTGTTGGTATTGCAGCAGGGTTTGCTGCGCGAACTCTTTCAGTTGCTGGCCGGCGTCGGTCAACTGTACAGTACGATTATCGCGTAAAAACAGCGTCTGCCCGACGTCCTCCTCCAACCGCTGGATCTGGCGCGACAGGGTCGACGGGCTGACATGCATCGCCTTGGCGCTGTGGCCGAAGTGGCGGCTTTCCGCCAGGTGGAGAAACAACTTGAGGTCGCGGATATCCATGGATTCGCCCCGAGAGTGAATGAAATCCACCGTCGCGTAGTGCCGGCCAGTGGTATTGCAGATTCTGCAAGGTCAGATTGTTAATATATCAATTTAAGCAATGCTTTTCCTGCTTTATAGTGATTGGCAGAAAAGATTACTGTCTGCGGGCGAACGCCTACGGCACGCCCTGATACCTGATGATGGAGTTGCACCATGGCTAACTATTTCAACACCTTAAATTTGCGCCAGCAGTTGGCGCAGTTGGGTAAATGTCGTTTCATGAGCCGCGATGAGTTCGTCGATGAAGCGGGTTACTTGCAAGGCAAAAAAGTGGTGATCATCGGCTGTGGCGCCCAGGGTTTGAACCAGGGGCTGAATATGCGTGACTCCGGGTTGGATATCGCCTACGCGCTGCGTAAAGAAGCGATCGCCGAGAAGCGCCCCTCCTGGCGTAAAGCGACGGAAAACGGCTTTCGCGTCGGCACCTATGAAGAGCTGGTGCCGGAA
The DNA here is from genome assembly GCF_000517405.1 of Candidatus Sodalis pierantonius str. SOPE. Classification (NCBI taxonomy): domain Bacteria; kingdom Pseudomonadati; phylum Pseudomonadota; class Gammaproteobacteria; order Enterobacterales; family Bruguierivoracaceae; genus Sodalis; species Candidatus Sodalis pierantonii. Next base: position 374,375 of record NZ_CP006568.1, on the reverse strand, counting down.
GCGGATCTGGTCGTTAACCTGACTCCCGATAAGCAACATTCCGCGGTGGTGCAGGCGGTACAACCGCTGATGAAACAAGACGCCGCGCTGGGCTATTCCCACGGCTTTAACATTGTTGAAGTGGGCGAGCAAATCCGCCGCGACATCACCGTTATCATGGTGGCGCCGAAATGCCCTGGGACAGAGGTGCGCGAAGAGTACAAACGTGGTTTTGGCGTACCGACCCTTATCGCCGTGCATCCGGAAAACGATCCGAAGGGCGAGGGGATGGCGCTGGCCAAAGCCTGGGCGGCTGCGACCGGCGGTCATCGCGCGGGAGTGCTGGAATCCTCCTTTGTCGCCGAGGTCAAGTCGGATCTGATGGGCGAGCAGACCATCCTGTGCGGTATGCTGCAGGCCGGCTCGCTGCTGTGCTTCGACAAGATGGTCGCCGACGGCGTCGACCCGGCCTACGCCGGCAAACTGATTCAGTTCGGCTGGGAAACCACCACCGAAGCGCTGAAGCAGGGCGGTATCACGCTGATGATGGACCGCTTGTCCAACAGCGCGAAGTTGCGCGCTTTTGCGCTGTCCGAGCAACTGAAGCAATTGATGCAGCCGCTGTTTGAAAAACACATGGACGATATCATTACCGGCGCCTTCTCCAGCGGCATGATGGCTGATTGGGCCAACGATGATGTCAAACTGCTCGGCTGGCGCGAAGAAACCGGCCGTACGCCGTTTGAAAATGCGCCGCAGTACGACGGCAAAATCAGCGAGCAGACCTATTTTGACCACGGCGTGCTGATGATCGCCATGGCAAAAGCCGGCGTGGAGCTGGCATTTGAAACCATGACTCGTTCCGGTATCATTGCCGAATCGGCCTATTACGAATCCCTGCATGAATTGCCGCTCATCGCCAATACCGTCGCCCGCAAGCGTCTGTATGAGATGAACGTGGTCATTTCCGACACCGCCGAATACGGCAACTATCTGTTCGCCAATGCCGCCGTGCCGTTGCTTAAAGAGGCGTTTATGGGCAACCTGCAGGCGGGGGACTTGGGCAAACCGGTGGCCGAGGGGGAAATCGACAATGCGTGCCTGCGCGATGTTAACGAAGCAATTCGCCAGCATCCGATCGAAATTGTGGGCGCCGAATTGCGCGGTTACATGAAGGATATGAAACGCATCGCGGTCGCCAACTGACAGGCGGCTGGGTCATCCCCCCGGATGACGCGCCGACAGACTCAGGCCCCGCCGTTAGGCGGGGCTTTTTTTGCCTGTTGCCGGCGAATGCGGCCCGACCGTGGCGAGGCGCGGGCGTTGGGGGCACGTGTATCCCCGTTACGATGGGGATAAACCCCGACGCCGCTTTCTGCTACAATCCCCCTCCGTTCTCTGCCACCGTTTTTGCCCGGGAATAACTAATGCGCCTTAATCCGAGCCAACAACAAGCCGTCGAATTTGTCACTGGATCCTGCCTGGTGCTGGCCGGCGCCGGCTCGGGTAAAACGCGGGTCATCACCAATAAAATCGCCCATTTGATCCGCGGTTGCGGTTACCAGGCGCGCCATATCGCGGCGGTCACCTTTACCAATAAAGCCTCGCGGGAGATGAAAGAGCGGGTGGCGCAAACCCTGGGCCGCGCTGAGGCGCGCGGCTTAACCGTCGCCACGTTCCATACGCTCGGGCTGGCTATCATCAAGCGCGAATATAAGGCATTGGGCATGAAGGCTAAATTTTCGCTGTTCGACGAGCAGGACCAACTGGCGCTGTTAAAGGATCTCACCGAGCCGTGGCTGGAAGGGGACAAAGACTTGCTTAATCAGCTTACCGCCGCCATTTCCAACTGGAAGAACGATCTGTTGTCGCCGCCGCAGGCCGCGGTGGCCGCGCGTTCCGAGCGGGATAAGCTGTTCGCCCACTGTTACGAGCTCTACGACAATCATCTGGTCGCCTGCAATGTGCTGGATTTCGACGATTTGATCCTGCGACCCACCAAGCTGCTGCAGCGTGACGAGGCGGTGCGCGAGTGTTGGCAAAACCGGCTGCGCTATCTGCTGGTGGATGAGTATCAGGACACCAACACCAGCCAATATGAACTGGTAAAGCTGCTGGTAGGGCCGCGGGGCCGTTTCACCGTGGTGGGGGACGATGACCAGTCGATTTACTCCTGGCGTGGCGCGCGGCCGCAAAATCTGGCGCTGTTGCAACAGGATTTCCCGACGCTCGCGGTGATTAAGCTGGAGCAGAACTACCGCTCCACCGAGCGCATACTCAACGCCGCCAATATTCTTATTGCCAACAACCCGCATGTCTTTGAGAAAAAGCTGTTTTCCCGGCTGGGCTATGGCGAAATCCTAAAGGTGATCACCGCCAATAATGAAGATCACGAGGCCGAGCGGGTGGTGAGAGAATTGATCGCCCACCATTTCATCAACAAGACCCGCTATCGCGATTACGCTATTCTTTATCGCGGTAATCACCAGTCGCGGCTGTTTGAAAAGATGCTGATGCAAAACCGCATTCCTTATCGCATCTCCGGCGGAACGTCGTTTTTCTCACGCCCCGAGATTAAGGATCTGCTCGCCTATCTGCGCGTGCTGACCAATCCCGATGACGATAGCGCGTTTTTGCGAATGGTGAACACGCCGCGCCGGGAGATCGGCGCTGCGACGCTGGCGAAGTTGGGTACCTGGGCGACGCAGCGCGACAAGAGCCTATTCACCGCCAGCTTCGATCTGGGCCTGGAGCAAACGCTGAGCGGCCGCGGCCTGGAATCGCTGCAACAGTTCACCCGCTGGCTGGAGGGCATTGCCCGCCAGGCGGAGCGGGAGCCGGTCGCGGCGGTGCGTGAACTCATCCACGGTATCGACTATGAAAGCTGGCTGTATGAAAGCTCTCCCGGTCCGAGAGCGGCGGAAATGCGGATGAAGAATGTTAACCAGCTGTTCAGCTGGATGACCGAGATGCTTACCGGCTCCGATTTGAATGAGGCGATGACGCTTGATCAGGTGGTCACCCGTTTTACTCTGCGCGATATGATGGAGCGCGGTGAGAGCGAGGAGGAGTTGGATCAGGTGCAGCTGATGACGCTGCACGCCTCTAAGGGGTTGGAGTTTCCCTATGTCTTCCTGGTCGGCATGGAGGAGGGACTGTTACCGCATCAAAGCAGTATCGCCGAGAACAATATCGATGAGGAGCGCCGCCTGGCTTATGTCGGCATTACCCGCGCGCAAAAGGAATTAACTTTCACCCTGTGCCGCGAGCGGCGTCAATACGGCGAACTGGTCAAACCGGAACCGAGCCGCTTCTTGCTGGAACTGCCGCAGGACGATTTGGCGTGGGAGCAAGTGCGTAAACCGGTCAGCGCCGAGGAGCGGATGAGCCGTGGACAGGGCCATCTGGCCAGTCTTCGCGCTCAGTTGGCCAAGGCGCGCGGCGAGGGCGGCTAAGGTATTTCCCGCTTAGCGTGGCAACAGCGGCCGCGACGTAGCGTTAGCTGAGTCGATCGCTCAGCTTTGCGGTGCTTCTTCCAGCAATAACGGCCAGTGGACGTAACTCTGCCACTGGCTTTCTTGCTCCAGGTATTCCGCCCGCAGCGGATGCTGGTTCAACCAGTCGTGGGGTAACAGTACGTGCAGCGTTTCGTCCATGGCGCGCAGCTCCACCGCGGGCAACGCGTCGTCGCGCCGGCGGCTGGCAAAGATGATCGCCAGCCGCATCAACCGGCATAAGCGTTGAGCGATGCGCAGCGGCAGGCTATTTTGGTCATTCAACTGGGTGAGATCGATGTGGTTGCTCTGGTTTTGCAGCAGCGTGGCGATAAGCTTTTGCTGGGCGGGGGTAAAACCGGGAAGGTCGGTATGGCGGACGAGATAGGCGGCATGGTGCGGAGCGCGTTTGATATCAATGCTTAGGCCGATTTCGTGGATCATGCTGGCGCAGCGCAAAAGCGTGAAACATCGCTCGTCCAATTGCCAGGTCTCGGCCACCTGACGGGCGAATCCTTCCGCTAGCCGGGCGACCCGCTGCGCCTGCTCGGTATCCAGCTGATAGCGGTGCTGCAAGTTTTCCAGGGTGTGCTGGCGGATATCGCCGCCGGCCGGCAACGCCATCATGCCGTACATCATCCCCTCGCGCAGCGCGCCGCCCGCCAGGGTCATGGTCTTGATGCCGAGTTCGGCAAATACCGCCAGCAAAATCGCCAGCCCGCTCGGGAACACCAGCGCTCGATCCAGCGTCAGACCTTCGATTTCCAGCTCTTCGAGCTTGCCGCAGTGAATGACGCGCTGTTTAAGCTGCAGCAGTTTGCTGAGCGTAATATGTTCATCCATCCCCTGGGCAACCATAATTTCTTGCAGCGCCTGCACCGTGCCGGAGGCGCCGACGCACACCTGCCAGCCCCGGGCCAGCAGGCGGAAAGCGACCGGGCGGATTTTTTCGCGCGCCGCCTGCTCCGCCCGCTCGAAGTTTTCCCGCGTCAGGCTGCGGTCGTTAAAATAGCGCTCCAGCCAGGTGACGCAGCCCATTTCCAGACTGAACAGTTCCAGCGCCTGCGCGCCGCGCCCCACCACCAGCTCGGTGCTACCGCCGCCGATATCCACCACCAGACGTTCATCGGAGCCGCCGGTCGTGTGGGCGACGCCCTGATAGATAAGCCGGGCTTCTTCTTCGCCCGAAATGACCTGCACCGGACAGCCCAGAATATCACTGGCCGGGCCGAGAAATTCCGCCGCGTTAGTGGCCAGGCGCAGGGTGGCGGTGGTCACCACGCGGACGTGGGCGGGGGGGATATCCTGCAAATGTTCGGCAAACAGGCGCAGGCACTGCCAGCCGCGCTGCATCGCGTCGCTGGAAAGCCGGTTATCGCCGTTGAGCCCGGCGGCCAGACGCACTTTACGCTTGATGCGCGCCAGCATCTGGACGGTGCCGGCCACCTCACGCACCACCAACATATGAAAGCTGTTGGAGCCTAAGTCAATGGCGGCATAGAGTGAGGAGGCGCTTATCATCTGCGTTTAGCCCGGACGTTTACGGTTATGGAGCGGCGCGCCGCTGCGCCGAGGACCACTGCCGGTGCGGGGGCGGGTCAACCGTTTTGGCGCGGGCAGGTCGGTCAGCAGCGCGTCGCTGTTGTATTTACTAACGGGGATCTGATGGCCAATATAGCTTTCTATCGCGGTAAGATTCAATGCATATTCTTCACACGCCAGGCTGATGGAACAACCGCTCTCGCCGGCACGGCCGGTCCGGCCGATACGGTGGACGTAATCTTCGCAGTCGTCCGGCAGATCATAATTGAAGACGTGGGTCACAGAGGGAATATGCAGTCCGCGGGCGGCCACGTCCGTCGCCACCAGGATATCGAGCGCGCCCTGGGTAAACTCTTCTAAGATGCGCAGGCGCCGCTTCTGCGAGACATCGCCGGTCAGCAGCCCGACGCGATGACCGTCAGCGGCCAGGTGGCCCCAGATATCCTCACAGCGGTGCTTGGTATTGGCGAAAATGATACACCGGTCGGGCCATTCTTCCTCGACCAGGGTTTGCAGCAGGCGCATTTTTTCTTCATTAGAAGGATAAAACAGCTCCTCTTGTATGCGGTGGCCCGTTTTCTGCAGCGGCTCCACTTCAACATACTCGGCGTTATTCATATGCTCGAACGCCAGCTCGCGCACCCGATAAGAGAGGGTGGCGGAAAACAGCATGTTCAGCCGTTCAGCGGCGGCGGGCATCCGGCGGAACAGCCAGCAGATATCTTTGATAAAGCCGAGGTCGAACATCCGATCGGCCTCGTCCAGCACCACCACCTGAATGGCGCCCATATTGACGTAATTCTGTTTGGTGTAGTCAATCAGCCTGCCGGTGGTGCCCACCAGGATGTCGACCCCAGCTTCCAGCACATTCAGCTGTTTATCATAACCATCGCCGCCGTAGGCCAGCCCCATTTTCAGGCCGGTCGCCTGGGCTAATGGTTCGGCATCGGAATGGATTTGCACCGCCAGCTCGCGGGTAGGCGCCATAATCAACGCGCGCGGCTGATTGGTTTGACGCCCCTCGGCGGCAGGGTGGGTGAGTAAATGATGAAACGTGGCCGTTAGAAAGGCCAGCGTTTTGCCGGTACCGGTTTGCGCCTGGCCCGCGACGTCTTTGCCCGCAAGCGTAATGGGCAAAGTCAGCGCTTGAATGGGCGTACAATTGTTAACGCCTTTAGAATCAAGCGATTCAACGATTAACGGGTGCAGGGCGAAGTCGGAAAACTTCTTTTCTGTTAAGTGTGTTTTGCTCATAGTGTGGTAGAATAACAGTTAGCTATTGCATTACGAAAGTGTATACAGTGAAATAAAGTCAACCTGTTGTTGGTCATTGCTGCAACGGCAGGTAACGATAATTCTGTGGAGTAAAACATGAGCGATAAAATTATTCATCTGAGTGACGACAGCTTCGAAAAGGACGTATTACAGGCCAAAGGGCTGTTTTTGGTCGATTTCTGGGCCGAATGGTGCGGTCCTTGTAAAATGATTGCGCCTATTCTGGCAGAAATCGCTGATGAATTCGACGGCAAACTGACCATCGCTAAATTGAACATCGACGAAAATCCGGCCACTGCACCTAAGTATGGTATCCGCGGTATTCCCACCCTGTTGCTGTTCCGCGATGGTGAAGTGGTAGCTACCAAAGTTGGCGCCCTGTCCAAAGGACAGTTGAAAGAGTTCCTTAACGCAAATCTGTAAGCGGTATTGCGCATCTTCCTCTGGGCGCTGGCGTTCATAAGCATTTCTCATATTGACCGCTAGACGCTCATCAAGAACCATGCTAAGTTTATGTCCACTGCATTGTGATCTTACCTGTAGTTTGAATCTGAGCTTTACTCTTTGCCCGCACCCCGTTGTAAGAAAGTACCAAACGTGACCAACGAGGGCGTCAGGCAGGCGGGATTTAAATTAATCCGTTGTTAGGCACTCTTAATCTCAGTCTTCTTGTTATTCATATTGCATGAGTCGCTGTTCATCAGCCCAAACGGGATTTCCCGGGATTAAATGCCATAGACAGGCACGGTTTTACGATGCCATACCATCCACAAAATCAGTTCGAGATATACCCCGAGTTTAAGAACCCACCATTATGAACCTTACCGAATTAAAAAATACGCCGGTTTCAGAGCTAGTGACCCTCGGCGAGAATATGGGGCTGGAAAACCTGGCCCGCATGCGTAAACAAGACATCATCTTCGACATCCTCAAGCAGCATGCCAAGAGCGGCGAGGATATCTTCGGCGATGGCGTGCTGGAAATTTTGCAGGACGGATTCGGTTTTCTCCGCTCCAGCGACAGTTCCTACCTTGCCGGCCCCGATGATATTTACGTTTCCCCCAGCCAGATCCGCCGCTTTAACCTGCGCACCGGCGACACCATTTCCGGCAAGATCCGTCCGCCGAAAGAGGGCGAGCGCTACTTTGCGCTGCTGAAGGTCAACGAAGTCAACTACGACAAGCCGGAAAACGCCCGCAACAAGATCCTGTTTGAAAACCTGACGCCGCTGCACGCCAATTCGCGTTTGCGCATGGAGCGCGGTAACGGCTCTACCGAAGATTTGACCGCGCGCGTTCTGGATCTTGCCTCGCCTATTGGCCGCGGCCAGCGTGGCCTGATCGTGGCGCCGCCGAAAGCCGGTAAAACCATGCTGCTGCAAAATATCGCCCAAAGCATCGCCTATAATCACCCCGACTGCGTGCTGATGGTGCTGCTGATTGACGAACGTCCGGAAGAAGTGACCGAGATGCAGCGTTTGGTGAAAGGCGAAGTCATCGCTTCGACCTTCGACGAGCCGGCGTCTCGCCACGTGCAGGTCGCCGAAATGGTGATAGAAAAAGCCAAGCGCCTGGTTGAACATAAGAAAGACGTTATTATCTTGCTGGACTCCATTACCCGCCTGGCGCGCGCCTACAACACCGTCGTACCCGCTTCCGGCAAGGTATTGACCGGCGGTGTCGACGCCAACGCCCTGCATCGTCCGAAGCGTTTCTTCGGCGCCGCGCGTAATATGGAAGAGGGCGGTAGTCTGACCATCATCGCCACCGCGCTTATCGATACCGGCTCGAAGATGGACGAAGTGATTTACGAAGAGTTCAAGGGCACAGGCAACATGGAATTGCACCTGTCGCGTAAAATCGCCGAGAAACGTGTTTTCCCGGCGATCGATTACAACCGCTCAGGGACCCGTAAAGAAGAATTACTTACCACTCAGGAAGAGCTACAGAAAATGTGGATCTTGCGTAAAATCATCCACCCGATGGGTGAAATTGATGCGATGGAATTCCTGATGAACAAGTTGGCGATGACCAAAACCAACGATGAATTCTTCGACATGATGAAACGTTCGTAAGTCACAAAAACTCGGGTAGCGCCACGTTCTCACGTGGCGTTTTTCTTTTCTAATGCTAGGATAGTCACATCTTTGGTGTGCCCGGTTACACGCGTCTGTGCCTGTCCGGGCGATTTTGATCCTATCTGCACGCCTGACGGAGATTCAGGTGGAACATAAAGAGATAACAGAAACCCTATTTCGTTGTCACAAAACTCAGTGACGAGTAAGGCATCGGAGTTGAGGCGTAAACCATGGTGACGCATTGAACGACCTGATGGATGCAGAGAGCTTTCTATTGTGAACATACTCAATATGAGTACTGATTTTGTTGCTATTTTTCTGTTTTCTTTGCTCTTTTTGTTTTTAGCGCGCAAGGTTGCCAAAAAAATAGGCCTGGTCGACAAGCCCAACTACCGCAAACGCCACCAGGGGCAGATCCCTCTGGTGGGCGGTATTTCCATTTATGCCGGCATCTGCTTCGCCTTTCTCTATACGGATCATTATATTCCCCACGTGTCGCTGTACCTGATGTGCGCGGGCGTCCTGGTCGTGACCGGCGCGCTTGACGATCGGTTCGATATCAGCGTGGTGGCGCGCGCCATTATCCAGGCGCTGGTCGCGGTGGCGATGATGGTATTCAGCGGCCGCTATATTATTAATAGCCTGGGCTACATTTTCGGGCCGTGGGAAATGGTGCTGGGGCCATTTGGCTATTTGGTGACGCTATTCGCCGTCTGGGCGGCGATCAACGCGTTCAATATGGTGGACGGTATCGACGGCCTGTTGGGCGGCCTCTCCTGCGTGTCTCTTGGCGCCATGGGCATCCTGCTCACGTTGGACAATAATCCAGGCCTGGCGCTGTGGTGTTTTGCCATGATCGCCGCCATTTTGCCCTATATTTTATTAAACCTTGGGGTGTTCGGCCGACGCTATAAAGTGTTTATGGGCGATGCCGGCAGCACCATGATCGGCTTCACGATTATCTGGCTGCTGCTGCAAAGCACCCAGGGCTGGGGGCACCCGATGAATCCCGTGACCGCCCTGTGGATCATCGCCGTGCCGCTGATGGATATGATAGCCATTATGTACCGCCGGATGCGCAAAGGCATGAGCCCGTTTGCGCCCGACCGGCAGCATATTCACCACCTGATCATGCGCGCGGGTTTCAGCTCGCGCCAGGCGTTTATCATTATTACACTCACCGCCGCGCTACTGGCGTTCTTCGGCGTGGCGGGGGAACGCTGGCTGCGCTGGCCGGAGTCGGTCATGTTGTTGCTGTGGATTGGGGTGTTTTTACTGTATGGCTACGTACTGAAATGCGCCTGGCGGGTCGCCCGCTTCGTCAAGCGAACCAAGCGACGGCTTAGCCACTACAAAAAAACACCACCTTAAACGGAAATTCGGGACGAAAATGACACCTGCTAGCTCACCCTCCTCCGCCGGCCGGGGACAGGCTATCGACAATGAACTGGACTTGCGCGGTCTGCTATGCGTCCTGTGGCGCGGCAAGGTTACCGTCATCGCCTATGCGCTCGCGTTTGCGCTGGGCGCGCTTATATACTCCTTCGTGGCGCGCCAGGAGTGGACCGCCATCGCCATTACCGACAAACCGACGATGAATGTACAGGGCGGCTACTTCTCCCAGCAGCAGTTTTTGCGCAATTTGGATGTGAAAAATACCGCGCTGCCGACCTCTGACACCCCCTCGATTGCCGATGAAGCGTATCAGGAATTCTTGCGCCAACTCGCATCCTACGACACCCGCTGGGATTTCTGGCTCGCCAGCCCCTATTATCAAACGCGCAAAAAGGGCGACGCCCACGCCGACGCGGTGCTGCTGGATGAGTTGATTAACGCCATTCAGTTCCTGCCGCGCGACGAGGTGAAAAAACTGCCCGACAGCGCGCGGCTGGTGGCGGAAACCGCGCCGGACGCCAATCAGCTGCTGCGTCGCTATGTGGATTTCGCCAACCAGCGCGCGGCCAACCATCTCAATGAGGATGTTATGGCCGCCTGGGCCGCGCGCACCGTCTCGCTCAAAGCGCAGGTGAAGCGGCAGGAGGCGGTGGCCGCGGCGGTATATCAGCGCGAGCAGCAACAGCTTAATCAGGCGTTGAAACTGGCGCTCACGCAGGGTATCGACCGCAGCCGAACCGACGTCGCCGCCGAGAATTTGCCGCAATCCGAAATGTTCCTGTTGGGCCACCCGCTCCTGCAGGCACGTTTGGACGCTCTGCAGGCGGCCGGACCGGCCTATGATACCGATTACGACCAAAACCGCGCGATGTTGACTACCCTCAATGTAGGGCCGGTTTTAAACAAGAGCTTTAAGACCTACCGTTATTTGAGGACCCCTGAAGAGCCGGTAAAACGCGATAAGCCACGCCGCCTGTTCCTGCTTGTGCTGTGGGGAGCCGTAGGTATGCTGCTGGGCGCGGGCGTCGCGCTGGCGCGCCGTCGTTAATGCCGCTGACAGGCATTAAACTGTCGGAATAGTCCGCTGCCGTTAGCCGCGCGGCCGAATGTATTCCAAGCCGTTGCCGGCTTTGCTCAGAATAAAGGGAACTGTTGTGAAAGTGTTAGTCGTCTTTGGCACACGGCCGGAAGCCATCAAAATGGCGCCGCTGGTTCTGGCCCTGGCCGCTGATCCGGCCTTCGAGACCCGCGTCTGCGTGACGGCCCAACATCGCGAGATGCTGGATCAGGTGTTGCGCCTGTTTGCGATCGTGCCCGATTACGATTTGGATATCATGCGCCCGGCGCAGGGCCTTGGCGAGATAACCAGCCGCATATTGACCGGCATGCAGCCCGTCCTAGACGACTTCCGTCCAGACGTGGTGCTGGTGCATGGCGATACCACCACCACCCTGGCCGCCAGTCTGGCGGCGTTTTATCAACATATCCCCGTGGGCCATGTGGAAGCGGGCCTGCGCACCGGCGATCTGTCCTCTCCCTGGCCGGAGGAGGCGAATCGTAAATTGACCGGCCACCTGGCCCGCTGGCATTTCGCACCCACCGACAATGCCCGCGCCAATTTGCTGGCGGAAGGGCTGCCGGCGGCGCGCATCGCGGTGACCGGCAATACGGTGATTGACGCGCTATTTTGGGTGTGGGACCGGGTAATGAGTAATGCCGGGCTGCGCGCCAGCTTGGATGAGCGTTACGCGTTTCTCGACGGTGTGCAGAAGATGATATTGGTCACCGGCCATCGCCGCGAGAGCTTTGGCGACGGTTTCAAGCGCATTTGCGCCGCGCTGGCGCGTATTGCGCTTGATCACCCCGACGTGCAGGTGGTCTATCCAGTGCATCTTAATCCTAACGTTAGCGAACCGGTAAACCGTATGCTGAGCGGTATCGCCAATATAAAACTCATTGATCCACAGGACTATTTGCCGTTCGTTTATTTAATGAATCGAGCCACGATTATTCTGACAGATTCCGGCGGGATCCAGGAAGAAGCTCCCTCGTTGGGGAAAGCGGTGCTGGTGATGCGCGATACCACCGAGCGGCCGGAGGCGGTGGCGGCCGGCACCGTGCGGCTGGTAGGGACGGATGAGCAGGCGATTCACCAGGCGGTATCGCAGTTGCTCAATGATGCCCAGGCGTATCAACGGATGAGCCGGGCGCATAACCCCTACGGCGATGGCCATGCCTGTGAGCGGATTATCACGGTATTAAAAAAAGATAGCAGGTGAATCCATGAATTTTGACACAATTTCCGTTATTGGACTGGGGTATATCGGTCTGCCCACCGCCGCGGCGTTTGCCTCGCGCCGCAAACGGGTGATAGGCGTAGACACAAACCAGTATGCGGTAGACACCATTAACCGCGGCGCAATACACATCATTGAACCGGATTTGGACCGGGTTGTGACCGATGCCGTGCGCCAGGGTCTGCTGCGGGCGGTGAGCCAGCCGCAGCCGGCGGACGCGTTCCTCATCGCCGTACCGACACCCTTTCAGGATGACCATGAACCGGATCTGAGCTATGTCAAGGCGGCGGCGTTATCGCTGGTGCCGGTTTTAGAGCCGGGATGTCTGGTAATCCTTGAGTCCACGTCGCCGGTGGGAACAACTGAACAGATGGCCGGCTGGCTGGCGGCCGCGCGTCCCGATCTGACCTTCCCGCACCAGGCGGGAGAGGCGGCGGATATCAATATCGCCTATTGCCCGGAGCGGGTGCTGCCCGGCAAGATCATGGTGGAGCTGATTAAAAATGACCGGGTGATCGGCGGCATGACGCCGCGCTGCTCGGCGCGCGCCGCCGAGCTGTATCGCATCTTCCTGGAAGGAGAGTGCGTGGTGACCAATGCCCGCACCGCCGAAATGTGTAAGCTGACCGAGAATAGCTTCCGCGATGTGAACATTGCCTTCGCCAATGAGCTGTCGGTCATCTGCGCGGAACAGCAAATCAACGTCTGGGAGCTGATAGCGCTGGCCAATCGCCATCCGCGGGTCAATATTTTGCAGCCGGGACCGGGCGTCGGTGGCCATTGCATCGCGGTGGATCCGTGGTTTATCGTGGCCCAGAATCCGGCGCCGGCGCGGCTTATCCGCACCGCGCGCCAGGTGAATGACGACAAACCCGATTGGGTGGTGGAAAAAGTGAAGGCGGCGGTGGCGGACTGCCTTAACGACAGCGGGCGCGGCAGTAGCGATGTGACCATCGCTTGCTTCGGGCTGGCGTTTAAACCGGATATCGACGACCTGCGTGAAAGCCCGGCGCTGCATGTGACCGAGCTCATCGCCCGTTGGCATCGCGGCCAGACGTTGGCGGTGGAGCCGAATGTCGACGCGCTGCCGGCCTCGTTGGACGGATTGGTCACTCTGGCGGACAGGGACCAGGCGCTGGCGACGGCCGATGTTCTGGTTATGCTGGTGGATCATCGCCAATTCCGCGCCCTCGCGCCTTCCGCCATCCGTCAGCGCTGGGTGGTGGATACGCGCGGAGTCTGGCGATGAGATGCCTGCTGATTACCGGCGGTGCGGGGTTTATCGGCTCGGCGCTGGTACGCTATATTCTCGGCGCCACCGCGGATCGGGTGTTAGTGGTGGATAAACTGACCTATGCCGGCAATTTGGACTCGCTGGCGCCCGTCGCCGACCATCCCCATTATCGTTTTGCCCGCGCCGATATCGGTGACGGCCCGACAATGGCGCAGCTGCTCGCGGAGTTCCAGCCGGATGCCATCATGCATCTGGCGGCGGAGAGCCATGTCGATCGCTCCATTGACGGCCCGGCGGCGTTTATCGATACCAACATCACCGGGACCTCGATTCTGCTGGAAGCGGCCCGCGGGTATTGGCAGACCTTGCCTACGGCCGCGCGCGCCGCCTTTCGCTTTCACCATGTCTCCACCGATGAAGTGTACGGCGATCTGCCCAATGACGGTAGCCAGTTTAACGAAAGCTCGCCTTATGCGCCCAGTAGTCCCTACTCCGCCTCGAAAGCCGCCAGCGACCACCTGGCGCGCGCCTGGATGCGCACCTACGGCCTGCCGGTGCTGGTGACGAATTGTTCCAATAATTATGGCCCCTATCACTTCCCGGAAAAGCTGATCCCGTTGATGATTATCAACGCCTTGGCGGGTAAACCGCTGCCGGTGTACGGCGACGGCGGTCAGATCCGCGACTGGCTGTATGTGGAGGATCATGCCCGCGCCCTCTATCAGGTGGTGACCCGCGGCCGCCCCGGTGAGACTTATGTCATCGGCGGCCATAACGAGCGGCGCAACATCGACGTAGTAGAAGCGCTGTGCGGGCTGTTGGAGCAGGCCGGCGCGCCTCATCCCCCCGGCGTCGTCGCGTTCAGGCAGCTCATCACGCAGGTCGAAGACCGGCCGGGGCACGACCGGCGTTATGCGATTGACGCCGGTAAAATTGCGCGCGAATTGGGTTGGCGGCCGCAGGAAACCTTCGACAGCGGGATGGCCAAGACCGTGCAGTGGTATTTAACCCATCATGAATGGTGGCAGCGGGTGCTGGACGGTAGCTATCGCGGCGAGCGTCTCGGCCTCGGGCCGGGCCAGTAAGGCGAGGAGGACAGATGAAAGGTATCGTTCTGGCGGGCGGCAGCGGCAGCCGCCTCTATCCGATCACCCGCGGGATTTCCAAACAACTGTTGCCCGTGTACGACAAACCGATGATCTATTATCCGCTGTCGGTGCTGATGCTGGCGGGGATCCGCGACATCCTGATTATCACCACCCCGGAAGAAATGCCGTTATTCAAGCGGCTGCTCGGCGCGGGCGAGGCGTTCGGTATTCGTCTGACCTATGCCGCCCAGCCCAGTTCCGAGGGGATAGCGCAGGCGTTTCTGATTGGCGAAAGCTTTATCGGCGACGACCGCTGCTGTCTGGTGCTTGGCGACAATATCTATTTTGGTCAGGGCTTTAGCCCCAAACTGCGGCAGGTGGCCGCGCGCGAGCAGGGCGCGACGCTGTTCGCCTATCAGGTGATGGATCCCGAGCGGTTCGGCGTGGTGGCGTTCGATGACGATTTCCGCGCCGTCGCGCTGGAGGAAAAACCGGCCCATCCCCGCTCCCGCTGGGCGGTAACCGGTCTCTATTTCTATGATCGCCAGGTGGTAGAGTTCGCGAGACGGGTTACGCCTTCGGCGCGCGGAGAGCTGGAGATTACCTCGATAAACCAGATGTATCTGGAGCAGGGCGGGCTGCACGTCGAGCTGCTGGGGCGCGGTTTCGCATGGTTGGATACCGGCACCCATGACAGCCTGATAGAGGCCAGTACCTTTGTGCAGACGGTCGAGAAGCGCCAGGGGTTTAAAATCGCCTGCCTGGAAGAAATCGGCTGGCGCAACGGCTGGCTCGATGATGACGGTGCGCGGCGAGCGGCGCAGGCGCTGGCGAAAACCGGCTATGGCCAATACTTGATGGATCTGCTCCATGTCCGCCCGCGCCAGTATTGACCTCCTGGCCTGGGAGAGCGAGTTTTTCGGCCGCCGCCTGGGCCGCGTCGTGTTTGACGACGCCGCGCCGCGTTTGACCCCGTCGGCGCTGACGGGATTTGCGCTGGTGCAGGCGAAAGTGGCGGCGCAGGCCACGGCACAAATGGATGCGCTTAGCGCCATCGGTTTTCGGCCGGTGGAAGGCGAAATGGACTGCTGTTATACCCTGCCGGCCTGCGCCGGCGGCGCGCCGGTCGCGGGTGCTGCGGCGCTGCCGGCGGCGGAAATGCGGCTGGCGGGGGAGGCGGATATTTCCGCGCTGCGCGTGCTGGCGGCGCAGACGTTGGTGCAAAGCCGCTTTCGGGCGCCGTGGTTCAGCGACGAAGAGCGCCAGCGCTTTTACGCGCAGTGGGTGGAAAACGCCGTACGGGGCAGTTTTGATCACCTCTGCCTGGTGGCGCAGGAGCCCGACGATATTTCGGGGCTGGTAACGCTCCGGGATATCGGGGGGCACGCGGCGCGTATCGGCCTGCTGGCGGTGTCTCCCGCCGCCCGCGGTCGCGGCACGGGCAAATTGCTGTGCCGCGCGGCGCTGGGCTGGTGCCGCAGCCGCGGCTTCCGACAATTGTGGGTGGCGACGCAAACCGCCAACCTGCCGGCGCTGCGGCTTTATTTGGCGAGCGGCGCACGGGTAGTGCATGCCGCGCATTGGTTATACCGAGAACCTCATGATTCCATTTAACGCGCCACCGGTGGTCGGCACCGAATTGGGCTTTATGCAGACCGCGATGGGCAGCGGCAAGCTGTGCGGCGACGGCGGGTTTACCCAGCGCTGCCAACACTGGCTCCAGCAGCGTTTCGGCAGCGCGAAGGTGTTGCTGACGCCTTCCTGCACCGCCTCGCTGGAGATGGCGGCTATTCTGCTGGATATCCGCCCCGGCGATGAAGTAATTATGCCGAGCTATACCTTCGTGTCCACCGCCAACGCCTTTGTGCTGCGCGGCGCGACGATTGTCTTCGTCGATATCCGCCAGGACACGATGAACATGGATGAGGCGCTGATAGAAGTGGCGATCACGCCCAAAACCCGCGCTATCGTGCCGGTTCATTATGCCGGCGTGGCCTGTGAAATGGATACCATCATGGCGATCGCCGAGCGGCACCGCTTGTGGGTGGTGGAAGACGCCGCGCAGGGGGTCATGGCGACGTATAAAGGGCGCGCCCTCGGCACTCTCGGCCATATCGGCTGCTTTAGTTTCCACGAAACCAAAAACTATACCGCCGGCGGTGAGGGCGGCGCGACGCTCATTAACGATGCGGCCCTCGTTGAGCGGGCGGAAATCGTCCGCGAAAAGGGCACCAACCGCAGCCAATTTTTCCGTGGACAGGTGGATAAGTATACCTGGCGCGATATTGGTTCCAGCTATCTCATGGCGGATATTCAGGCCGCCTATCTATGGGCACAGCTGGAGGCGGCGGACATCATCAATCAACGGCGCCTGGCGCTGTGGCATTGTTACGCGTCTGCGCTGGCGTCGTTGGACGGTTTGACGCTGCCGACGGTGCCGGCCACCTGTTTGCACAATGCCCACATGTTCTATGTCAAGTTGCGGGATATCGACGATCGCGACGGTTTCATCCGCCATTTGAAAGCGGCGGATATCTTGTCCGTCTTTCATTACATTCCGCTGCACGATAGCCCGGCGGGGCGCCGCTTTGGTCGGTTCCACGGCAGCGATCGCCATACTCAGCGCGAAAGTCAGCGCCTGGTGCGTTTGCCGCTGTTTTACAATCTGAGCGACGACGATCAGCAGCGCGTCATTGACGCGATATACGGCTACTTCAACTGATATGTCGCTGGCGAACGCATCCGTCTGGACCGCGCTATCCACGCTTATCAAAATCGGCTCCGGTCTGCTGGTGGTGAAGGTGCTGGCGGTGGCGTTCGGTCCCGACGGCGTGGGGCAGGCGGGGAATTTTCGCCAATTGGTCACGGTGCTGGGCGTCCTGTCCGGCGCTGGCATCTTCAACGGAATGACCAAACTGGTAGCGCAGCATCAGCATCAACCGGATCGGCTGCGCGCGGCGCTGGGCACCGGCTCGGCGATGGTCCTTGCTTCCTCGCTGCTGCTGGCGGCGGTGTTTGTTTTTGCCGCCGATCCGGTCAGCCGCGCTCTGTTCGGCCATGAGCGGTATCGGGATGCCGTCGTGGCGCTGGCGGTTATCCAGCTGGGGATCGCCTGCGCCAACCTGGGGCTGGCGATTTTAAAAGGGTATCGGGACGCCACCGGCAATGCGTTAGCCATCAGTGTCGGCAGCCTGCTTGGCGTCGCCGCCTTTTTTGTCTGCTACCGGCTGGGCGGCTATGCGGGCGCTCTGGCCGGGCTGGCGCTGTTGCCGGCGATGGCGCTGCTGCCGGTGCTGTTCATGTTGTGCTACCAGCGCCATCTGCCGCTCTCATTCTTGCTGCCCGCCTGGGACGGCGGCTATGCCGCGCTGCTGGCCAAGTTCACCGTCATGGCGCTTATCACCGCGGTGACCCTGCCGGTGGCCTATGTGATGATGCGTAATTTGCTGGCCCGTACGGAGGGTTGGGCGGCGGTGGGGATTTGGCAGGGCGTCAGCAGTATTTCGGACTCCTATTTGCAGTTTATCACCGCCTCGTTTACCATTTATTTATTGCCCACGCTGTCACGATTAAATGATAAGCGGTCGGTAGCGCGTGAAATCGCGCGTGCGCTGCGCTTTGTGCTGCCGGCGGTGGCGACGGTCAGCCTGACGCTTTGGCTATTGCGGGACGTAGCGATCCGGCTGTTGTTTTCCGCCGAATTCAGCGCCATGAGCGGGCTGTTTGCCTGGCAACTGGTGGGGGATGTCCTGAAGGTGGGCGCCTATGTTTTTGGCTACCTGGTGGTGGCCCGTGCCGTGCTGCGCGTTTATCTCTTGGCTGAAATAAGTCAGTTTGTGCTGCTGACCGGCTTTTCCCATTGGCTTATTCCGCGCCACGGCGCGCTGGGCGCGACCCAGGCCTATATGGCCACCTATATCGTTTATTTCGCGCTGTGCAGCGGTGTATTCCTACTTTATCTCAGGAAAAAATGAGCAATTTGATACATGTGCTGGGATCCGATATCCCCCATCATAATCTGACGGTGCTGCGTTTCTTCAATGATACGCTGGCGGCAATCTACCCGCCGGCGCAGACCCGGCGATTTATGGTGGTCGCCCCGGACGGCGCGCCATTTTCCGGCTACGATCAGCTGGATATCGAGCGTTTTGACAGTAAGCGGGCACTGACCAAAGCGCTGGTGCACCGCGCCGCCGCGGCGCCGGACGAACGTTATTTTCTGCACGGCCAATTCAATCCCTCGCTCTGGCTGGCGATGCTGGCGGGCAAAATCTGCCCTGCGCGTATAAGCTGGCACGTATGGGGCGCGGATCTGTATGAGGAATCGCGCCGCCTGCGCCACCGGCTGTTCTATTTGCTGCGCCGCCGTGCCCAGGGGCGGGTCGGTCATGTCTTCGCCACCCGCGGCGATCTGGCCTGCTATCGCCAGCGGCATCCGTCGGTGCCGGCTTCGCTGCTCTATTTCCCTACCCGGCTGGCCGCGGATATCGTGCGGGTGGCGCCAGCGGAGGTAGGCAACCGGCCGCTAACGCTGCTGGTGGGCAATTCCGGGGATCCCTCCAACCGCCATTGCCAGGCGCTGCGCGCCATTCATCATCAATTCGGCAGCGCGGTCAAGATCATCGTGCCGATGGGCTATCCCGCCGGCAACGATACCTATATCGCCACGGTGCGCGCGGAAAGCGAGCGCTGCTTCCCCGAGGGACAGGTGCGGATCCTCACCGAACCGCTGGCCTTTAACGATTATCTCGCGCTGTTGCAGGAATGCGACGCTGGCTATTTCCTCTTCCAGCGCCAGCAGGGCATCGGCACGCTGAGCCTGCTGATTCAGTTGGGCCTGCCATTCGTACTTAGCCGGCACAATCCGTTCTGCCAGGATTTGGTCGCGCAGCAGGTGCCGGTGCTGTATGAGGAGGACTCGCTCGACCCCGCCCTTATCCGCGAAACGCAGCGGCGCATGCTGGCGCAGGATCCGGCGCGTATCGCCTTTTTCTACCCGAATATCCTGTATGGCTGGGCGTCAGGCGTTGTCCATTGCCGCGGGGGTACCGCTATGACGCTGGCGCAGTTCGGCGGCCTGCTGGTGGTCTATTTGCTGTCGTTGGCGCTGGTTCTGTCACTAATCTACCAGGAATTCCGGCGGGTCAGGTTTAATTTCAATGTTTTCTTTTCGGTGTTATACCTGCTGACGTTCTATCTCGGTTTTCCCTTTACTTGTCTGCTGGTGTACCGCTATGGCGTCGAGGTGGTGCCGGTGGAAAACCTGCTGGAATCGCTGCTGGCGGCGACCGCCTTCTATGGCATCTACTATGTCAGCTACAGAACCCGGTTGTTCGCCCGCCCGCGCGGCCCGCGGCCGCCCTGGTTCAGCATCAGCCGTACCGAGATCCATTTACTGTGGCTGCTGCTGGCGCTCATCGCCGTGGCAACGGTGATGGTGTTTTTCATCCATAACGGTTTTTTGCTGTTCCGGTTGCATGCCTATAGCCAGATCTTTTCCAGCGATGTCTACGGCGTCGCGCTAAAGCGTTTTTTTTATTTCTTCATTCCCGCAATGCTGCTGATCTATTTCCTGAACCCTACCCGGCGCAGCTGGATAATCTTTCTTATCGCCACGGTTGCCTTCGGTATTTTCACCTATATCGTGGTGGGCGGCACGCGCGCCAATATCATTATTGCCTTCGCGCTGTTTTTGTTCATCGGTATCCAGCGCGGCTGGATCACCTTGTGGATGCTGGCGGGCGCCGGCGTAGTGGCGATCGCGGGCATGTTCTGGCTGGCGTTGAAACGCTACGGGCTGAATGTCAGCGGCGATGAAGCGTTCTATACTTTTCTCTATCTAACGCGCGACACCTTCTCGCCCTGGGAAAACCTGGCGCTGCTGCTGCAAAACTATGGACACATAGATTTTCAGGGTCTAGCACCTATCGTTCGTGATTTTTATGTCTTCATTCCCGGCTGGCTGTGGCCGGATCGGCCTTCGCTGGTGCTGAATACGGCGAATTATTTTACCTGGGAAGTGCTGAACAACCATTCAGGCCTGGCGATTTCACCCACGCTTATCGGTTCGCTGATTGTGATGGGCGGCGTCGGGTTCATCCCGCTGGGCGCTATCGTGGTCGGGCTTATCATCAAGGGGTTCGACACGCTCTATGAGCGCGGCACGGCGGCGGGCGATCGCTACCGCGCCTCGTTCTTGCAATCCTTTTGTTTTGGTGCGGTATTCAACATGATAGTCCTGGCGCGTGAAGGATTGGATGCGTTTGTATCACGGGTGGTGTTTTTCTGCCAGGTGTTCGGGCTGTGTTTAATCGCAGCTAAACTGTTGTTCTTGCTGTTCCGTCACGCGGAGCTGATACGGCCGCGCAGCGCCAGATTGAACGGCCACCCGCCGTGCCGTAACCGATTACCCCCCATGGGAAGAATATAATGCATAATAACGACGGGGTTCCCCATTATCAAATTCGTGGCCTGGCCCTCTGGGGGTTTCGCGACCGGGAGGAATTTATCGATTATTTGTTTGCCGGCGGACGGCTGAAAACCGGCACCCTGGTGGCGATTAACGCTGAAAAAGTCCTGAGAGCCGAGCGAGATGCGGCGCTGAAACAGCTGCTTGACGAAGCGGAATATAAGTATGCCGACGGCATCAGCATCGTACGTTCCATTCGCCGCAAATATCGCCATGCCGAGGTAAGCCGTATCGCGGGCGCGGATTTATGGGAAGATCTCATGGCGCGCGCCGGCAGGGAAGGCGTGTCGGTATTTTTGCTGGGCGGCCGTCCGGTGGTGCTGATGCAGACCGAAGCGCAGCTGCGCGCGCGCTGGAATGTGAACATCGTCGGCCGGCAAGACGGCTATTTCACCGCCGACGCGCAACCGGCGCTGATAGAACGCATCCGCGCCAGCGGGGCCGCTATCGTCACTGTTGCCATGGGTTCGCCGCGCCAGGAGCAATTGATGCAGGCATGCCGGCGGGTATATCCCGTGGCGCTGTATATGGGCGTAGGGGGCACTTATGACGTGTTTACCGGCCACGTCAAGCGCGCGCCCAAGGTGTGGCAGGATTTGGGGCTGGAGTGGCTTTGCCGGCTGTTAAGCCAGCCGTCGCGCCTGCAGCGTCAGCTTAAACTTCTGCGTTACTTGGGCTATCATATCAGCGGACGCCTATAGCGGGCGAAGGGGGAAGGGCAGGGCGGCGACGCAAGTGAGCAAAGGGTAACCAAACGCATCATTTCTTTGAAAAACCACTAGACAGCCGGCGCGTAAATCCGTACTATCCCCACCCGCAACGGCGCTACGCGCCCGTAGCTCAGCTGGATAGAGCGCTGCCCTCCGGAGGCAGAGGTCTCAGGTTCGAATCCTGTCGGGCGCACCATCACGTTTGTGCGTAGAGTCGTGGTAAGTCCTATGCTGCGTTGCGATAGTAATCAGTAATGGTGATTGTAGCTCAGTTGGTAGAGCCCTGGATTGTGATTCCAGTTGTCGTGGGTTCGAGTCCCATCAGTCACCCCATTATCAGTGGGCATGCGAAGGTGGCGGAATTGGTAGACGCGCTAGCTTCAGGTGCTAGTGTCTTAACGGACGTGAGGGTTCAAGTCCCTCTCTTCGCACCACATCCTTGAATTTTGTCAGCATTACCTGCCCGTTGGCACCCCGCTTGAGTTTGTTCCAGAGGCCTACGCGGCGTATCACCTCGGCGAGTAGCGCAGCTTGGTAGCGCAACTGGTTTGGGGCCAGTGGGTCGGAGGTTCGAATCCTCTCTCGCCGACCATATTCTCAAAAATCTTGTTGCGCGATATCCAGACAAGGTCGTAAAAGACAACAGCAAGTCATGATGATTTGCTGTTTTTTTTGCCCCCATGCCCTCATGCTCCCGCTGCTCAGCCCTGTTTTGATGTTGACTCCTGTGGAACCGCGATCGGAGGCGGGAATGCTAAGGCTCTTCATGCCGCCAGCACTGCGGTGAAGACAGGATTAAACGTTCTCAAAAGGGCCGTGCGTTATGACACGACATCACCTTGTCTTTACCAACAGCGATGTACCACGGTTTCTTTGTGAGGATGAGGGGAATAAATCCCGCTAAAATGACCTGTTTGCATAATGGTCTTAAGCCAGCAAAAGCGAATCAGCTTTCACTTATAAAGACAGAAATGAGACGCTGAAAACCCGATCCCCGTAATTGTTGCTGTAAAAAGAGCGGCGTTTTATGTTGTAGTGAAATCAATAATAAGCCTTAATAAATAAAAAGCCATGAATTTACGTGTTTTAGTAATAAAGATAAAAATGTGCAAAAAAGGTTATTGCTTAATTAAAAATAAGAAGCGCATCACATATCAACGTAAACATGGCATGCTATAATAGTATAAAACATTATCAGGTTTATTATTTTCTTAGTTGAACGCAGAATTTAAAATTACTTAATTATACAAAGTTTATTAATATCATTTATGAATAAATGATGGCACTGATGTTAGCCGTAGAGAAAGTGAATATCGCTGCTAACGCAGGCAGGGTCAGTAGACCAATGTACAGGGAGAAAAGAATATGGAAAGGATTCTCGTTACAGGCGGAGCGGGCTATATTGATACACATCTAGTTGAACTCCTTCTTTCTCAGGGACATAGGGTTCGCGTTATTGATAATGGAACCTTCGGGATGTCCGGGTTACGCCCCTTTTATGGGTTAAGCCATTTCGAGATGCAACAAGGGGACATTCAGGTTACCGCGCATCTCCGAAAGGCGGTCGTCAATATTGACAAAATTGTTCATCTGGCCGGGATTGTCGGTAATCCGGCGTGATCTTTTGACAAGGAAATTTGTAACGAAGTCAACGTGGTCGCGACCCAAAAGCTATTCGACGTGGCGGCAAAAGAAAAGGTCAAACATATTCTCTTTGCCTCAAGCTGTAGCGTGTACGGTTATGGCGAGGATGTTTTTACTGAGCGGTCAAAGCTGAATCCAGTGGACTATTATTCAGAAACAAAAATCCAGGGTGAGGCCATCGCCCAGGCTTACAAAGAGGATATGGCCGTCACGATATGCAGGTTCGCAACCGTCTTTGGCGCCTCAAGGAGAATGCGGTTTGATTTAGCCGTCAATGGTATGACCGCTAATGCGGTTAACAGAAGGGAATGCATCATTCATGGCGGGCAACAATGGCGGCCGTTTATCCATTGCAGAGATGTGGCTCGAGCCATAGCAATCGCTTTGGCAGTGCCAAACGAAAAAATCAGCGGGGATATTTACAATGTCGGTGATGACAAACTAAACATTAACCTGTCTGGGCTGGGAAAGGTGATCTGCTCCTGCATACCGGGCATTGTCGTGAAAAGTGACGCATCCATTACAGATAATCGAAGTTATAAAGTGGCCTTTGCAAGTATCAGGAATAAGTTAGGGTTTGCTGCTGAGCATGACCTTAAGAAAGGCATAAAGGAGATCGAGATGCTGGTGAAAAGCCATTTAATTCCTGACCCTAACTTAAACATATACAGCAATGTTAAAACCCTGGAACATAACCTGATCGTCAGGGGGCTGCCATGAAAGGTAAACCCGCTATTCTGTATGGGGTGAAAGCCTATTCGCAAGGAATACCCTTCTTGAAACCTTATATTCCTTCTATTGCGACTATAAAAGAGAGCATAGCGGAAATTTTAGCCTCCGGAATGCTTACCAAAGAGAAATATTTACAGGCATACGAAGACAAGGCAAAAGCGTATAGCGAGGACGCACAAATGAATGTCGTTGCGGTATCGTCGGCGACCATTGGCCTGACGCTTACCTTGCAAGCGCTTGGCATAACGGGGGACGTCTTGGTGCCGTCGTTTACATTTTGTGCATCTGCTAATGCGATTGTACAAACCGGGGCTAAACCGGTGTTTGTTGATTGCTGTCCGGATACATATAATATAAGCATTAGCGCTCTCGCGCAAAAAATAACCAACCAGACTGAAGCGATACTTGCGGTCCATGTCTTTGGTGTGCCTGCGGATTGCCTGGCGCTCGAAAAGCTAGCTAAAGCACATAATATCAAGCTCATATTCGATGCGGCCCACGGCATGGGATCTACATTGGATAACATCAAGATTGGTCGTTTCGGTGACGCTGAAGTATTCAGCACCACCCCAATGAAAACGCTGGTTACTGGTGAGGGTGGACTAATCTTTACCCGCGACGCGGTGTTAGCGCAAAGATTGAGAACGTATCGAGAGTATGGCAATCTAGGCGATTATGATTGTACCTATGTAGGCACGAATGGACGACTTAACGAAATAAGCTGTCTGATGGGGGTCACTTCGTTCGATTTATTGCCGGAAAATATCAGATTACACAATGCAGCCGCTAATGCCTATACGCAGAGATTGAAATCGGTTCCCGGTATCAGCCTACAGCATATCCCTAACAATGTTGTGAGCGCTTTGTTGAATAAATCCGAAATTTGTGACGACTTCCTCCCTATCAGGGCGATTGTTACATGATGCGGACGCTGTTTGGCATTCCTAACAACGTGATCCGGTTAAGCGCTTTGACCATTGCCATAGCCTCACCTACCTGCGCGTCATAGTCATGCAGACTCAGATGACCACCCAGAAGTATTTTAAACCGGAACATGGCCGTTTCAGCCAGTGAACGCCGGTGATAACCTACTTTCTTTTTCCAGGTATCGTTATTGCCGCTCAGATGCTGATTTGCCACCGCATGGTTACGCTCATGGTATCGAGCTGGCCAATATTGCGCACCACTTCGCGGTGGGATAAGCGGCTTTATTTTTTTCCTCAGCAGAGCATCATGACAGTAACGCGTATCGTAAGCACTGTCAGCCGACGCTTCCCTGATTTTCCGGTGGGTTTGGTTAATCAGCCCGGGCAGCGCCTGCGCATCTGTCGTACCGCTTAGCGATAAATCGGCACAGATAATTTCATGTGTCGCGCTATCTACTGCCAGATGAAGCTTGCGCCATACTCTGCGCCTCTCAGCCCCATGCTGCCTGACTTTCCATTCGCCTTCGCCGAAGATTTTCAGGCCGGTGCCATCGATGACCAGGTGTGAGATTTCGCCGCGGGTTGGCGTTTTTATGCTGATGTCGACGGTTTTTGCTCGCCGGCTGACCAGAGAGTAATCTGGGCAGCGCAGCGACAGCCCCATCAGTTTAAAAATCGAGTCAACGAAACCCTGTAACGCCCGGAGCGAAAGGTTAAACACGCGCTTTATCATCAGAACCGTGGTAATGGCCATATCGGTGTAGTGAAGCGGCCGGCCACGATGTTCAGGTGGTGTACTCTCAGTCCATGCAGCAATGGCTGACTCATCAAGCCATACTGTCAGGTCCCCCCGCTGCCTGAGCGCATTGTTATATGCGGGCCAGTTGGTGATTTTAAACTTTTGCTTTGCCATGGGGACCTGATGTTGAAACGAATGTAGTGATCAGAGCCGCCAGTCACCTAAAAGTTCGATTTATTCAACAAAGCCTGTTGTGAGTACCTATAAGGATTTTTCTATCCAGGTGGATAAACAACTTTTTGGCTGTGATAGGGACGTTTTGGAGGCAGCTTTATGTGCCGAGGGCATACCAACAAGGCGCTATTTCTTTCCCGTGGTACATAAAATGAAAGCCTATAAGGAATTCAACGCAACCGTATTGCCCGTGAGTGAAAATATCGCTGCAACTATTTTTTGTCTACCTATCTATCCTTTATTGCCATTGAATGATATTGCGGTAATATCATCAGCAATAGCGAAAATACAGCGCCAAGCGCACCGAATTGCAAATTACATTGACGGAAGTTGATAATGAGCAGATATGTAAAAGACATAAGAGCCATGATCGGTCACCGGCCTTTATTATTGGCGGGGTCGAATGTCATCATTCTGGATGAAAGAGGCGATATTTTATTACAACAAAGATTGAATGGCTATCGAGGTTTGCCGGAAGGGTTGCTTGAGCTGGGTGAGTCATTAGAAGAGACCGCGCGACGCGAAGTGTTGGAAGAAACGGGACTGACGGCGCTTTGTTGAATAAATCCGAAATTTGTGACGACTTCCTCCCTATCAGGGCGATTGTTACATGATGCGGACGCTGTTTGGCATTCCTAACAGTGTGATCCGGTTAAGTGCTTTAACCATTGCCATTGCCTCACCTACCTGCGCGTCATAGTCATGCAGACTCAGATGACCACCCAGAAGTGTTTTAAACCGGAACATGGCCGTTTCAGCCAGTGAACGCCGGTGATAACCTACTTTCTTTTTCCAGGTATCGTTATTGCCGCTCAGATGGGCGCTGTTGCAGGTTCCGATCGTAATCCGCACCACCGAGAATATGATGCGCCTGGTTCCCGATACGCTGCGCGAAGCGGCTTACGCGTTGAGTACCCCGAAGTGGAAAATGATTTCCGCCATCACCATGAAAGCCTCCTTGTCCGGCATTTTGACCGGGGTGCTGCTGGCGGTGGCGCGCATCGCCGGCGAAATCGCGCCGCTGTTGTTTACGTCGTTGTCCAATCAATTCTGGAGCACCGACCTAATGCAGCCTATCGTTAATCTACCGGTCACGATTTTCAAATTTGCCATGAGTCCGTTTGTGGAATGGCAACAGTTGGCCTGGGCCGGGGTATTGATCATTACCCTGTGCGTGCTGCTGCTGAATATTATCGCCCGGACGGTGTTTGCCAGGAAAAACCATTAAGCGCCGTCGGCGGTTGTCGCCGAGGGCAGGAGAGAAGTATGAACCCGATTCACCCCGCCGGTGACAGTAAGCTGCAGGTCAGGGATCTCAATTTTTATTACGGTAAATATCATGCGCTGAAGAACATCAGCCTCAATATTAAACGTAATCAGGTCACGGCATTTATCGGGCCGTCCGGCGGCGGTAAATCCACGCTGTTGCGCACGTCCAATAAAATGTATCAGCTTTATCCCGAGCAGCGTGCGCAGGGTGAAATCATGCTCGACGGCCAAAATATTCTGGCCGATACCGGCGATGTGTCGCTGTTGCGCGCCCGGGTGGGAATGGTCTTTCAAAAGCCAACGCTCTTCCCGATGTCGATTTATGACAATATCGCCTTCGGCGTACGGTTATTCGAGAAACTCTCTAGCGCGGAGATGGATGAACGGGTGCAATGGTCACAGACCAAGGCGGCGCTGTGGAACGAAACGCGCGACAAGCTGCATCAAAGCGGTTATAGCCTCTCGGGAGGCCAGCAGCAGCGTCTTTGCATCGCGCGCGGTATCGCTATCCGTCCTGATGTGTTGCTGCTGGATGAGCCCTGTTCGGCGCTG
The DNA here is from genome assembly GCF_000517405.1 of Candidatus Sodalis pierantonius str. SOPE. Classification (NCBI taxonomy): domain Bacteria; kingdom Pseudomonadati; phylum Pseudomonadota; class Gammaproteobacteria; order Enterobacterales; family Bruguierivoracaceae; genus Sodalis; species Candidatus Sodalis pierantonii. The sequence goes on along the minus strand of NZ_CP006568.1, from coordinate 346,719 downwards.
GATCCGATTTCGACCGGGCGTATCGAGGAACTGATTTCCGAACTGAAAACCGACTATACGCTGGTCATCGTAACGCATAATATGCAACAGGCGGCGCGCTGCTCCGATTACACGGTGTTTATGTACTTGGGCGATGGGCGGGCTGGTGGAACAGCAGTTGACCGACGCCATCAGCGCCATGCATAACCAGGACGGAGAGCTGGCCCGGCGCGTGATCGCGGGCGATGCCAGGGTGAATATGATCGAAGTGACTGAGATCTTCAGGGGTTTTGAGATTTTTGGCCAGTTCGTTAGCCAGAGCCTGCAACTGTTTTTCGTCTATAAATTAACCTGTTTTTGATGTTGGATTGAACATATCAAAATCAGGCAAATACACAAATTTCTAAACAGGCTCTTCGGTGACCGTCCAGGCGTTCACCGAACTCGATAATAAAGCGGCTCATTGCCATGCGCCAGTCCCTCAAAGGCATTGTCCATTTCTGTGAGGCCGCCTGTATCGCCAGCCACACCACCTTTTTCACTGCGTCGTCGGTCGGGAACACCTTGCGCTTTTTGATGGCATGCCGGATCACGCTGTTTAACGACTCGATGGCGTTGGTCGTGTAGATCACCTTGCGGATGTCCGTTGGGTAGGCAAAGAACGTGGCCAGATTGGCCCAGTTTGCCTGCCAGCTTCGACTTATTTGCGGGTAGCGGATGTCCCAGGCACTGGAGAATGCTTCCAGCGCCTGCAAGCCGGCTTCTTCCGTAGGGGCCTGATAGATAGCTTTCAGGTCGCGGGTGACGGCCTTGTAGTCCTTCCAGGAGACGAACCGCAGGCTGTTGCGCACCATATGCACGATACACAGCTGGAGCCGCGCCTCCGGATACACCGCGTTAATAGTGTCAGGGAAACCTTTCAGCCCGTCTACGCAGGCGATAAGGATATCGTTCAGGCCGCGGTTTTTCAGCTCTGTCAGCACGTTCAGCCAGAACTTTGCGCCTTCATTTTCGGCCAGCCACATACCTAGCAACTCTTTCTGGCCTTCGATGTTGATGCCCAGCGCCAGGAACACAGATTTGTTGATGATGCGGCTGTCCTGCCGGACTTTTAGAACGATACAGTCAAGATAAACAATGGGATAGACTGCATCCAGAGGCCGGTTTTGCCATTCAACAACCTGCTCCATGACCGCATCGGTGACCTTTGAAACCAGCGCCGGCGAGACATAGGCGTCATACAGCTCTTTGAACGCGGCGGCGATCTCGCGGGTGGTCATCCCTTTGGCGTACAACGATAAAATCTGGTTATCCATCCCGGTAATCCGGGTCTGGTTCTTCTTCACCAGTTGCGGTTCAAAGGAACCGTCACGATCGCGCGGAGTACGCAGCGCCAGCGGGCCATCGCCAGTGGTAACGGTTTTTGTGGAATAGCCGTTGCGGGCGTTGGTCCCCGGTTTAGGCTGATTTTTATCGTAGCCGAGGTGATGGGTCATTTCGGCATTGAGAGCTGCTTCGACGCTGATTTTTTTCAGCAGCCGATCGAAGTGACTGAGATCTTCAGGGGTTTTGAGATTTTTGGCCAGTTCGTTAGCCAGAGCCTGCAACTGTTTTTCGTCCATAAATTAACCTGTTTTTGATGTTGGATTGAACATATCAAAATCAGGCAAATACACAAATTTCTAAACAGGCTCAAAGTAGGTTATCACCGGCGTTCACTGGCTGAAACGGCCATGTTCCGGTTTAAAACACTTCTGGGTGGTCATCTGAGTCTGCATGACTATGACGCGCAGGTAGGTGAGGCTATGGCAATGGTTAAAGCACTTAACCGGATCACACTGTTAGGAATGCCAAACAGCGTCCGCATCATGTAACAATCGCCCTGATAGGGAGGAAGTCGTCACAAATTTCGGATTTATTCAACAAAGCGTCTGTAAGCATAAGATAGCAGTCCCTCCGGTACCGTTTATGTACCGTCAAAATGGCTCAATTTTGATAAAAATACGATCCATTGAACGGCCTTAGAGTACTTCATAAAAATCAGTACCGTCAAATATACCGTCAAAAATAGTGGGCTGCACAGAATAGAAAAAGATAGTACATAAAGAAAACCCCGCCGATACACTTGGTGTTCGCGGGTTTTATCAATAGATTAAAAATGTTTAAACAGTGCTGTTAACAATTATCCAGAAGTGTACCGGGAATAAACCATTCGGGGCGTGAATTGAGTAAATCCTGGACCGGCATCGCCTTTTTACCCGCTGGCTGCAACTGCGTGAGCGTTAGCATGCCCTGGCCGGTGGCGATGTGAATGCCGGCCTTGTCCACGGCCACAATCGTGCCTGGCGCACATGACGCCGTCTGCCGGGCGTCTACGCTGGCGGCCCAAACTTTGATTGGCTGCCCCGACAGCGGAAAATAGCTGATGGGCCAGGGGTTGAAGGCGCGGATACAGCGCTCAAGCTGCGCCGCGGGCAGGCGCCAGTCGAGCTGGGCTTCGTCTTTGCTGGGTTTGTCCGCATAGGTCGCGAGCGCGTTGTCTTGTGGCTCGGCTGCGGCGCGACCGGCGGCAAGCTGCTCAAGCGTGGACAATAGGGCGTCTGGCCCGATTTGCGCCAATTTGTCATACAGCGAGGCACTGGTGTCGTTGGGCTCAATAACACAGGTCGCCTTATGCAGCATGGCGCCGGTATCAAGGCCGGCATCTATCTGCATGATCGTTACGCCGGTTCGGTCGTCGCCGGCCCACAATGCTCGCTGAATCGGTGCCGCCCCGCGCCATCGCGGTAATAGCGACCCATGAACGTTGATGCAGCCAAGGCGCGGCAGGTCCAGGACCGCCTGAGGCAGGATCAGGCCATAGGCCACCACCACCATGATATCCGCCTTCAATGCGGCCACCCACCCTTGCCCTTCGGGTTTGCGCAGCGAAGAAGGTTGAAATACCGGGAGGCTATGCCGCTCCGCCAACTGCTTGACCGGGCTGGGCGTCAATCGGTTGCCGCGTCCGGCGGGCCGGTCCGGCTGGGTGAAAACGCCGACCACCTGATGTTGGGCGCGAATCAGCGCGTCCAAATGGCGCACGGCAAAATCCGGCGTACCGGCGAAGATAATACGTAAAGAGTCGGACACGATGATTCCTATGGCGTTTGGGTTACTTTTCCGCCCGCGCGGTCATACGCGCCAGTTTTTCCATTTTTTGACGAATGCGCTGACGTTTTAGCGGCGAGAGATAATCAACAAACAGCTTGCCGACCAGATGATCCATCTCGTGCTGGATACAGATTGCCAGCAGATCGTCCGTCTCCAGCTCGAAGCTGTTACCGTCGCGATCCAGCGCCCGCACTTTCACCTTCTCCGCCCGCGGTACGAAGCCTCGCTGATCGGGAATCGACAGACAGCCTTCATCAATGCCGGTTTCGCCGCTTTTTTCCAGCAGTTCGGGATTGATCAGCACCAGGCGCTGATCGCGGTTTTCCGAGACATCAATAACGATGATCCGCTGGTGGATATCAACCTGGGTGGCGGCCAGGCCGATCCCCTCCTCGGCGTACATCGTCTCAAACATATCATCCACTATGCGGCGGATGGCGTCATTGACGTCGGCGACAGGTTTGGCGACTTTGCGCAACCGCTCGTCGGGATAATGTAATACCTGCAATAATGACATAGTGGTCTGAATCTGCATCTGAGTATGAAAACGATATTTACCCTTATTCTAGACATTTCCGGGGCTGATTGACAGCATTGGACGGGAAATGTCCCGGCGTTGGCCGGTCGCCAAGTCAGGGAAGGAGGGGAAATGCCGTTGAGCGAAATATGGCTGCGTATGGCGGCGGTAAAGGGGGTAAACGGTGCTCGGGCCAGGGAATATCTAGCCAAAACGGTGGATTCGGCGCCGCTGGACCAGCAAGCGCTGTTAAATGCGGTTTTAACCCCGCGACAGCACCAGCGCTATCGTCGCTGTTCGCCAAGCGAAATTGGAGAGTGCGCGCCGCTGGCTGGCGCCACCCCGTCACCATTTGCTTGCTATCAACGATGCACGTTATCCCCGCCGCCTCGCCGCCCTCGACTGCCCGCCGCCGGCGATCTTTATCGCAGGGGATCCTGCCTGCCTGAAAACGCAACAGCTGGCGATGGTCGGTAGCCGGCAATACAGCTTATACGGTAAACAGTGGGGTGACTATTTCGCCAGCCAGCTCGCGGCTGCCGGCCTGACTATCACCAGCGGTCTGGCGCTCGGTATTGATGGCGTTTGTCACCGCGCCGCGCTGGCCGCTGGGGGAAAGACCGTGGCGGTGTTGGGCTGCGGGATCGGTTACGGCTATCCGCGCCGCATCGCCGGTTGGCCGCTGAAATTGTCGCGCAAGAAGGCGCGCTGGTATCGGAGTTTTTGCCCCATGCGCCGCCGCTGGCGATGCATTTTCCCTTTCGTAACCGTTTGATAAGCGGGTTAAGCCTGGGGGTGTTGGTAGTTGAGGCGGCAATAAAAAGCGGTTCGCTGGTCACGGCGCGCTGTGCGCTGGATCAGGGACGAGAGATCTTTACCTTGCCAGGCCCGCTGGGCAGCCCGTCCAGCGCCGATACCCATTGGCTTATCCAGCAGCGCGGCGCTTATCAGCCGCCCGGAGGAGATATTTGAACACCTGTGCAGTGACTTAAAATGGCTGGCGCCGAATAAGACGGAAATTATTTCTGCACCAGAATGCGAAGTTAAATTGCCATTTGCCGATGTGTTGGCTAACGTAGGGGATGAGGTTACACCTGTTGACGTCGTCGCTGAACGTGCCGGCCAACCTGTGCCAGAGGTGGTGGTGAAACTGCTCGAACTGGAGTTAGCAGGATGGATCGCAGTTGTACCCGGCGGCTATGTCCGATTAAGGAGGGCAGGCCATGTTCGACGTACTAATGTATTTGTTTGAAACCTACATCCACAATGAAGTCGAAATGTGCGTGGATCAGGATAAATTGACCGATGACCTTACCCGAGCGGGCTTTCATCAGGACGATATTTATAATGCGTTAAACTGGCTGGAGAAACTGGCTGATTTGCAGGACGGGCAGGGCAGAGCTTTTGCGCTGAATGCCGATCCGCTTGCCATGCGTATCTACACTGATGAGGAGAGTCAGTTCCTGGATACCGACTGTCGCGGTTTCTTATTATTTCTTGAACAGATTCAGGTGTTGAACCTTGAAACCCGCGAGATGGTCATCGATCGTGTGATGGCGTTGGACGCGGCGAAATTTGATTTAGAAGATCTGAAGTGGGTTATTCTTATGGTGCTGTTTAATATTCCAGGCTGTGAAAATGCCTATCAGCAAATGGAAGATCTGGTTTTTGAAGAAGACGAACAGCGTCTGCATTGATGCATTAAAGATGACGTAACGCTATGACCAAAGCTGCGCTTTTTTCCGCGAAGCACCCGGCGTCCTGCCCCCAATGCGGGGTAGAGCTTGTTATTCGTTCTGGACAGCATGGCCCCTTTCTGGGCTGCTCTCATTACCCGCAGTGCGACTATATTCGCTCCCTAAAGCCCCAGGGTGATGGGCATGTAGTGAAAGTGCTCGAAGGACAGCTTTGCCCGGAATGCCAATCAACGCTGGTATTGCGTCAGGGGCGCTTCGGTATATTTATCGGCTGCTCGAACTATCCCGAATGCGGCCATATTGCGCCCACGGCGGTAGCTGACGCTACGGCATTTACCTGTCCCCAATGCCGCACTGGCAAACTGGTGCAGCGGACCTCGCGCTTTGGTAAAAGTTTTTACGCCTGCGATCGGTATCCCGCCTGCAAATATGCATTGAATAATCAGCCCGTGGCGGGGGAATGCGCGTATTGCCATTTCCCGCTGTTAATGGAGAAAAATACCGCCCGCGGCGCAAAGCGGTTTTGTGCCGATAAAGGCTGCGGCAGGCCGGTAGCGACAAACGATAATGAAGAATGAAACTCTCTTGCCTGACCTGACAAATGTAGTGACGGCGCTGCGCCAGCAGCAGGTTATCGCTTATCCGACAGAGGCCGTGTTCGGGTTAGGCTGCGATCCGGACAGCGAAAGCGCGGTTCAGGCGCTGCTCAAGCTAAAACAGCGCCCGTGGCAAAAAGGGTTGATCCTGGTTGCCGAGCATTACGCCCAGCTCACGGATTATATTGACGACAGCGCGTTGGATAATGCCGCGCGGGAGCGGATGTTCGCCTGTTGGCCGGGCCCCGTTACTTGGGTGGTACCGGCCCGCCCCACAACACCGCGCTGGTTAACGGGGCAATACGCATCACTGGCGGTACGCGTCAGCGCATTTGAACCAGTGCGGCGTCTTTGCCTAGCTTTCGGCAAGCCGCTGGTGTCCACCAGCGCTAATTTGATCGGGCTGCCGCCGGCGCGTACCGCCGGCGAAGTGCGTGAGCAATTAGGCGCCGTTTTTCCGGTACTGGACGAAGCGGTGGAGGGGCGGTGCAATCCTTCTGAAATTCGCGATGCCCTAAGCGGCGAATTAATTCGCCAGGGCTGACTATCACCGGAGTGACACCATGGATACCTATGCCGTTTTTGGTAATCCGATTAACCATAGTCGGTCACCGCGCATTCATGCGCTCTTTGCCGCCGAAACCGGTTTAGCCCATCCTTATGGCCGCGTGTTAGCGCCGCTGGACGGTTTTGAGCAAACGCTGCGGCAGTTTTTCGACGCGGGAGGATTAGGGGCGAATATTACCCTGCCGTTTAAAGAACGTGCGTTTTCGCTGTGCGATCAGCTCACCGAGCGCGGGTCTTTGGCCGGGGCGGTGAATACCATCAAGAAACTACCGGATGGCACATTACTGGGGGACAACACCGACGGCATTGGGTTGGTCAGCGATTTGCAGCGTCTCGCTCTATTGCGCCAAGACAGCCGGGTGCTGTTAGTGGGCGCCGGCGGCGCGGCGCGGGGGGTTATCTTGCCGCTGCTGTCCTACGGCTGCAAAGTGGTGCTGACCAACCGCACTTTCCCCCGCGCACAAGAGCTGGTGGAGTTTTACCATCACGTCGGCGATATCAGTGCGCTGCCGCTGGAGCGCCTCGGCACGCCGGATTACGACCTGATCATTAACGCGACATCCACCGGGGTGCAGGGGGGTATCCCGCCGCTGCCGGCCTCCGTCATTGCGCCTGCGGTCTGCTGCTACGATATGTTTTATCAACAAGGCGAAACGCCGTTCATCGCCTGGTGTCGCCGGCACGGCGCGCTGCACTGCGCCGATGGGCTCGGCATGCTGGTGGGCCAGGCGGCGTCGGCCTTCTTCCTGTGGCATGGCGTATTGCCCTCGGTTTTGCCGGTGCTGGAAACCCTGCGCGCGGAGCTGGCTGCATGAACCAGGCGATACATTTCCCGGATCTGGAGCAATGGGATGCCGAGCGTCAAAGCGTGTGCTTTCCAGCGCTGGTGGGTGGGATGCGCGCGGAGTGCCAAGTCAGCGCGGGCTGGTTATGTAGCCGCTTTTCGTCCGCGGCGAGCCCGTACCGGATTCTGTGTAAATGCCTTTTCTCAGAAGTGACCGTCCAGGCGGTCACCGAACTCGATAATAAAGCGGCTCATTGCCATGCGCCAGTCCCTCAAAGGCATTGTCCATTTCTGTGAGGCCGCCTGTATCGCCAGCCACACCACCTTTTTCACTGCGTCGTCGGTCGGGAACACCTTGCGCTTTTTGATGGCATGCCGGATCACGCTGTTTAACGACTCGATGGCGTTGGTCGTGTAGATCACCTTGCGGATGTCCGTTGGGTAGGCAAAGAACGTGGCCAGATTGGCCCAGTTTGTCTGCCAGCTTCGACTTATTTGCGGGTAGCGGATGTCCCAGGCACTGGAGAACGCTTCCAGCGCCTGCAAGCCGGCTTCTTCCGTAGGGGCCTGATAGATAGCTTTCAGGTCGCGGGTGACGGCCTTGTAGTCCTTCCAGGAGACGAACCGCAGGCTGTTGCGCACCATATGTACGATACACAGCTGGAGCCGCGCCTCCGGATACACCGCGTTAATAGCGTCAGGGAAACCTTTCAGCCCGTCTACGCAGGCGATAAGGATATCGTTCAGGCCGCGGTTTTTCAGCTCTGTCAGCACGTTCAGCCAGAACTTTGCGCCTTCATTTTCGGCCAGCCACATACCTAGCAACTCTTTCTGGCCTTCGATGTTGATGCCCAGCGCCAGGAACACAGATTTGTTGATGATGCGGCTGTCCTGCCGGACTTTTAGAACGATACAGTCAAGATAAACAATGGGATAGACTGCATCCAGAGGCCGGTTTTGCCATTCGACAACCTGCTCCATGACCGCATCGGTGACCTTTGAGACCAGCGCCGGCGAGACATCGGCGTCATACAGCTCTTTGAACGCGGCGGCGATCTCGCGGGTGGTCATCCCTTTGGCGTACAACGATAAAATCTGGTTATCCATCCCGGTAATCCGGGTCTGGTTCTTCTTCACCAGTTGCGGTTCAAAGGAACCGTCACGATCGCGCGGAGTACGCAGCGCCAGCGGGCCATCGCCAGTGATAACGGTTTTTGTGGAATATCCGTTGCGGGCGTTGGTCCCCGGTTTAGGCTGATTTTTATCGTAGCCGAGGTGATGGGTCATTTCGGCATTGAGAGCTGCTTCGACGCTAATTTTTTTCAGCAGCCGATCGAAGTGACTGAGATCTTCAGGGGTTTTGAGATTTTTGGCCAGTTCGTTAGCCAGAGCCTGCAACTGTTTTTCGTCCATAAATTAACCTGTTTTTGATGTTGGATTGAACATATCAAAATCAGGCAAATACACAACTTTCTAAACAGGCTCGAAAAAAATAAAGCCGCTTATCCCACCGCGAAGTGGTGCAGATTCCGACGTATCCGATCAGCTGTTCCGGCGACATCCGATCAGTTATTCCGATATTTTCCGATCACCCATTCCAGTGATATTCGATCACGTGTTCGCTCATCTTCTGACTCGGATTTAGTCTATTTTTCCTGTGCTGGCTACTCCTTGCTCTTTGCGTAGTGATTCGCCTTTAAGTTCCAGTCTATAGCTAGGGTGTACTAACCGATCGAGTAACGCGTCAGCTGTCGTGGGGTTTTCTATCAGTCCATACCATTTTTTCACCGGCAGTTGACTGATCAGGATGCTGCTGCTTTTGTCGTAGCGATCTTCCATCACCTCCAACAGTATCGTTGCCTGCATCGGACTTATTGATTCTAGGCCCATTTCGTCCAAGATCAGTAACTCTATTTTTTCTAACTGATTAAGCTGTTTTAGATAGGTCCCGTCTACCTGACACTGGTGAAGATGGGCCAGCAACCGACCCACTCGCCAGTAACGCACGCTATATTGCTGCCGGCATGCCTGCTCACCAAGCGCACAACTGATCCAGGTTTTGCCCGTACCTGTCGGCCCCGTGATGAGTATGCTTTTCTGATATTTCAGATATTGTCCCCCTAGCAGATCTCGCATCTGTTCCGGTGTCACTCCTCGGCTAGGGATATAGCGGATATCTTCCGGTTTTGCCTGCAAGCGCATTTGCGATTGCCGTCGAAGACGGCATATGTGGTTGTTTTTTCTATGCAAATTTTCCGCTTCTACCATCAGCGACAACCGCTCCTCGAACCCCAGCTCCCCATAACTCCCCGGGAGTTCGCGTTGCGTCTCCAACGCCTGGACCATTGCCGACAACTTCAGCTCTCGCAGAGCCATTAACAGTGTATCCATATTTATTCTCCTTAGTGATAACTGTCCGGACCTCGGAGGTTTTCGTGAACCAGCATTGATACGCCGGCTCCGTCCTGGGTGACCTCACTTTCACGGCCGTGTTTCAATACGTTGGCTATGAAAGAGCGGTTAATGCACCCTTTCTCCAACGCCAGCGCGCAGGCCTTCTCCAGTCGCGTCGTCTCATAGCGCCGTTGCAGATTGAGTAGCCCCAGCACGGAGCGGTAAGCCTGCTCCGGATGGGCTTTGCTCTTTTGGATGGACTCGACCACTTCAGTGTGCACACACCCACCGACAGAGCCCAACTGTACAGCCTTTCCGGCGTCCACTGACTCTGCCCCTTATGGTTAGCCGGCATGTGCGCCGCCTGAGTCGTGTGCCTATAGGCGTTATCGCTGCGAGGGTGCGTAGCCACGCAGACGCCCTTATGGTGGATTTGCACCAGCCGTTGGGTGGCGATGACGTCAACGCGCTCGCCAACCAGCGGATGCGGCACCGAGTACCAGTTTTTGCCGTAGTCTATGTGGTAATCAGGTCCCACTCGGGCAACGAAATACTCACTGTATTCCCATTGTGTGGGCGGTAGAGGCCCAAGAGCCGGTTTGTCCAGCTGCTCGAAGCGTTCAAGGCGACTTTGTCCGCCGTAATGACGCATCGGGCGCAGATTCAACTCATGATTGAGTTCTCGTATCACCTGGTTGAGTTCGGCCAGCGAGTAGAACCTACGTTTACGCAACCGGGCCAAAATCCAGCGTTCTACCAGCTGCACAGTTGATTCTGCCTTCGCCTAGTCTTTCGGTTTTCTCGGGCGCGCCGGTAGCACCACTGTCTCATAGTGATTTGCCAGCGCCTGGTAGCTCTGGTTTATGACCGGCTCATAGCGGTCAGGGGTGCTGACAGCGCTGCGCAGATTATCAGGTATCATCAGCTCCGGAACCCCACCCATGAAGTGCAGACAGCGGCTATTGGCGTTGAGCCACGATGCCATGTCCTGCCCTTCGCAGGCTTCGATATACGCATAGCCTGACACGCCCATGGCAGCGACGAAGATAGCGACCTGGCGTACGCTACCGGTCGCAGGGTTGACGATAGGTACGGTGGGGCCACAGAAGTCGATGAAGAGCTTTTCGCCAGCCTTGTGCTCCATGCGCATAGAACGCCGCTGCTTCTTTTTCCAGTCACAGAACAGTGCACAAAACTGTGAGTAACCGAGGGCATCACCGCCCACGGCGGACTGATATTCCATCCAGAGCAGCTGCTTGGTCATGCCCTTGCGGCTTAACTCGGTATCGATATCAAGCCAGCTGGGTAATGTATTGATAACTTTTCCGGATTTGCCGGGATAGAGCAGGCGGTCGAGGTCGACGGGGGACAGTTCCGCCGGCAATGGCCAGACCAGGTTAGCTACCGTGAATCGGCCGAGGATATCGTGCACGGTAGTACAGCCTATGCCGAGCGCTGCTGCGATAGTGCGATTCGAGCGACGCTGCTCGAATTTCATACGTAAGACATTAATATAGATGCACATTTCCGTTCTCGCTTTCTTCTTTTTACGTGCCATGCCCCCGGAAGCTAAAAGTCTCCAGAGTATGGCGGAACAGAAGATGAGCGATCGGACAGAATCGGAATCGCTGATCGGGCGACCGGAATCAGTGATCGAGTGAAATCGGAATCAGTGATCGGATGTGACCGGAACCAGCAAGTGGTGCGCAATATTGGCCAGCTCGATACCATGAGCGTAACCATGCGGTGGCAAATCAGCATCTGAGCGGCAATAACGATACCTGGAAAAAGAAAGTAGGTTATCACCGGCGTTCACTGGCTGAAACGGCCATGTTCCGGTTTAAAACACTTCTGGGTGGTCATCTGAGTCTGCATGACTATGACGCGCAGGTAGGTGAGGCAATGGTTAAAGCACTTAACCGGATCACACTGTTAGGAATGCCAAACAGCGTCCGCATCATGTAACAATCGCCCTGATAGGGAGGAAGTCGTCACAAATTTCGGATTTATTCAACAAAGCGCTGCTAGAGCAGCAGGTCATCCCCGAGGACGGTTTCACCGAGGCGCTGGCCAATAAGTCGAGGCGGATCAAAATCGCCTCTCAGCTATTGAGCGAGACGCTGCGCGAGACCTCCATCAGCAAGCTGTCGGAGCGCTACTTCATCAGCAGTGCATCGATCGTTAACGACCTCAAAATTATAGAGGGCTGGATGCAGCCGCTGGGGTTGACGCTGGTGCGCAGCCAGAGCGGCACCCATATCGAAGGCAGCGAGAACAATGTACGCCAGGCCATGGTGTCGTTGATTAACGATATCATGAATCACAGGGAATCAATCATTCGCGGCTCGATCCCGGCAGCTATAAAGCGCTGACGGATTATTTTGGCGCTGAAGACGTTCTTTTCGTGCAACAGTTGCTGCAACAAATGGAGCGGCGGCTCGGATACCCGCTCGGCGAACCCTACTACATTAATATCTTCACCCATATTTTAATTATGATGCACCATATGGCGCAGGGAAATGCGTTGGCGATGGCGGAGAAAATAGAGGCCAGGCAGGTTGACGAACATATATTTTCTATCGCCCATGAAATGATTGAAAAAATAGAAGCGCGGTTTGTCCATCCGCTGCCTGCCGAAGAGGTGTGGTTTATTTATCAGTATATTATTTCATCGGGTATTGTCATGGAGGAAGGGGCCGACGGGCGGCAACCCCATAGTCATTTCTTTAACGGAGAGTCACATCGGTTAACGCTACATTTAATTGACGCGTTTTCGTCTTTGATCAATATCGATTTGCGTTCCGACAGGTTGCTTTATGATGGCCTGCTTATTCATGTTCTCCCCTTGCTCAATCGCCTGAAATATCACATTCGCATCCGTAATCCTTTGCTTGAGGATATCAAGAACGAATTGCCGGATATCTATCAGCAAACCGATAAAGCTATTCATCAGGTTTGCGCGCTGTTTGGTTTGCAGCTTATCGCCGAAGATGAAATAGGTTATTTGACCATTCATTTCCAGGCGGCGCTGGAGCGGAAGATCGCCCATAAACGTATTTTGGTGGTGTGCTCCAGCGGGGTAGGCACCTCTCATTTACTCAAAAGCCGTATTCTGCGCGCCTTTCCCGATTGGGTGATCGCCGGCGTGGTTTCCGCCAGCAATATGGCTGCGTTTTGCCGCCAGGCGCCGATCGAATTGATTGTCTCCACCATTCATTTGCGCGAGGAAAGCATTCCGATTGTGTATGTTTCGGTCTTTTTCAATGACGACGATATCAAACGCGTCACCGAAAAAGTCATCGCCAGCACGTTGCAGCATGCGGTTATCCCGTCCTCGGTGGCGGAGCCAATTCATTATTCACATTGTGGTGAGGTAGAGGATGGACATCAATAAGATTCTTACGCCGCGGCGCGTCAACTTGAACATGCAGGCGACCAATAAAGAGGACGCTATTCAGGAATTGGCCGATCTGTTATATGACGATGGCGCCCTGACCAGCAAAGAGGATTTTATTCAAGACGTTTGGCAGCGTGAGGCCGAGGGCTCCACCGGCTTTGAAAACCATATCGCTATCCCGCACGGCAAATCCCAGGCGGTGAAGCAGACCACGCTGGCTATCGGGCGGACCGCGCAGGATATTCCCTGGGAAACCCTCGACGGCAGCAAAGTGCGCTGCATCATCTTGTTCGCGGTGCGTCTTGAGGATCAGAACACCACCCATATTCGTCTACTGTCGCAGGTGGCGGCGGCGCTGGCCGATGACGATGTCATCGACCGGCTATTAACGGAAACGGACGCCAATAACATCATTGCGTTGTTCAGTTAGTACGCAGAGACCGACCTTTGTTAACCCTGCAACCCTATGAGGCCGAGTATGAAAATCGTTTGTGTCGCCGCCTGCACGGCAGGCATCGCGCATAACCTATTATTGCGCGCGAAAAACTGATTAAGGGCGCCCGTGCGCTGAATTATGAAATCCAGGTCGAAACCCAGGGCACCATTGGTACCGAAAATCCGCTGACGCCGGAGGCGATTGCCGCCGCCGATGTGGTGATCCTGGCGGTCGATATCAAAATCAACGGCGAGGAGCGCTTTAAAGGCAAGCGTTTGGTGCGGGTCAAAACCGACGTGGTGATCAAATCACCGGTCAAATTCCTGGAAAAAGTGGCCGGCTCGCTGGAACGGGCCTGATTACCAACGGCTTCGGGAGCCATATCATGAACGTTAGCCAACATAACACGGGCACTGTCATTAAAGGGCATCTGTTGACCGGCATTTCGTGGATGATCCCGCTGATTGTCGCGGCGGGGATCTGTATCGCGCTGGGACAGGTCATCGGCGGGCCGGACGTCGGCCAAAAGACTGGCAGCGTGCCCTGGATGCTTAACCAGATCGGGGGGTGGGGTATGGGGCTTATCGTGCCGCTGATTAGCGCCGCGATCGCCTACTCCATCGCCGATCGACCCGGTTTCGCTCCGGAGCTTATCGTCGGTTTTATCTTGCGGGCAGATTCAGAGCGGGTGTATCGGCGGCATTCTCGGTGGTTTTCTGGTGGGCTACACCGTACTCCTGCTGCGTCGGGTAATTAAGCTGCCGGTGTCGATGCAGGGGTTGATGCCGGTGATGATCCTGCCGGTGCTGAGCACTATCATCGCCGGACTGCTGATGATGACCTTCATCGGCCAACCTATCGTCTGGCTGCAAAAGGCGCTGATCCACCTGCTGGAATCGATGCAGGGCGGATCGCGTTTCCTGATGGGCGCCATTCTGGGCGCTATGGCCACCTTCGATTTCGGCGGGCCGGTCAATAAAACCATGTCGCTGTTCGCCGACGGTCTGCTGGTGGACGGTATTTATGGTCCGGAAGCGGTGAAATTCGTCGGCTCCATCATCCCGCCGTTTGGCATCACCTTGTCGTTTTTGCTCACGCGGTACAAATATACCCGGGCGGAGAAAGAAGCGCTCAAGGCCGCGTTTCCAATGGGGATTTGCATGATAACCGAAGGGGTTATCCCCATCGCGGCGCGGGACCTGTTGCGGGTCGTGGCGTCGTGCGTCGTGGCCTCGGCTATTGCGGGCGGGTTGATTATGGTCTGGGGCGTCGAGTCGCCGGTGCCGCACGGCGGGATGTTCGTCGTGTCGCTGTTTACCCGGCCGGCGATGTTCTGCCTGGCCCTCGGTATCGGGACCGTCATTTGCGGCGTGATGCTGTCGCTTTTAAAGAAACGGGTCACCGAGGCGGATGAGGAGTTCGATGATGTAGAAGATAGGACCGTGCGGGACGAAGACATCAAATTCACTTTGGAATAACGGGAGTCGCCATGTTTGCCGCCATAAAGAGTTTGCTGGCTGACGCCAGCCGGCGTCGGTACGCGCTGTTAGCCATTAACTGTTTCAATCTGGAAACCGCGCGCGCCACCATTCGCGCTGCCGAACAGCAGCGGGCGCCGATGATCCTCAATCTCTACCAGGGCCATTGCGGCCATCTGCCGCCGCGGGTGGCGGTACCGCTGATACGCGCGCTGGCCGATGAGGCCGCCGTACCGGTGACGCTGAGCCTGGATCACGGCAGTGACGCCGCGATCATCGGTCAGGCATTTCGCGCCGGCTTCAGCGGGCTGATGATCGATGCCTCCAGCCAGCCGCTGGCGGAGAACATTCGCCAGACGCGCCAGGTGGTGCAACTGGCGGCGACCGATGGCGTCTGCGTGGAGGGCGAGCTGGGCCATATCGCCGATGCACCGGTGTATCAGATCGCCGATGCGCGGCAGATGATGACCGCGGTGGAGGATGTCGAGCCTTTCCTCCGCCAGACGGGCATCGATCTGCTGGCAATATCGGTAGGTACCGCGCACGGCCTCTATCCGCCGGGCGTCACGCCGGAGGTGGATTTTGAGCGGCTGGAGGCCATCCATCGGGTATCGCGCGTGCCGCTCGCGCTGCACGGCGGCAGCGGCACCCGGCCGGAGGACATACGCCGGGTCAGTCAGCACGGCGTGGCAAAGATTAATGTCGGCGTCGCGGTGGCCCAGGCCGGGAAAACCGCGCTACACGACGGGCTACGTCAGCATCCCGATGCCGAACTGGCGGATATGTTGCGGTTGATGGAATCCGCTTGCCAGGAAGTTGTGGCCGAGTATCTCGGCTGGTCCGGGTCGGCCCATAAAGCCTGACTCCGGCCGGCATCACCCTTTTCGTCCTGTCCATCGGCGCCGGTGCGGGCCGCGTTTATCCGCAATTCAACCCAGAAGGAAGATATCATGCTGATTTATATGAATGACATCCTGCAACCGACCCGCGAACATCGTTTCGCCATCGGGGCTTTCAACGTGGCCGATAGCTGCTTTATCCGCGCGGTGGTGGAAGAGGCTGAGGCCACCCGTACCCCGGCTATTATTTCCATTCATCCCAGCGAACATGATTTTGTCACCGACGCCTTTTTCGCCTATGTACGCGAAAGAACGTTAAAAAGTCCAATGCCCTTTGTCTTGCATTTGGATCACGGCGTCTCCATCGAACATGTGCAACGCGCCATTCAATGCGGATTTACGTCGGTGATGATCGACGGCTCACTGCTACTCTATGAGGAAAATGTGGTGCTAACCCGCGAGGTGGTGCGGCTGGCGTATGCGGTGGGGGTGTCGGTGGAGGGGGAGCTGGGCACTATCGGCCAGACCGGCAATCCGGTAGAGGGCGGGGTATCGAAAGTCACCTATACCGATCCGGCGCAGGCGCAGGATTTTGTCACCCGCACCGGTGTGGATACGCTGGCGGTGGCCATCGGGACCGCGCACGGTATTTATCCGAAGGATGTTAAGCCGGCGCTGCAAATGCATATTCTGCGCGATATTTCGCAGCGTGTGTCGATCCCGCTGGTACTGCACGGCGGGTCTTCCAATCCAGACGCCGAAATAGCGGAGGCCGTGACCCTCGGGGTGAGTAAAATCAATATTTCCAGCGATATGAAGTTTGCTTACTTCTAAAAAGCGCGCGAGATACTCAGCCGGGAAAGTTGGTGGGATCCGAACGTGATTTATCCAGAACCCATTCTGGCGGCTCGCGAGGTGATTCGCAACAAAATGGCGCTGTTTGGTTCCCTTGGTAAGGCCAGTCTTTACTAAGGTCGCCACAGCATTACGCGATGGCCACCGTCAACCTGAGGGCGGGGGGCGATGGGCCGCCAGGGTAGCCGAATTCACGACCCTGCCCCCCGCTTTGGCCGGCGGTAAAAGCCGCGCGGTGAGTCCGTTCCCCGCAGGAAAAGTATTTTTTACCGGCGGCGTTGAAAAGCCGCTAACCCCGTCTAAAGTTAATTCGCCACCGCCGGTGTAATAGCCCATGGCGGCGGTGCACGCTTTCCTGACCACCATCGTAAACAACGCCTTTATCTACCGCGGCAAGGCCGACGGCAGGTGACTTAAGAGAGACTTCATGAGCAGCGTAAACGTTGAAACGGGACAGCCGATCGCCTCTCCCGCGACGCTTCCGGCCGCCGGGGCGGCTGGGGCAGACGGTCTGCTGACGACGATTATTGAAGAAATACAATTGACCGGCCGTCCCGTCACCCATAAATTGATTTTGGCGGTATTGCTTGAGCGCCTGGAAACCGAACATGATCCGCAGATGCAGGATCGCTATCGCGAGGCGTTGAATAGCTTTATGCATACCAGCGTCATGGACGATATTTGACCCCTTGCGCTGGCGTGCGCCGTTGCCGGCCGCGCGGCGCAATGCCCCTGCTGCGGCACAGGGCAAGCGCCGCAGGGCTTTGATGCTGCACTGGTAGGCGCCGACGCGGACAGGTGACGCCTGGTTACGCTTTCGCTGCGCGGCCCGGCTAGGATAATCCTTGCCGCGCTGTTTTGCGGCGCGTGCTTCATCCGCTGGCGAGGTGTACCGATGGCAATCGATTTTCATGCTGGCTCTAATCAATATTCTTATGCCCGCCGCGTAGCCCATATGCCGGCTGGAGAGATTTTATTCAACAGCGGGTGGATCCCGCCGGTAAAGCGATTGCCGATATCGGCTGCGGCGGCGGCATTTATAGCGCTGCCTGGGCCGGGTTAGGCGCCCGACAGGTCACCGGCCAAGATGAGCAGGAAACCGTGCAGGGATTAACCAATGTTGCGTTTGTGCAGGGCGACGCGACCGCGACCGGTCTGGCAGACGCCAGTCAGGATATCGTTTTCGCCCGCGCCCTCATTCACCATTTCGACTCGCCGCACCCGTTTTTGCATGAAGCATGGCGCATCCTCGCGCCGGGGGGACTTCTGCTGATTCAGGATCGGACGCCGGAAGATGTCTTCTTGCCGGGATCGCCCGAGCATATGCGCGGCTGGTTTTTCGATCTGTTCCCGCAGTTGGCCGCCATTGAAAGGGCGCGTCGCCCGCCGCGCGCGGCGATTGAAGCGGCGATAACGGCGGCGGGATTTGAACTGCGTCCGACCACCACCCTGTGGGAGACGCGGCGCGAGTACGCCGATAGCGCCGCGTTGGCGGCGGATTTGCGCGGCCGCACCGGGCGCTCAATCCTGCATGAATTAAGCGATGAGGCGTTGGCGCAGATGATTGCTTATATTCTCGCGCGCTTGACGGCGGGACAGCCGATCGTGGAAAACGATCGCTGGACGTTTTGGTGGGCGCAAAAACCGGACGTTGCTGGCAATTGTTTATAGACAAGTCAATGCGCCGCTGTTGGCCTGGGAAGGCTATCCTGCGGGTCGGCTTGGCTCTGCGTGTACAAATAAAAAAAAGCCGGTGGCACCTGGAAAGTCCTGTTCCGGCCCCCGGCCAGTAAACAAATTCCCTACGCCGTTAGGCGTTTTGCTATAAATACAAGTTGGTAGAAAGCAAAAATACACTGCCCGGTCATTTTTTTTCATCGCCGGGCAATTTTCGTCAAGCTGCACTAAAGGATAGGCCCGCCGTCTGGCGCGGGTCTCCAGCGCTTTTATTTCACTCGCCGGCAAGGAGGCTATAGATGAAGCTATTACGTTACGGTCCGCCGGGTGAAGAGCGTCCGGCACTCCCGGATGGCGACGGCCAATTGCGCTCTCTCGCCGGAGAGATAGAGGATATCGCCGGCGAGACGTTATTGCCGGCGGCGCTTGACCGCCTGCGCGCCCTGGATCCCGCTACGCTGCCAAAGGTGGCGGGCGATCCGCGCATTGGCCCCTGCGTCGGCCGGGTAGGTAAATTCGTCTGTATCAGGTTGAATTATGCCGATCATGCGGCCGAAACCGACGCGGCAATCCCTACCGAGTCTATCGTATTCAATAAATGGATCAGCGTTATCAGCGGTCCTTTTGATGCGCTGCATATCCCGCGCGGCTCGCTGAAAACCGATTGGGAAGTGGAGCTTGGCGTGGTGATCGGTCAAGGCGGCCGAGATATCGCCGAACAAGACGCCCTACAGCACGTGGCGGGCTACTGCGTAGTGAATGATGTGTCCGAGCGGAACTGGCAGCTGGAGCGAGGGGGCACCTGGGATAAAGGCAAGGGCTATGACAGTTTCGGTCCCATCGGTCCCTGGCTGGTGACCGCCGATGAAGATGAAATCGCCGATCCACAGGCGTTGCAGCTCTGGCTCGAAGTGGATGGTAAGCGCTACCAAGCGGGATCCACGGCGACGATGATTTTTTCCGTCAAAGAAATCATCAGCTACCTGAGCCGGTTCATGCGTCTGTTGCCGGGGGATATTATCGCTACCGGCACGCCCCCGGGGGTGGGAATGGGGCAAAAACCGCAGCCGGTTTTCTTGCGGGCCGGCCAGCGGCTGCGGTTGGGCGTTGAGGGGCTCGGCGAGCAACGGCAACTCACGGTACAGGACTGACGAACGGCCGCGCACCAGCGTCATAGATAAAGCGGCCTCTTCGGCGGCAGGGCAGCAAGAGTCAATGGGGCATTCTGCTCAGGTGGGTAGGCATCAAAGCTGGAGCGGCATGCGGCTTCTTGCTCCCGCAAGCCGGCCTCAAGGGCGGGGATCGGCGGGGGGCGTTTTAACCGGCTCTGCCCGGGTGTCGTTCGCCGGCGTTTGGGGAGCCAGGGACGCGCCGGGCGTTTTGCTTGGCGACGCGGCCAGCGTCAGCATTAACCCCTCGCGGCGCATCTGCGCCGACTCCTCCGGCTTATGCAGCCGGTCGAGCACATCCGCCAGCCAGGCGTAATCGTGGGCGTCCGGGCGCTGCTTAAGCGCGGCGCGAAAGGCGTCGGCCGCGGCCTGCCATTCGCCGCGTTTCATCAACAACTGCCCCAGCGTACTGCTTAAGAGCGGCGTGTCTCCCTGCTGGCGGATTTGCAGCCGCAGCGCTTTCTCCACCTGCTCGGGGTCGCCGTTCTTCAGGCGCGGCAGCAGCAGTAGCAGTTCATCGTCGGTGCGATGTTTAAGCGCCTTAACAATGAGACGCTGCGCGGTGTCGTGATCGTTGCATTCGATGAGGTGTTCGGCCAACGCCACCTGTAGGGAGGCGTCGTTGCGCACTTTCCGGCTTTGATCGCGCCACCAGCGGTTCAACCCCTCGCTGCCCTGATTTTCCATGATCTGGTCCATCAGCCCGTTAAAAGCCTGATACTGCAGGCGATTTATTGTCGCCTCGTCGTATACCTGAACTTTGCGCATTGCCGGCAGAATATCCAGCAGCGATTGCCAGGCGTGCGTGCGGATGAAGGCCTGTTCCGCCAGGCGCAGCACTTCGGGATGGCGCGGCGCGGTTTCCAGCAGACGGTCGACGCCGTGGCGGGCGGCATGATCCTCATGGCGCGCGAGTTGGATGCGCACCCGGGTAATGTCTACCGGTAGCTGATCGTTGTCCGCCACTTCCGCCGCGCGGGCCAGGTACTGATTAGTGCGTAAATCGTCCCCGCGCTGCTGCGCGACTTCCGCCGCCAGCAGATAGTTGACCACCGGCTGGTCGGCGTGATCGGCGTTGCGCGCCAGGAGTTTTTCCACCTGACGGTAATCCCCTTCGGCCAGCTTCATCAACGCCGCGCTGGTGTGCTTGCGGGCGCGATGATTTTTACGGCCGTGAAACCAGCGGCGGGTACGCGCCCCGGTCCGAAACAGCCGACGGATTGCCCATTCGATGATAAACAACACGATAAACGTCAGGATCAGAATAATCACCAGACCGGTGACGCTGGTTTCAATATTGTAATTATCGGTCTGGATCAGCACATATCCCTGATGACCGGCGATCAGCGGGCCGAGCACAATGCCCGCGAACAGCAGGATGAACAGCAATAAGACCTTAATCATCGCTTATTCTCCCTGTGCGGCGGGGGACGCCGGCTGGGCCAGCAGATTGCGTACCCGGGTCTGCGTCAGTTTATCCAGCAGCGGCTGGCTTTGCAGACTATCCGGCAGGTTCATGGTGATATCCTCCTGGCCCAAAGCGTCAAGCTGGCTCAGGAAAGCGCGGGTATTGGCATCGTCGGCATCGAAATAGGCGCGCACCCAGGTGGACACGGAATCCAGCGACTGCTGATAGATTTCATTCTGGTGGCGCGGTACCGCCTGGGCGGCGACCAGCAGCCGGGCGCGAATATTTTCCCGCAGGTAAACATCCTGATTCGGCGCCAGCAGCGGCTCGGCGCCGGTATCGCGGCGGCGCACTGTAATGAAATCGTTCATGAAATTATGCCAGCTTTTGCTGAGGTTTTGCCGCCACTCTTGAATTGACCCCGATAATTCGCCGCTGTCGCTATCCATGGAGGATTCGTCGCTGTCGTTATCCGCCAGCCGCAGGTTGTCCACCTGGTTGGTCAACTGGTTGAGTTTCAAGATAATGCCATCAAAATCTATCTGGCTGACGCCGGCCAGCGTGCCAATATCTTCGGTGATCGCCCGCCGCGCCTCGGTCAGGCTGGGATCGTTCATTTGCGCCAGGCTGGCGTCAGCGCTTTTCAGCAGTGCGCCGGCGGTGACGACATCCCGGTCGCTCCACAATTTGCGTCCGGCCATTTTCACCAGGAAATCCGCCTGCGACAGCAGCCAGGTATTGGCGTTAGTCCCGGTGATGGCCGTCAGTTTGTTCTGCAAATCCTCCAGCTCGCGCCCCTGGGCCGCCTGCTGCGCCCGCGCAGCGTCGAGCGCTTGCCTCTGGGCGGCCAGTGACTCCTGGTATTGCTGGCGTTGCGTCTGCTGCGCCTGATTGAGTTCAACCAGACTCGCCTGCAGTTGCGCGCGCGCGGCCTCTTGTTGATGCGCCTGCTGGCGCGCGGCGATATAGACGCCAATCGCCAGTAAAACGGCTATGGCCAGGGCCAACGCCGCCAGTATCAGCGCCAGCGGCCGGCGGCCGCCGGCCGTTTTGCCCGGTGTGCCGTTACCGGCGGGCGGAATCTTCCCCCCCGCGAGCCGCGAGGGTGCAGCGGGCCGTGGCTCGGCGTCGCCGGAAAGCGGGGTCGAAGCATGCGGGCTATCTGTCTTCTTGGTCGCGTCATCCTGCGGGATCGTTGAAGTAGTGTGTTCCGTCATGTTGGCCTGTCCCATGATTAAATTTAGAGCAATACGCGCATCAATGCATCGTTGTCTGCCGCGTTCGCTACGACGATGTTCGTCCAGCCCAATTGGCGGGCAAGCATGGCTAAACGTTCGCTGACCACTATCAGCCGGCATGGCATCAGCCAGGTGCGGCGATAGTATTCAGGCATTAAAGTATAGAATTGTTGTAACATTTCGCCGCTGGTAATTACCAGCGTGTCGATGCCCAGCGTTCGCATGCGTCGGCCCTGCTCTTCGCCGTCATAATGTATCGGGCTGCGGCGGTAGCATTCGCAATAGGTGGCCTGCACGCCGCGCTGGCGTAACGTCTTCTCCAGCACGTCCCGTCCGCCGTTGCCGCGCAGGATAAGCGCGCGCTTGCCGTTGATGCGCGCCAGCGCCGGCAGACGCAGCAAATCCTCGCTGGTTTCTCCCTCGTCGGGGTAGCTGATCGGCAATCCGCTCAGATCATGCAGCCGCAGGCCGGTGCTGCGCCCCACGGCGAAATAGTGCAACCCGGGCGGCCAACTGACGCCCTGCTGCGTCAGCCAGGGGTGAGCGTAGTTGATCGCATGCTGTGAGACGATAAACAGTAAATCGCCGTCAGACAGATCGGCGAGACGTTGCGGAAGATGCGGCAGATCATTGCCGGGGGTAAAGTCGATAAGCGGCAGATGCCAAGCGGATTTGCCGCGGGCGCGAAGCCTGTTCACCAGTTGCTCGCCCGCGGGCGATGGGCGGGTGACGAGGATGCTCATTGCGGCGGATCGTCCTGATAAACCTGGGCCAAAATGGCACGAGCGCCACGATCCAGCAGATCGTCAGCCAGGCGCAGGCCGAGCTGCTCCGCCAGCGCCAGCGGCGCCCGTCCTTCACTGCGAATGACGGTGGTGCCGTCCGGCGACCCCACCAGGACGCGCAGCCAGACTTGATCGCCGTCGAGCACGGCATAACTGCCGATAGGCACCTGGCACCCGCTCTGCAGGCGGGCGTTCATGGCGCGTTCGGCACCGACGCGCAGAGCGGTTTCCCGGTGATGCAGCGGCGCCAGCAGCGCCAGCGTGCGGGCATCATCCAGCCGGCATTCGATGCCGACCGCCCCTTGACCTACCGCCGGCAGCGAGTCCGCCGGATCAATGGCCTGACGGATGCGATCCACCAGTCCCAGCCGTTTCAGACCGGCGACCGCCAGGATGATGGCATCAAAGTCGCCCCGATCGAGTTTCGCCAACCGCGTGCCGACATTGCCGCGCAGATCGCGCACCTGCAGATCAGGACGCCGTTCGCGCAGTTGGCACTGCCGGCGCAGGCTTGAGGTGCCGATAATCGCCCCTGGCGGCAGCGCGTCAAGATTGGCGTAATGCGAACTGACAAAGGCGTCGCGCGGATCGTCGCGCTCGCACAGCACACAAAGTCCCAGACCGTCGGGAAAAGAGACCGTGACATCCTTCATCGAATGGACGGCGATATCGGCGCGATGTTCCAGGAGCGCCCGTTCCAATTCCTTGATGAACAAGCCCTTACCGCCCACTTTTGCCAGCGGGGTATCAAGGAGGATGTCGCCGCGGGTCACTAGGGGCACCAGCTCCACCTGCAAATGCGGGTGGTGGCGCAGCAATGCATCACGCACGTAGCCCGCCTGCCAAAGCGCCAGAGGGCTCTGCCGGGTGGCGATTCTGAGAAGGTTGTCTTGCATAGTCATTACCGATTTTATCACTCACCCACCATCCTAACACCGATAGTGAAGCACTGTCAGTTTTCGGCGCCGGCTAAGCGAGGCGGGAAGGGAGAAAAAAGGAATAACAAGTTGCCGTTGGGGAAAGTGCTATACTCACTGGGTAGCTTAACTTTCTTTACGGTCAATCAGCAAGGTGTTAGATTGATCACGTTTCCAGCATTTACCGGCCAATAATTCTACTACTCACTACGCCGGTCAGGTGGAGAAACGGGTTTTTCTAACACCGGGATAATCAGGCGAGACGTCTTGTACTTCTACATCGAGACCTTGAAACAGAGACTGGACGCGATTAACCAACTTCGGGTAGATCGCGCGTTGGCGGCCATGGGGCCGGGTTTTCAACACGTATACAGTCTGCTGCCAACCTTACTACATTTTCACCATCCGATGCTTCCGGGTTACCTGGACGGTAATGTGCCTCACGGCATCTGTTTTTATTCCCCCAATGAAACGCAGCGCGCCTGGCTTGACGATATCAGCCGCCAGGCCGGCGCGGCGGTGGCGGAGACGGACAGCGGCGAGCAACCCATCACCGGCGTTTACTCCATGGGTAGTACCTCTACCATCGGCCAGAACACCAATTCCGATTTCGACATCTGGGTTTGTCACCAATCCTGGCTGGACAACGAAGAACGCGCTCAGTTGCAGCGCAAGTGCCACCTGCTGGAGCAGTGGGCGACACGTCAGGGCGTGGACGTCAACTTCTTCTTGATAGATGAAAACCGTTTTCGCCATAACGAAAGCGGCAGTTTGGGCGACGAGGACTGCGGCTCCACCCAGCATATCCTGCTGCTGGATGAATTCTATCGCACCGCCGTGCGCATGGGCGGTAAGCGTATCCTGTGGAACATGGTGCCGGGGGACGAAGAGGCCCATTACGACGAATATGTTCTGTCGCTGTACGCCCGCGGCGCGCTGACGCCCAACGAGTGGCTAGATTTGGGGGGCCTCGGCACCCTGTCCGCGGAAGAGTATTTCGGCGCCAGCCTGTGGCAGCTGTATAAAAGCATCGACTCCCCCTATAAGGCGGTGCTGAAAACGCTGCTGCTGGAAGCCTACTCCTGGGAATATCCCCATACCGAACTGCTGGCGATGAAGATTAAACAGCGGCTGCATGACGGCGAAATCGTGTCCTTCGGCCTCGATCCTTATTGCATGATGCTAGAACGGGTGACGTACTACCTGACTCAGATAAACGATATGACGCGGCTGGACTTGGTGCGCCGCTGCTTTTATCTGAAGGTATGCGAAAAATTATCGCAGGATCCGACGGGTACCCCTTGGCGGCGTGGGATCCTGACGCAGCTGGTGACCAACTGGGGTTGGGATGAGGCGCGGCTGAAAATGCTGGACGATCGCGCCAACTGGAAGATAGGCCAGGTGCGTGAAGCGCATAATGAGCTGCTGGACGCCATGATGCAGAGTTACCGCAATCTGATCCGGTTCGCCCGCCGCAACAACTTGAGCGTCAGCGCCAGCCCGCAGGATATCGGCGTGCTGACCCGCAAGCTGTATGCGGCCTTCGAGGCGCTGCCGGGCAAAGTGACGTTGCTCAATCCGCAGATCTCGCCGGATCTGTCGGAACCGCACCTGACGTTCATACACGTGCCGCAGGGGCGCGCCAACCGCACCGGCTGGTATTTATACAATCAGTCACCGTCGATGGATTCCATCATCAGCCACCAGCCGCTGGAATATAACCGCTATCTTAATAAACTGGTGGCCTGGGCCTGGTTTAACGGGCTGTTGACCCGCTCGACCCAAGTGCATATCAAGGGTAGCGATACCTGCGATAGCGCTAAACTGAATGAGCTCATCGCCGATGTCGCCGGCCACTTCCCGTTGCGGGTGCCGGCGCCGACGCCCAAGGCGCTCTATAGCCCGTGTGAAATCCGTCATCTGGCGATTATCGTCAATCTGGAACACGACCCCACTGCGGTATTCCGCAACCAAGTGGTGCATTTCGATTTCCGTAAGTTGGACGTTTTCAGCTTCGGCCAGCAGCAGTGTCTGGTGGGCAGCATCGACCTGCTCTATCGCGACTCGTGGAATGAAGTGCGCACCCTACATTTCAGCGGCGAGCAGGCGGTGCTGGAAGCGTTGAAAACCATTCTCGGCAAAATGCATCAGGACGCCGCGCCGCCGGATACGGTCGAGGTATTCTGTTACAGCCAGCATTTACGCGGGCTTATCCGCACTCGCGTGCAGCAGTTGGTTTCCGAATGTATCGAGCTACGTCTCTCCAGCACCCGCCAGGATCCGGCGCGGTTCAAGGCGGTGCGCGTGGCGGGACAGACCTGGGGGCTGTTTTTCGAGCGCCTGAGCGTTTCGGTACAGAAGCTGGAAAACGCGGTGGAGTTCTACGGCGCCATTTCCAATAATAAACTGCACGGGCTGTCCATCCAGATGGAGACCGAGCAGATCCATCTGCCGCCGGTCGTGGACGGGTTCGCCAGCGAGGGCATCATCCAGTTCTTTTTTGAAGACACCACCGATGACAGCGGATGCAATATCTATATTCTCGATGAAACCAATCGGGTGGAAGCCTATCATCATTGCGAAGGCAGCAAAGAGGAGCTGGTGCGCGACGTCAGCCGCTTCTACTCCTCATCCCATGACCGGTTTACCTATGGCTCCAGCTTCATCAATTTCAATTTGCCGCAGTTCTATCAGATTATGAATCTGGACGGCCGTATCCAGGTCGTGCCCTTTCGCAGCAGCGTGCTCTCCCATTTGTGCGCCACGCCGTTGGAAAATGGCGCGCCGCCGCTGGCGCAAAACGCCCGCAGCAGCTAATCCGCCGGCGGAGCACGCGCTCCCCGCGCCCGCTATTTCGCGCCCGCCTCGTCGCTTGTAAACCACAATTGCTGTTGCTTTTCATATGCCAACTGCGATGATAGGAAGCTGAGACGGATGAACAATAGGTAATGGGTGAAATGAAAAGCGAATTGCGCCGCGCGGCGTTGGTGTTGATGCTGCTGGGGCTTTACGGCTGCGGCCTGAAAGGTCCCCTTTATTTCCCGCCGGCGGACAAAGCGGATAAAAGCGAACAGAAGCATCAACTGACGACCACGCCGTCCTCGACCCAGTCTCCGGTGCAGACCGCCTCGCCCGGGGATGATGGCAGCAGCGCCGCCGTCGGGACCGAACAGCCGTAATCGCGACGCAGTCGCTTCCTGCCGGCAGACGCGCTATGCTGCACTATCGGTTACTCAGCGGAGTGGGATATGCAGTTCTCCAAAATGCACGGCCTGGGTAACGACTTCATGGTCGTGGATGCCGTGACGCAAAATGTCTATTTCTCACCCGAGATGATCCGCCGTCTGTCGGACCGGCATTGCGGCGTGGGATTTGATCAACTGTTGGTGGTGGAATCGCCCTATGATCCGGAACTGGATTTCCATTATCGTATATTCAACGCTGACGGCAGCGAAGTGGCGCAATGCGGCAATGGCGCACGCTGTTTTGCCCGTTTCGTGCGCATGAAAAATCTGACCAACAAACGCGACATTCTTGTCAGCACCCAAATGGGGCGCATGATGCTGACCGTCACCGAGGACGATATGGTGCGCGTTAATATGGGCGAGCCGAATTTCGACCCACAGCAGGTGCCGTTTCGCGCGGCCAAAGCTGAGAAAACCTATATCATGCGCGCGGCGGAACAGACGGTGCTGTGCGGCGTGGTTTCCATGGGCAATCCACACTGCGTGATTGCCGTGGACAGCGTGGGGAGCGCTCCGGTGCTGACGCTCGGGCCGGTGCTTGAGAGTCACGAGCGCTTTCCGGAACGGGCCAATATCGGTTTCATGCAGGTGTTGAACCGCGGGCATATCCGCCTGCGGGTCTATGAACGCGGCGCGGGTGAAACCCAGGCTTGCGGCAGCGGCGCTTGCGCCGCGGTCGCGGTGGGGATCTCGCAGGGCCAATTGGTGGAACAGGTGCAGGTGGACCTTCCCGGCGGCCGGCTCGACATCAGCTGGCGCGGGCCGGGACATCCGCTGTATATGACCGGACCCGCCACCCATATCTATGACGGATTTATTCATCTATGAAGCAAGTCGGCGAACAGGCGGACAGCGCGCAAACGCTGGATGACGAACAGGTGGTGCGTTATCTGCTCACTCACCCGGATTTCTTTATCCGCAATGTCCGAAGCGTGGAGCAGATGGTGGTGCCGCATCCGGTGCACGGCTGCGTCTCCCTCTTGGAATGGCAACTGGGGCGCCAGCGTGCCCATATTCAACAGTTGGAAGACGATATCACCCGTTTGATGGAACATGCGAGCACCAATGAGCCGCTGTTCAATCGCTTACTGCGGCTGCAATCCGATCTGGCGGCGGCAGACAGTTTGCAAGAGCTGCTTAATCGCCTGCAGCGCTGGGCGCGCGGCCTGGGATTGGCGGGGGCGCATGTGCGGCTGTTCAGCGATCAGTGGCAATTGGGCGCCCCGTCGGGGTTCACGTATTTGGCGCTGGCGCGCAGCTCGTTCGAGCCGCTGCGGATCCAACGTCTCGGCCAGGGCAATCATTATCTCGGCAAGCTGAACGGCCCGGAGTTGCTGCTGCTGCTGCCCCAGGTACGGCAGGTGGGCTCCGTCGCCATGTCGCTGCTCGGGGACGATGGCTCTCTCGGCGTGCTTATGTTTACCAGCCGCGACAGCCAGCATTTCCAGGACGGCATGGGAACGGTGTTGTTACAGCAATTGGCCACGCTATTACCGGGCCTGCTGGAACGCTGGGTCAGCCGGGCATGACCGACACCCGCTCTCCGCTCTGGCCGCAGGTCGATGCCTTCCTGCAATATTTGCGGGTGGAGCGGCAGCTGAGCGCCAAAACGCGGGAAAGTTATCTTCGGCAGTTGGCCACTCTTATCGCCATGGCTTCCGAGATGGGGCTTACGGAATGGCGGCAACTGGAGGTAAGCCAGGTGCGCGCGTTGGCCACCCGCAGCAAGCGCCAGGGATTACAGCCCGCCAGTCTGGCGCTGCGGCTTTCCGCGCTGCGCAGTTTTCTGGACTGGCTGGTGAGCATCGGTCAGTTGGGCGCAAACCCGGCGCGAGGTGTTCCCGCGCCGCGCCACGGCCGGCATCTGCCGAAAAATATGGATGTCGACGAAGTTGACCACCTGCTGGATATCGACACCCACGATCCTCTGGCGCTGCGCGACCGTGCGATGCTCGAGGTTATGTACGGAGCCGGGCTGCGGCTAGCGGAGCTGGTCGGCCTCAATTGCGCAGACGTTGATCTCAGCGGCGGCGAAGTGCGGGTGGTGGGTAAAGGCAATAAAGAACGAAAACTGCCCATCGGCGCCACCGCCGTGGCCTGGTTGAGGCGCTGGCTGGCGCTGCGTGACCAATACACGCCTCAAAATGACGCGGTGTTTATCGCCCAGCGCGGGGGACGTATTTCCGCGCGTAATGTGCAGAAACGCTTTGCCGAATGGGGCGTGAAGCAGGGGGTAAATAGTCATATCCATCCGCATAAGCTGCGCCACTCCTTCGCTACCCATATGCTGGAGTCGAGCGGCAATTTGCGCGCGGTGCAAGAGCTGCTCGGCCACGCCAATCTCAGCACCACCCAGATCTATACCCACCTTGATTTCCAGCATCTGGCATCGGTGTACGATGCCGCGCACCCACGAGCCAAACGGGGAAAAATCTGATGCATTTCTATCGCCCTCTGCAAGAGCTGCGCGCGTTAACCTTTGATCTTGATGATACGCTCTACGATAATCGGCCGGTGATTGCCCGTACCGAATACGAGTCGGTGCAATTTCTACAGCAATATCATCCCGCGCTACGCTGTCTGGGACAGGACGATTATCAACGGTTGCGCCGCGAGTTGTGCCAGCGCGAGCCGGAGATTTACCACGATGTGAGTCATTGGCGCTGGCGCTCGATCGAACTGGCGATGCGTAACGCGGGACTCAGCGAGCGCGAGGCGCGCGTTGGCGCCGATGCCGCCATGGAGGTGGTCCTGCGCTGGCGCAGCCAGATAGATGTGCCGGCGGAAACCCACAGCACGCTGGCGGCCCTCAGCGCCCGCTGGCCGCTGGTGGCGATAACCAACGGCAATGCCTCCCCCGAGGCCTGCGGACTGGCGGGCTATTTCCGCCATATTTTGCGCGCCGGCCCGGACGGTCGCGCCAAGCCCAGGCAAGATATGTACGCGCTGGCGGCGGCGCGGTTAAATGTGCCGCCCTGCAATATTCTGCACGTGGGCGACGATTTGGAGGCGGATGTCACCGGCGCCATTCGCTACGGAATGCAGGCCTGCTGGATTAACGGTCGCGGCGGTAATTTCGCCGCCGCCGATGCGCGTCTGTTACCGCATCTGGAAATTTCGCGGTTGGCATCCTTGGCAGCCTTGTTATAATCACTCTTAAGTCTGTATAAATGAGGGTCTTCCCCTGTTGTGGTGGCTCAATCGACAGTTCTGCATTTTTACTTTACTTATTCTTTTGGCTGGAACTTGGACTTCTGTATGGATGTCAAACATATTTACGTTTAAAGGAATAACGTTCATGTCATGCTTAAAAAAATATGCATATACCCCATTTATCTTACTGCTTCATGGTGTTGCAGCATCGACCTCACCAAATATGATGTATGACACTGATAAGAAAGACTATTCACTGTCACCAGAGGTAACGCCAAAATTATCTTGGGAGAAAAGTGAATCTCAAGTTGATAAAACTCAATATTGTCTTACCCCTAGCGATCCGGGATGCAGTAATATGTGGCAAAAGGAAAAAGAAAAGGAGAATGACGAGCGAATACAACATCACCAGCAAAAAAAATTTTATAACTCTCTTAAATGATTGCTCAAAAATTCATATTTAGTTTCCCATAGTGGAACATTACGCCCAGCTTGAAACGTTCTTTGTTCCTGAAGCCCTGTGACTTGATCCTGAACAGCCGTATTTTGCTGTTCAGGGACTCCGCATTCCCATTTGATACCCGGTTTTTCATTGCATTCAGAATGCCGTAAAGGCGTTTTGCCACCATGCGGGCAATGCTGGCCATGAGCGGTATGCCGGTGTCTTTAGCCATCGCCATCCATTCCTGCCACAGCTTACGGCTATGATTGTCATAGCGGCGGTGCCACAGATCGCGAGCAAGCTCTTTCATTACCCAGCACTGGCTCGTTTGGGGTAACATCAGCCGGGCAACTTCTAACCTCTCTGCCCAGCACCCGAGGCGATTTTGTTTGCTGTAAAACCATAGATAGCGTGAGCGGTGGGCGTCTTTCCTGTCTGACGACGGGATCTGTTTCATCTCACCCTGACGGGTTTTATCAACGACGGCGCACAACATTTTTGCCACATGGAAGTGATCGAAAGCAATTTTATCGACGGCATTGGGAAGATGGATGCGGGCTGCACTGATATAGGCCATGTTCATGTCCATAGACAGCGTTTTTATCTCATCAAGCTGGTGATCTCTCAGGCTGCGCAGATAACTGGCAAGGCTTTCTACACCGCGGTCGTCGGTCAGTTGCAAAGCGCGTCCCTGCCTGTCAGAGATAACGGTGACGTACTGGTGTCCTTTTTTGAACCCGACTTCATCCACGCAGAGGTAACGGGCGGATAAGGGTTGTTTTATCCGGGCCAAGCCTCGTTTGACTGCGCGCATCATGATGCCTTCAACGGCATTCCAACTGAGTTTGAGCTGCTTTCTGACAGCATCCACGGTGCTGACTTTCAGCCATGAAAGAACAAAGGCTTCGAACAACAAGGTGTAGCGGCTGCCTGACCCTGCCCAGGGAACAGGCAGTGTCTGGCAACCGTGCTCGGGGCAGTCAACGCGGGGGACATCAGCCTCAACCAGCGTGGTGAACTGACAGGTATCGAGGTGACGCCATTTACGACGCCGGTGATCATGTATGGAGCAGGATTTACCGCAGGTTGGGCAGGCCAGTTGTGTGTGCTCGGCAATGCCGACAATTACCGTCACTGATCCAGATTTTTCATTAAGAGAAAGGGATTGTACCTGCCACGGTGCGGACAGGTTAAGGATATGGGCATAGAGGGACTTTTCGTCCATGGCAGACTCCTCAAAAATCAAGACTGCCATCATAATGCCCTTAGCCACCACAACAGGGGAAGACCCATAAATGACCAGTGTTTTTGCCGCCGCCGGACGGCATTCCCCATTAGCATGTTAAAGGTCACCTATGGACGTTTCTGATTTGCTCAACAGCTTGAACGACAAGCAACGGGAAGCCGTGGCGGCGCCACGCGGTAATTTACTGGTGCTGGCCGGCGCCGGCAGCGGCAAAACCTGGGTGCTGGTACACCGTATCGCCTGGTTGTTGTCGGTTAAAAACTGCTCGCCCTATTCGGTGATGGCCGTGACCTTCACCAACAAAGCGGCGGCGGAAATGCGCCACCGTATCGAACATTTGGTGGGTACCAGCCAGGGCGGCATGTGGATAGGCACCTTCCATGGGTTGGCCCACCGCCTGCTGCGCGCCCACCATCAAGATGCCAATCTGCCGCAGGATTTTCAGATCCTCGACAGCGAGGATCAGCTGCGTTTGTTAAAACGCCTCATCCGCGCCATGAATCTTGATGAGAAACAGTGGCCGCCGCGCCAAGCGATGTGGTATATCGGCGGCAAGAAAGACGAGGGTCTGCGCCCGCAACATGTGGAAAGTTACGGCAACCCGGTGGAGGCGACCTGGCAGCGTATTTATCAGGCCTATCAGGAAGCCTGCGACCGCGCCGGGCTGGTGGATTTCGCCGAGCTGCTGCTGCGCGCCCATGAGCTGTGGCTGAACAAGCCGCATATTCTGCGCCACTACCGCGAGCGTTTCACCAACATCCTGGTAGACGAATTTCAGGATACCAACCAAATTCAATACGCCTGGATCCGCATGCTGGCCGGCAATGACGGCAATGTGATGATCGTGGGTGACGATGACCAATCGATTTACGGCTGGCGCGGCGCGCAGGTGGAGAATATCCAGCGTTTTCTGGATGATTTTCCCGGCGCGCAGACCATTCGCCTGGAGCAGAATTACCGTTCCACCAGCAATATCCTACAGGCCGCCAATGCCCTTATCGCCCACAACGGCGGCCGGCTGGGCAAAAATCTGTGGACCGAAGGCGCCGAAGGTGAGCCGATTACCCTTTACTGCGCCTTTAACGAATTGGACGAGGCACGCTTCGTGGTGAATCGCATCAAGGTGAGCCAGGAGCAGGGCGGGGCGCTCAAGGACTGCGCCATTCTCTATCGCAGCAACGCCCAGTCGCGCGTGCTGGAAGAAGCGCTGCTGCAAACGGGCCTGCCCTACCGAATTTATGGCGGCATGCGCTTTTTCGAGCGCCAGGAAATCAAGGATGCGCTCGCCTATTTACGGCTTATCGCCAACCGCAACGATGACGCCGCCTATGAGCGGGTGGTCAATACGCCGACGCGCGGACTCGGTGATCGCACCCTCGACGTGGTGCGCCAGACCGCCCGCGACCGACAGTTGACGTTGTGGCAGTCCAGCCGGGCGCTGCTCGCCGAGCGCGTGCTGGCCGGCCGCGCCGCCGCCGCGCTGCAGCGGTTTTTGGAGCTTGTCGATGCGCTGGCGCAAGAGACGGCGGAGCTGCCGCTCCATGTGCAAACCGATCGGGTGATCAAAAATTCCGGTCTGTGGAGCATGTACGAGCAGGAGAAAGGCGAAAAGGGCCAGGCGCGTATCGAAAACCTGGAAGAGCTGGTCACCGCCACCCGCCAGTTCAGCTACAACGATGAAGATCAGGATCTGCTGCCGTTGCAGGCGTTCCTATCCCATGCCGCCCTGGAGGCCGGCGAGGGCCAGGCTGATGCCTATCAGGATGCGGTGCAATTGATGACGCTGCATTCCGCCAAAGGGCTGGAGTTTCCCCAAGTGTTTATCGTCGGCATGGAAGAGGGGATGTTCCCCAGCCAAATGTCGCTGGACGAGGGCGGTCGGCTGGAGGAGGAGCGACGTTTAGCGTACGTTGGCGTTACCCGCGCGATGGACAAGCTGACCATCACCTATGCGGAGACCCGCCGGCTGTACGGCAAAGAGGCCTACCATCGGCCGTCGCGTTTTGTTGGCGAACTACCGCCGTCCTGCGTGGAAGAAGTGCGGCTGCGTGCAAGCGTAACCCGTCCGGCCAGCCAACAGCGCCTAGGCGCGCCGCTGAGCGAAAACGACAGCGGTTTCACCCTCGGCCAGCGAGTGCGTCATCCGAAATTTGGCGAGGGCACGGTGGTGAATCTGGAAGGCAGCGGCGAACATAGCCGGCTGCAAATCGCGTTTCAAGGCCAGGGTATTAAATGGCTGGCGGCGGCTTACGCCCGGCTGGAAACCGTTTAACGCCGCCGCGTGCCGCGTTATTGTACAGAAACTGGCCAAACGGTTTTTCTCACGTATTGACAGCCTTTTTCTTCTCGGCGTAACATGCGCGCACTACTATTAGGAGAGGATTACGCCTTGGACACCCCCAGTAGATACTGGCTCGATAATCTGTTTATCAGGTACATCCACTAAGGCTGCCTCCAGCGCTGGCTGCCTCAGTGGTTGTCAGCGACCTGCATTTAGCGTCGCGCGGAGTCGGATCTTTGACGGTCTGAAACTCGACGGTGACTCCTCACCCCGTATTTCTGTGATCTAATGCGTTTCCCGTTTGTTACCGTGAAGGAAACGAGGGCGTATGCTTAACGCATTTCAACTGGAAAACCATCGTTTATCGCGTCTTGACGCCGATGAGCTGGGAACCCTACCCGAGGCGGTATGGGTTGATTTGATCGAGCCCGGCGATGATGAGCGCGAACGGGTGCAGCACGAGCTGGGCCAGAGCCTGGCGACACGTCTGGAGCTGGAGGACATCGAAGCGTCCGCCCGTTTTTTCGAGGACGAGGACGGGCTGCATATCCACTCCTTTTTCTTTTATGCCGACGCGGAGGATCACGCCGGCAACGCCACCGTGGCGTTTACCATCCGCGATGGCCGGCTTTACACCCTGCGCGAGCGGGAACTGCCGGCGTTTCGCCTGTATCGGATGCGCACCCGCAGCCAGACGCTGATTGACGGCAACGCCTATGAGCTTCTGCTGGATTTGTTCGAGACCAAGATCGAGCAACTGGCGGACGAAATCGAGAATATCTACAGCGATCTGGAGGCCCTGAGCCTGGTCATCATGGACGGCCACCAGGGTGATGAGTATGACAATGCGCTCTCAACCCTCGCCGAGCTGGAAGATGTGGGCTGGAAGGTCAGGCTATGCCTGATGGATACCCAGCGGGCGTTGAATTTTCTGGTGCGCAAGGCGCGGCTGCCGTCGGGCCAGTTGGAGCAGGCGCGGGAGATCCTGCGCGATATCGAATCGCTGCTGCCCCATAACGAATCGCTGTTTCAGAAGGTGAACTTCCTGATGCAGGCGGCGATGGGGTTTATCAATATCGAGCAGAACCGCATTATTAAAATATTTTCGGTGGTGTCGGTGGTGTTCCTGCCGCCGACTCTGGTCGCCTCCAGCTATGGAATGAACTTCGAGTTTATGCCGGAGCTGAAATGGTCCTTCGGCTACCCCGGCGCCATTATGTTAATGATACTGGCCGGGCTGGCGCCGTATTTGTATTTCAAACGGAAAAACTGGCTTTAGGTATTGGCCGAGGTGGAAAGGGCGGCAGGCTCCATCATCCCTGGCCCGTTGCCGTTAACCCCTGCTATCGCAAGGCGCCGGCGGGCGTTGGAAACGCTATCACGCCCTTGCGCGGTTGGGCGGGGCGCCGCATCGGACGCAGATATTTTCCCTACACGCCCGCAATGTGATAAAATGGCTACTTACGCCTGCTTTTAAACGACCTTCATTCATGAAAGCTTTCCCGGTTTATCTCCAATGGGTGATCCTGCTGGCGTGCTCGCTGGCGCTGGGATTTATCCTGCAACATTACCATGTTCCCGCCGCGCTGCTGCTTGGACCCATGATGGTCGGTCTGGTGATGGCGTTGTCCGGCGCCCGCATCGCCATATCGCCAAAAGTATTTATCGGCTGCCAGGCCATCCTGGGGTGCATGATAGCCGGCGCCCTCTCGCCTTCCATTCTGTCGGTGCTGGTCAGTGATTGGCTACCTGTAGTGTTGACGCTGGCGGTTACGCTGCTGGCCAGCGGATTGTCGAGCTGGCTGCTGGTCAGGTTTAGCAGTTTACCGGGGCCGGCGGTGCAGTGGTTTCCGCCGCTGGACCTTCGCTTTGTCGCCACGCTGGGGGTGGCGGCCGAGGGGGCGATACTCGGCCGACGGCTGTGTATTCCCGCCGGCCCGCTGCTGCTGCCGATGGTTGCCGGCCGCCGCGCTGCACGCCACCGGCACGCTGACGCTGCAAGTGCCGGAGTGGCTATTGGCGCTGGTCTATGCGTTTATCGGCTGGAGCGTCGGCTTGCGCTTCACCCGCGCTATCGTGCTGTTGGCGCTGAAAACGCTACCGCAGATGCTGGCATCTATCGCCGGTTTGATGCTGCTGTGCGGCGCCATGGCCTGGCTGTTGACCAAACTGTTGCCGGTGGATCTGCTGACCGCTTATCTGGCCACCAGTCCGGGTGGCTTGGATACCGTGGCGATTATCGCCGCCGGCAGTCAGGTAAACATCGGTTTCGTTATGGCGATGCAAAGCCTGCGTTTATTTGCCATTTTGCTGGTCGGGCCGCCGGCGATGGCGCGTTTTATCTCGCGCACCTCCGTCCGGCGCCAGGCCAGCCAATCGCGCGGCTGACGCGGCGTCAGGCGGTCTGTAGCCGCCGTCGCTGGGCCAGCAGGGCGTCGGCGATAAATACGCCGAGCGCCAGCCAGATAAAGGCGAAGGTATAGAGTTTATCGGCGCTTAACGCCTCGCCATAAAAGCCCACCGCCAACAGGAACATGAGCGTCGGCCCGAGATACTGGAAAAAACCTACCGTCGACAGCCGCAGACGGTTAGCGACGGCGGTAAACAGCAGTAG
Source organism: Candidatus Sodalis pierantonius str. SOPE (assembly GCF_000517405.1). Classification (NCBI taxonomy): domain Bacteria; kingdom Pseudomonadati; phylum Pseudomonadota; class Gammaproteobacteria; order Enterobacterales; family Bruguierivoracaceae; genus Sodalis; species Candidatus Sodalis pierantonii. The sequence goes on along the minus strand of NZ_CP006568.1, from coordinate 309,852 downwards.
CGGCACGGTGGTCAGCACGCCCGCGCTCGCCAGGAGCGTATTAAGGTGCCAGCCGTTGGCGCTGAGGTGGCTGGTCGGGGTGTCGGCGATGAAAAACAGGTAAACGGCGGCGGCCGGCAGCAGCCAGAGGGTTTCTATCAGCATGCCGGTTTGAGCGTCGATGCCGATCTTTTTTTGCAGCAGGCCATACAGGGCAAAGGTAAGCGCCAGTCCCAGGGCGATAAGCGGCAGTGAACCGAACATCCACAACTGCACCAGCGCACCAGCGGATGCCAGCACGACCGCCAGCCATTGCCATCGCCGGAAACGTTCTCCCAGAAACAGCATACCGAGCAAAACGTTGACCAGCGGATTGATAAAGTAGCCGAGGCTGGCTTCCAGCATATGGTGGTGATTGACCGCCCAGATGAACAGCAGCCAGTTGCTGCCTATCAGTACAGAGGTCAGCGCCAGGGTCAGCAGCAATCTGCCGCGCCGAAAAGACCGGCGCACCTGCGGCCAGCGGCGGCCCAGGGTCAGCAATACCAGCATAAACACCGCCGACCACAAAATACGGTGCGCGAGGATTTCGTTGGCGGGCACGTAATCTATCAATTTGAAGTAGGCGGGAGCAAGGCCCCAAATAAAGTAAGCGCCGAGGGCGCACAGCACGCCTTGGCGGGCGGTGTTTTCGTTCATTGGTCAGCCTACCAAATAAGTTGCGGTGGCGAGATGATGCCCCCGATTGTTGTGCAGCTCCGCGCGCGCCACGGAGATCTTATTGCCGCCGCGCAGTAGATGGCTGGTGACAGTAAAGTGCTCGCCGTGGCCGGGCAGCAAATAATCCACCCGCATGTCAATCGTTCCCATGCGCGCCAGCCGATGACGCAGATCCTGCTCCGACAACGCGGGCTGGCGCAGCAATGCGCCGGTGACGCAGGTTATGCCGGCGGCGACGTCCAGTTCCGAGGCAATAACGCCGCCGTGAAGAATACGCTGTAGGGTGTTGCCCACCAGCTTTTCATCGCGCGCGAATTCGAGTTGTGCGGCGTCGTTCTCATGTTGTGTAAGCTTCAGGCCTAATTCGTGGTTGAACGGCATATGATAAACAAAGATATCCCCGATCAAACGGCGGGCGTGATCAGCGGTAAGGGGGGTTAAAGACATAGTCAATTCCGGATTGGGGCAACGCTCACCGCGCGGGGTAAGGGAAATTATATGTTTATAGTATGCTTAATTAATATGGCTTACTAGTCTCGGATGGTCGCAGTCACTTTAGGCAGTTTTCCCTAAACGAAAATTCCTGGAGCGTGTAAAATGATTAGCTTTGAATGCTTGTGTTGATGGGTTACGCGCTTTCGGAGAACATTTTATGCGCAGACTTTGGGGAGCCACGGCTCTCTTGCTGGGATCGACGTCTTTCGTTTACGCACAGGAAGCCACGGTTGAGAAGATCCACGATACGCCGGCGGTGAAGGGAAGTATCATTGCCAATCTGTTGCAGGAGCACGACAATTCTTTCACGTTGTACCCGTACGAGAGCAACTACTTACTCTACACCTATACCAGCAACATCAACAAACAGGCGATAAGCAGCTACGATTGGGCCAATAACGCCAAAAAAGACGAAGTGGCGTTCCAACTGAGCCTGGGGTTCCCGCTGTGGCGCGGCATCGCGGGGGATAACTCGCTTTTGGGCGCCTCATACACCCAGCGCTCCTGGTGGCAGTTATCCAACAGCGAGGAATCGTCGCCCTTTCGTGAGACCAACTATGAACCGCAGCTGTTCATTGGCTGGGCAACGGATTATGATTTCGCAGGCTGGACCTTGCGCGATGTGGAAGTGGGCCTGAACCATCAATCCAACGGCCGTTCGGATCCTACGTCGCGCAGCTGGAACCGCGCCTATACGCGGCTAATGGCGCAAAACGGCAACTGGCAGGTGGAGGTAAAACCCTGGCTGTGGCTGGACGACAGTAGCGATAACCCCGATATTATCAAGTACATGGGCCACTACCGACTGAAGATAGGCTATGCCTGGGGTGAGAGCATCTTTAGCGCGGAAGGGCGCTACAACTGGAACAGCGGCTATGGCGAGTCGCTAATCGATTATAATCATCGGCAGATCCGTATAGGGATGGGCTTTATGCTCAATGATATGATGTAATTCACAGGGACTTAACCACGGACGCCCCCCTGCGGCGTCCGTCTGAAGACAAAGTTGGAGCAGATGTGTCTACGGCGGAAATAATCCAACGGGAAGCGCTGGCGGAGCAGGTGTTGCACGACACCTTTGGCTACCAGCAGTTTCGGCCGGGCCAGCAAGCGATCATTCACTCGGTTCTGAGCGGCCGCGACTGCCTGGTGGTGATGCCCACCGGCGGCGGTAAATCGCTGTGCTATCAAATCCCCGCCCTGGTGATGGATGGGCTGACGCTTGTGGTTTCACCGCTGATTTTGCTGATGAAGGATCAGGTCGATCAGCTGCTGGCCAATGGCGTGGCGGCGGCCTGTCTGAATTCCACCCAGAGCCGCGAGCAGCAGTACGAGGTGATGGCCGCGTGCCGCAGCGGGCGCATTAAGATGCTGTATATCGCGCCCGAGCGTCTGATGATGGACAACATGCTCGAGCAACTGCAGCAGTGGCGGCTGGCGATGATAGCGGTGGACGAGGCGCACTGCATTTCGCAATGGGGACACGATTTCCGCCCGGAATACCGCGCGCGCGGGCAAATCAAACGCCATTTTGCGACGCTGCCGTTTTTGGCGCTGACCGCCACCGCGGACGAGGCTACGCGGCAGGATATCCTGCGTTTGCTGGATTTGCGCGCTCCGCTGATCCAGGTCAGCAGCTTTGACCGCCCCAATATTCGCTACACGCTGGTGGAGAAATACAAGCCGTTTGAGCAGCTCTGGTACTTTGTGCAGGGTCAGCACGGCAAGAGCGGCATTATCTATTGCAACAGCCGTTCGCGGGTGGAAGATCTCAGTCGCGGTTGCAAAGCCGCGGCGTCAGCGTGGCCGCGTACCACGCTGGCCTGGAAAACGAGCGCCGCGCCCAGGTGCAAGAGGCGGTTCAGCGCGATGATTTGCAGGTCGTGGTGGCGACGGTGGCGTTCGGGATGGGGACTAATAAGCCCAATGTGCGCTTTGTGCTGCATTTTGATATCCCGCGCACCATCGAATCGTACTATCAGGAAACCGGTCGCGCCGGTCTGCCGGCCGAAGCCATCTTGCTATACGATCCGGCGGATATGGCCTGGCTGCGGCGCTGCCTGGAAGAAAAACCCGCCGGCCAGCAGCAGGATATCGAGCGCCATAAGCTAAACGCCATGGGCGCTTTTGCCGAGGCGCAGACCTGCCGGCGGCTGGTGCTGCTGAATTATTTTGGCGAAGGCCGTCAAATGGCGTGCGGTAACTGTGATATTTGCCTCGATCCGCCCAAGCGCTATGATGGGTTGGAGGAGGCGCGTAAAGCGCTCTCCTGCATTTACCGGGTCGGGCAGCGTTTCGGTATGGCCTATGTCGTTGAGGTGCTCAGAGGCGCCAACAGCCAGCGTATTCGTGAAAACGCGCACGATCGGCTGCCGGTATACGGTATCGGCCGCGACCGCAGCAATGAGCATTGGATAAGCGTGCTGCGACAATTGATCCACCTGGGGATGGTCAGTCAGAATATCACCCAGCACTCGGCGTTGCAGTTGACCGAGTCCGCGCGGCCGGTGCTCAGGGGCGAGGTGGCATTGATGCTGGCGGAGCCGCGGGTGACCAATTTGAAAACCCGCGCGGCCCCCAAAACCTACGGCGGTAACTACGATCGCCCGTTATTCGCCAAACTGCGTAAGCTGCGCAAAACGCTGGCGGACGAAGCCAACGTCCCGCCCTATGTGGTGTTCAACGACGCCACGCTGCTGGAGATAGCCGAGCAATTGCCCACCGACAGCGGCCAGATGCTGCGGATCAACGGGGTGGGGAATCGTAAACTGGAGCGTTTCGGGCTTCCGTTACTGGCCCTTATCCGCGAACACCTGTCCGACGAAGATCCGCCTCCGCCTCTGCCCGTGCGCTAAGCGCGCCCGGGCCGGAGCGGCCGCCGTGCGGCGGGCATCGGGACGGGCCGCGGTGTAGCGGGACAGTCATCCACTGACGTGCGGGGCAAGATGCTCCGGCGTTTTATTTCAGGAGCAGGAAAAGTATGTTAATTGCATTTGATCGCCCTGATGTTCCCCGGTCCGGATTTCTTTTTCGTCTCGCAGACCGCCGCCAGGCGATGTACGGCGTCATGGGTATCACCCTCGGGGTGGCCATTTGGGCGGCGGTGGCGCTGCTGGGGCTGCATCTGCTTTTGAGCCGTATGGCCTGGCTGCATAACCTTATTACCTGCGGCGGCGGCCTGTACCTTTGCTGGATGGGTTGGCAACTGCTGCGGGCGGCGGCGCGTCGGCAGGCCCCGGCGGGCGTCAATCCCCCGGCCGTTGCCGCTGACGGCGGCCGCGAGCATCGCTTTTTACGCGGCCTGCTCACTAATCTGGCCAATCCCAAGGCGGTTATCTATTTCGGCAGCGTATTTTCGCTTTTCGTCGGCGATAATATCGGCGCCGGCGCCCGCTTTGGGATATTCGCCCTGATTTTGGGCGAAACCCTGCTGTGGTTTTCATTGGTGGCGGTGGTGTTTGCCCTGCCGGCGATGCGCCGCGGTTATCAGCGTCTGGCGCGCTGGATCGATGGCGTGGCCGGCGTATTGTTTGCCGGCTTCGGCATTAACCTTATTTTGTCGCGCTAAGGCGCCGCCGGACAATGTGCCGGGTGCGTAATGCCCAGTGGCTAACCCGTGAACGGCAGTTCGCTGCGTTCTCTAACGGCGAGCTGCTGGATTTTTGGCGCGGGCGGGAAGAAGGCGAATTTGCCGGCGCGCAGGCGCTGCCGATTCGCTTTGTGCGCTTTTGCGCCCCCGGCCATGATAAAGTGGTGGTCATCAGCACTAGCCGCATTGAAAGCTATGTCAAATATCCGGAAGTGGCCTATGATCTGTTCCAGTGCGGCTATGATGTGATGATTATCGATCACCGTGGACAAGGGCTTTCCGGCAGACTGCTGGCAGACTCCCACCGCGGTCACGTATTGCAATTCGCCGATTATGTCAGCGATTTCGCCCGCTTTTGGCAATGGATTGTCCACCCGGCCGGCTACCGCAGACGCTTTGCGCTGGCGCACTCCATGGGCGGCGCCATTCTCGCGCTGTTCCTGGCGGAGCAGCCGGACGCCTGCCGCGCTGGCTGGCCTGGTGTATTCTGGAGTGGGCGGAACTGCGGCCGGCCATGCGCGATCGCTACGCGGTAGGCACCGGCGCCTGGCGGCCCCGACCGTTCACGGTCAACATGCTGACGCACAGCGACCAACGCTATCGCCGCAACCTGCGCTACTACGCCGATTATCCGGAGCTGCAACTGGGCGGCCCCACCTACCACTGAGTGCGCGAGGGGATACTGGCCGGGGAGCAGGTGCTGGCGCAGGCCGGCGCCATTACCACGCCGGTGCTGCTGATGCAGGCCGGAGAAGACAAAATCGTGGATAACCGTAGCCACCGGGCGTTCTGCCAGGCGATGGCCCTGGCGGGTCATCCCTGTGAGAATAACGGCCCGATAACGATTACGGGCGCGCGTCACGAAATTTTATTCGAGACTGACCCGCTGCGCACGCAAGCTCTTACGTTAATCGCTAATTTCTTTATGCGGCATCATTAATCTGCGGCGCTGGTTTCGCCGCGTACACCAGAGGTTTTATCGTCCCATGTTCCATATTGTTGCGTCCGATCTTGATGGCACACTGCTTTCACCGGCTCACCCCCTACACCAAACAAACTCTGCAACTCCTGACCGCACGCGGGATCCACTTCGTGTTCGCCACCGGCCACCACCATGTGGACGTGGCGCAGATGCGCGCCAATCTGGAGATTGACGCCTATATGATCACCTCTAACGGCGCACGGGTACACAACACCGCCGGCGAGCTGATCTTCTCCCACAATTTGGATGAAGATATCGCCGCGGAGTTGTTCAGCGTAGTGCATCAGGATCCGAAAATCCTGACGAATGTCTTTCGCAATGATGAATGGTTTATGAACCGTAATCGCGCCGATCAGGAAGATTTTTTTCGCGAATCCACGTTCAAATATCAGGTGTATCAGTAGGGCGCGCTGCCCACCGACGGCATCTGCAAAGTGTATTTCACCTGCGACGACCATCAGCGGCTGCTGGTGTTGGAAGAAGCGCTCAACGCCCGCTGGGGCGATCGGGTCAACGTCAGCTTCTCCCTACCGGTTTGTCTGGAGGTCATGGCGGGCGGGGTTTCCAAAGGGTACGCGCTGCGGCAGGTGGCCGGCCTGCTCGGATATCAACTTAAGGATTGTATCTCCTTCGGCGACGGGATGAATGACCAAGAAATGCTGGCGATGGCCGGCAAAGGCTGCATTATGCAAAATGCCCAGCAGCGCCTGAAGGACACCTTGCCGACCCTGGACGTTATCGGCAGCAACGAGGACGATGCGGTGCCCCGATATCTACGGGCGATGTATTTGGGAGAGGAATAAAAAATGCTTTACGACTGTGAATGATAATGATTGCCATTACTATGCTTGCCAGCCATTGCGATACTGGCACGGGAGCACGACATTGCTCACATTGCTTCCAGTAATTTCAGCCAGCCTGTGCGCTGGTTTTTTTTTTAATACCCTCATTAGCCCTCTGTCGCCCGTCATTCGATTTTTTTGAACTTAGTGGTGATATTTTTCCGCTATTATTCTGCTGCGCCGCGCATAGACTGGAGGAAAATAGTGAGGAGAATTGAATATGAACTTTGTACGTGCCGCCAACGACCGCGGCTATGCCCAGCATGGTTGGCTGACCAGCCGGCATAGTTTTTCCTTTGCCGACTACTATCATCCCGATTTTATGGGATTTTCCGCGCTGCGGGTGATCAATGAAGATATCATCGCCCCCGGTGAAGGCTTTGGCACCCACCCCCATAAAGACATGGAGATTCTGACCTATGTGCTGTCCGGGACGGTTGCGCACCGGGATAGTATGGGCAATCAGGCGCAGATTCACGCCGGCGAGTTTCAGATTATGAGCGCCGGGACCGGGATACGGCACTCCGAATACAATGCCCGCGACGATGCGCTCCTGCATCTCTATCAGATCTGGATATTGCCGATGCAAACCGGTCTGCCGCCGCGCTACGAACAGCGTCGCTTCGCGGCGCCCGAAGGCCGCCAACTGGTGCTATCGCCGGATGCCCGCGACGGATCGTTGCGGGTGTTCCAGGATATGACGCTGACCCGCTGGGCGCTCCCGCGCGGCCGATAGCGCCTGATCGCCGGCTGGGGCTATAGGTGATTGCCGGCGCGTTGACGGTGAATGAAAAGACGCTGGCGGCCGGCGATGCGCTGGCGGTGTGGGATGAAAGCCGTATCGCGCTGGCGGCGCACGAGGACAGCGAAGTGCTGCTGTTTGATCTGCCGCCGGTTTAACCGGGAAAAAATACTCGGCCAGGCTTTTTTTTGTTAAACTTAGCTGAATCGTCGGCGGAGGTTAACAAGTTAATAATGAAGAAAAAAAGGCCGGGACTGCAGGATGTTGCCGATCAGGTTGGGGTCACCAAAATGACGGTAAGCCGCTATCTGCGCGATCCGGATCGGGTTTCCCAGGCGCTGCAGGCAAAAATCGCCGCGGCGCTTGACAGGCTGGGCTATATTCCCAATCGAGCGCCGGATATTCTCTTCAACGCCACCAGCCGCGCTATCGGCGTTTTATTGTCTTCGCTGACCAACCAAGTTTTCGCCGAAGTCCTGCGCGGCATTGAACAGGTCACCGATGCCAACGGCTATCAGACCATGCTGGCGCACTATGGTTATTCACCGGAGCTGGAAGAGCTGCGGCTGACCTCGCTGCTCTCTTATAATATCGATGGCCTTATTTTGTTTGAACGCCATCACACTCCCCGCACGCTGAAAATGATCGAAGTGGCCGGCATTCCGGTAGTGGAAATCATGGATTACGTTTCACCGTGTCTGGATATGGCCGTGGGTTTTGATAATTTCGAGGCGGCCCGGCAGATGACCCGCCTGATTATCGAACGGGGACACCGTCAGGTAGTGTACTTCGGTGCCCGGCAGGATGAACGTACCATCATCAAACAGCAGGGGTATGAGCAAGGCATGCGCGACGCCGGCCTGCCAGCGTATAGCGTCATGATAGCGGATTCTTCCAACTATACCGCCGGCGTGGAGCTGCTGCGCCAAGCGCAGCGGGAGTATCCCGGCATTAACGGTATCATCAGCACCAACGACGACCTGGCCATCGGTGCGCTATTTGAATGCCAGCGCCAGGGGATCGCCGTGCCCGATAAAATGGCGATCGCCGGCTTCCACGGCCACGACTTCGCCCGGGTTGTCCATCCGCGCTTGGCAAGCGTACTCACCCCCCGCGAGGAAATGGGGCGCCTGAGCGCTGACTGCCTGCTGGCTCGCCTGCGGGGTGAGCCTCGCGGCGATGGACAAATCGACGTAGGTTTCACGTTATTGGCGGGTGAAAGTATCTGACAACCCCGGCGCGCGGACAGGCGACGCCGCCGCTGCCGAACGTTAACGGCACTAGCGCTGCTCTGCTTCAGGTCTGACCCTAACCGGACGGTGAAAGTCTCTGGCCCTGCGCCCGGGGTCAGAATATGATCCCGATCCCAAAACGCTAATATAGTTCCCCCATGCATTCCTTAGCGGGCGATGTTACCGGTATCATGATACCGGTAACATCATCTCGTACGATATGAATTGAAGACTATCACCGATTGACCGACACGCGAAATGCCGGTCCGGACAGATATCCATTGGGGAATTATCATGCCACTTTTTATTGTTGCCATTGGTGTAGCACTGCTGCTGCTCCTGATGATCCGTTTTAAATTAAACGGTTTTATCGCCTTAATCCTGGTTGCGCTGGCGGTAGGGGTTTTGCAGGGCATGCCGGTCAATAAAGTTATCGGGTCGATTAAAAACGGGGTTGGCGGTACGCTCGGTAGCCTGGCGCTGATCATGGGCTTTGGTGCCATGCTGGGTAAACTACTGGCGGACTGCGGCGGGGCTCAACGCATCGCCACCACGCTTATCGACAAATTTGGCCAATGCTATATTCAATGGGCGGTGGTATTAACGGGCTTCACCGTCGGTTTCGCGCTGTTTTACGAGATTGGTTTTGTGCTGATGCTGCCGCTGGTGTTCAGTATCGCCGCCAACGCGCGTATTTCACTGCTTTGTGTCGGCGTGCCGATGGCCGCCGCGCTGTCGGTGGCGCATGGCTTCCTGCCGCCGCACCCCGGCCCCACCGCCATCGCCGCCATTTTCCACGCCGATATGGGTAAGACCCTGTTGTACGGCACTATCCTCGCCATCCCGACGGTCATCCTGGCCGGTCCGGTGTATTCGCAATTTCTGCGCCATATCGACAAACCGGTGCCGGAAGTTCTGTACAATCCGAAAAAATTCACCGAGCAGGAAATGCCGAGCTTTGCCGTCAGCGTCTGGACTTCGCTGGTGCCGGTGGTATTGATGGCGCTACGCGCCATCACCGAAATGCTGCTGCCGGCCGGCAATCCCATCTTGGCTTACACCGAGTTCTTCGATGATCCCATTATGGCCACCCTTATCGCGGTGTTGATTGCCATTTTCACCTTTGGTCTGAATCGGGGCCGCAGTATGGATGACGTAATGGGTACCATTACCGATTCCATTAAAATCATTGCCATGATGCTGTTGATCATCGGCGGCGGCGGGGCGTTTAAACAAGTGTTGGTTGACAGCGGCGTGGATAAATACATCGCCTCGCTGATGGAAGGTAGCACCATTTCTCCGCTGCTGCTCGCCTGGACCATCGCCGCCACGCTGCGTATCGCACTGGGTTCGGCGACCGTCGCCGCGATTACCGCCGGCGGTATCGCCGCGCCGCTTATCGCCACCACCGGCGTTAGCCCCGAGCTGATGGTCATCGCCGTCGGCTCCGGCAGCGTGATCTTTTCCCACGTCAACGATCCTGGCTTCTGGCTGTTCAAGGAGTATTTCAACCTGACAATTGGTGAGACCATCCGCTCCTGGTCCGTGCTGGAAACCATCATCGCGGTCAGCGGCCTGGTGGGCTGTCTGCTGCTGAATATGGTAATTTAACCTTATCCGCCTACGCTCGCGCAGTCCGGCCTGGCAGTCTGCCTGCTAGGCCGGGTTTTACCAATCGACCGCCTGCCGCTTCTTGAGCGTGCGGGCGGTTGTCACGCCCGGTCTATTGATTGACGATGTTGTCTCCCGTCCCTAAGTACGCAGATAGGCGCGCACGCCGTCCAGGAACATCTGAGTCGAGATCATGACCAACAATAACCCCATCAACCGCTCAAGCGCGCTGACCCCTTTACTCCCCAGCAACCGCAGAAAGACGTTGGACAACATCAGGATGACGACCGACAGACCCCAGGCGATGAGTAAAGCCAGGACCAAATGGTTGATTTGCAGTGGATATTGATGCGATAGCAGCATCAGCGCCGCCAGAATAGACGGGCCGGCGACCAGCGGGATCGCCAGCGGCACCAAAAACGGCTCTTCCCCCGCCGGCAGGCCGGTGCTGTTGCCTTCCTGGGAAGGAAAAATCATTTTGATAGCGATCAGAAAGAGGATAATGCCGCCGGAGATGGATACCGTTTCGGTGCGCAGGCTGAGAAACGACAAAATATGTTCGCCGGCAAACAGAAAAACCAGCATTAGAAGCAGCGCTATCAGCATTTCCCGGATGACGATAACGCGCCGCCGCTTCGGCTCCAGATGTTTGAGCACCGACATGAATATGGGCAGGTTGCCCAAGGGATCCATAATCAGAAATAACAAAACGGTGGCCGATATCATTTCACTCATTATTACCTCAACGTCATCAGCGCCGGCGCCCCGGCAACGGCAGGGGAAGAGTATAAGCGCCGCTGCTGAAAAAGGGCTTAAAATCGAATAATTTCACTTGCGGTATTTCGGCCACATTTTTTATGGTGGACAGAGTGTATCCTGCTGACGCTGTGTAGTAAGAGCACACGGAATAGTTTGTCACCCCCTACGACAGGACAATTAAACATGAAAAACGTTGGTTTTATCGGCTGGCGCGGTATGGTCGGTTCAGTGCTAATGCAGCGCATGACCGAAGAGCGTGATTTTGACGCCATCCGCCCGGTATTTTTTTCCACCTCCCAACATGGTCAGCCCGCGCCGGCGGTCAACGGCCAGCAGGGCGTGCTGCAAGATGCACGGGATCTGGCGGCGCTCAGCGCGCTGGACATTATCGTTACTTGCCAGGGCGGCGATTATACCAACGAAATCTATCCGCGGCTGCGTGAAATCGGCTGGCAAGGCTATTGGATTGATGCAGCGTCGTCGCTGCGTATGCGCGATGACGCGATTATCATTCTCGATCCCGTTAACCAGGCGGTGATTCAACAGGGCCTGGATCGCGGCATTAAGACGTTTGTTGGCGGTAACTGCACCGTGAGCCTGATGCTAATGTCGCTGGGCGGGTTGTTTGCCCAGGATTTGGTGGAGTGGGCCTCGGTCGCCACCTACCAGGCGGCATCCGGCGGCGGGGCGCGCCATATGCGTGAACTCCTGGTTCAAATGGGGCAATTGCACGACGCGGTAGCGAAACCGCTGCAAAATCCGGCTTCGGCCATTCAGGATATCGAGCGGCGGGTCACCGATCTGACCCGCAGCGGCACCCTGCCGACGGATAACTTTGGCGTGCCGCTGGCCGGTAGCCTGATCCCCTGGATAGATAAGCAACTGGAAAACGGCCAGAGCCGCGAAGAGTGGAAAGGCCAGGCGGAAACCAACAAAATCCTCAACACCCGTCAGGCAATTTCGGTGGATGGGTTGTGCGTGCGCATCGGCGCCCTGCGCTGCCATAGCCAGGCGTTTACGCTGAAGCTGAAGAAGGATGTTCCGCTGGCGGAAATTGAACGTTTGCTGGCAACCCATAATGACTGGGTGACCGTGGTACCTAACGATCGTGAACTGTCGATGCGGGAATTGACGCCGGCGGCGGTGACCGGCACGCTGAAAACGCCGGTCGGCCGGCTGCGCAAATTGAACATGGGGCCGGAGTATCTTTCGGCCTTCACCGTCGGCGATCAGCTGTTGTGGGGCGCCGCCGAACCCCTGCGCCGCATGCTGCGCCAGTTAGCTCACTGATATTTGCCCCTTGCCGCCGGGTGCGAAGGAACGATAGCCGCACCTTGCCGCCTGAAGCGAGGGGCGGATAGTCGTCTTTCGCCGTGCCGCCGGGTAAACTGACTTCACTCGCGCACGTCCACCTGCTTTTATTTTCTTCCTTCCTGCGCGACCAGCGCCGGGTTAATGCCTGTGGCACTTTAAGCGCCATCGGGCGCCGGCGATTCAGGTAGGCTGATATTCTCATGTCCCAGCGCAATGAGAAAAGATGACGCGCATGACGCGCCCGCGCCAGAGTACGGTCGGCCCCACCCGTCATCGGCGCAGACCCGCGCGGCGTACTCTCCGCCCATCCGTTGATTAACGATCCGTGGGCGCCCGTCATTCATTGCGTTTGATGCAACACCTGTCGCCAACGTGTTTTTTTGGCTGATAAAAAATTTAACTGAGTGAAGTTAAGTTTTTCATAGGCTTAATAGTTAATAAAAAATTTCGTTAAGCAAGCCTGAACGCGCGGTAAACATTTGTCTATGCTTATTATTGAGAGTTCCATGATTACGTTCTCATCGTAATTGTCTCTCATATGGAAACTTTCTGCTCCCTTGTCACGTACGTTAACCGCCAACGTGCCGCCGCCGCGCGCGGCTGACGGTGCGAGAGCGTGCTGGCTGGTAGGTTTTTACCCTTTATTTTTTTTGCAATATCCTTTTATTTCATGGAGTAAGCAAAGGAAGAAGACATGGCAGGATATCCCGACCAAGATGTTATTACCGCACTGGTGGTCGACCATTATGCCGATCCGTTTTCTTTATTGGGGATACATTACACCGAGGCGGGTTTGGTGGTACGCGCGTTATTGCCGGATGCCAGCGCGGTCACGGTAATAGAGGGGCTTTGTTGAATAAATCGAACTTTTAGGTGACTGGCGGCTATGATCACTACATTCGTTTCAACATCAGGTCCCCATGGCAAAGCAAAAGTTTAAAATTACCAACTGGCCCGCATATAACAATGCGCTCAGGCAGCGGGGGGACCTGACAGTATGGCTTGATGAGTCAGCCATTGCTGCATGGACTGAGAGTACACCACCTGAACATCGTGGCCGGCCGCTTCACTACACCGATATGGCCATTACCACGGTTCTGATGATAAAGCGCGTGTTTAACCTTTCGCTCCGGGCGTTACAGGGTTTCGTTGACTCGATTTTTAAACTGATGGGGCTGTCGCTGCGCTGCCCAGATTACTCTCTGGTCAGCCGGCGAGCAAAAACCGTCGACATCAGCATAAAAACGCCAACCCGCGGCGAAATCTCACACCTGGTCATCGATGGCACCGGCCTGAAAATCTTCGGCGAAGGCGAATGGAAAGTCAGGCAGCATGGGGCTGAGAGGCGCAGAGTATGGCGCAAGCTTCATCTGGCAGTAGATAGCGCGACACATGAAATTATCTGTGCCGATTTATCGCTAAGCGGTACGACAGATGCGCAGGCGCTGCCCGGGCTGATTAACCAAACCCACCGGAAAATCAGGGAAGCGTCGGCTGACAGTGCTTACGATACGCGTTACTGTCATGATGCTCTGCTGAGGAAAAAAATAAAGCCGCTTATCCCACCGCGAAGTGGTGCGCAATATTGGCCAGCTCGATACCATGAGCGTAACCATGCGGTGGCAAATCAGCATCTGAGCGGCAATAACGATACCTGGAAAAAGAAAGTAGGTTATCACCGGCGTTCACTGGCTGAAACGGCCATGTTCCGGTTTAAAATACTTCTGGGTGGTCATCTGAGTCTGCATGACTATGACGCGCAGGTAGGTGAGGCTATGGCAATGGTCAAAGCGCTTAACCGGATCACGTTGTTAGGAATGCCAAACAGCGTCCGCATCATGTAACAATCGCCCTGATAGGGAGGAAGTCGTCAAAAATTTCGGATTTATTCAACAAAGCGTAATAGAGGCGAAAAATGGACGCCGAGTCACAGATTTAAACTGTGATGACCCGCGCGGTTTTTTTAGCGCGCTGATTCCACGGCGTAAAAATCCTTTTCATCATCGGCTGGCCGTTACCTGGCATGAGCATACTTATCTTATCGTTTCGGTCCTTTATTACAGGATATTGACAGCTGGCTATTGGCGGAAGGCACCCATTTACGTCCCTGGGAACGGCTGGGGGCACATCCTGAGGTTCTCGATGACGTCGCCGGCATGCGTTTCGCCGTTTGGGCGCCCAATGCGCGGCGGGTTTCGGTAGTTGGGGAATTTAATTTTTGGGAGGGCCGCCGCCATCCGATGCGCCAGCGGCGGGAAAACGGTATTTGGGAACTCTTTCTGCCGGCGGTAACCGTTGGTCAACTTTATAAATATGAAATCATCGATTGCCACGGGCAGACGCGGCTCAAAGCCGATCCCTATGCGTCCAGACACGGCGTCGCTAACGCGAGGATTGCCGCCGCCGGCGGATCCGCCTGACGTGGCACGCCGCCAGGCCAATGGAATGAACCAACCTATCGCCATTTATGAAGTGCATCTGGGCTCCTGGCGCCGCCACGCCGAGAATAATTTCTGGCTTAGTTATTTGGAGCTGGCGGAGCAATTGGTCGGCTACGTGAAGTATATGGGTTTTACCCATATCGAATTGTTGCCGATAAATGAACACCCTTTTGACGGCAGTTGGGGATATCAGCCCCTTGGCATTTATGCCCCGGCCTGTCGCTTCGGTACGCCGGAGGATTCTCGCACGCTCATTACCGCCGCCCATCAGGCCGGGTTGAACGTGCTGCTGGACTGGGTGCCGGGCCATTTCCCGAGCGACGAATTCGGGCTGGCGCACTTTGACGGCACGGCGCTGTACGAATACGCCGATCCGAAAGAGGGGCGGCATCAGGACTGGAATACGCTGATTTACAATTATGGTCGTAACGAAGTGCGCAACTATCTGGCCGGCAACGCGCTGTTTTGGCTGGAGCGTTATGGCCTCGACGGGCTGCGGGTCGATGCGGTGGCTTCCATGATTTACCGCGATTATAGCCGCGCCGCCGGTGAGTGGGTGCCCAACTTTTATGGCGGCAATGAAAATCTGGAGGCCATCGCCTTTCTGAGCTACACCAACCATACCGTCGGCACGCAGCGTGACGGCGCGGTCACCGTGGCGGAGGAGTACACCTCTTTTTCCGGAGTCAGCCGGCCGCCGGACGCCGGCGGGCTGGGATTCCATTACAAATGGAATATGGGCTGGATGAACGACACGCTGCACTATATGCAGCTCGATCCGGTGCATCGCAAATACTATCATCATCAGATGACGTTCAGCATGGTCTATGCCTACAGCGAGAATTTTGTGCTGCCGCTGTCCCACGATGAGGTGGTGCACGGCAAGGGGTCCATTCTCGGACGTATGCCCGGCGACGATTGGCAAAAATTCGCCAATCTGCGCGCTTATTACGGCTTTATGTGGGGCCATCCCGGTAAAAAGCTGCTGTTTATGGGTAACGAATTTGCCCAGCGCCGAGAATGGAACCACGATGTGAGCCTGGACTGGCATTTGCTGGACGATGAAGGCGGTTACCATGCCGGCGTGCAGTGGCTGGTGCGGGATTTGAACCAATGCTATCGCAGTCATCCTCCGCTCTATGAGTGCGATTATACGTTTTCCGGCTTTCAGTGGCTGGTGTCTGATGACCATGAAAACTCGGTATTTGCCTTCCTGCGTCGCGACAACGCCGGCAATGAAATGCTGGTGGTCAGCAATTTTACGCCGGTGCCGCGCCAAGGCTATCGCATCGGCGTCCCCCACGGCGGCCGTTGGCATGAGGTGCTCAATACCGACTCGGCTTATTATAACGGCAGTAATACGGGGAATCAGGGCGAAATCCACAGCGAGCCGATCCCCTGGCATTACCACGGCTATTCTCTGTCGCTGACGTTGCCGCCGCTGGCGACCCTCTTTTTGCTGCGGGAGGGGGAATGACGGCGCTAACGGCGGGGTCTCCTGAATACCTGGGCGCCCGCATTGACGGCGCCGGCGTCAATTTCTGCCTGTTTTCCGCCCATGCAGAGCGGGTGGTGCTGTGCGTATTCGATGAGCAGGGCGGCGAACAGCAGTGGGAATTACCCGGCCGTAGCGGCGATCGTTGTCACGGCCATCTGGCCGGCGCCGGTGCGGGCCTGCGTTACGGCTTTCGTCTCCATGGCCCTTTCGCCCTCGGCGAGGGCCACCGTTTCAATCCGGCAAAGCTGGTTATCGATCCCTGCGCTTACACGCTGGAAGGGGAGGTCGGCGACCATCCGGCGCTGCTGGACGCGGGCGACCAGCCGGATCCCACCGACAGCGCGCCCTATGTTTCCAAATGCCGGGTGGTGGCGCTCGATTATGACTGGCGCGGCGATACGCCGCCGGCGGTGCCCTGGGGGAAGACGGTGATCTATGAAGCCCACGTGCGTGGTCTCACCCAGTTGCACCCCGCTATTCCCGCCGCGCTGCGCGGGACCTATGCCGGTCTGGCCCATCCGTAAATGTTGGCGTACCTGCGCTCCCTCGGCATTACCGCCGTTGAATTGCTGCCGGTGCAGCAGCACGCCCATGAGCCGCGATTGCAGCGCTAGGGGCTGTCTAATTACCGGGGCTATAACGTGCTGGCCCCCTGCGCGGTGGAGCCCGCTTATGCCGCGGGACAACAGGGGCAAAGCGCGCTGAACGAATTCCGCGATATGGTGCGGGCGCTGTACGGCGCCGGCATTGAGGTCCTACTGGATGTGGTATTCAACCACAGCGCGGAACTGGATCGGTTCGGGCCAGTGCTGTCGCTGCGCGCGATCGACAACCGCAGCTACTACTGGCTCGATGAGCAGGGCGACTATCGGAACTGGACCGGTTGCGGCAATACGTTGCGCCTTTGTCAGCCCTTGGTGCGGGAATGGGTAATGACCTGTCTGCGTTTTTGGGTGGAGGAGTGCCACGTAGACGGTTTCCGTTTCGACCTCGGCAGCGTGCTGGGCCGGACGCCGGCGTTCAGCGCCGACGCGCCGCTGTTTGCCGCCATCAAAGCCGACCCGCTGCTCGGACGCTGCAATCTTATCGCCGAGCCGTGGGATATTGGACCGGACGGCTATCAGGCGGGGCGTTTCCCGTCGCCGTTTGCCGAATGGAACAATCGCTTTCGCGATGATGTGCGTCGCTTTTGGCTGCACGGGGATATTCGGCTGGGTCAATTCGCCCGCCGTTTCGCCGCCTCGGACGATCTGTTCCGCCAGCGCTCGCCGGCCGCCTCGGTAAACATGCTGACCGCCCATGACGGTTTCACGCTGCGCGATTTGGTGAGCTTTAACCACAAGCATAATCAGGCTAACGGTGAGGACAACCGCGACGGCGCCGGTGAGAACCACAGCTTTAACCACGGCCATGAGGGGCTGGACGCCAGCGCTCAAGTGAATGCCGATCGTGGCCAAAGCCAGCGCTCGCTACTGACGACGCTGCTGTTGTCCCAGGGCACGCCGATGCTGTTGGCCGGCGATGAGCACGGCCATAGCCAGCAGGGCAATAACAACGCCTATTGCCAGGACAACGCCACTACCTGGCTGGACTGGGCGCAGGTCGATGAGGCGTTGACCGCGTTCACCGCCGGGCTCATCCGCCTGCGTCAATCGATTCCGGCGCTAAACGTCGATCGCTGGTGGGTGGAGGATTCGCCGGAGCAGGTCGAATGGCTTGATGAGCACGGTGCTCCGCTGTGCGCGGAACAATGGCAGCAGGGGGAAACGCGGCTGCAAATTCGTTTATCGCAACGTACGCTTTTTGTGATCAATGCCACGACAAGCCCCTGTGAAATCACCTTACCTGAAGGGAGGTGGCGGTTAACGGCACCGTTTCAGCCGCTTATGTCAGCCCCCGCTGACCTTTTGCTATCGCTTGGTCCCCGCGCGGCATGCGTGCTGGAACAGGATTAAAGGAGTGGGCTATGGTGCGGTTTGCAAGCAGTGACCCGGTGATACTGGCGCGCCAGTTACCGATTCAATCCGTGGCGTTGATCCTGGCGGGCGGACGCGGCTCGCGACTAAAAGGGCTGACCGCCGAACGCGCCGAACCCGTGGTACATTTCGGGGGGGCAATTCCGCATCATCGATTTTGCTTTGTCCAATTGCCTGAATTCCGGCATCCGGTGCATCGGCGTGATTACCCAATATCAATCCCATACGCTGGTACAGCATATCCAGCGCGGCTGGTCGTTCCTCAATGCCGAGATGAACGAATTTGTTGACCTGCTGCCCGCCCAGCAGCGGTTGGCAACCGAACATTGGTACCGCGGTACCGCCGACGCGGTGTCGCAAAATCTGGACATTATTCGCCGCTACCGCGCGCAATACCTGGTGATCCTGGCCGGCGATCATATCTACAAGATGGATTATTCGCGGCTGCTTATCGATCATGTGGAGAAGGGCGCACCCTGTACCGTTGCCTGTCTGCCGGTCCCCCGCGACGAGGCGCGTGATTTTGGCGTGTTGGCGGTGGATGCCGACTATCGCGTGGTGAATTTCGTGGAGAAACCGGAGGATCCCCCGGCGATGCCGGGCCAGCCGGACATGGCGCTCGCCAGCATGGGCATTTATGTTTTCAACGCTGACTATCTGTACCAGCGGTTGGAGGAAGATCGGCGCGATGACCGTTCCAGCCACGATTTCGGCAAGGATATTCTGCCCCGCGTGACCGCCAATGGCGATGCCTGTGCGCACCCCTTTACGCTCTCCTGCGTGCGGTCGGCCCAGCCCGGCCAGAGTACGCCCTACTGGCGCGATGTCGGCACGCTGGACGCCTATTGGCGCGCCAACCTCGATCTCGCGCCGGTTATGCCTGAGCTGAATATTTACGATCGCGAGTGGCCGATCCGTACGGCGATGCCGCCCGCCAAATTTACCCAGGATCGCGCCGGCCATTCCGGCGTGACGCTGAATTCACTGGTCTCCGGCGGCTGTATTTTGTCCGGGACTACCTTGAAACACTGTGTACTGTTTCCGCGCGTCAGGATCCATTCCTTTTGCGAGCTGGAACAGGCGGTGCTGTTGCCTGACGTGATTGTCGGACGCTCCTGCCGGCTGCGACGATGCATTATCGATCGCGCCTGCCAGATCCCTGATGACATGATTATTGGCGAAGAGGCGGATTTGGACCGGTAACGCTTTCACCTTACGGAAGAAGGCGTCGTGCTGGTCACCCGCGAGACATTGGCAAAACTCAGTTAGGGAAGACCTCAAACGGTCACTAGAAGAGCACTAAGCCACAACAGGAGCGATGATGCAGGTTCTACATGTTTGTTCTGAATTGTTCCCCTTATTGAAAACCGGGGGTCTGGCAAATGTGGTAGGGGCGCTCCCCGCTGCGCAAATCGCAGAGGGCGATGATGTGCGGGTTCTCCTGCCTGCCTTTCCCGATCTGCGTAAAGGTGTTCCCGATAGCCGTGTGGTAAAAGAGTTCGATGCGCTGTCGCGCCACGGCGTACTGTTGTACGGCCGTTTCAACGGCGTTGGCATCTATTTGATTGATATTCCGGATCTCTACGATCGTCACGGCAGCCCCTATCACGACTAGGATCAGTTCGCCTATATGGATAACTACCTGCGTTTCGCTGTCCAGGGCTGGGTGGGGGCGGAAATGGCTACCGGGCTGGATCCCACCTGGCGTCCGGATATCGTGCACTCCCACGACTGGCATGCCGGATTGACCTGCGCCTATCTGGCGGCGAAAGGCCGGCCGGAAAATCGGTGTTCACCGTGCATAATCTGGCCTATCAGGGGTTGTTCTCCCCGCGTCATTTATCGGAACTCCAACTGCCGGATGACTTTTTCCAGACCTATGGTTTGGAGTTTTATGGTCAGATTTCCTATATGAAAGCCGGGCTGTTTTATGCCGATCATGTCACGACGGTCAGCCCTACTTACGCCCGGGAAATCACGCAGCCGGCCTACGGTTACGGCATGGAGGGGCTGCTGGCGTCCCTACAGACCCAGGGGCGGTTGAGCGGTATTCTCAACGGCGTCGATGACGCCATTTGGAACCCAACCCATGACGCCATGCTCGCCACCTGCTATAACCGCGATGTGCTGGAGGCGAAGGTCAACAATAAGCGCCACCTGCAAACCGCGATGGGGCTGACGGTGGATGAAAAGGTGCCGTTGTTCGCGGTGGTCAGCCGGCTAACCAGCCAGAAAGGGCTGGATCTGGTGCTGGAGGTCCTGCCGGATTTGCTTGAGCAGGGCGGCCAGCTCACGCTGCTCGGCGCCGGCGACGCCACGCTGCAACAGGGATTTTTGGCCGCGGCGGCGGAATATCCTAGCCAGGTGGGGGTACAACTGGGCTACCATGAGGCATTTTCGCACCGCATTATCGGCGGCGCAGACGTGTTGATGGTGCCGAGCCGCTTTGAGCCATGCGGGCTCACCCAGCTTTATGCGCTGAAGTACGGCACTCTGCCGCTGGTGCGCCGTACCGGCGGGTTGGCGGATACCGTCACCGACAGTTCGCTGGAAAATCTGTCGGACGGCGTCGCCAGCGGTTTTGTGTTTGAAGATGCCACCGCCGCGGGCCTGCAGCGCGCTATCCGCCGCGCTTTTGTCTTGTGGTCGCGGCCGTCGCTGTGGCGTTATGTGCAGCGGCAGGCGATGGGACTGGATTTCAGCTGGCGCGTTGCCGCGAAAGCCTATCAGTCGTTGTATCAACGCCTTTAAGGTTCAACCAGGGGAAACACGGGCATGAATTCACCGTTTATCTATGCGTCACCCACCCTCAGCGTCGAGGCACTTAAACACTCCATCGCCTACAAGTTGATGTTCACCATCGGCAAAGATCCCGCCGTGGCGAACAAACACGAGTGGCTAAATGCCGTGCTGCTGGCGGTACGGGATCGCATGGTGGAGCGCTGGCTGTGATCCAACCGCGCCCAACTGTCGCAGGATGTGCGCCAGGTGTATTATCTGTCGATGGAATTTCTGCTCGGCCGCACGCTCTCTAATGCGCTGCTGGCGATGGGAATTTATGAGGACACCCGGGTCGCGCTGGATGAAATGGGGCTGGAGCTGGACGATCTGCTTACCGAGGAGGAGAACGATCCCGGCCTGGGCAACGGCGGTCTGGGACGGCTGGCGGCCTGTTTTCTCGACTCGATGGCGACTTTGGCGCTGCCGGGACGCGGTTACGGCATCCGCTATGAATACGGTATGTTCAAGCAAAATATCGTCAACGGCCAGCAGGCCGAGTCTCCCGATTACTGGCTGGAGTACGGCAACCCGTGGGAGTTTCCCCGCCACCCCAGCCGCTATAAGGTCCGTTTCGGCGGCAGGCTATAGCATGAAGGCGCCAAAATCCGCTGGGTAGAAACCGAAGAGGTGCTGGCCTGCGCCTATGACCAGATTATCCCGGGCTTTGATACCGATGCCACCAATACCCTGCGGCTGTGGAGTGCGCAGGCGAGCAGTGAGATCAACCTCGGCAAATTTAATCAGGGCGACTACTTCGCCGCGGTGGAAGACAAAAATTATTCGCTTTGTTGAATAAATCCGAAATTTGTGACGACTTCCTCCCTATCAGGGCGATTGTTACATGATGCGGACGCTGTTTGGCATTCCTAACAGCGTGATCCGGTTAAGCGCTTTGACCATTGCCATAGCCTCACCTACCTGCGCGTCATAGTCATGCAGACTCAGATGACCACCCAGAAGTGTTTTAAACCGGAACATGGCCGTTTCAGCCAGTGAACGCCGGTGATAACCTACTTTCTTTTTCCAGGTATCGTTATTGCCGCTCAGATGCTGATTTGCCACCGCATGGTTACGCTCATGGTATCGAGCTGGCCAATATTGCGCACCACTTCGCGGTGGGATAAGCGGCTTTATTTTTTTCCTCAGCAGAGCATCATGACAGTAACGCGTATCGTAAGCACTGTCAGCCGACGCTTCCCTGATTTTCCGGTGGGTTTGGTTAATCAGCCCGGGCAGCGCCTGCGCATCTGTCGTACCGCTTAGCGATAAATCGGCACAGATAATTTCATGTGTCGCGCTATTTATTGCCAGATGAAGCTTGCGCCATACTCTGCGCCTCTCAGCCCCATGCTGCCTGACTTTCCATTCGCCTTCGCCGAAGATTTTCAGGCCGGTGCCATCGATGACCAGGTGTGAGATTTCGCCACGGGTTGGCGTTTTTATGCTGATGTCGACGGTTTTTGCTCGCCGGCTGACCAGAGAGTAATCTGGGCAGCGCAGCGACAGCCCCATCAGTTTAAAAATCGCGTCAACGAAACCCTGTAACGCCCGGAGCGAAAGGTTAAACACGCGCTTTATCATCAGAACCGTGGTAATGGCCATATCGGTGTAGTGAAGCGGCCGGCCACGATGTTCAGGTGGTGTACTCTCAGTCCATGCAGCAATGGCTGACTCATCAAGCCATACTGTCATGTCCCCCCGCTGCCTGAGCGCATTGTTGTATGCGGGCCAGTTGGTGATTTTAAACTTTTGCTTTGCCATGGAGACCTGATGTTGAAACGAATGTAGTGATCAGAGCCGCCAGTCACCTAAAAGTTCGATTTATTCAACAAAGCCAAAATTATTCCGAAAACGTTTCCCGCGAGCTTTATCCTGACGACTCCACCTATTCCGGCCGCGAACTGCGGCTGCGACAGGAATATTTTCTCGTTTCCGCCACGGTGCAGGATATTCTCAACCGCCATTGGCTGCTGCACAACACCTTCGATAACTTGGGCGATAAGATCGCTATCCATTTGAATGATACCCATCCGGTGCTGGCCATTCCCGAACTGATGCGTCTGCTCATTGATGAGCATAAGTTTGATTGGGCCCGCGCCTGGGAAGTGGTCTGCCAAGCGTTTTCCTACACCAACCATACGTTGATGAGCGAAGCGCTGGAGACCTGGCCGGTGGACATGCTGGGCAAGATCTTGCCGCGCCATTTGCAAATCATTTTCGATATCAACGATCATTTTCTCAATCAGGTCCAGGCGCAGGCGCCGGACGACAGCGAGTTGCTGTCGAGGGTGTCTATCGTGGATGAACACAACGGCCGTCGGGTGCGGATGGCCTGGCTGGCGGTGATCGCCAGCCATAAGGTCAATGGCGTCTCCGAGCTGCATACTGAGCTGATGGTGCAGTCGCTCTTCGTCGATTTCGCGCGCCTGTTCCCCGATCGTTTCTGCAATAAGACCAACGGCGTGACGCCGCGGCGCTGGCTGGCGCTGGCCAATCCGCCGCTATCGGCGGTGCTGGATGAAACCATCGGCCACACCTGGCGTACCGATCTCGGCCAATTGGAAGAACTGAAGGGGCACATCGATTTTCCCGCGTTTATTGTTCAGTTCCAGCAGACGAAATTGACCAATAAAAAACAGCTGGCGGCCTATCTGGCGAATCAGCTGGACGAGGTGGGTCAATCCGGCGGCGCTGTTTGATGTGCAAATCAAGCGTATTCACGAATATAAACGCCAGCTGCTAAACGTGCTGAATATCATTACCCGCTATAACTGCATTCGCGAGAACCCCGACGCCGACTGGGTGCCGCGGGTCAATATTTTCGCCGGCAAAGCCGCCTCGGCCTATTACATGGCGCAGCTGATTATTCCGGCGGCGGATCTCTCCGAACAAATCTCTCTGGCGGGCACCGAGGCGTCAGGTACCAGCAACATGAAGTTTGCCCTCAACGGCGCGCTGACCATCGGCACGCTCGACGGCGCTAACATCGAAATGCGCCAGCATATGGGTGAGGAGAATATGTTTATTTTCGGGAATACCGCCCTGCAGGTCGAGACGCTGCGTAGCGACGGTTACAATCCGCGCAGCTATTATGAGCAGGATGCGGAGCTGCATTTGGCGCTATCGCAGATTGCCACCGGCGTGTTCAGCCCCGGCGAGCCGGGACGCTACAGCAACTTATCCGATTCGCTGGTCAACTTGGGGGATCATTATCAGCTACTGGCGGATTACCGCAGCTATGTCGATACCCAGGATGAGGTGGACCGCCTGTATCAGCGCCCGGACGAATGGACGCGCCGCGCGGCGTTGAATATCGCCAGCATGGGCTATTTCTCCTCCGACCGGACGATCCGCGAGTATGCCGAGGAAATCTGGAAAGTGGCGCCCGTCCGCCTGTAGTTGCGCCAGCGGGCGGCCAGGCGGGGCTTAGGACGCTAGCGACAGCCGCGCAGGACTGACGTGCTGCGCCAGCCAGTCGGTAATACGCGCCTGCTGGGCCTCGTCCAGCCACATGCCCAGTTTGGTGCGGCGCTAGATGGCGTCGTCCAGCGTGACAACCCACTCCTGCGCTACCAGATAGCGCAGCTCGGCTTCGTACAGGCCGTGGCCGAAATCTTCACCCAGATCCGCCAGGCCGGCGGCGCCTGCCAGCAGCTGCTCGCTGCGGGTGCCATAAGTGCGGCTGTAGCGCCGCGTCAGCGATTCCGGCAGAAAGGAGAATTTGCGGCGCAGCACGGCGGCATAGTCGTCGCGAGTACCGGCGAAATCGCTGCCCGGCAGCACCGCGTTGCGGGTCCAGGCGCCTTTGGCGTGGGGATAGTAGTGAGCCAGTTTTTCCAGCGCATGTTCGGCCAGCTTGCGGTAAGTGGTAAGTTTGCCGCCAAATACCGACAGCAGCGGCGCTTTACCGTTTTCATCGCTTAACGATAGCGTATAGTCGCGGGTCACCGCCTGCGGCGAATCGGATTCGTCGTCGCACAGCGGACGCACGCCGTAGTAGGTCCAGACGATGTCCTCGCGGCCCAGGGGTCGTTTGAAATGGGCGTTATAAACCTTGAGCAGATAGTCAATTTCACCGTCATCGATATGCACCTTCCCCGGATCGCCATGATATTCCACGTCGGTGGTGCCGATAATGGAGAACGTTTCCATCCAGGGAATGACGAACACAATGCGGTGATCTTCGTTTTGCAGAATGTACGCCTGCGGCTGGGGATGGACCCGGGGCACGACGATATGGCTGCCTTTTATCAGGCGGATGCCGTACTGCGACGGTAAATGCAGGCTGTCATCAATGAAATGTTTCCCCCAAGGGCCGGGGGCGTTGGCCAGCCCCTTGGCCTGCCAGCGATGGCTCTTGCCGGTCAGGCTATCGCGCGCCTCGACGTGCCACAGACCGTTTTCCCGCCAGGCGCGGGTCACCTGCGTACGGGTTTTAACATCGCCGCCCCGCGCCACCACTTCCTGAGCGTTGAGCACCACCAGACGCGCATCGTCCACCCAACAGTCTGAATACTCGAAACCACGCACGATTTCCGGTTTCAGGACCGAATCCGCGCCAAATCGAACGCCCTCACTTGCCGGCAGACTGGTGCGTTTGCCCAGATGATCATACATAAACAGGCCCAAGCGAATCATCCACGCCGGCCGCAGGTGCGGCAATCGAAAGCGCATCGGGAAGGCAATATGGGGCGCCATTTTTAACAGCACCTCCCGTTCGGCCAGCGCTTCGCTCACCAAACGAAATTCATAATGTTCGAGATAGCGCAGGCCACCGTGAATGAGTTTGGAGCTGGCGGATGACGTGGCGCCCGCCAAATCCTGCGCTTCCAACAGCAATACGGACAGTCCGCGCCCGGCGGCGTCGGCAGCGATGCCGGTACCGTTGATCCCGCCGCCGATGACGATCAAGTCTTTGGTTTCCACGTTACCTTCCTCCCAATGCGCGTTACAGTTCTTTTATGTTCGTTTTCGCTCATTATTGTAAGCGCAAACCAACATCCACGCCAAGAACTCTGTGCAAAAAAGAGGCCATGCGTGACGCAGTTAACGTTTTTACCCGGGCAGCGCGGGTCGCCGCCACGGCGATGGGGGTAGCATATCGAGTTAGACGCCGATAGGGCGCGGCCGGATGCCGGCGAAAAGCGCTGCATGCCGGCCAACGGCTTGCTACACTCCTTTCGCTGCCGTGAGGCGTGCTATCTTTTGATTAAACGAGGCGACAGGGTATGGATCAATTTGCAACAATCAGCGTAGAACTGGCCAGGGAGCGCTGGCAGCGGGGGGACGCGGTGCTAGTAGATATCCGCGATCCGCAAAGTTTCGCCGCCGGGCATCCCCGTGGCGCGTTCCATTTGACCAATGACACTCTGCCGGCGTTTTTGGCGCAACAGGATGCCGCCCGTCCGGTACTGGTGATGTGCTATCACGGCAATAGCAGTAAAGGCGCCGCCCAATATCTGCTGAGCCAGGGGTTTGAGGCCGCCTACAGCGTCGATGGTGGGTTTGACGCCTGGCTGAAAGCCTTTCCGCAGGATACGGAATCGCTATAGCGACGAAAACGCGTCATGGTTCACCGGCCGTCGCTGCACGGAGAGGGGGAAGGTGGCTGCGTTGCGCTCCTCGCTTTGAGACATAGATCGCAAAATTGGCGGGCATCGGCGAGGCGCGTCGCAATCTACCGCTCCGGCATTTCGCCTGCCGGCGTTTCTCCTTTATCCTCAGTACATTGCCTGGACGTCTAGCGGCGTTGGCGCGCGGGGGAAGCCGTCGTCGGGCCGCGCGTTTAGCCCGCGAATCGTGTATTCTGTTCCACCATTACCTCATTATGAAAGCGTGAGTGAAACATGATTCGAGTTGCCGCCTTGTCTAACGCGCGTCTGGTGTTGGCCTTCATTGATTATATAAAAACCCAGGGCGTGGACATGGAGTTGCGTCCGCAGGGGAGTTATATCGAGCTGTGGCTGGCCCAGGACGAAAAACTGGAACAGGTCGAGGCGGCGCTGGAGGCGTTTTTACTTGAACCGCAGCATCCCCGTTATCAGGCCGCCAGCTGGCGTACCGGTTCGTTACATTACCGCGGCGTGACGGGATCCGGCCTGCGCGCCTGGCTGCCGGCGCTGCGTCAGCAGGCCGGCCCCTTGACGTTGGGGGTAACGGCACTGTGCGTGCTGGTCTTTGTGCTGATGACCCTGCTCGGCGATGATCGGGTAATGGCCGTGCTGGCGTATCCCGCCGGTCCGGCCCAATACGGACAGATCTGGCGCTGGGTCAGCCATGCCTTTTTGCATTTCTCGCTATTGCACCTGGTGTTCAATGTGGTGTGGTGGTGGTATCTGGCCGGCCTGACGGAGCGCTACCGCGGCAGGGCGTCATTACTCATTTTGTTCCTGCTCTCGGCAATCGTTAGCGGCGTGGTGCAGTCGCATTTCAGCGGGAGCTTTTTCGGCGGTCTGTCTGGCGTAGTGTATGCGCTGATGGGCTATGTCTGGTGGCACGGCGAGAAAAATCCCGGCGGGTCGCTATCTATGCCGCGCGGGGTCATCGTGTTCGCCCTGTTATGGCTCATTGCCGGCTATTTTAATATTTTGGGTATCGCAATAGCCAATGCCGCGCACGTGGCGGGTCTGGTAACGGGCCTGCTGATGGCGTTCTGGCAAACGCGGCGGCGTCGGAGTCACGGCGCTCAGCGCTGATCGGCCGGCAGCAGAGGAGTCAATGTGAAGCAAACGCAGCGGCATGATGCCATTATCGAGCTGGTTCGCCAGCAGGGCTACGTCAGTACCGAGGAGCTGGTGGATCACTTTGCCGTCAGTCCCCAGACAATACGGCGCGATCTGAACGATTTGGCCGAGCAGAACAAGATCCAGCGTCATCACGGCGGCGCAGCGCTGCCGTCGAGTTCGGTCAACGCCGCCTACCACGATCGCAAGGTGATGTGGTCGGCGGAAAAGGCGCGCATTGCGGCGCGCGTCGCCAGCCAAATCCCCGACGGCGCCACGCTGTTCATCGATATCGGCACCACGCCGGAGGCGGTGGCGCACGCGCTGCAGGGTCATAAAAATCTGCGGGTGGTCACCAATAATCTTAACGTGGCGATGTTGCTTACCGCCAAAGAAGATTTCCGCCTGATTTTGGCCGGCGGCGAAGTGCGCACGCGCGACGGCGGCATTATCGGCGAGGCCACCCTCGATTTCATTTCTCAATTCCGGCTTGATTACAGCATCCTCGGCATCAGCGGCATTGATTTGGATGGCTCGCTGCTGGAGTTCGATTATCACGAGGTGCGCACCAAACGGGCGATTATCGACAATTCTCGCTGCGTGATGCTGGTGACCGACCATTCCAAATTCGGCCGCAGCGCCATGGTCAATCTCGGCAAAATGGACCTGGTAGATTATCTGTTTACCGACCAACTGCCGCCACCGGGGGTGATGACGCTTATCGAACACTCCGATGTCAAATTGGAGCTGTGCTGAGCGTAAGGGCTCGAGCGTAAAAATTCACGCCGGCTCTCCCCTTTTTAACGGCGTTGTCTATTCTTTGATCATCACGGCGCTTAGCCAGACCCTTCCGCGACCTTTTGCACGGCGACCCCTTGGGGTACGCCGCGGGGGGCGTCGTGGTTTGACATGGCCACAGGCGTGGCGTGTCGCTCCGCTAAACCTTGGGATAACCGTAGTTTGCCATGACGATCGCTTGCGGTGGGCGCCGGAATAGCCATGACGATGGCAGGATCAGGGGGCCGGTTTTCCGGCGCTGTCCACTTTAGCCTAACAGGATAGAGACGTTCATATGCCAAGACCCAAATTTGATAAAGCTGTGTTCCAGGCAGCGCTAGATCGCCAGTGGCAACGTTATGGTCTCGCCGGCGCGCAGGAAATGACCGCGTTTCAGTGGTGGCAGGCGGTCAGCGCGGCGGTCAATGAAAGTATCGTCCCCCCAAGCGCCCAACCGGGCGACAATAAGAAAATCCTCCGTCATGTCAATTACCTTTCCATGGAGTTCCTGCTGGGACGTCTGACCGGCAATAATCTTATCAATCTTGGCGGGTACGACACGGTCAAAAGGGTGCTCGAAGCTTATCAGGTTAGTCTTGCCGATATCCTGGAATACGAGGTCGATCCGGCGCTGGGTAACGGCGGCCTGGGCCGCCTGGTCGCTTGTTATATGGATTCCATGGCGACCGTGGGCCAGCCTGCCATCGGCTACGGGCTGAATTACCAGTACGGCTTGTTTCGCCAGACCTTCGCCGAAGGCCAGCAATGGGAATCCCCCGACGACTGGCATCGCGAAACCTATCCCTGGTTCCGTCATAACGCGGCGCTAAATGTTGAGGTAGGGTTTGGCGGCAAACTGGTGAAAGACGGGCAGGGTGGCAGCCGCTGGGAACCGGCGTTCTCGCTTATCGGCGAAGCCTGGGATTTGCCGGTGGTCGGTTTTGGCAACGGCGCGGTGCTGCCGCTGCGTTTATGGCAGGCGACGCATCCGCATCCGTTCAATCTGGCGCTGTTTAATGACGGGAAATTCCTTAAAGCCGAACGGGACGGGATCGACGCCGCCAAGTTGACTAAAGTACTTTACCCGAACGATAACCATCAGGAAGGCAAACAGCTGCGGCTGATGCAGCAGTATTTCCAGTGCGCCTGTGCGGTGACGGACATTTTGCGCCGTCACCATTTGGCCGGCCGCAGTCTGGAAACTCTGCCGGATTATGAAGTTATCCAGCTTAATGATACCCATCCGGCTATCGCCATCCCCGAGATGCTGCGCGTGCTGCTCGACCAACACCGGCTCACATGGGATGAAGTCTGGTTGATTACGTCACGCACTTTCGCCTACACCAACCATACGCTGATGCCGGAGGCGCTGGAATGCTGGGATGAAAAGCTGCTGCAGACGCTGCTGCCGCGCCATTTCGCCATTATCAGGCACATTAACGACCGGCTGCGGGTGCTGGTGGAGCAGCGCTGGCCGGGCGATAACGCGGTATGGCGCCGCTTGGCGGTCGTGCAGGATAAACAAGTACGGATGGCGAATTTATGCGTGGTATGTGGCTTTGCGGTCAATGGCGTCGCCGCGCTGCATTCCGAACTGGTGAAAAGCGACCTGTTTCCCGAGTATTATCAGCTGTGGCCGCGGAAGTTCCATAACGTGACCAACGGTATTACTCCGCGCCGCTGGCTGAAACAGTGTAATCCGGCGCTGGCGGGGCTGATTGACGAAACCATTGGCAAAGGCTGGATCACCCGGCTTGAAAGATTGACAGCGCTGGCGTCTTATGCGGACGATGCGGCGTTTCGCGCCTGTTTCCAGCAGATTAAATACGACAACAAACGGCGGCTGGCCGATAAAATCCATCAGATGACGGGCATTGTCGTTGACCCGCAAGCGATGTTCGATGTGCAGATCAAACGGCTACACGAATATAAGCGCCAGCATTTGAATCTGTTGCACATTCTGTCGCTCTATCGCCGGCTGCGGGATAACCCGGATCTCGACATTGTCCCGCGCGTCTTTTTGTTCGGCGCCAAGGCGGCGCCGGGTTATGCGCTGGCAAAAAATATTATTTACGCTATCAATCAGGTGGCGCATAAGATCAATAACGACCGCAAGATAAACGATCGGTTGCAGGTGATTTTTATGCCCGATTATCGCGTGACGCTCGCCGAATGGATGATACCCGCGGCGGATCTGTCCGAGCAAATATCCACCGCCGGTAAAGAGGCATCGGGTACCGGCAATATGAAACTGGCGCTGAATGGCGCGTTAACCATCGGTACGCTCGACGGCGCCAATGTGGAAATCGCCGAGCAGGTGGGCGAGGAGAATATATTCATCTTCGGCCACACGGTAAGCCAGGTAAAGGCGCTGCTCGCCGACGGCTATAAACCGGAGCAGGATAAGGCGCTGAAAGGGTTGTTGGCGGACTTGGCCAGCGGTAGCTACAGCTTCAAAGACAAGCACGCCTTCGAGCTCTTACTGCACAGTCTGCAAAAAGGCGGCGATCCTTATTTGGTGCTGGCGGATTTCGCCGCCTATTGCCGGGCTCAGCAGCAGGTGGACGCGTTATATCGCCGGCCCGATGACTGGACGCGCAGCGCGGTGCTAAATACCGCGCGGGTGGGCTTCTTCAGCTCGGACCGCGCGATACGCGATTATCAGCAGCGTATCTGGCAGGCAAAACGTTGAGGCGCCGCGATGGCGCTGCCGGAGATGAGCATGGTCAAGCACGGGACATGCCGGTGACAGGGGCGGAGGCGCTTTATCGGCGCGCGCGGCGGGCCGGCATTATCACCGAGTACGTCGACGCATGGCAATGGCCGCGCAGCATCAGCCCGGAAACGCCGCTGCCGCCCGTATGGGTCACCGGCGGTCACCGTGAGCGCTCGCTGACGCTGCCCGCCGGAATCGTTGTAGCTTGGACGCTGACCGAGGAGTCGGGCAAACAACATCACGGGCAGACCCGGGCGGCGCCTGCGGTGGGCGACGAGGCGCTTGAACCGGCGACGACGGGGCGCGCGCATCTTCTGACGCTGCCGATGGGGGTGTCCGATGGCTACCATCGGTTGACGCTGTGCGTTAAAGACGCGCGCTGGGAGTGTAAGGTGATTGTCGCCCCCGAGCGCTGTTATGAGCCGCCGGCGATCCGGGCGGGACAGCGGCTGTGGGGCAACACGGTCCAGCTCTATACGCTGCGTTCAGCACGCAATTGGGGCATCGGCGATTTTGGTGATTTGGCGCAAATGATCGCCGGGACCGCCCGGCTGGGCGGCGCTTTTGTCGGCGTTAACCCGCTGCACGCGCTGTATCCGGCGCTGCCCGATTGGGCCAGTCCTTATAGTCCCTCTTCGCGCCGCTACTTGAATATTATCTACATTGATGTCGGCGGGCTGGACGATTTTCTGCACAGTGAGCAGGCGCAGCTTTGGTGGCGGGAGCCGGAAACCGGCCGCCGGCTACAGGCGTTGCGCGCGAATGACCAGGTGGATTATGCGCAGGTGATGACGCTGAAACTGACGGCGCTGCGTTACGCTTGGGCGCAGTTTAATCGACGTGGGACAGACGATCCTGAACGCCAATCGCTGGCGGAGTTTATCGCGGCCGGCGGTGACAGCCTTTATCAGCAGGCGACTTTTGATGCGCTGCACCTTGAACAGGTTGCGCACGGTTGCCTGAGTCTGGGCTGGCGCGACTGGCCGGCGGAATATCAGCAGGCCAACAGCGCGGCGCTGGCGCGTTTTAGGCGGCAGCACCAGGACGAGATCGCTTTTTTCAGTTATTTGCAGTGGCTGGCGGCCAGGCAGTTGGATGGCTGTTACCGACTCAGCCAACGGCTGGCGATGCCGGTAGGGATCTATCGTGATCTGGCGGTGGGCGTCGGCGATGACGGTGTAGAAAACTGGGCCGATCCCGCCCTGTACTGCTTATCCGCGTCGGTGGGCGCGCCGCCGGACCGATTGGGCCCGCAGGGGCAGAATTGGCAACTGCCGCCGCAGGATCCGAACGTGTTGCGTAAACGCGGCTATCAGCCGTTTATCGATATGCTGCGCGCCAATATGTGCTATTGCGGCATGTGCTATTGCGGCGCGCTGCGCCTGGATCATGTGATGGCGTTGATGCGCTTGTGGTGGGTACCGCGGGGCTATGGTCCTGAGCACGGGGCGTATGCGCGCTACCCGGTGGCAGATTTGCTGGCGGTGTTGGCCCTCGAGAGCCAGCACAAGCAATGTATGGTCATCGGCGAGGATCTCGGCACCGTGCCGGAGGATATCGTCGAGAAGCTGCGCGCCGTGGGCGTGTATTCGTATAAGGTGCTGTTTTTTGAACGCGGCCAGGACCAGCAATTCCGCGCGCCGGCGGAATATCCCCCACAGGCGATGACGACGCTTACCACCCATGATTTAGCGACATTAAGCGGTTTCTGGCAAGGGGCGGATATTGATTTGGCCCACCAGCTGGACCTATATGACGATGAGCAGACCTGGCGGCGGCTGCTGGAGGAACGGCGTCTGGAACGGCAGGCGTTGCTGGACGCGCTGCGGCGCGCAGGCTGCCTGCCTGCCGCCACCCCCGTGCGGGCGGAGGAGGTTCCCATGTCGCCGGCGTTGAACGCCGCTATCCACCGGTTTGTGGCGCAAAGCCGCAGCGCGCTGCTGGGGCTACAGCCCGAAGACTGGTTGCAGATGGCAACACCGGTCAATGTGCCCGGTACCACCGATGCCTATCCTAACTGGCGGCGCAAGTTGACGCGGGATCTCGAGACCCTGTTTAGCGACCCTGACATTATCCAACTGCTGACGGCGGTCGGCCGCTGGCGGGGGAGGTGCGGCGAAGGGAACGCCGAGGATTAAGTCGGGCAAACGCCCGCTTGCCGGTCAGTTTTAACGCCGATGGACAGGTTGGGCTAACCCCCGTTCACGGATCGAGCTTAATGCCGATGGTCTGTTTTGGCGGACGCCCATCGACAGATTAGGCCTAACCCTGCTAGTCAGGTCAGGTCTAACGCCGATCAATAATAGGAGTGTTCGCCGCGCTGATGCTCGGTCAAATCGTGCACGCCCTTCAGTTCGGGGAATTTCTCCAGCAGCTCTTTCTCGATCCCTTCTTTAAGCGTGTAATCCACCATCGAACAGCCGTTACAGCCGCCGCCGAACTGAAGGATAGCCAGCATATCATCCGTGATTTCCATGAGCGTCACCTGACCGCCGTGGCCCGCCAGCTGCGGATTAATCTGCGACTGGAGCAAATACTCAACCCGCTCGATAAGCGGCGCGTCGTCGTTCACTTTGCGCATTTTGGCATTGGGGGCTTTCAGCGTCAGCTGGGAGCCGAGCTTATCCGTGACGAAGTCAATTTTCGCATCCTGTAGGTAAGGGGCGGAGAGCTCATCCACATAGGCCGAGATTTTATCGAATTTCAGCTCCGTATCAGTGGCCTCCACCGCATCCGGCGGGCAGTATGAAACGCCGCATTCCGCATTGGGCGTGCCAGGATTGATAACGAACACGCGGATCTGGGTGCCGGGTTCCTGATTGGACAGCAATTTAGCAAAATGTTCCTGGGCAGCATCGGTAATACGGATCATAACATTCACTCAATAGTTGATTAAATCAGTCGGATATTATACGCCCTTTCCCCCATAGACTACAAGGTGCGACAAATGCTCCACAGTGGCACTTCGCGCGCGTGATGGCGCAGCAGCAGCCGGCTTATCTCGCCGGCGGTACTGCCCGTGGTAACAACATCGTCCAACAGCGCCACCCGTTTCCCGGCTACATCCACGCGGCACAAGAAGGCACCGCGGAGGCTATGCCGGCGTTGACGGGCGCCTAAGCGCTGCTGGGGCGGCCCGCCGCGGTAGCGGAACAGTCCCTGAGCCTGCCAAGGAACCTTTAGCCAGTGCGAAAGCGCACCGGCGAGCAGTTTGGTTTGATTATAGCCCCTACACCAGTGACGATAGGCATGCAAAGGCACATTAAGCAACAAATCCGGCTTTTCATCCCCCTCGGCGGCGCGATCGCGCCAGCGCAACCACAGCAGTCGCGCCAGCACGCGGGCAAGGCCGGTGTCGCCCTGATATTTGAGTTTTGCCACCAGCCGGCTAAGCGGCGCACGGTAGTCCCCCACCGTAAGCAGACTTTGCCAGGGCGATTCCCTGCTCCGCTAGCAGCATTCTAACGCAGCCGCGGCAAACGCCGTGATGGCTGAACCAAAGCGGTTGCCGGCATAGCCAACACAGGGCACAGGGCGCTGATTGTTAGCATAGGGTTAACCTTTTTTGTTTCCGACTTTTGGACGATAACGGATGACGTCACTGTTTTGGCAAACGACCGGTACCGGCGATCGCGATCTTGTGCTGCTGCACGGATGGGGACTGAATGCCGGCGTCTGGTCTTGCATTATTCCGCGGCTAGCGCCGCATTTTCGCCTGCACCTGGTCGATCTGCCGGGCTATGGCCGCAGCCGCGGATACGGGGCGCTGACCTTGGAGCAGATGGCGGAGGAAATGGCGTCACGGGTCCCAGCCGGCGCGCTATGGCTAGGCTGGTCGCTCGGCGGGCTGGTGGCGTATCGGCGGCCCCAAGCGGTCGCTGGCCTGATTACCGTGGCCTCTTCTCCGCGTTTTTGCGCCGACGGCTACTGGCCAGGGATAAGGCCGGAGGTGCTGGAGGGCTTTGCGCAGGAGCTGCGTTCGGATTTCACCCGAACCGTCAGCCGTTTTCTCGGTCTGCAAACGCTGGGAACCGAGTCCGCGCGTCAAGATGCGCGCTGGCTGAAAAGTGTGGTATTGGCGCAGCCGACGCCCGAGACCGAAGTGCTGGCCGGCGGGCTGGCGCTGCTGCGCCTGTACGGCTATCTGGGCGGCCTGGTGCCGCGTAAAGTGGTCCCCTTGGTGGATGAATTCAGTCCCGCCAGCCAAAGCATCGTCTTTGCCGGCGCGGCGCATGCGCCGTTCATTTCTCATCCCGCGCTTTTCTGCCAGGCGCTGTGCGACTTCAGCCAGACCGTTACCTGATTGCGTCAGCGGTGGCAATGCGGCCCACGTCGGACCGCTGCCCGATTGCGTTAGCGGTCGGTCAGGGGTTCAAGCCAGTAGAACGTATAGGGCGCGAGGGTCAGGGGGCCGCCGCTGACTGAACCGTCGGTGGTCAGTTGGCGATAATCGCCGTCAGGCAGGGTGCAGCTCACCGCTTTATTTGCCAAATTATAGATACACAGCCGCCGCTGGTCGGCGGCGCGGCGGTAAAAGGCGAGCAGCGCATTATCCCACTCCAGCACCTCCATGGCCGCATCTGGGTGAAACGCCTGTTGCCGACGACGCAGCCGGATAAGGGCGCTCAGCGCCCGGAATACGCGCGAGTGCAAGCTGGTTTTCTCATCCAACATCGCTTTGATGTTTTTCAGCGGGTATTTTTCGCGATTGACCGCGCGGTTATGCCCGGCGGCCTTCACCCCTTCATAGTCATTACGTGACCCGAGGATACTCTGTACATAAATAGCCGGCACGCCCGGAAACGCCAACAAAATGGCATGGGCGAGGATAAAGCGGCTTAGCCGCGTCTCATCGCTATCCTCGCGCCGGTTAAGCGCATCCAGATAAGTAACGTTGATTTCATAGGGGCTGGTGGTGCCATCGGTATTTTGTTTATAGGACACCAGCGCACCCTCGCTCTCCAGATCGCGCACGAGCCGGATGATTTCCGCCTCCGGCAGAATGCCGCGCAGCGGATTCATACCGATGCCGTCATGGGAGGCGAGGAAGTTAAAAAAGGTCGTAGTGCCGCCGCCGATGTCCAGCCAGCGCGGCTGCTGCCGTTGTGCAGCGCGTGCAGCACCAGCGGCGGCGGAAACTGGTATACCATCTGCGCCTCATCGCGGCCGTTGCCGAAATAGCTAATGTTATCCTGATGGGGCACGTTGGTTTCGGTAATAATCACGGTTCCCGGCGCGACTTCATCGCAAATGGCGCGGAACAGTTTCACCAGCAAATGGGTGCGGGGTAAATGGATACAACGGGTGCCCACTTCTTTCCACAGATAGCCCACCGCGTCCAGGCGAATATAGTCCGCGCCATGTATCAAATAGTGCAGCAATACGCCGATAACGGCGATCAGTACTTGGGGGTGGCCAAAGTTGAGATCCACCTGATCGGCGCTGAACGTGGTCCAGAGATAGCGGGTGCGGCCGTCTGGCGCGGTAAACGGCGTCAACAATGGAGACGTGCGCGGGCACGTCACGCTGCTAAGATCGGTGGCGGGGAGGGGGAGTGCAATAAAGAACTCCTCATAGGCCTACCCGCTAGATAGCCTTTCACCCACTGACTTTCGGCGGACATGTGATTACAGACAAAATCGAACATCAACCGGGTGGAGCGATTGAGCTGGCCGATCTGCTGCCAGCTGCCGACGATAGGGTTGACCTGTTAATAATTGATGACGGAAAAACCATCGTCGGAAGAGTAGGGATAGAACGGCAGCAAATGCACCAGGGAAAACGTGTTGCGCAAGCGGTGATTAAAAAAAGTGGTGAAGGTATCAAGGGTGGGTTTTTCCGCCTCCATAAACTGGTCGGCGTAGCTGATAAGTACTACATCGTCCTGATCCCAGTGCGTTTTGCGCGCCTGGTGCGGCGTGGACTTGGCGAAGCTGATTTGGCTCTTGATGGTGTCCAGTTGCCCCTGGCTTAAGGCGGTGGGGTAAATCTCTCTCAGCAAGCGGGTTATGGCTTCCATCATGGCACCTTGTTGATGTGACGAACGTGCTGACACAGCATAAACGTGGCAATGATACCTTGTTGTCACTGTAGCTACTGGGAGCGAAATCGCCAAGGGGATCGATGACAGTTGCGGGTGGGGAAGGCGGTGGAAATGCGGAAAATGATCGGTATATCAGTGAATTAATTCCTATGCTAAGAATGCGCCGGAAAGCGTATTTTCCGGCGCTGCCCCGATTCAACGCACCGCCGGTGGACGCACCGTTAACAGGGCAGCCGGCAGCAGCAGCGACTGCGGGCATCGATGAGCGTATGGTCATTTGCTTTGAGCGCAGCGGACTAAGCGGCCGGCGAACGCAACCGATAGCAGGGCAGCCGGCAGCGGGCGCTGCGCGAACAGGCGCGGCAGGCGCCGGCGGTTGTATCGTCGCCGGTCATCCGCTCGGCCTGGCCCATCATCTCCAACCGTTCCAGCATCGCCGCGGCCATCGCCTGGGGCAGCCGCAGCCGCAGGCTCAGGGCGCGGGCGTCTGCTTGGCCCATCAATTCCAGCGCGTCGCGCAGCTGCATCAGTCCAGACACCGCGCCTCCTTAGTGACAGCTTTCGCCGCCGGCGGGCTGGCAACAGGGTGAGGATTCCGCCGCGGACAGCCCCGGCTGGAAACGATCCCGACAGCGGTAGAGGCAGGCAATCAAAAGACCGTTGACCACGATAACCGCCGCTATCGCCGTCGCGCTGTAAAGCGGATGCTGCATGAAAGTGGCCGCCTGATAGAACAGCGTTGCCAGCGAATAAGCCACATTAACGCCCCATAGTGCCGACAGTAGCATCCAACCACGGCTGCTTTCGCGGGTAATGGCGCCGAGGACCGAAATACAGGGCACATACAATAGAACGAAGATCAGATAACTGTAAGCGGCGGTGGCGCTGCCAAATTTGCTGCTCATCATTCCCATGGCGCCGCCGCTCATCTCGCCGTCGCCTTTGCTGGCTTCGATAGGGTTGGCAAGAACGCTGAAGCTGAAGACATCCTGTAGACCCTGCCAGGTTTCCGTCATGGCGTCGGACAACTCATCCAACAAATCGAACGCGTCCGGCTCAAACGGGGTACGGGTGATCTGTTCGGCGGTATACAGCGTGTTCAGCGTCCCCACCACGACCTCTTTGGCCATCGCGCCGCTAATCAGCCCGACCGTGGCCTGCCAATTATCCTCATGGACGCCCATCGGCTTGAGCAGAGGGGTCAGGGTTTTACTCACCGCTGCCAGCGCGGAGTGGTTGACGCTGTCCGCCGCTTCGCCGTGCAGCGTGAAGCTGTTAAGCGCGCCGATGAGCATGCTGGCCAGGACGATGACCTTACCGGCCCGAAGCACGAAGCCTTTCAGCCGCTGCCAGGTTTGCAGCAGCAGGCTTTTGATGTGCGGCACGTGGTACACCGGCAGCTCCATGATGAACGGAATCGCTTCGCCGCTCATGAGCGTATATTTCAGCATCAATCCGGTAAGGATCGCGACCACAATTCCCAGCAGATATAGCGAAAATACCAACGTTGCGCCGTACTGGCCGAAAAAAGTTGCGGCGAAGACGGCGAAAATCGCCAACCGCGCGCCGCAGGACATGAAGGGCGCCATCATGATGGTCATCAGGCGCTCGCGCGGCGCGTTGAGCGTGCGAGCGCCCATTACCGACGGCACATTGCAGCCGAAACCGACAATCAGCGGCACGAACGACTTGCCCGGCAGGCCGAGGAACTGCATCAGCCGGTCGATGACGAACGCGGCGCGCGCCATATAGCCGGAATCTTCCAAAAACGACAGGCACAAATACATTATGCCGATTTGCGGAATAAGCGGCAGCACGGTATTGATCCCGCCGCCCACGCCCTGGGCCAGCAGCAGCGTTAACCACTGCGGCGCGTGCAGCTGATAGCCCAGCCACTGGGTGCCGTCGATGAACAACGCGGCGGATCCGCCCTCAAACAGCGGCTGCAGAGCGCCGCCGAGGTTGATGGCGAGGATGAACATAAGATACATCACCATAAAAAACAGCGGCACGCCAAGCCAGCGGTTAAGCAGCACGGCGTCAAGACGCGCGGTCAAGCAGTTGGTCTGCGTCAAATGACCGTTACTGACGGCCTGACAGAGGGCGATGATGGTGGCGTAGCGGGCATCGGCGATCGCCAGCGCCGCATCCTGCTGCAGGCCCGCGCGCAGGCTTTCCAGCCGTTGGGGCGAGGTCAGCAACTCACGGCTGTGAATGTCCCCTTCCAGCATATGCAGCGCCAGCCAGCGCCGCTGGCGTGGCGAATACGCGTGAGGGGTGAATGGCTGTAGCTGTTCTACCGCCTGGCGGACGGCGGGCGGATAGTCGACCGTGAGGGACGGTGCCGCCGGTAGCGGGCCGTCCAGCCGCGCCTTCAAGGTTTCAATGCCCTCAGCACGGGTGGATACCAGCGGGATCACCGGACAGCCGAGCCGTCGCTCCAGTGCCGGAATATCGATGTTAATGCCCTGACTGCAGGCGATATCCAGCATGTTCAGCGCCACGATGCAGGGAATACCCAGCTCCAGTAACTGTAGCGTCAGATAAAGATTACGCTCCAGATTGGCGGCGTCGACCACGTTGATAAGCACATCGGCCTGCCGTTCGAGGATATACCGGCAGGCGATTTGCTCGTCCAGCGAGGATTGCTGCGACAGCGTGGTCAGAGAGTAAGCGCCCGGCAGATCGACCAGCGTAATATGCTGCGCGGCAGTGGTGAAACAGCCTTCTTTACGTTCCACCGTAACGCCGGCCCAGTTACCGACCCGCTGGCGGGCGCCGGTCAACTGGTTGAACAGGGTGGTTTTGCCGGCGTTGGGATTACCGATCAAGGCCACAGTGCGTGTAGTGATCATGAATAAAACCTGTAAGCAGTGACAAATACAAACGGATTACCCCGGGCGCACGGCGCGTTCGGAGCAGGGCGGGTCAATGGTCGGTACGGCTCAATAGCAGCAATGACAGATCTTTTTTTCGCAATACCAGCTGTACCCGCCGCACCTCGATTTGCACGGGATCGCCCAGCGGGGCGACGCGCACCACCTGGAACGAACTGCCGGGCAACATGCCAAGAGACAGCATTTTTTGCCGAAAGGCGGGAGGGATCTCTTTGGCATAGCCGGTAATTTTATAATGGTACTGCAATTGCAATTGCAGTTGCATAGTGACCTTCTTGATGGTGACCGAAAGCACGGCGGAAACGGTAAATACCCCGGCGTCCCGGGGTATGATTGCGCAGTGTTAATTATTGCAAATGGTAAAAGTAATAGTTATCAATAACAAAAATTTTATCACCTTATCACCCGTGCTAAATAAAACAAACCATCAACCAAATTCTTTTTTTCAGCGGCAATCGCAAAAATCTATTCCCTGCGGTTTGATGCAATGCACTGTATTTACAGTATTTAAGTTTTTTAAGCGTCTCGAAGATTCCGGGCGATGGAGTGGGGGTCGTCTATTTTTATTAGCCATGGCGCACGGCGGAAAATGAAAATAACCCTGTGCCAATAGGCAGTAAATATTAAATAAGAGTCAAAATAGTGTAATTAAAATATTATGTTAATTATTAAAAATTGATGCAATTATCGCCCGCATCAGGAATAGTGAATATAGAAATAATTAAATATTAATTTATTTATCAGCCCTCCATTCTTTGGCCGTGGTAAACATCAATGTGAGCCTAACCGCACCGGTGCAGCCGATGCCAAAAAAAAGCCGCACGAAGACCCCTCACCCTGGACGTTAGGGGGACGGCGGACAGGACCAGCGCTGCGTGCGCCACCCGCAGTTAAGGCGCGCTGACCCGCGAGAGGCGCTAAATGGCAGGGGACAGGGGGCGCCGCCCAGGCAGGGCGCGGGCCCGTATCCACAGGGCGTTTAGCGCCGATCTACCGGCGCACAGGGATAATGGGGCCCGTCTCTACGGCCCCGCCGTTTTTAACGCCGTTTGCCCAGCGCGGCCGCCCGCGGCATTACCGGATTGGCGGCCGCCGCCGCGAGCGGGGGGACGAGACGCCGTTGCGCCGTTGTCCCGCCGGCGTTCACCCATATCCCGGCGCGCCGGCGCCTCCCCCGGCCGTTCGTCGAGCCGCATGGTCAAGGCGATGCGTTTGCGCGCCATATCGACGTCCATGACTTTCACTTTGACAATATCGCCGGCTTTCACCACCTTGTGCGGATCGTCGATGAACCGATCGGACAGAGAGGAGATATGCACCAACCCGTCCTGATGTACGCCGATATCCACGAATGCGCCAAAGTTGGTCACGTTGGTCACCGTACCCTCGAGCACCATACCCTGCGAGAGATCCTGGAGCGTTTCCACGCCGTCGGCGAAAGTGGCGGTTTTGAACTCGGGCCGCGGGTCGCGTCCCGGCTTTTCCAACTCTTTGATGATATCGGTGACGGTGGGCAAACCGACGCGCTCATCGGTAAAATGGGACGGACTCAGGCCGCGCAGCGTAGACGGATCGCCCATCAAATCGCTTAACGATTTCTCCGTGGCCTGTAAAATCCGCTCTACCACCGGATAACTCTCTGGATGCACGGTAGAGGCGTCAAGCGGGTTGTCGCCGTGATTGATGCGCAGGAAGCCGGCGCATTGCACAAAGGCCTTGGGGCCTAAGCGGGGGACTTTCAGCAGCTGTTGACGGTTGCGGAAACGGCCGTTCTCATCGCGCCAGTTGACAATATTCTGCGCCATCATACGCGTCAGGCCGGCGACGCGAATCAGCAGTGGCACCGAGGCGGTATTCAAGTCGACGCCGACGGCGTTGACGCAGTCCTCCACCACCGTATCCAGTTTTTTCGCCAGTTGGCTTTGGCTGACATCGTGCTGATACTGGCCGACACCGATGGACTTCGGATCTATTTTGACCAGCTCCGCCAGCGGATCCTGCAGTCTGCGGGCGATGGAGACCGCACCGCGCAGCGAGACATCCAAATCGGGGAATTCCTGCGCCGCCAACTCCGAGGCGGAATAGACCGACGCGCCGGCCTCGCTGACAATTACCTTTTGCCCTTTCACGTCTGGATAGCGCTTTTGGACCTCGGCATAAAAGCGCTCGGTTTCTAGCGATGCGGTGCCGTTGCCGATGGCGACCAGCTCGACATGATGTTTCAGACACAGCGCCGCGACCGCCGCCGCGGCTTTATCGGCCTGGCCGGTATGCGGATAGAGGATATCCGTCGCCACCAGTTTGCCCGTGGCGTCGACGACCGCGACCTTAACGCCGGTGCGCAGACCCGGATCCAGTCCCATGGTGGCGCGCAATCCCGCCGGCGCCGCCATTAATAAATCATGCATGTTGCGGGCGAAGACTTGGATCGCTTCCTCCTCGGCCTTTTCACGCATGTTGCCCATCAATTCGGTTTCTAGGTGCATCAGAATTTTGATGCGCCAGGTCCAACTGATGACCGACTTGCGCCAGCCGTCGGCCGGCGCCTGGTTGAAGCGCACCTGCAAATGATCGGCAATCATTTCCTCGCAGTAGCTGGCGCGCGGCGGCTCATCCGTGTGCGGATCGGCGTTCAACGCCAGTTGCAGCACGCCTTCGTTGCGTCCGCGCAACATGGCCAGCGCACGGTGGGACGGCACCTGGGACAGCGGTTCGTGGTGGTCGAAATAGTCGCGGAATTTGGCGCCGTCTTCTTCTTTGCCGGGGACGACCCGCGACACCAGATGGGCGTTTTTCCACAAATAGGCGCGAATTTTCGCCAGCAAGGCGGCATCTTCGGCAAAGCGCTCCATCAGGATATAGCGCGCGCCGTCAAGGGCCGCTTTGACGTCGGCCACGCCGGCGTCGGGGTTCACAAATTCGGCCGCCGCGCTCTCGGGATCCATGGACGCGTCCTGCCAGAGCCTATCCGCCAGCGGCGCCAGCCCAGCCTCAATGGCTATCTGGCTGCGGGTGCGGCGTTTGGGCTTATAGGGTAGGTAGAGATCTTCGAGCTCGGTTTTGCTCAAGGTCCCCTGGATTGCCGCGGCCAGCGCCTCGGTCAGTTTGCCCTGTTCGTCGATGGATTTCAGAATACTCTGACGTCGCTCGTCCAGCTCGCGCAGGTAACCCAGGCGCGTTTCCAGCGTACGCAACTGCGTATCGTCCAGGCCGCCGGTGACTTC
Organism: Candidatus Sodalis pierantonius str. SOPE; assembly: GCF_000517405.1. Lineage (NCBI taxonomy): Bacteria > Pseudomonadati > Pseudomonadota > Gammaproteobacteria > Enterobacterales > Bruguierivoracaceae > Sodalis > Candidatus Sodalis pierantonii. The sequence continues at coordinate 266,512 of NZ_CP006568.1, read as the reverse complement.
TTTACGATAGCGGGCGATAAAAGGCACGGTGTTGCCTTCATCCAGCAGCCGCACCGCGGCGTCCACCTGCTCCGCCCGGGCTTTCAGCTCGCCGGCGATAAGATGGTTCAATGACTCTTTATTCATGCGTTACAGTTCATTTTGTCATAAGGATTGCTTGGGCCTGCACAGTTATACGGTTTGCGGCGGCAAAATGCCAGCCGCCTGGGTTCGTTAACCGCCGGCGTCGCTATGGTATATTGCCGTTATTGGCGATGTATTGCGACGATAGGTGACGATGAAGAGCAACCTTATTACCCGTCAGGGCTACCGGGAATTACACGATGAGCTGGACCACCTGTGGAAACGCTACCGGCCGGAAATTACCGAAAAGGTGGCCTGGGCCGCCAGCCTCGGGGATCGCAGTGAAAATGCGGATTATCATTATAACAAGAAGATCCTGCGCGAGATTGATCGGCGGGTGCGCTATCTGCGCCGCGTGCTGAAAGAGGCGCGGGTGGTGGACTATTCCCCGCAGCAGGAGGGGCGGGTGTTTTTTGGCGCCTGGGTGGAGGTGGAAAGCCCGGAGGGGGAAACAAAACGCTTTCGTATCGCCGGTCCCGATGAAATCTACAAACATAAGGACTACATTTCCATCGACTCGCCTATGGCGCGCGCTTTAATAAAAAAGGCGGTGGATGACGAGGCGGAAGTCATGACCCCTGGCGGGCGCCGCACCTAGTATATCACCGATATCGCCTACCGCGAATAATGCTCACGGCACGGTGACGCCGCCGTTAAACTGAGCACGGACGTGGACGTTAATTATTATTCGCGACGGCACGACAGATGTTATTATCGGGTCGATCAGGTGCGGAAAGTGTTGATAACTACGCATCTTCATATGCTTTGTAACAATTTCGCTTAGAATGGTCACCTGAAATCGCTGTCAGTGATCCACCGGTTTTTGAACAATATCCTTTACGGGCGTTTCGCCTTTGGAAGAGAGACAATGCAAGATAATTACAAAATCCTGGTAGTGGATGACGATATGCGCCTGCGGGCGCTCCTTGAGCGGTATTTGACCGAACAGGGCTTTCAGGTACGCAGCGTCGCCAACGCTGAGCAGATGGATCGTCTGCTGACGCGGGAATCTTTCCATTTAATGGTGCTGGATCTGATGCTACCGGGTGAAGATGGCCTGTCTATCTGCCGCCGGCTGCGCAGCCAGAGCAACCCGATGCCTATCATTATGGTTACCGCCAAAGGGGAAGAAGTGGACCGGATCGTTGGCCTGGAAATCGGCGCCGATGACTATATTCCCAAGCCCTTCAACCCGCGCGAGCTGCTGGCCCGCATTCGCGCGGTACTGCGCCGGCAGGCCAACGAGCTGCCGGGCGCGCCGTCGCAGGAAGAGGCGATTATCGCTTTTGGCAAATTCAAGCTTAACCTCGGTACGCGCGAGATGTTCCGCGAAGATGAGCCGATGCCGCTGACCAGCGGTGAATTCGCGGTGCTCAAAGCGTTGGTCAGCCATCCGCGCGAACCGTTGTCCCGCGATAAGTTGATGAACCTGGCGCGCGGCCGCGAGTATAGCGCCATGGAGCGCTCCATTGATGTGCAGATTTCCCGTCTGCGGCGCATGGTGGAAGAAGATCCGGCCCATCCGCGCTATATACAGACCGTATGGGGTCTGGGCTATGTCTTTGTGCCGGACGGCAGTAAAGCATGATGCGATGGCGCATCTCTCCGCGCAGTTCCTTCGCCCGCAGTCTGCTGTTAATCGTTACCTTGCTGTTCGTCAGCCTGGTAACGACCTACCTGGTGGTTCTGAATTTCGCTATTCTGCCGAGTCTGCAACAGTTCAATAAGGTTCTGGCTTATGAAGTCAGAATGTTGATGACCGACCGGTTGCAGCTGGAGGACGGTACGTTACTGGAAGTGTCGCCGGCGTTCCGGCGCGAAATTTACCGTGAATTGGGTATCTCGCTGTATACCAATCCGGCCGCGGAAGAGAGCGGTTTGCGCTGGGCGCAGCATTATGAGTTTCTGAGCCAGCAAATGGCGCAGCAGCTGGGCGGCCCGACCGATGTGCGCGTCGAGGTCATCAAAAATTCCCCCGTTGTCTGGCTGAAAACCTGGTTATCGCCGGATATTTGGGTACGCATCCCGCTGACCGAAATCCATCAGGGGGACTTCTCGCCGCTGTTCCGCTACACCCTGGCGATTATGTTATTGGCCATCGGCGGCGCTTGGCTTTTTATTCGTATTCAAAACCGGCCGCTGGTGGATTTGGAACACGCCGCGCTGCAGGTGGGGAAGGGCATTATTCCGCCGCCGCTGCGGGAGTATGGCGCCTCGGAGGTGCGCTCGGTGACCCGGGCTTTCAATCAGATGACCGCCGGCGTCAAGCTGCTGGCGGATGATCGGACTCTGTTGATGGCCGGCGTCAGCCATGATTTACGCACCCCGCTGACCCGCATCCGCCTGGCGACGGAGATGATGAGCGCGGAAGACGGTTACCTCGCCGAGTCGATCAATAAAGATATCGAAGAGTGCAACGCCATTATCGAGCAATTTATCGATTATCTGCGTACCGGCCAGGAGATGCAGACCGAAATGGCAGATCTGAACAGCATCCTGACCGAAGTGGTGGCGGCGGAGAGCGGTTATGAGCGCGTGATTGAAACCGATATCTGCGGCGAGGAGCTGATTGTTAACGTTAACCCGCTGTCCATCAAGCGGGCGGCGCTGAATATGGTGGTGAACGCGGCGCGCTACGGCAACGGCTGGATCAAGGTGAATAGCGGCCGTGACACCAACCGCGTTTGGTTTGAGGTCGAGGATGATGGTCCAGGCATTAAGCCGGATCAGCTACAGTATCTGTTCCAGCCGTTCGTGCGCGGCGACAGCGCGCGCAGCACCAGCGGTACCGGCCTCGGTCTGGCCATTGTGCAGCGCATCATCGATGCCCATGCCGGTAAGCTGGAAATCGGCCGCAGCGCCCGGCAGGGGCTGCGTATCCGCGCCAATTTACCGCTGCCGGTCGCATAAATGGATCAAGGCGCCAGCGTCAGTAAAGCCAAAGCCGCCGGCAAAAGCGCCGACTAAGCGGCGGTATGACGTGATGCTACGGCCAGAAAGCCTCGCCGCATCCAGGCTGACCACCGTAGTGCGGTGCCTTGACGAGGACGGCATCCCGCCCTGGGTGCCGGCGCAGAAAGCGTTAGCGCCGTGGACCCGCGCTCACCAGCGCCGCCCCTGCCGGGGTGTCGGTAAATTTGGCGAAATTATCGATAAAACGCTGGGCCAAATCTTCCGCCTTGGTCCGCCATTCGCCGGCATTGGCGTAAGTAGCGCGCGGGTCGAGGATCGCGCCGTCCACGCCCGGCAGCGCGGTAGGCATCGTAAGATTGAAGATAGGCAGGGTCGCCGTCGGAGCATCGTCAATATCGCCGCGTAAAATGGCGTTGATAATCGCCCGCGTGTCTTTGAGGGAGATCCGTTTACCGCTGCCGTTCCAGCCGGTATTGACCAAAAAGGCGCCGGCGCCGGCGGCGTTCATGCGTTTAGTCAGCACATCGGCGTAGGCGGTGGGATGCAGCGACAAAAATGCCGCGCCAAAGCAGGCGGAGAAGGTGGGCACCGGCGCCACCACGCCCCGCTCGGTCCCCGCCAGTTTGGCGGTGAAGCCGGACAGGAAATGATACTGAGCCTGTTCCATCGACAGGCTGGCGACCGGCGGTAAGACGCAAAAGGCATCCGCCGTCAGGAAAATGACGCGCGTCGCGTGTCCCGCGCGCGACACCGGTTTGACGATATTCTCGATATGATCGATGGGATAAGAAACGCGGGCGTTTTCGGTCTTACTGCCGTCGTCGTAATCCACGCTGCCGTCCGCCCGCACCACCACATTTTCCAGCAGCGCGTTACGGCGAATCGCCTGATAAATCTCCGGCTCGGCCTCGGGGGAAAGGCGGATAGTTTTGGCGTAACAGCCCCCTTCAAAATTGAATACGCCATCGTCGTCCCAGCCGTGTTCATCATCCCCGATCAGACGGCGGCGCGGGTCGGTCGACAGCGTGGTTTTGCCGGTGCCGGAAAGGCCGAAGAACAACGCGACATCCTCATCGGCGCCGACGTTGGCCGAACAGTGCATGGACGCGATCCCCTTTAGCGGCAGCAGGTAGTTCATCACCGAGAACAGCCCTTTTTTCATTTCGCCGCCGTACCAGGTGCCGCCGATAAGCTGGATGCCTTCCGTGAGATTGAAAGCGACAAAGTTTTCTGAATGCAGGCCCTGTTCGCGCCAGTCGGAGTTGGTGCATTTGGCGCCGTTAAGCACCACAAAATCCGGTTCAAAGCCGCGCAGCTCCTCGTCGCTTGGCCGGATGAACATATTTTTGACGAAGTGCGCCTGCCAGGCTACCTCTGTGATAAAACGCACCTTAAGTCGGCTATCCTCATTGGCACCGCAGAAAGCATCAATGACAAACAGGCGCTTGCCGCTAAGTTGCTGGCCGACCCGCTTTTTAAGGTGATCCCAGGTCTGCTGGTCAAGGGGATGATTGTCATTGGCGCCTTTGCCCTGATCGGACCACCACAGGGTGTCGCGGGTCTTAGCGTCACGCACCAGATACTTATCGAACGGCGAGCGACCGGTGAAAATCCCGGTATCCACCGCCACCGCGCCCGATCGGGTAAGGGTTCCGCGTTCAAACCCGCTGAGAGCGGGGTCGGTTTCTTCTGCAAACAGTTGGTTGTAGTCTGGGTTGTACATCAGTTCGCGGCAGCCCGTTATTCCATAACTGAGCCATTGCTGCGGGGTAATCCTCTCACTTACCATGTTACTGCTCCTTAGTTCAATAAGTATCGTTAGCGATTGTAGGGGTTAGCGGTGGGCGCGCCGAGAGATAAATCAAGGATTGACCTGACCGGGCAGGTTTTAAGTTATTTTGTGAATGGGCGCACGGAAAATAAGTTATTACCTTAACATATGCCGCCGAAGAGGCAATCGTCCGGCGGGGTAATAGGTTAAATCCTAGGCCTGTGGCGCGCGACCTTCCGCCGCCTGCCGCTGTAGGGCCGCGATGGCGTCGGCGTCAAAACGGTAATGGCTGCCGCAAAAATCGCAATGCATATCCACTTCGCCGTCCTGCTCGAGCATGTCGTTCAACTCCTGTTCGCCCAGGGTAATCAGCGCGTCGGCGCAGCGCTGGCGGGAGCAGGTACAGAGGAATTGCACCGATTGCGGCGGGTAGACCGTCACCTCATCTTGATGATAGAGGCGGTATAAAACGTCGTTGGCCGGCAAAGCGAACAATTCGTTGCCCTTCACTGTTGCGGTGAGCTGCGTCAAATGGTCGAAATCATCGGCGCGGGTATCCTGGCCGGGCAATACTTGCAGCAGCAGGCCGGCGGCGGCCACCTGGCCCTGATGCTCGCCGGTGCGGATAAACAGTCGCGTCGGCAACTGCTCCGATTGCAGGAAGTAGTTTTCCAGACAGGCCGCCAGATGAGGACCTTCCAGACCGACCACCCCCTGATACCGCTCGCCCTCGGCGGGCGTCAGCGTGATGACCAGATAGCCATTGCCCACCATTTGCGCCAGGGTGGCGTCAGCGGCGATTTCGCCGTCGACACGCGCCAGCCCGCGCATATTCTGCCGATCGTCGCCGTTAATCACCGCCAGATGCAACGGGCCGTCCCCCTGCAATTGGACGGTGATTTCGCCGGTAAACTTCAGCGTGGCGGTAAGCAGGCTGGTTGCCACCAGAAGTTCCCCTAACAGCGTTTTCACCGCCGGCGGGTAGTTGTGTTGGCCCAGCACCTGCCGGTAGGTTTCCTGTAATGACACCAGTTCACCCCTGACGGAATATTTTTCAAAAAGATAACGGTGCAGCTGGTCTTGATGGGTCATTATGGTCTCTTATGCCTGCGGCGCCGGGCGGGTTATTGCGCCTCACCCGGTTCGCCATATTTAAATTTAATCAGATTGCGGCGTTCTTTTTTATCCGGGCGCCTGTCCGGATGGGGCATCGTAAGGGCATTTTGCTTGCGCGCTTCGGCCATTTTCTCCCGCTTGGCGATGCTGGCATCGGTCTCCTGATACAGCTGCTGCGCATCGCTGGCCGGGCGGTGCTGATTGCTAATGGCGCGCACGCTCACCTGATGTTCGTCATTGCCTTGACGCAGCGTGATCTCCGCGCCCAGCTCCATCGTTTTGCCCGGTTTACTGCGTTGTCCATTGTAATGAACTTTGCCCCCTTCAATCATTTCGCGGGCCAGCGCGCGGGTTTTATAAAAACGCGCCGCCCACAGCCACTTATCCAGCCGCACGGCCGGAATCTCGTCGTTAACGTCTTTGGGTTTCATTTCACCTCCTGGGTGTCAGGCGCCATGCCGGCCAGCGCGGGCAGCAGCGCGCGGTAATCGCTCAGCGCCGGATACCGCCGGAACGTCTGGGGCGCCAGCCCGGAATCGGGATTGCTGACGCCGAGACAATAGCGGATACCAAAGCGGCTGGCCGCGTCGAGGATCGGCTCACTGTCGTCGATAAACAGCGTCCGCGCCGGATCAAAACCGGTATGCTCGCGGACGCGCCGCCACAATTGCTGATCTTCCTTGGGATAACCAAATATATGGGTGGAAAATAATAAATCAAGGTGCTGGCCTAAACCGGTGTGGCGCATTTTACCGCCAGGCCATCGGGATGCGCATTGGTCAGCAGGATAGAGCGACGGCCGCGCTGGCGCAACGCGGCCAGCAGCGGCAGCGTGTCGTCGCGCAGCCGCACGGTATGGCCAAGCTCGGCGGTCATGGCGGCGATATCCAGCGCCAGCCGCTGACGCCGATAATCAAAGCAGTACCAATTCAATGTATGGCGCACGCTGTGATACTCCAGATCTATCAGCGCGCCGGCCTCGGCCGGGGCGATGCCGCGTTGCCGGCTGAGGGCCGCCGGTACGCGAGACTGCCAGAAGTCGCTATCGAAGGCTAAATCCAGCAGCGTCCCGTCCATATCAAGAATGACGGTATCAATATGGCGCCAGTCGATTGCTGCGGACATGTGGACTCCAGGACGTAAGCGGAATAAGGGAACAGGGCCGTGGCCTAACGGCGAACGGTCAAATCAGTTTTCAGGATAGCATACTTGCCGCCTGAGCGGGGGCCGCAATGGGCGGCAGTCAGCTCCGCCAGACGCGGTTGCCGCCCGAGGACACCGCCTCGTGGTTAAAGCAGCCATCATAATAGCGCTGGATATCCCGCGCCCTGCGTCGTCCGTTGTGCAGGCGGCGTATCAGCAAAATGGTGTTAAACGCGGCGACCGTCAGCAGCAGCAACAGCGTGGCGCCCACGTTACGCCACAGGGAGACTCTTTCGGGCTCGCTGTGCAGCGCGATGTGGCGGGTGCCGTTGGCGTCGACGGTGATATTGGTGATAACGCCCTCGGCGTTAAACGGCGTGTGCAGCAACTGGCTAGACAACCGTTGCAGCTCATGCCATTGCGCCAGGCCGGCATAATCATTGAAGTTCGCGCCGGGGGGAGGGGTCTCCACCAGCTGTTTATCTTCGTCGCTGCGGATCAAAAAACCGCCCGGCGGCGGGCTGTTGAGCGCGTTAGTGGCGTTACGCGTTTCGCTGGTAAAAATAGTAGGCGGCGGCGTTGACCAGCCCTTCCAGCGTATCGACGCTTACGGGACGCAGCAGAACATTAATGCCTTTCAATGAACCCGCGCGGGCGCGTTTGACGATCGTCGGCCAGTCGCGCCCGTTGGCCAAATTCACCAGCGCCGCCTGCAATCTTTGACAAGGGGCGGCGTCATCCTGACATAACGCCTGGGTCTTCAGCACGATGTCGCTGAAATCATCAAGCAGTATCATGCCGGATTTTTGAATGGCGGAGGCCAGCCCCGGCGTGATTTTATTTTCGTTGTCCTGGACCGGATTCGCCGAATAGCCCCCAACGCCGTGGGATCCCGCGCAGGCAGTGGATATCCTGGCGGTTGCGCGGCGGCGGCGGGCGAAACCGCAGCCACGCGGCCAGCGCGGCGGGCAACCCGGCCAGCGTCGCCAGCCAGGCCTAGGCCACGATGGGCGCCAGCAGGCTCAGCAGTATCAACAGCAGCGCCGTGCTGCAAAACAACGCTTCGCCCGGAAGGACGACTGATGGCCCGCTCCTGCGGCGTTTCCTTGCGCACTTTGAGCAACTCTACCTGCTCATTGCCCTGCTCGCGCATCGAGGAATTGGGTACCGTCGCGCGCGCCGGCGCCATCGCGGACGGCGCGTAATTCACCAGCGAATGGCCGTTGAGGGAGATCACCAACGGCATGCTGTCGGTCCGTATCAGCTCAACATGGTTCTCTTCGGCGATGAATTGTTCCCATTGCGCCGGCAAATGAATTTCGATGTTGTCGAGATAGTAACGCCATTTATGCGGCGCATCGGTCGCCAGGCCATAACGGGTGATGGCGTGGGTAACGGAATAGACATTATCGCTGCGCGGCGTCAGCGGAGCGCCCGCCAGCGGCTGGCTATGATGTAAGTAATGCTCGATGGCCGCGCGCTCTTTCGCCGTCAGCTTGCGCGGAAAGGGCTGAATGAACGACAGACGTTTGACGGAGACAGGGCGGGCACGCCGGCGATAATAGCGCCAGCCGACAACCAAAACCATCGCACAGGCAAGCACGCCAGCCAATACAAACACGATTGCGCTCATGCTAACCCCACCCACAACCTCATAAATACCACACCAAAATTAACTGTCGTTGCAAGGACTCACGCCGGTGCTGCTGCTCAAATGGGCCTGCGGCGGGCGCAAGGAGTCATCGGCGTAAAACAGGCATAGTAACCGATGCTAGGGGGAGGGTAACAAGCCCACTGTCGCGGATATATCAGCATTTTCCTATTTTATTCGCCGTTTGCCAGATTTGTGCGCCACCGTTTTGACGGCGTGAGAAAGGTGTTCGCGCAGACAGGTTGCGGCCTGGTCCCTTATTAACGCACAATGTTGACCAACCCGATGGCCGGGCGTCCCCTGGTCCTCCTGTGCGCAATCTGCGGGAACGATATGGATAAGAATCTGCAAAAACCCAAAATACATCGCGTGGCGACCGTTGCCCAGTCCCGCCTGTTCACCGTTGAATCCGTCGATCTGGAGTTCAGCAATGGCGCGCGGCGGGTGTATGAGCGCATGAAGCCTTCCCATCGCGAGGCGGTGATGATCGTGCCGGTGCTGGATGACCATCTGTTGCTGATCCGCGAGTACGGCGCCGGCATTGAGGATTACGAGCTGGGTTTTCCAAAAGGGCTTATCGACCCCGGCGAAGGGGTGATGGAGGCGGCCAATCGCGAACTGATGGAGGAAGCGGGCTTTGGCGGGCGCGCCTTTACCTTTTTGCGTCGCCTGAGTATGGCGCCGTCTTATTTCTCCAGCAAAATGCATATTGTGGTAGCACAGGATCTCTATCCCCAGCGGCTACAGGGGGACGAGCCGGAGCCGCTGCCGCTGGTGCGATGGCCGATAAGCCGTATGCTGGCGTTGCTGGATGAACCTGATTTTTGCGAAGCGCGCGATGTGAGCGCGCTGTTTCTCGCCCATGCCTGGCTCAATCAGGCGCCGCGGTCAAAATAATCCCTCCCTGGCGCCCTCTGACGCCGTGGTCAAAATAGACCCTGCCCGGCGCATCAAACGTCGAGGCGAACAGAGCCCATTCCCGACGCAATCCGGCGTCGCGGGGAATACCTTGGCCGGGCCTAAATACCTTCGCCCGGCGTGGCGCTCAATCAAAACAGCTCTTGCTGCTGACCGTTGTCCATCAGTGTTGTACCGACTTCATGCACGACCCGCTCTTTCGGCTGGGTGCCGTCGGTAAAGTATTCTGGCCGGCTGTTGCCGCCGCCGTCGGACAACTTACCGCTGCTCTTATCGATAGTGACGGTAACAATGCCCGGGGGAGGATCTTGTTTCTCTTCGGGAATGCCCTCCAGCGCTATCTTCATATAATCATCCCAGATAGGCTGGGCGCTTTTGGCGCCGCCCTCGGCGCCGGAAATCAGATCGCTGATGGCGCCTGACGCCGTGGTTTTGTCCAAATTGCGGCGATGATCGTCGAAGCCTATCCAGACGGTGGTGACAGTATCGGGGCCGTAGCCGGAGAACCAGGCGTCTTTGGAGTCGTTGGTGGTCCCGGTTTTGCCGCCAATATCATGGCGCTTCAAATCGCGGGCGGCACGCCAGCCGGTGCCCATCCAGCCGGGTTTGCCGAAGATGTTGCTGTTGAGGGCGTCGCGCATCAAAAACGACAGCGGCGTGCTAATAACGAGGGGGGCATACAGCTGCACCCCGTCCGCTGCCGCCTGCGCCGGCGAAACCCGTTCCAGCCGCGGCATCGGCACCGTACCGTTAGCGTCGGACTGGCGTGAGACGGCCACATTTTCCATACTGTCGTCCGACAATACCGCCGATTTCGGCGTATCGCCGTAGATAACCGGCAAATCGCAGCTGGCGCACATTACCTTCGGTTTGGCGGTAAACAGCACCTGATCATTCTCATCGGTGATTTTAGTGATGAGGTAAGGGTCGACCAGATAACCGCCGTTGGCCAACACCGTATAGCCCCGCACCAGCTGTAGTGGAGTAAAGGACGCGGATCCCAGCGCCAGCGATTCAGTGTGGACGATATTCTGCGCCGGGAAGCCGAAACGCTGCAGGTATTCCGCGGCATAATCGACCCCCATGGCGCGGACCATTACCACGTTTTTCGACTGTCCCAGCCCCTGGCGCAGCCGAATCGGGCCGGCATCCCAGCGGGAAATAGGCACATCGTTGAGAATGGTCGCCAGGGTCAACCCTTTATCCAGCGCGGCGGTATACAAGAAGGGCTTGATATTGGAACCCACCTGGCGCAGAGCCTGGGTGATACGGTTGAATTTGCTTTGATTGAAGTCGAAACCGCCGACCAGCGCTTTGACCGAGCCGTCCTGCGGATCCAGCGACACTAGGGCTGAATTAACGTCCGGCACCTGGGCGAGCCACCAGCCATCGTCCATTTGGCGCACCCAAATCTGTTGCCCCGCCTGCACCACGTCCGTCGCCTTTTTCGGCGTCGGGCCCTGCTGCGTGTCGCTTCTGAACGGCCGCGCCCAGCGCATACCCGCCAGCGACAGCGACACGTTGCTGCCGTCGGCCATCATCGCTACCGCACCGTCGACGCTGGTCTCGGTCACGACCGCCGCATGCAGCGGACCGTAGACGGGCAGGGTCTTCAGCCTATCGCGGATATGCTGCGCGTCCCAGGGCGACTCGCCGACTTTCCAAAGTATGCTGCTCGGACCGCGGTAGCCGTGGCACATATCGTAGGCCAGAACGTTGTTGCGTACCACGGTCTGCGCCGCCTGCTGTAGCGGCTTGGTGATAGTGGTATACACCTTGAAGCCGTCGGTATAGGCATTATCTCCATAGCGTTTGAGCATATCCTGGCGCACCATTTCCGACACATAGGGTGCGGAAAAATCGATTTCCGGCGCGTGGTAATGGGCCACCAGCGCCGCGTCGCGCGCCTGCTCGTATTCGGCCTGGGTAATGTAGTTTTCATCGCGCATGCGCGCCAGGACGGTATTGCGCCGCGCCAGCGCCCGTTCGGGGGAGTAAAGCGGATTGAAGGTGGAGGGGGCTTTCGGCAAACCGGCAATCATGGCCATCTCGCTTAGCGTGAGCTGGCTGACGTCCTTGCCGAAATAGACCTGCGCCGCCGCGCCCACGCCGTAAGCGCGGTACCCCAAGTAAATTTTATTCAGATAAAGTTCAAGGATTTCATCTTTGCTGAGCAACTGCTCGATCCGTACCGCCAGAAACGCTTCTTTGATTTTACGAATAAGCGTCCGTTCCGGGCTCAGGAAGAAGTTGCGGGCCAGCTGCTGAGTAATGGTACACGCGCCCTGCGAGGTGTGGCCGGAGAGCAGGGCAATGGAGGCCGCGCGCAAAATGCCTACCGGATGCCACACCGTGATGCTCGTAGAACCGGCTGTCTTCCGTGGCGACGAAGGCATGCACCAATTCCGGTGGCATTTGATCGAGCCTGAGCGGGATGCGGCGTTTCTCACCGTATTGGGCAATAAGTTTGCCGTCCGCCGAGAAGACCTGTATTGGCGTTTGCAGGCGGATGTCTTTCAGCGTTGCCACATCGGGCAATTGGGGAGCGATATAGCGGTACATGCCATATATCGAGGCGGCTCCCAACAAAATGCAACACACTGCAAAGATAAATAAATATTTTACGAACTTCACCTGAGAATTCCCATTTTTTGTCATTTGGGCAGTTTATAAACAACCGCGAGCTAGTATAAAGGTTAGCCTTGCTATTGGATACGTAATTTAAGTGACCAGCCTCAGGGAAGGGGGGAATCATGGCGTTTGACCGCTGGCGGATAGGCATGGATATCGAGCCGGACGTGCTGCGCGCGCTGGCTTTGTCGCGCGAACGCACGCAATGGTGCTGCCGCGGCTGGTGGCAATTTCCCTTACCAATGGGGCGGGACGCGCAGGGCGATCCCTGCCCTGTGGCGGCCACGGTGGATGCGCTGCGCCGCCAGCTTCCCCGGCGCCTTTCGGTCCGGCTTTGCCTGACGGGACTGCCCGTCACGCTGACGCGCCTGCGCCTTGAACCCCGCTTTGCCGCTGGTGCATCGGTGTGCCAGTGGCGCTTATCACGTCGCGCCGCTGGATTTCGCCTTTGACGTCGGGGCGGTGGCGGCCTGCCACTACACCTGTATCGGGCCCGGTCCGGTACCGGAGGGCCTGGCGCTGGCGCCGGATGAACGCCTATGGAGCAGGTGAACCTGTGGCCCTGGCGGCAGGCCCGTCTTCGGCGACGCGTTCGCTGCCTGCTGCTGTTGACTCTGGTGCCACTATTACTGGCGTCGGCGCTTATCGCCACGCCTGCGGTCTATTGGCGCCATCAGCGCTTAACGCTGGAAACCCGTCTGGCTGAAACGCATCCGTCCCCTGAGGCGGCGCAGGCGGAACCGACAGCCCGCGCCGCCGCGCTGTCGGCAAGCGCGGCGCGAACGACGCAGCGCCAACGCCGGCTGGCGATCGCCAATCAGCGTTATGTGCACCTGTTTCGGCAGCTACCGGCGCTGTTGCCGCCGCAGCTGTGGCTTACCGAGATTGAGCAGCGCGGCGACCGGCTTTATATCAGCGGTTGCAGCGAGGGTTATCCGCCGGTGGTTACCCTGCGGCGCCGGCTAATAGATCACGCAACGTTACCCGATTTCCGCTGGCGGGAGGTCAGGCGGCGGGACGCGTTGCGCTGGCAATTTTTCCTTGTAGCGGCCTGGCCGCCGGAGGAGGGGGCATGACTTCGCCGGCCGCGGGAACCGGACGCGATCGGCCGGCGATAAAATGGCTGGCGGGCTACGCGCTGGTGGCGGCCGTCGTTATTTTTGCCAGCGGTTGGCGCAGGACCCTTTATCGCTGTTCATGACTCCGGGGCACGATCTCCCCCCGCCGGGTTACACTGGTGGGCCATGTCCGCGGGGGGCCATGGGGATCGGCCGGGATGGACGGTCGCAGCTACCACGGACTTCGCCGGGTTTGAGCGTTTACTGAGCGCTATTGCGGCGCTTAACGGCTGCATTGGCCTGCAGGCATTATCGTTAAAAGCGACACCCGAAGGACTGATGCTGGATTTCAGAATAACCCGTGCGGACGAATCAACGTCTGCGGTCGCAAAGGAGAACGACGATGGGGAGATGCCGGCTGGGGCATACTAAGACATTCCGGGTGCAGCAGGGAAAGGGGCGGCATGGCGCCCAGGCAGGTTTAGCGCGGGGACTTTGGCTGCTGTTGGTCATCGTCCTGGCCACCCCCGGGGCCGATCCGCCGAGCGTATCAGCGGGCGAGGCCCCGGCGGCGGGCATGATACCCACGATCCCGGCGGGCGAAGTCCCCGCGGCGGCGACAGGCGATCCGCCTTCTCTAGCAACGAGCAGCGGCGGCACGGCGATACGGTATCCGTTCCGGCCGGTGCGGATACCGCCATCCGATTCTCCCGCTCGGGGGTTCACCGGCGCGGTAGTGGGCAGGGCACGCTATCGCTGCGCGCGGATGATGCGCCGGTACGGCAGGTATTGCAGGCCCTGGCCGCCCACCGCGGGATGAATCTGGTGGTGACACCGGGCGTTGAGGGCGAGATCACGCTGCGGCTGCAAGAGATGCCCTGGCGCCAGGCGCTGGCGCTGGTTCTGACGGCAGACGGCCTGCAGATGACGCGTCAAGGTCAGACGCTGGTGGTATCGCAGCAGGAAGCGCAGGACGAACAGCGGCAGGAAAAAGCGGCGTCGACGGCGCCGCGAGAGGAGGGGCGCCGCTGATTAACCGGTTAATCACCCTGCAGTATGCCGACGCGACCGAAGTGGTTCGCAGCATTGACGCCCAGCGCACGTCGCTATTGTCATCCAGAGGCAGCGTTCGGCTCGATAAGCGTATCAACTCGCTGGTGCTGCGCGATACCGCCGCCGCCCTGGCCGCCGTGAGCGATTGGATAGCCGTGTGGGATATACCGCTTGAGCAGGTGCTTATCACCGCCCATATCGTCACCATCAGCCGGAAAAACCTGCGAGGTCGGGGTTAACTGGCGCTACCCGGGGGAAAGCGCGCCGGAGGATGCGCGCGCCAGCGTGAAAATGCCGGTTGGCGGGCATTTTGCCCGCATCGGGCTGCCGCTGGCGCGTCTCAATGGCCGGATGCTGGAGCTTGAGTTGACCGCGCTGGAGCAGGAAAACAAGGTGGATATTCTGGCCAGCCCGCGTCTTTATACCGCCCATCAGCAGACCGCGAGCATCAAGCAAGGCACGCAAATCCCGTATCCGATGACCAGCGGCCACGGCAAACATCCCTCAATTCAGTTCAAAGAGGCGGTGTTGTGCATGGAGGTGACGCCGCGTATTCTGCGCAACGGGCGCATCACGCTGGATTTGCGGCTGAGCCAGAATGTTCCGGGCAGTATCATCAAGCAGGGAGAAAGCCAGAGCGTGACCATCGATACGGAAGAGATTAAAACTCAGGTAACGATTGCAGACGGTGAGACCATCGTGCTCGGCGGCATATTCCAGCATCAAAAGCAGCGGAGCAACGATCGGGTGCCGCTATTGGCCGATATCCCGCTAGTAGGGGCGTTATTTAAGCGCCAACGAGCTAATCATAAACAACGTGAACTAGTTATTTTTATTACACCCACCCGCATATCAGGATAGACTACCACCGCTTAAACCGGACGAAAGCGGGTATGCGGCAACAATTTATGCGTTTTTTTCGTTATCAATTTGACGCTGTCGGCGATTTCGCTTACAAGGGTAACCCATTGAGCATCGCTGATTTTGCGTCAAATGTCATACCGGTGATGATACCGGGGATCTTGCTTACGGTGTAGGCATCAATTTAATCGGTTGCCAAACTACCCGGAGTGTTGAGATAATTTTCGTCTGATTCTCGCACTAACGCTCATGAGGTTTCAGTTTAGGTCCCGCCGCTAATTTGATTGGCGGGGCGGGTTGTCATTAACGAATAATCTTAGTAATACCGAAAAACATGGCAGAGAAACGCAATATCATTCTGGTTGGGCCTATGGGTGCCGGCAAAAGCACTATTGGGCGTCAGTTGGCTCAACAACTTAATATGGAGTTTTTCGATTCTGATCAAGAGATTGAGCGACGCACCGGGGCTGATGTAGGCTGGGTATTTGACGTGGAAGGCGAAGACGGCTTCCGCGATCGAGAAGAGAAAGTCATCAACGAACTGACCGAAAAGCAGGGGATTGTGCTGGCTACCGGCGGCGGCTCCGTGAAATCGCGCGAAACACGTAACCGCCTCTCTGCCCGCGGTGTGGTTGTTTATCTAGAAACCACCATTGAAAAACAGCTGGCCCGTACGCAGCGTGATAAGAAACGCCCGCTGTTGCAAGTTGAAGCTCCGCCGCGCGACGTCCTGGAAGCGCTGGCTCGCGAGCGTAATCCGCTGTATGAAGAAATAGCGGACGTCACTATCCGCACCGACGAACAAAGCGCCAAGGTTGTTGCTAACCAAATTATCAATATGCTGGAAAGCAGCTAATCTGAATTAACGAGATGCCGAAAAGGTCATTGAGCGTCCCATGGAGATGATTACCGTTACATTAGGGGAGCGCAGCTACCCGATTACCATTGCCGCCGGATTATTCAATGATCCGGCGTCTTTCTGGCCGTTAACGCGTGGCGATAACGCCATGCTGGTGACCAATGACCGCCTCGCGCCTTTGTATCTGGACTCCCTGAGCGGGCGACTGCGCCAGGCCGGCGTCAAGGTCGATCGGGTGGTCTTGCCTGACGGCGAGCAGAACAAATCGTTGACGGTGCTGGATCAAGTTTTCACCGCGCTGTTGGCCAAACCCCATGGCCGCGATACCACCATCATCGCGCTCGGTGGTGGCGTCATCGGTGATCTGGCCGGCTTCGCCGCCGCCAGTTACCAGCGGGGCGTGCGGTTTATTCAAGTTCCCACCACGCTACTTTCTCAGGTCGACTCGTCGGTGGGCGGTAAAACCGCGGTCAACCATCCTCTCGGCAAGAACATGATCGGCGCCTTCTATCAGCCCGCCTCGGTGGTTATCGATTTGGACTGTCTGAATACGCTGCCGCGGCGGGAACTCTCCTCGGGCCTGGCGGAAGTCATCAAGTACGGTATTATTCTTGATGCGGTGTTTTTCGCTTGGCTAGAGGACAATCTTGACGCGCTGCTGGCCCTGGAGCCCCGGGCGCTCGCCTACTGCATCCGCCGCTGCTGCGAGCTGAAAGCGGACGTGGTGGCCGCGGATGAACGCGAGCAGGGGCAGCGCGCGCTGCTTAATCTCGGCCATACCTACGGCCACGCCATCGAAACCCATATGGGTTATGGCAACTGGCTGCATGGCGAAGCCGTGGCCGCCGGAATGGTGATGGCGGTGCGCGCCGCGCGCCGCCTCGGCCAGTTCAGCGATGCGGACGCCGAGCGGGTAAGCGCGCTGCTATTGCGTGCTGGCCTGCCGGTCAGCGGGCCGGCGGAAATGGCTGCGGAAGATTACTTGCCGCATATGATGCGCGACAAAAAAGTCATCGCCGGCCAGCTGCGTCTGGTGCTGCCGGTGACGCTCGGCAACGCGGAAGTGCACGCCGGCGTGGCTGATGATATGGTGGTGGCATCGATTAAGGATTGCCAGGCCTGAGCCGGTCGGCCGTACGCCAGGGCGCGTCGGCATGGCCGGTTTAGTGTGATAACCCTTCCCGCGCTCCGGCGCTGGAAAAACCCCTCTCAGTCGGAGAGTTTTATATGGATGAGTTCAAGTCGGAAGACGAACTGAGACCCGATAGCAGCGATCGCCGTCCCCCCCGCCAGCGGAAAGGTCCTATCGTGCCGAAAGTGCCGGTATCCAGGCAGCATTTGATGATAGGTATCGGCATTCTGGTGCTGCTGTTGCTGGTGATTAGCATCGGTTCGGCGCTTAAATCCCCGTCGCGTACCGATTCAAGCCACCAGAGCGCTGACAATAACGGCCAGCGTAATATCGATCTCTCCGGCTCGACCTCCGGCTCCGACGCCACTTCGTCCTCCCCTGGCGCCACCGCGCCGGCGGCGAACAATTCTCAGACCAACGGCGTCCCGGCGGCGGTGAACGGCAGCGATGGCGCCTCCTCGCCGCAAGAGCTGCGCGGGCCGCAGGTCGCCTCAACGCCAACGGAAGCCGCGCCGGTCACCACGCCGAGCGGGCAGCAGCGCGTGGAATTACCGGGCAATATGGCCGACGCTCTGACCCAGCAGGGAAATCAGGTTAACGGCGTGGCCGCGCAAATGAACGGTCAGGGGCCGGTTTCGACTCTGCCCACCGCGGCGGCCACTCTGACGCCGGGCAGCCGCAGCGTCACACAACCGCACAAATCAGCGTCGACCGCGCCGGCGAAGGCGCCTGCCGCCGCGCGCCGCGAACCGAAACAAACGCCAATGGTGCCGGCCGCCACCGCGCCGAAAGCGGCCTCGAGCGCTCGAGCGCCGTCCGCTCCTGCACCCTCCGCGGCCGCGGGCAGCGCAGCGGGAACGATTCAATCTGCACCGGCCGGTTATTACACGCTACAGTTAAGCAGCGCTTCGCAGCCGGCTACGCTTAACGCCTATGCGCGCCAACAGCAGCTGAGCCATTATTGGGTGTATCAGACCCGACGCGACGGCAAGCCTTGGTACGTGCTGGTCAACGGGGTTTATCCTTCGCTGTCGCAGGTCAAAAACGCGGTGGCGCAATTGCCCGCTGATGTGCAGGCCAAGAAACCCTGGGCGCGGCAAATCGGTCAGGTTAAAAAGGACCAAAATAATTAAGCGTTCTTGAAGATAGCGCTGTAGCGCTATGGTAAACAGGGTACAATCCGCGGCTCTGAAGAGTGTGAGTAAGTAGCGAAGGCATGAAGAAGAACCGCGCGTTTTTGAAATGGGCCGGCGGCAAGTACCCGCTGATTGAGGCTATCCGCCGTCACCTGCCGGCGGGCGATTGCCTGATAGAGCCTTTTGTCGGCGCCGGCTCGGTGTTCCTCAATACGGATTACGACCGCTACATCCTCGCTGACATAAACAGTGATCTCATCAATCTGTTCAATATCGTTAAAGAGCGCCCGAACGACTTTATCCGCGACGCCCGTGAATTGTTTGCCGCTGATGCCAACATCTCGGAGGTTTACTACCTGCTGCGTAGCGAGTTTAATCTCTGTACGGACGCCCACCGGCGCGCGGTATTGTTTCTTTATCTCAACCGGCATTGCTACAACGGCCTGTGCCGATATAACCTGAGCGGTGAGTTCAACGTCCCTTTCGGTCGCTATAAAAAGCCGTATTTTCCGGAGTTGGAACTTTACCGGTTCGCCGAGAAAGCCCGCCGAGCGGTATTTGTCTGTGAGCACTACCAGCAAACGCTGTCTCGCGCCGAACCGGGCTCGGTGGCGTATTGCGATCCGCCCTATGTGCCGCTCTCTACCACCGCGAACTTTACGGCATACCATACTAATAGCTTCAATTTGACCGAACAGCAGAATCTGGCGCGCCTCGCCAGCCAGCTGGCTCGCGAAAGCCGGATACCGGTGCTGATTTCCAATCACGATACCGCGCTGACCCGGAAATGGTATGGCGATGCGGTGCTGCATCATGTCACGGCGCGACGGACCATCAGCAGTAATATCTTCGGGCGCAGCAGCGTAAATGAGCTGTTGGCGTTATATCTTTGAGCGGGGTCGCCCCGCCGCAGACTGACCGTAACTGACGGGAGACATGGATGAAAAACTTTTTAATCGCCCCTTCCATCCTTTCCGCGGATTTCGCCCGCATGGGTGAAGATACCGCCCGAGTGATATCCGCCGGGGCGGACGTCGTGCATTTTGATGTGATGGATAATCATTATGTTCCTAATCTGACCATGGGGCCGATGGTGCTTAAAGCGCTGCGCAGCTATGGCATTACCGCGCCCATTGATGTGCATTTGATGGTGAAACCGGTCGATCGCTTGATCCCGGATTTTGCTGCCGCCGGCGCCAGTTATATTACCTTTCACCCGGAGGCATCGGAACATATCGACCGCTCGCTGCAGCTCATCAAGGAGCACGGTTGCAAGGCCGGACTGGTGTTTAATCCCGCCACGCCTCTGAGCTGCCTTGAGTATGTGCTGGATAAGCTTGATGTTATCCTGCTGATGTCGGTCAACCCCGGTTTCGGCGGTCAGTCGTTCTTACCCTCTACGCTTGATAAACTGCGTCAGGCGCGGCGGCTAATCGATATTAACGGCAGGGATATCCGGCTGGAGGTGGACGGCGGCGTCAAAGTGGACAACATCGGCGCTATCGCCGCCGCGGGCGCCGATATGTTCGTCGCCGGCTCCGCTATATTTAGCCAGCCGGACTACCGTACCGTCATCGATGCCATGCGTCACGAATTGGCGGGAGCGGCGGGGAATGCGTGAAGAACGGCCTATCCGCGGTATCACGTTTGATCTTGATGGCACCCTAACCGACAGCGCCCCCGGCTTAACCGCTGCTCTCGATCGGACGCTTTCAGAGCAGGGCCTGCCTCCGGCCGGCCTGGCGCGTATCGCCACCTGGATCGGCAACGGCGCCGATGTGCTGGTGGAGCGCGCGCTGCGCTGGGTTACCCAGACGGAACCGGACGCCGCGCTGCAGCGCGCCACCCGCCTGCGCTTCGATGAGCACTATGCCGGGACGGTGGCGGCGGGCAGTACGCTATTTCCCGAGGTCGCGGATACGCTGGCGCGGCTGGCGCTTCTGGGGCTGCCGATGGCGCTGGTGACCAACAAGCCCACGCCCTTCGTCGCGCCGCTGCTGGCCTCGCTCGGTATCGAGCTCCATTTCGCGCTGATTATCGGCGGCGATGACGTTTCCGCCAAAAAGCCGCACCCGGCTCCGCTTTATCTGGTGCTCGGCCATTCGGGGCTTTATGCCCGCGAGTTGCTGTTCGTCGGCGATTCACGCAATGATATCCTCGCGGCCAAAGCCGCCGGCTGCCCAAGCGCCGGCATGACCTATGGCTATAACTACGGTGAAGCGATCACCTTGAGTCATCCGGATTACGTTCTGGACCGTTTTGCCGATCTTTTGCCCGTGCTCGGGCTGTCACCTTCCGTTAATCAGGACGTTTAAAATGAGTAAGCCCATCGTATTCAGCGGCGCGCAGCCGTCAGGGGAACTGACCATTGGCAACTATATGGGTGCGCTGCGTCAGTGGGTCAGTATGCAAGATGATTATGACTGTATTTATTGTATCGTTGACCTGCATGCCATCACCGCCCGTCAGGATGCCCAGCAGCTGCGCAAGGCGACATTGGACGTTCTGGCGCTGTATCTAGCCTGCGGTATCGATCCCGCCAGAAGTACGGTTTTCATTCAGTCACACATGCCGGAGCATAGCCAGCTGGGCTGGCTGTTGAACTGCTACACTTATTTCGGCGAACTGAGCCGGATGACTCAGTTCAAGGATAAATCGGCCCGTTACGCCGAAAACATCAACGCCGGGCTGTTTGATTATCCGGTGCTGATGGCGGCGGATATTCTGCTCTACCAGACCAATCAGGTGCCGGTTGGGGAAGATCAGAAGCAGCATTTGGAGCTCAGCCGCGATATCGCCAAGCGGTTTAATGCGCTGTATGGCGACATTTTTACCATTCCGGAACCGTTTATTCCTAAGTCTGGCGCACGGGTGATGTCGTTGCTGGATCCGACGAAAAAGATGTCGAAATCGGATGATAACCGCAATAACGTGATAACTCTGCTTGAAGATCCGAAATCCGTGGTCAAGAAACTCAAGCGCGCGGTAACCGATTCCGACGAGCCGTCGGTGGTGCGCTACGATCCCGTGACGAAACCCGGTGTTTCCAATTTGCTGGATATTCTTTCAGGCGTGACCGGCACGCCGGTGGCTGAGCTGGAGCAGGCGTTTGTCGGCAAAATGTACGGCCATCTGAAAACCGCCGTCGCGGATGCGGTGTCGGAAATGCTGACGTCGTTACAGGCCCGCTACCATGCCCTACGCGCCGACGAGGCCTATCTGAATCAGGTCCTGCGCGACGGGGCGGAGAAAGCCCGCGCTCAGGCCAGCGTGACCCTGGCCAAGGTCTATGAAACGGTGGGCTTTGTCGCCAAACCCTGAGTGATGCACACCCCTCGCGCGCCAGTCCGATGCCGCTATGCTCAGGTCGGCGCGCCTTTTCCCATGCTTTTCTGCCCCTCCCGGCAAAGGTAATGAATTTTAAGCGGTTGTCATTCTGCCGCGGTTACGCTATCTATCATTCAGGCCCCTGATAAAAGTGAGGTAACCCGTGCCTAATCCCCTGCAGCAAACTATCAGTCACGTCCGGCTGCCCTGGCGTGAAGGTTTATGGCAAATCACCCTCGAGCAGGGAATCATCCGCCGTCTGGCACCGCAAAA
This sequence comes from Candidatus Sodalis pierantonius str. SOPE, assembly GCF_000517405.1. Classification (NCBI taxonomy): domain Bacteria; kingdom Pseudomonadati; phylum Pseudomonadota; class Gammaproteobacteria; order Enterobacterales; family Bruguierivoracaceae; genus Sodalis; species Candidatus Sodalis pierantonii. Next base: position 244,547 of record NZ_CP006568.1, on the reverse strand, counting down.
TCACGGCCAGCGGGACGGCGAAGGGGTCCTCAACGCCGAGGGTGGATTGGCGATACCGCCCTTTGTGGAACCCCATATTCATCTTGATACCACTCAAACTGCCGGCGACCCGCGCTGGAATGAGTCCGGCACGCTGTTTGAAGGGATTGCCCGCTGGGCGGAGCGCAAGGCCGAGCTGACCCACGAGGATGTCAAAACCCGCGCCTGGCAGACGCTGAAATGGCAAATCGCAAACGGCATTCAGCACGTACGCAGCCATGTGGACGTCTCCGATCCGTCGCTGACGTCGTTAAAAGCGCTGTTGGAAGTCAAGCAGGAAGCGGCGCCCTGGGTGGATTTACAACTGGCGGCGTTTCCCCAGGAGGGGATCCTCTCTTTCCCGGACGGCGAGGCCCTGTTGGAGGAGGCGTTGCGGCTGGGCGCGCCTGTTCCGCCTACTGAAACTGTCGGGCATCAATTTCGTTGCCAATCCGCTGGTGAATATTCACCTGCAGGGCCGTTTCGATGATTATCCCAAGCGCCGCGGCGTCACTCGCGTGAAAGAGATGCTGGCGCAGGGCATCAATGTTTGTTTCGGCCATGATGATGTGTTTGACCCCTGGTATCCTCTCGGCACCGGCAACATGCTGCAGGTGCTGCATATGGGCCTGCACGTATGCCAATTGATGGGGTATGAGCAGATTAATAACGGGTTGAACCTGATTACCGGCAACGGCGCCCGGACGCTCAACCTGAGCGAGTACGGCATCAAATGCGCTTATCAGGCCAATTTGTTGATCTTGCCGGCGGAAAATGGTTTCGATGCCGTACGGCGCCAGACGCCGCCGCGCTATGTTATCTGCCGCGGGCGGGTGATAGCACACACTCCACCGTCGCAATCGATGCTCTGCTTGCAGGAGCCGGAGAGCGTGAATTTCCGCTAAAAGGATCGCTGGCTATTGCCCATCCTGTGCCGCTTCCGCCGCCGGGGTCAGCAAGGCGCAGGCTTCCAACTGCTGCGCTACCGTTTCGCCGATGCATTTTACCACCGCCTCAATAGCCGGTGTCATGCGATTGGCGTAATTGAGCCGCAGGCAGTGGCGGTATTTCCCGGAAGCGGAGAAAATGGGCCCCACCGCCACTTGTACGCCTTTGTTCTCCAATTGACGGTTCAGCCGCAGGGTATTAAACGCCGGCAGCAACTCTACCCACAGCAAAAATCCCCCCTGCGGCCGGCTTATCCTAGTTCCCGCCGAAAAATAACGCTGCACCCATTCCGTCATGATGTCGCGATTTAGCTGATAGCGGGCGTGCATCCGGCTTGCGTGTTTCAGGTAGTGCCCCTGGCGCAGAAATTCGGTAATGGCCAACTGCGGTTGCGTGGAGGTGGCGCCGGTGCCGATATATTTCATATGCAATACCTGCTCCATATAGCGTCCCGGTTCGATCCAGCCGATACGCAAGCTCGGCGCCAGCGTTTTGGAAAATGAACTGCATAGCAGCACCCGGCCGTCTTCATCAAAGGACTTGATCGTCCGCGGGCGGGGATAGTGATAGGCAAGATCCGCGTAAACGTCGTCTTCGATTATGGGGGTATCGTAGCGTTGCGTCAGCGTCAACAGCGCCACCTTGTGGGCGTCAGGCATCAAATAGCCGAGTGGATTATTACAATTGGGGGTCAATTGGATAGCCTTGATAGGCCATTGCTCGAGGGCGAGTTCCAGCGCCTCCAGGCTGATGCCGGTGAGGGGGTCGGTGGGAATTTCCAGCGCCTTCATGCCGAAACCTTTCAGAATTTGGGTGACGCCGTGAAAGCTGGGGGAGTCCACCGCCACAATATCCCCCGGCTGACATAACGCATGGATGGCGATCGACAGCGCTTCGTGGCAGCCGGTGGTGGTGATGACACCCTCCGGCGCCACATGGCTACCGCTGTCTATCATCAGGCGCGCGATCTGCTCGCGCAGGGGAGCGGAACCGCTTAATTCATCATAATGCAGGCTGCGGAGATCCGGGTGGAGCGCCACGCGGCTCAACAATTTACGCAAAGGTTTCAAGGTATTGGCGGTGACGTCGGGGCCGAGGTGAATGACATCGCGCGCGCTGCGGGTGCGGGTGAGCTGCAATACCAGATCCCATTGTGAAATTTCCACCGGTCTCGCTGTGCGGGTCGGCACATCTCCGGCAGCGCCGGCAGCCCGTGCTGCTGACAGACGAAATAGCCGGATTTGGGGCGGGCGGTGATTAACTGCCGGTGCTGCAGATTCCGATAGGCCTGCTGCACGGTGCTGATGCTGACGCCATGTTCCACGCTCAGCGCGCGCACCGAGGGCAGCCGCTGGCCGCGGTTGTATAGGCCTTGTTTGATGCGGTCGCCGATGATATCGGCCAGACGATGGTAACGGGTCTTACATGCCTCATACAGATGGCCAATAAAGCGAAGAAACCGGCACAGATCGCGCACTAGATTACCATTACAGTTTAATTATTCGCAATCTGTATGATTAAAATAGTGCAGTTCTGAATCTGTACCGTAATAGGACAATCTTCCATCATATTCCTGTCACCCCAGCCACAGGAGCTATGATGAAAACGTCACCGCAATGCCTTATCGCCTCAATACCGGCGGCAACCGACCCCGTCGCCCGCCCTGCCACCCCTGGTTGGTCAGGCTTTGTACGCCGCGGTTGGGCGCGGTTACGCCGCTGGCGGCTCTATCGGCGCGACAAACAGATCCTGTTAGCGCTCAGCGACGACCAATTACGGGATATTGGTCTAACGCGTGGTGATATTCATCACTATAACGAAGCGCTGCATCAGAATTGGCGCGCCCGGCGGCGCTGAAAGCGCCAACGGCGGGCGGGGGGACATTCGGAAGGCATGGCGCACAGGCGCTAGCGGTAACCCCGCCAGGTCGTTTAACCAAAAGGTGCTCTCGGTCGCCCTGGACGAGCCTTGGCGAACAGAGGTTATTGACGACGAGCGGTGGGACGCGTCCGACGATGTGTCACACGTCGGGCGAGAGAATCAAATGGGCAGCTGATCGTAGCGCCGCCAGCGGTAGTTAAGCACCGAAATGCCCCAGCAGACGGCGAACAGGCCAATTACCACAACACCGGCGTTGCCCAAATGATCATTAAGGGACGCCACGAGCCGCCCTGCAGATCGAACTTTTCCACCAGCAGTCCCGCCGCCTCAAGCCCGCCTATCACCAGCGCCACCAGTACCGAGGTGGCGGTGACCGACATATTGTAATAAAGTCTGCGCTGCGGCTTATCCAGCGCCCAGCCATAGGCGTTGATCATCATCATATTATCCAGGGTATCCACCAGCGCCATGCCGCTGGCGAACAGTGCCGGGAAGACCATTATCGACCAGATGGCAATGCCCGCCGACGCGCCGGCGGCTGACAAGCCAAGCAGCCCGATTTCGGTGGCGGTATCAAATCCCAGGCCGAATAAAAACCCCACCAGGTACATATGCCAGCTTTTACGCATCAGCCGAAACAGTTTGCCAAGCGGGCGGTACATCAGCCCGCCGTAGGTATGCAGTCAACCCATGTGGTCCTGGAAGGCGGAAGCCGTCAGCGCGATAGCCAAGGTGGCCAGAATGACAATCGTAGAGTGTCCCAGGGAAAAAAAGCCCCTACCCCCGTCGGGCGCTGGCCCTGCTGCATCATTTGACGGGTTACGGTGTCGATGGCGGCGATAAGGGCGCTATTGTGTCCAAAAGCGAGCAGCGCCCAGGTCCAGCTGAACAGATTGGCCCCAATCAGCGCCGCCAACAATAGCGGGGCGCGGGAAACGGTGGGGGAAGATCCGGTCATGTTCACAAGGTCCTTATAGACAGGGATAAGTTAACGTTCGCGCCCCCGGCGCGAGGGCGCATAGGGCGTCAGGCCGCCAGGGCGACGGTGGACCGGCGCAGCTGTCGGCCCTTCTCTACGCAAACGTTTGCTAGCAAGGCCGATCCTACCCCAGCCGGTGCGCGGGCCTACTATGACATGACAGAGATAAGTGAACAAACAGATGATGTTGAGTGATAACACATGCACGGTCAAACTATCCCGCGGCGAGGGCCTCCGGCGCCGGCTTGATTGACAAGCCGGCGCGCAACATCAGACGATCGCTTGACTATGGGTGCGATGGCGGCTAACGAAACCCAGCAGCAGGCACAGAATGAATACCGTAACATACAGCAGATTGGAAGTTTGCAGCGCCGCGCCCACGCCATAGCGGGCTACGATGGGGCCGGTCACGACAAACGTTAGCATGGTGCCGATGGTGCCGCAGGTCAGGATGAAATTGACCAGTCTGGGGGATGTCACCCGGGTTTGCTGCGATCCCAGCGTGATGATGGTGGTATAAATCGCGCTGGAAACAAAACCTAGCGCCAGCAAACACCAGGGCAACCAGGCGGGATCGCCGGCGTGGATGAACAGATACATGAAGGCCGCCGAAAGCGCCGCAAGCACGGTCACGATGCGCTGCAAATCGAAGAACCGCAACAGAGCGCTAAAGACCCACATTCCGACCATGTAAGCGGTCCAGAAATGACTGACCAATCCGCCGGCCTGCTGGATATCCATTTGGAAACGCGTCGTGGCGTATTCCGGTACCCAAGAAATAAAACCCAGCTGACCCAAAATATAACAGAGCGCGGCCAGCGCCAGCAGCGCCACGCCCGGTCCCCAGGGCTCCCGGGTTTGCAGCGTCTGGCCGGCGGTGGCGCGGGATTTCAGCGCGGGGAAATCGGACAGCAGGGTAAGGACAAAAATCACCACGTAGACCACGCCGATACAGGCATAAACCCAGTACCAGGTGATATGGCGCGCCAGCAGCACGCCGGCCAGCATCGGAAACAGGGTACCGGCCATACTGAAGAACGAGTCGGTAAACAACAGGCGCGAGCCGCGCTGCCGTCCCGCATACAGATGGGTGATGAGGTAGGTGCCGATAGACATGGTAATGCCGCTGACCACGCCCAGTACAAACATCGACAGGGAGAATACCGTCAGATTATGGCCGCTCATCAACTCCAGGACCGCCAACACCATCAGCAGAAAGCCGAACATCAACTGCCGTTTCAGGGAAATTATCTCCATCAGCCAGGCATTGAGAAATATCGCCGCTAAAATGCCTGAGTTTAGGAAAGTAAAGGTATTGCTCATACTGGAAAGGGGTAACTGGAAGTAGTCGGCGATGTTGCCCAGTACCACGCCGGTGACAATCACCAGCGCGCCGGTTAGCCCATAAGAAAAAAAACTAATCCATGTTAGTCTTAATTTGTTGTTTTGATTCATTGTAAACCTAGTTCTAGTCTGATGACTACCGGTGAAAAACGGGTCTGGAAACGGATATCACCCTGCTTGCTCGCGGGAGGCGCGATACTATCATGGCTTATTTATTATTTGCTGTTAAATGTCTAGCAGATAATATTCTTCCCGGCGGTAGGTGAAAAGGATGGGCGCCTCATCACAGTTTGGCCGGCGCCGGCGTAAATACTCCGTTACGTAAAAAAAGGTAAATGGCTGGCACTGCCGAAAGCGGCTCTTTAAAATCTAAGCGCTTCCTGTGGCCTTATCTCTTAAAAGGAATTCTTATGCTCAAACGCTCTCTGGCGACCGCTGCTACCTTGCTTACCCTGACATTTTGCTCTTCGGGTGCTTATGCGCCGCGGCACAGGACTCCCATGTGCTGCTGACCACTTCAGCAGGCAACATCGAGCTGGAATTGGACAGCGCCAAAGCGCCGGTTTCGGTGAAAAACTTCGTGCAATACGTTAATAGCGGTTTTTATAACAACACTATTTTCCACCGCGTGATCCCTGGTTTCATGATCCAGGGCGGCGGATTCAGCCAGGACATGTCGCAAAAGCCGACCCAGGCGCCGATTAAAAACGAAGCCGACAATGGCCTGCGCAATACCCGCGGCACGATCGCCATGGCGCGTACCGCCGATAAAGACAGCGCCACCAGCCAATTTTTCATCAACGTGGCCGACAACGCCTTCCTCGATCACGGCCAGCGCGATTTCGGTTATGCCGTCTTCGGCAAGGTGGTAAAAGGTATCGAGGTGGCGGACAAAATCGCTCAAGTGCCCACCAAGAATGAGGGGCCGTACCAGAACGTGCCGGTTAAGCCGATTGTCATTCTTTCCGCCAAAGTCTTGCCCTAAACCCGTCGCCTGACGGCATTGACGCGTAACGTCCCATGGCGTTACGCGCTATTCGCCTCTTCGGGGTGAGGCCTGGGGTTTACGGCTTCAGGCGCCTGATAATACTTCGTTTAGGGCGCCCGGCGTTCGACCCTCCATGCCGTACGGCTTCTGGTGTGCGATGGCGCGCGATGTGGTGGCGGCAGGCGGCCCAACGTGTTGCCGAGCGTGCCCCGCTGACCCGCGATATCGTGCCGGCGTTGTCCGGCAGACGATCCGGGCATCGTGCAGGCGCTGATAGGCGTTTGATCCACGGGAGTCTCTCTTACTTACGCCTGTTCTGAGCGAGGGGCGTAGGGTGTTTTTCTCACCCCGAAATGCCTAACCGCCAGTCGGTTTCCCGCCTCCTCCCGCCACGAAAACCCGCCAGGATCCGCCATTCCTCTCTTGGGCGGTGCGCGCCAGCCTTCCGCGCCCTTCACGGCGAAGCCGCTAATGCACGTTATACTTATTCTTTCCAGGAAACCGGCAGCGTCTGACAGGAGCGGCTGATGAAAAAAATGACCGAAAAGCAAAAAGCGCGGCTATTTGCAAAGCGACGGAATGAAAATTTTTGCGCCAGTACCCGGCTCGAAGGCTATGACATTGCGCCGGTTACGCTGGAAGGCGAAGCGCTATCCGCACGCCTGGACGAGCTGAGGAGGCATTATGAACGATAAAATCGGCGACGACCGCGATCCCTGAGCCTGTTTAGAAATTTGTGTATTTGCCTGATTTTGATATGTTCAATCCAACATCAAAAACAGGTTAATTTATGGACGAAAAACAGTTGCAGGCTCTGGCTAACGAACTGGCCAAAAATCTCAAAACCCCTGAAGATCTCAGTCACTTCGATCGGCTGCTGAAAAAAATCAGCGTCGAAGCAGCTCTCAATGCCGAAATGACCCATCACCTCGGCTACGATAAAAATCAGCCTAAACCGGGGACCAACGCCCGCAACGGCTATTCCACAAAAACCGTTACCACTGGCGATGGCCCGCTGGCGCTGCGTACTCCGCGCGATCGTGACGGTTCCTTTGAACCGCAACTGGTGAAGAAGAACCAGACCCGGATTACCGGGATGGATAACCAGATTTTATCGTTGTACGCCAAAGGGATGACCACCCGCGAGATCGCCGCCGCGTTCAAAGAGCTGTATGACGCCGATGTCTCGCCGGCGCTGGTCTCAAAGGTCACCGATGCGGTCATGGAGCAGGTTGTCGAATGGCAAAACCGGCCTCTGGATGCAGTCTATCCCATTGTTTATCTTGACTGTATCGTTCTAAAAGTCCGGCAGGACAGCCGCATCATCAACAAATCTGTGTTCCTGGCGCTGGGCATCAACATCGAAGGCCAGAAAGAGTTGCTAGGTATGTGGCTGGCCGAAAATGAAGGCGCAAAGTTCTGGCTGAACGTGCTGACAGAGCTGAAAAACCGCGGCCTGAACGATATCCTTATCGCCTGCGTAGACGGGCTGAAAGGTTTCCCTGACGCTATTAACGCGGTGTATCCGGAGGCGCGGCTCCAGCTGTGTATCGTACATATGGTGCGCAACAGCCTGCGGTTCGTCTCCTGGAAGGACTACAAGGCCGTCACCCGCGACCTGAAAGCTATCTATCAGGCCCCTACGGAAGAAGCCGGCTTGCAGGCGCTGGAAGCGTTCTCCAGTGCCTGGGACATCCGCTACCCGCAAATAAGTCGAAGCTGGCAGGCAAACTGGGCCAATCTGGCCACGTTCTTTGCCTACCCAACGGACATCCGCAAGGTGATCTACACGACCAACGCCATCGAGTCGTTAAACAGCGTGATCCGGCATGCCATCAAAAAGCGCAAGGTGTTCCCGACCGACGACGCAGTGAAAAAGGTGGTGTGGCTGGCGATACAGGCGGCCTCACAGAAATGGACAATGCCTTTGAGGGACTGGCGCATGGCAATGAGCCGCTTTATTATCGAGTTCGGTGACCGCCTGGACGGTCACTTCTGAGAAAAGGCATTTACACAGAATCGTGTACAGGGTCCGATCCCTATTTTTATCCGGGTCTGAAGGTGCTGCGCAACGTCCTGAACATTCATGAAGCCGCGGGGCTACAGGAAGCGGAATTGGCGTTGACCGCGCTGCGCGCCGCCTCGTTGGCGCTGGGGCCCGCCAACATGGGATTGCCTTGGCTGTGCGCCATTCACCACTCGCTTTTCCAAGATATCTATCCTTGGGCGGGCCAATTGCGCAGCGTCGATATTTATCAGAACGATATCCGTTTTTGTCACTTCGCCTATCTGGAAACAGAAGGAAACGCGGTGATGCAGCGGCTGGAAGAAGAGGATTATCTGCGCGATCTGCCGTTTGAGCCGTTCTGTGACCAATTGGCGGTCTTTTATGTCGATATCAATATGTTACATCCCTTCCGCGAGGGAAACGGGCGCGCTCAGCGGATTTTCTTTGAACAGCTGATTATTCACGCCGGCTATGATATTCACTGGCATCCCCTCGACCAGCAGGACTGGCTGCGCGCCAATCAGGCCGGCGCGTTTGGCGATTCAGCTCCGATAACCAGATACCGCGGGCGCGGTCGACGTCCTGTCTTTTCGTCTTTGTATCCCGGACAATGCGGCAATGGTCGTAGTCACGTCGCCGCCGTTGTCATACACTCGCTGCTCATCAAGGTTCGGCGTCAATCGGCGCGCAACGACGTCGCGGCAAAGGCGCAATAGGTTATGTTTCAAGGAGTATTATGAATGGATTGCTAATAATCGATAATTACGACTCATTCACCTGGAATCTCTATCAGTATTTCTGTGAGCTGGGGGCGCAGGTGATGGTGCGCCGCCATGACAGTCTGGATATCGCGGATATCGAGCGGCTGGCGCCGGCGCGTCTGGTCATCTCCCCCGGCCCGGGGACCCCGGACCAGGCCGGTATCTCCCTGGCCGCTATCCGTCATTTTGCCGGCAAGCTGCCCATATTGGGCGTTTGTCTGGGGCATCAGGCCATCGCGCAAGCGTTCGGCGCCCGCATTGTCCGTGCGCGTAAAGTCATGCACGGCAAAACCTCCGTTATTCGCCACGATGGTCAAGGGGTATTTGCCGATCTAGCACAGCCGCTGACGGTAACACGTTATCACTCGCTGGTGATTGACGCGGCCAGCGTGCCGTCCTGCCTGGCGGTAACCGCCTGGAGCCAGCGCGAGGGAGAACCGGATGAAATTATGGCCATCCGCCATCGCTCACTGCCGTTGGAGGGTGTACAGTTTCATCCTGAAAGCATCATGAGTGAACAAGGTCACCGGTTGCTAGCGAATTTTCTCGACCGCTAATGGCGGTCTAATTTGCGTTTCGCTGGCGATAGCGCTTGACTTGGGTGTGATTTTTTATTCATATTCTATGACTATATTTTTATTTTTCAACTCACATTAGACAGAGTAAACGCCTTATGAAAACAGACGATGCCGCAGTTACCCGGGAAACGTTCGATCAGGTCATCTTGCCGGTTTATGCACCCGCCCAGTTCATTCCGGTGCAAGGCAAAGGCAGCCGGGTTTGGGATCAGCAGGGCAAGGAGTATGTCGATTTTTCCGGCGGCATCGCGGTCACCGCGCTGGGGCACTGTCATCCGGCGATGGTGGCGGCGTTAAAAACCCAAGGGGAAACGCTGTGGCACACCAGCAACGTCTTCACTAACGAACCGGTGCTGCGCCTGGCGCGTAAGCTTATCAATGCCACCTTTGCCGATCGCGTGTTTTTCGCCAATTCCGGCGGCGAGGCGAATGAGGCGGCGTTCAAGCTGGCGCGCCATTACGCCATTACCCGCCATAGTCCTTGTAAGACCAAAATCATTGCGTTTCATAACGCTTTCCACGGCCGCACGCTGTTCACCGTGTCGGTGGGCGGGCTGCCGAAGTATTCAGACGGTTTTGGGCCGAAACCGGCGGATATCGTCCATGTGCCGTTCAACGATCTTGATGCGGTAAAAGCCGTTATCGACGATCACACTTGCGCTATCGTTCTGGAGCCGATCCAGGGGGAAGGGGGCATAACCCCGGCGACGCCGGCGTTTTTGCGCGGCGTACGGGCGTTGTGCGATAAGCACCAGGCGCTGTTGGTGATGGATGAGGTGCAATGCGGCATGGGCCGCAGCGGCAAACTCTTCACCTATATGCATTATGGCGTGCAGCCGGATATTCTCACCACCGCCAAAGCGCTGGGGGGCGGCTTTCCGATAAGCGCGATGCTAACCACCGAAAATATCGCCTCGGCTATGGCCGTTGGCATCCACGGCACGACCTACGGCGGTAACCCGCTGGCCTGCGCGGTGGCGGAAGCCGCGCTGGACGTGATCAACTCTCCCGAGGTGCTGGCCGGTATCAACGAATGCCACGAGCGTTTCATCCAAGCGCTGCAGGACATTAACGAAAAATATCAGGTCTTCACGCAGGTGCGCGGTATGGGACTGCTGCTTGGCGCGGAGCTGGCGCCGCGCTATCAGGGGCGGGGGCGGGATTTTCTGCATGCCGCCGCCCTGGAAGGGCTCATGATTCTCAATGCCGGCCCCGATGTAATTCGCTTCGCGCCGTCGCTGGTGGTGACGTTTGCCGATATTGACGAGGGCTTGGCGCGGTTTGAGAAAGCCGTGGTGCAGGTGACGGGCGCGGCCTGACAGAGGGACAACGGGAACGCCGGCGCCGCATCGGCGTTCCTGTCGTCCGCCGCTTTTGCTGGTTCCGGTCACATCCGATCACTGATTCCGATTTCACCCGATCACTAATTCTGATTTCATCCGATCACTGATTCCGGTCGCCCGATCAGCGATTCCGATTCTGTCCGATCGCTCATCTTCTGTTCCGCCATACTCTGGAGACTTTTAGCTTCCGGGGGCATGGCATGGCACGTAAAAAGAAGAAAGCGAGAACGGAAATGTGCATCTATATTAATGTCTTACGTATGAAATTCGAGCAGCGTCGCTCGAATCGCACTATCGCAGCAGCGCTCGGCATAGGCTGTACTACCGTGCACGATATCCTCGGCCGATTCACGGTAGCTAACCTGGTCTGGCCATTGCCGGCGGAACTGTCCCCCGTCGACCTCGACCGCCTGCTCTATCCCGGCAAATCCGGAAAAGTTATCAATACCTTACCCAGCTGGCTTGATATCGATACCGAGTTAAGCCGCAAGGGCATGACCAAGCAGCTGTTCTGGATGGAATATCAGTCCGCCGTGGGCGGTGATGCCCTCGGTTACTCACAGTTTTGTGCACTGTTCCGTGACTGGAAAAAGAAGCAGCGGCGTTCCATGCGCATGGAGCACAAGGCTGGCGAAAAGCTCTTCATCGACTTCTGTGGCCCCACCGTACCTATCGTCAACCCTGCGACCGGTAGCGTACGCCAGGTCGCTATCTTCGTCGCTGCCATGGGCGTGTCAGGCTATGCGTATATCGAAGCCTGCGAAGGCCAGGACATGGCATCGTGGCTCAACGCCAATAGCCGCTGCCTGCACTTCATGGGTGGGGTTCCGGAGCTGATGATACCTGATAATCTGCGCAGCGCTGTCAGCACCCCTGACCGCTATGAGCCGGTCATAAACCAGAGCTACCAGGCGCTGGCAAATCACTATGAGACAGTGGTGCTACCGGCGCGCCCGTGAAAACCGAAAGACAAGGCGAAGGCAGAATCAACTGTGCAGCTGGTAGAACGCTGGGTTTTGGCCCGGTTGCGTAAACGTAGGTTCTACTCGCTGGCCGAACTCAACCAGGTGATACGAGAACTCAATCATGAGTTGAATCTGCGCCCGATGCGTCATTACGGCGGACAAAGTCGCCTTGAACGCTTCGAGCAGCTGGACAAACCGGCTCTTGGGCCTCTACCGCCCACACAATGGGAATACAGTGAGTATCTCGTTGCCCGAGTGGGACCTGATTACCACATAGACTACGGCAAAAACTGGTACTCGGTGCCGCATCCGCTGGTTGGCGAGCGCGTTGACGTCATCGCCACCCAACGGCTGGTGCAAATCCACCATAAGGGCGTCTGCGTGGCTACGCACCCTCGCAGCGATAATGCCTATAGGCACACGACTCAGGCGGCGCACATGCCGGCTAACCATAAGGGGCAGAGTCAGTGGACGCCGGAAAGGCTGTGCAGTTGGGCTCTGTCGGTGGGTGTGTGCACACTGAAAGTGGTCGAGTCCATCCAAAAGAGCAAAGCCCATCCGGAGCAGGCTTACCGCTCCGTGCTGGGGCTACTCAATCTGCAACGGCGCTATGAGACGACGCGACTGGAGAAGGCCTGCGCGCTGGCGTTGGAGAAAGGGTGCATTAACCGCTCTTTCATAGCCAACGTATTGAAACACGGTCGTGAAAGTGAGGTCACCCAGGACGGAGCCGGCGTATCAATGCTGGTTCACGAAAACCTCCGAGGTCCGGACAGTTATCACTAAGGAGAATAAATATGGATACACTGTTAATGGCTCTGCGAGAGCTGAAGTTGTCGGCAATGGTCCAGGCGTTGGAGACGCAACGCGAACTCCCGGGGAGTTATGGGGAGCTGGGGTTCGAGGAGCGGTTGTCGCTGATGGTAGAAGCGGAAAATTTGCATAGAAAAAACAACTACATATTCCGTATGCGACGGCAATCGCAAATGCGCTTGCAGGCAAAACCGGAAGATATCCGTTATATCCCTAGCCGAGGAGTGACACCGGAACAGATGCGAGATCTGCTAGGGGGACAATATCTGAAATATCAGAAAAGCATACTCATCACGGGGCCGACAGGTACGGGCAAAACCTGGCTCAGTTGTGCGCTTGGTGAGCAGGCATGCCGGCAGCAATATAGCGTGCGTTACTGGCGAGTGGGTCGGTTGCTGGCCCATCTTCACCAGTGTCAGGTAAACGGGACCTATCTAAAACAGCTTAAGCAGTTAGAAAAAATAGAGTTACTGATCTTGGACAACGTGGGCCTAGAATCAATAAGTCCGATGCAGGCAACGATGCTGTTGGAGGTGATGGAAGATCGCTACGACAAAAGCAGCAGCATCCTGATCAGTCAACTGCCGGTGAAAAAATGGTATGGACTGATAGAAAACCCCACGACAGCTGACGCGTTACTCGATCGGTTAGTACACCCCAGCTATAGACTGGAACTTAAAGGCGAATCACTACGCAAAGAGCAAGGAGTAGCCAGCACAGGAAAAATAGACTAAACTCGAGTCAGAAGATGTGCGAACACGTGATCGAATATCACTGGAATGGGTGATCGGAAAATATCGGAATAACTGATCGGATGTCGCCGGAACAGCTGATCGGATACGTCGGAATCTGCAGCTTTTCTGCGCGGGCGGTTTTTCACGCGTCCGGCGCTGCGCTTTCAACCCCGGCATCAGGGACGTTTATCAAGACGCCATCGCTATCAGCCGGTCTGTGCCAGTACTGTCCTTCCGCCGGCTTGAGGCGGTTTTGCCCTCTCGCCGGCCACGGCGCTAGTTTGGCGGCGTATCGCGCAAACGGCTCGCGAGCCAAAAACCGTGCTGCGGCCACGCCACCGACGAAATCGTATGCATCACGCAGAGATGGAACAATATGCGCCGCAAATGACGTTCCATGAGCGTCACCGCCTGATCCTGCGGGCCATCAGTGTTGAAAATACCCGGATTTTCGGTGCTCGGGCCGTCATATTCCAGCCGTTGCTGACAGCTTTGCAGCGCCACCTCGCAAGAGGCCAGATAGTCTGGCCGCCAACGTATCGGTCAGCATATAGTGATCGCGCGCCAGCGTCGTCATGGCGTTGATGTGTTCGACAATGAACTGACTATGGGTGACCCATAAGCGCATATCGCTCAGATAGCGGGAATTGAACCCCGGCTCCTGCATCGCCTGGCTTAAGGAGGTGAACAAGGCATTGTGCGCTTGGTTGACCCGCATGCGGGCATAAGCCAGCGCGGGCGCGCCGGGGGCGGGCTGCAACAGCAGCCGCAACGCTTCCTGATCCCGCTCCAGCGCCTGATGGGCGTTTTTGCGCAACAGCCCGCTCTGCCATTGCGGCCACAGCCACAGCGTGCCGCCAAAGGCCAGCATACAGCCAATCAAGGTGTCCACCAGCCGCGGCAGCAGGAAATGCGCGCCGTTCAACGACAACAATTGCAGGGTATACACGGTCACCACCGTCATACCGGTCATCGACAGACCGTAATTTTTGCGCAGTACCAAATAGCCGGCCAGAGTCACCACCAGCATGTCGGTCAGGATGACGCCGTCGCCCATCTTTAGTTGAAGCGTACCCGCGGCAATCACCAGACCAGCCAGGGTACCCAGCGCCCGATGTTGTATACGCACCCGGGTCGTGTTGTAACCATTCTGACTGACAAACATGATGGTCATCAGGATCCAGTAAGGTTTCGGCAGATTGAACACCAGGCCCAAACTGCTGCCGACCGCCAGCATGAGGCCCAGGCGGGCGGCGTTACGCAGCGCCATCGATTTCAAGGAGCAATAACTGCGCAAGCGCCGGCCAGAACGGCAACCGCTGCTGGTTATCCGCCATCACATCGCGACGATAGAGGGGGCGCTGGGAACGCAACAGGCGATAGATGCGGCTGAAATGGAAATAGCAGAACTGGCCTACCGGGTTATCCGGATGGTGGCGGGCAATTTTTTCCAGCGCCGACAAGCCGGCATCCGCGGCAAACCGGTCAGGTTGGCGATGATAGAGAATATCGTCCGCCAGGACGCGCAGCCGGGGGCGACGATACGCGCGTTGTAGCGCAACACCGCCTCGGCGTGGCTTTGCTGCACCAGCTTTTGCACTTCATCCGGCTGATGCAGACTCACCGTGATATGCTCTTGCAGATCCAACGCGACCTGGAAGGCGTGCAGTAGTCTTTTGTACTGGCTGAGATGGTTGGCCGAGAGCATATGCAACTGCTGATACACTTGGGCAATCTGGTCGATGACCTTCTGCTGGCGGGCGAACAGCGGCGGTAGCGCACTGTTCGGATCGGTATGCTGAGTCAGCAAACTGTACTTCGCTTCGATATAATCCGCCAGTTCGCGGTAGAGCAGACTGAGCGCCTCGCGCATCGGCTGCTCTTGCCATAGCCGGAACCACAGCGCGTTAAACAGCCCATACCAGGCGGTCCCTGCCAGATAGAGCAGCGGCGGCAGCCAAAGCGGCACATTGCCGGTCAGCCCCAGGGTAAATACCGCGGCAATCAGCGATGCCGGCAGCAAGCGGCCGTGTAGCGGGCTTATTTCGCCGCTGACGCCGAACAGCAGCGCCAACCCCAGTATGACAAACGGCAGCGGCACGCCGTGCGCCAACAGCAGCTGGATGAAAATACTGCTCAGGGCGAACAGCGAGCCGCCGACCACCAGCCGCTTAAAGAAACGCTTATGGAGCTGATCAAGCCCGGCGATGTTGCAACAGGCGGGCACCAGCGAGAACAGCAGACCTTGCTGCAGGCTGCCGAACATCAGTCCGATGGCGACCGGCAGGCAAAGCACAATGGTCTGCCGCAGGGCATAATTCACTTCAGGGTGGTAGATGAGTCTGCGCCACATAAGTCAGCTAAAAAGGCATGGCCGTCCTGACCATGCCCGTGGTGAAAGGGGATTAGCGGGTTCCGTAAACGACAATGGTTTTACCGTGGGCAGAGATGAGATTTTGATCCTCAAGCATTTTCAAAATACGGCCGACCGTTTCCCGTGAACAGCCGACTATTTGGCCGATTTCCTGCCGGGTGATTTTTATTTGCATACCGTCCGGGTGAGTCATGGCGTCCGGCTGCTTGGCTAAATTCAATAACGTTTGCGCGATACGCCCAGTCACATCCAGGAAAGCCAGGTTGCCGACTTTCTCTGAGGTCACCTGCAGGCGGCTGGCCATTTGTGAAGACAGACGCATCAGAATGTCGGGATTGACCTGAATCAACTGGCGAAATTTCTTGTAGGATATCTCAGCCACTTCGCAGGCCGTTTTCGCCCGCACCCATGCGCTGCGCTCCTGCCCCTCTTCAAACAACCCCAGTTCGCCGATAAAATCGCCCTGATTCAGGTAGGAGAGGATCATCTCCTTGCCTTCTTCGTCCTTGATAAGCACTGCGACGGAGCCTTTGACGATATAGTAGAGCGTTTCTGCCTTTTCACCCTGGTGAATCAACGTACTCTTCGATGGATACTTATGAATATGGCAATGAGACAGGAACCATTCGAGAGTCGGGTCTGTTTGCGGTTTGCCGAGAACCATTCGCTGTTATCCTCTTTTGTCATCGCCGCCCTGTTTAGGAACGGTGTATTCCCTGTAAGGTAAGGTGTTATTATGATGTCGTTCCGTTCATAAACGGAACCTCGCAAGGGAATTTATCAGGGTCCAATGTTGGTGACGTTTCGATCGCTCTCTTGCTCTTTCACTGTCGGTGAGTTCGATCCTGCCTTGTTTTTTAGCATAGCTTTAAGAAACTGTCTTGTGTTGTCTCGCTTCAGCATGATGCATCTGCGGTTACATTGCCAGTTTGGCGGCAAAAAGGTAGTCTTTCACAAAGAATATTATCAGGAGTTAACGATATGCAAGCGCGAGTAAAGTGGGTAGAAGGGCTGTCTTTTATCGGCGAATCCGCCTCGGGCCACCAGATTATCATAGATGGCAACAGCGGCGAAAAGGCCCCAAGCCCAATGGAAATGCTGCTTATGTCCGCCGGCGGCTGTAGCGCTATTGACGTGGTTTCGATTCTGCAAAAGGGCCGCGCCGATGTGCGCGACTGTGAGGTCAAGTTAACCTCGACGCGCCGCGAGGAAGCGCCGCGTCTGTTTATCCAAATCAATCTGCATTTTATCGTCACCGGCCGCGATTTGACGGATAAGATCGTCGAGCGCGCTGTCGGCGGAAAAGTATTGTTCGGTCTCGCTGATGCTGGGTAAAGCCGCCAGTATCACCCACAGCTTTGAGGTACGTCGCCTCGACTGATCGCGCGGGGCGCGCTTGACTGCCGGGGCGCGGCGCTAAGCCGCATAATGCCTCACCCGATTGGCGCCGCGCGTCGTTCCCGCGCGCGGCGCCTGCGTGAAGCCGCTTAGCGAATCTGTTTCCCTTCCAGCAATTGCTTGACTAGCGGCGCCATGATCAGTTCCATCGCCAAACCCATTTTGCCGCCCGGCACCACCAGCGTATTGATATTGGAAATGAAAGATCCCTGCAGCATCGCCAGTAAATAGGGAAAATCCATGGCGTCCAGGCCGCGAAAGTGAATAACCACAAAGCTTTCGTCCAGCGACGGGATCGCTTTGGCGGCGAACTGATTGGAGGTGTCCACCGTCGGCACCCGCTGAAAGTTGATATGGGTACGGAAAAATTGCGGCGTGATAAAATTGATATAATCTTCCATGGATCGCACCACGGAATCCATGACCGCTTCGCGGGAGTGGCCCCGTTCGTTGGTATCGCGCATCAATTTCTGGATCCACTCCAGATTGACTATCGGCACCACCCCCACCAGCAAATCCACGTGCCGCGCAACGTCATTATGCTCGGTCACAACGCCGCCGTGCAGCCCCTCGTAGAATAGGACGTCGGTAGGTTCCGGCAGGGGCTGCCAGGGGGTAAAGGTGCCGGGGACCTGATTATAAGGAACCGCTTCGTCGTAGGTATGCAAATATTTGCGCGCCTGCCCGCGTCCGCTTTCCCCATAGTGATAAAACGTTCTTTCCAGAAGATCGAAGTTATTCGCATCCGGGCCGAAATAACTCACGTGCCGACCTAAATCGAGCGCTTTACGAATGGCCAAATCCATTTCCGGCCGGGTGAAGTGGTGAAAGCTATCGCCTTCCAACTCCGCGGCGCGAATGTTCAACTGTTGAAAGATTTTGCGAAAAGCCAGGCTGGTGGTCGTGGTCCCGGCGCCGGAAAAACGCGCCGTCTGGTCGGTGACTTTGTCGCCCTGAAAGCCGAAGCCGCCCAGGAAATCGCGCAGCGATTGCTCAGACTCCTTTGGCGCCAGCCGGCTCAGGTGTTGCAGCGGCGTTTTATCGGCGCGCAAAAACTCCAACTGGTGCTGGGCGAAGTAGCCAAGCTTGATGCCTTTCGCCAGCGACACCGTCCCCGACTGTGGCGGCAGGGTTCCGGCCAGGAGCTTGATAAGCGTCGATTTACCGGCGCCGTTGCGTCCCAGCAGACCGATGCGTGAACCGGGTACCAAGTTGAACTTGATGGAGCGTAAAATCAGGTTATCGCCATAGCCGGCGCTGACTTTTTCCAGGGTGAGCAGCGGATTGGGCAAATTTTCCGGCGCGCGGAAACTGAATTGAAAGGGGTTATCCACATGCGCTGGGGCGATAAGCTCCATTCTTTCCAGCATTTTGATGCGGCTTTGCGCCTGCTTGGCTTTGGTTGCCTTGGCGCGGAAGCGATCGATGTAGTGCTGCAAATGCGCCACTTTTTCCTGCTGATGCTGGTAGAGCGACTGCTGCTGCGCCAGTTTGGTGGCGTGCTGCTGCTCGAACGACGAGTAGTTGCCGGTATATTCATTTAGGGTCTGTTGTTCGATATGTAGCACCCGATTGATGATAGGATCGAGAAAATCGCGATCGTGGGAAATCAAAATAAGCGTACCCGGGTAATTTCTTAGCCACTTTTCCAGCCAGATGACCGCATCCAAATCCAAATGGTTGGTCGGCTCGTCCAGCAACAGCAGATCAGACCGGCACAGCAGGGCTTGCGCGAGATTAAGGCGCATGCGCCAGAGCCGCCGGAGAAAGCACGCACCGGCTGCGTCAGCTGCGGCTGGCTGAAGCCCAGACCGCTCAAAAGGTTGGCGGCGCGGGCGCGAATGGTCCAAGCGTTGATGGTGTCCAGTTTCCCGTGTAGCGTGGCGATGGCATGACCATCATTTTTTTCATTGGCAACAAGTAATTCAGATTCAAGCTGACGATATTCCCGGTCGCCATCGATAACATACTCCAGTGCCGGCACGTCAAGAGCGGGGGTTTCCTGATTAACCCAGGCCATCGCCCAGTTCGCGGGCAGGCTGACGCTGCCGGCGTCGGCGCTGAGTTCTTTTTTCAACAGCGATAGCAGCGTGGATTTGCCGCAGCCGTTTTTGCCGACCAACCCGACTTTTTGCCCTGGGTTGATCGTGGCGGTGGCGTTATCCAGCAGTACGCGGGTACCGCGACGAATCTGCAACGAGGAGAAAACAATCATAAAGCGCCGTCGTTAGAGTATGTTAAATTTACATAGTTGAATGTTAAACAGGATATCGCGTCCTGACGTTATCTTTGCGAAGCATGGTAGCGGAAATCCCGCTTCCTGACGACGCTTTGGAGGGGAATTGATCTCTGAGCCGCCCAAAGTTTTGCTATTGTACGCGCATCCTGAGGCCCAGGATTCGGTGGCGAATCAGGTGTTACTCAAGGCTGCGGCTACGCTCAGTCATGTCACCGTACATGATCTGTATGCGCACTATCCGGATTTTTTTATCGATATACCTCACGAGCAACAGCTGCTGCGCGATCACCAGGTGATTGTGTTTCAGCACCCGTTATACACCTACAGCTGTCCCGCGTTGCTCAAAGAGTGGCTGGATCGCGTGCTGACCCGCGGCTTCGCCAGCGGTGTCGGCGGCGACGCGCTGGCCGGCAAACACTGGCGGTCGGTTATCACCACCGGCGATGCCGAGAGCGCCTATCAGACCAGCGGCGCGTTAGGGGTGGAGATGGCGGATATCCTGCGTCCTTTCGCCCTGACCGCCGCGCTGTGCCGTATGCACTGGCAGCCGCCGATGATTATTTATTGGGCGCGGCGCGCCTCGCCCGCAGCGCCAGTGAATATGCGCGCTGGCTATCGTTACCGTTGCCGTCGGAGGGCGAACGCCATGGAGAGTAGTCCCTCTTTTCTGATTGCGGTGGTGCTGTTTCTTTTTGCCGCGGTGGTGGCGGTGCCTATTGCGCAACGGCTCGGCATCGACGCGGTGTTAGGCTACCTCGCCGCCGGCATCGCCATCGGCCCCTGGGGTCTGGGTTTTATTCGCGATGTCGATGAGATCCTGCATTTCTCGGAGCTGGGGGTGGTGTTTTTGATGTTCATCATCGGCCTGGAACTGAACCCCGCCAAACTCTGGCATTTACGGCATTCGATATTCGGTGTCGGAGCCGCGCAGGTGGCTATCACCGCGGCGTTGCTGGGGGCTGCGCTTACCTTGACGCTGGCAGGCGGCGCTTATCGGCGGCATCGGTCTGGCCATGTCCTCAACCGCCATTGCGCTGCAGTTGATGCGGGATAAAGGCATGAACCGCAATGAGGGCGGTCAACTGGGTTTCTCGGTGTTACTGTTTCAGGATATGGCCGTGATCCCGGCGCTGTCGCTTATCCCGTTTCTCTCCGGCGGCGGCGGCCACGGCGATTGGATGAAAATCGGCATCAAGCTGGCGGCGTTTTTCGGCATGCTGGTGGGCGGGCGCTATCTGCTGCGTCCGCTGTTTCGCTATATCGCCTCGGCAAATGTGCGCGAAGTTTTCACCGCTGCCAGCCTGCTGCTGGTGCTGGGAGCCGCGCTGTTTATGGATTTGCTGGGCCTGTCGATGGCCCTCGGAACCTTTATCGCCGGCGTGCTGCTGGCCGAAAGCGAGTACCGTCACGAGCTCGAAATTGCCATTGAACCGTTTAAGGGGCTGCTGCTGGGGCTGTTTTTCATTTCGGTCGGCATGGCGCTGAATCTCGGCATTTTGTATGTACATGTGCTGACGGTGCTGGCCGGGGTCGCCATACTGGTGGCGATAAAAGGCACGGTATTGTATATCCTGGCGCGGCTGTCGGGGCTTAAGCGCTCCGTCCGGCTGCAATTCGCCGGCGTACTCAGCCAGGGCGGGGAGTTCGCCTTCGTCCTGTTTTCGGCCGCCTCGGCGCAGAAAATCCTTACCGGCGATCAATTATCGTTATTGCTGGTGATTGTCACATTGTCGATGATTACCACGCCGTTAATGATGCAATTGATCGATCGTATCCTGGTCCGGCGCTATAATGCAGTTGAAGAGGACGATGAAAAACCTTTTGTCAACGACGACGAGCCGCAGGTGATCATTGTCGGTTTTGGCCGTTTCGGCCAAGTGATAGGCCGCCTGCTCATGGCGAATAAAACGCGCATTACGGTGCTTGAGCGCGATATCAGCGTCGTCAGCCTGATGCGCAGCTACGGCTACAAAGTTTTATTACGGCGACGCGACCGAATTGGAGCTGCTGCGGGCTGCGGGCGCGGAAAAAGCCAGCACCATCGTGGTCGCAGCCAACACGTCCGAAGATAATATGGCCATTATCCACCTTTGCCAGCAGCACTTTCCCCATTTGCAGATTCTGGCGCGCGCGCGTTGAAGCGCATGAGTTACTGCAGGCCGGCGTGTCGCGATTTTCACGTGAAACCTTCTCCAGCGCGCTGGAGTTGGGGCGCAAGGTGCTGCAATCGTTGGGTATGCATCCGCATCAGGCCTACCGGGCGCAGCAACACTTCCGCCGGCTGGATATGCGTATGCTGCGTGAATTGATGCCCCAACCCCAAGAGGAAGGGCGGCACAGTTCGCGCGTTATGGAGGCGCGGCGCGAGCTGGAGGACATTTTCCAGCGCGAGATGCAGCAGGAACGCAGGCTGCTCAACGGTTGGGGCGAGGATGAACAACAGGGGGAACGACCCAATGACGGCAAAGCGTAAACGCTTTATCGCTGGCGCCACCTGCCCCGTCTGCCACAGCGGCGACACGCTGGCGGTATGGCGCGAGGAGAATAGTGACCGGGTGGGCTGCGTCAAATGCGGCTATAGCCAGCGACAGGATGACGAAATGATTAGCGCGAAAAGACCGGATAAGGAACACATTATCGGTATTTTTCATCCGGAGTAGCGTGATTGACCGCTTTTTTACGGCTAAAGCTTACATACGTGCGGTTTTTGGTTAGAATCAGCGCCAAATTAGTTTCCAATGGTGGGAGATATCATGAAAGTAGTAAAAGATCGGGTGGTCAGTCTGGCCTACCAGTTGAGGACAGAAGACGGTGTATTGGTCGATGAATCCCCGGTGAGCGCACCGTTGGAGTACCTGCATGGTCATGGCTCGTTGATTCCCGGGCTGGAAAAAGCGCTGGAAGACCACGCCGCGGGCGACAGCTTTGATATCAGTATCGAAGCCAACGATGCCTACGGCCCCTACGATGAAAATCTGGTGCAGCGCGTGCCTAAAGATGTTTTTATGGGCGTCGACGAACTGGAAGTGGGCATGCGTTTCCTGGCGGAAACCGATCAGGGCCAGGTCCCGGTGGAAATCACCGAAATCGATGGCGATCATGTCGTGGTTGACGACAACCCTATGCTGGCCGGCCAGAACCTGAACTTCCATGTGGACGTCATCGCCGTGCGTGAAGCGACCGAGGAAGAACTGGCGCACGGTCACGTTCATGGCGAACACGGCCATGATCATGAGCATAAAGGCGGCGGTTGCGGCTGCCACTAAGCGCGATCGGCGCGGGACCCGTGCGGGCCCCGCCATGGGCGCCACCCGCTCAGTAATGGGGCGGGGGCGTTTCCTCGCTTTGCGAAGCGATAAGCGAGGTGTTCTGCGCGCGTAACTTATCCGACAGCAAGCGTAATTGCTCCTGCAGCCGGCTAATATCGCGCTGGTGGGCCACCACTGTCTGATTCAGTTCCTCAATCATTATCTCCTGGAAAGCGACCCGTCCCTCCAATAATTCCAGACGTTGTTCCAGCTGCGATAGTTCCATCATTTTCCCCTCTCGGTACCGATCAAGACCAATGAAACCGGCGTCGCACCGTTCCCATTTCGCGGTTGCCTCGCGCGGGCAATCCCGGTAGATTCTATCTTGCTTTGCGCGGATCGCCCGCATAAAGGTCATCATTAGGCGGTGATATCAAACCGCGACGCAATGAAAATGCATTATCAGGAAACTTCTTGTTATAAAAAAAGTCCCAGAAAGCGTTAATCAACTGGCATAGCGATTGTGTTGTGTTTATGCTCACAGCTATAGTATTTGCCTGACTTTGCTATCGACCCCGGGACCGCTATCCCAGGAAAATGGAGATTTATGAAATCATTGATTAAAGTATCGCTGCTGGCCTCTACTATGGCATTTGCCCTTAACGCAAGCAGCGCTCTGGCCGCCGATGCGGCTCCCAGCGCCACCTCGGACAAATTCAAAAGCAGCGAAGATCAGGCCGCCTATGCGCTGGGCGCCTCCCTGGGGCGTTATATGGATAATTCGCTGAAAGAGCAGGAAAAACTTGGGATCAAGCTGGATAAAGGTCAGCTGATCTCCGGCGTTCAGGACGCCTTCGGCAACAATAGCAAGCTGTCCGATCAAGAGATTGAAGCCATGCTGCAAAGCTTTGAGGCGCGCGTCAAACAGGCCGCCCAGACCAAAATGGAGCAGGAAGCCAAGGACAACGCCGCCAAGGGCGACAAATACCGCGCCGACTATGCCAAGCAGAAGGGTGTGAAGAAAACTGCCAACGGCGTGCTGTATAAAGTCGATAAAGCCGGCACCGGCATCGGCAGCGCGCCGACCGACAGCGATACCGTGGTTGTGAACTATAAAGGCACCCTGGTCGACGGGACGGAATTCGACAACTCCTACAAACGCGGCGAGCCGCTCTCCTTCCGCCTGGACGGCGTCATCCCCGGCTGGACCGAAGGGCTGAAGCACATTAAGAAAGGCGGGCAAATCCAGCTGGTTATTCCGCCGGAGCAGGCGTATGGCAAAACCGGCGTTCCCGGTATCCCGGCCAACTCCACGTTGGTGTTTGATGTCGAGCTGCTGGATATCAAACTGGCCGCGGCCGCGCCGGTTCCCGACACGGGCGCGCAGCAAAAATAAGACTACCGTTATCGCCAACGGGCCGCCGCCCGTGAGCGTCGCGCAGGCCATCCCCCCGGGGATGGCTTTTTTTGGGCGCCCTGCTGGCCAGCGCTTCTTTCGCCTTTGGCCGCGGCGCGGGCGGATAATATCCATGCGGAATAATAAAAAATCTCACCAAACACAAGGACAGCGTTTTACCGGATTTGCTAGACTAGCGGCCGGATAACAGAATTACAGCCAAATCTGCCCGATACTATCCCGGCAGATTCACAACCACGGGTGGTATTTCCACATGTCTACGTCTCTCCCACATTCTGATTCCGGTGAGCTGGATTTACTGGACGAACGTCCTTTCAGCGCCGTGGATCATGAAATTCTCGCCTCTTATGAGGCCGTCGTGGACGGCCTGGCGATGCTTATTGGCGGACATTGCGAGATTGTATTGCACTCCCTGGAGGACCTGAAATGTTCGGCCGTGCGTATCGCTAACGGCGAACATACCGGACGTAAAGTGGGGTCGCCGATCTCGGATCTGGCGCTGCGCATGCTACATGACATGGCCGGTGAGGACAGCAGCGTTTCCCGCGCCTACTTTTACCCGGGCGAAAAACGGCGTCCTGATGAAATCCGTCACCATTGCTATCCGCAATCGCGAGCAGCGGGTGATAGGGCTTCTGTGCATCAATATGAATTTGGACGTGCCGTTCTCGCAGATTATGCAAACGTTTATCCCGCCGGAAACGCAGGACATCGCGACCTCGGTGAATTTTGCCTCCTCGGTGGACGATCTGGTGGCGCAAACGCTGGAGTTCACTATCGAAGAAGTCAACGCCGATCGCAACGTATCCAACAACGCCAAAAATCGGCAGATCGTGCTTAATCTGTACGAGAAAGGCATCTTTGACATCAAGGACGCCATCAACCAGGTCGCCGAGAGGCTCAATATCTCCAAGCACACGGTGTATCTGTATATCCGTCAGTTCAAAAGCGGCGATTTTGTAGGGCAGGAGCGGTGAGTCTGAACTACTGCCTGATGGTCACCGGACCGGCCTATGGCAACCAGCGCGCCAGCAGCGCGTTACAGTTCGCCCAGGCGCTGCTGGCGTGCGGCCACCGTCTCGGCATCGTGTTTTTTTACCAAGAGGGCGTTGCTAACGCCAATCGTCTGAGTGCGCCCGCCGGCGATGAGGTGGATCTGGTGCGCGCCTGGCACGATCTGGCGCAGCAGCATCGGGTGGCGCTGCATGTCTGCGTTGCCGCCGCCCTGCGCCGCGGCGTGACCGATGCCCTACAGGCGTCGCTGCAAAACCGCGCCGGCGAGAACCTTCAGCCGGGCTTCGAGCTCAGCGGCCTGGGCACTCTGGTGCAGGCAGTGCTCGGCTGCGATCGCTTTATTCAGTTTTAAGGCCGCCATGAACCGCATCGCTTTTGTTTTTACCCACGGGCCACACGGCGACGCCGCTGGACGGGAGGGGCTTGACGCACTCTTGGCCACCTCGGCGCTGGCCGAAGATATCGGGGTCTTTTTCATTGCCGACGGCGTATTGCTGCTGTTGCCGCAGCAGCAGCCGGCGCAAATTCTGGCGCGGGACTTCGTCGCCACCTTCGGAGTGCTATCGCTGTATGATGTCGACAGGCTCTATCTCTGCGCCGACTCGGCGGCGGAGCGCGGACTGGATGCCGGCGCTGGCTGGGTGCTGGACGCCGAGTGGCTGCCGGCGGCGGATTGGCGACAGCGTCTGGCCGCCTACGATACCGTTTTGACGTTTTAACGCCGGAGGGCGCCCATGCTGTATACCCTGAGCCGTTCTCCCTATGCCTGCGATCTGGCGGCGCTGCTGCGTACCGCGCGGCCCGGCGACGATCTGCTACTGCTGTCTGATGGCGTTATCGCCGGTCTGCGTGGCTCGCCGGCCGCCCGCGCGCTGAGCGCCTCGCCTCTGGCGCTGCACGCGCTGGAAAACGACATCGCCGCACGCGGATTGTCTGTTCATTTTTCGCCCAATATTGCGATAATCAGTTATAATGATTTCGTCAGGCTGACCGAAAAACAGCCGCAGCAGATGGCGTGGTAAGTCAGGGTGGGTTGTATATTTCTTGACACCTTTACCCGTCAGCCATAAAATTCTGCGTCCTCGTACTTTGCCCCGCGGCATCACGAGGCGATTTATTACGTGTTTACGAAGCAAAACCCAGGAGCTTTATTGAATGGCAACGATTAACCAGCTGGTACGCAAACCGCGCTCCATGAAGGTTGCGAAGAACAACGTTCCGGCGCTGGACGCCTGCCCGCAGAAACGTGGCGTATGTACCCGCGTATATACCACCACCCCGAAAAAACCGAACTCCGCGCTGCGTAAAGTATGCCGTGTTCGTTTAACCAACGGGTTTGAAGTCACCTCCTACATCGGCGGTGAAGGTCATAACCTGCAGGAGCACTCCGTGATCCTGATCCGTGGCGGTCGTGTAAAAGACCTGCCGGGTGTGCGTTACCACACCGTTCGTGGCGCCCTTGACTGCTCCGGTGTTAAAGACCGCAAGCAGGGCCGCTCCAAGTACGGCGTGAAGAAGCCAAAGGCTTAATGGTTCTCCGTTAAGTAAGGCCAAACGTTTTATTAACTCTGTCAAAGAACTCATCGAGTTTTGGACAATCCTGAATTAACAACGGAGTATTTCCATGCCACGTCGTCGCGTCATTGGTCAACGTAAAATCCTGCCGGATCCGAAGTTCGGATCTGAGCTTTTGGCCAAATTTGTTAACATCCTGATGGTAGATGGCAAAAAATCTACCGCAGAAGCAATCGTCTATACCGCGCTGGAGACCCTGGCTCAGCGTTCGGGTAAAGGCCATCTGGAAGCTTTTGAAGTTGCCCTGGACAACGTGCGTCCGACTGTCGAAGTCAAATCGCGCCGCGTCGGTGGTTCGACTTATCAGGTGCCAGTAGAAGTTCGTCCGGTTCGCCGCAATGCCCTGGCAATGCGTTGGATCGTTGAAGCAGCTCGTAAACGCGGTGATAAATCTATGGCTCTGCGCTTGGCGAACGAACTTTCCGATGCAGCAGAAAACAAAGGTACTGCTGTGAAGAAACGTGAAGACGTTCACCGTATGGCAGATGCCAACAAGGCGTTCGCCCACTACCGCTGGTAATCGTACCGCCGTAGTCACGCTAACCTGGCGGACGCTCATGAGCTGTCCCTGCCGGGTTGGCTCGGAATGAACGCCCTAGTAATCGAGGATTCAAATGGCTCGTATAACACCCATCGCACGCTATCGTAACATCGGTATCAGTGCACACATCGACGCGGGTAAAACCACCACGACTGAACGTATTCTGTTCTACACGGGTGTGAACCACAAGATCGGTGAAGTTCATAATGGCGCAGCCACCATGGACTGGATGGCGCAGGAGCAGGAGCGTGGTATCACCATCACGTCCGCCGCGACCACCTGTTTCTGGGCCGGCATGGCTAAACAGTTTGATTCGCATCGCATCAACATCATCGACACCCCGGGACACGTTGACTTCACCATCGAAGTAGAACGTTCCATGCGCGTGCTTGATGGCGCCGTCATGGTCTACTGTGCGGTCGGCGGCGTGCAGCCGCAGTCTGAAACCGTATGGCGTCAGGCAAACAAATACAAAGTGCCGCGTATCGCGTTCGTAAACAAAATGGACCGTATGGGCGCCAACTATCTGCGCGTAGTCGAGCAGCTGAAAACCCGTCTGGCCGCTAACCCGGTTCCGATTCAGCTAGCTATCGGCGCGGAAGAAAAATTCACCGGCGTCGTCGATCTGGTGAAAATGAAAGCCATCAACTGGAGCGAAGCGGACCAGGGCGTGACCTTCACTTATGAAGACATCCCCGCCGATTTGACCGAGCTGGCTGACAAATGGCACCAGCACCTGGTGGAATCCGCAGCTGAAGTATCTGAAGAGCTGATGGACAAATACCTGGGCGGCGAAGATCTGACCGAAGAAGAGATCAAGACCGGTCTGCGCCAGCGCGTTCTGAACAACGAAATCATTCTGGTCACCTGTGGTTCCGCGTTCAAGAACAAGGGTGTGCAGGCGATGCTGGATGCGGTCATCGAATACCTGCCGGCACCGACCGACGTTGCCGCCATCGATGGCGTGCTCGACGATGGCGAAACCCATGCTGAGCGTCATTCCAGCGATGATGAGCCGTTCTCGGCTCTGGCGTTCAAAATCGCCACCGACCCGTTCGTCGGCAACCTGACCTTCTTCCGCGTCTACTCCGGCGTCGTCAACTCCGGCGATACGGTGCTGAACTCGGTGAAGGACAAGCGCGAACGTTTCGGCCGTATCGTACAGATGCACGCCAACAAACGTGAAGAAATCAAGGAAGTCCGCGCCGGCGATATCGCCGCGGCCATCGGCCTGAAAGATGTGACCACCGGGGATACCCTGTGCGATCCGTCCTCGCCCATCATCCTTGAGCGTATGGAATTCCCGGAACCGGTTATCTCGGTCGCCGTGGAACCGAAAACCAAAGCCGACCAGGAAAAAATGGGTCTGGCTCTGGGCCGTCTGGCGCAGGAAGACCCGTCTTTCCGCGTCTGGACCGATGAAGAGTCCGGCCAGACTATCATCGCCGGTATGGGTGAGCTGCACCTTGAAATTCTCGTCGACCGTATGCGTCGCGAATTCAACGTGGAAGCCAACGTCGGTAAGCCGCAGGTGGCCTACCGCGAAACGATCCGCTCCACCGTCGAACAGGAAGGTAAATTCGTTCGTCAGTCCGGTGGTCGCGGTCAGTTCGGCCACGTATGGCTGCGTATTGAACCGATGGAACCGGGTGGCAAAGGCTACGAGTTCCTGAACGAAATCGTCGGCGGCGTGGTACCGAAAGAGTACGTTCCGGCGGTGGATAAAGGCGTTCAGGAACAGCTGAAGAGCGGTGTTCTGGCCGGCTACCCGATCGTAGACGTCCGCGTTGCCGCCTTCGATGGTTCTTACCACGAAGTCGACTCCTCGGAAATGGCGTTCAAGATCGCCGGTTCCATGGCGTTCAAAGAAGGCTTCATGAAGGCGAAACCGGTGCTGCTGGAACCTATCATGAAGGTGGAAGTTGAAACGCCTGAAGACTACATGGGTGACGTTATTGGTGACTTGAACCGTCGTCGCGGTATGATTGACGGTATGGAAGACACCACGACCGGTAAAACCGTTCGTGCGCAGGTCCCCTTGTCTGAAATGTTCGGTTATGCTACTGATCTGCGTTCACAGACTCAGGGCCGTGCTTCTTACTCCATGGAGTTCCTGAAGTACAATGAAGCACCGAACAACGTTGCTCAGGCCATTATCGAAACCCGCAGAGCCAAGTAAGCTTTAAGGGTTACAATTAATATCCCGTGCTCTCACCCGTTGGTGAGAGCATAAGAGTAAGGAATATAGCCGTGTCTAAAGAAAAGTTTCAACGCACCAAACCCCACGTTAACGTCGGTACTATCGGCCACGTTGACCATGGTAAAACGACCCTGACCGCCGCCATCACCACCGTTCTGGCCAAGGCCTACGGCGGTAGCGCGCGCGCGTTCGATCAGATCGACAACGCGCCGGAAGAAAAGGCTCGTGGTATCACCATCAACACTTCGCACGTTGAATACGATACCCCGACCCGCCACTACGCGCACGTAGACTGCCCGGGGCACGCCGACTATGTGAAAAACATGATCACCGGTGCGGCCCAAATGGACGGCGCGATCCTGGTCGTTGCCGCCACCGACGGCCCGATGCCGCAGACCCGCGAGCACATCTTGCTGGGTCGCCAGGTTGGCGTACCCTACATTATCGTGTTCATGAACAAATGCGACATGGTTGATGACGAAGAGCTGCTGGAACTGGTGGAAATGGAAGTGCGCGAACTGCTGTCGCAGTACGACTTCCCGGGCGATGACACGCCGGTTATCTACGGTTCCGCGCTGAAAGCGCTGGAAGGCGACGAAGCCTGGACGCAGAAAATCATTGAACTGGCGGAAGCGCTAGACAGCTACATTCCGGAACCGGAACGCGCCATCGACAAGCCGTTCCTGCTGCCGATCGAAGACGTATTCTCCATCTCCGGCCGCGGCACCGTGGTAACCGGTCGTGTAGAGCGCGGCATCGTCAAAGTGGGTGAAGAAGTGGAAATCGTCGGCATCAAAGACACCACCAAAACCACCTGCACCGGCGTTGAAATGTTCCGTAAACTGCTGGACGAAGGCCGTGCCGGCGAGAACGTTGGCGTGCTGCTGCGCGGCACCAAGCGTGACGACGTCGAGCGTGGTCAGGTTCTGGCCAAACCGGGCTCGATCAAGCCGCATACCCAGTTTGAATCGGAAGTGTATATTCTGAGCAAAGACGAAGGCGGCCGCCACACGCCGTTCTTCAAAGGCTACCGTCCGCAGTTCTATTTCCGTACCACTGACGTAACCGGTACCATCGAACTGCCGGAAGGCGTTGAAATGGTGATGCCTGGCGACAACATCAAGATGGTTGTTAACCTGATTGCCCCGATCGCCATGGACGACGGTCTGCGTTTCGCTATTCGCGAAGGCGGCCGTACCGTTGGCGCCGGCGTTGTTGCCAAAGTTATCGGTTAAGACACTACGTCTTACAGCCAATGCCGGCGTTAAGCCGGCAGCATGAAAGGGCGCCTCGGGCGCCCTTTTTTATGGTTGCGTCATCTGGGCGGCCGTTGCTGTCGCACTCGGGTCCGCGGCACGCGTTGGGTGTTCCACCGCGTTGCGGCGCCATCGTGGCTGTTCGGGCACGGTGGTCCGGAGCATTGTCCGTTGCTTCACATCCACATTAGCGTATCTGATAGTCTCGCTGCAGATTCCGACGTATCCGATCAGCTGTTCCGGCGACATCCGATCAGTTATTCCGATATTTTCCGATCACCCATTCCCGTGATATTCGATCACGTGTTCGCTCATCTTCTGACTCGGGTTTAGTCTATTTTTCCTGTGCTGGTTACTCCTTGCTCTTTGCGTAGTGATTCGCCTTTAAGTTCCAGTCTATAGCTGGGGTGTACTAACCGATCGAGTAACGCGTCAGCTGTCGTGGGGTTTTCTATCAGTCCATACCATTTTTTCACCGGCAGTTGACTGATCAGGATGCTGCTGCTTTTATCGTAGCGATCTTCCATCACCTCCAATAGCATCGTTGCCTGCATCGGACTTATTGATTCTAGGCCCACGTCGTCCAAGATCAGTAACTCTATTTTTTCTAACTGCTTAAGCTGTTTTAGATAGGTCCTGTAGCGATGCAAAATATTTTGGACTAATTTGCAAGCAATTCTGGACTCCTTTAAACCACTAAAAAGTGGCCATTTTGGACAGTCCAGAATTGTTTGCAAAAAGGAAATCAGGCGAAATTGCGAATGATCAACTCGCGTCTGCTATGAGGGTTGTTGCCTAATGAGTATTTTAGGTCAACAACGTCGATATGAAGGTTTTTGAAGATGCTCCTCATTTCTGGGATATCATTAACTGAAATAACCATTCTTCCTGTTATCGAATGAGCCAGGCTATCAATGATGCTGTATTGCTCTAGGCCAAACGCCACGCCATAGCCTTGAGTCTTCCAGTAAGGTGGATCAAGGTAGAACAATGTATGTGGCCTATCATATTTTTCAATACAAGCCTGCCAACCAAGATGCTCTATGGTTGCCTGAGATAAACGCAGATGAGCCTGTTATAGCTGCTCTTCGATTCTTAGAAGGTTCAATGACTGTGATCGCACAGCGGAAGTACCAAAGTTCTGCCCGCTCACTTTGCCACCAAATGTGAGTTGTTGAAGATAGTAAAACTGGGCGGCTCGCTGTATATCGGTCAGCGTTTGTGGTGGTGTTTCTTTTAGCCAATCAAACAGCTGCCTACTGCTTAAAGCCCACTTAAACTGACGTATAAATTTCTCCAAATGGTACTTAACTGTCATTACCAATTGAAAAGTGATCCACCCTGCTAAGTAAAATAGGCTTTTTTGTTAAAATCAGTGGTTATTAATACGCCATTATGCCGAAGGCATGCGAGGCGCGAAAAGTACTTATAAACGCGCTCTGAAGCTTCTGCGCACCGATACGTGAGCGAAGCGAACTTGTGACTGGCATAGCCCCGGAAACCGCGTCAGCGCCCTGCTTGGCGTTTTTTTCGATGTAGAGATCGCGCATATGGATGCGATTATGACCACTTGTCGAACTGTCTTATAGTTTTCAAATATCCAAGATTATTTTTGTTAGCTTCCTCTTAAAAGAATAGTGATTTAATTAGCAGAATTGATCAGATTTAAACTGGTGGTGACACTTAACCACCCGATAGAGGTTTATCAAATCGCCATTGATATCGTTCAGCACTTCGACTGTGGATGGTTCCTTGCTGAAAAACAGCGCCGCTCCCCCACAGAATGGTTCAACGTAGCATTTGTGCTCAGGAGAGTACGATAGAAGACGTTTAGCCAGCCGCCGCTTTCCTCCCACCCAAGGTACGATTGGCGTACTCATTAATGCAATCCTCATGCGTTACTATAATTTTTACCGATCAATAATCAGTAATTAATCGTCAAGATAATTATTAGTTGTAACTCGTAGATACTGACTGAGGGGTAGTGGCTATAAATAATAACACGGGAAGAGAAATATTTTAATTTAAAATCAAAATGTTAACCTGTAATGGCTAAAGAGGTAATCCAGCATTGATTAATCTGTCGGCATAAATATTAAGCTGGGAGTTCCCATAAACGAGTGTATTTAACAATGATGCAAAATACGTTAGGGTAAGGCTGCAGATGAGCTGCAATGAACTGTTTTTTATTATAATTAATTGAAAAATATAGGTTTTTATGAAATACCTCTATGATATCGATGGTCTAAGGGCAATAGCCATCATTTTTGTGCTGGCTTTTTATGGTGGATTGACGGTTTTTCCATCAGGTTTTATCGGTGTGGATCGCTTTGTTGAATAAATCCGAAATTTGTGACGACTTCCTCCCTATCAGGGCGATTGTTACATGATGCGGACGCTGTTTGGCATTCCTAACAGTGTGATCCGGTTAAGTGCTTTAACCATTGCCATTGCCTCACCTACCTGCGCGTCATAGTCATGCAGACTCAGATGACCACCCAGAAGTGTTTTAAACCGGAACATGGCCGTTTCAGCCAGTGAACGCCGGTGATAACCTACTTTCTTTTTCCAGGTATCGTTATTGCCGCTCAGATGCTGATTTGCCACCGCATGGTTACGCTCATAGTATCGAGCTGGCCAATATTGCGCACCACTTCGCGGTGGGATAAGCGGCTTTATTTTTTTCCTCAGCAGAGCATCATGACAGTAACGCGTATCGTAAGCACTGTCAGCCGACGCTTCCCTGATTTTCCGGTGGGTTTGGTTAATCAGCCCGGGCAGCGCCTGCGCATCTGTCGTACCGCTTAGCGATAAATCGGCACAGATAATTTCATGTGTCGCGCTATCTACTGCCAGATGAAGCTTGCGCCATACTCTGCGCCTCTCAGCCCCATGCTGCCTGACTTTCCATTCGCCTTCGCCGAAGATTTTCAGGCCGGTGCCATCGATGACCAGGTGTGAGATTTCGCCGCGGGTTGGCGTTTTTATGCTGATGTCGACGGTTTTTGCTCGCCGGCTGACCAGAGAGTAATCTGGGCAGCGCAGCGACAGCCCCATCAGTTTAAAAATCGCGTCAACGAAACCCTGTAACGCCCGGAGCGAAAGGTTAAACACGCGCTTTATCATCAGAACCGTGGTAATGGCCATATCGGTGTAGTGAAGCGGCCGGCCACGATGTTCAGGGGGTGTACTCTCAGTCCATGCAGCAATGGCTGACTCATCAAGCCATACTGTCATGTCCCCCCGCTGCCTGAGCGCATTGTTGTATGCGGGCCAGTTGGTGATTTTAAACTTTTGCTTTGCCATGGGGACCTGATGTTGAAACGAATGTAGTGATCAGAGCCGCCAGTCACCTAAAAGTTCGATTTATTCAACAAAGCCCCCGTACTGCTCAATCGACAGGTCAATCAATGCCTGGATATCGACAAACGCGCGGTGTTTAAAGTCTCTTAATGCCTCATACAGCGGCCGGGCGCGCCCCACAATATCTTTAACCAACGCGTCACGCTCCTTATCAATGGGTTTTACCATGGCGTCGGGTATCAATACCCTTTTGGCGTCCTGCCAGTAGCCGGCGGGCACGGTATTGTCATGTGAGTTAGTGGACATGGGGAACTCCTTTAATCCTGTTTTCGTTTTCACCAATTTCAGAGAAATACATTTCTATCAGTTTAAGTAATAGGCGTGCACATTTATCTTCATGTGGTGTAACCTTTTTTTGTTTAGCACGGATATTCGCATGAGTGCCTTTTTCATCATCTAGAAGAGTCACTGTTATTTTAATTGGCATGATAGCCTCAATGTAATGACGTTGACCAAATCACCTTGCACCCACCTTTCATGAATGCCCCTTGCTTAAAACCACCCTGTGCGTTTTTGCCCACGGTGATATAATCCGCCTGCCCCTGTTTTAATAACTGCTCACAGAGCGGATGGTGTTCAATACGGATAACGGATTTGCAATTATGCAATATCACGCTTTTTACGCTCACGCCTCTTATCGTCAAATAATGAATAACGGCTCCTGCCTGCGTCATCGCGGCGATAAGATGAGTGTTGGTCGATGCCGCTTTATGATGGACTGACATACTTTCCTCCTTCAATGAATTAGCATTTCCGCATAGCGGTCGATTAATGTCACGGACATCCCCTGATTGCCGATAGCGCTTGTCCGGGCCACCCCGCGCGCCAGTTTAAACAAGCGGCGATAATTGCCCCGTGAATGCTTGCGAAAGGCGGCGGCAATCTCTGGCGCAAGCGGCTCGCCCGTGGCCTCACCGTTCGAGAGCAGGCTGCCCAGAATGGCGCTGAAATCCTCGGCTTCACTGTCTTTCTTACGAGATTCCAGGTCTAACGCCATGCCCACCCGGCTATAGAGCTGGGCGTATTCCCCTCGTGAGCCTTTCAAATTGAGCAGCAGGCGCGGCATCCCCGCTAGGACAATGGCCACCCCGGAACGGTCGTGAATGCGGCGCAGGACCTCAAGCGCCCGGTAGGGCAGCAGCTCGGCCTCATCAACCAGGACCAGCCAGTTTTTGTCGCGCAACCCCTGCACACATTCCTCGACCAGCTCATGAATATTGCCGGTTTTGCGCAGACCCAGCCGGGCGCACAGCGCCTGCAATAACACCTTGGTGGTATAGCCGGGGTCGGCTTCAATCAGGATGACGCCTTTATTGGCGCTGTTGGCGCGCACATACTCCTTCAGCACCATGCTTTTTCCCATGCCAGCCGGGCCGTATATCACGCCGATATCGCCGAAGTCGTGCGTGGCACCAATCAGGTCCAGCGCCACCCGGGCCAGATGGGTCGGCACAAAATGCACCTTGATGTCCCGCCGGTGGGCGCGCTCTGTCTCGCGGTCAAGAAAATCCCGCAGTGTGCCCTCGACGTTATCAATATTGCCGTTGTAGACCCCCTTTAAATATTGTGAAATGGTCGCGCCGCTTAATCCGGTTTTATCGGCCACCTTGCGCTGGGTGTAACCTGACCGCTCCATCAGCTGGAAAATACGTTCTCGCGTTGTCATACAATATATCCTTAGCGGTTATTACCGACCTGCTTGATATCGTGCTCATATTCAGATTCAAATAAATACACCTTCTCTTTTTCGGGTTCCGCTGCCTTGGGTACCAGCAGGCTGTAATCGCTTTCCCTGGGCGCGTCAATCACCGGGCGTAATTCGTCTTTCGCATCCTGAATCTTGCTTTCAGCCAGCTTAATGCGACGCTTGGCGCGCGCTTCCAGCGCTTTTTCCACTCTGGAGACCGGCACCGGCGAGGCGGTATTGCCATTCCAGAGCGCAGTGCAGAGATAGGCGCCGTTCAACTGGCGAATAATCACTTCATTAGGATTATGGATATCGTAGGCCACCCGCACCGTCTGGCGGTCTACCTCAATCAGCTCCCGGGCAAAATACTGGTTATTCAACAGTTCAACCCAACCGCGCTAGGCCACGCGTTTCTCTTCCGGCATAAACATCTCGCGCAATTCGCCCGGCGTCAGGTATTCAATGTTGTCTCCTTCCTCGGTCAGCAGGGCCTTGCGGTAAGCAGCCGGCGTCATCGACTTGCCGTTAACCTTCGGCAGCGCGCTGTGCTCGTGGCTGTGGTTATAGCGCTGCACCTCTTCCTCGATGGCGTCTATCAGCTGCCGCCAGCTGGGCAATATCGCCAGCGTTTTCTGCTGGACAGGGTTCAGCTCTTTACCCTGGCGCAAGGCATTCGACAGACTCAGCAGCTTTTGCCCCTGCACCCGCGTCCCGTTGGGGTCAGCGCTTAGCCCGTTATAGGTCTGAAAGCGCAGAGCCAGCCGGCGTGGGAGAACCCCGTTAAGCCGCTCAATAATCCCCCGCGCCTGCGGATTACCGGGGATACCGGTAATATGCTCTATGCCCAGCCGGGGAAAAATCCCGGTGATATCCGCATCCAGCATCTTGTTGGTCTCACCACCGCCGTTATCGGAGTAGGCAAACAATGGCTTGCCGTGGTGCTGGATGGCATAACGCCATGCATCCGCTACCGCGATGGCGTTTTCCGCCAGTGACAGGCTCCAGCCCACCAGATACCGGGTACGTCCGTCGAGCACCAACGTCAGCTCCGGGGTAAAGGGCCGCCCGTGTATCGGATGCGCCACTTTCATGTTCAGCGACTTGCCGTCGGCTATCCAGCAGCCGTTCACCGGCATCTGTGCCCAATCCCGCTGCTGGTACACCTGATACGCCTTGAGCGCCGAACCGGTGACCCGGCCCTTGACCCGTCG
Source organism: Candidatus Sodalis pierantonius str. SOPE (assembly GCF_000517405.1). Lineage (NCBI taxonomy): Bacteria > Pseudomonadati > Pseudomonadota > Gammaproteobacteria > Enterobacterales > Bruguierivoracaceae > Sodalis > Candidatus Sodalis pierantonii. The sequence goes on along the minus strand of NZ_CP006568.1, from coordinate 207,664 downwards.
GTGAGGTGCCACCCTCTTGACCATGCGATTGACCTTGTCGTAGGTCGGCAGGGCCGCCAGCATGGCGGGCTGGTCATGGTATTTGCCCTGCCAGTCCGCCTGAAACGCGCGGTAGGCTTCCAGCACTGTGGGGCCACAGGGTCGGGCATAATGCGGCCAGAACAGGGCGTAGAACCACGTCATGTCCTCGGGACGCTGCTTCTTCGGCTGACCGGGAGCCAGTATCGCCAGACGCTCCTGGGGCCGCTCGGCGCTAAGATAGAGACTCACCCTTTCCTGCAGACTGCTTTTGCCCACCCCTTGCCGGGTGCGGCCCTTTTTGGCGTTAGCCAGCGTGGCGGCGCGCTGCAGGGCCTCGGGCAATGTGCCGGCCTTTGACTCATCGACGATAAAGGTCACCGCCGCAATGCGGGTCATGCCAGCCTGCTGTAACCGAATCACTTCCTGTGCCAGTATCATGCGCGCATCGGCAATCTGCTTTTGGTGATCGTTCAGGGCCTGCACCTTGCGCTCGAGCAGAGCGGGACATTGGCGCATGATCGCCAGCTCATCACGCGACTTGATGGCGGTGCTGCGCTTGACCGACTCATCAGCCGGCTGGGCCGGGGCTTGCGCAATCAAAGATTTATAGTGCCGCTGTTTGATGATCTCGCGTGTTTGTTCTGGCAAACAATCTATGTGGTACTCGAAAGCCTTGGTACCCGAACGCTTACGGACTAAATCGGGTGAATTTGCAGTCCGCTTATTCAATGACCAGCGAAGTCCCTGCAAGGTGCCAGGTAATCCGGGTAAACCGACTAACTCACTCACCGTAACAAACATAATTACGACACCTTGACCATATAACGACTTGGCCAAATGCTGGCCAGATCCACATTGAGTGCATTAGCGATAATGCGTTCACCTTTGGGATAGGGACGATACAGCGCGTTTTTTAACGTGCTGGACGCCAGCCCCGAGCCGCGGGAAAGATCTTGCATGGTGATCCCCTTCTTGTGCAGGGAGGCCACGATATCAATTCGGTGCCAGTCACAATGATTCACTTCATTTCTATCTATCATTCGATTACCCTAAAAAGTTAACCATGCGGGTAAGTCATAAGGCTTACTTCTATCGACAAGTATTGCCCTAAAAATAACCCAAGTAAAGCAAAAATAGCTCTTTCTTTTCTTTTTTTAGCGCGCTCTTGTTTTTCCTTTATAATTCAAAATGTTACATGGAATAGAAAAATGGGTACAAAAGAAAATAAATTTGCTTTTGGCTGGGAGGGAAAAGAAAGCTTCAGGGAGCGTCTTGAAATGCTTATTGGCGGAAGAAGTATTCGTTCAGCAGCTAAGGCTTGGGGGCTACCTGCATCAACAATAAATAACTACTTACATAAAGGCACTGAGCCAGCGTTAAAGGTAGTTTTGTCGTTAGCTGAAGCTGAGAATGTTAGTCTTGAGTGGCTCGCGTTAGGGCTAAATAAAGAGCGTAGAGCTAAAAGTAGTCCAAAAACACAAGAGCATGACAACTTAAAACATACATGGCTAATGATTTATGAGTCTCTTGATCGTCAGGATATAGAATCACTAATCCGTCTTATCCATAAAGAAAGAGCCAAAGGAATATTGCTTTCATCATCACGTATTGACTCCGTAGATAACGCCCTACTTCTACTCTCTCAGGAAGAAAAAGAGCGTCTTATGCAGCTTTATGACCAAATCAAAAAGGGGGCTAGTGAGGAGGGTGAAGTAGCATCAGAAGATAGCCTAGCAAGCGAGCGCAAAAGGGTCGTTTAACAAAACTATAAATTCTCTGTTTATATTTAGCAACGAAATCGTTAATCAAAAATTGTTTAAACGGCTTTAAAACTTACTCAAACCACGACCAATCCAGTCCAGAATATAGTGCAAAAAACTCATTTTCTGCTCATTTTTTTGCGACGAGTCCAGAATTCTTAAAATCACTGTAAGCCGCGTCAGTAAAGGGCTTCCGGCTAATCCATCATTCCCCTTGAGAGTCCAGAAATGATTGCCACCCCACACATCTGCTGCATAATGCCGCGGGCGGTGAAATTATCCTGTTCTAGCAGGGCATTACCGCGGTCCCAGATTTGCCGCGCGGTCGCTGGCGACAATAAGGTGTCGCTGATGCCGAACGGACGGCGCAGTTCCAAATGGGTCCAGTGATAGAGGGGGTTGCCGATGGTGTGCGGCACGGTCTGCGCCCAGGCTTCAAATTTTTCCCAGTCGCCGGCGTCGCCGGTACAAAAACGTTCGGCCACGCCGTTGGTGCGCATCGCGCGCCATTTATAGTGGTCTCCTTTCAGCCAGATGTCGTACAGGTTTTTAAAGCGGTAATTTTGCGCGATCTGTTCCGGCGGTAAATGACAGTGATAATCAAAAATCGGCTGGTCTTTCGCATAGTCATGATACAAACGGCGGGCGAATTCGCTGTCCAGCAAAAAATCTTCAGTTAAAAACGCGGTCATAACAGGCTCCTCACCTTCGTTTTTTTAGCAATGTTTCCAAAATGTCGAAAGATGTTATACCAATTTAGGACCAACTGATTGGATTCTAAGCCCTGTCGTAGCGAACACCCTTCATGAATCAACAAAAATGTCACATCTTTGCGCCAATTCCGCCGAAAAAGGCGGCTGACGGGACCAAATTATTATCCATTAAATTATTAATGGTTTTTGTGATGGTTCTCATCTTTTAAATATGTATGACAAGTTATCGTAACGCCGTTTTCAGTCAGGACTCAAATTTTGTTTATTGGCGAGGACCGCGGGGCGTTTAGCGAACACCCAAGCGGGGTGGGTGCGATTCGGAAGAGCCGGCAATTAACCGGCCCGCTGAAAAGCCGCACCGGCAGGACGCAGCACCCTGGGCAGCCTGATAAAAACAATACCTAGGGGAACACCTTACGTTGGGTTCTCTATATCACACCGTCGAGCCACCGACCGAGCAGTTGGATTGACGGCACTACTATTGGGAGAAGTTTTAATGCGTAAGATTAAAGGGTTACGCTGGTATATGATCGCCCTGGTCACCGTGGGCACGGTGCTGGGCTACCTAACGCGTAACGCCATTGCGGTGGCGGCCCCGACGTTGCAGGACCAGCTGCACATTACCACACAGCAATACTCTTATATCATCGCAGCTTATTCCGCCTGTTATACCATTATGCAACCGGTGGCGGGTTATGTCCTGGACATGCTGGGCACCAAGGTCGGCTATGCGGTGTTCGCGATTCTGTGGGCGGTGTTCTGTATGGCCACGGCGCTGGCCAGCAGCTGGGGCGACCGGGCTATCGCCCGCGGCGCGGTGGGGATGGCGGAAGCCGCGATGATCCCGGCCGGTCTGAAGGCCAGCAGCGAATGGTTCCCGGCGATAGAACGCTCTATTGCGGTCGGCTACTTTAACGTTGGCTCCTCCATCGGCGCCATGGTTGTGCCGCCGTTGGTGGTTTGGGCGATTATGATTCACAGCTGGGAAATGGCCTTTATCATTACCGGCATGCTGAGCCTTATCTGGGCACTCTGCTGGTTGGTGTTCTATAATCACCCGAAAAATCAGAAGAAATTGACGGAAGAAGAACGGGATTACATCCTGAGCGGCCAGGAAGCCCAGCACCAGGTCAATAACGGTAAGAAAATGAGCGCCTGGGAAATCCTGCACAACCGCCAATTCTGGGGCATCGCGCTGCCGCGTTTTCTCGCCGAACCGGCCTGGGGGACTTTTAACGCCTGGATCCCGCTGTTCATGTTTAAAGTTTACGGCTTTAACCTGAAAAAAATCGCTATGTTCGCCTGGATGCCGATGTTGTTCGCCGATTTGGGCTGTATCGTCGGCGGTTACATGCCTCCGTTCTTCCAGCGCGTCTTTGGCGTGAATCTGATCGTCTCGCGCAAACTAGTCGTGACGCTGGGGGCGTTCTTGATGATTGGCCCCGGCATGATTGGCCTGTTTACCAGCCCGTATGTGGCTATCGGCCTGCTGTGCATCGGCGGTTTCGCCCATCAGTCGCTGTCTGGCGCGCTGATTACCCTGTCCTCGGACGTCTTTGGCCGTAATGAAGTGGCGACCGCCAATGGCCTGACCGACATGGCCGCGTGGCTGGCGAGCACCCTGTTCGCCCTGGTGGTCGGCGCGCTGGCGGATACCATCGGCTTTAGTCCGCTGTTCGCGGTCCTGGCGCTGTTCGATTTGTTAGGCGCCCTGTGCATCTGGACCATTCTGAAAAACCGTCCGGCGGATGAGGTGGAATCACAGAGAACCCCGGCGACGGTGTAACGTCGCCCCAGCGCCCGCAGTCTGCCTGGCGCCCGCCCTTCTCTGCCCCGCTCCCCGGCGACGGTTGTCAACCGCGCCGGGGATTTTTTCCTCCACGGGGTGGGGAAATTAAAGAGCGGTAAGGCCGGGTGGCGCATCTGGCCCACGAGGACAAAAAGTGGTATAATAAATGCGTGTCGGCCCTCCTTTTTTTTGTCCCGCCGGCGCCGGCCGCTAAACGTCAGCGCCACCCTTTCTCTGTATTGTGAAGAGCATGCAAAATGGAACCCACTGAGACCTGCAGATTATACCAGCAACTGGCGGCCGAACTGAAACGGCGCATCGAATCCGGTATCTATCCGGTCGGCGAGAAGCTGCCGGCGGAACGCTATATCGCCGAGGAGATGAACGTCAGCCGCACGGTAGTGCGGGAAGCGATTATCATGCTGGAGGTGGAAGGTTACGTGGAAGTGCGCAAAGGCTCGGGTATCCATGTCATCGCCAATCAGCAAAAGCATGTGGTGTTGCCCGCCGGCGAAATTCAGGCCGCCACGCCCGGCCCGTTTGAGATGCTACAAGCGCGGCAGCTTATCGAAAGTAATATTGCCGAGTTCGCGGCGACCCAGGTGTTCAAACAGGACATTATCCTGCTGATGGAAATCCAGGAGAATGCGCGCCAGGAAGACAGATTTCGCGATTCGCAATGGGACCTGAAATTCCACGTTCAGGTGGCGCTGGCCACCGGCAACAGCGCGATGGCGTCCATCGTTGAACAAATGTGGACCCAGCGGGTGCATAACCCTTATTGGAACAAGCTGCACAAGCATATCGACGATAAAGCGATAGAAAGCTGGTGCGAGAAGAGCACGACCAAATTCTCAATGCGCTGATCCGCAAGGATCCCTACGCGGCCAAACTGGCGATGTGGCAACATTTGGAAAACACCAAGCAGATGCTGTTCCACGCCACCACCGACGATTTTGAATCCAGCGTTGACCGCTATATGTTCAGCGACAACCCCGTGGTGCACCTGGACACCGTGACTACCGGGGTAAAATAACCGGCGCGCCGCCGCCTCAGGTCTCGAAGGTTAGCAGAGCGTAGGTGGCCAGCCAGTGGGCGCCCATATAGTTGGTGTCCAAATGCGCCAGCGCGGCGTGTAGATGCGCCGCGGCCACCTGCTGTAGCCCATGATCCGGCGCCGTTCCCAACTGCCGGGCGAGGGTGCGCCAGCACCAGGCGAAGCTGAGGTTCAAGCCGTCGAGATGGGCAATCTTGCTGTCAAAGCGATCGCTGACGAAAACCGGGTGGAATAGCGTCTGTGGCTGTTGCGCGTCAAGCTGTGGCAAGAACGCCTGCCACCAGGCGCTAAACGCCGTAGCCGAGAGACAGCGCGACATATAGACCGCTTCTATCAGCGTCGGCGATAAAAATTCATCTCCCGCCGGCTCCCACGCCTGACAGGCGCGATCGCTGCCAAACCAGCGCCGCATCCTGGCTGCCTTGCGCGTAATCCAGCGCCAGCACGCTGGCAAAGGCGCTGTTAAAGTGCATGCCGGTGCGGATGGGGTAGGTTTGCAGCGGCCAGAATTTTTTGAAACTCGTCACCATGTGATCCGCCAGCGGCGCCAGCGCCTCGGCGTAGCGGCTGAGACGATCTTCGTGACCGGCGCCAAACTCAGCCACCAGTTTTAACAGCCAGGCCCAGCCGTAGGGACGCTCGAAGCTGCCGCGGTTAGGCTAGGTAAAATAGGCCAGTTCTTGCGCTATCGCCTCGGGCGTAAGGCGGCGGGCAAACAGCGCGCGGGCCGCTTCCGCCTCCGCAAGCTGGGGAAAGCGGTTGGCAATGCGCGCGAGCAGCCAATAGCTATGTACGCAGGAGTGCCAGTCGTAGCTGCCGAAAAAAAACGGATGCAGGGCGCGCGGTCCGTTGATGTCTCGTTCGTCCTGTAAATTGTGCATGATGTGGTTGGGATATTCGCGTTCCACATGTCCCAGGGCGATGCGCGCCATAGCCGCGGCCCGTTCGCCGTCCAATAGAAACGCGTCGCTTTGCAGGGTAGTCATTTACTTTTCTTTATTCTCTTCACCGAATCAAAAACGGAACACCAGTATCGACATTAAAAGAATATTGATGATTAACAATAAGATGGCGGTATGAAATTGCACCTTGATGACCTCATGCTGGTCGGAAAGCTCCAGCAGTGCGGCGGGAACAATATTAAAATTGGCCGCCATAGGAGTCACCATAGGAGTCATTAGCGTACCGCAAAATCCCGCCAACATGCCGATGGCGGACATGATAGCTGGATTGCCGCCCATATGGCCGACGATAATGGGTAAACCGATGCCGGCGGTCATGATGGGAAATGCCGCAAAGGTGTTGCCCATAATAATGGTGAACAGCGTCATGCCGATGCAGTAGGCGGCGACCGCGACGATGGGCAGTCCTAGCGGGATGACATCGGTAATCAGCCCCGCCACCAGCTTACCCACCCCGACCAGGGCGAAAATTCCCCCCCCCCCCCCCAGCGCCGCCAGCATTTGCGGCAGGACGCTGGCCCAGCCGATGGCGTCCAGCAGCCGCCGGCCTTCGTTCATCGCGCTGGCGAGCGTCTCACGCAACATCATCAGCGCGACGAAGAACACGACGATAATACCCAGGCCCAGCGCGGCCAGGGTGGAGGAGCCGGCGGGGATCAGCAGCGCACCGTTCCAGGTCAGGTTTTTAAAGACAAAGGTGCCGAGCAGCGTCACCAGCGGGATCAGCAACGCCGGAATGAACTATCGGTTGCCAAAACGACTGGCGCGCACTTCCCGCTGTTCAACAGACGCGCTTTGTTGAATAAATCCGAAATTTGTGACGACTTCCTCCCTATCAGGGCGATTGTTACATGATGCGGACGCTGTTTGGCATTCCTAACAGCGTGATCCGGTTAAGCGCTTTGACCATTGCCATAGCCTCACCTACCTGCGCGTCATAGTCATGCAGACTCAGATGACCACCCAGAAGTGTTTTAAACCGGAACATGGCCGTTTCAGCCAGTGAACGCCGGTGATAACCTACTTTCTTTTTCCAGGTATCGTTATTGCCGCTCAGATGCTGATTTGCCACCGCATGGTTACGCTCATGGTATCGAGCTGGCCAATATTGCGCACCACTTCGCGGTGGGATAAGCGGCTTTATTTTTTTCCTCAGCAGAGCATCATGACAGTAACGCGTATCGTAAGCACTGTCAGCCGACGCTTCCCTGATTTTCCGGTGGGTTTGGTTAATCAGCCCGGGCAGCGCCTGCGCATCTGTCGTACCGCTTAGCGATAAATCGGCACAGATAATTTCATGTGTCGCGCTATCTACTGCCAGATGAAGCTTGCGCCATACTCTGCGCCTCTCAGCCCCATGCTGCCTGACTTTCCATTCGCCTTCGCCGAAGATTTTCAGGCCGGTGCCATCGATGACCAGGTGTGAGATTTCGCCGCGGGTTGGCGTTTTTATGCTGATGTCGACGGTTTTTGCTCGCCGGCTGACCAAAGAGTAATCTGGGCAGGGCAGCGACGGCCCCATCAGTTTAAAAATCGCGTCAACGAAACCCTGTAACGCCCGAAGCGAAAGGTTAAACACGCGCTTTATCATCAGAACCGTGGTAATGGCCATATCGGTGTAGTGAAGCGGCCGGCCACGATGTTCAGGTGGTGTACTCTCAGTCCATGCAGCAATGGCTGACTCATCAAGCCATACTGTCAGGTCCCCCCGCTGCCTGAGCGCATTGTTGTATGCGGGCCAGTTGGTGATTTTAAACTTTTGCTTTGCCATGGGGACCTGATGTTGAAACGAATGTAGTGATCAGAGCCGCCAGTCACCTAAAAGTTCGATTTATTCAACAAAGCCTAAAACAATAGCAATTAAGGCTGGTTGTAATCGCCATAATCTACGCCGGTAAAAACCAAAAAATGAAAAATCATTATTTTTCATTGAGTTAATGATGACTGAGGTTATCAAAAAACCTGAAATCACAAAAAACATATCCACACCGATAAAACCTGATGGAAAAACCGTCAATCCACCATAAAAAGCCAGCACAAAAATGATGGCTATTGCCCTTAAACCATCGATATCATAGAGGTATTTCATAAAAACCTATATTTTTCAATTAATTATAATAAAAACAGTTCATTGCAGCTCATCTGCAGCCTTACCCTAACGTATTTTGCATCATTGTTAAATACACTCGTTTATGGGAACTCCCAGCTTAATATTTATGCCGACAGATTAATCAATGCTGGATTACCTATTTAGCCATTACAGGTTAACATTTTGATTTTAAATTAAAATATTTCTCTTCCCGTGTTATTACTTATAGCCACTACCCCTCAGTCAGTATCTACGAGTTACAACTAATAATTATCTTGACGATTAATTACTGATTATTGATCGGTAAAAATTATAGTAATGCATGAGGATTGCATTAATGAGTACGCCAATCGTACCTTGGGTGGGAGGAAAGCGGCGGCTGGCTAAACGTCTTCTATCGTACTTTCCTGAGCACAAATGCTACGTTGAACCATTCTGTGGGGGAGCGGCGCTGTTTTTCAGCAAGGAACCATCCACAGTCGAAGTGCTGAACGATATCAATGGCGATTTGATAAACCTCTATCGGGTGGTTAAGTGTCACCACCGATTTAAATCTGATTAATTATGCTAATTAAATCACTATTCTTTTAAGAGGAAGCTAACAAAAATAATCTTGGATATTTGAAAACTATAAGACAGTTCGACAAGTGGTCATAATCGCATCCATATGCGCGATCTCTACATCGAAAAAAACGCCAAGCAGGGCGCTAACGCGGTTTCCGGGGCTATGCCAGTCACAAGTTCGCTTCACTCACGTATCGGTGCGCAGAAGCTTCAGAGCGCGTTTATAAGTACTTTTCGCGCCTAGCATGCCTTCGGCATAATGGCGTATTAATAACCACTGATTTTAACAAAAAAGCCTATTTTACTTAGCAGGGTGGATCACTTTTCAATTGGTAGTGACAGTTAAGTACCATTTGGAGGAATTTATACGTCAGTTTAAGTGGGCTTTAAGCAGTAGGCAGCTGTTTGATTGGCTAAAAGAAACACCACCACAAACGCTGACCGATATACAGCGAGCCGCCCAGTTTTACTATCTTCAACAACTCACATTTGGTGGCAAAGTGAGCGGGCGAACTTTGGTACTTCCGCTGTGCGATCACAGTCATTGAACCTTCTAAGAATCGAAGAGCAGCTATAACAGGCTCATCTGCGTTTATCTCAGGCAACCATAGAGCATCTTGGTTGGCAGGCTTGTATTGAAAAATATGATAGGCCACATACATTGTTCTACCTTGATCCACCTTACCGGAAGACTCAAGGCTATGGCGTGGCGTTTGGCCTGGAGCAATACAGCATCATTGATAGCCTGGCTCATTCGATAACAGGAAGAATGGTTATTTCAGTTAATGATATCCCAGAAATGAGGAGCATCTTCAAAAACCTTCATATCGACGTTGTTGACCTAAAATACTCATTAGGCAACAACCCTCATAGCAGACGCGAGTTGATCATTCGCAATTTCGCCTGATTTCCTTTTTGCAAACAATTCTGGACTGTCCAAAATGGCCACTTTTTAGTAGTTTAAAGGAGTCCAGAATTGCTTGCAAATTAGTCCAAAATATTTTGCATCGCTACAATCATCCCGCTGTTTTTCAACGGTTATATCCTGACTGCGCAACGTCACACTCTCCTGATAAGGGACGGCGGTCGTCACTTTGCGAATGTGGATCTCTTCCCGCAACACCAATGTGCGCACAACTTCAATATGCTCATCCACCACCGGAATAATCATGACGCCATCTTCCTCACGGATAGCGGGATGGGCTTCCAGCGGCGTCCCTTTTATAACGCGGTGTATCTCGACATTTTCCTGTTGTAACCACTCCTCAATGGCCTGCTCGCGCTCGGTTGTCCTGCGCGTGACGGTAACGCACCCCTGCACTACCCGCTGTTTTGCTACGTCGACCCGCTCCTGAGCCAACGGCAGGGTCTCCTGGACGGTTTCCGCGGTTTCCCCCTCTGCCGTAGAGGGCAGCGACGAGTCATCCGCCGAGTGATTACGCATCGTTCGATCCTCCCCGTGCCCTCTCTGGCGCTATTTGATTAATATCACTGATATTTTCGCTAGTAAGCTGGAAAATATTTCATATTAATAATTATTAAGATGATTATTTGCATAATTCAACGATAGCCCAAAATAGGCGGATTCGCCGGCGATAATCGAAATAAGACGCCGCCATCGCCGCCGCCCAGAGCTTAAAAGGTTAATGGTAAAAACATTAGCGCAAGATAAGTTTTCACCGTCTGAGATAGGTATCAGAGGTATTCCGTGCGGGCATCTCTTTGCCACACCAGCCTTTTATGCCCGTTGTTTGCCGCGGCTCGGAAAGCGAGAAAGGGTTATTTCCAGCCAGGTAAGATCCGACGCTACGGCTGTTGCGGCCGAAAGCGCACCGTTTCACGCCGTCGTTAACCGGCCACGATCGCCGGCGACGCAGCGCTGATAACGGCTATCGACCCGCTTGGCGAACCAGGCGGTGGTCAGATCGCGGGTGATCTTCGGGCTTTCCAGTTTAATGTCGGGCAGCATTTCCCGCGGTAACCGTTTACCGCCGCGTTCCACCAGGGCGTAAACCTGCCGGTAGAGGGCCGTTTTCTCGAAGCTCTCTCGTTCCCCCTGCTCAAGCATTTGACGAATCGCCGATGTGCTCAATCCCAGCGGTTGCTGCACCGAACGCAGCGCCAGTTCCGTCTGCCCCGGGCTGTCGGCAGCGTAATTGATCAGATCGCCATCGAGCGCCAGCTTTTTACCGGCTAATGCAGCTGACCGCGCTTTGAAATGCGGCGTTGCGGCTGGCGTACCAGCCGGCGTTATAGTCGGCAAGGCGGTACAGCGGCTGGGAATAGGCGGCGGGATAACCGAGTAAATGCGCCAGGCCGAAATAGATCCCCCCGCGGCGGGTGAACACCTCCTGACGCAACGTGCCCGGAATGGGGTAGGGATAATGCTCGGCGTGAGCCTGCGCGAAGGCGATACTGACCTGCATGGGCCCGCCGGTGTGCACCGGATTGAGGTTGCCGAACAGACGCTGTCCCAGCGGTACGGCGTCGATAAAATCATCAAATAGGTCGCTGAGATCTTTCTCGCTGCGCACCTTATCTAGCCGCGTGCTGTAACTGCGGCCGTCGGATGAAGGGAGTAGTAACGCAGCATGCATCACAAACGCCGGAATATGCCGCGCGGCGGCGCGGCGGCGATATCGGCAGCCCAACCCGGCCTGTCGCGCACGCTGGAAGGCATCAGGCGCAGGGTATGCGCCTTCACCACCTCCGGTCTGGCGCTGTCGGCCTGCTTACTTTGTTGGCTGCAGCAGCCGGTAAGTCCCAGCAGCAGCGTCAGCATTCCCAGCGCCGTCACTCCCGGCCACCGCACGGGCTTAGACCTTACGCCGGGCGGCTCAGCGCCGGCGGCGCGAAACGGGTGAAGAACTGCGGGGAATACCAACCGATGAATGTTGTGCAACAGGTGATCCATAACGTCCTTAATAGCGATGCTAACCTTCATTATCCGTACACCGGGCAGTTTATAGGCCGCGTTGCCCACCGCATCGCAACCCCCAAGCCAATGATTGCCGTCCGGAAACGTTGCGTCCTATGCCGAAAGCAGTATAGTCTTTTCGGCCACCAATGGCGCGTCGCCGCCGACATTCTGGCGGCGGACAACATTTCACCGCGGGGCCAATCGTAATGGATGAACAACTGGCGGCCATTTGCCGCTTTATCACTAAACAGCACGTCCTGACGCTGTGCGCCGGCAACCTCGACGATCTTTGGTGCGCCAACTGCTTTTATGTCTTCCACGAGCCGGCGATGGCGCTGTGGTTGTTGACCTCCCCGCAAACCCGCCACGGCGAACTGATGCGGCAAAATGCACGGGTAGCCGGAACCATTGCCCCACAGCCGAAAACGGTAGCGTTAATAAAAGGCGTCCAGTATCGCGGTATCATCACCTGTCTCGAGGGCGAGGAGGAACAACAGGCGCGTAGACGCTATTATCATCGCTTCCCGCTGGCGAAAGCGATGCCCTCCCCGATCTGGCAGTTGGATTTGCTGGAGGTAAAAATGACCGACAATACCCTGGGCTTCGGCAAAAAATTACGCTGGCGGCGGGAAGCCCTTTGACATTTGCCGTCCAGCCAAAGGTCAGCACCGCTGGCCGTTGCGTTCGACGCTCCGGATCTTGCCCCGCGCGCGGCCCCGCCCCGTTAGCCTTTTTTGCCGGTGCTGATGCGCCGGGATATGCTGCCGCTGCAATGTCCAGGCACACAGTAATCCGTCTGACTGGCGGGTTTACGACGCCGGCCGGAGGCAATAATCAAGGCATAGATTTTGCGCGGCAATTGGGACAAGCGATCGCCCGGTAATCGCGTTTGTCCCTCAGGGATATACCGCATCCCTCTCCCCAGGTCGTAGATGTACGTCGCCACCGTATCGGCATCATCCATCAACAGATTGGCCCTAAGAAGATTATCCTGCCACAGGCGCTTGATGAAGGCCGCTCTGCTCATGGCCGTGACGGCACGATTGCGCCGTTGCCGCGCCGCCGGGTCCGTTTCGCCCGGCGCCGCGACGGACTTAAGCAAGGCCCGCCGGTAACGATCGATAAATTGACTCTCCGCGTTGTAATACATCAGATCCGCCTCGCGAATATCCTCTCTATCTTCATAGACTTCAACGCGCTCGTTTGTCTGTCCGTTATCGGTCGCTATCGGCGCATGGAGATAATTGACGCTGGCGAGGCGTAATGAGGCTTCGTGAAATAAATGCATTCTCGGCAACGTCTGGTTAGCGTCATCAAAGCTATCGGCCATGATGAGCAATCGCCGGTATTTAACGTTGCAAAACGTGAACCCCATAAGGGAAGGCTTACCGTCAGGCTGTATCCGACGCGCCTTGTGCGCAACGAACAGGACATTTTCGGCAAAGGGTCGAGCCGCAAATTCCTCATCAATGCGTTCGGTGTAATAACACAGCCAGCGCGCCGCATATTGAATAATCTTATCGTCTGCGGGCTTTACCCCCAGCGCAAACAGAAGGTAATGATATATCGGGCTGGTCCGGGGAAGGGGCGGCGACTGAGCCAACGATTTATCCCGATCGCGCGGCAGAAAGCCGGCTTCTGCAAACAACTGCTTAAGCGCGAGCACCGCCTCGCGGGCCTCATCGGTTTTCTTAAGCATGCGCTCTTTGTTCTAGTGTAAAAAACTGGTTGGAAACGTCGAGGTCGCCTTTTGGTTTTGCTGAAGGTCATAATGCGACAACATATAATATTGCCCTTTACCCAAAAAGCGATCAAGCAACACGCTGATTTTTCTTACATTGATATACTTGAGGCCCATCGCCGGCCGCAGGGAAATAAAACGTTGCAGCGCAGGGAGATCCCCTGTCGCAATCCCGGCCAGATCCAGCGTGATATGGGCCGCGCGCATGACGGATGCACCGCTTGAGGATGGGGGGAACATAAAATAGACATCCAACACATCGGACGTTTTTTCTATTACGCCGATCCTGTTTTTGTTGCGTTGCTGAAGCATAAATTGAGGGCCATATAAGACTCCCATCTCCGGCATCACCTTCACGTAAATGCCGTGTTGGCTGATGCGTTGAAACGGCAGCGTCAACTTGTATTGCCCCGCCACGGCGATGAGATCGGCTACCGGCGCGTCCGGCAGCGGGCGCAGGAAATCACGGTCGTCCATCTTCGCCAGCAGCCAGCCATTATCGTGCAACGTTTCGCTAACGGCGTACCCCATCGTAACGACATGGGCCACCGCGGCTTTGGACAGCGAGTAAATGCCTTCCACGTCCGGATCGAGCCTGTAATCCACACCGGACGTCGGCGCGCCGGGAGGTTGCTGGGCGGCCGGCTGCCCGTGATTCGCCGCGTCGGGCAGGGGGATACGCAGTCCATCCCCCCTCTCTTGGTGAGCAGCAAGTTTGACCGGATACCCGTGATAACTGCGTCAATCACCCGGCGTTGGGCGTCATCTTTGGCCGATGCCGCCATCTCGCCCATCACCGTCATAAGCAAATGCGTATTCAGGTGGCAATCTAGCCCTTCGGCGTCGGGACGATACTCGTAGCAACCGGTGAACGGCATTTTCGCGACTAATGTCGTGTGCAACATCTCGTTGGAGGTCGTTAATTTGCCGTACTCACTCAACCGGCCGGTGAACATTTCCTCATGCCGGTGCGCGATGGTGTCAATAAACGTCGCCAGGGACTGCTGTTCGCTTTTGACCTGCATGAGGAAGGAGACGCGAATTCCGGCTTCCGCCACCGTGGATGCCTGCATCAATTCGTCTAAATGGTTGTCAATCTTGTCAATTCGCCTGACTTTGCACCCGTCAGAGGCGTTGATGGCGGCATAGAAACGCGCCTCGTCGCCCCACACCGCCTTAAAGACATCGATATTTTCCTTCGGTCGGTAAACATGCTCGGATTGACTCCATTCTGGACGCCGCTGCGATGGCTGCAAAAACCACAGCTATATCAGATGGATCGTCGCCTGGCGGAGATAGTTCTGCTCGTCGTCAGCCAACCCCTCCCAGCCCGCAGCGCAAAGCCAGCGGTACTGCGCCACATAGCTTCGGCTGACCTTTTCCGTCATTTGCCAGTACGCTTCATCAAGTTGGGGTAAATCCGTCAGGTCAGGTTGCGGCGTATCGGTGGCGTGAGCCGGTTTGCGGGCGGTGAGGCCAGCGTAGGGATAGAGGTAACGTTGCAGGGTTTCAGCATGTTCCGCCGGTGAGAGCCCGGGACGATGCCGGGCTATGATGTCTTTCGCCAATTGCCGCCGCGTTCGCCATTGCCCGACCGCTTCCTGGAAGGCCGCCACCCGATCATGCGTCGCGAGGTGAGCGTTGCGCGCGGCGAAATAGTGACTAAGCGAGTAAGGCCGTTTTTTAAACATCACGCCTTGCGTCGGGGATGACGTCAGCGCCGCATGCAGCGCCGCCGACAGTTTGAAGAAATGGCCGTATTGGCCCGTCGCGCGGCTAAGGATAAAGAGGATGTTGCCAATATCCTGAGCAAAGGATTTATCCTTGGGGATGAGGTGGTCCGGACTGGCATAGTGTAAAAAAAGCGTTCCAGCGTGCAAATCGTGCCAGTCCAAACTGTCGATCCGCAGCGCGTCGGTGGCTTGATCAAGAGGTATCAATAGGGGACAGTGCGCCAGAATAAGAAATTGCCATAATTGATTGGCCTCGTCCCGCGTATAGGATGCATCACATTCCACCAAATTCAATAACTGGTCGTACATTTTCCCTCGTAATTTACTGAGGGTGAGTTCGCTTTCGTCGCATTGGGGAAAAAGAGTGTGCACAATCCAATGCTCTAACGTCCCGCCAAATAAAAGCTGGGTCAGCCAAAGCTGAATCGCGGTATCTTGCTGACTGACCAAGGTAACGTGATGGCCCTGACCCCCATACCAATAATTGGCTTTTTCCAGCTCCTGAAACAGTAATGTTTTATTAGTCGGGGAGCGCTGAATGAGCCGCGACGGCAGGACCGTCACGGCCGTCTGCCGCTGATGTCGAATCGGTATAAATGACTTCTTTATCCATGGTGTCCTCAATAACGCTGAATTAAGCCTATTCGCCCAATGCTCTTGCACCAGGCGAGCTTGCAAACGAATAGCAAAATCTGATTACACTCGCATCATGTCTGGCGAGTGGCTAAAAGAACTTGGCGTAGCCCGTCATCGGTAAGGGGTGCTGCACCTTAATACCGACATGACGGCGCAGAATAACGTTGCGCGCGCGCCGAAGGCGATAACAGCGCTGAATAAGTTAATCTTTTCTTTCATACCTTGTTGGGTAAGTATTGACGTTAATAGCAATGAAAATGAGGATTTCACGCCGGAATGCAAATTGCCGCTTAAGTCCATTTGCTTAATATGCCGCGTGGCTTGAGCGCATTTGCTTATTATACCGTGATGAGATCTACCGCTTATTTTCTCTCGTGATGAATGAAAGCCGGGATCTCAACGTCGCTTTGCACGCGACGCATTCCCATGCACTGTTGCCGGTGTCAATTACAAAGCGTTTAACATCGCCATACATCGAATCCATGCAGACGTTTAGCCAGAGGGGCCCCCCGTTTTAGCTTAAATAATGCGGCAACCCGCGCAGGGTGGTCGTGACCTTTGATCGGTCTAGGACGCTATTAATAGATTCCTATACCCACGGTGTTTCGCCTCCTCTCCGTTCTGGATAGACAGACCTTAGCGGCGTTTTTACTCTACCATGAGCCTGCACAGTCGGGTCAATAAACGGTTATTATCGCTCCCGTCATGAGGTTGCCTGAAGACGTTCTGGAGGGGTTGCGGCGCGTTCAAACAAGAACTTACGACACCCTCAGCTTTGGCGATGCCACACAAGAGGCGATAAAACAGACCGCGGGGGCAGTGTACCGACAAGCGGAATAAGGCGTCAGCCCGGGCCAGGCGGCACTCAGGGCTCGGGCGGCGTAACCCCGCCGATCCAGATCCGCCGCGCCGCCTCGTGGCAGATGATCAGTTGCGCCGTACCGTCCTCTCGACATTGTTCAGCCGCTGCAGCCAGCGACAGCCAGCGACAGCCAGGGCGTGGCCATCCCCGCCGGGCCTAGTACATCGTCAAGATGATGGATCCGCGCCAGCACCGGCAACGACGGGCAATATTCGCTTATCATCACCAGTCCCACCGTCGACTCGATAATCCCTTCCGCTCCCGATACCGCCCCTTTCTCCTCCAGGGCGTCCTCCAGCGGCACGGCCCGCTGTACCGCAATAACCACCAAGGCGCTCGGCGCACGCGCCGTATCATCAAGCCAGTCATCCAGCGCCAACAGCCCGCTCGCGGACAAAGGGGTAAAGTGTCGGTTAAAAGGGGCGCCGGTTTGCAACAGTAATTGCTGCTCTTCTTCCACCGGCAGGCCGCTGTCACACTGCATCA
This sequence comes from Candidatus Sodalis pierantonius str. SOPE, assembly GCF_000517405.1. NCBI lineage: Bacteria > Pseudomonadati > Pseudomonadota > Gammaproteobacteria > Enterobacterales > Bruguierivoracaceae > Sodalis > Candidatus Sodalis pierantonii. The sequence continues at coordinate 190,331 of NZ_CP006568.1, read as the reverse complement.
CAAGGTAACAGGGCATCGAAGGGGGCAAGGCGTTCAGAGCTGGGCCCAATTGCTGTGCCAACCAGATGAAATGGCCGGCGAGCCAGCGCGGTGGCGTCATGGCCTGGATCTGATCCCTCGCCGGCGTCACGCCAGAGCAGGCGAGTATCTCGGACTGAAACCGACCCACTGGCGGCAGGATTCCGGCCGCCAGACGCTGGCCGTCCCTGTCCAGACAGGTTGTCGCACAGCGGGCCACAAGCCGTCCGTAGCGCTGTCCGCGTTCGATTTCATCGCGCAAACGCTGCGCACGCTCACAATCCTGGGTAGCGAAATACAGAGTATCACAGCGGCCGCCGATACGGCTCAGAGCATAAAATATCACGGCAGCAGGCAGCTGAGCCAAAACGTCTCGCCGCGCGCATGCTCACACCAAAGGCACCAGCCGCTGAGCGCCGAGAGAGCGAAGTACCCCGTCGCCTTAACGCCCCAACGTTTACTGCCGCGCCACCGCGGGCAGGTGTTTTCCTCCTTCTCTGGCGACCGATCAATTTACATAGCTTGCCCTGCCCCTAACGGTAGCTGCCCCGCCGACTACACCGAAAGGCGCTTCCCTCTTTGGTACCCTGCTCGTCAGCGCTAAGCGCCAGGTCAATAGCATGGTCGATCGGCATAAATGCGTTACCCACATAACTGTTCCTTTTAATTGCTTTTTATTCATCCACCCTGGACCCTGGCCGGCATGTAAAATAGAAACATACAATTCAAATATTATGTTGGATACCTATTACCGCTGATTTTCACCTTAGCATAGGGCAGTTGCGCTTATATTAATGAAATAGCAACTATTAATGAAATAGCAACGGCCCTCTGGCAAGGGACAACCTGGGCTCAACGGCCCGCCAGCGATACCCTAGGCGGGCCGTAAAATACATAATTAATAATTAAGTCAAAAATAATAATAAATACATATTTTATGCGATATTTTTATCAAAAATGACGCAGCGATATTAGCCTATTTACCCACTGTTATCGCTTGCAATAATAGACCTTATTTCAGAAAGTTACATCGCCGCGCAGAAACCCGTATGATTATTACGCCTTTTCGTGAGTGTCGGACATTGACGGCAGCAGCAGGCGGTATGATATTAGTCGGCGAAACACTGGATCTTTCCGCCAGCCGAATTGATCGCTTACCTAATGACATGGTCATTATCGGTTCGCTTATATTGCGCGGCTGTAATATCACCGCATTACCCAGCGGCCTGCGGGTGCTGGATTATCTCGATCTCAACCATATGGCAATTCGCCGGCTGCCGGCAGACTTACACGTAGGCGGGTCTCTTTACATCGAACGCTCACAATTGTGTCAGCTGCCGGACAATTTCAGCCTCGACGATCATCTGGTGCTGGAAAATACCCCGATAACCTCACTGCCGCGGAATATGTGCGTAGGGGGCTGCTTGAATATACTCGGTACCGGCATTACCTATCTGCCGGAGGATCTGTACGTGGGTGAACGGCTATTGTTGGATGCGGAGAAGATGACCGGCAACGTTGCCTGGCGCCAACTGCGTAACGCCGAGCTGCCGCCAAATCCGCTGTTCAGCCCTACCAGCGGCAGCCACCAGCGCGACTTGACGGTGTATGCGGTGTCGCTCACCGGTGAGATCAAAATTTCCGCCGGTCGATTCTACGGATCGCCTTCGGCGTTTATTCGCAATAATCCACCGCAGCCTTTTCGCCAACGGGGGTATTGGAGTGCGTGGAGGAACTGAACCAGAACGCGATGATCGGTTGAACGCTACCGTGCGCCCATGTGTAGCGATGCAAAATATTTTGGACTAATTTGCAAGCAATTCTGGACTCCTTTAAACCACTAAAAAGTGGCCATTTTGGACAGTCCAGAATTGTTTGCAAAAAGGAAATCAGGCGAAATTGCGAATGATTAACTCGCGTCTGCTATGAGGGTTGTTGCCTAATGAGTATTTTAGGTCAACAACGTCGATATGAAGGTTTTTGAAGATGCTCCTCATTTCTGGGATATCATTAACTGAAATAACCATTCTTCCTGTTATCGAATGAGCCAGGCTATCAATGATGCTGTATTGCTCCAGGCCAAACGCCACGCCATAGCCTTGAGTCTTCCAGTAAGGTGGATCAAGGTAGAACAATGTATGTGGCCTATCATATTTTTCAATACAAGCCTGCCAACCAAGATGCTCTATGGTTGCCTGAGATAAACGCAGATGAGCCTGTTATAGCTGCTCTTCGATTCTTAGAAGGTTCAATGACTGTGATCGCACAGCGGAAGTACCAAAGTTCTGCCCGCTCACTTTGCCACCAAATGTGAGTTGTTGAAGATAGTAAAACTGGGCGGCTCGCTGTATATCGGTCAGCGTTTGTGGTGGTGTTTCTTTTAGCCAATCAAACAGCTGCCTACTGCTTAAAGCCCACTTAAACTGACGTATAAATTCCTCCAAATGGTACTTAACTGTCACTACCAATTGAAAAGTGATCCACCCTGCTAAGTAAAATAGGCTTTTTTGTTAAAATCAGTGGTTATTAATACGCCATTATGCCGAAGGCATGCGAGGCGCGAAAAGTACTTATAAACGCGCTCTGAAGCTTCTGCGCACCGATACGTGAGCGAAGCGAACTTGTGACTGGCATAGCCCCGGAAACCGCGTCAGCGCCCTGCTTGGCGTTTTTTTCGATGTAGAGATCGCGCATATGGATGCGATTATGACCACTTGTCGAACTGTCTTATAGTTTTCAAATATCCAAGATTATTTTTGTTATCTTCCTCTTAAAAGAATAGTGATTTAATTAGCAGAATGGATCAGATTTAAACCGGTGGTGACACTTAACCACCCGATAGAGGTTTATCAAATCGCCATTGATATCGTTCAGCACTTCGACTGTGGATGGTTCCTTGCTGAAAAACAGCGCCGCTCCCCCACAGAATGGTTCAACGTAGCATTTGTGCTCAGGAAAGTACGATAAGAAGACGTTTAGCCAGCCGCCGCTTTCCTCCCACCCAAGGTACGATTGGCGTACTCATTAATGCAATCCTCATGCGTTACTATAATTTTTACCGATCAATAATCAGTAATTAATCGTCAAGATAATTATTAGTTGTAACTCGTAGATACTGACTGAGGGGTAGTGGCTATAAGTAATAACACGGGAAGAGAAATATTTTAATTTAAAATCAAAATGTTAACCTGTAATAGCTAAAGAGGTAATCCAGCATTGATTAATATGTCGGCATAAATATTAAGCTGGGAGTTCCCATAAACGAGTGTATTTAACAATGATGCAAAATACGTTAGGGTAAGGCTGCAGATGAGCTGCAATGAACTGTTTTTATTATAATTAATTGAAAAATATAGATTTTTATGAAATGCCTCTATGATATCGATGGTCTAAGGGCAATAGCCATCATTTTTGTGCTGGCTTTTTATGGTGGATTGACGGTTTTTCCATCAGGTTTTATCTGTGTGGATCGCTTTGTTGAATAAATCCGAAATTTTTGACGACTTCCTCCCTATCAGGGCGATTGTTACATGATGCGGACGCTGTTTGGCATTCCTAACAACGTGATCCGGTTAAGCGCTTTGACCATTGCCATAGCCTCACCTACCTGCGCGTCATAGTCATGCAGACTCAGATGACCACCCAGAAGTATTTTAAACCGGAACATGGCCGTTTCAGCCAGTGAACGCCGGTGATAACCTACTTTCTTTTTCCAGGTATCGTTATTGCCGCTCAGATGCTGATTTGCCACCGCATGGTTACGCTCATGGTATCGAGCTGGCCAATATTGCGCACCACTTCGCGGTGGGATAAGCGGCTTTATTTTTTTCCTCAGCAGAGCATCATGACAGTAACGCGTATCGTAAGCACTGTCAGCCGACGCTTCCCTGATTTTCCGGTGGGTTTGGTTAATCAGCCCGGGCAGCGCCTGCGCATCTGTCGTACCGCTTAGCGATAAATCGGCACAGATAATTTCATGTGTCGCGCTATCTACTGCCAGATGAAGCTTGCGCCATACTCTGCGCCTCTCAGCCCCATGCTGCCTGACTTTCCATTCGCCTTCGCCGAAGATTTTCAGGCCGGTGCCATCGATGACCAGGTGTGAGATTTCGCCGCGGGTTGGCGTTTTTATGCTGATGTCGACGGTTTTTGCTCGCCGGCTGACCAGAGAGTAATCTGGGCAGCGCAGCGACAGCCCCATCAGTTTAAAAATCGAGTCAACGAAACCCTGTAACGCCCGGAGCGAAAGGTTAAACACGCGCTTTATCATCAGAACCGTGGTAATGGCCATATCGGTGTAGTGAAGCGGCCGGCCACGATGTTCAGGTGGTGTACTCTCAGTCCATGCGGCAATGGCTGACTCATCAAGCCATACTGTCAGGTCCCCCCGCTGCCTGAGCGCATTGTTATATGCGGGCCAGTTGGTGATTTTAAACTTTTGCTTTGCCATGGGGACCTGATGTTGAAACGAATGTAGTGATCATAGCCGCCAGTCACCTAAAAGTTCGATTTATTCAACAAAGCCCAAAGCCGAGTCGCCCTATAGAGAGTCATGTTTGAACGATAATGAGGACGGAAAAAATAACGATTTGGGCTTTGTTGAATAAAGCGAACTTTAGGTTGACTGGCGGCTATGATCACAACATTCGTTTCAACATCAGGTCCCCATGGCAAAGCAAAAGTTTAAAATCACCAACTGGCCCGCAGGGGACAATGCGCTCAGGCAGCGGGGGGACATGACAGTATGGCTTGATGAGTCAGCCATTGCCGCATGGACTGAGAGTACACCACCTGAACATCGTGGCCGGCCGCTTCACTACACCGATATGGCCATTACCACGGTTCTGATGATAAAGCGCGTGTTTAACCTTTCGCTCCGGGCGTTACAGGGTTTCGTTGACTCGATTTTTAAACTGATGGGGCTGTCGCTGCGCTGCCCAGATTACTCTCTGGTCAGCCGGCGAGCAAAAACCGTCGACATCAGCATAAAAACGCCAACCCGCGGCGAAATCTCACACCTGGTCATCGATGGCACCGGCCTGAAAATCTTCGGCGAAGGCGAATGGAAAGTCAGGCAGCATGGGGCTGAGAGGCGCAGAGTATGGCGCAAGCTTCATCTGGCAGTAGATAGCGCGACACATGAAATTATCTGTGCCGATTTATCGCTAAGCGGTACGACAGATGCGCAGGCGCTGCCCGGGCTGATTAACCAAACCCACCGGAAAATCAGGGAAGCGTCGGCTGACAGTGCTTACGATACGCGTTACTGTCATGATGCTCTGCTGAGGAAAAAAATAAAGCCGCTTATCCCACCGCGAAGTGGTGCGCAATATTGGCCAGCTCGATACCATGAGCGTAACCATGCGGTGGCAAATCAGCATCTGAGCGGCAATAACGATACCTGGAAAAAGAAAGTAGGTTATCACCGGCGTTCACTGGCTGAAACGGCCATGTTCCGGTTTAAAACACTTCTGGGTGGTCATCTGAGTCTGCATGACTATGACGCGCAGGTAGGTGAGGCTATGGCAATGGTTAAAGCGCTTAACCGGATCACGCTGTTAGGAATGCCAAACAGCGTCCGTATCATGTAACAATCGCCCTGATAGGGAGGAAGTCGTGGCTTTGTTGAATAAATCGAACTTTTAGGTGACTGGCGGCTATGATCACTACATTCGTTTCAACATCAGGTCCCCATGGCAAAGCAAAAGTTTAAAATTACCAACTGGCCCCCCTATAACAATGCGCTCAGGCAGCGGGGGGACCTGACAGTATGGCTTGATGAGTCAGCCATTGCTGCATGGACTGAGAGTACACCACCTGAACATCGTGGCCGGCCGCTTCACTACACCGATATGGCCATTACCACGGTTCTGATGATAAAGCGCGTGTTTAACCTTTCGCTCCGGGCGTTACAGGGTTTCGTTGACTCGATTTTTAAACTGATGGGGCTATCGCTGCGCTGCCCAGATTACTCTCTGGTCAGCCGGCGAGCAAAAACCGTCGACATCAGCATAAAAACGCCAACCCGCGGCGAAATCTCACACCTGGTCATCGATGGCACCGGCCTGAAAGTCTTCGGCGAAGGCGAATGGAAAGTCAGGCAGCATAGGGCTGAGAGGCGCAGAGTATGGCGCAAGCTTCATCTGGCAGTAGATAGCGTGACACATGAAATTATCTGTGCCGATTTATCGCTAAGCGGTACGACAGATGCGCAGGCGCTGCCCGGGCTGATTAACCAAACCCACCGGAAAATCAGGGAAGCGTCGGCTGACAGTGCTTACGATACGCGTTACTGTCATGATGCTCTGCTGAGGAAAAAAATAAAGCCGCTTATCCCACCGCGAAGTGGTGCGCAATATTGGCCAGCTCGATACCATGAGCGTAACCATGCGGTGGCAAATCAGCATCTGAGCGGCAATAACGATACCTGGAAAAAGAAAGTAGGTTATCACCGGCGTTCACTGGCTGAAACGGCCATGTTCCGGTTTAAAACACTTCTGGGTGGTCATCTGAGTCTGCATGACTATGACGCGCAGGTAGGTGAGACAATGGCAATGGTTAAAGCACTTAACCGGATCACACTGTTAGGAATGCCAAACAGCGTCCGCATCATGTAACAATCGCCCTGATAGGAAGGAAGTCGTCACAAATTTCGGATTTATTCAACAAAGCGGGAAGTCGTCACAAATTTCGGATTTATTCAACAAAGCGTGGCTGACACCGAAACACTGAATAAAGAATGCATTAATACTCTGTTTTAGAATGGCGTCAATCCGCCGGTGCTGGCTTGCGCCAAATAAACGTCATGCCTGTTTTTCTCTACCCACTCGGGAGGACATAAACATGTTATATCGTGTGATTAAATGTGAATATAGGGATAACGGTAATCGCTGTGTTTATTATCTTAATGACCGCAGTCTGGTGCAGGAGTCACGCCTCGTCCCGGTGCCCTTCAGCCTGCGTTTGGCTTTGTTGAATAAATCGAACTTTTAGGTGACTGGCGGCTCTGATCACTACATTCGTTTCAACATCAGGTCCCCATGGCAAAGCAAAAGTTTAAAATTACCAACTGGCCCGCATACAACAATGCGCTCAGGCAGCGGGGGGACCTGACAGTATGGCTTGATGAGTCAGCCATTGCTGCATGGACTGAGAGTACACCACCTGAACATCGTGGCCGGCCGCTTCACTACACCGATATGGCCATTACCACGGTTCTGATGATAAAGCGCGTGTTTAACCTTTCGCTCCGGGCGTTACAGGGTTTCGTTGACTCAATTTTTAAACTGATGGGGGGCTTTGTTGAATAAATAGAACTTTTAGGTGACTGGCGGCTATGATCACTACATTCGTTTCAACATCAGGTCCCCATGGCAAAGCAAAAGTTTAAAATTACCAACTGGCCCGCATATAACAATGCGCTCAGGCAGCGGGGGGACCTGACAGTATGGCTTGATGAGTCAGCCATTGCTGCATGGACTGAGAGTACACCACCTGAACATCGTGGCCGGCCGCTTCACTACACCGATATGGCCATTACCACGGTTCTGATGATAAAGCGCGTGTTTAACCTTTCGCTCCGGGCGTTACAGGGTTTCGTTGACTCGATTTTTAAACTGATGGGGCTGTCGCTGCGCTGCCCAGATTACTCTCTGGTCAGCCGGCGAGCAAAAACCGTCGACATCAGCATAAAAACGCCAACCCGCGGCGAAATCTCACACCTGGTCATCGATGGCACCGGCCTGAAAGTCTTCGGCGAAGGCGCATGGAAAGTCAGGCAGCATGGGGCTGAGAGGCGCAGAGTATGGCGCAAGCTTCATCTGGCAGTAGATAGCGTGACACATGAAATTATCTGTGCCGATTTATCGCTAAGCGGTACGACAGATGCGCAGGCGCTGCCCGGGCTGATTAACCAAACCCACCGGAAAATCAGGGAAGCGTCGGCTGACAGTGCTTACGATACGCGTTACTGTCATGATGCTCTGCTGAGGAAAAAAATAAAGCCGCTTATCCCACCGCGAAGTGGTGCGCAATATTGGCCAGCTCGATACTATGAGCGTAACCATGCGGTGGCAAATCAGCATCTGAGCGGCAATAACGATACCTGGAAAAAGAAAGTAGGTTATCACCGGCGTTCACTGGCTGAAACGGCCATGTTCCGGTTTAAAACACTTCTGGGTGGTCATCTGAGTCTGCATGACTATGACGCGCAGGTAGGTGAGGCAATGGCAATGGTTAAAGCACTTAACCGGATCACACTGTTAGGAATGCCAAACAGCGTCCGCATCATGTAACAATCGCCCTGATAGGGAGGAAGTCGTCACAAATTTCGGATTTATTCAACAAAGCGCCTGCGTTTTTATGACGCGCGGCAATGCATGATTTATTCAGACGCAATTCGCCAGCAAATGAAACCGGCGGTCATGCTTTATAAAAAACAGCATTGAGGAAAAATCATGAACAGACCCATGAATAACGTAATGCTCGATATCGAAACGCTGGGTAAAAAAGCCGGTTGCCCGATATTGTCGGTAGCGGCGGTGATGTTTGAGCCGGCAACAGGGCTGGTTGGACAAATATTTTACGAAAGTATCGATTATCAGGCCGCACGCCAATACGGCCAGCCAGAGGAAGAGACTCTGCTGTGGTGGTGCTGGTTCCGGTCACATCCGATCACTGATTCCGATTTCACCCGATCACTAATTCTGATTTCATCCGATCACTGATTCCGGTCGCCCGATCAGCGATTCCGATTCTGTCCGATCGCTCATCTTCTGTTCCGCCATACTCTGGAGACTTTTAGCTTCCGGGGGCATGGCATGGCACGTAAAAAGAAGAAAGCGAGAACGGAAATGTGCATCTATATTAATGTCTTACGTATGAAATTCGAGCAGCGTCGCTCGAATCGCACTATCGCAGCAGCGCTCGGCATAGGCTGTACTACCGTGCACGATATCCTCGGCCGATTCACGGTAGCTAACCTGGTCTGGCCATTGCCGGCGGAACTGTCCCCCGTCGACCTCGACCGCCTGCTCTATCCCGGCAAATCCGGAAAAGTTATCAATACCTTACCCAGCTGGCTTGATATCGATACCGAGTTAAGCCGCAAGGGCATGACCAAGCAGCTGCTCTGGATGGAATATCAGTCCGCCGTGGGCGGTGATGCCCTCGGTTACTCACAGTTTTGTGCACTGTTCCGTGACTGGAAAAAGAAGCAGCGGCGTTCCATGCGCATGGAGCACAAGGCTGGCGAAAAGCTCTTCATCGACTTCTGTGGCCCCACCGTACCTATCGTCAACCCTGCGACCGGTAGCGTACGCCAGGTCGCTATCTTCGTCGCTGCCATGGGCGTGTCAGGCTATGCGTATATCGAAGCCTGCGAAGGCCAGGACATGGCATCGTGGCTCAACGCCAATAGCCGCTGCCTGCACTTCATGGGTGGGGTTCCGGAGCTGATGATACCTGATAATCTGCGCAGCGCTGTCAGCACCCCTGACCGCTATGAGCCGGTCATAAACCAGAGCTACCAAGCGCTGGCAAATCACTATGAGACAGTGGTGCTACCGGCGCGCCCGAGAAAACCGAAAGACAAGGCGAAAGCAGAATCAACTGTGCAGCTGGTAGAACGCTGGGTTTTGGCCCGGTTGCGTAAACGTAGGTTCTACTCGCTGGCCGAACTCAACCAGGTGATACGAGAACTCAATCATGAGTTGAATCTGCGCCCGATGCGTCATTACGGCGGACAAAGTCGCCTTGAACGCTTCGAGCAGCTGGACAAACCGGCTCTTGGGCCTCTACCGCCCACACAATGGGAATACAGTGAGTATCTCGTTGCCCGAGTGGGACCTGATTACCACATAGACTACGGCAAAAACTGGTACTCGGTGCCGCATCCGCTGGTTGGCGAGCGCGTTGACGTCATCGCCACCCAACGGCTGGTGCAAATCCACCATAAGGGCGTCTGCGTGGCTACGCACCCTCGCAGCGATAATGCCTATAGGCACACGACTCAGGCGGCGCACATGCCGGCTAACCATCAGGGGCAGAGTCAGTGGACGCCGGAAAGGCTGTGCAGTTGGGCGCTGTCGGTGGGTGTGTGCACACTGAAAGTGGTCGAGTCCATCCAAAAGAGCAAAGCCCATCCGGAGCAGGCTTACCGCTCCGTGCTGGGGCTACTCAATCTGCAACGGCGCTATGAGACGACGCGACTGGAGAAGGCCTGCGCGCTGGCGTTGGAGAAAGGGTGCATTAACCGCTCTTTCATAGCCAACGTATTGAAACACGGTCGTGAAAGTGAGGTCACCCAGGACGGAGCCGGCGTATCAATGCTGGTTCACGAAAACCTCCGAGGTCCGGACAGTTATCACTAAGGAGAATAAATATGGATACACTGTTAATGGCTCTGCGAGAGCTGAAGTTGTCGGCAATGGTCCAGGCGTTGGAGACGCAACGCGAACTCCCGGGGAGTTATGGGGAGCTGGGGTTCGAGGAGCGGTTGTCGCTGATGGTAGAAGTGGAAAATTTGCATAGAAAAAACAACCACATATGCCGTATGCGACGGCAATCGCAAATGCGCTTGCAGGCAAAACCGGAAGATATCCGTTATATCCCTAGCCGAGGAGTGACACCGGAACAGATGCGAGATCTGCTAGGGGGACAATATCTGAAATATCAGAAAAGCATACTCATCACGGGGCCGACAGGTACGGGCAAAACCTGGCTCAGTTGTGCGCTTGGTGAGCAGGCATGCCGGCAGCAATATAGCGTGCGTTACTGGCGAGTGGGTCGGTTGCTGGCCCATCTTCACCAGTGTCAGGTAGACGGGACCTATCTAAAACAGCTTAAGCAGTTAGAAAAAATAGAGTTACTGATCTTGAACGACGTGGGCCTAGAATCAATAAGTCCGATGCAGGCAACGATGCTGTTGGAGGTGATGGAAGATCGCTACGACAAAAGCAGCAGCATCCTGATCAGTCAACTGCCGGTGAAAAAATGGTATGGACTGATAGAAAACCCCACGACAGCTGACGCGTTACTCGATCGGTTAGTACACCCCAGCTATAGACTGGAACTTAAAGGCGAATCACTACGCAAAGAGCAAGGAGTAGCCAGCACAGGAAAAATAGACTAAACCCGAGTCAGAAGATGAGCGAACACGTGATCGAATATCACTGGAATGGGTGATCGGAAAATATCGGAATAACTGATCGGATGTCGCCGGAACAGCTGATCGGATACGTCGGAATCTGCACTGCCCGCGTTTTGTTCTGCGCGGCATAGCGCCGAATAAGCGCACGCTGGTAAAATGCCACGCGGCAGCTATGAATGATAAACGCAAAAAAGGCGGTGGGAAGAGCCTGTTTAGAAATTTGTGTATTTGCCTGATTTTGATATGTTCAATCCAACATCAAAAACAGGTTAATTTATGGACGAAAAACAGTTGCAGGCTCTGGCTAACGAACTGGCCAAAAATCTCAAAACCCCTGAAGATCTCAGTCACTTCGATCGGCTGCTGAAAAAAATCAGCGTCGAAGCAGCTCTCAATGCCGAAATGACCCAGCACCTCGGCTACGATAAAAATCAGCCTAAACCGGGGACCAACGCCCGCAACGGCTATTCCACAAAAACCGTTACCACTGGCGATGGCCCGCTGGCGCTGCGTACTCCGCGCGATCGTGACGGTTCCTTTGAACCGCAACTGGTGAAGAAGAACCAGACCCGGATTACCGGGATGGATAACCAGATTTTATCGTTGTACGCCAAAGGGATGACCACCCGCGAGATCGCCGCCGCGTTCAAAGAGCTGTATGACGCCGATGTCTCGCCGGCGCTGGTCTCAAAGGTCACCGATGCGGTCATGGAGCAGGTTGTCGAATGGCAAAACCGGCCTCTGGATGCAGTCTATCCCATTGTTTATCTTGACTGTATCGTTCTAAAAGTCCGGCAGGACAGCCGCATCATCAACAAATCTGTGTTCCTGGCGCTGGGCATCAACATCGAAGGCCAGAAAGAGTTGCTAGGTATGTGGCTGGCCGAAAATGAAGGCGCAAAGTTCTGGCTGAACGTGCTGACAGAGCTGAAAAACCGCGGCCTGAACGATATCCTTATCGCCTGCGTAGACGGGCTGAAAGGTTTCCCTGACGCTATTAACGCGGTGTATCCGGAGGCGCGGCTCCAGCTGTGTATCGTACATATGGTGCGCAACAGCCTGCGGTTCGTCTCCTGGAAGGACTACAAGGCCGTCACCCGCGACCTGAAAGCTATCTATCAGGCCCCTACGGAAGAAGCCGGCTTGCAGGCGCTGGAAGCGTTCTCCAGTGCCTGGGACATCCGCTACCCGCAAATAAGTCGAAGCTGGCAGGCAAACTGGGCCAATCTGGCCACGTTCTTTGCCTACCCAACGGACATCCGCAAGGTGATCTACACGACCAACGCCATCGAGTCGTTAAACAGCGTGATCCGGCATGCCATCAAAAAGCGCAAGGTGTTCCCGACCGACGACGCAGTGAAAAAGGTGGTGTGGCTGGCGATACAGGCGGCCTCACAGAAATGGACAATGCCTTTGAGGGACTGGCGCATAGCAATGAGCCGCTTTATTATCGAGTTCGGTGACCGCCTGGACGATCACTTCTGAGAAAAGGCATTTACACAGAATCGTGTACAGGGTCGGTGGGAATGGCCCAGACGGCAAAATGCAGCGGCTCGATAATATAACCGTTTTGCTCCATAAATCCTTTCATCAATAAGATCGAGCCGATGGCGATAAATATGTCTTCGCCGAAGAATACGCCGATATTATCTACCGCCGCACAGTGCGCACGGATTTTTTCACGCTCCGCCTGGGGTAAATCCCCCAACCGTTTACGCGCGCCCCTTCGGCCATGGGGGCTATCAGTAGCCGCACCATTTGTGCATGGCCGCCGAGCGCGGTCAAGCCCCGCGCGGCGGTTAACTGCCGCATCAGCATATAGAGAATCAGAATGCGCGACAGCGACGCGGAGTGGATGCGCGTCACCAGGCACTGCGCCTGCTCGCGCAGTCCGTTGCGCTCCAGCAGCCCGATGACCGGCAGCGCCAGCCAGATAAGCGCCATATAACGATTTTGCACATAGGCGGTACCAAAATCGCTTATTACCGCAGGCAAATCCAGGCCGCTGGTCAGCCCGGTGATAAAGCCCGCAAGCGTTACGACCACCAGAGGATTGAAACGTAGCGCAAAGCCGAAAATAACGATAACGATGCCTATTAAAGGCCACATAATGATACCCCAAAAAATGATGAGAATGGCCTTCACCCGAGTGATTGAAGGCTTAAGGAATAGCCTTCCGCTGGCCAGCCCGAACAATGGGTAAACCTCTTTCTAAGCTATTTCCAAAGAATTTGGAATATTTAATTATCGATCCTTTTTTAACAGAATAAAAAGTACGCACCCGCGACGGCGCATAATCGGCCTGACGAGAAGCGAAGCGGGGAATTATCATCGCTGTGCGTAAGGGATTACCGCACGCGCGCAAGATAGCTACGGCGTTAATTATCTGCTATGCAAAGAAGTCGGCCGGCATAAATATCTTTACCGCTGGTTTTTTATGCTGTTTTATTACCGTATGGCGCGGCAAATTGCCTTTTTTTTGCAGGCTTTCCGACCAGACCTTTTTGCCGGCTAACGCGATCTCTTCTGTTTGACAACGCTCTTCGCCACCCTCAACGCTGTCCCTGTCGCGCCGGTCGCCGCCTTAGACGCGTTTTCATGCCCGATGAGGGATGCCGCCGCCGCTCGTCATTAAGGCTTAGCCGGCGCTATTTTGCAGCGCGAGGCGGCGGCGCGGGCGGATAAAGTCAGTAAGCGTGATTTTATGTCAGCCGATGTAAAACTGACGGCGCAGGGCCTATTTTTCCCCTTAAAAGCGCCCATCTCGTGGCATTTTCGGCTATATTTACACTGTCTCAATGGAGTTGGTTTTGTTACAGTGTGGATGATTTTTTTACACTTCAGCCGGTTCGCCAGCCGCCGTTTCGCGCGCGGTTTTTCTCTCGCTTCAGACGCAGGGACGGGTTTCGCCGGCGCGGATAGAGCAGCGTTTTCCTTGCCGTTCGCGGTTGATAGGCGCGTAAGCGTGCGTTCCGAAGCCAACGCCGCGGGTTCGCTTCCTCTGTTCCGGTTCGGCGGCGGGCAGTAGATGACATGCCGTCAATGGTTAAGAATACACAATGGATATCTTTAAGGAACTGTTGCACGCCATCTGGCAACAGGATTTTGAAACACTTTCCGATCCCAGCCTGGTTTGGACCATTTATTTGCTGGTGTTTGTCATCCTTTTTTTGGAGAACGGCCTACTGCCCGCCGCCTTTTTACCCGGCGACAGTTTATTGATATTAATCGGCGTGCTGATTGCAAAAGGGACGCTGAATTTTCCTCTCGTGCTGCTGCTTCTGACCGTCGCCGCCAGCTTGGGCAGTTGGATTAGTTACATACAGGGGAAATGGCTGGAAAATAACCGGCTGGTGAAGAGCTGGCTGGCGCATCTTCCAGCGCACTATCATCAGCGGGCCTACCGGATGTTTCATCGCCATGGGCTTTCGGCTTTGCTTATCGGCCGGTTCGTCGCGTTTGTGCGAACGCTGCTGCCGACTATCGCCGGTTTGTCCGGCCTAGGCAGTTCGCGTTTTCATTTTTTTAATTGGATCAGCGCCTTTCTATGGGTGTTTATCTTAACGCTCGTCGGGTTCATCCTCGGGAAAACGCCGGTGTTTCAGCGCTATGAAGAGGAATTGATGCTGTGCCTGATGCTGCTGCCGCTGGCGCTGTTGACTATCGGGCTGGTGAGTTCGCTGGTGGTCATCTGGCGCCGTAAACGGCTTACCGATTCGGATAAAGAATGATGAAAGTGTCAGGTTGTTTTGGCCTTATGAAACGCTCCCGCCTCGGTTTGCTGGCGGTGGTGGTGGTGGTGTCGCTGACGCTGTTATTGCCGACGCTGTGCCGCGACGACAGCACGCTGCAAATCACCGTTGCCCGCGAACGCGGTTCGCTGCCGGACGGTTTTTTTCTCTATCAGTTGCTTGAGGATCGCGGTATCCACGTGAAAAGCATTACCCCCGCCAAGGACAGTATGATTATTCATCTGGACACCCCGGAACAAGCGCAGGCGGCGCAATTGGTGCTGCAAAGTCACCTGCCCGAGGGCTATGCGATACTGAAAAGCCGCCGCTACAGCGCCTGGCAGTGGCTATACCGTCCTGCCGCCGATGAGGAGCGTCTGGGTTAACCCCGCCGCTTCGGCGTGCCGTCCTTGCCAAGCAGGCGTGCTCGCCGACCCACTGCCCACTGCCGCCGTCAGGCGGCCTTGTCTTTAACCGGATTAACCCTAAGAAATTGTTACCACATTTTTGCGGTTTAGCGGATCCGGGGCTACGCTTACCTTAAGCGCTAAACATCAGAAGCCCTTCTGGCTTTTAGCATGACGACCCGGATTCAACGCACCCGGTGCAATGACCTCTCACCCCGCGGTACGCCGCTACAGGCCGCGCTTCATGCCTGGCTCATGACGCCGGGAGGTTTCATCGGCGCTATCAGCGCCGGCGGGCAACACGGCTCAGGGCGTAGCAGGGTTAAAAATAATTAATGGTTGGTCGGGTGGACGCGGGCTTTTTTTCACCCCCGCCCCCGATGCCAAAGCCTTGAAGGAGTCTAACCATGGTCAAAGATGCCACTTCTGAACATTTACGTGCGGAATTGAAATCACTGGCGGATACGCTGGAAGAAGTGTTGCGTGGTTCCGCGCAAAAACCCAAAGCCGAGTTTGAAAAACTGCGTACTAAAGCGGAGCGCGCGCTCAAGGATACCCGCAGCCGTCTTGGCGATGGCAGCGAGCGTCTGGAGGAGCAAACCCGTGTGGTGGCCAGTAAGGCAGATGAATACGTACACGAATATCCTTGGGCGGGCATTGGCGTTGGCGCCGTGGTCGGCTTTATCCTCGGTGCACTTATTACACGGCGCTAATCATTATGATCGAACAGCAAAACCAGGGCCCTGGTAATGGCTTATTCAATATCGCCCAGCGAATCCTTACTATTGTCGTCGGTATGGTAGAGACCCGACTGCGCCTGACCGTAGTGGAGCTGGAGGAGGAAAAATTCAATATCATCCAGATGCTGATGATGGCCGGTATCACGCTGCTGTTTGCCGCGTTTGGTCTGATGAGTCTGCTGGTACTGGTGGTCCTGGCCATCGATCCGCAATACCGCCTGACGGCGATCGCCTCCACGACCGGCATACTGCTGCTGGCGATCGTCGGCGCGGTGGTGACCTTAGCTAAAGCGCGGAAATCCTCGTTACTTGGCGCAACGCGCGAGGAGTTGCAGGTGGATCGTAACATTCTTGAAAAGCTTCAGGATGAAATTAAAAACGAAGAAGCCGAACGCAAGCACGAGGAAGAGGTAAAAAGTAAGCAGCGCGACAGGATTGCGGAGGCAAAATGAGCGAACCCAAGCCGAAACACGCCAAAAAGCTGCTGTTGCTGCACCAAATCCAGCAACAGCGCCAGGCGCTGGGCGTGCAAAGCCGCCGGTGGCAGCTCGTCACCGCCCCTTGGGATCGGCGCTGGATGCGTCTGTTAAGTTTCCGCCGCTATCTGATTGCGGGCACCAGTCTATTGGCGCTGTACAACGTTTGTCACCCCAGCCGACTTATGCGCTGGGCGAAACGAGGCATTGGCATCTTGGGCGCGGTCAAAATGGTGCGTAAGGCGCTGGAAACCCGCTAGCCTTCACCCGAATCGAGGGGCGTGCTGGTTCCGGTCACATCCGATCACTGATTCCGATTTCACCCGATCACTAATTCTGATTTCATCCGATCACTGATTCCGGTCGCCCGATCAGCGATTCCGATTCTGTCCGATCGCTCATCTTCTATTCCGCCATACTCTGGAGACTTTTAGCTTCCGGGGGCATGGCACGTAAAAAGAAGAAAGCGAGAACGGAAATGTACATATATATTAATGTCTTACGTATGAAATTCGAGCAGCGTCGCTCGAATCGCACTATCGCAGCAGCGCTCGGCATAGGCTGTACTACTGTGCACGATATCCTCGGCCGATTCACGGTAGCTAACCTGGTCTGGCCATTGCCGGCGGAACTGTCCCCCGTCGACCTCGACCGCCTGCTCTATCCCGGCAAATCCGGAAAAGTTATCAATACCTTACCCAGCTGGCTTAATATCGATACCGAGCTAAGCCGCAAGGGCATGACCAAGCAGCTGCTCTGGATGGAATATCAGTCCGCCGTGGGCGGTGATGCCCTCGGTTACTCACAGTTTTGTGCACTGTTCCGTGACTGGAAAAAGAAGCAGCGGCGTTCCATGCGCATGGAGCACAAGGCTGGCGAAAAGCTCTTCATCGACTTCTGTGGCCCCACCGTACCTATCGTCAACCCTGCGACCGGTAGCGTACGCCAGGTCGCTATCTTCGTCGCTGCCATGAGCGTGTCAGGCTATGCGTATATCGAAGCCTGCGAAGGCCAGGACATGGCATCGTGGCTCAACGCCAATAGCCGCTGCCTCCACTTCATGGGTGGGGTTCCGGAGCTGATGATACCTGATAATCTGCGCAGCGCTGTCAGCACCCCTGACCGCTATGAGCCGGTCATAAACCAGAGCTACCAGGCGCTGGCAAATCACTATGAGACAGTGGTGCTACCGGCGACCCTGTACACGATTCTGTGTAAATGCCTTTTCTCAGAAGTGACCGTCCAGGCGGTCACCGAACTCGATAATAAAGCGGCTCATTGCCATGCGCCAGTCCCTCAAAGGCATTGTCCATTTCTGTGAGGCCGCCTGTATCGCCAGCCACACCACCTTTTTCACTGCGTCGTCGGTCGGGAACACCTTGCGCTTTTTGATAGCATGCCGGATCACGCTGTTTAACGACTCGATGGCGTTGGTCGTGTAGATCACCTTGCGGATGTCCGTTGGGTAGGCAAAGAACGTGGCCAGATTGGCCCAGTTTGCCTGCCAGCTTCGACTTATTTGCGGGTAGCGGATGTCCCAGGCACTGGAAAACGCTTCCAGCGCCTGCAAGCCGGCTTCTTCCGTAGGGGCCTGATAGATAACTTTCAGGTCGCGGGTGACGGCCTTGTAGTCCTTCCAGGAGACGAACCGCAGGCTGTTGCGCACCATATGCACGATACACAGCTGGAGCTGCGCCTCCGGATACACCGCGTTAATAGCGTCAGGGAAACCTTTCAGCCCGTCTACGCAGGCGATAAGGATATCGTTCAGGCCGCGGTTTTTCAGCTCTGTCAGCACGTTCAGCCAGAACTTTGCGCCTTCATTGTTCGGCCAGCCACATACCTAGCAACTCTTTCTGGCCTTCGATGTTGATGCCCAGCGCCAGGAACACAGATTTGTTGATGATGCGGCTGTCCTGCCGGACTTTTAGAACGATACAGTCAAGATAAACAATGGGATAGACTGCATTCAGAGGCCGGTTTTGCCATTCGACAACCTGCTCCATGACCGCATCGGTGACCTTTGAGACCAGCACCGGCGAGACATCGGCGTCATACAGCTCTTTGAACGCGGCGGCGATCTCGCGGGTGGTCATCCCTTTGGCGTACAACGATAAAATCTGGTTATCCATCCCGGTAATCCGGGCCTGGTTCTTCTTCACCAGTTGCGGTTCAAAGGAAGCGTCACGATCGCGCGGAGTACGCAGCGCCAGCGGGCCATCGCCAGTGGTAACGGTTTTTGTGGAATAGCCGTTGCGGGCGTTGGTCCCCGGTTTAGGCTGATTTTTATCGTAGCCGAGGTGATGGGTCATTTCGGCATTGAGAGCTGCTTCGACGCTGATTTTTTTCAGCAGCCGATCGAAGTGACTGAGATCTTCAGGGGTTTTGAGATTTTTGGCCAGTTCGTTAGCCAGAGCCTGCAACTGTTTTTCGTCCATAAATTAACCTGTTTTTGATGTTGGATTGAACATATCAAAATCAGGCAAATACACAAATTTCTAAACAGGCTCGATCGGATACGTTGGAATCTGCAGGGCGCGTATAATCAACACCGCCCGGCAATTAAAGGCGGGTTAACTCGCCTTTAATTGCTCAAGCAGCCGCGCTGACGTCGCCGCGGACGACGCTGGATTCTGGCCGGTTATCAGCAGTCCATCGCTGACGACGTAAGACGCCCAATCTTCCACCTTGGCATACAGGCCGCCCAAAGCCTTCAGCTCATCTTCGACCAGAAACGGCACGACCTCAATCAATCCGACGCCGGCTTCCTCAGAATTGCTAAAGCCCGTGACATGCTTGCCCTCCACCAGCGGCCTCCCCGCCGGGGTCTTAACGTGACGCAGCACGCCCGGTGCGTGGCAAACTAAAGCTATTGGTTTGCCGGCGGCCAGGAAGGCGGCAATCAGCGCGATAGAATGCCTGTCTTCGGGCAAATCCCACAGCGGGCCATGGCCCCCTGGGTAAAACACCGTGTCGTAATCGGCCTCCGCTACGTTGTCCAGGCGCACGGTAGCGGACAATTGCGCCATCGCCCCGGCATCGGCCTCGAAACGGCGGGTCTCCCCGGTCTGGAAAGCCGGCTCGTTGCTTTTGGGATCGAGCGGCGGCTGGCCGCCGTTAGGCGAGGCCAACACGATCTCGGCGCCGGCATCCTTGAAGGCGTAATACGGCGCGGCCAATTCTTCCAGCCAGAAGCCGGTTTTACGGCCGGTATCACCGAGCCGGTCGTGCGAGGTCAGAACCATTAATACTTTCATTCTCTTTCTCCAGATGGCGTGAACGTTACTATTAGACCGGTCGTATTGAAACGAAAGATAAAAAAACACTTCGGTGAAAGTGCGTTTATCTGTTTCCCTCCGGTCAGAGGGTCAGATGCAAAATATGACGCGTGGTTGCCATGGCCGTGACAAAGGGCTGGGTATCACGGGCTATCTTGACCATGACGCTGGCACCTAGCCACAATTGGTAGAGGCTTTGCGCAACTTCCGTAGGTGAACCCTCGATGGTTAGCGACCCTTCCGCCACGCCGTCTTCAATGGCGCGCGCCAGTCGACGGGTGATGCCAGAGGTCCCGCGCGCTAGCGCCAGCCGCATCGCCTCGGACAGATCGGCTACCTCCGCGCCCAACTTGACTGCCAGACACTTGCCCTGGCAATCGTGAAAAGACTGCGTGTCCTGCCAGTTCTGCCAATACGCCATCAGACGCTGCGCCATGTTCTGGTCGGGTGCGCTCAGCGTGGCGTCAAGATAAGCGAGATAGTCCGCGAAATAACGCTCCAGCAGCGCCTCGCCAAACGCCTCTTTTGAACCGAAGTAATGGTAAAACGACCCCTTCGGCACGCGGGCAGCAGCCAGAATTTCATTAAGCCCAACAGCGGAAAAACCCTTGCCGGCCATGATCCGCTGACCGTGCGCCAGAATGCTGTCCCGAACGGGGTTGGTTTCGGTGTTTGTCGCCATGTTCATGCTTTGAAGGTAGCATCGATTGGACCGGTCGTCTAGAAGCATTTTCATCGCCCCCTATTATTCAATTTTTCTGATCAACCCTGACAATTTTACTCGCTATCACCGGCCACAGCTGCGCATTACACTGCCTGCATCCGGTGTCCTCCCGCCGTACTCATCCGCGGGGCGCATCTTATAGAAGCCTTAGCCGTGCATTGCGCCAGCAGACACAAACCAAGAGAGAATCATGAAAAAATTAGATGATAGCGCCTTGCTGGTGGCACGTGTATTGATGCCTATACTGTTTATTGTGGCCGGCTACGGCAAACTGGGCGCCGGTTATGCCGGTACCCAGCAGTACATGGCGGCGATGGGCGTGCCGGGCTTTTTATTGCCGTTGACCATTTTGCTTGAAGTCGGCGGCGGTCTGGCGGTTCTGTTCGGCTTATTGACCCGCAGCGTGGCGCTTATCACCGTGGTATTTACGCTGTTGACGGCGTTTATTTTCCATGCGGATTTTACCCAGGCGGGTAACCAGATCAATTTCATGAAAAATCTGACCATCGCCGGCGGTTATCTGCTGCTGGCGGTGAGCAGCCCTGGCGCCTTCAGCATTGATCGTCTGCTGGCTAAAAAAGGGTAACCGCGGCCACCCCCTAACCCGCCGGCCCAAGCGGGTCAGGGGCGTAAGCGGGTAAAAAAACCGACATCCCGCTCTTTCCGCTGACGGTGGGCACGGGGCGTCGAAAACCGAACGGCATGATGTTGAGAGGAGTGTGGACATGGGGTTACTCGTCGAGGGGCAGTGGCAGTGGCAGTGGCAGTGGCAGTGGCAGTGGCAGTGGCAGTGGCAGTGGCAGTGGCAGGACAAATGGTACGATACCGCCGCCAGCGGCGGACGATTTCAGCGCTTGGCGTCGGTGTTCCGCAACTGGATAACGCCCGACGGTAGCGCCGGTCCCGAAGGGCGCGACGGCTTTCACGCCGAAGCCGGCCGCTACCATCTTTATGTGTCATTGGCGTGCCCTTGGGCGCACCGCACCCTGCTGATGCGTCAGTTGAAAGGGTTAACCCAGTTAATCCCCGTCTCGGTGGTCCACCCGCTAATGCTCGAGAACAGCTGGACCTTCAGCCAGGATTTTCCCGGCGCTACCGGCGATCCCCTGTTCGACAAAGCGTTTCTTTATCAACTCTATTTACAGGCGGATCCCGGCTACAGCGGCCGCGTTACGGTACCGGTGCTGTGGGATAAGCAGCAGCAGACCATTGTCAGCAATGAATCGGCGGATATCCTGCGGATGTTCAATAGCGCGTTCGACGGCGCCGGCGCGCTGGCCGGCGACTATTACCCCCCTGACCTGCGCGCCGCCATTGATGAGATCAACGGCTGGGTATACCCGCAGGTCAATAATGGCGTCTACAAAGCCGGCTTCGCTACCCGTCAGGAAGCCTACGATGAGGCGGCGAAGGAGGTTTTCGCTGCTCTGGCGCGACTAGAGGAGATCCTCGGCCGACATCGCTATTTGACCGGCCCCCGCCTGACCGAAGCGGATTTACGGCTGTGGACCACGCTTATCCGCTTTGATGCGGTGTACCACACCCACTTCAAATGCGATCGTCAGCGCCTGAGCGACTATTTGAACTTGTCGGGGTTTTTGCGCGATATTTATCAGCTGCCGGGCATTGCCGAAACGGTAGATTTCGCCCATATTCGCCACCATTATTTCCGCAGTCATCCGATCCGACCCTCAATCCGCACGGTATTATTTCTATCGGGCCGCAGTTCGATCTCGGCGAACCCCATGGTCGCGCGCAGCGTTTCGGCGCCCGCGAGGCGTGAGCGTCGACCGCCGGACAGCGGCGGTAGGCGCTTTGACTAAACGATTTGTGAAACCGGTCGCTTGCCGGACGGCGACGGCGGGCGTTAGCTAAACAGTTTGGGAATTTCGCGCAGGAACCAAGATTTGGCTTCGCCCATGCTGTCGCGGCGCCAGGCCATGATGATATCGCTGCCGGCGCTGTACTCCGGGCTAACCACCCGCAGCCGCCCGGCGGCGATATCCGCCTCCACCAGCGGGTAAGGCATCGTCGCCACCCCCAGCCCGGCGAGCAACGCCTTATGTTTATCCGCCATCGTGCTCACCGTTAGGCGCTGCTGTTTATCCAGCAGTTGCACCGTCAACACCGGCCGTTCGCGGGCGGTATCGGCGATGGCAATCCCGCGATATTTGACGCGGGTGACTTCGGACAGCGGTTCAGGCTCCTGGTGGATCGGATGATCGGGGCTGGCGACGTAAACATTGAGCAAGCGGTAAAGTTTGCGGCTGTTGATTTCCAAGGACGCGCGGAAATGCAAATCCGGCGCAATGACGATATCGGCCCGCCCTTGTTCCAGACGCTCCCAGGCGCCGGCCAGCACTTCACTAATAATGGAAACTTGGGTGTTGGCTTTGCGCGCCAGTTTGTCTATCAGCGGAAACAGTTTCTCAGCGGGGACCAGTGCTTCGGTCACCAGCGTCAGGTGGGTTTCCCAGCCGCGCGCCAGCGCCTCCGCGTCGGTGGTAAGCTTATCCGCCGCTTCCAGTAACACCCGCCCGCGCTCCAGCAACATACGGCCGACATTGGTGAATTTGGTGCGATGGCCGGAGCGGTCGAACAAGACCACATCCAGCTCCTCCTCCAATTTCTGCATAGTGTAGCTTAGCGCCGAAGGCACCCGTCCCAATTCACCCGCCGCGGCGGCAAAGCTGCCGCGCCTATCGATCGCATCCATTACCCGCAGGGCTTCCAACGTCAATGCCCGGTCTTTAGCCATCGGATCTTCTCATTCAGGATTTTTGAATATGGCGTCCAGATTAACTTGCTAACAATCCGCCGTCCAGCCGCTTACACTTTATCCAGACCCCGTGGAAACAGATTACGCCATGATTACTTGCAGAACAGCCCAGCAATACGGCCAGGCGGACTTCGGATGGTTGCAGGCACGCTATACCTTTTCTTTCGGCCACTATTTCGATCCGGCTTTCTTACACTACGCTTCTCTGCGGGCGCTGAACCAGGAAGTGCTGGCGGTCGGCGCCGCCTTCCAGCCGCGGACCTATCCCCCCGTCGATGTGTTGAATATCGTCTTGCGGGGCGAAGCCGAATACCGCGATAGCAACGGTCATGCCGTCCGCGTGGCCGCCGGCGACGCGTTGATGCTGGCCGCCCAGCCCGGCGTTAGCTATAGCGAGCATAATATCGGCGCGCAACCGCTGACCCGCATGCAACTGTGGCTCGATGCCTGCCCCACGCGGGAAAATCCCGCCGTGCAATCGCTTACGCTGCCCGTAGCCCCCCACGTCCTGCTGGCCTCGCCACAGGGGGAACAGGGGAGCCTGAGGCTGCGCCAGCAGGCGTGGGTGCATCGGGTGACGCTGGCGGCGGGCGAGAGCCTGACGGTACCGCTAAACGGCCGACGCGCTTATGTGCAATCGGTGTATGGCCAGGTGGAGATTGGCGGTATGCAGAGCGCGCGCGGGCAGCTTTCCTGCGGCGACGGCGCGTTTGTGCATGATGAGCAGCCCCTGACATTGCGAGCCACTGCGCCGTTGCAGGCACTGTTGCAGGCGCTGTTGATTGATTTGGCCGGCGACGACCGACCGGCGCCGTAAGCACGCGGACGCCAACGGCAAAAAAAACCCCCGCACCAGGGTGAGGCGCGGGGTTAACGCAAGAGTGGAGTTGACCGTTAAGCCGGGTTCTGTCGTGGACAGTCATTCATCTAGGCCAGCGCTCGCGCGCTGGCTCAAGCAGCCTACCCGGGTTCAGTACGGGCCGTACCATGTGAACCCCTATTTGGCCTTGCTCCGGGTGGAGTTTACCGTGCCGCGAACTGTTACCAGCCGCGCGGTGCGCTCTTACCGCACCCTTTCACCCTTACCTGTTCCCGCCTGCGCAGGCCATCGGCGGTTTGCTCTCTGTTGCACTTGTCGTGGGTTTGCACCCCCCAGGCGTTACCTGGCACCCTGCCCTATGGAGCCCGGACTTTCCTCCCCTTCCCCTGTTTCCCTTGCGGGGACGACGGCGAAGCGGCGACTGTCTGGTCAACTCCGGGGCGCAGTATAGGCACTTTCCCGACGCTTGTCATCCGCGATATGCGTTCCAGGAATGACGCCGCAGCGCCGCGTTACGCTTTTTGCTGCCAATCGAGGGCGTAGCGGTACAGCGCATTCTTTTTCACGCCGTGGATCTCCGCCGCCAGCGCCGCGGCTTTTTTCAGCGGCAATTCGGCCAGCAACAGCGCTAACATGCGCAGCGCCTCCGGCGGCAGCGCATCGTCCGGCGCGCGATAGCCTTCGACGATGAGCACCATTTCGCCGCGGCGGCGCATGTCGTCCTCCCGCACCCAGGCCAATAGCTCCCCGACGGGCCCGCCGTGAAGGGATTCCCAGGTTTTGGTCAGCTCCCGCGCCAGCACCACGTAGCGCAGCGGCCCCCAGGCGGTGGCCATATCCTCCAGGCTCTCCAGCAACCGGTGGGTGGACTCGTAGAAAATCAGCGTGCGCGGCTCCTGTGCCAGCCCCTGTAGGGAATCGAGGCGCGCTTTGCGCTTCGCCGGCAGAAAGCCTTCATAACAGAAACGATCGGAAGGCAGCCCGGCGGCGGACAGGGCGGTAATGGCCGCGCAGGCGCCCGGCAGCGGCACGACGCGAATTCCGGCCTCGCGGCAGCGGCGCACCAGATGATATCCCGGGTCGTTGATAAGCGGCGTGCCGGCGTCAGAGACCAGCGCTATACTTTGTCCGTCTTGCAGTTTCGCCAATAAAACGTCCGCCTTTTGCTGTTCATTATGGTCATGCAACGCGAACAGCCGCGCATTTATGGCAAAATGTTGTAACAATAGACCGGTATGACGGGTATCCTCAGCGGCAATAAGATCAACGCCCTGTAGGACAGACAGCGCCCGCCGGGTGATGTCCTCCAGATTACCAATGGGAGTCGGTACCACATACAGCGTTGCTGCGGAAATATCCGCTTGTTGGTGTTGATTCATTGTTTCATCCGGATTGCCGATTTAATATTGAGCATCTTGAAAAAAACATCACTGGATACAGTATGCTTTCCTCCTATGTATTGGGTTTTAAAACAGGACGTCTGATTCCTGTCTTGCTGGCCTCGTTGATACTGGCCGCGTGTACCACCCAGGGTCCGGAAAGCCAGACCGGCCGCGCGTCCATTCCGGCCAACGCCAATGCCGACTATTATTTGCAGCAGATGCAGCAAAGCCGCAATGATACCAAGACCGACTACCAATTACTCGCCATTCGCGCGTTGATTAAAGAAGGGCGCCTGCCGCTGGCGCAACAGCGCCTGCGCTACACCCAGGCGATGATCGATGCCGGTCAGAGCCAACCTTCGCTGGATTTGGTACGGGCCTATATTGCTCAGGCTCCGCTGCTGACCGACCCGGCCGCCCGTCAGCAAAATATCGATAAAACCTGGCAAACGCTGGTGTCGCTCCCGTCCCAGCAGGGCAATCTGGTCATCAACGCCAATGAGAACGTGCTGCAGGGCTGGCTGGATCTGTTGCGGGTCTATCAGGACAACCGTCAGGATCCTACTCTGCTGCAAGCGGCAATAAAAGACTGGCAGACCCGCTATCAGCAAAACCCGGCGGCGAAAACCCTGCCCACCCCCCTGGGCCAGGTGCAAAACTATTCATCGTCATCGGTGGGGGGCATTGCTTTGCTGCTACCGCTGAACGGTCAGGCGCAGGTATTTTCCAACGCGATTCAGCAGGGGTTTACGGCGGCGAAAAACGGTCTGACCGCACAACCAAGCGCCCCGGTTCAGGATCCTAACGCTGCCGGGCAGACCGCCGATGGCGCCAACCTTAACGACGGCGCGCCGGCGGGCGAGACGCCGAAGCGCCGGCCCCCGCCGCCGCTTCTACCGCCAGCAGCGTGCAGGTGAAGGTCTATGATACCTCCAGCCAGCCGCTGCCGGCGCTCCTGGCCCAGGCGCAGCGGGACGGCGCCAGTATGATAATCGGTCCGCTCTTGAAAAACGACGTGGAGCAGTTGTACAACGATAACGCCGGCGCCGCGGCCGCCGGCACGCTGAATGTCCTGGCGCTCAATCAGCCGGAACATCTGCAATCGCGGCCCAATATTTGCTATTTTGCCCTGTTTCCGGAAGATGAAGCGCGCGACGCGGCCAACCATATTCACCAGCAGGGCCGACAGCCGCCGCTGTTGCTGTTGCCGCGCGGCGCGCTGTATGCCAGTTCGCGCAGCTATCAGGCCGATGCCGGTCCCGATTACCGCCTGGAAATGGAGAGGCTGGAATTCAGCGATATCCCGCTGCTGACCGGCGACAACCCGGCGCTGCTGTCGCAGATAAGCGCCCAGTTCCGCGGTGATTATTCGCTGGTGCGGCTGTACGCCATGGGCATGGACGCCTGGACGCTGGCCAATCACTTCAGCGAAATGCACCAGCTTCCGGGCTTTCAGGTCGCGGGCGAAACCGGCACGCTATCGGCAACGCCGGATTGCGTGATCAACAGGACGTTGTCATGGCTGAAATACGAGCGGGGCCAACTCATAGCGGCACGGTAAGCGGCCGCTCACGCGGGGCGCAGGCGAAGCGGTTCGCGCGTCGCCGCCGAAAGCGTGACGCCAGTTTTGACACTTCCGCCTGTCGCTTCGACATTATCGCCATTACCGGAAGCCGGGTAGAATGGCTAAAAGACGCCTTTGGCGCACCGTAATGACGCCCCATTCATTTTTTGACTTATCAGGTTGTTAAACGTGCTGGAAAGAATAAAAGGCTGTTTTACCGAAAGTATCCAAACCCAGATAGCGGCGGCGGAAGCGCTGCCCGACGCCATCGCCCATGCCGCCAATGTACTGGCGCAGGCGCTGCTCGGCGATAAAAAAATCTTATGCTGCGGCAACGGCACCTCCGCCGCCAACGCGCAGCACTTCGCCGCCTGTATGCTGAATCGTTTTGAAGCCGAGCGCCCCAGTCTGCCGGCAATGACGTTGAATGCCGATACCGTGGTGTTAACCGCCATCGCCAACGATCGCCAGCATGACGAGATCTACGCCAAGCAGGTGCGCGCGCTCGGGCAGGTCGGCGATATCCTGCTGGCGATTTCCACCCGCGGCAACAGCCGTGATATCGTGAAAGCCGTCGAGGCGGCCGTCACCCGGGACATGAAAATTATCGCCCTGACGGGCTACGACGGCGGCGAATTGGCCGGCCTGCTCGGTCAACAGGACGTTGAAATCCGCATCCCGTCCCATCGCAGCGCGCGGATTCAAGAGATGCATATGCTCACCGTGAACTGTCTATGTGATTTGATAGATAATAAGCTGTTTCCCCACCTGGACGATTAAGGAGCCCAGATGAAAGTTCATACGCCATTAATACTGCTGTGTACCGCCTTGATGCTGCAAGGATGCGTCGGCGCGGTGGTGGTTGGTACCGCCGCGGTCGCCACCAAAACCGCCACCGATCCCCGCACCGTCGGCACCCAAGTCGATGACGGCACGCTTGAAGCCCGGGTCGCCAATGCGCTGGCCAAAGATCAGCAACTGAAGAAAGAGGCGCGCATTGTCAATACGGCCTATCAGGGCAAAGTCCTGCTAACCGGCCAGGCGCCGACCCCCGAACTTGCCGAACGCGCCAAGCAGATTGCGATGGGCGTCGACGGCGCCACCGAGGTCTATAACGAAATCCGTCAGGGGCAGCCGGTGTCGCTCGGACGCGCGTCAATGGATACCTGGATCACCACCAAGATCCGTTCGCAGCTGCTGGCCAGCGACGCGGTCAAGTCCTCCAACGTCAAAGTGACCACGGAGAACGGCGAAGTCTTCCTGCTGGGGCTGGTGACCAACGCCGAAGGCAAGGCCGTGGCCGAAGTCGCCAGTAAAGTGAACGGCGTGAAACATGTCACGACCGCCTTCACCTACTTGCAGTAATCGCGGTTTAGGCCGACCGCTGTTAACCGCGGCTTAACGCAGGCCCGTCTGCGCCAGATAAGCATCACCGCCCATTTGCCGCATCTGGCGCAGGATCCAACGCTGCCGTTGGCGAACATAGACGCTGGGAGCGTCGGCGCTTAAGCTCAGCGGGTTGGGTAATACCGCCTCCAGCAACGCCGCCTCCACGCCAAATATGCCCTCGCCAAATTCCGCAATATTCAAATACACGGTCAAAATGCGCCGCTTGGTCCACACCCCCTCTATCCCGAGCGTCAGGCCGGTTTCCAGTCCTTTACGCAGCCAGCTGCGCCCCTCCCACAGCAGCAGATTCTTCGCCGTCTGCTGCGATAGAGTGGACGCGCCGCGAATATGCCGGCTGCGCGCATTGTGGTTGAGCGCATCGCGGATAGCGGTGATATCGAACCCCCAATGGCGGGAAAACTTTTGGTCCTCGGCCGCCATCACCGCCAACGCCATCGGCGGGGCAATAGCCCGCATCGGCACCCAGCGCGAGTGGGCGGCATAGCGGAAATCCCCTCTTAGCCAGTGGTCTATTTGCCGCTCCGCCATGACGGCGGTGAAAGGCACCGGCACAAAGGCGAACAACACTATCGCCAGCAGCCATAGCGCCACCAGGGCCAGACAGCCTCTCAATAGCCAGCGCCATACGCGCCGCAGCAGGGAGCGATCGCCAGCGCGACCCCTCATGGGATAAATTCCAGCACGCGCGCCATCAGTTTGTCGATACCTTTGGCCACCTCGGCAATCGAGGTCTCCTGCATATAGGCCGGCGTGGTTATGATGTTGTTATCGCCGTCGATAACGATGTCATCCACCGGGCAGGTGACATGGATCGCGCCCATGTCGTCTACCATCTCGGCGGCATCGACATCGGTGCCCAGCGTTAACCGTAGCGGGACCGCCAGAATTTTGGGCAATAGCGCCGGCGCGATGCAAATAAAACCTAATGGCTTGCGCTTTTCGTGCATCGCCTGCACCAGGCGCGCCAGTTCGGCATCGACTTCACAATCAGCGCCCGTTTGCGCCAAATTGCTGAGGTTTTTTGCCACACCGAAGCCGCCGGGGACGATCAGCGCATCAAGTTCATCGGCGCTGGCCGCCGATAGCGGCTGGATATGCCCGCGCGCGATCCGCGCCGCTTCCACCAGCACATTGCGCCGTTCGTCGCACGGCTCGCCGCTAAGATGATTTATCACCTGCAACTGCGGTTTATCGGGCGCAAAACAGAGCGCGCCGGCCCCCGCGCGGTCGATGGCCAAAAGCGTAAGCACCGCTTCATGAATTTCACTGCCGTCATTGACGCCGCAGCCTCTCAACACGACACCGATCCGTTTCATTGGCTAGATTCCTTCTGTCTGGTAGGTGAACTTGTTATTTCCATTGACAAAATCTGTATTACATCCCAAATTTTAATGGATCTTGTAATATTATTCTGTTGTTTTGCTATGGTTTATCCATGAATACGGGTGACGTCTTTTCTCCGTCCCCTACCCCCGCTGAGCCTTCTCGGCGGTAAACCGTTTCTCTGGTGTTGGCGCAATCTTCGCGCACCCCGGCATAAGTCGGGGTCATTTTTTTTCTGCCAGCTGAACCCAATCACGCAACGTTTGCACATCGTGGCGCCATTCGTGCTTCAACTCGTCGATCCACTCCTGGACGTTATCCCACCAGGCCGGCAGCTCAGGGTTTTGGATCTGCTGCGCCAACTGCTGCAAATGACGTAGCCCTACCGACCCCGCAGCGCCCTTGATTTTGTGCCCCTCTTCAGCGATGCCTTGCCGATCGCGGGCGGTCATGTTGGAATCTAGGATCACCAGATAGCCGGGCATCATTTTTTCAAACATCGCCAGGCTTTGCGTAATCAATGACAGCCCCACCAGTTCCAGGTACTGTTCCAGCATGGCGGTGTCCAATACCTGCCGGTTTTTATCCACCGCCGCCGGCTCTGCCGGCGCCACAACGGCGGCGCTATCAGCATGATCCCAAAACGTCTTTATCACCTGGGTAAGCGCCGCGATCTCTAGCGGCTTGCTGAGTACATCGTCCATGCCGGCCGCCTGGTACTCTTTTTTGTCCTTCAAGACGTTGGCGGTCAGCGCGATGAGCGGCGGCATATGCCGCCCCTGATAGCGGCTCTTCAACTGGCTGGCGATATCCAGACCGGTCATATCCGGCAGTTGAATATCCAATAGCACCAGGTCGAACTCATCGGGATCGAACATTGCCAGCGCGTCCTTGCCGGTCATCACGACCTCCACGCTGCTGCCGAGCTTCTCCAGTACGGAGCGGGCCACCAAGACGTTCAGCTCGATGTCCTCCACCAGCAGGACATTTAGCGCCGGCAGCGGCATCGCCTCTTCATCCTCAACCTGCTCTTGCACCTGCGCCACTTCCGGCGCCACGATGGATAGCGTAAAGCAAGAGCCTTGGCCGGGTTGGCTCTTAACGGTGATATCGCCGCCCATCGCCTGCGCCAGCCGTTTGGAGACCGCCAGGCCAATCCCGGTGCCGGTCGCCGGCTTGCCGCCGTGCTGCCCTTTCACCTGGTAATACATAGCGAAAATCTTCTCTTGCTCCTCTTCAGGAATGCCGATACCGGAGTCCTGCACGTCAAAGCATAAACGGTCCTGCTGTTCACGCCAGATGTGGATCACGATCTCACCCTGTCGGGTGAATTTCACCGCGTTGCCGATGAGGTTCCACAGGATTTGCCGCAGGCGGGTGCCGTCGGCGATGATAGAGCGGGGCAGCGGCTGATGCGGCGCCATCACCAGCTTCAGCCCTTTCGGCTGCACCAGCAGGCCGGAAAGGTTTTCTAAATCCATCAAGAAATCGGTGAAATCCAGCGGCTGATTGTCCAACCGTACCTTGCGGCGCTCCAGCTTATCCATTTCGATAATATCGTTGAAGATATAGCCTAAGGTAACCGCGCTGACATGGATGGTTTTCAGGTAGTTATGCTGCTCTTGCGTCAGTTGGGTATCCAGCAAAATCCGGCTCAAACCCACGATGCCGTTAAGCGGCGTACGCAGCTCATGGCTAATGGTGGAGATAAAGGTGGTTTTCTCCCGGCTGGCGCTTTCCAGCGCGTCCTGATAGCGCTTACGCTCGGTAATATCGCGACCAAAGCCCATGAGGCCGTGGCGCTTGCCGATACGATCGTAAAACGGGACTTTGCGCAGCTCAAAGCAGGCTTTACGACCGTCGGGATATTCCAGCCATTGCTCATAGGTGAGTGAAACGTTATGGCGGAAGACCTTTTCATCGGTTTCGATCACCTTTTCCGCGATCTCGGGGGAATACACCTCGCGCGGGGTAAGCCCCACCAACTGTTTCTCACTTTTGCCGGTGAGCAGCTCGGTGGCGCGGTTACAGCCGGAAAACTCTTTGTTCTCATTACGGTAGTACACCAGGTCGGGCGATGCATCGAGGAAGGAGCGCAAGAGCGAGGACTGCTGCTCAAGCTCTACCTGCGCCTGTTCACGCCGCGCCATTTCCTCGGTCAGTTTCTCCATCGCCCCGCGCCGCGCCTCTTCGGCCTTTTCGCGGTCTGCCATCTCCTGGTTGAGCTGAGCGATGTTGTTTTGCAGTTGGGCGTTGAGCTGTAAATCGCGATTGCGCATTTCCTCAAGCTTACCCACCAGCCGCGACAGGCGCTGGCGTGACGCCTCAAGCTGCTCCACCACCACCGACAAAAAGTAGACCGCCCACGGAGTGATTAACAGACCGAAGAAAATGGAGCGCACGACGTCGATACTCTCCACCTCGCCCCTGAGCACCATCGTGACGGCCATTTGGACGATCATCGCCAGAACCACCAGCGCCGAGGCCAGCAGCAAGGAGAAGCGTACCAAGCCGAGTTTCACCATCAGGTCGACATAATATTGAGCCAGCAGGCGA
Organism: Candidatus Sodalis pierantonius str. SOPE; assembly: GCF_000517405.1. Taxonomy (NCBI): domain Bacteria; kingdom Pseudomonadati; phylum Pseudomonadota; class Gammaproteobacteria; order Enterobacterales; family Bruguierivoracaceae; genus Sodalis; species Candidatus Sodalis pierantonii. The sequence goes on along the minus strand of NZ_CP006568.1, from coordinate 157,974 downwards.
ATTTGCTTCATGGAAGATTCCTTTAAGGGCAATAGATGAATCATACCGTAAATAATTCCTACTGAACCAGTCCGGGTGCGTCACCCTCGCCGGAGATGTTGAAAACGCGAGTGGGATCAAAATGGCGGCAAGGGGGGCGGTCTCGGCGCATGCGCCGTCTCCCGTTCAGGCCTGGCGTCGATCTGTGGTGTGATGCCGGTATGGCTCGCGCTGCGGCGTCAAAGCGCGGTGGTGGAGGGCGGTGCCCAATCGGCAATATCGCCGCGCGCGTGGGCTGGCCGGTAAATGCGCACAAAAGGAGTAAGCGATCACAAACTCTCTTCGGCGGCGGGGAGCCGCCAAGGTGTGCCGATGGCGCTGCCCTTCGGTCCTTGTTCCTGTAGATAGTGGTACACGGCCAGCATGCCGTCCCAACGATTTGCGCACCATTGTGACGCGAGCAGTAGGGAACGATGAGCATTGGCGGATACACGATGAAAGATAATGTCAGGGGGGGGGTATGGAGAATCATTTCGCCGGCGATGGCGGCATAGGCCGCCAGCGTCAGCGTCGTCAACCTGCCCGCCCGCCAGGCGCGGGCCAATACGCTGCCGTCAACGATATGCAGCGGATGCAATTTTAGACCCACCACGCCCTCAGCTATGACTTTGCTGAGGGTGTCGAGGCACGCCGTCGCGTCCTCGCCGGGCAAACCAATAATAATGTGAGTGCACACTTTCAGTCCTCGCTCCAGCGCCAGGGCAACGGTGCGCTGGTAACAGGCAAAATCATGGCCGCGGTTGATGCGCCGTAGGGTTTTATCCTGCGCGCTCTGTAAACCCAACTCCAGCCAGATTTCATAGCCCTTGTCCTGATACTCGGCCAGCAGATCCAGCACCGACAGCGGCACGCAATCGGGTCGAGTGCCGACACATAAGCCGGCGATATTCCCTTGGCTAAGCGCTTGTTGATACAGGCTGTCCAAAACCCGCACTTCTGCATAAGTACTGGTATAGGCCTGGAAGTAGGCGAGATAGCGTTTGGCGCGATCCACCCCGCGGCCTGGCCGGCCAGCTGTTCGGCGATAGGAGAATATTGCCGCTGCGGATCGCTGAACGCCTCGACATTGCAAAAGGTGCAGCCTCCCCGTCCCCGTGTGCCGTCGCGATTGGGGCAGCTAAAACCGCCGTGTAGGCTGAGTTTATGGATCTTCTCGCCGTAGCGGCGCTGGAGATCGTTGCCAAACATATTGACTAATTTCTGTAACTGCATAGGCTATGGATCCGGTGTTTCCGTCGCCCTGAAGCTTACGCTTTTCCCCGCCCTCAAATGCTGACCGCGATCAAATACCCTGACCGTCCTCTTTCAATGGCATAAATATGCATTACAATCGAAAATTGAAGCACTTTCCTGGGGATTAATAATTTTTATTCCGCCCCTGTGATTCATTCAAATGCGCACTAATCCTGAAAAACAGTGGCATCCGTCACAGAAAATGGCGATGACAGAATAACGTGCTACCAAAGCGCCCCGCACTAGCATGGTGCAGAGATAGCGGCGCTGCACTACAGTGAGACAGCGCAATACCCAGGCCCCTCGCCGACGCCTCATTAACGGGATAAAAATCACACTTTATTATTATCTTTCAAATAGTTAATCCATAAATTTCTTTTATCACCGTCCTTTACATGGATATTTGACCTGCGTGGTGAATATCGTTAATTTGGAAGGCCGCTGGAAGAAATCCTGACGGGGCAACGACTCGTCATATTTATGCAGTTATTGAAGACTCCTTCTTAATACTAGTCGTTTATCAGTGTCAGACCGCCACGAGAGGTATTGAGTGAGAGCGGGACAGCAGAGCGCAGAAATGGTTTCATCCTGCCATCCGCTGCCGTTCCATACCGATTCGCCTCCTCGCAGCAGGTTGTGTGAGTTAGCAGGAGCCTGGGGAGGTTCACGATATGTTGTACGATTCTACGCACGAGAAGGACAACTGCGGCTTCGGCCTGATTGCCCATATAGAGGGCGAGCCCAGCCATAAGGTCGTGCGCACCGCCATTCATGCGCTGGCCCGTATGCAGCATCGTGGCGCGATCCTGGTCGACGGCAAGACCGGCGACGGCTGCGGGCTGCTTTTGCAAAAAACCGATCGCTTCTATCATATGGTGGCGCAGGAGCGCGGCTGGCGGCTGGCGAAAAACTACGCCGTCGGCATGATGTTCCTGAGCCAGGATGAAGAGGAAGCCCGCGCCAGCCGCCGCATCGTCGAAGACGAGATGCAAAACGAGACGCTGTCCATCGCCGGCTGGCGTGACGTCCCCATCAACGCCGACGTATTGGGCGATATTGCGCTGTCTTCACTGCCGCGTATCGAACAAATTTTCGTTAACGCCCCCGCCGGCTGGCGCCCGCGCGATATGGAGCGCCGCCTGTATGTGGCGCGTCGCCGTATTGAAAAGCGCGTCACCGACGACAGTTTCTACGTCTGTAGCCTGTCCAATTTGGTGACCGTGTATAAAGGCCTCTGCATGCCGGCGGACCTGCCGTGCTTTTATCTCGACCTGGCGGATTTGCGGCTGGAATCGGCCATCTGCCTATTCCATCAGCGCTTTTCAACCAACACCGTGCCGCGCTGGCCGCTGGCCCAACCGTTCCGCTACTTGGCCCATAACGGTGAAATCAATACTATTACCGGTAACCGGCAGTGGGCGCGCGCGCCTACAAGCTGAAAACGCCGCTGATCCCCGATTTGCAAGATGCCGCGCCGTTCGTCAATGAAACCGGCTCGGACTCCAGTTCGCTGGATAATATGCTGGAGCTGTTTTTAAGCGGCGGGATGGATCTCATCCGCGCCATGCGCCTGTTGGTGCCGCCCGCCTGGCAGAACAACCCGAATATGGATCCCGAGCTGCGAGCCTTCTTCGACTTTAACTCGATGCATATGGAGCCCTGGGACGGCCCGGCCGGTCTGGTGATGTCCGATGGCCGCTTCGCCGCCTGTAACCTGGATCGTAACGGCCTGCGCCCGGCGCGCTATGTCATTACCACCGATAAGCTCATCACCTGCGCCTCCGAGATCGGTATATGGGACTACCAGCCCGACGAAGTCGTGGAAAAAGGCCGCGTCGGCCCCGGCGAACTGATGGTAATAGACACCACCAGCGGGCGCATTCTGCACTCGGCGGAAACCGATAACGATCTCAAAAGCCGCCATCCCTATAAAGAGTGAATGGAGCGCAACGTGCGCCGCCTCACGCCGTTTGAGGATCTGCCGGACGATCAGGTGGGGTTCCGCGCGCTGGATAATGATTTGCTCAGCAGCTATCAAAAACAGTTCGGTTATACTTTTGAAGAGCTGGACGCCATCGTGCGCGTGCTGGGGGAAAACGGCCAGGAAGCCACCGGGTCGATGGGCGACGATACGCCGTTCGCCGTGCTTTCCAGCCGGCCGCGGGTGATTTATGACTATTTCCGCCAGCAGTTCGCCCAGGTGACCAACCCGCCTATCGACTCGTTGCGCGAGGCCCACGTGATGTCGCTGGCCACCTGTATCGGCCGCGAAATGAACGTGTTTAGCGAAGCGGAAGGTCAAGCGTACCGTTTGGCGTTCAAATCGCCCATCTTACTCTATTCCGACTTTACCCAGCTCACGACGCAGGCGGGGGATCACTATCGCGCCAACAAGCTGGATATCACCTTTGAGCCGACGCAGGCGAGCCTGCACGACACGCTCTTAGGCTTGTGCGATCGGGCGGAAGACATGGTGCGCCAGGGCACGGTGCTGCTGGTGCTGACCGACCGCGCTATCGCGCCGGGCCGCATATCGGTGCCGGCGCCGATGGCGGTGGGGGCCATCCATACCCGCCTTGTGGAAAAGAACCTGCGCTGCGACGCCAACTTGATTGTTGAAACCGCCAGCGCCCGCGATCCGCACCACTTTGCGGTGCTGCTGGGCTTCGGCGCCACCGCTATCTATCCGTTCCTGGCCTATGAAAGTCTGGCCGGGATGGTGGATAACGGCACCATCGAGAAAGATTATCGTACGGTGATGCTGAACTTCCGCAATAGCATCAACAAGGGGCTGTACAAGATCATGTCCAAAATGGGCATTTCAACCGTCGCCTCGTACCGCTGCTCGAAGCTGTTTGAAGCGGTAGGTCTGCATCGCGATCTGACCGATCTGTGCTTCCAGGGCGTGGTCAGCCGCATTGGCGGCGCCAGCTTTAGAGATTTCGAGCTGGATTTACTGAACCTGTCGAAACGGGCCTGGCTGAAACGCAAAGCCCTCGATCAGTGCGGGCTGTTGAAATACGTCCACGGTGGCGAATATCACGCCTACAATCCTGATGTGGTGCACACCCTGCAACAGGCGGTACGGAGCGGCGATAGGCAGGATTATCGTCAGTATGCCGATCTGGTCAACCAGCGTCCGGTCGCGACGCTGCGGGATTTGCTGCAACTGAAGCCCAACGGCCAAGCGGTCGCATTGGATCAGGTGGAGCCGGCCGAAGCGCTATTTAAACGGTTCGACACCGCCGCGATGTCCATCGGCGCACTCAGCCCGGAGGCCCACGAGTCGCTGGCCCAGGCCATGAACGGGCTGGGCGGTTTCTCCAACTCCGGCGAGGGGGGTGAAGATCCCGCCCGTTACCGCACCGATAAAGTCTCGCGCATCAAACAGGTCGCGTCCGGGCGCTTCGGGGTCACGCCGGCCTATCTGGTCAATGCCGACGTCATCCAGATTAAGGTGGCACAAGGCGCCAAGCCCGGAGAGGGCGGCCAACTGCCTGGCGACAAGGTCACGCCGTATATCGCGCGCCTGCGCTATTCGGTATCCGGCGTCACGTTGATTTCGCCGCCGCCGCATCATGATATCTACTCGATAGAAGACCTGGCACAGCTGATTTTCGATCTCAAGCAGGTAAACGCCAAGGCGCTGATTTCGGTCAAGCTGGTGTCCGAGCCGGGCGTCGGCACCATCGCCACCGGCGTGGCCAAAGCCTATGCGGATTTGATAACCATTGCCGGTTATGACGGCGGCATCGGCGCCAGCCCGCTGTCCTCGGTGAAATACGCCGGCTCGCCCTGGGAATTGGGCCTGGTGGAAACCCAGCAGGCGCTGGTGGCCAACGGGCTGCGCCATAAAATTCACCTACAGGTGGACGGCGGGCTCAAAACCGGCCAGGACATCATTAAGGCGGCGATCCTCGGCGCCGAAAGCTTTGGCTTCGGGACCGGCCCGATGGTGGCGCTCGGCTGCAAATATCTGCGCATCTACCACCTTAACAACTGCGCCACCGGCGTCGCGACCCAGGACGAAAAACTACGCCGCGATCATTACCACGGCCTGCCGGAACGCGTGACGAATTATTTTCAATTTATCGCGCAGGAAACGCGCGAAATCATGGCGGAGCTGAGCGTGACCCGCCTGGTGGATTTGATAGGCCGCACCGATCTGCTTTGCGAGCTTGACGGGATAACCGCCCGGCAGAATAAGCTGGATCTCGCGCCGCTGCTCGCCACCGCGCAGCCCCATCCGGGCAAGGCGCTGTATTGCACCGAGGAGCGCAATCCGCCGTTTGACCCGGGAGCAATGAATAAAACCCTACTGCAGCAGGCGATGCCGTATGTGGACGCGCGCCAAAGCAAGACGTTCTACTTCGATATTCACAACACCGATCGTTCGGTGGGCGCATCGCTGTCGGGCGCCATCGCCGACGTTCACGGCGATCAGGGCCTGTCCGCGGATCCGATTAAAGCCCACTTTACCGGCACCGCCGGCCAAAGTTTCGGCGTCTGGAACGCCGGCGGCGTGGAGCTGACCCTGACGGGGGATGCTAATGATTATGTCGGTAAAGGTATGGCGGGCGGCAGCATCGTGGTGCGTCCGCCGGTCGGCTCGGCGTTTTTAAGCCATGAAGCCACCATTATCGGCAACACCTGCCTGTATGGCGCTACCGGCGGCAAGCTGTTTGCCGCCGGGCGGGCCGGCGAACGTTTCGCGGTGCGTAACTCCGGCGCCATCACGGTGGTGGAAGGCGTGGGCGATAACGGCTGCGAATACATGACCGGCGGCATTGTTTGCGTGCTCGGCCGTACCGGCGTCAACTTCGGCGCAGGGATGACCGGCGGCTTCGCCTATGTCCTCGACGAGCATGGCGACTTTGCCAAGCGCGTGAATCCAGAACTGGTGGAAGTCCTGGCCGTGGCGGATTTGACCATTCACGAAGAGCATCTGCGCGGGCTGATAACCGAGCACGTTCATTTGACCGGCTCCCACCGCGGCGAGGAGCTGCTGGCCGATTGGCCGGCCTGGGCGGGTCGCTTCGCGCTGGTGAAGCCAAAATCGAGCGATGTGAAAGCGTTATTGGGCCACCGCAGCCGCTCCGCGGCAGAATTGCGCGTGCAAGCGCAGTAAGAGGTTAATGATGAGTCAAAATGTCTATCAATTTATCGACCTACAGCGTGTGGATCCACCGAAAAAGCCGCTGAAGGTGCGTAAAATTGAATTTGTGGAAATCTACGAGCCGTTCTCCGACTCGCAGTCCAAAGCGCAGGCGGACCGTTGTCTCTCCTGCGGCAACCCTTACTGTGAATGGAAATGTCCGGTCCACAACTACATTCCCAACTGGCTGAAGCTTGCCAACGAGGGGCGCATTATCGAAGCGGCTGAACTTTCGCACCAGACCAACAGTCTGCCGGAAGTGTGCGGGCGCGTCTGCCCGCAGGACCGGTTGTGCGAGGGCTCCTGCACGCTCAACGACGAGTTCGGCGCGGTCACTATCGGCAATATTGAACGCTATATTAACGACAAAGCCATTGAAATGGGCTGGAAACCCAGCGTTGCCAACGTCGTTCCCACCGGCAAACGGGTGGCGATTGTCGGCGCCGGCCCCGCGGGGCTGGCCTGCGCTGACGTGCTGGCGCTCAACGGCGTACAGGCGGTGGTGTTTGACCGTCATCCTGAAATCGGCGGTTTGCTGACTTTCGGCATTCCCGCCTTTAAGCTGGAAAAAGAGGTGATGATAAAGCGCCGCGAAATCTTCAGCGACATGGGCATTGAGTTCCGATTGAATACCGAAATCGGTAAAGATGTGCAGCTGAGCGATCTGCTCGGCGAATACGATGCGGTGTTTTTGGGCGTCGGCACCTATCAATCGATGCGCGGCGGTTTGGACAACGAAGATGCGCCGGGCGTGTATGACGCGTTGCCGTTTCTGGTCGCCAATACCCGTGAACTGATGGGCTTCGGTAACCCCGCCGAAGCGACCTATGTCAACATGAGCGGCAAACGCGTGGTCGTGCTGGGCGGTGGCGATACTGCCATGGACTGTGTCCGGACCTCCATTCGCCACGGCGCCAGCCGGGTTGTCTGCGCCTATCGCCGCGACGAGGAAAACATGCCCGGCTCCCGCCGTGAGGTAAAAAACTCGCGCGAGGAAGTGGTGGAGTTCATGTTCAATCTGCAGCCGGTAAGCATCGAAGTGGACGCCGAGGGCCGGACCTGCGGCGTGAAGATGGTCCGTACCGCCATGAGCGCGCCGGATGCCCACGGACGCCGCCGCGCGGAAATCGTTACCGGCTCTGAGCATATTCTTGATGCCGATGCGGTGGTCGTCGCCTTCGGCTTCCGTCCGCACCACATGAGCTGGCTGGCCGATTTCAGCGTTGAACTGGACAGCCAAGGCCGGATCATGGCGCCGGAACACGGCGCGGCCGCCTTCCAGACCAGCAATCCGAAGATCTTCGCCGGCGGCGATGCGGTACGCGGCTCCGATCTGGTGGTCACCGCCATTGCTGAAGGGCGTAAAGCGGCCGAAGGCATCATGGATTATCTGGAAGTGTAAGCGCTTCCATCCACGCTAGGGTCAGAAACACACGCCGTCCCGCCGCAATGCCGGGACGGCGTTTTATTGTGCGGTTTGGAACCGGCGTGTTTCTGATAAAGGCGGGATCAGGCCGCAAATCAGCGGCCTGGGGCGGGCAGCGCCGCAACGTTGTCGTCGGGCAATTACTTCACCACGCGCAATGAAAGTCGGCCACCGCCGCGCGGCGGCGTGGGCGGCTCGTCTTCCGGATCATCGGCCTGCGCGTTGTCGGGCCGATCGCCGTCGATAACCGACATGACGGTTTCCGTGGTCGGGTCTTCAGCGCTGTCGTCGTCGGCCACTTCGGGCTCAAACATCGTGCCGGCGCCGTTTTCACGGGCGTAAATCGCCAGCACGGCCGCCATCGGCACTACCACCTGACGCGGAACCCCGCTAAAGCGGGCGTTGAATTGCACTTCATCATTGCCCAGCGCCAGATTCGCCACCGCGCGCGGCGCGATATTGAGCACGATTTGCCCGTCGCGGGCAAATTCCATCGGCACCATCACGCCATCCACGTTGACATCCACCACGAGATGCGGCGTCAGCTGATTATCAAGCAACCATTCGTAAAACGCCCGCAGCAGGTAAGGCCGGCGCGGCGAAAGCTGAGTCACTTCCATCCCTTTACCCCCGGATCTGTAGGCGCATTTCGCGCTCGGCTTCGGTCAGCGAGGCCAGGAAGGCATCGCGTTCAAATACGCGCGTCATATACCCTTTCAGCTCTTTGGCGCCCGCGCCGGCCAGTTCAATGCCCAGCTGCGGCAAACGCCACAGCAGCGGCGTCAGGTAGCAATCCACCAGGCTGAACTCTTCGCTCATGAAAAACGGCGCTTCGTTGAACACCGGCGCCACCGCCAGCAGCTCCTCGCGCAGTTGCCGACGCACGTTATCTGCCTCGCTGCCGCTGCTTTGCTCGATTTTGCGCATCAGCGTGTACCAATCGTTTTCGATGCGGTGCATCATCAGGCGGCTGGTGCCGCGCGCTACAGGATAAACAGGCATCAGCGGCGGATGAGGGAACCGTTCATCCAGGTATTCCATGATAATGCGTGACTCGTAAAGCGTCAGTTCGCGATCGACCAGCGTCGGCACAGTGCGGTAGGGGTTAAGGTCAATCAGGTCCTGCGGCAGATTATCCATCTCAACCTGCTCAATTTCGACACTTACCCCTTTTTCCGCCAGCACGATGCGCACTTGATGGCTGAAAATGTCGGTCGTGCCGGAAAACAGCGTCATCACCGAACGTTTGTTGGCAGCGACAGCCATGAAAACCTCCAAGTTTATTGAGAAAATACCGCGAATAACCCTAACCCAGGGTTATTTTCCTGATTTGTCCGCCGTTGACCCGTAGCCACTTTGCCCGCTGCAACCGGAACCGGAAAGCTTGCAGCCGGTTGACAAAACGCCAGACAAGTAAACAGGCATATAATATAAGCGTTGGCTAGTTTATCAGATTTTGCCTGTTTTGTGGGGCACGATATGGCAAATCAGCGTGAATAACTGGCTGCGGTTGATATTCCAGGCGGGTCAGGACGCAATAAATAAAAAAAACCCGGACGGGTCCGGGCTTTTTGTGGCAGTGAATACTGCGAAATTAACGTTTGGAGAACTGCGGACGACGGCGTGCTTTACGCAGACCGACTTTCTTACGTTCAACCTGACGGGCGTCACGGGTAACAAAACCGGCTTTGCGCAGATCGGCGCGCAGCGTTTCGTCATATTCCATCAGCGCACGGGTGATACCGTGGCGAATGGCGCCTGCCTGACCGGAGATGCCGCCACCTTTAACGGTGATGTACAGATCCAGTTTGCCCACCATGTCGACCAGCTCCAGCGGTTGGCGAACGACCATGCGGGCGGTTTCGCGACCGAAGTACTGATCCAGACTACGCTGATTAATAACGATGTTGCCGCTGCCCGCCTTAACGAAGACGCGAGCGGAAGAGCTTTTGCGGCGACCAGTGCCGTAATATTGATTTTCAGCCATTGCCTATAATCTCGATTAAATGTCCAGAACTTGCGGTTGCTGTGCCGCGTGGTTGTGCTCGGTACCGGCGTAAACTTTCAGTTTACGGAACATAGCACGACCCAGCGGGCCTTTTGGCAGCATGCCTTTAACCGCGATTTCAATCACACGCTCAGGGCGGCGGGCAATCATCTCTTCAAAGGTCGCTTGTTTGATACCACCGACGTGACCGGTGTAGTGATAGTAGATCTTATCGTTACGCTTGTTGCCGGTAACGGCCACTTTGTCAGCGTTCAGAACAATGAGATAATCACCGGTATCCACATGCGGCGTATATTCCGCTTTATGCTTGCCGCGCAGACGACGAGCCAGTTCGGTAGCAAGACGGCCAAGGGTTTTCCCTTCGGCGTCGACAACATACCAGTCACGTTTGACCGTTTCCGGCTTTGCTGTAAAAGTTTTCATTAAAAGCTTACTCAATTTAAGTTTCACTTTGGTGAACACCCAAACGCTTCAATGAACAGTTATGAGGCTCACACAGCTTTCAGTCCAGCAAACCTACCCCTTCAGTAGCCGTTGCTGGCGCGATTGAAGTTTTGGGAAAAAACCTCAATGTAACGTGGGGCCGCAAGATTATAGAGAAGTCATCCGCAAAGATCGACCCTTTTTTACGTCATCAGGGCTGATGCGCCAACCGGAGATACTCCTCGCTCTGCATTTCCTGCAAACGCGACAAGTAGCGCTGGTACTCGAAGCGCAGCAGCTGCCCCTGATAGAGCGCCGCCATCGGCACGCTGGCGGCGACCACCAGCTTGACGTGGCGCTCGTAGAACTCATCCACCAGCGCCAAAAATCGTCGGGTGGTATTTTCCTCGTCGCTGCTCATCGGCCGCACATTGTGCAGCAGGACGCTATGAAAGCGCTCGGAGAGCACGATATAGTCGTTTTGACTGCGCGCGCCGCCGCACAGCTCGGCGAAATCCAGCGCCACCACCCCGTCGGTCACGCCCAGGGTCGGCAGCGGCCGATGATTGATTTCCAGCGCCGGGGCCTCGCCCTCAAGCGCGAGATGTTTCCCCGCCAGGGCGCTGAACATCCGCGCCATCGCCCGGTCCGTCTCGCCGCCGAGGGGGCTGAGCCACAAATTGGCCTGCGTCAAGGTGCGCAGCCGGTAATCGATGCCGGCATCGACATTCATCACTTCGCAATGGCGTTTGATAAGTTCTATGGCCGGCAGGAAACGCGCGCGCTGTAACCCGTTGCGGTAAAGATCGTCCAGCGGAATATTGGAGGTGGCCACAAGCGTAATGCCGCGGGCAAACAGCGCCTGCATCAGGGTACCCAGCAGCATCGCGTCGGTAATATCGGTCACGAAGAATTCATCAAAGCAGAGCACGTCGGTCTCGGCTTTGAAGCCGTCGGCGATGATCTCCAGCGGATCCTGATGGCCCTGGAGACGGGTCATCTCTTCATGCACCCGCAGCATAAAGCGGTGGAAATGCAGCCGCAGTTTACGCTCGCCGGGCAGGCTGCGATAAAATAAATCCATCAGCCAGGTCTTGCCTCTGCCTACTCCGCCCCACATATATAAACCCTGGACCGGCTCGTCCGTTGCGCGCTCACCCTTGCCAAGCCATTTTTTGCCCAGCAGGCGTAACAGGCCCGAGGGGGCGCTGGCGGCGGTGTTTTGCGCCGCGCCCAACTGCTGATGGATCCGGTCCAGGCGGGCAATGGCGGCGGCCTGGACGTCATCGGGCTGGTATTCCCCTTGCGCCAGCATCTGCTGATAAAGGGACAACGGCGAAGTGGCTTGCATGTGGCTGACGTTCCCTGAATGAAAATGAAAGGTAAAAAAGCGCGTGCCGCACATCCTAAACAGCGGCGCGGTCGAACACAATAGCCCCGCGTCCCGGCCGGTAACCCGTCGTCACACTCTCCGGTTCCACTGATGGCGCGTTACCGGTTATAGTGAAGCTAACTGTGTATTAAACCCTACGGGACAACGAAGTCAAAAATAGGAGTCATTATGACCTGGGAATATGCGCTGATTGGATTGGTGGTGGGCATTATCATCGGTGCGGTCGCCATGCGGTTCGGTAATCGTAAACTGCGTCAGCAGCAAACGCTTCAACACGAGCTGGAGAAGAGTAAAGCCGAGCTGGACGAGTATCGCGAAGAGCTGACCAGCCATTTCGCCCGCAGCGCCGAATTGTTGGACAATATGGCCGACGATTACCGTCAGCTGTATCAGCATATGGCCAAAAGCTCCAATAGCCTGCTGCCGGACCAGCGCCGCGAAGATAACCCGTTCCGCTATCGTCTGACCGAAGCGGAAGCGGACAACGATCAAATCCCGGCGGAAATGCAGCCGCGGGATTACCCGGAAAGCGCCAGCGGCTTGCTGCGCACCACGCGCGGCTTGCGCAAATAGCGCCGCCAGCCCGCGTTTTGCCGGCGTCGACGCGCGCCCCGGCTGAACTTTCCGTACCCGGCAGGGTCATAATGGCGATTATGCTACCGTCACCGGGTGCCTGAACCAGGGTATCTGATACGAAAACGAGCGAGTTAACGTTACAATGAAAACAACACCTCTATTCAGCGCATTGGCGCTCAGTATCGGGCTGAGCCTACTCCCTTTTTTGGCGCCCCGGGCGGCGCTGCCGGCCGAAGTGGCGGGGCAGTCCATGCCCAGCCTGGCGCCGATGCTGACCAAAGTCCTGCCGGCGGTGGTAAGCGTCCATGTTGAAGGCTCCCAGCCCGTCCGGCGTCCCACTCTGCCCAAGGAATTCAAATACTTCTTCGGTCCCGACACCCCGGGCGGCAACGGCGGAACGCGTCCGTTTGAAGGGCTGGGATCAGGGGTCATCATCAACGCCGCGAAGGGTTATGTGATCACCAACAATCATGTGGTCAACGGCGCGGACAAGATCAAAGTGCAGCTCAATGACGGTCGCGAATTCGACGCCAAGCTGGTAGGGCACGACGAGCAGACCGATCTGGCGCTGCTGCAGTTGCCCTCCCCGAAAAACCTCAGCGAGGTGACCATGGCCGACTCCGACGTCCTTAAGGTCGGCGATTTCGCGGTCGCGGTGGGCAACCCGTTCGGCCTCGGCCAGACCGTCACGTCCGGTATCGTATCCGCCCTGGGCCGCAGCGGCCTGAATTTGGAGGGCCTGGAGAACTTCATTCAGACCGATGCCTCCATCAACCGCGGCAATTCCGGCGGCGCGCTGGTTAACCTCAACGGTGAGCTTATCGGCATCAACACCGCCATTCTGGCGCCGGGGGGCGGCAATATCGGCATCGGTTTCGCCATCCCCAGCAACATCGTCAAAAACCTGAGTCAGCAACTGATTGAATATGGCGAAGTCAAACGCGGCCAGTTGGGCATTAAGGGCACCGAGCTGACCGCCGATATCGCAAAAGCCTTTAACATCGACGCCCAGCGCGGCGCGTTCATCAGAGAAGTGTTGCCGAATTCCGCCGCGGCCAAGGCCGGTATCAAAGCCGGCGATATCATCGTCTCGGTGGAAAACAAGCCGATTCAGAGTTTCGCCGAACTGCGGGTGAAAGTCGGCACGACCGCCCCCGGTAAAACCGTCAAACTTGGCCTGCTGCGCAACGGCAAGCCGCAAACGGCGTCGGTGGTCCTGGATGACAGCGCCTCCGCCACCACCAGCGAAGAGATCCTCACTCCGGCGCTGCAGGGGACTTCTCTGAGCAATGGTCAGTTGAAAGACGGCACCAAGGGCGTTCAGGTAGAGGATGTCGTGAAAGATTCCCCCGCCGCCGCGATCGGCCTGCAGAAAGGCGATGTGATCGTGGGCCTGAACCGCGAACGGGTACAGAGCCTGGCACAACTGCGCAAAGTGTTGGAAGCCAAACCGGCGGTCATGGCGCTAAATATCGTGCGCGGCGACGCGAGTATTTTCCTGTTACTGCGCTAAGGGATTAAAAAAACGGACGCCGGCGCTGCGGTGTCCGTTTAACTCATGTTATCCTGCCGCTATTTTCCACTACCCCTGCGAGTCCCATGCTCCTCAAGTTGTTACGTGCCGTCATTATCGGTTTCATTGTCGCAGCCCTATTGCTGGCGCTGGTGCCCACGCTTCGCTCCACCACCGGCCAGTTGCTGCATCGTGCCGATAATATAGCGATAGCGAGGAGCCCGTCAGTTATAATCAGGGGGTGCGCCGCGCCGGCGGTGGTCTACGTGTATAACCGCAGCATGAACAGCAGCGCCCATAACCAGTTGGAAATCCGCACGCTGGGCTCCGGCGTCATTATGAACCAGAAAGGCTACCTGCTGACCAACAAACATGTCATCAACGACGCCGAGCAAATTATCGTCGCGCTGCAGGACGGGCGGGTGTACGAGGCGCTGCTGGTCGGTTCGGACAGTCTGACCGATCTGGCGGTGCTGAAAATCGACGCCAACAACCTGCCGGTGATCTCCATCAATCCCGACCGCCAGCCCCATATCGGCGATGTGGTGATGGCGATTGGCAATCCCTACAATCTGGGGCAGACGATTACCCAAGGCATTATTAGCGCCACCGGCCGCATCGGTTTGAGCCCGTCCGGGCGGCAGAATTTCCTGCAAACCGACGCCTCCATTAACCACGGCAATTCCGGCGGCGCGCTGATCAACACGCTTGGCGAGCTGGTGGGCATCAATACTCTATCGTTTGATAAGAGCAATAACGGCGAAACGCCGGAAGGTATCGGTTTCGCGATTCCGACCGCGCTGGCCACCAAGGTGATGAACAAGCTGATTCGCGATGGTCGGGTGATCCGCGGCTATATCGGTATCGGCGGCCGTGAAGTAGCATCGATGCACAACGGCGGCGGCCTCGATCGCATTCAAGGCATCATCGTCAACGAAGTGACGCCGGGCGGCCCGGCGGCGCAGGCCGGTATTCAGGTGGAAGATGTGATCCTGAGCGTCAACCATAAGCCAGCCATTTCCGCGATCGAAACGATGGATCAGGTGGCGGAAATTCGTCCCGGATCGCGTATTCCGGTAGAGATCTTGCGCAACGGCAAAAAATTGACTGTCGAGGTCACCATTCAGGAATATCCCGCCTCAAACTAAAGCGCCGTGCGCGCCCCGCCATAACGCGCTAGCCGCCGCAGAGGCGACACCGACGAGCAACACGCCAATCACCCAAAGCGCTCCAGCGAACACTGCGGCCGGGCGCGGCGGTTGACTACTCGCCGCTGATCCGTTCGATATTGGCACCCATACGCCGCAGCTTTTCCTCGATACAATCATAACCGCGATCGATATGATAAATACGATCCACCACCGTCACCCCCTCGGCGATACAGCCGGCCAGCACCAGGCTGGCGGAAGCGCGCAGGTCGGTCGCCATGACCTGTGCGCCCGACAGCGTCGCGACGCCGTGGCAGATCACGGTGTTGCTTTCGATTTCCGCATGCGCTCCCATCCGAATCAGTTCAGGGACGTGCATGAAACGGTTTTC
Organism: Candidatus Sodalis pierantonius str. SOPE; assembly: GCF_000517405.1. Taxonomy (NCBI): domain Bacteria; kingdom Pseudomonadati; phylum Pseudomonadota; class Gammaproteobacteria; order Enterobacterales; family Bruguierivoracaceae; genus Sodalis; species Candidatus Sodalis pierantonii. Next base: position 142,669 of record NZ_CP006568.1, on the reverse strand, counting down.
AAAAATGGTTTCGGTAATCACCCCCGTGCCGTCGGCCACCAAATTCAGCAAACTGAACTGCGCCTGCATATCGGTGGGGAAGCCGGGATGGGGGGCGGTGCGCACCGTAACCGCTTTCGGACGCTGGCCGTGCATATCCAGGCTGATCCAGTCGTCGCCGACGGCAATATCCGCGCCCGCTTCTCGCAATTTGGCCAGTACGGCATCCAGCGTATCGGGACGCGTGGCGTGGCAGACCACGCGACCGCGGGATATAGCCGCCGCGACCAGGAAGGTGCCGGTTTCGATGCGATCGGACAGTACGCGATAGACGCCGCCGCCGAGGCGCTTAACCCCTTCGACGGTAATTTTATCGGTACCGGCGCCGCTGATTTTCGCGCCCAGCGTGATAAGGAAATTGGCGGTATCGACAATCTCCGGCTCGCGGGCGGCGTTTTCAATAATGGTGGTGCCGGTCGCCAACGTCGCGGCGCTCATGATCGTGACTGTGGCGCCGACGCTGACTTTGTCCATGACGATATGCGCCCCGCGCAGACGGCCGTCCATGGAGGCTTTGACGTAACCCTCTTCCAGCTTAATGGTGGCGCCCAGTTGCTCCAGGCCGCTGATATGCAGATCCACGGGGCGCGCGCCGATGGTGCAGCCACCCGGCAAGGATACCTGCCCCTGGCCGAAACGCGCCACCAGCGGCCCCAGCGCCCAAATCGACGCGCGCATGGTCTTCACCAGCTCATAGGGCGCGCAATAAACGTTAACGCCGCTGGCGTCCACATGCACCGAACCATTGCGTTCAACTCTGGCGCCGAGCTGGCCCAGCAGTTTCATGGTGGTGTCGATATCTTTCAGCTTGGGGACGTTTTGGATCTCAACCGGCTCTTCCGCCAGCAACGCGACGAATAAAATCGGTAACGCGGCATTTTTGGCCCCCGAAATGGTGACCTCGCCGCTTAACCGGGTAGGACCCTGGACACGAAATTTATCCATTACGACTGCTCTCTATTTAACGGGAAGACTGTTGCCCGCCAGGGTCAACATTTAAAAACCGTTCAGCTTGCGATCGCGCTGCCACTCTTCGGGGGTGTAGGCTTTGATCGATAAGGCGTGGATGCGGTTGTCTGAAATATATTCCATCAGCGGCGCATAAATCGTCTGCTGTTTTTTCACCCGGCTCATGCCGGTGAACTGCGCGCTGACCGCAATAACCTGAAAATGGCTACCGTCGCCGCTTACGTGGGCTTCGTCCAGCTTCAAGGCTTCCATCAGCACCGCTTTGATTTCACTCGTTTCCATATAACGTTTTACTTTGCAGGGTCGGGAATCAGACCGCTATCTTAGAGGAAACCGCCGCGCTCGGGAACAGGCAATAAGATTAACTGCGATTCTTTACGTCGCGCAGCCAGGCGCCGGGATGACAGATTAGACGCTCGCGGACGGCGCACAAGGCAGGATCGCCTGCAGCTTGTATAAAGCGATCAAGGTGCGCAGCCGATCGGTGACGCCGGTGAGCGCGAGCGTCGCGCCCCGCTGCTGCTGCTGGTGATAAAAATGCAGCATCAGCGCCACACCGGCGGAATCGACACGTTTTAGGCCGGATACATCCAGGAAACGGATGCCGTCAAGCAACCCCTGGCGCTGCTGCCAAAGCGTCGGCAGCGTGTCGCGATCCAGCTCGCCCCGTAGGATTAACGTTTGCCCCTGCGTGTGCCAGCTTAGCTCATCAGCCATTGCGCTGCTTATCCAGGGTAATGGGCTGACTGGCGGCGGCCTGCAATTGCTGGGTCAGCCCGTCAATGCCCTTGGTGCGCAGCGTGGAGGCCCACTCGTTTTGCTTGGTGGTAATCATACTGACCCCTTCGGCAATCATGTCGTAGGCCTGCCAGTTGCCGGAGACGCTATTTTTACGCCACTGAAAATCAAGACGTACCGGCGGCCGGCCGCCCTGATCGATAATCGTGACGCGTATAGCCACAATCGTTGCATCACCCAACGGTTTCTCCGGCGCGATTTGATAGGTCTGATTGCTGTAAAGCGCCAGCGCTTGGCCGTAAGCCTGCTCCAGATAGGCCTGGAAGGCTTTAAAATAGGCGTCGCGCTGCGCCGGCGTGGCTTCGCGATAATAGCGCCCTAGCACCAGCGCGCCGGCGTATTTCACCTGCACATAGGGGAGCTGCTCTTCACGCACCACGGTGCGCAGATAGTTGGGATCCTGGTGGATTTTGCCCTGTTCATTCTTTAAGCGGGTAAAGGTTTTGCTCGCCGCATCGTTCATCAAATGATAAGGGTTGGTCTGATCGGCAGCCTGTGTCAGCGGCGCAATCACCAGCAGCGCCACCATTAATAATCGTTTAAACATGCATTTCTCCTGTTGAGGTTACCCCGCTGCCGCCGCGCTCAAGCGGTGCGGCGACGGGACAACCGGTCGGCGACGCTAACGAGAGAACCGCGTCGCCCGGTATCATTCATAAGTCGGCGGCAAAGCCTTTCCGACCGCGGACATCACCTTATTGCCCGGCCGCGGTGCCGTTACTCTGGGCCGCGCCGGCGCTATTATTGTCACCGCCGCTTTTATACAAGAACTGGCCAATCAGGTCCTCCAGCACGATGGCGGACTTGGTATCCTGGATCACGCCGCCGCCTTTTAGAATAGACGTCCCCATTTCCGGATCCTCGAAACCGATATTCAGCGCCAGGTATTGTTCCCCCAGCAGCCCCGAGGTGCGAATCGCAAGGGAACTGGTATCCGGTATATGATTATAGGTCTGTTCAATGTCCATGGTGACCTTCGGCGTATACGTTTGCGGATCGAGGGTGATATCCGCGACCCGGCCGATGACCACCCCGCCAACCCTCACCGGCGAGCGCACTTTGAGTCCGCCGATATTATCGAAAGACGCGCTGATCCGATAGGTTGCGGCATTGCTCACCGAACGGATATCCGCGACCTTCAGACAAAGAAACACGATGGCGCAGAGGGCGATAATCATAAACGCGCCGACCCAGATTTCACTTTTTTTGGTTTGCATTCACTCAGTTCCCAAACATCAGTGCCGTCAGCACAAAATCCAATCCCAATACCGCCAACGAGACGTGAACCACCGTGCGGGTCGTTGCGCGGCTGATACCCTCGGAGGTCGGGATCGCGTCGTAACCATTGAACAGCGCAATCCAAGTGACGGTGATAGCGAAAACCACACTCTTGATTACACAGTTTACCAAATCTTGCCGCCAGTCCACGGCGCCTTGCATCGCGGACCAGAAGAACCCGCTGTCGATATCTTTCCATTCCACGCCGACCACGGTGCCGCCCCAGATGCCGACCGCGACAAAAATCGCCGTGAGCAGCGGCATACTAATCACGCCGGCCCAAAAACGCGGCGCCACCACTCGGCGCAGCGGATCCACCGCCATCATCTCCAGACTGGAAAGCTGCTCGGTGGCCTTCATCAAACCTATCTCGGCGGTAAGCGCCGATCCCGCCCGGCCGGCGAACAACAGCGCGGTCACCACCGGCCCCAGCTCGCGCAGCAGCGACAGCGCGACCAGCATGCCCAGACTGGACTCCGCGCTGTAGGTCGTGAGAATAATGTAGCCCTGCAGCCCCAGCACCATACCGATGAACAGGCCAGAGACCATAATAATCACCAGCGATAATACGCCGACGCCGTAAAGTTGTTTCACCAGCAGCGGCCATTGTTCGCGCAGGGCCGGTTTGCCTATCAGCACATTGAACAGCATGACACCGGCCCGGCCGAAACCGTGGCAAATACTGATCCCCCGGCGCCCGAAGGACGCTATAGCTTCTAATACCATGACTGAGGTTAACTCCCTGCGCCCAATAGCTGGGTCTGATAATCTTCGGCGGGAATGTTAAAGGGCACTGGCCCGTCGGCGATGCCGTCGAGAAATTGTCTCACTCGGAGATCCTGGTTGTCACACAGACTGGCCGGGGTGCCTTCCGCCACGACGTGCTGCTCGGCGACGATATAGGCGTAATCGGCGATGCTCAACACCTCCGGCACGTCGTGGGATACGACGATGCAGGTGACGCCGAGCGCGTGATTCAGCTCGTCGATAAGCTTGACCAGCACCCCCATGGTAATCGGATCCTGTCCTACGAACGGTTCATCGAACATAATCAGCTCAGGATCCAATGCAATAGCGCGCGCCAGCGCCGCCCGGCGCGCCATACCGCCGGAAAGCTCGGCAGGCATCAGCGCGGCCGCCCCCCGCAAACCCACCGCCTCAAGCTTCATCAGCACCGTGCTGCGCAGCACCGGCTCCGGCAAACGGGTATGCCGCCGCAGCGGAAACGCCACGTTCTCAAAAACGTTAATATCGGTAAACAGCGCACCGGATTGAAACAGCATGCTGATTTTTTTACGTACCTCGTAGAGGCGCCGGCGCGACAGCGTGGGAATATTATCGCCGTCCACCCAAATTTCACCGCTGTCCGGCGGCAGCTGCCCGCCGAGAAGGCGCAGCAGGGTGGTTTTACCGATGCCCGACGGCCCCATGATCGCGGTGACTTTGCCGCGCGGAAACTGCATGCTGATATCATCGAAAATAACGCGATCGCCCCGACAAAAGCTTAATCCGCGAATCTCGACCAGGTTATCGCTCTGGTTCATAGTTTACTGCCCTTTTCTTCCCGCACCCACGGTCTGCAGTGATGATAGTAAAGCAAGCTGACCATTTCATCGAACTTTTCTCGCCCCATCAGGCCCATCAATGCGGATAACTTTATCGCCGCGTTTTACTTTTATCCGTCAGGCGGTCAAAATTAATGCCAGTTTGCGTTTATTGTCCGCCTTTCGTCTCCCTTTTAAGGCTATGATGCGCCAACGGAACAGGTTTTTGCTCAAACCAAGGATTTATCATGCTTTTTGCCACGTCATTATTAATTATTGGCCTCATTCTATTGGTTTATGGCGCGGACAGATTGGTCTATAGTGCGGCCGTATTGAGCCGCTCGCTCGGCGTTGCGCCCTGGCTTGTCGGCTGTACCATCGTCGCTTTCGGCACTTCGCTGCCCGAATTACTGGTGTCGGTGACCGCCGCGCTGAATAATCAAATTGATATGGCGGTGGGCAATATCCTGGGCTCCAACATTATCAATATTATGCTGATTGTCGGCGGCGCGGCGTTTATCCGGCCGGTGACCTTCCGCTCCGATATCGTGCGGCGCGAGCTGCCGCTACTGCCGTTGATTACGCTATTGTGCGGCCTGCTGCTGGCGGACCACAGCCTGGGCAGGCTTGATGGCGTCTTGCTGTTGGCGGCGGGCTACCTGCTGATTATCGTCACCATCTCCCGGCTTGCGCTGCACGAAGGCAGCGACACGCTAACCCGTGAACAACTGGCGGAGCTGCCGCAGGATAGCAATAATACCGTGGCGGTCCTGTGGCTGGTGCTGGCGTTTATTATTATGCCCATTTCGGCGCGGATGGTGAGTGATAACGCCAGTGTCCTGGCGCGTTATTTTGGCTTGAGCGATTTGATAGTCGGCCTGACGGTACTGGCGATCGGGACCAGCCTGCCGGAGCTGGCGACGCTTGTGGCCGGGGCGCTCAAGGGAGAAAATGATATTGCCTTGGGGAATGTTATTGGCTCCAATATCTTCAATAGTGTTATTGTGCTGGGCGTTCCCGCGCTGCTCCCTCCCGGCCCGTTCAATCCCGACGCCTTTGCCCGCGATTATTGGGTCATGCTGGTGGCGAGCATTATCCTCGCCGCCCTGTGCCTGCGCAAACGGCGCCGGATTAATCGCCTGTCGGGGACTTTGCTGGTTTGCGGGTTCATCGCCTATCTCGCGGTGCTGTTGATCTAGTTTCCCGCACCGCGAACAATCAGGATACGTTTTATGTCGCAGAATACATTAGCACCGGCCTTTGATTTTATCGCCGCCGGAAAGCAAGTTCTCGCAATTGAGCGCGAGAGTCTGGCGCAGCTGGATCAATATATCAACGACGATTTTCGCCGCGCCTGTGAAGCGCTGTTCCGCTGCACCGGCAAAGTGGTGGTGATGGGCATGGGCAAATCCGGCCATATCGGCCGCAAACTGGCCGCCACTTTCGCCAGTACCGGTACTCCGGCGTTTTTCGTCCATCCCGGCGAGGCCAGCCATGGCGATCTGGGCATGGTATCGCCGCAGGATATCGTCATCGCGCTGTCCAATTCCGGCGAATCCCATGAGGTACTGGCGCTGATTCCGGTGCTCAAGCGCCTGCGTATCCCGCTCATTTGCATGACCGGCAAGCCGGACAGCACTATGAGGAAAGCGGCGGAAATCCATCTTTGCGTGCATGTGCCGGAAGAGGCCTGCCCGCTCGGCCTGGCGCCCACCGCCAGCACCACCGCCGCGCTGGTGATGGGCGACGCGCTGGCGGTGGCCCTGCTGCGGGCGCGGGGATTCACCGCCGAAGATTTCGCCCTGTCCCATCCCGGCGGTGCATTAGGACGCAAACTGCTGCTGCGCGTGAGCGATATCATGCACAGCGGCGACGATATTCCGCAGACCGCCCGCACGGCCTCGTTGCGCGACGCGCTCTTGGAAATCACTCGTAAAAATTTGGGCATGACGGTGATTTGCGATGCGCAAAATGTCATTGCCGGTATTTTTACCGACGGCGATCTGCGGCGGGTGTTTGATATGGGCATCGACCTTAACCGGGCGCGCATCGCCGATGTCATGACCCCCGGCGGCGGGCGCGTCGCCCCCGACATGCTGGCGGTGGAGGCGCTCAACCTGATGCAGGCGCGCAACATTACCTCGCTGCTGGTAGCGCAGGACGACCACCTGATAGGCGTGGTGCACATGCATGATATGCTGAGGGCCGGTGTCGTATGAGTAGCAAAACCCCATCACAAGCGGCTTTCGGCCTGCTTTGTTAAAAGGATGTTAGACACTTATTTTCCTATTCTTTAGCTGGATTGCGCTTTGTTGAATAAATCCGAAATTTGTGACGACTTCCTCCCTATCAGGGCGATTGTTACATGATGCGGACGCTGTTTGGCATTCCTAACAGTGTGATCCGGTTAAGTGCTTTAACCATTGCCATAGCCTCACCTACCTGCGCGTCATAGTCATGCAGACTCAGATGACCACCCAGAAGTGTTTTAAACCGGAACATGGCCGTTTCAGCCAGTGAACGCCGGTGATAACCTACTTTCTTTTTCCAGGTATCGTTATTGCCGCTCGGATGCTGATTTGCCACCGCATGGTTACGCTCATGGTATCGAGCTGGCCAATATTGCGCACCACTTCGCGGTGGGATAAGCGGCTTTATTTTTTTCCTCAGCAGAGCATAATGACAGTAACGCGTATCGTAAGCACTGTCAGCCGACGCTTCCCTGATTTTCCGGTGGGTTTGGTTAATCAGCCCGGGCAGCGCCTGCGCATCTGTCGTACCGCTTAGCGATAAATCGGCACTGATAATTTCATGTGTCACGCTATCTACTGCCAGATGAAGCTTGCGCCATACTCTGCGCCTCTCAGCCCCATGCTGCCTGACTTTCCATTCGCCTTCGCCGAAGACTTTCAGGCCGGTGCCATCGATGACCAGGTGTGAGATTTCGCCGCGGGTTGGCGTTTTTATGCTGATGTCGACGGTTTTTGCTCGCCGGCTGACCAGAGAGTAATCTGGGCAGCGCAGCGACAGCCCCATCAGTTTAAAAATTGAGTCAACGAAACCCTGTAACGCCCGGAGCGAAAGGTTAAACACGCGCTTTATCATCAGAACCGTGGTAATGGCCATATCGGTGTAGTGAAGCGGCCGGCCACGATGTTCAGGTGGTGTACTCTCAGTCCATGCAGCAATGGCTGACTCATCAAGCCATACTGTCAGGTCCCCCCGCTGCCTGAGCGCATTGTTGTATGCGGGCCAGTTGGTAATTTTAAACTTTTGCTTTGCCATGGGGACCTGATGTTGAAACGAATGTAGTGATCAGAGCCGCCAGTCACCTAAAAGTTCGATTTATTCAACAAAGCCTAACTACTGGAAAGCATCATCGGTTTCAGTCATTATGAATGATCGGAACACAGTGATAGTTCCTGTTAACGTCAGTACAACTGACGATAAAATCTATGCATATAGATGACTAAGTAATTCAAAATGGTTAAACTTTAAATCACAATATATAATATTAGATAATGACGAGCAACTTAAGTCACTAATGAAAAGATTCGGTGATGATGCTAAAATTAAAAAAATAGATGATGCTTACATTATTGTTTATAAAGATAAAAGGCTAACGCTGATAAAATAACGATATACGCGGCATCTTATTTGTGCCGCACACATCAGCCACTCCGTGTTGCATCCACCCTCCATGAAAAACTCGCGTCGGATTGATTTTCTTGTAATGTTGAGACAGTGAATGTATCTTTAGAAACGGATGATACATAAAGAGGAGTTAATGTTTGTCCATTTTGCTGAATTGTCACCATATTTATTTTAGGCTCGACAGAGAGCCCATGGCTTACATCGACGGATTTTGCTCCTGCTGGCAAGGAAGCTCTTCCTCCGCTCCTCGTTGTGTATCCAGGATTTCCATCAACCAGTCGCGACGCTGAGTTAATATCATCCTCAAGTATTAATCCCGCTGACCTCTCAGTAAATTTATTGTTCATCAGAGTGTAGGCTGTGCAACCAGATGCTATCCTGATGCCGTAATTGGTGTTGCCTACATCTGTTCCATGCGTGTTCACCACATTAAACTTGTCACAGCCAATAAAATTTACGTCCGGTGTTTCAGGTATCGAAGATTTATTGTTTCCACCGATGATTGTCTTGTCAACGGTGAAGTTATTGCAAGATTTAAACGTGATAGCATTCGAGCCACAGTTATATGCACGCATCCCAGTCATTGAAAAACTGTGGCAAGACTGAAATTCTGCACCCGATGAGCCAGATTCCCGCCCACCACTTATCCAGCAATCGGTCAAAGAGCTATGGTTAATCCCATTAAATTCACACGAATATGTTGCTGAGTCCAGATACATGGACGTAAAAACACTAAAACGTACACCGCTAGTTTTTCCTGGGTCACTTGTCAAGCTGTGAACACCACCCATAATATCACAATATTCCACATTCAAACTCTCAATGCGACCTAACAATCTCAGCGCACCAAATTTGAAACATGTACTATCCGCAACCATCAGGAAATTAGACAAATAAAGGTCGTTGTAAAAATCATTATTATTGGCACCCACTATCATGCCTGCATAGTAACAATCTTTAATGGGCTTTGTTGAATAAATCGAACTTTTAGGTGACTGGCGGCTCTGATCACTACATTCGTTTCAACATCAGGTCCCCATGGCAAAGCAAAAGTTTAAAATCATCAACTGGCCCGCATACAACAATGCGCTCAGGCAGCGGGGGGACATGACAGTATGGCTTGATGAGTCAGCCATTGCTGCATGGACAGAGAGTACACCACCTGAACATCGTGGCCGGCCGCTTCACTACACCGATATGGCCATTACCACGGTTCTGATGATAAAGCGCGTGTTTAACCTTTCGCACCGGGCGTTACAGGGTTTCGTTGACGCGATTTTAAACTGATGGGGCTGTCGCTGCGCTGCCCAGATTACTCTCTGGTCAGCCGGCGAGCAAAAACCGACGACATCAGCATAAAAACGCCAACCCGCGGCGAAATCTCACACCTGGTCATCGATGGCACCGGCCTGAAAATCTTCGGCGAAGGTTAATGGAAAGTCAGGCAGCATGGGGCTGAGAGGCGGAGAGTATGGCGCAAGCTTCATCTGGCAGTAGATAGCGCGACACATGAAATTATCTGTGCCGATTTATCGCTAAGTGGTACGACAGATGCGCAGGCACTGCCCGGGCTGATTAACCAAACCCACCGGAAAATCAGGGAAGCGTCGGCTGACAGTGCTTACGATACGCGTTACTGTCATGATGCTCTGCTGAGGAAAAAAATAAAGCCGCTTATCCCACCGCGAAGTGGTGCGCAATATTGGCCAGCTCGATACCATGAGCGTAACCATGCGGTGGCAAATCAGCATCTGAGCGGCAATAACGATACCTGGAAAAAGAAAGTAGGTTATCACCGGCGTTCACTGGCTGAAACGGCCATGTTCCGGTTTAAAACACTTCTGGGTGGTCATCTGAGTCTGCATGACTATGACGCGCAGGTAGGTGAGGCTATGGCAATGGTCAAAGCGCTTAACCGGATCACGCTGTTAGGAATGCCAAACAGCGTCCGCATCATGTAGCAATCGCCCTGATAGGGAGGTAGTCGTCACAAATTTCGGATTTATTCAACAAAGCGTCTTTAATGAAGAAATCAGACCCAACCTGTCCACTACCTGCGCTTTCTTTGCTATCAGGGTTGTAAACCCATGCACCAATATGACAGTCTATAATTTATATCTGGTGATATTTTGCCTGAAAAGAAGTAGATATTATTCCTACCTCTTTGGTCGAGGACCTTGTGGCATAGCGGAGAGTCATTTTTCTAATGCCATTATGTGAACCAGTAACCTTTACTATTGGACTGACGCTATCGTTGGGAGCCGTACATCTGATTTGACTCGTTTCTATTCCCGCCCCCTCGAGTGATACCCACTGAGGAACAGTTAATGTAGCTGACACATTGTAGATTCCCCCCGGAAAATATACAGTGGCACCACGTACTGAGTATTCTGACGCTGCATCCGCTTTGTTGAATAAATCCGAAATTTGTGACGACTTCCTCCCTATCAGGGCGATTGTTACATGATGCGGACGCTGTTTGGCATTCCTAACAGTGTGATCCGGTTAAGTGCTTTAACCATTGCCATTGCCTCACCTACCTGCGCGTCATAGTCATGCAGACTCAGATGACCACCCAGAAGTGTTTTAAACCGGAACATGGCCGTTTCAGCCAGTGAACGCCGGTGATAACCTACTTTCTTTTTCCAGGTATCGTTATTGCCGCTCAGATGCTGATTTGCCACCGCATGGTTACGCTCATAGTATCGAGCTGGCCAATATTGCGCACCACTTCGCGGTGGGATAAGCGGCTTTATTTTTTTCCTCAGCAGAGCATCATGACAGTAACGCGTATCGTAAGCACTGTCAGCCGACGCTTCCCTGATTTTCCGGTGGGTTTGGTTAATCAGCCCGGGCAGCGCCTGCGCATCTGTCGTACCGCTTAGCGATAAATCGGCACAGATAATTTCATGTGTCACGCTATCTACTGCCAGATGAAGCTTGCGCCATACTCTGCGCCTCTCAGCCCCATGCTGCCTGACTTTCCATTCGCCTTCGCCGAAGACTTTCAGGCCGGTGCCATCGATGACCAGGTGTGAGATTTCGCCGCGGGTTGGCGTTTTTATGCTGATGTCGACGGTTTTTGCTCGCCGGCTGACCAGAGAGTAATCTGGGCAGCGCAGCGACAGCCCCATCAGTTTAAAAATTGAGTCAACGAAACCCTGTAACGCCCGGAGCGAAAGGTTAAACACGCGCTTTATCATCAGAACCGTGGTAATGGCCATATCAGTGTAGTGAAGCGGCCGGCCACGATGTTCAGGTGGTGTACTCTCAGTCCATGCAGCAATGGCTGACTCATCAAGCCATACTGTCAGGTCCCCCCGCTGCCTGAGCGCATTGTTGTATGCGGGCCAGTTGGTAATTTTAAACTTTTGCTTTGCCATGGGGACCTGATGTTGAAACGAATGTAGTGATCAGAGCCGCCAGTCACCTAAAAGTTCGATTTATTCAACAAAGCCGACTGACGGTTGAAAACCTCAAGTTTTTAAACGTATTTTCTGGCCATGAGTACTTCTTCACGCTGCCTAACCAGGACCAAATACACGTCATAACGGCGCTGTATCTTTGCCGAACCTATTGTGGAGAGATAAGGATGAACGCAGAAGAGGAGCCGGTACGGGGTCTTTATTCAACAAAGCGCGCTGCATCTATAGCAGCTTGAATGGCAGTAGTGTCATCCGTTGAAAAATCACCTTTAGCGCCGAAATCCTTTACGCAAATTGTATCTGCGTTTTTATCATGCTGAGTTCTGGCAACAGATTTCGGATAAGGTTGCTTCACCGCTATCATAGCATCACCCAATCCCTCTTCTGGACTTGCCAACCGTTTTGCTAGTTGATCTGGCTCATAACGGAGGACATTGGGGTAATAGAACTGCTGTACCCCGTCGCCGTCATACACCGCCATAGCGTGGCCTTCTTCTGTCACGAATTTAGCAATCTGCCCGTTGTAGACAGGGTAGCCGCCTGTCCCTACGATGAGCGGCTGAACGATGGGTGTGTATTTTCCGTCTTCATTTTCCAGATAAACCTGTATTTGATTTTCAGCTATTGTGGGGTCGGTGTTGATTTTGCCGATATAAATTTTGCCGTTGCTACAGGACTTGAATGCCCTGCACTGAGTAAAAATTTGTGAGGGCATGGACACAACAACATTTGGCGTAATATCAGCCATGGGTTTTTCTCCAGACGTGTTGAATCCGTGCAAGATTGGCCTTACACAGATTTTATCGATGTAAATAGGGGATCAATATTCCCGGTCGTCTCGCTGCGCTGATAGCCAGCCGGTCACTCCTACACGGCTAATCACGCGTTGTTCCGGTAACGGCAGGGAATTAAAAAACGGTTTCCAGTCAGATAATCGTCTAAGCCGCGTATCGGTATCCGCGGCGGCGGTTTTACGGTTTGATGTCGCCGAGAAGCCTGTTTAGAAATTTGTGTATTTGCCTGATTTTGATATGTTCAATCCAACATCAAAAACAGGTTAATTTATGGACGAAAAACTGTTGCAGGCTCTGGCTAACGAACAGGCCAAAAATCTCAAAACCCCTGAAGATCTCAGTCACTTCGATCGGCTGCTCGCTTTGTTGAATAAATCCGAAATTTGTGACGACTTCCTCCCTATCAGGGCGATTGTTACATGATGCGGACGCTGTTTGGCATTCCTAACAGCGTGATCCGGTTAAGCGCTTTGACCATTGCCATAGCCTCACCTACCTGCGCGTCATAGTCATGCAGACTCAGATGACCACCCAGAAGTGTTTTAAACCGGAACATGGCCGTTTCAGCCAGTGAACGCCGGTGATAACCTACTTTCTTTTTCCAGGTATCGTTATTGCCGCTCAGATGCTGATTTGCCACCGCATGGTTACGCTCATGGTATCGAGCTGGCCAATATTGCGCACCACTTCGCGGTGGGATAAGCGGCTTTATTTTTTTCCTTAGCAGAGCATCATGACAGTAACGCGTATCGTAAGCACTGTCAGCCGACGCTTCCCTGATTTTCCGGTGGGTTTGGTTAATCAGCCCGGGCAGTGCCTGCGCATCTGTCGTACCGCTTAGCGATAAATCGGCACAGATAATTTCATGTGTCGCGCTATCTACTGCCAGATGAAGCTTGCGCCATACTCTACGCCTCTCAGCCCCATGCTGCCTGACTTTCCATTCGCCTTCGCCGAAGATTTTCAGGCCGGTGCCATCGATGACCAGGTGTGAGATTTCGCCGCGGGTTGGCGTTTTTATGCTGATGTCGACGGTTTTTGCTCGCCGGCTGACCAGAGAGTAATCTGGGCAGCGCAGCGACAGCCCCATCAGTTTAAAAATCGCGTCAACGAAACCCTGTAACGCCCGGAGCGAAAGGTTAAACACGCGCTTTATCATCAGAACCGTGGTAATGGCCATATCGGTGTAGTGAAGCGGCCGGCCACGATGTTCAGGTGGTGTACTCTCTGTCCATGCAGCAATGGCTGACTCATCAAGCCATACTGTCATGTCCCCCCGCTGCCTGAGCGCATTGTTGTATGCGGGCCAGTTGATGATTTTAAACTTTTGCTTTGCCATGGGGACCTGATGTTGAAACGAATGTAGTGATCAGAGCCGCCAGTCACCTAAAAGTTCGATTTATTCAACAAAGCCTCACTTCGATCGGCTGCTGAAAAAAATCAGCGTCGAAGCAGCTCTCAATGCCGAAATGACCCATCACCTCGGCTACGATAAAAATCAGCCTAAACCGAGGACCAACGCCCGCAACGGCTATTCCACAAAAACCGTTACCACTGGCGATGGCCCGCTGGCGCTGAGTACTCCGCGCGATCGTGACGGTTCCTTTGAACAGCAATTGGTGAAGAAGAACCAGACCCGGATTACCGGGATGGATAACCAGATTTTATCGTTGTACGCCAAAGGGATGACCACCCGCGAGATCGCAGCCGCGTTCAAAGAGCTGTATGACGCCGATGTCTCGCCGGCGCTGGTCTCAAAGGTCACCGATGCGGTCATGGAGCAGGTTGTCGAATGGCAAAACCGGCCTCTGGATGCAGTCTATCCCATTGTTTATCTTGACTGTATCGTTCTAAAAGTCCGGCAGGACAGCCGCATCATCAACAAATCTGTGTTCCTGGCGCTGGGCATCAACATCGAAGGCCAGAAAGAGTTACTAGGTATGTGGCTGGCCGAAAATGAAGGCGCAAAGTTCTGGCTGAACGTGCTGACAGAGCTGAAAAACCGCGGCCTGAACGATATCCTTATCGCCTGCGTAGACGGGCTGAAAGGTTTCCCTGACGCTATTAACGCGGTGTATCCGGAGGCGCGGCTCCAGCTGTGTATCGTGCATGTGGTGCGCAACAGCCTGCGGTTCGTCTCCTGGAAGGACTACAAGGCCGTCACCCGCGACCTGAAAGCTATCTATCAGGCCCCTACGGAAGAAGCCGGCTTGCAGGCGCTGGAAGCGTTCTCCAGTGCCTGGGACATCCGCTACCCGCAAATAAGTCGAAGCTGGCAGGCAAACTGGGCCAATCTGGCCACGTTCTTTGCCTACCCAACGGACATCCGCAAGGTGATCTACACGACCAACGCCATCGAGTCGTTAAACAGCGTGATCCGGCATGCCATCAAAAAGCGCAAAGTGTTCCCGACCGACGACGCAGTGAAAAAGGTGGTGTGGCTGGCGATACAGGCGGCCTCACAGAAATGGACAATGCCTTTGAGGGACTGGCGCATGGCAATGAGCCGCTTTATTATCGAGTTCGGTGACCGCCTGGACGGTCACTTCTGAGAAAAGGCATTTACACAGAATCCGGTACGGGCTCTCGCCGAGCGAAAAGCCTGCTGATATTCAGGGGATAATATCAATCTCTCGGCGGCTTCTGCTGATTCCGCGCCACCGACCCGCTTTGTTGAATAAATCCGAAATTTGTGACGACTTCCTCCCTATCAGGGCGATTGTTACATGATGCGGACGCTGTTTGGCATTCCTAACAGTGTGATCCGGTTAAGTGCTTTAACCATTGCCATTGCCTCACCTACCTGCGCGTCATAGTCATGCAGACTCGGATGACCACCCAGAAGTGTTTTAAACCGGAACATGGCCGTTTCAGCCAGTGAACGCCGGTGATAACCTACTTTCTTTTTCCAGGTATCGTTATTGCCGCTCAGATGCTGATTTGCCACCGCATGGTTACGCTCATAGTATCGAGCTGGCCAATATTGCGCACCACTTCGCGGTGGGATAAGCGGCTTTATTTTTTTCCTCAGCAGAGCATCATGACAGTAACGCGTATCGTAAGCACTGTCAGCCGACGCTTCCCTGATTTTCCGGTGGGTTTGGTTAATCAGCCCGGGCAGCGCCTGCGCATCTGTCGTACCGCTTAGCGATAAATCGGCACAGATAATTTCATGTGTCACGCTATCTACTGCCAGATGAAGCTTGCGCCATACTCTGCGCCTCTCAGCCCCATGCTGCCTGACTTTCCATTCGCCTTCGCCGAAGACTTTCAGGCCGGTGCCATCGATGACCAGGTGTGAGATTTCGCCGCGGGTTGGCGTTTTTATGCTGATGTCGACGGTTTTTGCTCGCCGGCTGACCAGAGAGTAATCTGGGCAGCGCAGCGACAGCCCCATCAGTTTAAAAATTGAGTCAACGAAACCCTGTAACGCCCGGAGCGAAAGGTTAAACACGCGCTTTATCATCAGAACCGTGGTAATGGCCATATCGGTGTAGTGAAGCGGCCGGCCACGATGTTCAGGTGGTATACTCTCAGTCCATGCAGCAATGGCTGACTCATCAAGCCATACTGTCAGGTCCCCCCGCTGCCTGAGCGCATTGTTGTATGCGGGCCAGTTGGTAATTTTAAACTTTTGCTTTGCCATGGGGACCTGATGTTGAAACGAATGTAGTGAGCAGAGACGCCAGTCACCTAAAAGTTCGATTTATTCAACAAAGCCCCACCGACCGCACGTGCTCTCGCGGTTATTTTCTCGCCAAACGTTCCCTCCAGCAACGCCCCAAAAGAGCCGCCTTTTGCGCCAATTATCACCCCTGCCCGTTGCGCGTATTTCGCCGCCATTTCGTGACCTTGCGTAAAACACGGTTAAAGCGCGCCACAAATTCATTCAGCTTGCCCGTGGTAATTTCGTTGGCCTTCGCCTTCTGTATCGCACGGGCAACGGTATAGACGTCGGAAAGGCCGCTCATCAGTTCACGCGGCGCATGTTGCGCCAATAGCCGCAGCTGACCGTTAGCCCGCATGTTCTGGTACCAGTCCGCAAAACCGCCGGGATTAAAATCCGCCCCGCGCTTACCCGCAGACAGCATATCGCGCAGACTGGTGGCGATAATCTCTTCGCGCATCTGACGAGAGGGGATGTTTTGCATCAATTCCCGGAAGCCTTTCCCATCTCCCCTGGCCAGACCCTGTACACGATTCTGTGTAAATGCCTTTTCTCAGAAGTGACCGTCCAGGCGGTCACCGAACTCGATAATAAAGCGGCTCATTGCCATGCGCCAGTCCCTCAAAGGCATTGTCCATTTCTGTGAGGCCGCCTGTATCGCCAGCCACACCACCTTTTTCACTGCGTCGTCGGTCGGGAACACCTTGCGCTTTTTGATGGCATGCCGGATCACGCTGTTTAACGACTCGATGGCGTTGGTCGTGTAGATCACCTTGCGGATGTCCGTTGGGTAGGCAAAAGAACGTGGCCAGATTGGCCCAGTTTGCCTGCCAGCTTCGACTTATTTGCGGGTAGCGGATGTCCCAGGCACTGGAGAACGCTTCCAGCGCCTGTAAGCCGGCTTCTTCCGTAGGGGCCTGATAGATAGCTTTCAGGTCGCGGGTGACGGCCTTGTAGTCCTTCCAGGAGACGAACCGCAGGCTGTTGCGCACCATATGCACGATACACAGCTGGAGCCGCGCCTCCGGATACACCGGCGTTAATAGCGTCAGGGAAACCTTTCAGCCCGTCTACGCAGGCGATAAGGATATCGTTCAGGCCGCGGTTTTTCAGCTCTGTCAGCACGTTCAGCCAGAACTTTGCGCCTTCATTTTCGGCCAGCCACATACCTAGTAACTCTTTCTGGCCTTCGATGTTGATGCCCAGCGCCAGGAACACAGATTTGTTGATGATGCGGCTGTCCTGCCGGACTTTTAGAACGATACAGTCAAAATAAACAATGGGATAGACTGCATCCAGAGGCCGGTTTTGCCATTCGACAACCTGCTCCATGACCGCATCGGTGACCTTTGAGACCAGCGCCGGCGAGACATCGGCGTCATACAGCTCTTTGAACGCGGCGGCGATCTCGCGGGTGGTCATCCCTTTGGCGTACAACGATAAAATCTGGTTATCCATCCCGGTAATCCGGGTCTGGTTCTTCTTCACCAGTTGCGGTTCAAAGGAACCGTCACGATCGCGCGGAGTACGCAGCGCCAGCGGGCCATCGCCAGTGGTAACGGTTTTTGTGGAATAGCCGTTGCGGGCGTTGGTCCCCGGTTTAGGCTGATTTTTATCGTAGCCGAGGTGATGGGTCATTTCGGCATTGAGAGCTGCTTCGACGCTGATTTTTTTCAGCAGCCGATCGAAGTGACTGAGATCTTCAGGGGTTTTGAGATTTTTGGCCAGTTCGTTAGCCAGAGCCTGCAACTGTTTTTCGTCCATAAATTAACCTGTTTTTGATGTTGGATTGAACATATCAAAATCAGGCAAATACACAAATTTCTAAACAGGCTCGTCAAAGCGCTTAACCGGATCACGCTGTTAGGAATGCCAAACAGCGTCCGCATCATGTAACAATCGCCCTGATAGGGAGGAAGTCGTGGCTTTGTTGAATAAATCGAACTTTTAGGTGACTGGCGGCTCTGATCACTACATTCGTTTCAACATCAGGTCCCCATGGCAAAGCAAAAGTTTAAAATCATCAACTGGCCCGCATACAACAATGCGCTCAGGCAGCGGGGGGACCTGACAGTATGGCTTGATGAGTCAGCCATTGCTGCATGGACTGAGAGTACACCACCTGAACATCGTGGCCGGCCGCTTCACTACACCGATATGGCCATTACCACGGTTCTGATGATAAAGCACGTGTTTAACCTTTCTCTCCGGGCGTTACAGGGTTTCGTTGACGCGATTTTTAAACTGATGGGGCTGTCGCTGCGCTGCCCAGATTACTCTCTGGTCAGCCGGCGAGCAAAAACCGTCGACATCAGCATAAAAACGCCAACCCGCGGCGAAATCTCACACCTGGTCATCGATGGCACCGGCCTGAAAATCTTCGGCGAAGGCGAATGGAAAGTCAGGCAGCATGGGGCTGAGAGGCGCAGAGTATGGCGCAAGCTTCATCTGGCAGTAGATAGCGCGACACATGAAATTATCTGTGCCGATTTATCGCTAAGCGGTACGACAGATGCGCAGGCGCTGCCCGGGCTGATTAACCAAACCCACCGGAAAATCAGGGAAGCGTCGGCTGACAGTGCTTACGATACGCGTTACTGTCATGATGCTCTGCTGAGGAAAAAAATAAAGCCGCTTATCCCACCGCGAAGTGGTGCGCAATATTGGCCAGCTCGATACCATGAGCGTAACCATGCGGTGGCAAATCAGCATCTGAGCGGCAATAACGATACCTGGAAAAAGAAAGTAGGTTATCACCGGCGTTCACTGGCTGAAACGGCCATGTTCCGGTTTAAAATACTTCTGGGTGGTCATCTGAGTCTGCATGACTATGACGCGCAGGTAGGTGAGGCTATGGCAATGGTCAAAGCGCTTAACCGGATCACGTTGTTAGGAATGCCAAACAGCGTCCGCATCATGTAACAATCGCCCTGATAGGGAGGAAGTCGTCACAAATTTCGGATTTATTCAACAAAGCGATTGCATGGCATCACTTCATGAGAAAAATCCTGAAGCGTATGATTTGTTATTTGATTATTACGTTTTAGGAAAAACGTTTATGAGTTTAGCATTTGAGCATCAATGTTCAGATACTCATATTGGCAAGAAGCTACAAAATGCTGAAGGCATCTTTGAAGGTTATCTTATGGCATTGGATGTTAGTTTGTCATCGTTCCCTATTTGAAATGAAATTAAACGTGAAAAACACTTTACGATCGTAAAATTATGGGTAATCTTACTTTTATAACGCTCCGATGTTAGAATGAAAATTCGCATGGTCATCGGATTTAGAAGTGCGGGCGCTTTGTTGAATAAATCCGAAATTTGTGACGACTTCCTCCCTATCAGGGCGATTGTTACATGATGCGGACGCTGTTTGGCATTCCTAACAGCGTGATCCGGTTAAGCGCTTTGACCATTGCCATAGCCTCACCTACCTGCGCGTCATAGTCATGCAGACTCAGATGACCACCCAGAAGTGTTTTAAACCGGAACATGGCCGTTTCAGCCAGTGAACGCCGGTGATAACCTACTTTCTTTTTCCAGGTATCGTTATTGCCGCTCAGATGCTGATTTGCCACCGCATGGTTACGCTCATGGTATCGAGCTGGCCAATATTGTGCACCACTTCGCGGTGGGATAAGCGGCTTTATTTTTTTCCTCAGCAGAGCATCATGACAGTAACACGTATCGTAAGCACTGTCAGCCGACGCTTCCCTGATTTTCCGGTGGGTTTGGTTAATCAGCCCGGGCAGCTCCTGCGCATCTGTCGTACCGCTTAGCGATAAATCGGCACAGATAATTTCATGTGTCGCGCTATCTACTGCCAGATGAAGCTTGCGCCATACTCTGCGCCTCTCAGCCCCATGCTGCCTGACTTTCCATTCGCCTTCGCCGAAGATTTTCAGGCCGGTGCCATCGATGACCAGGTGTGAGATTTCGCCGCGGGTTGGCGTTTTTATGCTGATGTCGACGGTTTTTGCTCGCCGGCTGACCAGAGAGTAATCTGGGCAGCGCAGCGACAGCCCCATTAGTTTAAAAATCGAGTCAACGAAACCCTGTAACGCCCGGAGCGAAAGGTTAAACACGCGCTTTATCATCAGAACCGTGGTAATGGCCATATCGGTGTAGTGAAGCGGCCGGCCACGATGTTCAGGTGGTGTACTCTCAGTCCATGCAGCAATGGCTGACTCATCAAGCCATACTGTCAGGTCCCCCCGCTGCCTGAGCGCATTGTTATATGCGGGCCAGTTGGTGATTTTAAACTTTTGCTTTGCCATGGGGACCTGATGTTGAAACGAATGTAGTGATCAGAGCCGCCAGTCACCTAAAAGTTCGATTTATTCAACAAAGCCCCATGCAATTAGAAATACATATACCGTCATCATCTGAACACCGTTTTCTGGACTTAATTTTGTGCGGGATCAGTCCTGACAAAGACTTTGCTATGGGACTATCGTTCGAGTTGACGACCCATGCTCCCCAGCTTTCTAGTACATACTTAATGTCTCTCATGTCGTCATGTCCTTACAGTATCTATATGGATTTACCATCATGGGCTATTTTTCCATCCTGAGTTTGATGGCGCGTTTCTGGTGCCGTGATGCTGGCTAGGCGTAGCGCCCTGCTTCCAGCCAATAATCGCAGACCTGGACACGTCCAGCTCTCTGGCGATTTCCTGTAACGGAATGCCGGCGCGGGTAATGTCGTTTATCACCCGGAGCCAGTCGGTTTTGACCGTTGCAACTACCGGCACGGTGTCCCCCCAAAACGCGCATGCGCGCGACCCTGAGAGCGTGTTTTTATCGATTGCAACAAGCCGCCGGCCTCGGCTGTCGCCGTGGTCAGTGTGGTAGGTCTCGTTTTTTGATATGCCGTCTGCGCCATCTTAACCCCTGGGTTGGACGGCACAGCAGTTGGGTTAGGGATGCCAGTTGTTCAGGCTGGCGTGGTGATTATAGCAAATTACCCGCAAAGTTGCCTTGCCATACTCCCGACAGCTATACTGCCTGCATCACCAAGAGGATACGCATAATGGGCCAAGTCGCATTTGATACACAAGAGTTCGTCGAAACGCTGGAAAGCGCCGGGTTGCCGAAAGATCAGGCCAAGGCGATTTCTATTGCCGTCCGCAAATCCCACGAGGTAGCTGATGTGGCGACCAAGCGCGATCTTGAGGACGTACGCAAGGACCTGACGATTCAGATAGCTGACATTCGTAAAGATATGGATGCTCGTTTCGAGAAGAATGAAGCTCAGATGCAAGCTCGCTTTGAGAAGCTTGAAACACAAATGCAAACTCGCTTTGAGAAAACCGATGTCCAAATCGCCGATGCCAGAAAAGAAACGTCGACACAGATAGCCCTTTTGCGTAAGGACGTTGAAAGCATATCAACGTGGTTGCTTATTAAGATGGCTGCCATGATGACGGCACTTCTTGGGGTTGCAGTCACGCTCGTCAAAATCCTCATCTAACTTTCTTGGCAACCCCCGCTCATCCTCAAATTATTGAACCACTCAGAACGGGATTGAATCCTCGTAAGCATCGACGGGCGGTATGCTTTGAGATGGATAATCGCTGTATTGCGGATTATGAGAGCCTGTTTAGAAATTTGTGTATAAGCGGGTTTTTGATGTTGGATTGCACTTATCAAAATCAGGCAAATACACAAATTTCTAAACAGGCTCATACCTGAAAAAGAAAGTAGGTTATCACCGGCGTTCACTGGCTGAAACGGCCATGTTCCGGTTTAAAACACTTCTGGGTGGTCATCTGAGTCTGCATGAGGCTTTGTTGAATAAATCGAACTTTTAGGTGACTGGCGGCTCTGATCACTACATTCGTTTCAACATCAGGTCCCCATGGCAAAGCAAAAGTTTAAAATCACCAACTGGCCCGCATATAACAATGCGCTCAGGCAGCGGGGGGACCTGACAGTATGGCTTGATGAGTCAGCCATTGCTGCATGGACTGAGAGTACACCACCTGAACATCGTGGCCGGCCGCTTCACTACACCGATATGGCCATTACCACGGTTCTGATGATAAAGCGCGTGTTTAACCTTTCGCTCCGGGCGTTACAGGGTTTCGTTGACTCGATTTTTAAACTGATGGGGCTGTCGCTGCGCTGCCCAGATTACTCTCTGGTCAGCCGGCGAGCAAAAACCGTCGACATCAGCATAAAAACGCCAACCCGCGGCGAAATCTCACACCTGGTCATCGATGGCACCGGCCTGAAAATCTTCGGCGAAGGCGAATGGAAAGTCAGGCAGCATGGGGCTGAGAGGCGCAGAGTATGGCGCAAGCTTCATCTGGCAGTAGATAGCGCGACACATGAAATTATCTGTGCCGATTTATCGCTAAGCGGTACGACAGATGCGCAGGCGCTGCCCGGGCTGATTAACCAAACCCACCGGAAAATCAGGGAAGCGTCGGCTGACAGTGCTTACGATACGCGTTACTGTCATGATGCTCTGCTGAGGAAAAAAATAAAGCCGCTTATCCCACCGCGAAGTGGTGCGCAATATTGGCCAGCTCGATACCATGAGCGTAACCATGCGGTGGCAAATCAGCATCTGAGCGGCAATAACGATACCTGGAAAAAGAAAGTAGGTTATCACCGGCGTTCACTGGCTGAAACGGCCATGTTCCGGTTTAAAATACTTCTGGGTGGTCATCTGAGTCTGCATGACTATGACGCGCAGGTAGGTGAGGCTATGGCAATGGTCAAAGCGCTTAACCGGATCACGCTGTTAGGAATGCCAAACAGCGTCCGCATCATGTAACAATCGCCCTGATAGGGAGGAAGTCGTCACAAATTTCGGATTTATTCAACAAAGCGGACGAGGAGTATAAAATTATAAGTGGTAGTTGGTCACCTGAACTATGCGTTGCTGAACAAGATGGCACTATCCATCATTTCAAAATATACGGCAGCATGATGCCATCATATTACATTCATGAAATTCAGAATGAAGAGGTACAGGTTCAATGATTGATACGCTTTGTTGAATAAATCCGAAATTTGTGACGACTTCCTCCCTATCAGGGCGATTGTTACATGATGCGGACGCTGTTTGGCATTCCTAACAGTGTGATCCGGTTAAGTGCTTTAACCATTGCCATTGCCTCACCTACCTGCGCGTCATAGTCATGCAGACTCAGATGACCACCCAGAAGTGTTTTAAACCGGAACATGGCCGTTTCAGCCAGTGAACGCCGGTGATAACCTACTTTCTTTTTCCAGGTATCGTTATTGCCCCTCAGATGCTGATTTGCCACCGCATGGTTACGCTCATGGTATCGAGCTGGCCAATATTGTGCACCACTTCGCGGTGGGATAAGCGGCTTTATTTTTTTCCTCAGCAGAGCATCATGACAGTAACGCGTATCGTAAGCACTGTCAGCCGACGCTTCCCTGATTTTCCGGTGGGTTTGGTTAATCAGCCCGGGCAGCGCCTGCGCATCTGTCGTACCGCTTAGCGATAAATCGGCACAGATAATTTCATGTGTCACGCTATCTACTGCCAGATGAAGCTTGCGCCATACTCTGCGTCTCTCAGCCCCATGCTGCCTGACTTTCCATTCGCCTTCGCCGAAGACTTTCAGGCCGGTGCCATCGATGACCAGGTGTGAGATTTCGCCGCGGGTTGGCGTTTTTATGCTGATGTCGACGGTTTTTGCTCGCCGGCTGACCAGAGAGTAATCTGGGCAGCGCAGCGACAGCCCCATCAGTTTAAAAATCGAGTCAACGAAACCCTGTAACGCCCGGAGCGAAAGGTTAAACACGCGCTTTATCATCAGAACCGTGGTAATGGCCATATCGGTGTAGTGAAGCGGCCGGCCACGATGTTCAGGTGGTGTACTCTCAGTCCATGCAGCAATGGCTGACTCATCAAGCCATACTGTCAGGGTCCCCCCGCTGCCTGAGCGCATTGTTATATGCGGGCCAGTTGGTGATTTTAAACTTTTGCTTTGCCATGGGGACCTGATGTTGAAACGAATGTAGTGATCAGAGCCGCCAGTCACCTAAAAGTTCGATTTATTCAACAAAGCCTGATTGATAATGAAAAAGTGTCAGAAGAAGTTAGAGTGATGCATGAGGCTGGCGTGTTGGCCGACTACGCCTGTCTGGAAACGACCATCCCCCAGGAAGATGCGGTATTACTTGCCCGGTTTGTGCTGACATCGCTTGATGGGAAGAATGAAAACAGCGATGCAGAAAATAATGGGTGGATTGCTTGCAGCGAGCAAATGCCAAAAGATGGGCGGCTGCTCCTTGTGACCGGCAATGGGCATATTGATATTGCATATTTTGATGACGGAGATTGCCAGGGATTTTTAAATGGGTACGTGACTCACTGGATGCACCTGCCAGATTTACCCAGTGTAGATACATTATTACCGAATTCAGCGAAAACCGGGGGTGAGGCATGAAAAAGAAAATTTCAGTCGGTTATTCAACTTTGTCCGGACGTATTCTGGCGGGACATTCCACGCAAGAGGCGAACACCACGCGTTTTACGGGCAAGAAATACGATGTCACGGATGAAGCGATTACGGCGGTTACTCGAAAGATGCTTCATCGAGAAGAGAGTATCGATGTGAATTTTGGTGATGGTCTAATATTCCGACTTCAAATTAATTTGTGTGAGGATGCTTTCGTCTCCCGTTGATTATTTTTAATGTGCTAATTTTAAAGTGTTTAATTAAAATTTTTACCACAAAATGACCACACCTCAACGCGGAATTTCACTTTCATACAATCCTTTTATTTACGTGTCAAAAGCTACTACCTATACGAATGGACGAAAAAATGGCACTCATAAATTCCCATTCAAACCAACGCGCCGACTTCGGGGCTTTTCTTTGAGCGTAAGAAAGCCAGCGCTGAGGCTGGCCGGAAAAATGGGCGCTCGCGGATCTCCGCTCAAACAGCCAACGGGCGAGGACAAGCCCTGCCGTTGGGTTGCCTTACCTCACAGATTCGTAAGCCATTATGGTCGCAACCTCCGTTTCGCCTTTTCTGGTATGGATCTCACAGAGTGATTTCCGGGTTATCCAGGTAAACACCAGTAAGGTGATACAGATAACCACCAGAGTGGTGATAGCGAATTTTTGCGGCATCCTGGCCTCCTTAGCTTGCCTTTCGGCGTGGAAGAGGCTACCTTTATGTTGTGTAAGCATTAGAGTGGCCTCGGGTTGATTAACATCGATCCGGGGCCTTTCTCTTTCTGCCTTTTGCTGAGGCTCAGGACAGAAAGATCCAGAGCACCCGCGCGAAGTGTAACAGTAATCCTCTTCTCTGCAAATTCTTACCCGCCCACGAAATCACCACGTAAAGCCTCATTCCGCACGTTACGCCAGTCGATTTCGTCACGTGGTTGACGGCTCTGCCGAGACGCTGCCAGCCCAATCAGTTGTGAAAAAAATTGAAAAGCCCTCTCCGCCACCTGTTCGCCCGTAAGGCGCGCCACGCCTGGGTTTTCTGTAAAAGTCTGCCTTGCCTTTTCAGCGCTGATTTTATGCTTTTTGCCACGTAATCCATGACTTTTACCGTGACTTCAATGGGATGTGCTTTACGTGGGGTATCTCTCTGCTGCCAAAAACTGTAAAAAACTGAAATTCTTTTCACACTTTACAATTTCGCCTGTCGCCCAAAAGCCCAGGCGCGGGCTGGCGGGGTGATTTGTGGGTAGGCGATTTTGAAAAAATTTTACGATGCAAAGTGTGCAGGCGGGTGCGGTGTAGCGCCGTTTCCGTGGGGGATGCGCTTATTTCGTGGCGATGACGCAGCCCTGGCGCGCTGTGGCTGAACGGAGTGGAATGCGTGGCATGTGGGTGGCTTGAGGCAAAGAGAGGCTTAGCGGGGCGCTCAGGCGCTGTGAGCAGCAGCCACAAAAAAGCCCGCGTAATGCGGGCCGTGGTGTGCGGGGAGATCAGCCGATAACGGGCGCGTACCGGTGGCGTAAGGCGTCAGACTTCGCCCCGGTTGCCGCTATCTCGCCGGCGTTCTGGGGCACGCCCGTGTTGCTGTGGGTATGGCTGGCGGTCTGCTGCGCCAGCGCTTGCAGTACGTCCAGGGTATCGAGCATCAGCGCCATCACGTTGACCTGTTCACTGCCCACCCAGACGACGGGGGCTATCACTTTCTGGCGTGCTGTCGCCAGACTACGGCGGATGTTGCCGATTTTCTCTATCAGGTCTCCGCCAATGTCCGTTGTCGCGTTTTGCCCGATACTGGCGACGTAGTGTGCGCGGGGCGCCACACTGTAATCGCCCTCGGCGATCTGCTGGATACTGCCGGCCAGAAGACGGGCGCCGCTCAGTACCGTGGTCTTGTCCGTGGCCTGTACCGTGGTGGTGCGAGTCACCAGTGTGCGGTTTTCGCTATCCGCTGTGATTTCACGGTGCTGGGCGTTTTCGCGGATAGACTGATCTGTCTGGCGCTCCCAGTCGCCCGCCACGGTGACGCGCTGGAACACTTCCGCGCGTTGTTGCTGAAGCTGTTCGCCGGGTTTGATATCGGGCAAGGTCTGGCCGTGGGCGAGGATTTGGCGCACAAAGGGCTTATCCGGGCGACCCTCGGTAAAACCGATTTCAAGGAGCGTACCCGGCGGCGGAAAATGGAACAGCCCCGACTCTGCGCCGGTCATCGGCAGGGGGAGCGGCACGGTCGGATATACCGGCGTATTCGCTGCCGGGTTGCCGTCCGCATCCAGTAATTGGACATCCACCGCGTAACGCGGGCGGAACGGATCGGCCAGGTCACCCCGGCTGACCGCTTCACTCGGCCCCACGACCCGCGCAAATTTCGGCAGATGCAGCCCTGCGGACAATTCCGGGTAGGCTGCATCAATCTGGCGCTGGGCGGGTAATTTGGCCGTGGTTTTTCCCGTCAGCGGGTTGGCAGCCTGCCAGGTCAGCGCCATGGTGTCATTTTCCAGGCGTACCGTGATCAGCGGCATGCCGTTGACGACCACGCCGGGGCGCAGGCTGGGCACCATGGGCAGCGTTAGCGTATTGCCTGCCGCCTGTGTCTGGCTGAATTCCGGGGGGGATAGAGACCGGTTTGCCGGCAAACAGGGAGTGCGCGGCACCGCCCAGGTAAATACCGCCGTCCGGCAGCGGCTGCCAAAGGTAATCTTGTATACCAAATGCCGGCCCCAGGGTGGCCAGCAGCTGATAGCCTCTGCCGCTGTGGGTAAAATGGGGAATGGGGGTATCGGTGTCATTTGACGCGGTCGGCAGGACCACGCTGAGGCCGCTTTGGGCCTGTATCCACTCCGCTATCTGGCGCAAGGTCGGGTGCTGGAATGAACAGGGCCAGGGGTGGTCAAAGATGCCGCTCATCTCGCGGACAAAGAGCCGTTGAAAACCTTTTCCGGCAGGTTGCGCACGTTCAACAAAGCCGGTAAACCAGCGCAATACCCGCTCAGGGTAGCCGATATCAAGGCGGACCAGCTTACCGCTGTAGTCCTTTTCCGTCTGGGCGGTGATAAATCCGCGCCCGCTGGTGCTTATCTCCAGTATCAGGTTTACGTCAACCAACGGCACCGTATCCCCTGACAGCATCAGTCGTTTAATCGGTTTCATAGTCTTACCCCAGCGCGTCATTGACGGGTTTGAGCACCTTGCGTTCAAACCAGCTTAATTGTTCGTCGCTCTCTGCCGCCGGGGGGCCGTTTGCTGGCCCCTTGCCCGGATTCTATTTCTGGGCGGCGGTTTGACTGCCTTCGCGTGCGTCTTTCTTCTCGGGCACGCTCAGATGTTCGCGTAACGTGAATGTCACCAACCAGGCTTGTTTACTGTCCTGCTTCGGGGCCTCTATCGAGCCGCTAAATGTCGCCAGCCGAAAATTGATGGCCTGGGCGGTATGATTCGCCACGCGGTAGCGCTTCAGCCTGCCGCCCTCGGTGGCTTCAGCCAGGGCAAACAGGCGCGTCAGCACACGGGATAACGCCAGAGACGCGCAGCTCCTTGGGCTTGATGCCCTGCTCCGCGTTGGCGGTGCTGGAGGTTTGCCCCGACTGGTCTTTTTCCTGAAACTGCATGGTGGGCGTCACTATCAGGCTTTTTAGCGACAGTACTTCGCCATCAAGGGCCAATGTGATGATTGTCATGGACCATCGCCTCCAGTGCGGATACCTCTTCTCCGGCAAACAGCGTCGCCAGGGTCATCACCGCATCGGGCGGCGGCACCTCTTTTTGCATGTTGGCCGCCAGGGAGGCCGCCAGTCCTTCGCCAGTAAATACCCAGGCGTTGACGCTTTTCTGGCTCAGGTCGCCCAGAGCCTGACCGATAGCCTCGTGGGCCGACTGGCGCGCGTCGGACAGCGCGGTTAAGTGAGCCTGTAGTTGCGCCACATTGGCCCCGCTGGCCGCTTCTGCCTTTGCCTCTGCCATGATTTTGGCTCGTTGCGCCAGACGCAGTGTGTCGGCAGATAACGGCTGCGGGGCAGGTAAGCCGCCGCTGGCTTTAGGCGGAAGCTGCATACGGGTGATGGCCTGCGTGGCCGCTGTTTGCGCCATGCGCGAGACTTGCCCCAGCACTGGCAGGGGTAACACCGCTGAGAAGGCGGCGAGCAGGGACATAAATTCCGGCTGTGAGGTGGCGCAGAAGCATCACCACCATCACGCGCAGGTTGCGCCCGGTGCCAGACAGCTTTTGCGCCAGTCAGTGCACGGCATTTTGTGGACTCAGGTAGCTTCTCGAGGCGGCCTTGCGTCCCACCCCCGGCGTCCAGGGATGCACCGGCAAGACGGTGCAGGTCAAAGGCGGTAGGCTATCTGTCAACCGTAATGTTGACTTGCGCCACATCATGCAGGGGCCTCCGGCCAGTCAATATCCGGCACCTGGGTGATATCCACGCGGTTTAGCAGTACGCGGTATTTCTTCCACGCCAGCAGAGCGGCTTTTTCGGCATCCGTTGCCATGTCGAGGTCTACAGCGTCCTGGAGTGGGGCTATGGCACGTGTCGCTTCGTCCATCCGCCGCTGCTTCATGAAGGGCGCATCAATCCATATTGGGTAACCCTGTGAGTCTGCACCACGCGTTTTTCCCCTGGGTGGGTTCCGGCAATACTTCGCGTATGTTTTATCGTCAATATCGATTAAATCGTCTGGTAAAGATCCTACTTTTTTGTAGGAGTCGATCATTGATGCCAGGTAAAAACCGGCAGTTTTGGCGCTAAATTTCATTTTTTCCATTGTCAATACCCTACTGCCATCCAATACATTTTTCGTTCCTGCCAGCCATGAAACCATTCAAAACCGTCACGCTCATTGGATAAATCTTTGACCTGATGATTCCAGGTTGCGTCTGGCTGCCCAAAGTCTATTGTAGTGATGGAAACATACAATAATCGATGTGGTACATTGGCATGAAGATTCACTCGGCCATGTGTATTTCTATCACCTTCTACAAATCCGCCCTGAGTAATAAATTCAATACCTGCGCGAAAATCCTTGCGCCACCAGTTATTCCCATCTACCCAGAAAGCAGAGGATTCGTGAATACGTTTCTCTATCCAGCCGCTGAGATGCCCGCCCCATACCGGCCCGTGAATATTGCCATCTTCTTGATAGGTCGCCCCTGCGGCATGGAGTGCCTGCGGAGCGCTTTGTTGAATAAATCCGAAATTTGTGACGACTTCCTCCCTATCAGGGCGATTGTTACATGATGCGAACGCTGTTTGGCATTCCTAACAACGTGATCCGATTAAGCGCTTTGACCATTGCCATAGCCTCACCTACCTGCGCGTCATAGTCATGCAGACTCAGATGACCACCCAGAAGTGTTTTAAACCGGAACATGGCCGTTTCAGCCAGTGAACGTCGGTGATAACCTACTTTCTTTTTCCAGGTATCGTTATTGCCGCTCAGATGCTGATTTGCCACCGCATGGTTACGCTCATGGTATCGAGCTGGCCAATATTGCGCACCACTTCGCGGTGGGATAAGCGGCTTTATTTTTTTCCTCAGCAGAGCATCATGACAGTAACGCGTATCGTAAGCACTGTCAGCCGACGCTTCCCTGATTTTCCGGTGGGTTTGGTTAATCAGCCCGGGCAGCGCCTGCGCATCTGTCGTACCGCTTAGCGATAAATCGGCACAGATAATTTCATGTGTCGCGCTATCTACTGCCAGATGAAGCTTGCGCCATACTCTGCGCCTCTCAGCCCCATGCTGCCTGACTTTCCATTCGCCTTCGCCAAAGATTTTCAGGCCGGTGCCATCGATGACCAGGTGTGAGATTTCGCCGCGGGTTGGCGTTTTTATGCTGATGTCGACGGTTTTTGCTCGCCGGCTGACCAGAGAGTAATCTGGGCAGCGCAGCGACAGCCCCATCAGTTTAAAAATCGCGTCAACGAAACCCTGTAACGCCCGGAGCGAAAGGTTAAACACGCGCTTTATCATCAGAACCGTGGTAATGGCCATATCGGTGTAGTGAAGCGGCCGGCCACGATGTTCAGGGGGTGTACTCTCAGTCCATGCAGCAATGGCTGACTCATCAAGCCATACTGTCATGTCCCCCCGCTGCCTGAGCGCATTGTTGTATGCGGGCCAGTTGGTGATTTTAAACTTTTGCTTTGCCATGGGGACCTGATGTTGAAACGAATGTAGTGATCAGAGCCGCCAGTCACCTAAAAGTTCGATTTATTCAACAAAGCCCCTGCGGAGAGTAAAAATGCCCGTTTTTATTGAAAACCCAATCTCCGCCGCCGTCATTGCCGTTGTTTAACCGAACGCCATCACCCCCCTTGTCTTTGTAAAGCCACATGCGAACGCTACCGTCCTGATTATGAAAACCCAAATGCTTGCGGTCATCCCCCTGCAAATATGATGTGGCGACCCAGTAAAATCATGGAGCCAGTGACGGTACCGCCGGTTTTCTGGTAGTAGCGACCATCAGCGTCATTTTTACTATGAACATTCAGATGATGACGAGCGATGCCTTTGTCTGGCAGGTCAGCCAGATTTTGCGTCTTTTCGAGCCGACGGTTGGCGTTATCCTGTACCGTTTTGACGGCTTTGGGCGTCGCCGCTTTTGTGTCCTCCTCGCTGTCAGTGGCATTGCTCAGCGCACTAATCCCCGCCCGGGTCAGCGTTGCCGCCTGTTCGCTGTCTTGTGTCGCCAGTTTCCCCAGCCCCAGATGTTTCCGGCTCTTCGCCTTGTCGGTGAGCGCCGACAGATTGTCATCCTTGCGCAGATAGGCGTTGTTGGCCGCCTGCTCTGACAGCGATCCGGCCGGTCGCAGGTCGGTTACCGTACCGTCCTCGTCAATGCGCGCCAGGGCAAACACATAATGGGCAAAGCCGCTCTCATCCACGTAATCGGTTTTGGCCTCGCCTAGGGAAAAGGTGATAACCGTCTCCCAGCGGCTCACCACATTTCCTTGCAGGCTGGCATCTACCCAGACGCGGCTTGGCGTGGCCCGCATGGTCAAAGGTTGATTTTTTGTCAGTTCAGCCCGCAGTCCGCCGATATAGCCAATACTGGCGGTGACCGTATACCGCTGGCCGCTGCGCGTGACCCGAAAACCGTCACCAAAGAAAGCGGCCGCGCCGTAATGGTCAAGGTTAATCAGGCGCTGGCGTTCATCCAGGCCGGACAGCCGGGCGGTAAAATCAATCTGCCAGCTTTCGGCGGGCGTGGTGATACCGGTTTCCACTGCCGCACCGGTATACGCCATCAAAAAGGAGCGCGTAATGGCATTGCCTTGTTGACCGTTCGCTGTGGCCCGCTTGCGCTGCACCGGCGCATGCACAATCATCGCCAACGTGCCGCTGGCCCGATTCGCCAGGCCAATCCAGTTAAAATCAAAGTCGCCGACCTCCGTTCCCAGCGTCACCGCATACACCACCGCATGCTGATTGACGACGCCGGTCTTGTTCACTGCCTGGCGGTGTACGATATGTTCGGCCGCGGGCAAGGTTTCGTTACGGTCGATGGGTGCGGCAGGATCTAGCCCCAGCACCTGTGCAAAGACAAACTCATCCAGCACCACCGACTTTTCCTCGGCGGCTTCCTGGGCTTTCCATTGCTCAAAGGCTGTAGTGATAATCGTTTGTGACATCAGTTTTTCTCTCTCGATGGGGGTAGCATGGCGCTGTAGCACTGGTAATCACCGCCGACCCAACCGGCGCGCAGATGCAGGTCAGTGCCGTTTATCACCTCAAACTGGTAACGGCGGCAGGTGCGCCCGTATTGCCGGATAATCTGGCGCAGCAAATCAGGATGGCCGGCTAGCTGGCCGTCGCTGAGGCGCACCCGTACCACGTCCCAATCCAGGCCGTCCAGACGCTCTACTATTTCCACATAGCCGATACCCAGACGCGCAAAGATGGCGATAAAGCCCGCTACCGAGCCGGCGTCACGGGCATTGACAAAGGCGTAGCGCACACGCAGACGAAACAAGGCCAGCGGCTCGCCGTCAAAACGGCTAATATCGCGCTGCCAGGCCAGCACGCTAAGCAGTGACTCCGCGCAGGTGGTGGCGTCCAGTTGGCGCAACGACCAGGTGAGGGCGCCATACACCTGCCGCCAGAAAGCATGACAGGCGCGTAACAGGCGCGCCGGCTCTCCCTTGTCCATCCAGACCGGCAGATGCAATTGGTCCAATTGTTTGTCAAAATCACGCATCCTTCACCTCAAGCGTCAGGGTTTTCAGGCGCGGGACGTCAAGCTGGCTGACAATATCCGACAGTGAGAAAGCGACCGAATCCAGCGCCCCAAACGTCTGATGCAGCGAACGGGCCAGCGAGGAAAACGAAAAGCGCGCATGAGGCCAGGTCTTTTTCACGTCATAGGCTGCATTCTCACGAAACGCGCAGCGGATGAGGGTTTCACAGCCGGTCGTCAACGTGGTCAGCGCCTCAAGGGTAAAATTGGTCTTGTTCTTCACAAACAGCGTGACAGTGAGGTCGTGCCGGGTATCCGGCAGGGCAAAGCAGCGCATATCATCGCCGTGTCCGTGGTGGCCCTGGGTGGTGATGTACGCATTGACCGCCTGAATAAACGGCCCTGACGCCACACCGGAATCCAGTAAAAGATAGGCGTTGGAGGTGCCCGGCCCACGTGGCGCATCGTGCTCAAAGAAAATACGGTCAATGCTCAGCCCCGCCACTGCGGCTATCATGCTGCGATACACCGCATCGGTGTGATAATTCCCTGCCAGGTTATATTGATTGCGGCAGCGCTCGCGCAGCTCGTCATCTGATTCCGCATCCGCCCCCGGCGTCAACAACCAGCCCTCTTCCGTAGTGACCTGGGCAATCCCCGGCACCGCGTGGGGTAAAATGCGGTAATACCCCGGCGCTAGATTGCTGCCCCCGCCGGTCTGCCCGGCGCTGACGTTGACCAGGGCGCTTTCCGCTCCTGCGCCGAGGGTATGATCGGCCTCGGTCATCAGGCGATAAATCGTGCCGTTAAGGCGTTCGGTCTCGATAACGGTGCCAGCGGGAACGGTGACCTCGGCTTCGGCGTTTTCCTTGAAAAACCTTACCACGCCACGGGCGGCGGTGGCGGGTTTACGGGACAGGCTGACGCCGGCGGCAAACGCATCAAGAAAGGCCCCGTCAGCGGTCATCAGAAACATGTTTTTCATCACCACCGACACCAGGGCGTTTTTTAGCCACAGCACCGGAGTGGTGACCGTCGCCTGAATCAGCCGCCAGAACGGCGACATGCGCGAGGTATTGGTGATAAGCCCGGCAGCGCTCACCTGTTCGGCAAACGCCTGATGAATGGCCTCTTCAGTGGTCGGCATGCCGCTGTCCTTTAGCGCCTGCTCGTAATCAATCTCGGGTTTGTTCGTCATAGCGAGGACTCATCTCAATACGATCAAAATCATAGGGTTGCGCTGTCACCCACAGCCGTTTCGGTGTTTCTTCACTGACCAACACGGTGCCGGGGATCAGGCGCTCGTCCTCTTCCAGCAGCAGGGTGACCTGCATCAGCAGATCCGCGCGCAAGGTCCGGCTACGCTCTGCCACCAGGCGGGTTAACAGGCCGCTTTCTAGTAGTGCATGAGCGCAGTCCTGGGTAATGCTCACCCGGTCGGTGCAGCGTTTCGGCTCGTGGCCGCTGTTCAGGGTGAAATCCCCGTCGGTGATCAGCAGATCACGATAACGGCTCATGCGTGCATCTCCTGCCATTCCAGTAAGCCCTCCGGCGTCATGCCCTGCGTAGTGTGGATATGCACCTGCCCAATGTGGCGGCTGTTATCCGTGACGCTGCGCTGATGGCTGGTGATCTCACGGCTCAGGCCGCCGGGGCTGAGTCCTTTGGTCTGCCCGCCGGTCAGTAGTTTCGGGCCGCTCGCAGGGCGCGTCGGCGCGGGGCCTGACGGGGTGACACCGGCGGTGTTATCCCCCGGCAGGGCGGAGAGGGACAGGTTAACGCCGGGCAGATGATTGAGGGTTTCTGCTATGGTGTTCCAGGTGCGGGCGAAAGTGGCTTTCACCGACGCCCAGAGACCGATAAACAGCGCGCTCACGCCGTCAATCATGTCCTCAAAGGTGTCGCTCAGGGAAAAGTCGGCAAAGTAGGCGCACAACGCCTGCCAGCCTGCGCGTATCCCCTCCCAGGCGCGCGTAAACAGGCTTGCCAGCCAGCTAACGTAGGCGGCAATCAGTTTAAAGGCGGTGGTCTGCATCATGGCGGCCTTGAGCGTATCCCAGTATTTGACCAGCGCAATGCATCCCACGACCAGCAGCGCCACCGTGCCCACAATCAGCAGGACAGGCCAGGACATAAAATTCATGGCAATGCCGGTCAGTACAGCGGCAATACGCACCGCCAGCAACACGCCGCGCATCATGCGTATCACAGCCGCCCAGGCAAATACCGCCTTTTGGTACAGCCAGAGGGCTGCCACATGGAGCTTCACGACAGCCGTCAGGCCTGCCCACAATCCTTTCAAGCCCACCATGACAAAGGCGCTGGCACCCATGGCGATATTCACCACCGCGCCAGCCCCGGCCAGGCTGAGAAACGCCAGCACGGCATAGCCCACCACACGGGCAATATTGGGAAACAACGTCAGCCAGCGGGCCAGTTTTTGCCCGCCGTCCGCCATTTTATTGATAAACGGGTATAACACCGGCAGCAGGGTGCGCCCCATGCAATGCGGATCGCCGTCCAGATGGCGGCCAGCCGGTCCCTGGGGACAATCATTTTCTCGGCCATCTCTCGCGCGCGCTTCAGGCCGTCATTACTGCCCAGGGCATGGATATGCTTGTTTAGCACATCCGTGTTGCCGTAAAGCTGTTTAATGACATTGGCCCCGTCACCAAAGGCCTTATCCAGCTCGGCCTGGGCCTTGAGATTGCCCTCGATGCTCGCGCCGTAGTGCCCCTGAAGTTTGGTGAGCATCTCCGGCAAGCTCAGCATCTGGCCGGCGCTGTTGACAAAGCTCATCCCCAGTTGTTTCGCGCCGTCTTCGGCCACCTTGTAGAAGGATTCATAGCTGCTGCTGGCCTCGGTGCCGAGAATTTTTTCCAGCATCCCCAGCGCCGCCAGCTGTTCATTCAGACCGATCCCATAGTTATCACCCGTTCCCCTGGCCCCCTCCATCAAATCTGAAATTTTTTGCAACGTGGTACCAAATGCCTGTGCCATATAGGCGGTTTTGCTCGCCATCTGTTCGGCAAACGGCACACGGCCCATTTTCTCCGCAACGCTGTCAAACTTGTGGTATAGGCTGCCCATATAGTCGGCGCCTTCACCCGCACTGCTTTTTACCGCCATCGCCAGGGTATTGGCGGCCACGGCAAAGCGGGGCAGCTCGTCCTGGCTGAGTACCTGCAGATTCCGACGTATCCGATCAGCTGTTCCGGCGACATCCGATCAGTTATTCCGATATTTTCCGATCACCCATTCCAGTGATATTCGATCACGTGTTCGCTCATCTTCTGACTCGGGTTTAGTCTATTTTTCCTGTGCTGGCTACTCCTTGCTCTTTGCGTAGTGATTCGCCTTTAAGTTCCAGTCTATAGCTGGGGTGTACTAACCGATCGAGTAACGCGTCAGCTGTCGTGGGGTTTTCTATCAGTCCATACCATTTTTTCACCGGCAGTTGACTAATCAGGATGCTGCTGCTTTTGTCGTAGCGATCTTCCATCACCTCCAACAGCATCGTTGCCTGCATCGGACTTATTGATTCTAGGCCCACGTCGTCCAAGATCAGTAACTCTATTTTTTCTAACTGCTTAAGCTGTTTTAGATAGGTCCCGTCTACCTGACACTGGTGAAGATGGGCCAGCAACCGACCCACTCGCCAGTAATGCACGTTATATTGCTGCCGGCATGCCTGCTCACCAAGCGCACAACTGAGCCAGGTTTTGCCCGTACCTGTCGGCCCCGTGATGAGTATGCTTTTCTGATATTTCAGATATTGTCCCCCTAGCAGATCTCGCATCTGTTCCGGTGTCACTCCTCGGCTAGGGATATAACGGATATCTTCCGGTTTTGCCTGCAAGCGCATTTGCGATTGCCGTCGCAGACGGCATATGTGGTTGTTTTTTCTATGCAAATTTTCCGCTTCTACCATCAGCGACAACCGCTCCTCGAACCCCAGCTCCCCATAACTCCCCGGGAGTTCGCGTTGCGTCTCCAACGCCTGGACCATTGCCGACAACTTCAGCTCTTGCAGAGCCATTAACAGTGTATCCATATTTATTCTCCTTAGTGATAACTGTCCGGACCTCGGAGGTTTTCGTGAACCAGCACTGATACGCCGGCTCCGTCCTGGGTGACCTCACTTTCACGACCGTGTTTCAATACGTTGGCTATGAAAGAGCGGTTAATGCACCCTTTCTCCAACGCCAGCGCGCAGGCCTTCTCCAGTCGCGTCGTCTCATAGCGCCGTTGCAGATTGAGTAGCCCCAGCACGGAGCAGTAAGTCTGCTCCGGATGGGCTTTGCTCTTTTGGATGGACTCGACCACTTTCAGTGTGCACACACCCACCGGCAGCGCCCAACTGCACAGCCTTTCCGGCGTCCACTGACTCTGCCCCTTATGGTTAGCCGGCATGTGCGCCGCCTGAGTCGTGTGCCTATAGGCGTTATCGCTGCGAGGGTGCGTAGCCACGCAGACGCCCTTATGGTGGATTTGCACCAGCCGTTGGGTGGCGATGACGTCAACGCGCTCGCCAACCAGTGGATGCGGCACCGAGTACCAGTTTTTGCCGTAGTCTATGTGGTAATCAGGTCCCACTCGGGCAACGAGATACTCACTGTATTCCCATTGTGTGGGCGGTAGAGGCCCAAGAGCCGGTTTGTCCAGCTGCTCGAAGCGTTCAAGGAGACTTTATCCGCCGTAATGACGCATCGGGCGCAGATTCAACTCATGATTGAGTTCTAGTATCACCTGGTTGAGTTCGGCCAGCGAGTAGAACCTACGTTTACGCAACCGGGCCAAAACCCAGCGTTCTACCAGCTGCACAGTTGATTCTGCCTTCGCCTTGTCTTTCGGTTTTCTCGGGCGCGCCGGTAGCACCACTGTCTCATAGTGATTTGCCAGCGCCTGGTAGCTCTGGTTTATGACCGGCTCATAGCGGTCAGGGGTGCTGACAGCGCTGCGCAGATTATCAGGTATCATCAGCTCCGGAACCCCACCCATGAAGTGCAGGCAGCGGCTATTGGCGTTGAGCCACGATGCCATGTCCTGGCCTTCGCAGGCTTCGATATACGCATAGCCTGACACGCCCATGGCAGCGACGAAGATAGCGACCTGGCGTACGCTACCGATCGCAGGGTTGACGATAGGTACGGTGGGGCCACAGAAGTCGATGAAGAGCTTTTCGCCAGCCTTGTGCTCCATGCGCATGGAACGCCGCTGCTTCTTTTTCCAGTCACGGAACAGTGCACAAAACTGTGAGTAACCGAGGGCATCACCGCCCACGGCGGACTGATATTCCATCCAGAGCAGCTGCTTGGTCATGCCCTTGCGGCTTAACTCGGTATCGATATCAAGCCAGCTGGGTAAGGTATTGATAACTTTTCCTGATTTGCCGGGATAGAGCAGGCAGTCGAGGTCGACGGGGGACAGTTCCGCCGGCAATGGCCAGACCAGGTTAGCTACCGTGAATCGGCCGAGGATATCGTTCACGGTAGTACAGCCTATGCCGAGCGCTGCTGCGATAGTGCGATTCGAGCGACGCTGCTCGAATTTCATACGTAACACATTAATATAGATGCACATTTCCGTTCTCACTTTCTTCTTTTTACGTGCCATGCCATGCCCTCGGAAGCTAAAAGTCTCCAGAGTATGGCGGAACAGAAGATGAGCGATCAGACAGAATCGGAATCGCTGATCGGGCGACCGGAATCAGTGATCGGATGAAATCAGAATTAGTGATCGGGTGAAATCGAAATCAGTGATCGAATGTGACCGGAACCAGCACGTTCGCCGCAGACCGGCAAGCTCACCACGTTTCTGGCATTTGATGTCACTGCTCTAACGAGGGTGCTTTTATGTGTTGCCGCCATGCGCTATCCTCTTAGATCGGTTTAGATCGGCTTCCGCGGGGTTCTCCAAGGAATCCTTGGCTTATATTAGGGTGCTCAGGAGAACCTTGCCAATGCTCATAGGAAAAAAATTGAGAGATATACGTGAAGCCGAAGGGCTAACAAGAGAAGAACTTGCTGAAATTACAGGGATACCAGTCCCTACAATGAAGCGCTACGAAACCGGTCGCATCGCAAATGTAGGAAGCGATACCTTGACCAAATTCACACAACATCCACGGTTTTCAAAATATGCATTATGGCTTATGA
This sequence comes from Candidatus Sodalis pierantonius str. SOPE, assembly GCF_000517405.1. Lineage (NCBI taxonomy): Bacteria > Pseudomonadati > Pseudomonadota > Gammaproteobacteria > Enterobacterales > Bruguierivoracaceae > Sodalis > Candidatus Sodalis pierantonii. The sequence continues at coordinate 103,718 of NZ_CP006568.1, read as the reverse complement.
CCAACCAAGTTGTACCAGAATCCGGGCAGATATCCCCGTCTCTCTCCCCTGATGGGTACACCAGCACATGCAGCCCCCAAAAAATCCAAAAGGCTGGCTGATTGCTTTGAAAATCATGGAAAAATGGTCTAGCGGCGGTATATGTAGCGAAAAAACACATTGGTTAGATAATGACTAATGATCAATAACAAAATGAGAAGAAACTTTTTTAAAAGTAGGAAGAATGAGCATTAAATCACTAGGAACCGACGGCTGGTTGATGTTCGCCCTCAAGGACGTACTGGAAAGCGTATTCGCAAAAAATTTTCTACTAAGGCATAGGCTCAACAATATGAACGTTGGGCCATTGCAACACTGAATAACAAGGATTGGCTAGATAAACCCACAGATCGGCGGCCATTATCAGTGTTAATTAAATTATGGTGGAAGCACAAAGGACAGTTACTCAGAAATGGCCCTCGACTGCATCGAAAACTTATTGCGCTAGATCAAAGAATGAAGAACCCTACGGCAGATAAGATTAGTCCTGCTACTTTCTCTGACTATCGAGCACTGAGGTTAGAGCAAGGGATAAAGCCAAAAACGATTAACATAGAGCAAGAATTTCTTGGCAATGTTTTCTCAACTCTCATTAGTCTGGGGCATTACCACTGTGAAAATCCACTGGCTGGAATGAAAAAAATCAAGCTAGTTAAAAAAGAAATGGGATTTTTGCACCTAAATGAAATTGCAGATCTGTTATCTCGTCTTGAAGGAGATAATCAACGGGTCACAAAGCTATACCTCGCTACGGGGGCAGGCTGGAGCGAGTCTGCGTCAATGACCGCAGATCGTGTAATCCACGAAAAAGTTACATTTATCCGCACTAAGAATGGGAATAATCTCACAGTACCAATATCTCCAGAAATGGCAAAAGAAATTACAAAAGATCGCAGACATGTCCTGTTCCCAAACGCAAACTACCAAGAAGTACGCAGAACCATAAAAGATGTTGCCCCGCATCTGCCTGATGGCCAAGGGACTCACGTACTTCGACATACATTCGCCAGTCACTTTATGATGAACGGAGGTAACATCTTGGCGCTACAGAAAATCCTAGGTCACGGCCAAATAGAACAAACCATGGTATATGCTCATTTTGCCCCTATTTATCTAAACGACGCAGTAAAATTTAACCCACTGATGAAACTAACATGATAACAAATCACAATAAAAATAGCTGTCGTGAGCGTAAAAAAACGTCCACAAAATGGCCCAAACGAATCGGTTTTGTTGGATTTAGATTGGCTTCAATCATAGACAAACGCATTGTAATAAAAGCAATTTATTGATTTTAAACATAATCGTTGAGAGGCAAAAGCCTCTCACGTACAAACCGGGGGTGCAGCATGAACCAACTCATGGCCTACACCTGCCTGAATCTGACCACACCCTGCGCGGTAACGGGTAAGAGCGGCATGCCGTATTTCAACCCGGAGATGAAGGCATTGATTGATTCGCCTTTGGCACTTGAGCTGTTTCTGGCGCAGGAGAAAAAAGCGAGAGAGGGTAAAAGTTACTTCTCGGTGCAGAATGTCCAGCCCTATGGCCCAGAGCAGACGCTGCAACCCTATCAATTCGATTTCTACCCGCAATTCGACTGCGTTGACGACCCGTCAGAGGAGGTGGAATTCGAGTGCATCGGAACCATCTGCCATGCACGCCCGTTCAAGTTTGGCTCGACGCTGGAATGCGTGGACGGGGAAGCACCACGGCCGGCGACGTTTGACCCGGGTGAGCGTTTTACGCAAAAGGAATGGGAAATCATCTTTTTCTCCTTGCATGGTCTGACCGAGCCCGTACCGGATTCTGTGTAAATGCCTTTTCTCAGAAGTGACCGTCCAGGTGGTCACCGAACTCGATAATAAAGCGGCTCATTGCCATGCGCCAGTCCCTCAAAGGCATTGTCCAGTTCTGTGAGGCCGCCTGTATCGCCAGCCACACCACCTTTTTCACTGCGTCGTCGGTCGGGAACACCTTGCGCTTTTTGATGGCATGCCGGATCACGCTGTTTAACGACTCGATGGCGTTGGTCGTGTAGATCACCTTGCGGATGTCCGTTGGGTAGGCAAAGAACGTGGCCAGATTGGCCCAGTTTGCCTGCCAGCTTCGACTTATTTGCGGGTAGCGGATGTCCCAGGCACTGGAGAACGCTTCTAGCGCCTGCAAGCCGGCTTCTTCCGTAGGGGCCTGATAGATACGCGGGTGACGGCCTTGTAGTCCTTCCAGGAGACGAACCGCAGGCTGTTGCGCACCATATGCACGATACACAGTGGAGCCGCGCCTCCGGATACACCGCGTTAATAGCGTCAGGGAAACCTTTCAGCCCGTCTACGCAGGCGATAAGGATATCGTTCAGGCCGCGGTTTTTCAGTTCTGTCAGCACGTTCAGCCAGAACTTTGCGCCTTCATTTTCGGCCCGCCACATACCTAGCAACTCTTTCTGGCCTTCGATGTTGATGCCCAGCGCCAGGAGCACAGATTTGTTGATAATGCGGCTGTCCTGCCGGACTTTTAGAACGATACTGTCAAGATAAACAATGGGATAGACTGCATCCAGAGGCCGGTTTTACCATTCGACAACCTGCTCCATGACCGCATCGGTGACCTTTGAGACCAGCGCCGGCGAGACATCGGCGTCATACAGCTCTTTAAACGCGGCGGCGATCTCGCGGGTGGTCATCCCTTTGGCGTACAATGATAAAATCTGGTTATCCATCCCGGTAATCCGGGTCTGGTTCTTCTTCACCAGTTGCGGTTTAAAGGAACCGTCACGATCGCGCGGAGTACGCAGCGCCAGCGGGCCATCGCCAGTGATAACGGTTTTTGTGGAATAGCCGTTGCGGGCGTTGGTCCCCGGTTTAGGCTGATTTTTATCGTAGCCGAGGTGATGGGTCATTTCGGCATTGAGAGCTGCTTCAACGCTGATTTTTTTCAGCAGCCGATCGAAGTGACTGAGATCTTCAGGGGTTTTGAGATTTTTGGCCAGTTCGTTAGCCAGAGCCTGCAACTGTTTTTCGTCCATAAATTAACCTGTTTTTGATGTTGGATTGAACATATCAAAATCAGGCAAATACACAAATTTCTAAACAGGCTCTCTGCATCGGGCAGATCATTAAATGCCATAACGATATTTATTCCTTAACTTAGGCAGGTGTTCTGCCTTAATCATTTGAGAGACACAGCCTAGCTTTATTGGCTTTACTGGCCTCGCAGGCCTCACTAGCCCACCAGCCTCATTAGCCTCGCTCTAGCCTTAGAACCACCTTAGCGCGCCTGCCTTCTCGACAGACACCAAGGCACCGCGGGCAAAACGTCTCAAACGGCGAAGGAAGAGGAAGACCACCGTCCTGCGCGCCGGCTCAGCGCTCAGAAACGGTAGCCGACGCCGAAAAGCAGCGCGTTTCGGGTAAAGGTTAAACCACGATGGTCGAAGCGGCTGGCTTCATAGCCTAGGTCTACTACCATGTTTTGGACCGGGTTGATTTGCACGCCTGCGCCATAGGCGAGGGCGGCTTTCTGTCGTTGATCTCGGTAATGCTGCGTAGCGGTCGATGTGCCTGCCTTTATAGCGGTTTTGCTGGCGTGTAATGAATAATCATCGTAGTTCACGCCGATAATGCCATAAAGAGAGACGTATTCATTGAAACGCCAGGCAGGCCCTGCTTTCAATGAAACCGCGCTATAGCGATATCGAGCATCCTCCTGAAAACTATTTTCAGAAACCTGGCGGCTGTAGGCATTGGCGGTCATATAGCTCAGCGAGCCGATAAAACTGAGCGGGCCGCCCCATTCATAGCGATATTTAACGTTGATGCCGTCCAAGGCGCCGGCGTCGGCTTCCGTGCCGCCGGTTTTAATTTTGATAAAGTTGTGAAGGTAACTGGCGCTAAGGCTGTGGAACTCGGCCAAGGCAGGGACGGGTTGCGATAAGGCAATACCAAAAGCGATGATAAAAAACAGCGGTTATCATAAATAAATCCTTTTATTAATGATTCCCTTTTTAATTGTCCGCGCGCAAACGGCCGCGACGTACGTGGCTTATTGATTTTACGTTCTTGATATGAATGTCGGTTAAATTACGACCCTGACTGCCGGTGGTCAAGAAATAAAAACGAGGCAGCTTAATGCTCAAGGGAGACTTATTTTTCAAAGTAGATTGATTATTGAAGATGGCGATTAAAAATCAATATTAAAACAGTGACTAGAATGCAAACTTAAACTAAATATAAGACTTGGATTTGGACCTGGACTTTACGCTTAACTTGAATCCATTCCCCAATCGTAATGGCACGCACTTCGGTGATGGGGCGGCCATAGCTCGGAAGATCACATTTGCCTGCACCTGGGCGCGGATAGCCCGACCGGATGCCCATCGAAACCACCCGGCGGCGTCGACCGCCGGCTACGTTCTAAGCGGGCAAAGGTTTGTCGGCGTTAAATGCCGATGCAAGACGGGGAAGCTACACGCGGCGAGAGCGTCGCCCGTGACAGGCTTGGACCGCAGAGGGGGCAGGGAACGGGTGGCGAACGGGGTTGGGGTCAATCTTCGTCAAACCCGGTATTAAACAGCTCGATCACCGCCGCCAGCGCCTGCACCTCGTCAGGCCCGGTGGCCTCGACTTCGATCATCCGCCCTTTGGCGGAATCGAGCATTAGCAAACCGATAACGCTGCTGGCTTCCGCTTCGGTGCCGCTGTCGTTGCGCAACAGCACTTCGGCATCAAAACTCTGTACCAATTCAAACAGCTTCATTGCCGGCCGGGCGTGCATCCCCAGGTGGTTTTTTATCTCTACCGTTTGTTTGACCGCCATGATTTGCGTTTTTCCAGAGTGCGGTGGCGGGACTGGACATTCTTGCCGCGAGAACGGAAATAGTCCGCCAGCTGTTCAGCGATATAGACCGAACGGTGCTTGCCGCCGGTACAGCCTATCGCCACCGTGAGATAACTGCGGTTGTTGGTTTCGAGCATCGGCAGCCACAGCTCCAGATAGCTGCGGGTCTGATAGATGAAATTATGCACTTCAGTATGGCGATCTAAAAACGCCGCTACGGGGCGATCCAGACCGGTCATCGGCCTGAGCTTGGGATCCCAGTGGGGATTGGGCAGAAAGCGCACGTCGAACACATAGTCGGCGTCGATGGGGATGCCGTGCTTGTAGCCGAAGGATTCAAACACCATGGTCAGCTCCCGCTCGCGCTTGCCCAACAGGCGGGTGCGCAGCATTTCGGCCAGCTCATGCACCGACATCTCGGAGGTGTCGATCACCAGATCGGCGCACGAGCGCAGCGGCTCAAGCAGCGAATCCTCTTCATCGATGGCGCTTTCCAGCGACAGGTTCCGGGCGGAGAGCGGGTGCAGCCGGCGGGTGTCGCTATAGCGACGGATGAGCGTGTTGCGATCGGCGTCCAGAAACAGGAGCTGCGGGGAAAAGGCCTGCGGCAGGTTATCCATGGCCTGCTCAAAAATTTCCGGCGATTCGGGCATATTGCGCACATCGATACTCACCGCGGCGGAGATATTGCTCGCCGCCAGCGTACTGGCAAGCTGCGGCAGCAGCACCACCGGCAGATTATCGACGCAATAAAAACCCATGTCCTCCAGCGCGCGCAGCGCAACGGATTTACCTGAGCCGGAACGACCGCTGACTATCATCAGCACCATGACGTTACACCCCTTTGCCTTACTTATCTCATCCCCTGGCGATGCGGCCATGCCTCGCCCATTCCATCCCGCGTTCGGGACGGCGCCGCGACATCAGTCGCCGTCATCCGTCTCGGTCATAATCTGATACAGCTCCTCGTCGCTTTGCGCGGCGCGCAAGCGGCGACAAACGGTTTTGTCCGCCAGCCGCTTGGCGACCAGCGACAGGGTGTGCAAATGGACCTTGCACTGCTCCGCCGGCACCAGCAGCGCGAACAGCAGGTCCACGGGCTGATTATCGATGGCGTCAAAAGCGATAGGCTGTTCAAGCCGGATAAAAACCCCGACCGCGCGCAGCGTGTCCTCTTCCAGCTTACCGTGCGGAATGGCGATGCCATTACCGATACCGGTGCTGCCCATGCGTTCACGCGTCAATACGGCGTCAAACACCACTTGCGGCGCCAGGTTGAGCTGCTTCGCCGCCAGTTCGCTGATAATTTCCAGCGCTCTTTTCTTGCTCTGGCAGTGGATGTCGCTGCGGGTACATTCAATGTTTAACACTGAATCAATTTGCATTGCTGTATCGTTAGTCATTTCGGGTCACTTAGGCGCTGGTTAACCTTTAAGACTCATCGGCCCGTTACCGTAGGGATAACGAGCCGATGTGAGGTTTAGGTAGCGTTGTCGGCTACGGTTAAATTAATATTGTTTCAGCTTCTCTTTATGCTTGTTCAACTGCCGCGTGAGTTTATCGATCAATAGATCGATGGCGGCGTACATATCATCCGCTTCCGCAGTCGCGTGCAGCTCACCACCGTTGAGATGCACCTTCGCTTCGGCAATCTTCTGAACTTTCTCCACCTTCAGGACAATATAAACCTGATTGATGCGATCGAAGAACTGTTCCAGCTTTGAGAATTTGGTGGTAACAAATTCTCGTAAGGCGTCGGTGATGTCAACATGCTGTCCGGTAATGTTCAGCTGCATAGTGTCTTCCTTCTCTGTAGAGGTCAAACCAATTGTTTTCGCTGGTTCGACGGCGGGATGGATAAAGACTCTCGGTACTTTGCTACGGTACGCCGCGCCACCATGATACCCTGCTCGGAAAGTAGGTCGGTGAGCTTACTGTCGCTAAACGGCTTCGCCGGGTTTTCCGCGGCGATGAGTTTTTTCACCAGCGCACAAATAGCCGTTGAGGACGCTTCGTCTCCCCCTTCGGTATTGACGTGGCTTGAGAAAAAATATTTCAATTCAAAGATGCCGCGCGGGCTGTGCAGATATTTCTGGTGGTGACGCGCGAGATCGTGGACTCGTGCATATCTACCGCCAGGGCAATGTCCGCCAGCACCATCGGCCGCATAAACTCTTCCCCTTGTTCAAAAAACGCCTTCTGCCGTTCGACAATACAGCGCGTCACCTTCAGCAGCGTTTCATTGCGGCTTTCCAGGCTTTTAATCAGCCAGCGCGCCTCTTGCAAATGGCTGCGGATGAACTGACCGTCCGAATCATTGCGGGTGCAGCTACCCAACGCCGCGTACTGCTGATTGATGCGCAGGGCCGGGATACTGTCGGTATTAAGTTCCACCACCCAGCGGTTTTGCAGTTTGCGCACCAGCACGTCAGGAATGACATAGTGCGACTCGCCGGTATTGATGGACTGCCCTGGACGCGGATCCAGCGACTGTATCAGCCCCATCGCGGGTTTCAGCACCTCTTCTTTCAGCTTAGTCGAACGCAGCAGAGTGCGGAAATCATGGCTGCCCAGCAGATTAAGATAATCGCTGACGATGAGCCTCGCTTCGTTGAGATAGGGCAAATCGACCGGAAACTGCGAGAGCTGAATCAGCAGGCAATCGCGCAAATCCCGCGCCGCCACGCCGATCGGATCAAAGCGCTGGATACGTTTTAGCACCGCTTCTACTTCGTCGAGGGTCACGTTTTCGCCGCCGATGCTGTCGAGAATATCGTCCAGCGGCACCGTCAAATAACCGGTGTCGTCCACGGCGTCGACTATCGAGGTGGCGATGGCTTTATCGGTATCGGAGAAAGGGGTGAGCTCCACCTGCCACATCAGGTAATCCTGTAGGGTCTGGGTGGTTTCGCCCTGATAGACGGGTAATTCTTCGTCGCGGTAATCGGTGCCGGATGGCGTGCCGGCGGAGTACATTTCGTCCCAGGTGGCGTCCAGCGGCAGCTCTTCCGGCATGTCCTTTTGTTCCATCGCCTCGCGGGTGTCCAGCGATTCACTGTCGGGCGCATCGTGCGCCTCCACCTCGTCATGCAAATCGGCCTGCTCAAGCAAGGGGTTACTTTCCAGCGCCGTCTGAATTTCCTGCTGGAGTTCAAGCGTGGACAATTGCAACAGACGAATGGCCTGTTGCAACTGCGGGGTCATGGCTAACTGCTGACTCAGCCTGAGTTGTAAACCTTGCTTCATATAATGCGTCAACTATCCTCACGAACCACGGCGGTAACGTCACCTTATCAGAGGCGGAACTCTTCGCCCAGATAAACCCGCTTGACCTGTTCGTCGAGCAGGATGTCGGCGGGGGAGCCGTGGGCGATAAGCTTACCCTGGCTGACGATATAGGCCCGTTCGCACACGTCGAGGGTTTCACGCACGTTGTGGTCGGTAATCAGCACGCCAAGGCCGCTGTCGCGCAAATGTTCAATGATTTTTTTGATGTCGATGACCGAAATCGGATCGACGCCGGCAAAAGGTTCGTCAAGCAGGATGAATTTAGGATTGGCGGCCAGCGCGCGCGCGATCTCCACCCGGCGTCGTTCACCGCCGGATAGCGACTGGCCTAGGTTGTCGCGCAGGTGGCTGATATGAAACTCCTCCATCAGCTCTTTCGTGCGGTCGTTGCGCTGTTCGCTGGTCAGATCCTGGCGGATTTGCAGCACCGCCATCAGATTGTCGAACACGCTCAGACGACGGAAGATCGAGGCTTCCTGCGGCAGATAGCCGATACCGCGCCGGGCGCGGGTATGCAGCGGCAGAAGGCTGATATCGTCTTCGTCGATCACAATGCGGCCGGCGTCACGGGGAATAATGCCCACCACCATATAAAACGTGGTGGTTTTGCCCGCCCCGTTTGGCCCCAACAATCCCACAATTTCGCCAGAGCTTACCTTAAGGCTGACGTCTTCCACCACGCGTCGCCCTTTATAGGCTTTAGCCAAATTTTCTGCGATTAATGTTGCCATACATCCTATACCCGTTTATTTGGCCGATTTCGCCGGCGCTTTAGCGCCGCTTTTATCCTGCAACTGCGCCGGCGCCAGTACGGTGGTGACCCGTTTGCCTTTGTCGCTGAACGCCTCCATCTGCTGTTTCTTGACCAGATAGGTAATACGATCGCCCTTGACGTTGCTGTCCAACTGCTCCAGATAGGCATTGCCGGTCAGGATCACCAGATCATTAGCGGTCTCATAGCGCATTTTCTGCGAATGACCGCGGACCGGCTTGCCGTCGTCCTGCAACTGATAGAAGGTCACCGGATTACCGAAGCCTTCCACCACTTCGTTACCGTCCTTACCGTCGGGACGGGTGATGACCACCTTATCGGCACGAATATCGATGGAACCACGCTTGACCACAACATCACCGGTTAGGGTCACGGTGTTGGTCGCCATATCCACCGCCTGCTGCGCGGAGTCGAGATGAATCGGCTGCTGGTTGTCGCTGGTGAGCGCCAGCGCCTGCGCGCTGGCCAGCATTAAGCCGCCGGCCAGAAGCAGGCTAGGGCGTACGTTGTGAATTCTGGATTTCATAAGAGGTCTTAACCTTTTCAATCAACTCGGCGGTCTTGTTGCGCAGATTGCCGCGCATCTTCATGCCGGTGGAGTTAAAGCCGGTACCATATAAGGTTACCTCATCATCCGAGGAGACGTCCTGCGTGACCAGGTTAACCACCGCGTTATCTGTTGTAATGCGTTTAAGCTGCGAAGCGTCGGTCAGGCTATCCACCTGAACATGGCCATACAGATAAAGCATCCTGTCTTGGGTCAGCTTGGCCTTATCAGCCTTTACCGTCCAGGTCGGCACTTTGTCCTCATCGAACGTGGTGGCGACCGGCCGAGTAAACCAGGTTATCTGTTGCTCGGCGTAGTGATTCACGTGATCGGCCACCAGCTTATAGTTAAGCCCCCCCGCCGGGTTATACACCACCGTGGTGGTATATTCGCTCTGATAGATTGGCTCGCCGGTATTGACCGGCGCCTGGGCGGGCGCCGAGTCGGTATCCGCCAGATTCCAGCCAATAAGCACCAGTACCAATAATCCCAGCAGCGCCGTGGTCCAACGCAAATTCTTGTTCATACCGACTGCCCTTTGGCATCCTCCAGCTTTCTCTGCGCCAGCAGCAGCAGGTCGCAGACTTCCCGCACGGCGCCGCGACCGCCGGCGATGCGGGTAACGTAATCGGCCCTGGGCCGCAATAACGGGTGCGCATCCGCCACCGCCACGCTCAGGCCAACCTGGTCCATGACCGGAGCATCAATCAGGTCATCGCCCACGTAGGCGACCTGTTCCGCCGTTAATGTCAGTTTACTCAGAAGCGCTTTAAAGGCCAAAGTCTTATCCGACTGCCCCTGGTAAAGGTACGTAATGCCAAGCGTGGCGCAGCGGTCCTCCAGCAGCCTGGCGAAGCGGCCGGTAATAATAGCGACCTCAATGCCCGATGTCAGCAGGCAACGAATGCCGTAGCCGTCGCGGACATTGAACGCTTTGAGTTCTTCACCGTGATTGCCCATATAAATCAGGCCGTCGGACATCACGCCATCCACATCGCAAATCAGTAGACGAATATGGCGGGCCCGTTGCAGCACCTGCTGCGCGACCGGTCCATAACACGTCTCGACGGTGGGGGTCTGTTGCATGAAGGTGTTCCTTGTTATATCACGCCGGCGCGTAGCATATCATGCATGTGCACTAGGCATGATTTTTTATATATAATACATAATTTTACGAGATTACCCGATTTTCTTGGGACATTTTTGGGACCATTTTAGCGCCTCCTGATGCCCTTTTGCTGCGAGCGATTCCCATATCTTATCATTTTCGGTATGACTCTCACTATCCATCCAACGGCCATAGACATTTACTAACATAGTATAATCAGCATGCCCCATCTGCTTAGCGATAAAGGCAACATTACCGTGAGCGGTCAGATTCCAGCAAGCGAACGTGTGCCTGAGTTGGTAAATCGGACGATATCGTATCCCAGAGCGCCTTACTGCTTTCTCCCATAAATTTAGCAATGAACTTGCCATAAAGAATTTGCCATGATTATCTGATGATGCTGTTGTGGATGGAGCAAAAACTGGACGTATTTTTTCATGTCGCTTTTCTTTTTTTGTACAGTAAATTATTACATCAATGTCCTGTAGCATTGCGGTGTGCTTTTGCTGACATTTCAGGGCCTCAATTGCGGGTGGAGATAATATAATTGTACGTGGCTTGTTTGTTTTTGGTAGTTTAAATATTCTGTCGGATAATGCGCGCGATATTGTCATTTCTTTTCGATTAAAATCTATATCTCTCCAAGATAATGCGGCTAGTTCTCCGGGGCGCAAGCCAGTGTAAACCGGCTTTGTTGAATAAATCGAACTTTTAGGTGACTGGCGGCTCTGATCACTACATTCGTTTCCACATCAGGTCCCCATGGCAAAGCAAAAGTTTAAAATCACCAACTGGCCCGCATACAACAATGCGCTCAGGCAGCGGGGGGACATGACAGTATGGCTTGATGAGTCAGCCATTGCTGCATGGACTGAGAGTACACCACCTGAACATCGTGGCCGGCCGCTTCACTACACCGATATGGCCATTACCACGGTTCTGATGATAAAGCGCGTGTTTAACCTTTCGCTCCGGGCGTTACAGGGTTTCGTTGACGCGATTTTTAAACTGATGGGGCTGTCGTTGCGCTGCCCAGATTACTCTCTGGTCAGCCGGCGAGCAAAAACCGTCGACATCAGCATAAAAACGCCAACCCGCGGCGAAATCTCACACCTGGTCATCGATGGCACCGGCCTGAAAATCTTCGGCGAAGGCGAATGGAAAGTCAGGCAGCATGGGGCTGAGAGGCGCAGAGTATGGCGCAAGCTTCATCTGGCAGTAGATAGCGCGACACATGAAATTATCTGTGCCGATTTATCGCTAAGCGGTACGACAGATGCGCAGGCGCTGCCCGGGCTGATTAACCAAACCCACCGGAAAATCAGGGAAGCGTCGGCTGACAGTGCTTACGATACGCGTTACTGTCATGATGCTCTGCTGAGGAAAAAAATAAAGCCGCTTATCCCACCGCGAAGTGGTGCGCAATATTGGCCAGCTCGATACCATGAGCGTAACCATGCGGTGGCAAATCAGCATCTGAGCGGCAATAACGATACCTGGAAAAAGAAAGTAGGTTATCACCGGCGTTCACTGGCTGAAACGGCCATGTTCCGGTTTAAAATACTTCTGGGTGGTCATCTGAGTCTGCATGACTATGACGCGCAGGTAGGTGAGGCTATGGCAATGGTCAAAGCGCTTAACCGGATCACGTTGTTAGGAATGCCAAACAGCGTCCGCATCATGTAACAATCGCCCTGATAGGGAGGAAGTCGTCAAAAATTTCGGATTTATTCAACAAAGCGTGTTCAATACGGATAACGGATTTGCAATTATGCAATATCACGCTTTTTACGCTCACGCCTCTTATCGTCAAATAATGAATAACGGCTCCTGCCTGCGTCATCGCGGCGATAAGATAAGTGTTGGTCGATGCCGCTTTATGATGGACTGACATACTTTCCTCCTTCAATGAATTAGCATTTCCGCATAGCGGTCGATTAATGTCACGGACATCCCCTGATTGCCGATAGCGCTTGTCCGGGCCACCCCGCGCGCCAGTTTAAACAAGCGGCGATAATTGCCCCGTGAATGCTTGCGAAAGGCGGCGGCAATCTCTGGCGCAAGCGGCTCGCCCGTGGCCTCACCGTTCGAGAGCAGGCTGCCCAGAATGGCGCGGAAATCCTCGGCTTCACTGTCTTTCTTACGAGATTCCAGGTCTAACGCCATGCCCACCCGGCTATAGAGCTGGGCGTATTCCCCGCGTGAGCCTTTCAGATTGAGCAGCAGGCGCGGCATCCCAGCTAGGACAATGGCCACCCCGGAACGGTCGTGAATGCGGCGCAGGACCTCAAGCGCCCGGTAGGGCAGCAGCTCGGCCTCATCAACCAGGACCAGCCAGTTTTTGTCGCGCAGCCCCTGCACACATTCCTCGACCAGCTCATGAATATTGCCGGTTTTGCGCAGACCCAGCCGGGCGCACAGCGCCTACAATAACACCTTGGCGGTATAGCCGGGGTCGGCTTCAATCAGGATGACGCCTTTATTGGCGCTGTTGGCGCGCACATACTCCTTCAGCACCATGCTTTTTCCCATGCCAGCCGGGCCGTATATCACGCCGATATCGCCGAAGTCGTGCGTGGCACCAATCAGGTCCAGCGCCACCCTGGCCAGATGGGTCGGCACAAAATGCACCTTGATGTCCCGCCGGTGGGCGTGCTCTGTCTCGCGGTCAAGAAAATCCCGCAGTGTGCCCTCGACGTTATCAATATTGCCGTTGTAGACCCCCTTTAAATATTGTGAAATGGTCGCGCCGCTTAATCCGGTTTTATCGGCCACCTTGCGCTGGGTGTAACCTGACCGCTCCATCAGCTGGAAAATACGTTCTCGCGTTGTCATACAATATATCCTTAGCGGTTATTACCGACCTGCTTGATATCGTGCTCATATTCAGATTCAAATAAATACACCTTCTCTTTTTCGGGTTCCGCTGCCTTGGGTACCAGCAGGCTGTAATCGCTTTCCCTGGGCGCGTCAATCACCGGGCGTAATTCGTCTTTCGCATCCTGAATCTTGCTTTCAGCCAGCTTAATGCGACGCTTGGCGCGCGCTTCCAGCGCTTTTTCCACTCTGGAGACCGGCACCGGCGAGGCGGTATTGCCATTCCAGAGCGCAGTGCAGAGATAGGCGCCGTCCATCTGGCGAATAATCACTTCATTAGGTTATGGATATCGTAGGCCACCCGCACCGTCTGGCGGTCTACCTCAATCAGCTCCCGGGCAACATACTGGTTATTCAACAGTTCAACCCAACCGCGCTGGGCCACGCGTTTCTCTTCCGGCATAAACATCTCGCGCAATTCGCCCGGCGTCAGGTATTCAATGTTGTCTCCTTCCTCGGTCAGCAGGGCCTTGCGGTAAGCAGCCGGCGTCATCGACTTGCCGTTAACCTTCGGCAGCGCGCTGTGCTCGTGGCTGTGGTTATAGCGCTGCACCTCTTCCTCGATGGCGTCTATCAGCTGCCGCCAGCTGGGCAATATCGCCAGCGTTTTCTGCTGGACAGGGTTCAGCTCTTTACCCTGGCGCAAGGCATTCGACAGACTCAGCAGCTTTTGCCCTTGCACCCGCGTCCCGTTGGGATCAGCGCTTAGCCCGTTATAGGTCTGAAAGCGCAGAGCCAGCCGGCGTGGGAAAACCCCGTTAAGCCGCTCAATAATCCCCCGCGCCTGCGGATTACCGGGGATACCGGTAATATGCTCTATGCCCAGCCGGGGAAAAATCCCGGTGATATCCGCATCCAGCATCTTGTTGGTCTCACCACCGCCGTTATCGGAGTAGGCAAACAATGGCTTGCCGTGGTGCTGGATGGCATAACGCCATGCATCCGCTACCGCGATGGCGTTTTCCGCCAGTGACAGGCTCCAGCCCACCAGATACCGGGTACGTCCGTCGAGCACCAACGTCAGCTCCGGGGTAAAGGGCCGCCCGTGTATCGGATGCGCCACTTTCATGTTCAGCGACTTGCCGTCGGCTATCCAGCAGCCGTTCACCGGCATCTGTGCCCAATCCCGCTGCTGGTACACTTGATACGCCTTGAGCGCCGAACCGGTGACCCGGCCCTTGACCCGTCGGTGAGGTGCCACCCTCTTGACCATGCGATTGACCTTGTCGTAGGTCGGCAGGGCCGCCAGCATGGCGGGCTGGTCATGGTATTTGCCCTGCCAGTCCGCCTGAAACGCGCGGTAGGCTTCCAGCACTGTGGGGCCACAGGATCGGGCATAATGCGGCCAGAACAGGGCGTAGAACCACGTCATGTCCTCGGGACGCTGCTTCTTCGGCTGACCGGGAGCCAGTATCGCCAGACGCTCCTGGGGCCGCTCGGCGCTAAGATAGAGACTCACCCATTCCTGCAGACTGCTTTTGCCCACCCCTTGCCGGGTGCGGCCCTTTTTGGCGTTAGCCAGTGTGGCGGCGCGATGCAGGGCCTCGGGCAATGTACCGGCCTTTGACTCATCGACGATAAAGGTCACCGCCGCAATGCGGGTCATGCCAGCCTGCTGTAACCGGATCACTTCCTGTGCCAGCATCATGCGCGCATCGGCAATCTGCTTTTGGTGATCGTTCAGGGCCTGCACCTTGCGCTCGAGCAGAGCGGGACATTGGCGCATGATCGCCAGCTCATCACGCGACTTGATGGCGGTGCTGCGCTTGACCGACTCATCAGCCGGCTGGGCCGGGGCTTGCGCAATCAAAGATTTATAGTGCCGCTGTTTGATGATCTCGCGTGTTTGTTCTGGCAAACAATCTATGTGGTACTCGAAAGCCTTGGTGCCCGAACGCTTACGGACTAAATCGGGTGAATTTGCAGTCCGCTTATTCAATGACCAGCGAAGTCCCTGCAAGGTGCCAGGTAATCCGGGTAAACCGACTAACTCACTCACCGTAACAAACATAATTACGACACCTTGATCATATAACGACTCGGCCAAATGCTGGCCGGATCCACATTGAGTGCATTAGCGATAATGCGTTCACCTTTGGGATAGGGACGATACAGCGCGTTTTTTAACGTGCTGGACGCCAGCCCCGAGCCGCGGGAAAGATCTTGCATGGTGATCCCCTTCTTGTGCAGGGAGGCCACGATATCAATCCGGTGCCAGTCACGATGATTCACTTCATTTCTATCTATCATTCGATTACCCTAAAAAGTTAACCATGCGGGTAAGTCATAAGGCTTACTCCTATCGACAAGTATTGCTCTAAAAATAACCCAAATAAAGCAAAAATAGCTCTTTATTTTCTTTTTTTAGCGAGATCTTGTTTTTACTTTATAATTCAAAATGTTACATGGAATAGAAAAATGGGTACAAAAGAAAATAAATTTGCTTTTGGCTGGGAGGGAAAAGAAAGCTTCAGAGAGCGTCTTGAAATGCTTATTGGCGGAAGAAGTATTCGTTCAGCAGCTAAGGCTTGGGGGCTACCTGCATCAACAATAAATAACTACTTACATAAAGGCACTGAGCCAGCGTTAAAGGTAGTTTTGTCGATAGCTGAAGCTGAGAATGTTAGTCTTGAGTGGCTCGCGTCAGGGCTAAATAAAGATCATGGAGCTAAAAGTAGTTCAAAAACACAAGAGCATGACAACTTAAAACATACATGGCTAATGATTTATGAGTCTCTTGATCGTCAGGATATAGAATCACTAATCCGTCTTATCCATAAAGAAGGAGCCAAAGGAATATTGCTTTCATCATCACGTATTGACTCCGTAGATAACGCCCTACTTCTACTCTCTCAGGAAGAAAAAGAGCGTCTTATGCGGCTTTATGACCAAATCAAAAAGGGGGCTAGTGAGGAGGGTGAAGTAGCATCAGAAGATAGCCTAGCAAGCGAGCGCAAAAGGGCCGTTTAACAAAACTATAAATTCTCTGTTTATATTTAGCAACGAAATCGTTAATCAAAAATTGTTTAAACGGCTTTAAAACTTACTCAAACCACGACCAATCCAGTCCAGAATATAGTGCAAAAAACTCATTTTCTGCTCATTTTTTTGCGACGAGTCCAGAATTCTTAAAATCGCTGTAAGCAGCGTCAGTAAAGGGCTTCCGGCTAATCCATCGTTCCCCTTGAGAGTCCAGAAATGATTGCCACCCCACAGTCCCGTCTACCTGCCACTGGTGAAGATGGGCCAGCAACCGACCCACTCGCCAGTAACGCACGCTATATTGCTGCCGGCATGCCTGCTCACCAAGCGCACAACTGAGCCAGGTTTTGCCCGTACCTGTCGGCCCCGTGATGAGTATGCTTTTCTGATATTTCAGATATTGTCCCCCTAGCAGATCTCGCATCTGTTCCGGTGTCACTCCTCGGCTAGGGATATAGCGGATATCTTCCGGTTTTGCCTGCAAGCGCATTTGCGATTGCCGTCGCAGATGGCATATGTGGTTATTTTTTCTATGCAAATTTTCCGCTTCTACCATCAGCGACAACCGCTCCTCGAACCCCAGCTCCCCATAACTCCCCGGGAGTTCGAGTTGCGTCTCCAACGCCTGGACCATTGCCGACAACTTCAGCTCTCGCAGAGCCATTAACAGTGTATCCATATTTATTCTCCTTAGTGATAACTGTCCGGACCTCGGAGGTTTTCGTGAACCAGCATTGATACGCCGGCTCCGTCCTGGGTGACCTCACTTTCACGACCGTGTTTCAATACGTTGGCTATGAAAGAGCGGTTAATGCACCCTTTCTCCAACGCCAGCGCGCAGGCCTTCTCCAGTCGCGTCGTCTCATAGCGCCGTTGCAGATTGAGTAGCCCCAGCACGGAGCGGTAAGCCTGCTCCGGATGGGCTTTGCTCTCTTGGATGGACTCGACCACTTTCAGTGTGTGCACACCCACCGACAGCGCCCAACTGCACAGCCTTTCCGGCGTCCACTGACTCTGCCCCTTATGGTTAGCCGGCATGTGCGTCGCCTGAGTCGTGTGCCTATAGGCGTTATCGCTGCGAGGGTGCGTAGCCACGCAGGCGCCCTTATGGTGAATTTGCACCAGCCGTTGGGTGGCGATGACGTCAACGCGCTCGCCAACCAGCGGATGCGGCACCGAGTAGCAGTTTTTGCCGTAGTCTATGTGGTAATCAGGTCCCACTCGGGCAACGAGATACTCACTGTATTCCCATTGTGTGGGCGGTAGAGGCCCAAGAGCCGGTTTGTCCAGCTGCTCGAAGCGTTCAAGGCGACTTTGTCCGCCGTAATGACGCATCGGGCACAGATTCAACTCATGATTGAGTTCTTGTATCACCTGGTTGAGTTCGGCCAGCGAGTAGAACCTACGTTTACGCAACCGGGCCAAAATCCAGCGTTCTACCAGCTGCACAGTTGATTCTGCCTTCGCCTTGTCTTTCGGTTTTCTCGGGCGCGCCGGTAGCACCACTGTCTCATAGTGATTTGCCAGCGCCTGGTAGCTCTGGTTTATGACCGGCTCATAGCGGTCAGGGGTGCTGACAGCGCTGCGCAGATTATCAGGTATCATCAGCTCCGGAACCCCACCCATGAAGTGCAGGCAGCGGCTATTGGCGTTGAGCCACGATGCCATGTCCTGGCCTTCACAGGCTTCGATATACGCATAGCCTGACACGCCCATGGCAGCGACGAAGATAGCGACCTGGCGTACGCTACCGGTCGCAGGGTTGACGATAGGTACGGTGGGGCCACAGAAGTCGATGAAGAGCTTTCGCCAGCCTTGTGCTCCATGCGCATGGAACGCCGCTGCTTCTTTTTCCAGTCACGGAACAGTGCACAAAACTGTGAGTAACCGAGGGCATCACCGCCCACGGCGGACTGATATTCCATCCAGAGCAGCTGCTTGGTCATGCCCTTGCGGCTTAACTCGGTATCGATATCAAGCCAGCTGGGTAAGGTATTGATAACTTTTCCGGATTTGCCGGGATAGAGCAGGCGGTCGAGGTCGACGGGGGACAGTTAGACCAGGTTAGCTACCGTGAATCGGCCGAGGATATCGTGCACGGTAGTACAGCCTATGCCGAGCGCTGCTGCGATAGTGCGATTCGAGCGACGCTGCTCGAATTTCATACGTAAAACATTAATATAGATGCACATTTCCGTTCTCGCTTTCTTCTTTTTACGTGCCATGCCATGCCCCCGGAAGCTAAAAATCTCCAGAGTATGGCGGAACAGAAGATGAGCGATCGGACAGAATTGGAATCGCTGATCGGGCGACCGGAATCAGTGATCGGGTGAAATCGGAATCAGTGATCGGATGTGACCGGAACCAGCACTCGCCACCTAAAAGCGTATAAGGCCACCATGGCCGCGGCAAATCCCGCCGCTGCGCCTAGGCCAAGCGCCCAGCGCGGACCGAAATGGTCGGCCACGCCACCGACAATAGGTGCGCCGATAGGCGCTCCACCCAAAGCAATGCCCAAACGCAGCGCCATCACCCGCCCGCGCATGGCCGGTTCGGTGGTAAGCTGCATCAGGCTATTGGTAGCATTGGTAAACGTCAGGGCGGCGACGCCGATAATGATAAGCGCCCCCGCGAAAAGCTAATAGCCCGGCGCGACGGCGGCCAGTAAACAGCCTAATCCAAATACCGCGCCGCCGCCGGCGGCAAGCAAGGCGCCCGATAAGGTACCGATAGCCATAATTGAGGACAACAGACCAAAACCGCGGGCGTCGGTATGGAACACGTTAACGGCCATCGTGGATATGAAGATAGGAAAATTCAGTCCAAAGGTGCCGATAAGTAACAACATGACCAGGATGACTTTCAAATCCGGACGGGACGCGACATAGCGAAACCCTTCCGTCAAACTGCCTCGGGTGCGACGCGCACGCGCATTCGCCTGCAGATCGGCGACACGCAGGAACGATAAGGACACCAGCACCGCCAGGAAAGAGACGCCGTTAAGCAGAAAAGCCCAGCCGGTGCCGACCGAGGCAATAATGACGCCGGCGATGGCCGGTCCGACCAGGCGTACGCCGTTATACAGGGTTGAATTAAGTGCGACGGCATTGGGCAAATCCGCATCACCCACCATTTCCGCGACGAAGGTTTGCCGCACGGGGGCGTCGAACGCCGCCGCGCAGCCGAACAATAACACGAAGAGATAAACCTGCCAGAGTTGAACGACGCCGAAAAGGATAAGTGCGCCCAGTACCAGCGCAAGTACGCCCATC
The DNA here is from genome assembly GCF_000517405.1 of Candidatus Sodalis pierantonius str. SOPE. NCBI lineage: Bacteria > Pseudomonadati > Pseudomonadota > Gammaproteobacteria > Enterobacterales > Bruguierivoracaceae > Sodalis > Candidatus Sodalis pierantonii. The sequence continues at coordinate 83,997 of NZ_CP006568.1, read as the reverse complement.
GACGCCTGGGTGGCGAGCAGAAGTCGACGCTGATTGAAATGGTCGGCCGCAAAACCGGTCCAGGGTAACAGCAGCAGCTGCGGACCAAATTGTAACGCCATGACCGTGCCCACGGCCGAGGCGTTATGCTGCGTGAGCTGGGTCAGCACTAATCAGTCTTCCCCGGTGTTCTGCATCCAGGTGCCCAGATTGGAAATCAGGGCGCCGGCGGCCCACAAGCGATAATTGTAGAGCCGCAGCGAACGGAAAATCCCGCTTGTCGGGGGATTCATCGCCGTTGAGCCGGATTCGCGCCCTGCAGGCGGCCGAAATGCATAGCCAGAAACAGCCCCATCGTCAGAATGCCGAGCCCGATAGCGGCGGCGGCGGCGGTAAGGTAATACGGATGTCGAAATCGCCAATACGGCACAGAAACACATTACCGAGAACCAGGTTAACGCACCCCCAAAGTACGTTGACCGGCGCGGAAGAAAGTCCGCGCCCTCTTGGTTTGGCAAAGGGAGTAGGAAACGCGCGGCCCATTAAAAAACCGCCGCAGAGGTGGGGCACCGCATTGGTAAGCAAAAGCCCGCCAGCGAACCAGGAAAACCAATAATGCCACATCAGAAACCTCCTTTCGGATCGCCAAGGTTGGATGCGAGTTTGCTTCAAATCGGTTTAGCCGGCCGCGGAAAGGCAACACCTATAGGGTAGGTGCACGCTTTAACGGGCGTCACTACCATTTTCGCTTCAAGCTGGCTAAGACCGGGTCAATAATCGGCAAGCCGCTGCAGCAACCTGACCGCGGCGGCGAGCTGCGCCTGTTCGGCGGCAGACGGCTGCCTTTCCAGGGCGCCGTGCAGCCAGTCGTTCTTCGCCGAGCGATGAGCCTCCAGGCGTTGGCGAAACGCATCCGTCAAGGTGATAAGCGTTTGCCGGCCGTCAACAGGATCGGCAACGCCCATGACCGCTCCCAACGCCTGCAGCGCCGCTACCGTGCTGCGCATAGACTGCGGACGCACGCTTTCGGCCCGTGCCAGCGCCGAAACGGTGGCGGGACCATCACGATCCAGCCGCAGCAACACCGATTTTTGCGCAGAGGTGAAATCGTTGGGCGCGCAGCCGCCGCACCAGTTTACCCAGCGAAATACGCAGCTCGCCGGCCAACGCGGCTAAAGAGGTTTCTTCAGCGGTAGGAATAGGATTCGTCATACGCAGAGTATGGCCTGAACAGGGATAAACTGTACAGATTAACTATTAATATTCATTTCCGTGCTTTTAGGACGCACAGCGGGCACAACACAGCGGCATGAACAACCGCGCGAAAACTCATCGCGTCATGCCTATAAAAAAATTGTCCTATTAAGCGGACTAAGATCAGCAGGTTAATCAACAAAACGCAAACAGCAATACTTTCGATATTGTAATGACACGCGTTCTCATCTAAATTGGCATGAGATTAGCCAGTGAGTACCAGCAATGTATGTTTGTTTATGTAATGCGGTAAGCGACAAAGCCATACGCGCCGCAGTGAGGCTGCACCAGCCCCAGACTTTCCAGCAGTTGAAACGATTGGTGCCGATGGGTACCCAATGCGGAAAATGTGTCTGCGTCGCGCGCCGCATAATGGAGGATGAACTACAGCACATTGCGCCGTTGGAAAATATCGCTTAAAAAAGTAAGGTTATTCCTTTGCATTACTCTGTCGCGGTTATATTCTGATATAATACGCAACGGAGGACTTTGTCATGAAAGGTGATGCCCAGATTATCAACCATCTCAACAAGCTGCTTGGCAACGAGCTTGTGGCTATCAATCAGTATTTCCTGCATGCCCGGATGTTCAAGAATTGGGGCCTGATGCGCCTCAACGATGTTGAATACCACGAATCCATTGACGAAATGAAACACGCGGATCGCTACATCGAACGTATTCTCTTCCTGGAGGGGCTGCCTAATCTGCAGGACCTCGGCCGTCTGAATATCGGTGAGGACGTGGAAGAAATGCTGCGCTCCGATCTCTATTTGGAATTGCAGGGCGCGCAGGATTTGCGTGAAGGCATCGCCTACGCCGATTCGATACGCGACTACGTGTCGCGGGACTTAATGATAGAAATCCTTACCGACGAAGAAGAGCATATTGATTTTCTGGAAACCGAGCTGGCGCTTATCACCCGTATCGGTACCCAGAACTACCTGCAGTCGCAGCTCAAAGACGCCGCCCAGTAAGCCGGGCCGCGACGGTCAATGTCACGGGGCGACAGTGTCAGCTTCACCGCACCCCGCGCCGCTGCGCAGGGCAGGGCGTCTTATCTCCTCCTCATTACCGCCCGTTCAGGACAGAGCGTCGCTTGTCTGGCATCGTTTTCCTTTACCGTCGGCTGGGGGCAAGAGGCTTGGCGCATAACGTCAAGACCTTTCCACCGTACGCCCAGAGGAAGGAACTTTGCGCCCGACTGTCTATCCGCATAATATCAACCTAGTGCGGCCCGCGCCGAGCATGGCCTTTTCCGCCGCAGCGCTTCTCCCTTTTCACCGCCCGCGCTTGCTTCCTGTACAGATTTGCGTATAATGCACGGGCTTGTCTTGTGTAGATATTACCATGACAGGCCGACCCGCTCGTCGAGTCCGCGCAGGCGGTAAGCCAGCTAACAACATCCCCAATAGGGGGGTAACACTGAATGATTACACTCGCCCATCAATCGAAATGGGCGTGAGGAGTAGTTTTTTACGTTTATAAATAATTGGAGCTCTGATCTCATGCAGAACCAAAGAATCCGTATCCGTTTGAAAGCGTTTGATCATCGTCTGATCGATCAATCAACCGCGGAAATCGTCGAGACTGCCAAGCGTACCGGTGCCCAGGTACGTGGTCCGATCCCGCTGCCGACCCGCAAAGAGCGCTTTACCATTCTGATCTCTCCGCACGTCAACAAAGATGCGCGCGATCAGTATGAAATCCGCACTCATAAGCGTCTGGTTGACATCGTTGAGCCAACCGAAAAAACCGTTGATGCTCTGATGTGTCTGGACCTGGCTGCCGGTGTAGACGTGCAGATCAGCCTGGGTTAATCAGGTCGTTGAACGATTGAGAGGTTGAAACAATGAAGGGTTTAATCGGACGTAAAGTGGGCATGACTCGCATCTTCACCGAAGATGGCGTTTCTATCCCCGTCACCGTTATTGAAATCGAAGCAAACCGCGTGACCCAGGTTAAAGATCTGGAAAACGACGGATACCGCGCAATCCAGATTACCGCCGGCACCAAAAAAGCCAACCGCGTAACCAAACCGGAAGCCGGTCATTTTGCGAAGGTGGGCGTTGAAGCCGGCCGTGGTCTGTGGGAATTCCGCGTCGAAGACGGCGAAGAAGTCATCGTTGGCCAGAGCATCACCGTAGAACTGTTTGCTGATGTTAAGAAAGTCGACGTTACTGGTACCTCCAAAGGTAAAGGATTTGCCGGCACTGTAAAGTGCTGGAATTTCCGTACCCAGGATGCTACCCACGGTAACTCCTTGTCCCACCGCGTTCCGGGTTCTATCGGTCAGAACCAGACTCCGGGCAAAGTATTCAAGGGCAAGAAAATGGCAGGCCAGCTGGGCAACGAGCGCGTAACCGTTCAGAGCCTGGACGTGGTACGTGTTGACGTAGAACGCAACCTGCTGCTGGTCAAAGGCACCGTCCCGGGAGCAACCGGTGGTGACCTGATCGTTAAACCGGCTGTCAAGGCGTAACGTCGAGGAGATAGGAATGGAATTGGTATTGAAAGACGCGCAAAGCGCGCTGACTGTTTCCGAAACTACCTTCGGGCGTGACTTCAACGAAGCGCTGGTCCACCAGGTTGTTGTGGCTTACGCAGCAGGTGCCCGTCAGGGGACCCGTGGTCAGAAGACCCGTGCCGAAGTCACCGGTTCCGGTAAAAAACCCTGGCGTCAGAAGGGTACCGGCCGTGCGCGTTCCGGTAGCGTTAAGAGCCCGCTCTGGCGTTCTGGTGGCGTTACCTTTGCCGCCAAGCCGCAGGATCACAGTCAGAAAGTAAATAAGAAGATGTACCGCGGGGCGCTGAAAAGCATCCTGTCTGAACTGGTACGTCAGGATCGTTTGATCGTTGTTGAACAGTTCTCTGTCGAAGCGCCGAAAACCAAGCTGCTGTCACAGAAACTGAGAGACATGGCGTTGGAAGATGTGCTGATCATTACCGGCGAACTGGACGAAAACCTGTTCCTGGCCGCGCGTAACCTCTACAAAGTAGACGTACGCGATGCCCAAGGTATCGACCCGGTTAGCCTGATCGCCTTCGGCAAAGTTGTTATGACGGCTGACGCTGTTAAGCAAGTTGAGGAGATGCTGGCATGATTAGTGAAGAACGTCTGCTAAAAGTACTGCGCGCGCCGCATGTTTCTGAAAAAGCATCTACCGCGATGGAAAAACACAACACCATCGTTCTCAAAGTAGCTAAAGATGCGACCAAAGTAGAAATCAAAGCCGCTGTGCATAAACTGTTTGAAGTCGAAGTCAATGACGTGCGTACCCTGGTTGTCAAAGGGAAAACCAAACGTCACGGACAGCGTATCGGTCGTCGTAGCGACTGGAAAAAAGCTTACGTCACCCTGAAAGAAAGCCAGAACCTGGACTTCATCGGCGGCGCAGAGTAAGTAAAAAGGAGTAAGAACAATGGCAATTGTTAAATGTAAACCGACATCTCCGGGTCGTCGCCACGTTGTTAAAGTGGTCAACCCTGAGCTGCACAAGGGCAAACCTTATGCCCCGTTGCTGGAAACCCTCAGCAAATCCGGTGGCCGTAACAACAATGGCCGTATCACTGCGCGCCATATCGGCGGTGGCCACAAGCAACATTATCGTCTGATTGACTTCAAACGCAATAAAGACGGTATCCCGGCAGTGGTAGAGCGTCTGGAGTATGATCCTAACCGTTCCGCCAACATCGCGCTGGTGTTGTACAAAGATGGTGAACGTCGTTACATCCTGGCACCGAAAGGCCTGAAGGCCGGTGATCAGATTCAATCTGGCGTCGATGCGGCAATCAAAGCCGGTAATGCTCTGCCGATGCGCAATATTCCGGTTGGCTCCACCGTGCATAACGTGGAAATGAAACCGGGTAAAGGCGGTCAGCTGGCGCGTTCCGCCGGTGCTTATGTTCAGATCGTGGCTCGTGATGGCGCTTATGTCACGCTGCGTCTGCGTTCCGGTGAGATGCGCAAAATTCAGTCTGAATGCCGCGCGACCCTGGGCGAAGTAGGTAATGCCGAACATATGCTGCGTGTACTTGGTAAAGCCGGCGCCAGCCGCTGGCGTGGCATCCGTCCGACCGTTCGCGGTACGGCGATGAACCCGGTGGACCACCCGCACGGTGGTGGTGAAGGTCGTAACTTTGGTAAGCACCCGGTATCGCCGTGGGGCATTCAGACCAAAGGTAAGAAGACCCGTAGCAATAAGCTTACTGATAAGTTCATCGTACGTCGCCGTAGCAAATAATATTAGAGGATAAACCATGCCACGTTCTCTCAAGAAAGGTCCATTTATTGACCTGCACTTGCTGAAGAAGGTAGAGAAAGCGGTGGAAAGCGGTGACAAGAAGCCTATTCGCACTTGGTCCCGTCGTTCAACGATCTTTCCAACAATGATCGGTTTGACCATCGCTGTCCATAATGGTCGTCAGCACGTACCCGTTTTTGTCGCCGATGAAATGGTCGGTCACAAATTGGGTGAATTCGCGCCGACGCGTACTTATCGCGGCCATGCGGCCGACAAAAAGGCCAAGAAGCGCTAAGGTAGGAGGAAGAGATGGAAACTATCGCTCAACATCGCCACGCTCGTTCTTCTGCTCAAAAGGTTCGTCTGGTGGCTGACCTGATTCGCGGTAAGAAAGTGTCGCAAGCTCTGGAAGTTCTGACCTATACCAACAAGAAAGCTGCTGGTCTGGTGAAGAAAGTACTGGAGTCTGCCATTGCTAACGCTGAACACAACGATGGCGCAGATATCGATGATCTGAAAGTCGCGAAGATTTTCGTCGACGCTGGCCCGAGCATGAAGCGCATTATGCCGCGTGCCAAGGGTCGTGCAGATCGTATCCTGAAGCGCACCAGCCACATTACTGTGGTTGTGTCCGATCGCTGAGACTCTGGAGACTAGCAATGGGTCAGAAAGTACATCCTAATGGTATTCGCCTGGGTATCGTCAAACCCTGGAACTCTACCTGGTATGCGAATACTAAAGAATTCGCTGACAACCTGGACAGCGACTTTAAAGTTCGTCAGTTCCTGACCAAGGAATTGTCGAAAGCTTCGGTTTCCCGCGTGGTGATCGAGCGTCCGGCCAAGAGCATCCGTGCGACCATTCACACCGCTCGTCCGGGCATCGTGATCGGCAAGAAAGGCGAAGACGTCGAAAAACTGCGTAAGGTGGTAGCGGATATCGCTGGAGTCCCGGCGCAGATTAACATCGCCGAAGTCCGTAAGCCGGAACTGGACGCCAAACTGGTTGCCGACAGCATCTCTTCGCAGCTGGAACGCCGTGTTATGTTCCGTCGCGCGATGAAACGTGCCGTGCAGAACGCCATGCGTCTTGGCGCCAAGGGGATCAAGGTTGAAGTCAGCGGCCGTCTGGGCGGCGCTGAAATCGCGCGTACTGAATGGTACCGTGAAGGTCGTGTTCCGTTGCACACCCTGCGTGCGGATATCGACTACAACACCTCCGAAGCGCACACCACTTATGGTGTCATCGGCGTAAAAGTGTGGATCTTCAAAGGTGAGATCTTAGGTGGTATGGCTGCCGTTGAACAACCGGAACCGGCTGCTCAACCTAAAAAGCAGCAGCGTAAAGGCCGCAAGTAAGGAGAGTCGCTGATGTTACAACCAAAGCGTACAAAATTCCGTAAGATGCACAAAGGCCGCAACCGTGGCCTGGCAGCGGGTACGGATGTTAGCTTCGGTACTTTCGGTCTGAAAGCTGTTGGCCGTGGTCGTTTGACCGCTCGTCAAATCGAAGCAGCACGTCGTGCCATGACACGTGCAGTTAAGCGTCAAGGTAAGATCTGGATCCGGATTTTCCCGGACAAACCGATCACCGAAAAGCCGCTTGAAGTGCGTATGGGTAAAGGTAAAGGTAACGTGGAATACTGGGTTGCCTTGATTCAGCCGGGAAAAGTCCTGTACGAAATGGACGGCGTTCCGGAAGAGCTTGCCCGTGAAGCCTTCAAGCTGGCAGCAGCAAAACTGCCGATTAAAACCACCTTTGTAACTAAGACGGTGATGTAATGAAAGCAAATGAGCTGCGTGAAAAAAGCGCTGAAGAGCTGAACACCGAACTGCTGAACTTGCTGCGCGAGCAATTCAACCTGCGTATGCAGGCTGCCAGCGGCCAGCTGCAGCAGACTCACCTGTTAAAGCAGGTGCGCCGCAATGTTGCGCGCGTGAAGACGTTATTGACTGAGAAGGCGGGTGCGTAATGAGTGACCAAATCCGTACTCTGCAAGGTCGTGTGGTTAGCGACAAAATGGAGAAATCCATCGTTGTGGCCATTGAACGTTTTGTGAAACACCCGATCTACGGCAAGTTCATCAAACGTACGACCAAGCTCCACGTACATGACGAGAACAATGACAGCAATATTGGCGACATCGTTGAAATCAGCGAATGCCGTCCGATTTCCAAGACCAAGTCCTGGACGCTGGTTCGCGTTGTAGAGAAAGCGATCCTGTAAAACGGTAAGCGCGCTCTAAACAGATAAACGGCTCGTCCTTTGAGCCGTTTATTTTTTCTACCCATACACCAGGAGCGGTGTTATAATGCTACGCCCTGTATTATGGGCGGGGGGTTCTTACGACCAATTCAGGTCATTAAGTATAAGTAGTAGTTGACATTAGCGGAGCACTAACATGATCCAAGAACAGACTATGCTGACCGTGGCCGACAACTCCGGTGCACGTCGCGTAATGTGTATCAAGGTTCTAGGTGGCTCGCACCGTCGCTACGCAGGCGTCGGCGACATTATCAAAATTACCATCAAGGAAGCGATTCCTCGTGGCAAAGTAAAAAAAGGTGATGTCCTGAAGGCGGTAGTGGTGCGCACCAAGAAGGGTGTTCGTCGCCCTGACGGTTCTGTCGTTCGCTTCGATGGTAATGCTTGTGTTTTGTTGAACAACAACAGTGAGCAACCTATCGGTACGCGTATTTTTGGGCCGGTGACTCGTGAACTGCGTACCGAAAAGTTCATGAAGATCATTTCTCTGGCACCTGAAGTACTCTAAGGAGCGAATCATGGCAGCGAAAATCCGTCGTGATGACGAAGTTATCGTGCTGACCGGCAAAGATAAAGGTAAGCGCGGTAAAGTAAAAAATGTCCTGTCTACCGGCAAGGCCATTGTTGAAGGTATCAATCTGGTTAAGAAGCATCGAAAACCAGTGCCGGCCATGAACCAGCCGGGCGGCATCGTTGAGAAAGAAGCGGCAATCGATCTTTCCAACCTTGCAATCTTCAATGCGGCTTCCAGCAAGGCGGACCGTGTGGGCTTTAAGATTGAAGACGGTAAGAAAGTACGTGTCTTCAAATCTAACGGCGAAACTATTAAGTAATTTGGAGTAGTACGATGGCGAAACTGCATGATTACTACAAAGACGAAGTAGTCTCTCAACTGATGAAACAGTTCGGCTACCATTCTGTCATGCAAGTCCCTCGGGTCGGGAAGATCACCCTGAATATGGGGGTGGGTGAAGCAATCGCCGATAAAAAGCTGCTGGATAACGCCACAGCCAATTTGACCGCGATTTCAGGCCAAAAGCCGCTTATCACTAAAGCACGCAAATCTGTTGCTGGCTTCAAAATCCGTCAGGGTTATCCGATCGGTTGTAAAGTAACCCTGCGTGGCGAACGCATGTGGGAGTTCTTCGAGCGACTGATTTCCATTGCTGTACCGCGTATCCGTGACTTCCGTGGCCTGTCCGCCAAGTCATTCGATGGCCGTGGCAACTACAGCATGGGCGTGCGTGAACAGATCATCTTCCCGGAAATCGACTATGACAAAGTCGATCGCGTTCGTGGCTTGGATATTACCATCACCACCACTGCGAAATCCGATGATGAAGGCCGTGCGCTGTTAACCGCCTTTAACTTCCCATTCCGCAAGTAAGGTAGGGTTACTGATGGCTAAACAATCCATGAAAGCACGCGAAGTAAAACGCGTGAAATTAGCTGATAAATTCTTCGCAAAACGCGCTGAACTTAAAACCATCATCTCCGACGTGAATGCTTCCGATGAAGAACGTTGGGATGCGGTTCTCAAGCTGCAGACTCTGCCGCGTGATTCCAGCCCGTCTCGTCAGCGTAACCGCTGCCGCCAAACTGGTCGTCCGCACGCTTTCCTGCGGAAATTCGGGTTGAGCCGTATCAAGGTCCGTGAAGCCGCTATGCGCGGTGAAATCCCGGGTCTGAGAAAGGCTAGCTGGTAAATTGTCACCAATTGAATCACGGGAGTAAAGACAGATGAGCATGCAAGATCCGATCGCGGATATGCTGACCCGTATCCGTAACGGTCAAGCCGCGAACAAAACCGCGGTCTCCATGCCTTCCTCCAAGCTTAAAGTGGCAATTGCCAACTTGCTGAAAGAAGAAGGCTTTATTGAAGATTACAAAGTTGAAGGCGACACCATGCCGACGCTGGAACTGGTACTTAAGTACTTCCAGGGTAAGCCGGTGGTAGAAAGCATTCAGCGTATCAGCCGCCCCGGCCTGCGTATCTATAAGAAAAAAGATGCGCTACCGAAAGTGATGGCAGGCATGGGTATCGCGGTTGTTTCTACTTCTAAAGGTCTCATGACTGATCGTGCGGCTCGCCAGGCTGGTCTTGGTGGCGAGATTATCTGCTACGTAGCGTAATTGGGAGGAAAGAATGTCTCGTGTTGCTAAAGCACCCGTCGTCATTCCTGCCGGCGTAGAGGTAAAACTCAACGGTCAGGATATTTCGATTAAGGGTAAAAACGGCGAGCTGACTCGTACTATCCACGAAGCTGTTGACGTTCAGCATGCTGATAACCAGCTGACCTTTGCTCCGCGCGAAGGCCATGCCAATGGTTGGGCGCTTGCAGGCACGACTCGTGCGCTGCTGAACGGCATGGTGATTGGTGTGACCGACGGCTTCATTAAAAAGCTACAGCTGGTAGGCGTAGGTTACCGTGCTGCAGTGAAAGGTAATGTGGTGAATTTGTCTCTGGGCTTTTCTCACCCCATCGACCATCAACTGCCGGCAGGTATCACCGCAGAATGCCCGAGCCAAACTGAAATCGTGCTGAAAGGCGCTGATAAGCAGATTATTGGCCAGGTTGCGGCAGATCTGCGTGCCTATCGTCGTCCTGAGCCTTATAAAGGCAAGGGTGTTCGTTACGCCGACGAAGTCGTGCGTACCAAAGAGGCTAAGAAGAAGTAAGGTAACACTATGGATAAGAAAGCAGCTCGTATCCGTCGTGCGACCCGCGCACGCCGCAAGCTCCAGGAATTGGGTGCAACCCGCCTGGTGGTACATCGTACCCCGCGTCATATATACGCACAGGTTATTGCACCAAACGGTTCTGAAGTCCTGGTAGCCGCTTCTACTGTAGAAAAAGCTATCGTGGAGCAATTAAAGGGTACCGGTAACAAAGACGCCGCCGCAGCAGTAGGTAAAACTATTGCCGAGCGCGCGCTGGAAAAAGGCATTAAAGATGTGTCCTTTGACCGTTCCGGGTTCCAATATCATGGTCGAGTCCAGGCACTGGCAGATGCTGCCCGTGAAGCTGGCCTTCAGTTCTAAGGTGAGGGTGTAAGATGGCACACATCGAAAAACAAGCTGGCGAACTGCAGGAAAAGCTGATCGCGGTAAACCGCGTATCTAAAACCGTAAAAGGTGGCCGTATTTTCAGCTTTACCGCACTGACGGTTGTTGGTGATGGTAACGGTCGCGTTGGTTTTGGCTACGGCAAAGCACGCGAAGTTCCGGCAGCGATCCAGAAAGCGATGGAAAAAGCCCGTCGCAACATGATGAATGTCGCGCTGAACAGCGGCACCCTGCAGCACCCGATTAAAGGTGCGCATACGGGTTCCCGCGTGTTCATGCAGCCGGCTTCCGAAGGTACCGGTATTATCGCCGGTGGTGCAATGCGCGCCGTCCTGGAAGTCGCAGGGGTTCACAACGTACTGGCAAAAGCCTATGGTTCCACCAACCCGATCAACGTGGTTCGTGCAACTATCGACGCTCTTGGCAATATGAAGTCTCCTGAAATGGTCGCTGCCAAGCGTGGTAAATCCGTTGAAGAAATTCTGGGGTAATTGACCATGGCACAGACTATTAAAATCACTCAGACTCGCAGTTCCATCGGTCGTCTGCCGAAACACAAGGCAACTCTGGTTGGCTTGGGCCTGCGTCGCATTGGCCACACCGTAGAGCGTGAAAATACGCCTGCAGTACGCGGTATGGTCAATTTGGTTTCCTACATGGTCAAAGTTGAGGAGTAAGAGATGCGTTTAAATACTCTGTCTCCGGCTGAGGGTTCCAAGCACGCCTCTAAGCGTCCAGGCCGCGGTATTGGTTCTGGCTTGGGCAAAACCGGCGGTCGCGGTCACAAAGGTCAGAAGTCTCGTTCTGGCGGTGGCGTACGTCGCGGGTTTGAAGGCGGCCAGATGCCTCTGTACCGTCGTCTGCCGAAATTCGGCTTTACGTCGCGCAAATCCATGGTCACCGCGGAAGTCCGCCTGTCCGATTTGGCGCACGTAGAAGGCGAAGTCGTGGATCTGAACGCGCTGAAAGCCGCTAACATCGTTGGCATCCAAACTGAATTCGCCAAAATCATGCTGTCCGGCGAAGTCAAACGCGCGGTTACCGTGCGTGGCCTGCGTGTAAGCAAAGGCGCGCGTGCCGCAATCGAAGCTGCCGGCGGTAAAATTGAGGAATTAAGTAGCAGATGGCTAGACAACCGGGATTAGATTTTCAAAGCGCCAAAGGCGGACTGGGTGAACTGAAACGCAGACTTCTGTTTGTTATCGGGGCGCTTATTGTCTTCCGCATCGGCTCTTTTATTCCGATCCCTGGTATTGATGCCACCGTACTTGCGAAATTGCTCGAACAGCAGCGCGGCACCATCATTGAAATGTTCAACATGTTCTCTGGTGGTGCGCTCAGCCGTGCTTCTATCTTCGCATTGGGGATCATGCCGTATATCTCGGCATCGATCATCATCCAGCTGCTCACGGTGGTACACCCGGCGCTGGCGGAGATTAAAAAAGAGGGCGAGGCTGGCAGACGTAAAATCAGCCAGTACACGCGCTACGGCACGTTGGTGTTGGCAATATTTCAGTCAATCGGTATCGCAACCGGTTTGCCGAATATGTCTGAAATGCAAGGTCTGGTGATTAATCCAGGCTTTGCGTTTTACTTTACTGCGGTAGTGAGCATGGTCTGCGGGACAATGTTCCTGATGTGGCTGGGTGAGCAGATCACTGAACGAGGTATCGGCAACGGTATCTCCATCATTATCTTCGCGGGTATCGTAGCGGGCTTGCCGCCTGCCATCGGCCACACCATAGAGCAAGCTCGACAAGGCGATATGCACTTCCTCGTGTTGCTATTGGTTGCAGTTCTGGTGTTCGCGGTGACGTTTTTCGTGGTGTTCGTTGAACGTGGTCAGCGTCGTATCGTCGTTAACTACGCCAAGCGTCAGCAAGGACGTCGCGTTTATGCGGCCCAGAGCACGTATTTGCCGCTGAAAGTGAACATGGCCGGGGTTATCCCGGCAATTTTCGCCTCCAGTATCATTCTGTTTCCGGCCACGATTGCATCCTGGTTCGGAGGCGGCACAGGTTGGGGCTGGCTGTCTGCGATTTCGCTCTATTTGCAGCCTGGTCAACCGCTTTATGTGTTACTATATGCGGCTGCAATCATATTCTTCTGTTTCTTTTACACGGCGTTGGTGTTCAACCCGCGCGAGACAGCAGATAACCTGAAGAAGTCCGGTGCATTTGTACCAGGCATTCGTCCGGGAGAGCAAACGGCAAGGTATATTGATAAGGTGATGACCCGCCTCACGCTGGTCGGCGCCATGTACATTACCTTTATCTGCCTAATCCCGGAGTTCATGCGTGACGCAATGAAAGTTCCCTTCTATTTTGGGGGCACGTCTTTATTGATCGTCGTTGTGGTTATCATGGATTTTATGACTCAAGTGCAGACTCTGATGATGTCGAGTCAATACGAGTCCGCATTGAAGAAAGCAAACCTGAAAGGCTATAACCGCTAATTCGGAAAGCTTGAGAAGTTACGGAGAGTAAAAATGAAAGTTCGTGCTTCCGTCAAGAAATTATGTCGTAACTGCAAAATCGTTAAGCGTAACGGTGTCGTTCGTGTGATTTGCAGCGCTGAGCCTAAGCATAAACAGCGCCAAGGCTAATATTTCCGGCATTTTTTTCTTGCAAAGTTGGGTTGAGCTGGCTAGATTAGCCAGCCAATCTTTTGTATGTCGCTGCAACATTGTTTGGGTATCCTGAAAACGGGCTTTTCAGAATGGTGTTGCCGTTAAAAATTTTAGGAGTGCATAGTGGCCCGTATAGCAGGCATTAACATTCCTGATCATAAACATACCGTTATTGCCCTAACATCAATCTACGGTATCGGCAAAACCCGCTCGCAGCACATCTGTGCGGCTACGAGTATTGCTGAAAATGTTAAGATCAGTGAGCTGTCTGAAGAGCAGATTGACACGCTGCGTGACGCAGTTGCCAAGTTTGTTGTCGAAGGCGATCTGCGCCGTGAAGTAACCCTGAGTATCAAGCGTCTGATGGACCTTGGTACCTATCGTGGTTTGCGTCATCGTCGTGGTCTTCCGGTCCGCGGTCAGCGTACCAAGACCAATGCCCGTACCCGTAAGGGTCCGCGCAAACCGATCAAGAAATAATCGGGGTGAGTAAATAATGGCTAAGGCACCTATTCGTGCACGTAAGCGTGTTAAAAAACAAGTTTCAGATGGTGTGGCTCATATCCATGCGTCTTTCAACAATACCATCGTAACTATTACCGATCGTCAGGGTAATGCGTTGGGTTGGGCGACCGCCGGTGGTTCCGGTTTCCGTGGTTCTCGTAAGTCCACGCCTTTCGCCGCACAGGTTGCAGCAGAACGTTGCGCTGAAGCAGTGAAAGAATATGGCATCAAGAATCTGGAAGTTATGGTTAAAGGACCAGGTCCGGGCCGCGAGTCTACCGTCCGCGCGTTAAACGCGGTTGGTTTCCGCATCACGAACATTACTGATGTGACTCCGATCCCCCATAACGGTTGTCGTCCGCCTAAAAAGCGCCGCGTATAACGCCGCTTTTAGGTTAGTTGGAGAAAGAAAATGGCAAGATATTTGGGTCCTAAGCTCAAGCTGAGCCGTCGTGAGGGCACAGACCTATTCCTGAAGTCTGGCGTTCATGCGATCGATTCCAAGTGCAAAATTGAGCAACCGCCCGGTCAGCACGGTGCGCGTAAACCGCGTCTGTCTGATTACGGCGTACAGTTGCGCGAAAAACAAAAAGTTCGTCGTATCTACGGCGTGCTGGAACGTCAATTCCGCAACTACTACAAAGAAGCAGCACGCCTGAAAGGCAATACCGGTGAAAACCTGTTGCAGTTGCTGGAAGGTCGTCTCGACAACGTTGTTTACCGCATGGGCTTTGGTGCTACCCGCGCTGAATCGCGTCAATTGGTCAGCCACAAGGCGATCATGGTGAACGGCCGCGTTGTCAACATCGCTTCTTACCAGGTTACTCCGAATGACGTTGTCAGCATCCGTGAGAAAGCGAAAAAGCAATCCCGTGTTCGTGCCTCATTGGAACTGGCTGAGCAGCGTGAAAAGCCGACCTGGCTTGAAGTCGACGCTGCTAAGATGGAAGGGGTGTTCAAACGTATTCCAGAACGTACCGATCTGTCTGCGGACATTAATGAACACCTGATCGTCGAGCTTTACTCTAAGTAAGGCTTAGTACCAAAGAGAGGACACAATGCAGGGTTCTGTGACAGAGTTTTCTAAAACCGCGCCTGGTAGATATCGAGCAAGTCAGTTCGACGCACGCCAAGGTGACCCTTGAGCCCTTAGAGCGAGGCTTTGGCCATACTCTGGGTAACGCACTGCGCCGTATTCTGCTTTCATCGATGCCGGGTTGCGCGGTGACCGAGGTTGAGATTGATGGTGTACTGCACGAGTACAGCACCAAAGAAGGTGTACAGGAAGACATCCTGGAGATTCTGCTCAACCTGAAAGGGCTGGCGGTGGGAGTTCAAGGTAAAGATGACGTTGTCTTGACCCTGAATAAATCTGGCATTGGCCCTGTGACCGCAGCCGACATCACCCATGATGGGGATGTCGAAATCGTCAAGCTGCAGCATGTCCTGTGCCACCTGACCGATGAAAACGCATCCATCAATATGCGTATCAAGGTTCAGCGTGGACGTGGTTATGTTCCGGCTTCTGCCCGAATTCATTCGGAAGAAGATGGGCGCCCGATCGGTCGTCTGCTGGTAGACGCATGCTATAGCCCCGTAGAGCGTATCACCTACAATGTGGAAGCAGCGCGCGTTGAGCAGCGTACCGACCTGGACAAGCTGGTTTTCGAAATGGAAACCAACGGCACGATCGATCCTGAAGAGGCGATCCGCCGTGCGGCAACCATTCTGGCTGAACAACTGGAAGCTTTCGTTGACTTACGTGATGTACGTCAGCCGGAAGTGAAAGAAGAGAAACCAGAATTCGATCCGATCCTGCTGCGCCCCGTTGACGATCTGGAATTGACTGTCCGCTCTGCTAACTGCCTCAAGGCAGAAGCTATCCACTACATCGGTGATCTGGTACAGCGCACCGAGGTTGAGTTGCTGAAAACGCCCAACCTTGGTAAAAAATCTCTTACCGAGATCAAAGACGTGTTGGCTTCCCGTGGGTTGTCTCTGGGCATGCGCCTTGAGAACTGGCCTCCGGCAAGTATCGCTGATGAATAACCCGATCACAGGTTAAGGTTTTACTGAGAAGGATAAGGTCATGCGCCATCGTAAGAGTGGTCGTCAACTGAACCGTAACAGCAGCCATCGCCAGGCTATGTTCCGTAACATGGCCGGCTCTTTGGTTCGTCATGAAATCATCAAGACGACCCTGCCGAAAGCGAAAGAGCTGCGCCGCGTTGTTGAACCGCTGATTACACTTGCCAAGACCGACAGCGTTGCAAATCGTCGTCTGGCATTCGCCCGCACTCGTGATAACGAGATTGTGGCAAAACTGTTTAACGAGCTGGGCCCGCGTTTCGCGAGCCGCGCCGGTGGTTACACTCGCATTCTGAAGTGTGGCTTCCGTGCAGGCGACAACGCGCCGATGGCATACATCGAACTCGTTGATCGCGCTGAAGCAACAGCTCCAGCAGCGAAAGCGACCGCAGAGTAATCTGCCGTTGTGCAAGCTTGTAAAAAACCGGGCCTAGCCCGGTTTTTTTATGCCCCAAAGTTGCCTGCCGCTTGGCGTAATAGGTGTAGCGCTGTGGTTGTTTTAGCGCACAAGAGTCCATGGCGCGCATTCAAGCCACAACTGTAGCCCCCATGATTCTCTGTTGGCGCTGCCACCGTGGCTGAGCTGAATTTTCCCTTCTGCCGATAACCGCCGCAAAGATCCCTTCCCTGTTGCCGTCACCGTTTCCATAGCCGGCGATAAGGCGCGATGACATTGTCCCAAATCAACCCCTGGCCTAACCCTTATGTCCTTCATGGAAATAATTAGTCAATTAATAAGAACTGCATAAGATATGTGCCAATAGCGCTTCTTACTCGTCGTGTTAAAAAACTTTCGTTAATGGAAAAAATGAATATACAGGGTCTATTATCAACTCAACTTAGCGTTATGGTCAGAAAAGTTACCACTTAACCAATGAGAGGGAGAGATTGATGCCTATTTCCAGTATTTCATCTTCATTAAGTCATTATCCTTTTGCGACATCAGCTTCGTCAGCGTACCTCGTCGCTGATTTGAAGAATAGGATAGTTACAGGCGATCACAATGCATTTATCGCCGCGCTGGAAAACGCCAAAGCGGCAGATATCAGTATTGATGTTGAGATTGACAGCGATAAAAACACATTACTCATGTACGCATTAAGAAAAGGGCGTTATCACATCGCTACCCACCTTCTGGAAATGGGCACGGATCACAAGATAACTGATGATGATGGGAACACGGTATTAATGTTGTTGTTTTCTCATTACGCCACTGATGCGGACCTCAGTGAGGCTACACGACAAGCTTTCCTCGAACTGTCGGGCAAGCTGATTAAACAAAGAGGGGGATATCAACAGGGCTAACGACCGAAAGGAGACGGCCGCTATGATAGCAATATCTTCGGGCATCGATGATGACATGCTTATGACGCTATTCGCGTTTGTGGAGCCAAGGGGCTTGAATGTCAATTTATATGATGCTGATGGTCATTCGGCAATGACTAAGGCAATTATTTTTACTCCCGGGACTGCCGTGGTCAAAAAAATTATTGATATGGGCTTTAAGGTCGATGATTTTACAACATTAAGTTATTTACAAAAACGTAGGTTACCTGGAGCAGATAACTTCATGAATTATCATCAGTACCAATATACGCCGTTGTATTTTGCTATAGAGAGAAATGATTATGATAAAGTGAAGCTTCTGCTTGATAAAGGCGCTAATGGAAATGGTTTCTCACTATGGGATGTCAATTTCAGAGGCGCACGGAAACAAATAACGCCACTCAGGCTGGCGGAAAAATTAGGACATAAAGATATAGTCAATTTGTTGATGGATAGAGGCTTTAATGACAGCCGGTCGTCCTCAAGATGGAACTCCTCAGACAGCGATGAGAGTGGCACGGTTTCATTATCAGACAGGCTTTGTTGAATAAATCGAACTTTTAGGTGACTGGCGGCTCTGATCACTACATTCGTTTCAACATCAGGTCCCCATGGCAAAGCAAAAGTTTAAAATCACCAACTGGCCCGCATACAACAATGCGCTCAGGCAGCGGGGGGACATGACAGTATGGCTTGATGAGTCAGCCATTGCTGCATGGACTGAGAGTACACCACCTGAACATCGTGGCCGGCCGCTTCACTACACCGATATGGCCATTACCACGGTTCTGATGATAAAGCGCGTGTTTAACCTTTCGCTCCGGGCGTTACAGGGTTTCGTTGACGCGATTTTTAAACTGAGGGGGCTGTCGCTGCGCTGCCCAGATTACTCTCTGGTCAGCCGGCGAGCAAAAACCGTCGACATCAGCATAAAAACGCCAACCCGCGGCGAAATCTCACACCTGGTCATCGATGGCACCGGCCTGAAAATCTTCGGCGAAGGCGAATGGAAAGTCAGGCAGCATGGGGCTGAGAGGCGCAGAGTATGGCGCAAGCTTCATCTGGCAGTAGATAGCGCGACACATGAAATTATCTGTGCCGACTTATCGCTAAGCGGTACGACAGATGCGCAGGCGCTGCCCCGGGCTGATTAACCAAACCCACCGGAAAATCAGGGAAGCGTCGGCTGACAGTGCTTACGATACGCGTTACTGTCATGATGCTCTGCTGAGGAAAAAAATAAAGCCGCTTATCCCACCGCGAAGTGGTGCGCAATATTGGCCAGCTCGATACCATGAGCGTAACCATGCGGTGGCAAATCAGCATCTGAGCGGCAATAACGATACCTGGAAAAAGAAAGTAGGTTATCACCGGCGTTCACTGGCTGAAACGGCCATGTTCCGGTTTAAAACACTTCTGGGTGGTCATCTGAGTCTGCATGACTATGACGCGCAGGTAGGTGAGGCAATGGCAATGGTTAAAGCACTTAACCGGATCACACTGTTAGGAATGCCAAACAGCGTCCGCATCATGTAACAATCGCCCTGATAGGAAGGAAGTCGTCACAAATTTCGGATTTATTCAACAAAGCGCTGATTTTGATATGTTCAATCCAACATCAAAAACAGGTTAATTTATGGACGAAAAACAGTTGCAGGCTCTGGCTAACGAACTGGCCAAAAATCTCAAAACCCCTGAAGATCTCAGTCACTTCGATCGGCTGCTGAAAAAAATCAGCGTCGAAGCAGCTCTCAATGCCGAAATGACTCATCACCTCGGCTACGATAAAAATCAGCCTAAACCGGGGACCAACGCCCGCAACGGCTATTCCACAAAAACCGTTACCACTGGCGATGGCCCGCTGGCGCTGCGTACTCCGCGCGATCGTGACGGTTCCTTTGAACCGCAACTGGTGAAGAAGAACCAGACCCGGATTACCGGGATGGATAACCAGATTTTATCGTTGTACGCCAAAGGGATGACCACCCGCGAGATCGCCGCCGCGTTCAAAGAGCTGTATGACGCCGATGTCTCGCCGGCGCTGGTCTCAAAGGTCACCGATGCGGTCATGGAGCAGGTTGTCGAATGGCAAAACCGGCCTCTGGATGCAGTCTATCCCATTGTTTATCTTGACTGTATCGTTCTAAAAGTCCGGCAGGACAGCCGCATCATCAACAAATCTGTGTTCCTGGCGCAGGGCATCAACATCGAAGGCCATAAAGAGTTGCTAGGTATGTGGCTGGCCGAAAACGAAGGCGCAAAGTTCTGGCTGAACGTGCTGACAGAGCTGAAAAACCGCGGCCTGAACGATATCCTTATCGCCTGCGTAGACGGGCTGAAAGGTTTCCCTGACGCTATTAACGCGATGTATCCGGAGGCGCGGCTCCAGCTGTGTATCGTGCATATGGTGCGCAACAGCCTGCGGTTCGTCTCCTGGAAGGACTACAAGGCCGTCACCCGCGACCTGAAAGCTATCTATCAGGCCCCTACGGAGAGAAGCCGGCTTGCAGGCGCTGGAAGCGTTCTCCAGTGCCTGGGACATCCGCTACCCGCAAATAAGTCGAAGCTGGCAAGCAAACTGGGCCAATCTGGCCACGTTCTTTGCCTACCCAACGGACATCCGCAAGGTGATCTACACGACCAGCGCCATCGAGTCGTTAAACAGCGTGATCCGGCATGCCATCAAAAAGCGTAAGGTGTTCCCGACCGACGACGCAGTGAAAAAGGTGGTGTGGCTGGCGATACAGGCGGCCTCACAGAAATGGACAATGCCTTTGAGGGACTGGCGCATGGCAATGAGCCGCTTTATTATCGAGTTCGGTGACCGCCTGGACGGTCACTTCTGAGAAAAGGCATTTACACAGAATCCGGTACAGGCTCGGTGACGTTATAAGACAGTCCCCGTCGCCGCCAGCATCGTGCGCGTTATGGCCGCCAACCCGGTAAAGGCGATCGCTAGATGTCTATTCAGGCACTTCTCGTCTTTTTTAGCGCGGGCAGTCGTTGCGAAATGGTGCTTATCTGCAATGCATTTATACCAACTTAGACTAAAACGGGAGCGCATGCTCCCGCCGTCATTAAGCGTTAGAAATGGTAGTTTGCTGAGAGACTAAAGTTGCACGGCTCGCCGTAAACGATCGTATTGGAAACGCTGGTGTCGTAGGTTTTATCAAATAAGTTGTGAATGTTGGCCTGTATCGACAGATTTTTGGTCAGCTGGTAGCGGCTGAACAAGTCGACCACCGCATAGCTGCCCTGTTCCGCACGCCAAGTACCATAGGCGGTGGAGATATCCTGGTACGCGTGGTTCTGCCAATTGACCCCGCCGTCCACCGTCAAATCCGGCGCAACCTGCGGACGATAGCTGGTGAACAGTTTGAGCGTGGTTCGCGGCAGTTCCGGGCTCACCGCTTTGTTATCACAATCGGTGGCGACATAGCGCGTGGCGCCGAACGTCATTTGCCAATTATCGGTTATGGCTCCGTTAATCTCGAATTCCACCCCTTTGCTTACGGTGCCGTCCACGCCCCGATAAGCGGTGTCGGTAGATCCTTGAATTATCTGGCCGGTGCTTTGCGCGACGTTATCCTGCTCAATTCTGAAGACGGCTAACGTTGTGGTCAGGCGGCTACCCATCCAGTCGGATTTCACCCCGATTTCATAGTTGTTACCGGTGATGGGCGCGAGGTATTTACCCGAGCTGTCGCGGTAGTTTTGTGGCTGGAAGATAGAAGTATAACTGGCGTAGGCCGACCAGTTTTCATCAATGTCATACACCAAACCCGCGTAGGGCGAGGTATGGTTTTTCTCCATACTGTAGGTCATGGCATCAATGCGCCAGTTGGTATAACGGGCGCCAATAATCAGGTTTAGCGGATCGGCTAATGAAATGCGGGTCGCTGCGTACAGCGGTTTCATGTAGGTTTTATCATCCTGCGCGACGGTCTGTTGGCCCCATTGGGTTTCTGGGAAATTACCGTCATAATCGTAGAAACTACCTAACACGTCAGGATAAATATTGGCCCAGGTGTTTAGGTAACGGTTGGTTTGCCGGCTGTAGCTGCCTCCCAGCATCACGGTATGCTGACGTCCCAACAGTTCATATTTGCCGTCGGTGAACAGATCGACCGAGTCCACTTTGTGCTCGCCGGTGTTCCAGCCCGTCCCGCCGACATAATCATAGCCGGCGCCATAATAGTTGCCATAGGGGCCGACTAATTGCCCGGTCTCTTTGTTGACTACCGCGTCCAGATACATCATCTGGCTATCAAATTTGGTATTGGTATGGGTGGCGTTTAGCGTGGCCTGCCAATTATCGGCGAAACGCTGGGTCAAAGTGACGAAAAACTTATTGATTTCTTTATCATTGTAGGCCCAGTCCGGCGCGGTGCTGTGGGCTCGGTCATAATGCCTGACGCTGCCATCGCTATTCCAGCGCGGCAAGCCTGCCCAGGTCGGGCTATTGGTATCGATGCGCTGATATTCGTATCCGGCGGCGAGACTCGTGGAGTCGCTCAGATCGGCATCTAATGATGCTTGAGAAGAAGGTTTTCTTATTGTTATAGCGATCGAGCCACGAGTCGTTATCCTGATAGCCGGCCACGATACGGCCGCGCACGTTGCCGCTTTCAGTAAGAGGGCTTTGCAGATCGGCCACATACCGTTGTTTGTCCCAGCTACCGTATTCGGTGGTAAGATCGCCTTTAAACTCACGGCTGGTCGCATGTTCGCGCACCATATTGATCGCCGCTGAAGGGTTGCCCGTTCCCGTCATCAGCCCATTGGCGCCTCGCACCACTTCTACCCGGTCATAGAGCGCGGTATCCGTTGCGGAATCGCCCAAGTTCCAGCGAGACTCGAAATAGGTGGGAATGCCATCGACCATGTAATTGTCTATTTGGAAACCGCGGGAATAGTAGAGGTCGCGATCCGATCCTGACAGGTTCCTACTGATCCCGGTTGTGTATGCCATCACATCACCCAGCGAATGGAGCTGTTGATCCGCCATCCGCTGTTGGCTGATGATACCGACCGACTGCGGAATATCGCGCAACACCATCGGCATTTTGGTGCCGCTGGTCGTGGTCGGGACGCTGTAATCCTGATTCTGGCTGTCCGCTGCCGCGTCGGCATCGGTGGTCCCTTTCACAACGATGGTCTCTTCAGTGCTGTCGGTGGCGGCGGAAGCGGCAAAGGCGGCGCTTGGCATCAATGCCAAGGCAATGGCGGCGGCCAAATACGATGGCCCGCGCCCCATTGATGAATCATTGGCGGAAAACATTACCTCTCCTATCTCATTTGTTATCGTCAAGCGGCATCAATGCGATGCCAATCCTGGATGGGTGTGAAATTATTTAATTTTGATAAAATAAATTAGAAGTATATTTATTTACATTATCAATGTAAACAGATGTTGCTTGGTTTGAATTTGATTAATACATCATGCAATTATTGTAAGGCGCTTCGGCGGGTGACGTGGCCGTAACCGCGTGGGGTGGCTACCTAAGGGGCGTGCCGACATGAGCTCTTTAGCGCTCGCGCGACAGGCAACGTCGCGAGCGGCCAGCCGCCGCCGGTGCCGAAGGAGGTAGCGAGCATTTTGCGAAGCCAAAGCCCGTTGTTTGGCTGACTTTTTATCACGGCTGTGAGGGGACGTTAAGCATCCGATAGTGTTATAGCCTGTTTTTGCGTAACATAGAGGGGCTGACCGCGTGGTCAAGGGGTAAGTCGCAGCCACTCTGTCTCGCCAAACTATCCGGGGTAAAAGTATGGGCATTGTGGACGACTGGGCCGAACGTCATATACAGCAAGCGCAGCAGGCGGGAGAGTTTGATGCGCTGCCCGGCTATGGCAAGCCGCAGCAGTTGGATGACGACAGCGCTGTGCCGGAAACGCTGCGTACAGGCTACCGGTTACTTAAAAACGCCGGCTACCTGCCGGCGGAGCTGCAGGATCGCAAAGAAGCCTTGCAGCTTGCGGATCTGCTCCACACGCTGTGCGAGGACGACCCTCGTTTCGCGCCTCTGGATGCCAGGCTGCGGCTGTTGGAGATGAAGCTGCGACAGTCCGGGCTCAGCACAGATTTTTTACATCAGCATTACCAGCAACAACTGCGCGCGCGTTTTGCCCGAACCTGACGCAAAAGCGCTAGCGCATTAATCAACTAGACGAGAGAACGGCTATGAAAGAAAACTATCGCCACACCAAAGGCACTATTCATGACAACGCGCTTGCGGCACTGCTGTACGATCCGCTGTTTCGTCAACGGCGCGCAAAAAATAAGAAAGGGAAGGGCAGTTACAATCGTAAACACCAGCAGGGGAAGAACTGGGAGGCCAGTGGCAAACGCATCATTGATACGGTTGCCACTGGTTTTCTGGTTTGCTGTCGAACAGCGAGTGGATTAACGTTTTCGGCTGCGGCCCGTTAATTGCCTTAGAGTTTAGGCGGCGGCGTTTGGCCGCTTATCGTCGTTGTACCCGGCGCTACGGCATTGTTTTGCTGTTTCAAGAGATCGCGGATCTCGGTGAGTAGTGTCTCTTCCGCACTCGGTTTGGGCGGCTCGGCCGGTTTTTCCGCCTCTTTGCGATGCATTCTGTTAATAAGTTTAATGATACAGAACACGGCAAAGGCTACTATGATGAAATCAAAGATGTTTTGCAAGAAAATACCATACTCCATGACCACCGCCGGCGTGTCTCCCTGCGCCGGCTTGAGCACCCAACTGAATTGCTTAAAATCAATTTCTCCGATCAGCAACCCCAGCGGCGGCATGATGACGTTGGCCACTAAAGAAGAGACGATTTTGCCGAAAGCGGCACCGATGATAATACCGACCGCCAGGTCGACCACGTTGCCACGCATCGCGAATTTGCGGAATTATTGTAAGAAACTCATAGGATTGCTCCATCATTTGTGAATGAACTAAGTCTAACAAAAGATGAATGATTTACCAGGGGGTATTTTTCCGAATAGGCCTTCGACATGTCGATGCTTAAAGGAAAAAGGGACTGGGTTGGAACAGCCGTTCCACATCGCTGACAAACTTTTTATCGGTCAGGAACATGATCACATGGTCGCCCTGTTCGATACGGCTGTTGCGATTGGCGATAATCACTTCATCGCCGCGCACAATAGCGCCGATGATAGTGCCGGGCGGCAGTTTGATGGCGTCGATATGGCGGCCAACCACCCGCGAGGTGCTCTCGTTGCCGTGTGCGATGGCCTCAATCGCCTCCGCCACTCCGCGCCGCAGCGAGGAGACGCTGACGATATCTGCCTTGCGCACATGCCCCAGCAGCGCGGATATCGTGGCCTGCTGTGGAGAAATAGCGATGTCGATAACGCTGCCCTGCACCAGATCCACATAGGCGCGCCGCTGGATAAGTACCAATACCTTTTTCGCGCCCATCCGTTTGGCCAGCATGGCGGACATGATATTGGCTTCATCGTCGTTGGTGATGGCGATAAAAACGTCGATCTGCTCAATATGCTCCTGCGCCAGTAGCTCCTGATCGGAGGCATCACCATAAAAGACGATAGTATCATGCAGCCGTTCCGCCAGCTCCGGGGCCCGCTCTTGATCGCGCTCAATCAGCTTCACGCTGTAATCTTTTTCCAGCCGATAAGCCAGGCCGGCGCCGATATTACCGCCGCCGACAATCATAATGCGCTTATAGGGCTTTTCCAGCCGCTGCATTTCGCTCATCACCGCGCGGATATGCTGCGAGGCGACCACGAAAAATACCTCATCGCCCGCCTCGATAATCGTCGAACCCTGCGGGCGGATTGGCCGGTCCTGGCGAAAAATCGCCGTGACGCGCGTTTCGATGTGCGGCATATGTTCGCGCAGGGAAGAGAGGGCATTGCCGACCAGCGGCCCGCCATAATAGGCTTTGACCGCCACCAGGCTAACTTTGCCTTCGGCGAAATTGACCACCTGCAGCGCGCCGGGATACTCAATCAGTTTATAGATGTTATCGGTGACCAACTGCTCGGGGGATATTAAATGATCGATAGGCACCGCTTCCGGCGAAAACAGCCGCTTCGCCTCGTGGACATAATCGTGGGAGCGGATGCGGACGATACGGTTAGGAGTTTTGAACAGCGTATAGGCTATTTAACAGGCAATCATATTGGTTTCATCGGAGTTGATGACCGCCACCAGCATATCAGCATCCTCCGCCCCAGCATCACGCAGAACCCGCGGATGGGATCCGTGCCCCTGGATCGCGCGCAGATCAAACTTGTCCTGCAACTGGCGCAGCTGGTCAGGATTGGTATCGACGATGGTGATGTCATTATTCTCACCGACCAGGTTTTCCGCCAGCGTTCCGCCGACCTGCCCCGCACCAAGGATGATAATTTTCATAATTGACCCGTTGTGTTCAGCCAAGCACGCCGTTAGCGGGCGGGGCACCTGTTATCAAGCGCGCCGTTAGCGAGCGCACGCTCCTGTTAGTATGCACGCCGTCAGGGGACTTGCGTCCCTTTTATCATCTTAGCGTAAAAGAAACCATCGCCCGACGCCGGCGACGGTAAGCATTGCAAACCGGGAGCGGCGGCATCGCCCGTTTCCTGCAACCGGGCGTCAGGATGGCCGGCGAGAAAAGTGGCGATTTGGCCGCGGTTTTCCTCCGGCAGAATTGAACAGGTGGCATACAGCAACGTGCCGCCGGGCTTTAGGGTCCTCCAGGCGGCGTGCAGGATCTGCCGCTGCAGTTCGGCCAGCTCGGCGATATCCCCGTCGCGGCGCAGCCATTTGATATCCGGATGCCGGCGTATAACGCCCGTCGCGGAGCAGGGCGCATCCAGCAGGATGCGATTGAAAAGCCGATTATCGCACCAGTCTTCCGGCGTACGCCCGTCGCCAATGATGATCTCCGCCTGCATGCCCAGCCGCTGCAGATTGTCATGGATTCGTGCCGCACGCTGCCCGTCCACATCCACCGCGGTGACTCGCGCCGCGGGCGCGATCTCCAAAAGATGGGTGGTCTTGCCGCCGGGGGCGGCGCACAGATCGAGGATGGTCTCGCCGTCCTGCGGTGCCAGCAGCAAGGCGCAGTCCTGTGCCGATGCATCCTGCACCGTTACCCAGCCCCGATCGAAGCCGGGCAGGCGGCCGACGTTGCACGGTACCTCCAGCTTGATCGCGTCGGGCAACTGCGGGTGCGCGACGGCGGCGATAGCCGCATCGGCCAGCAGCGCCAGATAGGCGTCACGGCTGTGGTGCCGGCGGTTGACCCGTAGCCACATCGGCGGCCGTTGGTTGTTGGCGTCGATTATCTGCGCATACTGCGCCGGCCAGGCGGCCAGGATCCGTTTTTGCAGCCAGGAGGGATGCAGGTGGCGGATGTCCAGTTGCGCGGCCTCGGCCAGCAAGGCTGCCTGCTGGCGTTGGAACTGGCGCAACACGCCGTTAATCAACCCCTTGAGCGGCGGCCGTTTCAGCGCCACCGCGCCCTCTACCGTCTCCGCCAGCGCGGCATGGGCAGGGATGCGGGTGTAGATCAACTGATACAAACCGACCATGAGCAGGTAATGAACCGGCCGCTGTTTACCGGTCAACGGTTTTTCCATCAGCTGGCGCAGGATCCATTCCAACTGTGGCAGGACGCGCATAATACCGAAACAGAGCTCCTGCAGCAGCGCCCGGTCCTTTTCGTTCAAGGACGCCTGTAACGGCGGTAACAGGGCGCCGAGAGACTGGCCTTGGTCCAGCACCTGCGCTACTGCCTTGGCGGCGATAACGCGGAGATTATAGTGTGTTTTCATAGCAGACCGGGCCATGGAGGCTCTCGCCATATAACCGGTGGCCAACGCCGCCGGCTCACCCTTCAGGTGAAGATTATCCAGAATTGTTAATAATAAAATCAAAATTTTGATTTTTAATAAATTTTATTTTTATTGCTATGCTGCATACCGTCTTTTATACCGTCATCAGAACAATGTGACTACTTTTTGTACATATTGATTGATGCTATTAGCTCGCGCTCGTATCCGATTCGCTGGTGACGTTCAGCTCGTAATGCTCGCATTTGCGCATCGAATCGATAGTAGCACCGATCGGTAGCTGATCAACAGCGAATGACGGTGGTCTAACGTCCACAGTTTTGCAGAGGATCGGTACCGGTACTTTGACTTCTACATATGCTGGAGGCTGGGTATCATTGGCACAGCCAGCCAACGCCAGAACAAAAATAGGTATCCAATGCTTCATTTCGCCCGTTCCCGGCGAAGTTCATCGTCAAATGCTTTGGCTGCAGCTAAGCATACATCGCCAATGGTACGCTCTGAGAGCACTGCATTGGCCTTGCTGTAGTTATACCTTGCCTCGTTTAGGGCCTTTTTCTGCTCGGCCTCTGCTTTTGCTTGATGCTCGGCCTCGACGCGCCGCAAGGCTTCAATACCGGCGTTTTGGATTTCTATCGTTGCGGCCTGTTGATGCTTGCTGGTTCTGCAAAGCGCCAGTGTCTCATTCAGTTTATCAATCGTTAGCTGGTAGTGACGTCCTGCAAGCCATACACCAGTGCCTATAAGTGCCGATAATGCAAAAAAGAACATTATGCTATTAGCCATCAGTTTGCTAAGCATAGTTCTTCCTCCTGCTTCCTGCGCTCAATCTGACCGTAGCATCCATGCTTCATTCCTTTAGTCAGTCGGCAATCTTTACCTCCGTCAAACACCCAGCGGTTTAATTCCGCGCAAGCTCCCTTGCGATCACCAGCATTGAGTTTGCGCCAGAATGTAGAACCTTGGCACTTACCGGAGCCGATGTTCCAGTAGCAGAATGACGCTACTGCGGCTTTCTGTGGTTCACTAAGCTGGACTTGGACATTACGCTCGACCCATGCCAGCGCGTTAGCCTCTTCTTGCTTATTGAATGCTTCGCACTGTGCTGTACTGAATTTCATATTGGCATTTACTGGTTTACCGTCGATGTTGGTTAGACCTCGGCATATTGTCCAAACGCCGCCAGAATCTTTGTATGCCTTGATGTGATTTGCTTCTTTTTCGTTAAGAAATTGGGGTAAGATTACCGCAGCACTTGCGCCAGATATGATCAGTGTGATTACAGCCTTACTTAGGCGGCTCATGTTTTTTGTTCCCCGCCTGAATGGTTCATATGCTGAAGAATCTCGCTATTTTTCAAATCATCGCGGGCAATACGTATATTGAGGTAGTTCTCATAAAGTGCTGTACGGCGTGTGTCTTGCCTTCGTTTTGCCCTTGCATCAATACGTCCAAGTACAAAGGACAGTATCGACACAATGACGCCAATTGCTCCGAATGCTATGTAGATTAGGTCTTGGGTAGAAATCCCTGCTGCTGAGGCAATTGCTGCAAGCCATGCAAAAAACTGCGTGACTATGTTGCTAGATTGCTGATCCATTCTCATGGCCCCATCCGCCAGATAATTAATTGACAAGGTGATTAAACCATATATGGGTGGATTGTTGTTGTTCTTAGAACAATAAAACCTTATTGGTAACTATTTGGTCCACACATATGAAAACGGAGCCATCGGCCCAGAATTGTTTACTCTTCTATTTTATTAAGAACGTATTTTAAATGAGTGGCTATATCTGACTTATTCCTTTCGTGGTGAACCACGTAGTTCAGCAAAGTACTTAACTCAAAGAAAGCTCCACTCACATCATGACCGTCTCCTTCGAGAGCTTCGAGCAGTTTATGTAGGCAGGACTCCTTCGTAAGCGCAAGAACACCTTCATTACTATGAATCTTTTAAGCTTCCTTATCATTAAGAGGAAAGTAGTATGAGACATATTGATTTTTCATAATCATTCCTTTTTAAGGTTAATATCAACATGTCTGTTAATTCGCTTGAGTAACCTTACGCTTATTATTTTTGTTATAATAGATTCCACAAGAAAGATAAGTATGGGTAATGACAGCATTCTATCTATGGTGCTTTTTGACAAACCGCAAAAAAAAAGATTACCACTTTGGCGCTTTGTTGAATAAATCCGAAATTTGTGACGACTTCCTTCCTATCAGGGCGATTGTTACATGATGCGGACGCTGTTTGGCATTCCTAACAGTGTGATCCGGTTAAGTGCTTTAACCATTGCCATTGCCTCACCTACCTGCGCGTCATAGTCATGCAGACTCAGATGACCACCCAGAAGTGTTTTAAACCGGAACATGGCCGTTTCAGCCAGTGAACGCCGGTGATAACCTACTTTCTTTTTCCAGGTATCGTTATTGCCGCTCAGATGCTGATTTGCCACCGCATGGTTACGCTCATGGTATCGAGCTGGCCAATATTGCGCACCACTTCGCGGTGGGATAAGAGGCTTTATTTTTTTCCTCAGCAGAGCATCATGACAGTAACGCGTATCGTAAGCACTGTCAGCCGACGCTTCCCTGATTTTCCGGTGGGTTTGGTTAATCAGCCCGGGCAGCGCCTGCGCATCTGTCGTACCGCTTAGCGATAAATCGGCACAGATAATTTCATGTGTCACGCTATCTACTGCCAGATGAAGCTTGCGCCATACTCTGCGCCTCTCAGCCCCATGCTGCCTGACTTTCCATTCGCCTTCGCCGAAGACTTTCAGGCCGGTGCCATCGATGACCAGGTGTGAGATTTCGCCGCGGGTTGGCGTTTTTATGCTGATGTCGACGGTTTTTGCTCGCCGGCTGACCAGAGAGTAATCTGGGCAGCGCAGCGACAGCCCCATCAGTTTAAAAATCGAGTCAACGAAACCCTGTAACGCCCGGAGCGAAAGGTTAAACACGCGCTTTATCATCAGAACCGTGGTAATGGCCATATCGGTGTAGTGAAGCGGCCGGCCACGATGTTCAGGTGGTGTACTCTCAGTCCATGCAGCAATGGCTGACTCATCAAGCCATACTGTCAGGTCCCCCCGCTGCCTGAGCGCATTGTTATATGCGGGCCAGTTGGTAATTTTAAACTTTTGCTTTGCCATGGGGACCTGATGTTGAAACGAATGTAGTGATCAGAGCCGCCAGTCACCTAAAAGTTCGATTTATCAAACAAAGCCCCACTTTGGTTTTTTGACATTCTCCGCAGCCTGCGACATAGTGGTTATGTACCTGCAAATTCAGGTGCCGGGTTTCACAGCCCGCCGAGATTCACCGCGATGATGACACGCCGTGAGCGTGTTTTTTTATGTCGCAATCTAGCTACATCTCAATGGTGGGCTGGATGGGGCAGCCGAAAAGCTGGCCGGATGACAATCCCGGTAAGACCAACTCCGTTCAGTTCACCACCCTAGATTGGTCTCGACGGTGGTGATTAAATTCAGATTGTCACCGGAGGTCATTATGACACTTCACTCATCCCTTGCTGCACCTAAAGTCAGTATCCATAACGGTAAAGCTATAACTACGTCATTAGACGTTGCCGTCTATTTTGGTAAGCTGCACAAGAACGTTATCCGTAGTATTGAGACTTTGGATTGCTCGCCAGAATTTAACCGGCTCAATTTTGAGCCCGTTGATTACATTGATGCTAAAGGCGAAAAACGCCCAATGTATACCATGACCAAGGACGGTTTCGTCTTCCTCGTCATGGGATTTACCGGCAAAAAGGCCGCCGCGTTCAAGGAAGCTTACATTGCTGAGTTTAACCGCATGGAAGCGGCGCTTACCTATCCAAATTACAGTCAAGCAACATTACTGGTACAGCAGCAACAGTTGATCTTGCAGCTTTGGTTGATAAGCTTCAGCGCATTATCCACGAAGGCGAGTTTATCCCCGCAGGTAGCCGCCGTAACTACAACCTCCCCGCCAGCAGAAAGCACGAGCAAACCATTATCAGGGACTTCCTCACCAAAGATGAGTCGAGCGCGATCCTGATGCTTCTGGCGTGGCTACGCGCAGATGGCTTCGACATGACCGCCGCAGAGCGTGAGTTAGACGTTATTCGCGGATACGTCGGCAGTATACGCCGATCTATGGGTGATATTCAGACCCATGCGCAGTATATCGACCATGCTGTTAGGTTTGTGAGTTAACTACTTAGTGCTGATTGTGTGATATTTATACACCCCGGCCCGGTGTAAGCCGGGGATTCTTTCATTTCGATGACACACTTTAATCTTGGGCGGTATACTCTGGCGATGACAAAATCCTCATTATCCCAACACGACGCCCTGTTCAAAAAGTTCCTCGGCGACATCGCTGTAGCTCGTGACTTTCTGGAAATCCATCTGCCGGAACACCTGCGCAAGCGCTGCGATTTCAGCACACTGGCGATGGAGTCCGGCAGCTTCATCGAGGGCGACCTTAAGAACCAATGCTCGGACATGCTGTATTCGATGAAGACCACGACGGGCCATGATGGCTACGTCTACTGTCTCATTGAGCACCAGAGCGGCCCGGAAAAGCTGATGGCGTTTCGGTTGCTATGGTATGCGGTAGCTGCCATGCAGCGCCACCTTGAGCAGGGCAATGACCAGCTTCCTGTCGTCATCCCCCTGCTGTTTTATCACGGGCGTACCTCGCCTTATCCCTACACTACCCGCTGGCTGGATTGCTTTGCTGACCCTGAACTGGCAGAATCAGTCTACAGGCAAGCATTCCCGCTGGTTGATATCACGGCTATGCCGGATGATGAAATACTGTCTCATCGGCGGATAGCTCTGCTAGAATTGGTGCAGAAGCACATCAGAACGCGGAATATGTTAGAACTGGCTGCTGATATCGCCCGGTTGCTGAATTTATGGGCGATACCAAAAGAGCAGTTCCGCAGCTTGATGTACTATATCGCAGAGCGGGGAAATACTTCTGATGAATCGCGATTCCTACAACATATCGCCACCAAAGCAACTGATTACCGGGAGGATATCATGACCATTGCAGAGCAGCTTGAAGCCAAAGGTGAGCAAAGGGGCATCCAGAAGGGCATCCAGCAAGGTATGCAGCTTGGTGAGCAGAAAGGCATAGAAAAAGGTGAAAAGCTGGCCTCACTCAAGATTGCCCGGCAGCTGTTGGCTAACGGTGCTGAGCGAAATCTTATCAAAATCGCTATAGGCCTATCTGACCATGAATTGAATGAATTGGCTCGTTAGTAATCTTCTTTTCATTAATCTTAACCATCGACAACAGTTTCGGTCTAAAGTCGGAATTGTGGTATAATGCTGAATTAGCTTTTGACATGAGGTTGCCATGAGCCAAAGATTAAAAACAATGCAGGTTCTTCGTGGTATTGCTGCCATATCAGTTCTTTTTTTCCACTACAGATTTTACTTAAAAGGAAACGATACTTCAGGTTCTTCCTTGTGGGATATCTTATTTGGGTGGGGCATCATAGGTGTTGATATTTTTTTTGTGATTAGTGGTTTTATTATGGTTTATATCATACATTATTATTATCATGGATGGCGCTCATCAACTCGATTTTTACTAAATCGAGCAACGAGGGTTATTCCATTATACTACTTTTGCCTACTTGTCGCTTTTCTACTAGGCGGCGCAATGAGTACATTTCATTATCCTGAAAAAACACAAAATTTATTTAGCGCACTTACTTTTACAGTCTATAAAACCAACATAACTCCACATTACATTGATGATGACGAAATATACAACATTCGTTGGACTCTCAATTATGAAATTTATTTTTATATTGTTTTTGCGTTGTGTATGTTAGTTAAGCCTAGACTCATAACTCTTTTGATCTACGGCTTACTTGTAACGTGCATAATACCTGTTTTTTTAGGGTTTCAACCTACGCTTAGTTCGCAGGGTTACAAATTTCAAACAGCAATATATGGTTTGCTTTCAAATCCGATTATTCTTGAATTTTACATTGGTGCCATAATTGGATATTTATACATTTCATTGAAAAAACAGAAGTTGTCTTTTAATTTAGAATCAACATCTCTTTTTATATCTTGTATCTTGTTGATCTTTATTCCTTATGGAGTGTGCTCTGGAAAAATTAGCGCGTTAAATTTTTATAGCACTATCATAATCAGTTTTTTTATCCTAGCTATAACACTAGCAGAACCTCTAATTTCAAATAAAATACCTAACAATATAGTTTATTTAGGTGATATTTCCTTTTCTCTTTATCTGCTGCATAATTCTATTGGCATGAGCATAATGAAACGGATTGATACCTCTCATAATAATTCAATTATTTCTTGGCTTGTTGTGCTAATGGCAATTACTGCGTCTGTAATTGCTGCTCATTTCACGCACAAGTATATCGAGGTGAAATTCACATCTTGGCTCAAGCAAAAATGTGCAACTCAAATAGCAAATACAAAAATCTAATGTTTGTTTTTTGAGGAGGATTTAAAAATTATGTATCGCCATGGTTTTTTAAGACACTCGATACCACCCCATTAATTTTATGTAGGCGTTCGTCACCGCCAGTTCTGCACTTGAACCCGTATTTTTCGTCGCTCCTGATACCGAATGAGAATGAGCTCCTATACCAACAGAATGTCGATGTCCACCAATATTAACTGTATGTGAATGTTCTCCAGCCCCAGAGGTTGATTTTGACGCTGTCTGAGAATTAGTTCTTGACATAAAAGAAAGCTGAGTATCTCTTCCTTCTGCATTTTTGCCATCTATAGTATGAGTGTGACCTCCATTTACATCGGTGCCCTTTTCCCCATAATCAAACCAGTTGGTCTCTTTATTTCCGTAATCGAATGAACTGGTATTTGCCGAGAACGTATGGTTATGCGCAGGAAGATTATCAACAGTAAGTTTTACTGAGTCAGATCCACCTGTCGTCATGACATCACTACCGTTTGTGCTTGCCGACGCAGACCCTGTACACGATTCTGTGTAAATGCCTTTTCTCAGAAGTGACCGTCCAGGCGGTCACCGAACTCGATAATAAAGCGGCTCATTGCCATGCGCCAGTCCCTCAAAGGCATTGTCCATTTCTGTGAGGCCGCCTGTATCGCCAGCCACACCACCTTTTTCACTGCGTCGTCGGTCGGGAACACCTTGCGCTTTTTGATGGCATGCCGGATCACGCTGTTTAACGACTCGATGGTGTTGGTCGTGTAGATCAACTTGCGGATGTCCGTTGGGTAGGCAAAGAACGTGGCCAGATTGGCCCAGTTTGCCTGCCAGCTTCGACTTATTTGCGGGTAGCGGATGTCCCAGGCACTGGAGAACGCTTCCAGCGCCTGCAAGCCGGCTTCTTCCGTAGGGGCCTGATAGATAGCTTTCAGGACGCGGGTGACGGCCTTGTAGTCCTTCCAGGAGACGAACCGCAGGCTGTTGTGCACCATATGCACGATACACAGCTGGAGCCGCGCCTCCGGATACACCGCGTTAATAGCGTCAGGGAAACCTTTCAGCCCGTCTACGCAGGCGATAAGGATATCGTTCAGGCCGCGGTTTTTCAGCTCTGTCAGCACGTTCAGCCAGAACTTTGCGCCTTCATTTTCGGCCAGCCACATACCTAGCAACTCTTTCTGGCCTTCGATGTTGATGCCCAGCGCCAGGAATGCTGGTTCCGGTCACATCCGATCACTGATTCCGATTTCACCCGATCACTGATTCCGGTCGCCCGATCAGCGATTCCTATTCTGTCCGATCGCTCATCTTCTGTTCCGCCATACTCTGGAGACTTTTAACTTCCGGGGGCATGGCATGGCACGTAAAAAGAAGAAAGCGAGAACGGAAATGTGCATCTATATTAATGTCTTACGTATGAAATTCGAGCAGCGTCGCTCGAATCGCACTATCGCAGCAGCGCTCGGCATAGGCTGTACTACCGTGCACGATATCCTCGGCCGATTCACGGTAGCTAACCTGGTCTGCCATTGCCGGCGGAACTGTCCCCCGTCGACCTCGACCGCCTGCTCTATCCCGGCAAATCCGGAAAAGTTATCAATACCTTACCCAGCTGGCTTGATATCGATACCGAGTTAAGCCGCAAGGGCATGACCAAGCAGCTGCTCTGGATGGAATATCAGTCCGCCGTGGGCGGTGATGCCCTCGGTTACTCACAGTTTTGTGCACTGTTCCGTGACTGGAAAAAGAAGCAGCGGCGTTCCATGCGCATGGAGCACAAGGCTGGCGAAAAGCTCTTCATCGACTTCTGTGGCCCCACCGTACCTATCGTCAACCCTGCAACCGGTAGCGTACGCCAGGTCGCTATCTTCGTCGCTGCCATGGGCGTGTCAGGCTATGCGTATATCGAAGCCTGCGAAGGCCAGGACATGGCATCGTGGCTCAACGCCAATAGCCGCTGCCTGCACTTCATGGGTGGGGTTCCGGAGCTGATGATACCTGATAATCTGTGCAGCGCTGTCAGCACCCCTGACCGCTATGAGCCGGTCATAAACCAGAGCTACCAGGCGCTGGCAAATCACTATGAGACAGTGGTGCTACCGGCGCGCCCGAGAAAACCGAAAGACAAGGCGAAGGCAGAATCAACTGTGCAGCTGGTAGAACGCTGGGTTTTGGCCCGGTTGCGTAAACGTAGGTTCTACTCGCTGGCCGAACTCAACCAGGTGATACGAGAACTCAATCATGAGTTGAATCTGCGCCCGATGCGTCATTATGGCGGACAAAGTCGCCTTGAACGCTTCGAGCAGCTGGACAAACCGGCTCTTGGGCCTCTACCGCCCACACAATGGGAATACAGTGAGTATCTCGTTGCCCGAGTGGGACCTGATTACCACATAGACTACGGCAAAAACTGGTACTCGGTGCCGCATCCGCTGGTTGGCGAGCACGTTGACGTCATCGCCACCCAACGGCTGGTGCAAATTCACCATAAGGGCGTCTGCGTGGCTACGCACCCTCGCAGCGATAACGCCTATAGGCACACGACTCAGGCGGCGCACATGCCGGCTAACCATAAGGGGCAGAGTCAGTGGACGCCGGAAAGGCTGTGCAGTTGGGCGCTGTCGGTGGGTGTGTGCACACTGAAAGTGGTCGAGTCCATCCAAAAGAGCAAAGCCCATCCGGAGCAGGCTTACCGCTCCGTGCTGGGGCTACTCAATCTGCAACGGCGCTATGAGACGACGCGACTGGAGAAGGCCTGCGCGCTGGCGTTGGAGAAAGGGTGCATTAACCGCTCTTTCATAGCCAACGTATTGAAACACGGTCGTGAAAGTGAGGTCACCCAGGACGGAGCCGGCGTATCAATGCTGGTTCACGAAAACCTCCGAGGTCCGGACAGTTATCACTAAGGAGAATAAATATGGATACACTGTTAATGGCTCTGCGAGAGCTGAAGTTGTCGGCAATGGTCCAGGCGTTGGAGACGCAACGCGAACTCCCGGGGAGTTATGGGGGGCTGGGGTTCGAGGAGCGGTTGTCTCTGATGGTAGAAGCGGAAAATTTGCATAGAAAAAACAACCATATATGCCGTCTGCGACGGCAATCGCAAATGCGCTTGCAGGCAAAACCGGAAGATATCCGTTATATCCTTAGCCGAGGAGTGACACCGGAACAGATGCGAGATCTGCTAGGGGGACAATATCTGAAATATCAGAAAAGCATACTCATCACGGGGCCGACAGGTACGGGCAAAACCTGGCTCAGTTGTGCGCTTGGTGAGCAGGCATGCCGGCAGCAATATAGCGTGCGTTACTGGCGAGTGGGTCGGTTGCTGGCCCATCTTCACCAGTGTCAGGTAGACGGGACCTATCTAAAACAGCTTAAGCAGTTAGAAAAAATAGAGTTACTGATCTTGGACGACGTGGGCCTAGAATCAATAAGTCCGATGCAGGCAACGATGCTGTTGGAGGTGATGGAAGATCGCTACGACAAAAGCAGCAGCATCCTGATCAGTCAACTGCCGGTGAAAAAATGGTATGGACTGATAGAAAACCCCACGACAGCTGACGCGTTACTCGATCGGTTAGTACACCCCAGCTATAGACTGGAACTTAAAGGCGAATCACTACGCAAAGAGCATGGAGTAGCCAGCACAGGAAAAATAGACTAATCCCGAGTCAGAAGATGAGCGAACACGTGATCGAATATCACTGGAATGGGTGATCGGAAAATATCGGAATAACTGATCGGATGTCGCCGGAACAGCTGATCGGATACGTCGGAATCTGCAGCACTGCCCTGTGAGGTTATCTATCGCATCCCGCGCCATGCCAAAGTAGGTTTTTCCACGGGGAAAGCGCGTCGCCTCAAAATCGAGCCTGTTTAGAAATTTGTGTATTTGCCTGATTTTGATATGTTCAATCCAACATCAAAAGCAGGTTAATTTATGGACGAAAAACAGTTGCAGGCTCTGGCTAACGAACTGGCCAAAAATCTCAAAACCCCTGAAGATCTCAGTCACTTCGATCGGCTGCTGAAAAAAATCAGCGTCGAAGCAGCTC
The DNA here is from genome assembly GCF_000517405.1 of Candidatus Sodalis pierantonius str. SOPE. NCBI lineage: Bacteria > Pseudomonadati > Pseudomonadota > Gammaproteobacteria > Enterobacterales > Bruguierivoracaceae > Sodalis > Candidatus Sodalis pierantonii. The sequence continues at coordinate 46,332 of NZ_CP006568.1, read as the reverse complement.
TCAATGCCGAAATGACCCATCACCTCGGCTACGATAAAAATCAGCCTAAACCGGGGACCAACGCCCGCAACGGCTATTCCACAAAAACCGTTACCACTGGCGATGGCCCGCTGGCGCTGCGTACTCCGCGCGATCGTGACGGTTCCTTTGAACCGCAACTGGTGAAGAAGAACCAGACCCAGATTACCGGGATGGATAACCAGATTTTATCGTTGTACGCCAAAGGGATGACCACCCGCGAGATCGCCGCCGCATTCAAAGAGCTGTATGACGCCGATGTCTCGCCGGCGCTGGTCTCAAAGGTCACCGATGCGGTCATGGAGCAGGTTGTCGAATGGCAAAACCGGCCTCTGGATGCAGTCTATCCCATTGTTTATCTTGACTGTATCGTTCTAAAAGTCCGGCAGGACAGCCGCATCATCAACAAATCTGTGTTCCTGGCGCTGGGCATCAACATCGAAGGCCAGAAAGAGTTGCTAGGTATGTGGCTGGCCGAACAACGAAGGCGCAAAGTTCTGGCTGAACGTGCTGACAGAGCTGAAAAACCGCGGCTTGAACGATATCCTTATCGCCTGCGTAGACGGGCTGAAAGGTTTCCCTGACGCTATTAACGCGGTGTATCCGGAGGCGCGGCTCCAGCTGTGTATCGTGCATATGGTGCGCAACAGCCTGCGGTTCGTCTCCTGGAAGGACTACAAGGCCGTCACCCGCGACCTGAAAGCTATCTATCAGGCCCCTACGGAAGAAGCCGGCTTGCAGGCGCTGGAAGCGTTCTCCAGTGCCTGGGACATCCGCTACCCGCAAATAAGTCGAAGCTGGCAGGCAAACTGGGCCAATCTGGCCACGTTCTTTGCCTACCCAACGGACATCCGCAAGGTGATCTACACGACCAACGCCATCGAGTCGTTAAACAGCGTGATCCGGCATGCCATTAAAAAGCGCAAGGTGTTCCCGACCGACGACGCAGTGAAAAAGGTGGTGTGGCTGGCGATACAGGCGGCCTCACAGAAATGGACAATACCTTTGAGGGACTGGCGCATGGCAATGAGCCGCTTTATTATCGAGTTCGGTGACCGCCTGGACGGTCACTTCTGAGAAAAGGCATTTACACAGAATCGTGTACAGGGTCTCAAAATCAGGCGTCGTTCCTTTCACAATACCGTAGGGGGCCAGGCCGGTGAGTAGCGTCTGATGTTGTTCGGCTTGGGTATGGCCTGCGCCCAGAATCGTATTCAAGGTGGCGTAATCGTAAGCATCATGGGCATCGACCGCCTGAATAATCACAAAGGTATCGGTCGGATTATCTCTGCCGGTAAGGGAATAGCGGATGTTTCCGGTGAAAATCAACCCCGTGTTATCCTGATACCCCGCCATTAATTGCACACGAGCAAACTCGCCCGCCTGAATACGATTGGCCGTCTCCGGTTTTAGGTTCCAGACTTTAAACACCGCCGTGCGCGGCCAGCGTGTATCCGGCCATGAAATACTGAACGTGGTGCGAAAGGCGGACAGTTCGATACCCTCACCTTTTTCATCAGCGACGATCAGCGAGCATTGTCTTATCCAGTTCTGTGGCATGGTGTTGTCCGTAAAAAAACTGCCAGCGCAGATTAATCGGTTATCCAGTAAAGTTTTGCTGTTTTGTCTAATCCAGCGGCATCCAGTGACTGTTTATCATCTTCAATCACGATGAGTCTGCCGCCGGGCTTTAGCCACCCATACTGCGAGAGCAGATCTTCCCCGCCCCGTAGCAGAATACCTGCAATCACCGGTTCACTCGCACTGTTGCACATATCTAGCACCCAGCCTGCCACGTCGCGCCAGATAATGCGCATCTGCCAGACCGTGCCGGAAAGCGTGATGCTGAACTGCTGGTTAGTCGCCGTCAGGGGAATTTCATTAATCACCATTGACTATCTCCGCACCACGCTGTAGAAAACTCACGTTCTCAACGGGTTTCGTGGTTTTGACTCCGGTATTCGCCACACCGGCGGTGGTGGCTCCCTCCTGCATGTTGGCCTGTCGCGTCACCGTCGCTGTTTCCGTACGGGTCATGTTCAGCTCGCGCAGCGTCAGCACGGCCATCAGTACGTTTTCACTGGCCTTATCGGTCGTCACCTCAATCGCGCGGATTAGCATATTGCTGTACTGCCGCTTGCCGGTTATCACATCGAACGGTTGGCGGCTGGCCTGAAGTTCAAGCAGCTTTTGATAGGTTTCCCGTGGACTCTGGCCCAGACTCAGCCCGATTTTTGCCGTATCCCATAAATCCAGCAGTGAGCCGCCCCCGGCAAACCCCACCTCCATCGTTAGCTCAGCGGGCCGCTTATAGGCATGGTCAGCGATTTCAGCGCCGATTTCCACCGGATGCTCGGTGATTTCAAGCTGGTCCTGGTGTTTCTCCGAAATCACCATATCCGGCACCAACAACCCAATTTTGCGCGAGGGCTGCGAGAACAGTGTGGAAAGGATATCCATCAGTAGGCCCTCTGCGTGAACTGCCCAATCAAGCGGGCGTTAACACCGGTCTGCCTGTCGGCAATATCCGTGCCTGTGGTCGCCGGATCGCTTGCGCCATAGACATTAATCGTCGTTTCTTGCTGAAGACTTTTCCCGCCTATCCCCACGAGCGCCGCACGGTCAATCAGTTCACTGCTGTAGGGATTGCGCCCGTTCTCATGCTGAATAATGCCGCCCATCAGCGACGCCATCAACTGAGGATTGCCCAGGTTCAGCGCCGCATCCGGGGCTACCCCCAACTGTCGGGATATCGCCGCAATATAGGCGCCCGTGTTGTTTTCACTTCCCGGTGCCCAGGTGTTGATGATTTTTTCAATCGTGTTGAGACCACGCCCCGCATAACGTGCCAGCTGTAAAGCCATGGCCCGCAACCCCTCAAACGGCGTCTGAAAACGTGCAAAGCGGCCACCGGGCGACTCTCTTTCTGCGCCAGCCTGCCCCGCATAATTCAGATTCCTCGGATTGTTGTTGCGGATCCCACGAGGGAGCGCCAGTGGATCGTCGGAAGCATCGCCGCGATGTTTGCTGGCCCAGGCGTTATCTATCCCTAGCGCTTTCAGGCTATCGCCCACGCCACGTTTTATCTGTCGGGTGTTGTAGTCCCAAGACGCTTTGGCGCTGGTGACAATGTTTTCCCTGTCTGAGACCAGATAACCGGCATACAGCCCCCCAGAGTTTTAACCAGGGAGGGATGGGCAGACCGGCAATCTTGCCGAACGCACCGAGGACTTTTGATACCCAGGTGCCGGCGATAAAGGTGGCGAGAATGCTCAGCGTATTTTGCCAGCCCCCGACATCGTTAACCAGCCCGATGATTTTATCACCTATCCACGCGAACGCCTTTTTCGCCTGTTCGATTTCCGGTCCCCACTTCGACCAGTCAATAAAGGACTTTCCCCCTTCCTTCCAGGTCTGGTAGTCGTCCCACAGCAATAATATCGCGGCAGTCAAGGCCCCAAACGTGGTAATGACCTTTTTGCTCTGTCCATCCAGGCTGCGCCACCAGTCAAAAATTTGGCCCGCTGCCTGTATCAGGCGCCAGATAACGTGGCCCACCATCTCACCGGCGCGGATCATTCCCCGGACGATCCGGGTCAACACGTCTTCGATTTTGGGAAAGTTTTCGAGTATTTTCTTTCTCAGGTCGTCCAGAGAACCCGCCAGTCCCCCGGCCAGATTCGCGCCGACCTTCATCGCGCAGGATACCGAACAGCGCCGTCAGCCCCTTCATGGACGTCATGAACTTATTAGACTGCGCAGCGGCTTTTTCTGCGTTAAAATCGGTACGGCTTAGCATAGACTGATAATCCGCCGTAAAGCCGTTCAATCCCCTGCGCATCGCCATCAAGGTATTTTCATCGATGCCCAGCATTTGTGCATACTGGTTTGCCCGGTAATAGGGCATCTGGTCGAGTTTTTGCCCGACACCGGTAAAGATCGCCGACATGTCACGCATCTGTCCACGGGCATCCCGTGTTTGCACACCCAGGCGGTTCAGGAAGCCTTCTGCGCCGGGGTTATTGCGCATAAACCGCGCAAGGCTCTCCAGCGCGCCCTGCGCTGCTTCGACACTACTGCCGGTTTGGGCTGCCGCATAGCCCAATGCTTTTATGCCCGCTGCACTGGTGCCGGTGTGTTGTGACGCCCAGTACACCTTATCCAGTCCAGCGGCTATCTGTGTGGTAAAACCCAGTACGGACAGCGCCGCCCCCTCAACAGCCACGCCCAGCTTTAGCACATTGGTGGTGACGCCGGTCAGAACGCGCTCAAATTTCCGCATCCCCGATTCATCCACCTGAAAACCGAGGCTGACGAGGAAGTCGCGGATGGTATCTACGTTAGCCACGGTTTGCCTCTCTCCATCGCGCTATCCGCGCTTCGTTATCTGCGCTCATGTCCAAATAGTCATTAAGCAGTGCGATACGGCAGAGATCTACCGCGCCACTGTCTAAATGCTTTTGGTCAATATGAAATTCTCGCACCGGGCGAAGAATATAATCTTCCCCGTCAGGAAGCGTATCGAGGGTTAAACTGGTTGTGGGGGCACAGTCGCGCCGTCGAGGGGTGCGTGAAAAAAATTTCCCAGTGAATCCCCTATCACCTGTGCGACCAACTGCAATAGGGTCCCTAGGTCGATATCATCAAACATCAGATCCCCTTGGCGGAATACAGCCACCCATGCCTTGCCGTTTTGCCGGGAGACCACCGATAAACAGGCATGAATAATGGCGTCGCAGTCGCTATCCTGCATATCACCTATCGCTGTGATCAGGGCGGGTAACAGGGTTTCCATGGCCGCCTCGCCGCCGCGTAGCTTTTGCAGTTCGCCGACCATGCCAGAGAGTACCGGCAGGAGTTTTCGTGCCACTTTCAGTTGGTCAAATACGCTGAGTTTCCCGGCGCGGTAGAAATGACCCTTCAGTTCGATTTCCATCGGTTAAAACTCCCCAAGCAATTCATCGATTTTGATACAGTCAAACACCCAGGCGACCGTATTACCGTCTTTGGCATTCTGCCAGTCGGGGATCTTCTGAAACGCGCCACCGCGCGCCGTGGCGATATCCCCCTAGGCATGATTACGTACCACAAAAACGTTGTTGCCCCAGACGGACGAGGACTGGCTTTGGGCGTTGTAAGCCAGCATCAGCTTTTTATTAACGGGCGACGTTTTCAGCAGATTAATCGTGATGGTACCCGATTTTCCGCCATGAAGGCTGTGCATCCCTTCGCCATCTGCGCCGATGGTCATGGTGTTTTTTGCCTCGGTCATGGCCACCACAATCCCTTCTTCAGAGTTTGCCGAGCCATAGCCGAGATCAATCACGCCCGTCGGCCCCGTCATTGACGCCGACACATCCATAAATGAATAAGTTGCCATAAATTATTTTCCTCAGCGAACCACGGTGATCAGCACATCCGCAAAATGCACGGCACCGGCGAGTTTACAGGCCACCTGGATCGGCGGTGCCTTACGTTTTTCACGGTCTGCCTGTGCCTGCTCCGTCATCGGCTGAATAAATGCATAATACCCTTTGGTCAGCGTATCGCCCAGCGACAGTTGCCCTACCGCCCCGCCATTCCACACACCAGGCGCAATCAGACCGTTATTGACGGCCTGCGCCATCGACTGTTCAACGGAGGCCAGCAGGCGGGTACCGCCAGCATCGGTCTGCGGCACTTTGATTGTACTGGTATACAGCAGGTTATAAAGATTGTTCTGCACGTAGTTTTGCAACCAGTCGAGGCCGTGGCGCTCATCAAAGAAATCGCCGTTCGCCATCACGCCTTCCTGCAAAATAGCCGTGTCGTTGTCATAGCGCACAAACACATTACAGTTTTTCGCCGCTAGTGCATCCGCCTGAGACGTGCGCAACAGTTCAGCCTGGATGCCCGGCTCCTGCTTGAACTTCAGGGTCAGGGTGGTGGTGTTAGCGCCAAAATTGACCGTAAAGGCCCGTCCGAACGCTGAGGCGGCCGCATAAGGCGACGTGCTGGAATACTGCGTGAATACCCGTCCGTACATGCCCTGCTTAAGTTGCGAAGCGATATCGTCGGTTCGGGTAGCGTCAATCGCTGCGGTGTCCTGCGTGGTTAATCCGAAAATACGTGATGTATTGCTAGCACCGATAAAGGCAGCAATGGCGGTAATATCATCAGCAGACAGATTGGCCGCAACGATAAGGCCGTACCAGGCGCTGGAAAAATCGGCCAACGTCGCAACCGCCTGCGCGGCTGTTTCACCGTCCATCCCTGCCACCGGTGCTGCGCCAGCCGCCTGTGATAACCCTGTCAGCGGGGAAAGATCAGTACCACTGTCTGGCGCAGTGGCAAATCCCACCGTGCTGCTCTTGCCTGCCGTTGATGACGTCACAACAAACCGGCTATTGCTGGCATCCCACAACACAGTAGCGGTATTGATTTTTTCAGCAATACGCTGCGCAACACCGTTCAGATTGGTTTCTCCCGATAAATCCACACCCTTAATAGTGACTGTTTTTCCATTGACGGTGATTTTCATCGCGCCATCGGTCACGCCGGTGAAGTGACTGATTTTCACCTGCTCTGCGGTCAATATTGCGCCGCGCAGCAGGCCCGCTGAGGCTTCATTGACCCAACGCCCGATAAACAGGTCGACCGGACGGGGAGATTGCTGGTAATACAGTGACGCGGCCTGGTACTCTGACGCATCAGTACCAAAATCGGTCGCAACCTCTTCAATGGATGAGTATGTCCGCAGTCGTTCAAGGGGGTCGATGACCGATGAGGTGCCCATAATGAGCAATGCGCCGAAATTCCGTGCGCTGGCCGCACGCGGCGACATATCGACAGTGACGTTGACCACTCTCGATACAGGTAAGCCCTGTGACATAGTTTATTCTCCGGAAAGGGTAAATGGCGCGTCTATCAGCGATCGGATGTTGTATTCGCGTACCACTTTACGACGCAGGCGCACGGTAAAATCGTACCGGCGCACCCACTGGGTGTTGATGAGTTCGGGAAACGGGATAATAGTGCTATAACCTGCGAGCGATAGCCCCTGGGTGTTCAGTTCCGCGTTATTCTGACTGACGGTAATACCATCACGAAAACGGGTGGCGTACTGCTGTCCTGCCGGACCATAAAAGGACGCCAGGCATTCAATCGCCTCATGCCGCCAGAGTTCAGTGTTCTCTTCAGTCTGGTTAACAAAAGCCGGATTATCGTCACACGGCATATCCACCACACCGAAAGCGCACCAGTTAACGTCTGCGGGCGGAATATCGGGCGGCTCTGGTTGCCATCTGGCAATAACACGTTTAGCAGTCAGCAAGGTAATGTTGCGCACCCACTGACTTAATAGCTTGTCCAATTCCTTGTCGTAAACCGGATCGCTGCCGTTGGGTGTTAGCCAACCCCGTTCGGTACTGGTGTTATTGCTCAATCGGAGTACCTCCATCAAACGGCAGCAATTCACAATGTGCCTGAACAAAGCCTGCACCGTAAGCAGTATAGGGATCGACAAATGTCACGCGATAATCCCGACCCTGATAAGTCACAATGTCAGCATCACGCGCTGTCTGCCCCTGCGTCAGCCGTTCAGTGGTTAAAATCAGAATAGCGCCACTGATAAGGATCCCCGCCTCCATACGGCGGCTTTCGAGCGATTTGTCTACGGTGACAACGCCTGAAAATCGCGTGGTGGTATGCGTGTTATGCCTAAATCCGTCATCGTCAACAGATCGGAGGCGACGGGTAACCGTTAGAGTGGTATCACAGAAGTCGGGATCAAACAGCACGTCTGTCACATCAAGATCCGGCATTTTTATCCCTCACAATGTAAGTGATCGATCGGCGATACTGCCCGGTATCAATCAGTGGTCTGGCATTCGCGTTATCTGGGGCATTGCCTGCTGCACGGCTTGCCAGCTCGAGCCCCCTTTCGACCCTTACGAGCGCGAGCCGCGAGCGTACTGGAGGCCAGTGGTGTAAAGTTAGAGGCGGTAATAAGACGCCTTACCCCATCCACCGCGGTTGCTCCCGCCTGATTAAGCAACCTCTCGGCACCCGATATATTGCCGTCAAGCGTAAAAAGCGCGGCCTGTTTCAACAGAGGCAGCGTTTTATCCTGCACCGATTTAACGCCGGGTTGCAGATGGGGTCTGGCCGGAATATTTTGCGCGGGAGAGCCATTTTCATTGATATAGCCAATGCCGGCATTGCCGAAGGGGACATCATCACGCGCGGCGTCTTCGGCGGGAATGCCCACCAACACATCTCTGTTACCAAGCGTTTTAAGCGCATCTAGAAGGGATTGCGCCTTATCTACCTTCAATGTGACACCGTTTTTCATAGCTGCTGCCCTCCGGCACCCAACAGGCACAGATACTGGTAGAATTCGGCGCCATAGCGTGTGTTATTCCAGAATCCCGCGCTGGGGTTAAGTGTGGCGCTGTTGTCATAGCTCACACTGACCTTATCGACGGATTTGGACGACACAACGCCACTATTCGCTCCCCCAGCGCCACCGATTACCGCCGAACGGTTATCTGCGGCGAACAAGGTCAGATAATGCGCCACAAACAGCTCCACCAGATACACAAACAGTTTGCCCAGCCGTTTCTCATCCAGCAGCGTATCCGCCAGATCCAGGCGGATACGGATTTGTGTATCGGGGTAGCGCAGGGGATCAGCGAAGACGGGAAAGTCGGCTCTAAACGTTTCAATCGTTGGCATGGATGGATTAGCCATTATCCCGCCCCCTCATCATCAAATGCCGTCTACATAATGCATGGTATCGCTGTAGCGCAGCTCCACCGCCCCCACCTTGCTGTAGTAGGTGACAATCTGGCGTAATTCCCGGTATTCCATCGAGGTCCGCTGTAGCGGCACCAACGGGAACTGCACGTACTTACGATCCTGGCTGTAGAGCTCGGCGTGATTGGCGGTGAATTCATCACCCTTTTCAAGCCATTTCACCGGCTGAATATCCAGTGGCTTGCCATTCTGTTTGAACGCAATAGTGTTCTCGTTCAGGTAATCCAGCAACGACCGGTTACCTGCCGAGGAAACAATGGTGCTGACCAGCAGGGCGTACTCATCGGGAGACACCAGCATCTTATCCGGTACCACCGCCCGTCCGGTCTGTTTCCATGCGGCTGTCAAACCAGCATCGATAGCCGCGCGAATTTCATCGGCAGTACTCTGTTTCCATGGTTTGCCCGCTTTGGACGTTTTCACGCTTCCTTGATTGAGCAGCCCCTACACACTGAGAAGCTTGTTGCCAACATAGACCTGGCGGTCAACATTAAGCTGATAGACCTGATTCATCGCATCCAGTTTTTGTGAATCAATGGGACGGCCTAGCTGCATAGCCGACGCCAGTTCAAATACCGTCCAGTTTAATTGGCGTGACCAGGGGGTCAGAGGCAGTGTGGTTTCATTAATATCGAGGTCAATACCGGCGATGACATTGGTACTGTGGCTGATCCACGATTCACCATCCGCACCAACAGAGCTGGGCGCTGCAAAGCTGCTGTTGGTGAAACTCGCCATTTCATCGGCAATGGAGACATCCTCACGCAGATTAACGTCGCGGCTCCAGGTATAGGCCAGCAGCGGCAGGTTAAGTGTTTGATCCAGCCGTTCAAGCTGGTCCAGTAAAAAAGCGCCCGCACTGTCGGCGGTCTTATGATCAAAGGTCTTTTGGTCAAACGTATACATGACGTGTGCGTTCCTTAAATGTTGAAGGCCACTTCCGCGATGCCATTAGCATCTGCGGCACCGATAAACCGGGCGTTGGCAAGCGCTACCGTGTTGCCTTCGGTCTTGTCGGCCTCGGCTTCAAAGCCGCCGATCGGTTTATCTTTGGTGCCAGCCTTAACGCGGACAAAAACGGGGGCATTATCCGTTACCGTGCCCGCATTGACCTTGACGGCGATATAGCCGCGGGTCAGCGCATCCCCGGTATGGTTGTACGGTGTGGTTAACTGTCGTGCCAAATCGCTGTCCGACATAAACGGGTAAGAGCGCACACGAATACCGAAAAAAACGGTGACCGCATCCCCTTCCGAGATAGGCACAAATTTACCGGCCACCTTTTTTCCCATCAGGCCGTCACCGGCGAAGGGTTTGTCGGTGCTCATCACCACCGGCTCGACAGTAGAATGGGAAGGCCGCGTTAACGCGCCTGCGTACCCGAAATCGGGCGTAAAGAGAATCGATGAACCGGTCATGCCGTGGCTCCTTTGTTTTTCCAGAAATCTGCTTTGGTTTTGTTCAGTTCCGCAATGTGGTTAGTGCAGCCGCCCAGATTGAAGACCGGCATCTGCTGCTTGGCGTTATTGCGCAAACGGGCAATTTCACTGGCACCGTTAAAAATGCTATAGACGGTAGAGAAGGGCATCATCATAAAATCAGCATTAGCGTCAGTCAGTGAGGAAAGCAACGCCTTGCCATCGGTGGTCTTGCAGGCGATACTTAACACCTGTCGCTTGAGTGTTCTCGGTTTGGCCCCCTCAGGCAAAGAGAAGCCGAGCAGAATCAGTTCAGCACGAGCGACCACATCCTGTTGATAAGCCGCGTCACCGGTCAATCGGCGAGTTTCCTTTTCTTCTTCTTCTGTGGTTTCATCAACCGTCGTTGATGACGGCGTCAGTTTTTCGAGAATGGATTGAACCGCCGTTTCCAGTGCGGCGAGCCGTTCGGCCATACCAGTCTCGTTTTCATCGGCGGTAGGCTTGTCTGACTCGGTCTTTTCTGCCCCCTCCACCTTTAAAATCACGGTAGGCGTTTCAACACCGTCATCGCCGGTGAGATTGTCCGGTGCATTTTTAAGCAAGGCTTCCGCCTCCACCGAATCCCCCGTTTTAATGGCGCGCCTTAAGCTGGCAAACCAGCCTGTATTTTTGGTTGTCATAGATTGACTGTCTCCAATTGAACAACGTTTCCCAGCCCGTCCTTCAGGGACAAGCGCGGTATGGTTACCCACAATATTGATTTGCTCGGCTTTACCGACACCCGTCTGGATATAGTCGGCGTCGTAGCCGCATGAAATCTCACGCAGCCCAGCGTCAATAGCACGAATGGCCGCGTCGTTTTTAATCACCAGATCGGCGAGCAGTAAATCTACCTGCTCCCCCGTGCCTCGGCGGATATTCTGCGCATGCCCCTGCGCCAGGCTTTGCCAGTTGTCTGGCGCAATGAACAGGATGTCACCGCTAGCATCCCGAGGATGGTTAATCACGACGGCGATACCTTCAAAGGATGCCATCGACGCGGGATTAAAAACCACATCAGGCGTTCGGATGACGTCAATATCACCCGTGCGGTCCGGTTCAATGTGAGGAATGTCGGCCGCTGCATACATCTGACTGCCCGTGCGAGCGACCGGAACGGATTCGCACAATAGGGAGCCGTCAGCCATGAGGTAACGGGTTTCCCCCAGCCGCGTCTTAAAGAAATATTTCATGGATTAGTTTTCCGGTATCACGACGTCGCAGTAACAGCGGCAATTGGGTAACGTGCCCGCATGACCGGTCATGCCGTCCAGCGTGGGCGGGTTTCCCCAGCGCACAAACTTGCCTTCCATATGGGCATGAGAATGACGAACATCCGGATCATGGGCCGTGCGCCAGATATAGCCCTCAGAGCCCATAGCGGTGGCCCGCGCCTGCGTCAGTGCCTGGGTGGCACGAGCGATTTCCGTGCGGGCAATCAGTCTGGCGCGGGATTTGGCGACCTCTCCGGTACGCAAAATAGCGTCCATAAATGCAGTGGGGCGCTCGCCGCGGCTCATGGCTTCGATAGCCTGAGACTGGATATCTGCGATCCGGTCAGCCGCATGCAGCGGGATAGATTTCATCCACTGGATGTTTTGCTCAATAATGCTGCGGGCCACCTGTCCGATAGCGGTGTGTTGCATCTGATGGTGAAGACCTGCCGAAATGTCACGGGATAGCGTACGCCATTGTTTTTCCTCTTGGTGTGCGACGCCGTTAAGCATACGCGTGGCCACGGTTTCGGCCCACGGACTGATGATGTCGGCATACTGGCGGAGTCGTTGTGTCGCGTCCCGCGCGGAGATTTGTGAGCCATCGTAAGTGCCGTTGACGATATCACCTACCGCCTGCGCCATCTTACGCAGTTGGGTCACGTAAAGCCTTTCATGTCGCGTCGAGGTCTGGCGCGTGGAAACCGCTGGACGGGGGCGGCTCGATGTCTTTCGCATCCTCAATGTCCTCATCACTGATGTTGGCACCGATGCCGGTAATTTTCGCCGCATCACGCAATTCTGCACGGGCGACGTGTAATGGCATCAGATCATTTTCTACCGCTTTACTGAGTGCCTCGATGGTATTCAGTGCCACCGTAGCCCGGTCTGTCTCCTTCATCTGCCAGAGCGGCGTAAACTCAAAGGCGAAGTCATCAGGCAAGGGCGTACCAAACTCAGAACGATGCAGGATTTCAAACAAGCGTCTCACAGGCCGACGCAGTCTATGCGACTGCAAGGTAGTGACATTGTCATAGTAGTTGGCCAGATCAGTCTCCCCGGTTGAAAATCCGGCAGTTGACTGACCAAATAGGCGAACCAGCGGGATCCCCGAAGCACCAGCGATCTGCTGGGCAAACTGTGCGAGCACATCGGACAGTCCGCTAAATGCGTAAGAATGCGTCTGGAATTGATCCTGGGTGTCCATGATGGTCATGCCCTCAATGGACTGAAACAGGCGGATCATATCGAGGTGCTTCATCAGTCCCGCTTCAAGCTCTCCGCCCATGCCGAGGATTTCACGCAGCTTGTCTATGCTATAGGTACGCAGGTGCGCCTTGTGGATCAGTTGAGCCGCGCCCGTACTGGCACTGTCATAAGCCAACAGGCGATCATAAATGCGCTCAATCACCGACATGCCCCAACCGTTTTCCGTGTACGCCTGTTGGTAAGGCAGGCCAATACCGTCCATGCGTATCACGCGGCTATGATGTATTTTCCAACCGGGAATGCCTTGGGCAGTACCGACCACCTCGTAAAACCTGGGCTTGCCCAAATCAGGGCCGAGATCGGTAATTATTTCGGTACTCGTTAGGTTCAGCATCCAACGGTCAAGGGGCAGTACACCTTTGAACGCATCCCGCCCAATGGTTTCCATGCGTAACGGCTGGCTCATATCCTGTCCGTCAATCAGAATGACACCGATTGCTCCGCCATAGAGCCGCGACCACTTGAGAGTATCGTTAAGTGCATTCCAGAGCGCCAACGCTTCCCAGCGCCCTTCCAGCCGGCCTCTTGCCTGAGGCGCGACCTGCGAGGTGATGCTGACGCCTTTTTTCGTCATATCGTCGGCAATGGTGTCCACTGCTGCGCCAATCAGCCAGGAGGAGCGATAGGCAAATTCTACCAACGTCCTGTTACGTGAGGTGAAACTGGGAAAATACGTGCCGTCACTGCTGAGATTGGGGGATCTGATCCCCAGGCGTGCCGTTAAGTTTTCGTAACCATCCACGGTGTGTTGCCTGATGGCGTGATTTTTCGCCTGATGGCGGGCATGGCGTTTTCGTGACATTTACGCATTTCTCCCCAGCAATGCCCATGTATCCAAGGCGCGATCTGTCGGTGCAAAAGCCATAATGAGGGCATCCGCCATATTCGGTGAGGGAATGCCTCTTTTTTTCATGTCTTTTTTACTCTCGACCTTGACGCGTCCGTTATTGTCGTAATCCACCCGAGGCCGGGATAATTCGGCCTTCAGGTATTCCAGTTTTTTGATGTTCTTCGTTGACAGGCTGATGAGTTCATCTGTTGGGTAGAGCAATTCCGCTTTGGGATCCTGTTTTTTGGCCTCAATGCAGCGCCATGTTTTATAGAATCGCTCTCGTACCGCCCACCACGCCTGAGCTTTAATGTTAGCGAACATATCTTTATTTGTTTTTCCCGGCATATACAGTGCATCAGGATCTTTGACCGCTTCACCGGCGTTAAACCCTTTGACGTTGATGGCGGCTATCCGCTTCAGGTGTGCCTTGACGCCAGCGCCTACACCGATAGAGTCGTAGATAATGCAGGTGATGCTCCGCTCTATCGCGTATCGATTAACCCAATTGAAGGAATCAATCACATCGCCTCGATGCCATTCATCAAGATCTCGCTCGACTGAGCCCTGCACAAAGCACAAGGCGTTGCAGTCTTCACCTTCATCAGCAACGTCGAAGCCGAGACGCTTTTCTCCCACAGCGTCAAATTCCAGCGTTATATGGGCATCGACGGCCGCAGCAATCCACAACGGCTTGATAATCGCCAGATCGCTGTCCGCGACCGGCTCCCCTTCCCAGATATGCAGATACAGGTCATAGTCCTTGCACTTGCATTCCTCCATTTCCAGGCGGAGTACTTCAGGAAAATGGGGATTATCGGTGTAATTCACCGTCAGCAGGCAGATATCATCCGGTGGATTGACAACAAATCGTTGATAGGTGTCGTCGAGGATATTCTTCGGGTTAAAGCTGACCCAGATTTCACTGCCCGGCTTGCGGATAGTGGGGATAAGAATGTCCCAGCTCTCCTTGGTCACCGCTTCAGCTTCTTCTATCCAAGCAATATCAATGCCTTCCAGCGATTTAATTTTAGTAACGTTATTTTTTATACCGTAAAACATAAACAGGCTATCGGTGGCAAGATGGCGGATATACGCTTTCTGAATCTCGAACTCCTTCAAATAACCTTCGCGCTGGATAGTGTCTGCAATCAACTGGATAACAGAATCGGCCATACTGGCCTGGAACTCACGAGCGCAAAGAAAGCGATAAGTGCCTCGTCGTGCTATCTCTACTAGTAGTCGTGCGATGGCCCATGATTTACCGCTCCCACGTCCGCCTTTGGCAATCTTGTAGCGATGTGACTGGATGAATGGACGGAAAATAGCATTAAGATTCGTCATCATGAAATAGTGAGGAGAGTGGTTTGGTCTCTACCTGAAGTGCGCCGCCGTCTTTACCGGTCAGTTCCTGCTTATCTGAGTAGCCATGTTTGGTCAGCATAAGCTTAGTAATCGTTGCGTTAAATTCGCCCTGCAATCCCTTGTTAATTAAACGATTTTCTTGTAGTGCCAGAATGCCCTCTACGATGTACGAAAATTCATTGGATTGTTTGGCCCAGTCGTACACAGATGAGCGCGATACGGCGAGATAGCAAGCCAATCCGGCAATGCTCGGGACAACATCACCCAGATTTTCATAGTCCCCTAACAAATACGCTTTAGCCTTTTCCAGGCTCTGCGCTAGTTCACTCGGGCGACCGACTTTATTTTTTGTTTGTCGTCCCATAAAAAATTTCCTGCTGTTTTAAGTGCCAGCCCTTACTGGCTGTATATCTAGATAAGCGCAACTCCAATACAGGATAACGCCTTAATATCTTTCGAGGAGAGTTCACTGTACCGCCGAATATTGGCACCAGGTTCAACTAGTACATCGTAACGCCCCAAACGTTCGTGCAAGGCGATGATGATGTCTTCGACGAAGGTAGGGTACTTGTAGGCGGTAGAGACTTTCATCGGGTCTTCCTCTGTATGCCCCACCTGCTCGGCGGCGAAGTCCAATACACCCCGAAGGTGATGGCCGTATTCCCCTTCCAGATGCGCTAGCATCCGGGTACAGGCATTAAACGACTGACCTTCAAGCTCTGTCGTCAGCACGTTGCGGTTAAAGCTGCGCCGGGCTACCTGGTCACACAGGCGCTCAGGGTTATCATGATTCACATCCGCCCAACGGATATCCGTCTCTTTAACCAACTGGTCGAGATAGCGAAGTATCCCCGCTGTCCGGGGCGTCTTCGTCATCAGTCGGGTGCGGGTGATATCTGGCTTTGATGGGCAATTTTTAGCTCGACCTCGACATGACGCCAGTGTTGCCAGCGCTTCAGGGATAGCCTGGCATACACGCACTACCTTACGAAGCAATGAGGCAAGTGTGCGCTTAACAAACGACCAGCACGAGGGCTTACTGTCAAAGCCTACCGACCGGTTACGGACACTGGTGATACTTCCGGCCAGCGGATTCAGCACAGTGCGACCGGGTAAAGGGCGAATGGCGGGTGCGATGGACGAATTTGCGCAAATAGCGGATAGCATAATATCTCCTCATAGCGGCAAAAAGGCTTTACCGGAACGAAGCCATAGATGTTCAGTGATGAGTTTAGGCCGCGACGGAAGAATGCTGTGATTGCATGTAATTCAGAAAAGCCGCAATCCGCTGTTCGTCATCGCGGATATACATGATTTTTTCCAACTCCGACATTTCTTTCCAGCCTCTTGGGACATCGACTATTTCTCGCACAATGTGCGGTTTTGCCATTAAGAGATCAATCACCGCATCGTCAATGGGCGATGGTCCTTGACCAAAATTGATGAGTCCGTAAATATGTCTGTGTGCTGAGAGTTTTTGCGGATGGCAATGATTGAAGCCAAGATTCACAAACAGATACCCGGGAAAAACAGGTGAGAGTCTTTTCCGAAAGGACTCTACACTGTCTGGTCGCCGATATTGGGTTTCAATCATCGGACAAAAATAATAAACACCAGATGCGGCTAGATGGTGCTTTGTTGAATAAATTCGAAATTTGTGACGACTTCCTCCCTATCAGGGCGATTGTTACATGATGCGGACGCTGTTTGGCATTCCTAAACAGCGGAGCCTGTTTAGAAATTTGTGTATTTGCCTGATTTTGATATGTTCAATCCAACATCAAAAACAGGTTAATTTATGGACGAAAAACAGTTGCAGGCTCTGGCTAACGAACTGGCCAAAAATCTCAAAACCCCTGAAGATCTCAGTCACTTCGATCGGCGGCTGAAAAAAATTAGCGTCGAAGCAGCTCTCAATGCCGAAATGACCCATCACCTCGGCTACGATAAAAATCAGCCTAAACCGGGGACCAACGCCCGCAACGGCTATTCCACAAAAACCGTTACCACTGGCGATGGCCCGCTGGCGCTGCGTACTCCGCGCGATCGTGACGGTTCCTTTGAACCGCAACTGGTGAAGAAGAACCAGACCCGGATTACCGGGATGGATAACCAGATTTTATCGTTGTACGCCAAAGGGATGACCACCCGCGAGATCGCCGCCGTGTTCAAAGAGCTGTATGACGCCGATGTCTCGCCGGCGCTGGTCTCAAAGGTCACCGATGCGGTCATGGAGCAGGTTGTCGAATGGCAAAACCGGCCTCTGGATGCAATCTATCCCATTGTTTATCTTGACTGTATCGTTCTAAAAGTCCGGCAGGACAGCCGCATCATCAACAAATCTGTGTTCCTGGCGCTGGGCATCAACATCGAAGGCCAGAAAGAGTTGCTAGGTATGTGGCTGGCCGAAAATGAAGGCGCAAAGTTCTGGCTGAACGTGCTGACAGAGCTGAAAAACCGCGGCCTGAACGATATCCTTATCGCCTGCGTAGACGGGCTGAAAGGTTTCCCTGACGCTATTAACGCGGTGTATCCGGAGGCGCGGCTCCAGCTGTGTATCGTACATATGGTGCGCAACAGCCTGCGGTTCGTCTCCTGGAAGGACTACAAGGCCGTCACCCGCGACCTGAAAGCTATCTATCAGGCCCCTACGGAAGAAGCCGGCTTGCAGGCGCTGGAAGCGTTCTCCAGTGCCTGGGACATCCGCTACCCGCAAATAAGTCGAAGCTGGCAGGCAAACTGGGCCAATCTGGCCACGTTCTTTGCCTACCCAACGGACATCCGCAAGGTGATCTACACGACCAACGCCATCGAGTCGTTAAACAGCGTGATCCGGCATGCCATCAAAAAGCGCAAGGTGTTCCCGACCGACGACGCAGTGAAAAAGGTGGTGTGGCTGGCGATACAGGCGGCCTCACAGAAATGGACAATGCCTTTGAGGGACTGGCGCATGGCAATGAGCCGCTTTATTATCGAGTTCGGTGACCGCCTGGACGGTCACTTCTGAGAAAAGGCATTTACACAGAATCGTGTACAGGGTCTAACAGCGTGATCCGGTTAAGCGCTTTGACCATTGCCATAGCCTCACCTACCTGCGCGTCATAGTCATGCAGACTCAGATGACCACCCAGAAGTGTTTTAAACCGGAACATGGCCGTTTCAGCCAGTGAACGCCGGTGATAACCTACTTTCTTTTTCCAGGTATCGTTATTGCCGCTCAGATGCTGATTTGCCACCGCATGGTTACGCTCATGGTATCGAGCTGGCCACTATTGCGCACCACTTCGCGGTGGGATAAGCGGCTTTATTTTTTTCCTCAGCAGAGCATCATGACAGTAACGCGTATCGTAAGCACTGTCAGCCGACGCTTCCCTGATTTTCCGGTGGGTTTGGTTAATCAGCCCGGGCAGCGCCTGCGCATCTGTCGTACCGCTTAGCGATAAATCGGCACAGATAATTTCATGTGTCGCGCTATCTACTGCCAGATGAAGCTTGCGCCATACTCTGCGCCTCTCAGCCCCATGCTGCCTGACTTTCCATTCGCCTTCGCCGAAGACTTTCAGGCCGGTGCCATCGATGACCAGGTGTGAGATTTCGCCGCGGGTTGGCGTTTTTATGCTGATGTCGACGGTTTTTGCTCGCCGGCTGACCAGAGAGTAATCTGGGCAGCGCAGCGACAGCCCCATCAGTTTAAAAATCGAGTCAACGAAACCCTGTAACGCCCGGAGCGAAAGGTTAAACACGCGCTTTATCATCAGAACCGTGGTAATGGCCATATCGGTGTAGTGAAGCGGCCGGCCACGATGTTCAGGTGGTGTACTCTCAGTCCATGCAGCAATGGCTGACTCATCAAGCCATACTGTCAGGTCCCCCCGCTGCCTGAGCGCATTGTTATATGCGGGCCAGTTGGTGATTTTAAACTTTTGCTTTGCCATGGGGACCTGATGTTGAAACGAATGTAGTGATCAGAGCCGCCAGTCACCTAAAAGTTCGATTTATTCAACAAAGCCGCTAGATGGTTGAAAACCACATTAAACGATGTTGCTTTAAATCTTAAAAGATACCAACTCATGATATGATAATCTTTAGCCCGCACTTTTAAATTCGATGACCATGCGAATTTTCATTCGGACATCGAAGCGTTATATAAAGATAAGATTACCCATAATTTTACAATCGTAAAGTGTTTTTCATGTCTAATTTCATTTCAAATAGGGAACGATGACAAACTAACATCCAAGGCCATGAGATAACCTTCAAAGATTCCCTCAGCATTTTGTAGTTTCTTACCAATATGGTATCTGAACATTGGCGCTCGAATGGGCTTTGTTGAATAAATCGAACTTTTAGGTGACTGGCGGCTCTGATCACTACATTCGTTTCAACATCAGGTCCCCATGGCAAAGCAAAAGTTTAAAATCACCAACTGGCCCGCATATAACAATGCGCTCAGGCAGCGGGGGGACCTGACAGTATGGCTTGATGAGTCAGCCATTGCTGCATGGACTGAGAGTACACCACCTGAACATCGTGGCCGGCCGCTTCACTACACCGATATGGCCATTACCACGGTTCTGATGATAAAGCGCGAGTTTAACCTTTCGCTCCGGGCGTTACAGGGTTTCGTTGACGCGATTTTTAAACTGATGGGGCTGTCGCTGCGCTGCCCAGATTACTCTCTGGTCAGCCGGCGAGCAAAAACCGTCGACATCAGCATAAAAACGCCAACCCGCGGCGAAATCTCACACCTGGTCATCGATGGCACCGGCCTGAAAATCTTCGGCGAAGGCGAATGGAAAGTCAGGCAGCATGGGGCTGAGAGGCGCAGAGTATGGCGCAAGCTTCATCTGGCAGTAGATAGCGCGACACATGAAATTATCTGTGCCGATTTATCGCTAAGCGGTACGACAGATGCGCAGGCGCTGCCCGGGCTGATTAACCAAACCCACCGGAAAATCAGGGAAGCGTCGGCTGACAGTGCTTACGATACGCGTTACTGTCATGATGCTCTGCTGAGGAAAAAAATAAAGCCGCTTATCCCACCGCGAAGTGGTGCGCAATATTGGCCAGCTCGATACCATGAGCGTAACCATGCGGTGGCAAATCAGCATCTGAGCGGCAATAACGATACCTGGAAAAAGAAAGTAGGTTATCACCGGCGTTCACTGGCTGAAACGGCCATGTTCCGGTTTAAAACACTTCTGGGTGGTCATCTGAGCCTGCATGACTATGACGCGCAGGTAGGTGAGGCTATGGCAATGGTCAAAGCGCTTAACCGGATCACGCTGTTAGGAATGCCAAACAGCGTCCGCATCATGTAACAATCGCCCTGATAGGGAGAAAGTCGTCACAAATTTCGGATTTATTCAACAAAGCGCGCAGGATTCGATAACCTGGTGCCAGAGTAACTTCTCGTATCTGGGATGAAATATCGTTGCCTTCAACAAGTTTGAAGTAAAGAGCATGGTTATCCGCGCTTTCGCTAAGATGGGCGAAAACTTGGTTTAGCTTTGCAGCATCAATCAGCTTTTTTGGCATAGATTTCCCCAACTATCTGCAACGCTATGGTGGACTATCGGTAGGTTTACCCGGTATTTTCCCTTCTGTACAGCTCACCACCAGTACTTGTGATGGTATACGGAGAATTACATAAATTTCATTATCGCTGTCGAAGCGCTGATGGTCAGCACAATAACCCCGCCGAGTTTTAATAAAAGTCCAGTAGCGATACTTTCAACATCTTTACGGAGCAAGGCTATCTGTGTATCCGCCTTATCAAAACGGAGTTTTATCTCTGCCGATAAATCCTTGCGGACAGTGGTGATTTCTATCGATAAGTCCTTGCGGACATTGGCAATTTCTGCCGATAGGTCTTTGCGGACATCATCTATATCGCGTTTGATGGTAGTAATTTCAGATGAAAAATCCTTACGTAAATCAGCAAAATCGCGTTTTACATCGGCGATATCGGCTTTGGTAGCAAGATCCGCTACTTCGTGAGATTTACGTACAACGAGAGATATCGCCTTGGCCTGATCTTTCGGCAAACCAGCGCTTTCCAGCGTTTCGACGAACTCTTGTGTATCAAATGCGACTTGGCCCATAGTCTTTACCTCCCGTAGTCATATGAATTCTAACCCATAAGGTAAGGAAGCAGCAAAGCATTGTTTTGAATCTATTTTAATATAGATACCGTAATTAACTCTATATGGGTGAATTTGACATTTTTAATTAAATAAATTACCTTTTGAGTGCTTTGACATTCTCTGCAGCCTGCGACATAGTGGATATGTACATGCAAATTCAGGTGCCGGGTTTCACAGCCTGCCGAAGTAACCGCGACATGATGACACGCCGCGAGCGTGTTTTTTTATGTCGCAATCTAGCCGCATCACAATGGTGGGCTGGATAGGGGAGCCGAAAGGCTCACCGGGCGGTTACTCCGGTACTGTGAACCCTATTCAGTTCACCACCAGTAAGTTTCACAGCTTCGGTGGTGATTACATAAAGTAACCATCGGAGGTCATCATGACCTTCCAGTATCAGCCATTACTCCATTTTATTTTGAACGCCACGAAGTACGTACCATCATGCTTAATGGTGAATCGTGGTTTGTTGCTCAAGATGTTTGTGCCGCCTTACAAATTCAAAATGTCACGCAATCCATTGAAAAACTGGATGATGATGAAAGGTCTATGTTTAACATAGGGCTTAGTCATCGAGACATGTTCGATAATCGAGTTCAGCAGATCAATATCATCTCCGAATCCGGCATGTTCACTCTAGTACTCCGCTACCGCGATGCAGTGAAGCAAGGCACCCTGCCCCATCGCTTCCGCAAGTGGGTAACCAATGAAGTCCTTCCATCAATCCGAAAAACGGGAAGTTACGGGCATCGTAAGCCCAAAACTCTTGGCGATCTTACCGGCACAGCAGCAACAGCTGAGCTTGCTGCTTTGGTTGATAAGCTTCAGCGCATCATCCACGAAGGTGAGTTCATTCCCGCAGGTAGTCGCCGCAACTACAGCCTCCCAGCCAACAGAAAGCACGAACAGACCATTATCAGGGACTTTCTCACCAAAGATGAATCGAGCACGATCCTGATGCTTCTGGCGTGGCTACGTGCCGATGGTTTCGACATGACCGCCGCAGAGCGTGAGATAGACGTTATTCGCGGATACGTCGGCAGTATGCGCCGATCTATGGGGAATATTCAGACTCATGCTCAGTATATCGATCACGCTGTTAGGGTGGTGAATTAACCTTATTTCTCCCCCGTCTGGCAGGAGACAGGGGATTATCTGCGTGTCTAGCTTCCACATCTTAAGGCAAATAAAACCAAATTAATCAATTGATTACCATCATTCGGCCTATGGGGTCGGTTTATTTCCGTAAACAAAAGTAACCTTTTTAGTAATTTTCCTATTGTAAGCTATTGACAGCCATCTTTTTAAGGTTGATTATTACCAAAATAATTACCTTTATGGTAATCAAATGGCGGCAAGGATTAGAGGGAAACCATGCAAAATCTAATGAATGTACAATATTTAACCATGTCAAGTTTAGACTTTCTGAATAATATCATAAACCCATCACGCGAAGCCGCAGGTGAAAACCCCGTCCGTCCGTCTGATTTCCATGCTCGTGTAATCGATGAAATTGGCGAAGAATTAAACTACGAAAATTTCGTAGTTGGCAAAACAGGCCACAAAACCTACTACGCAATGCTCAGCATGGAACAAATGACGCTGGTAGGAATGCGTGAATCAAAAGCCGTTCTCCGTGCAGTCCTCGAAAAGCTCAAAGAACTTAGTCATCGCCCACAAATGACACAAGCAGAGCTAATTGCTGCAATGGCGGAACTCAACGTTGCCCAGGAGCGCCGCCTGAAATCAGTGGAAACGCAAGTCGAGCAGGTTGCCGAGGAACTCGACCACATCAAGCAAGGCACGATCCCTGAGGGATATCAGGGGTACAGCTATCTGCAAGCGACTTATGGCCTCAGCAATGCCAAAAGCAAGCAATTGGTCATGGCGTGGAGCGTTCCGTATAAAAAGGTTCCCCATGTCGCTCCGGGCGGTCAGGTTACACAAATGTCCGTTGTTCATGAAAATAATTTTGTTTCTGCACTGAGCAACATGATGTACGAGGCAGAGCAGCGCGGCACTCAATGGTATCACCCCAAAATAGGTCGCTTTTCTATTGCCGGATGGGAAGTCGATGGTAATAACCGCTTTGTTGAATAAATCCGAAATTTGTGACGACTTCCTCCCTATCAGGGCGATTGTTACATGATGCGGACGCTGTTTGGCATTCCTAACAGTGTGATCCGGTTAAGTGCTTTAACCATTGCCATTGCCTCACCTACCTGCGCGTCATAGTCATGCAGACTCAGATGACCACCCAGAAGTGTTTTAAACCGGAACATGGCCGTTTCAGCCAGTGAACGCCGGTGATAACCTACTTTCTTTTTCCAGGTATCGTTATTGCCGCTCAGATGCTGATTTGCCACGCATGGTTACGCTCATGGGATCGAGCTGGCCAATATTGCGCACCACTTCGCGGTGGGATAAGCGGCTTTATTTTTTTCCTCAGCAGAGCATCATGACAGTAACGCGTATCGTAAGCACTGTCAGCCGACGCTTCCCTGATTTTCCGGTGGGTTTGGTTAATCAGCCCGGGCAGCGCCTGCGCATCTGTCGTACCGCTTAGCGATAAATCGGCACAGATAATTTCATGTGTCGCGCTATCTACTGCCAGATGAAGCTTGCGCCATACTCTGCGCCTCTCAGCCCCATGCTGCCTGACTTTCCATTCGCCTTCGCCGAAGATTTTCAGGCCGGTGCCATCGATGACCAGGTGTGAGATTTCGCCGCGGGTTGGCGTTTTTATGGGCTTTGTTGAATAAATCGAACTTTTAGGTGACTGGCGGCTCTGATCACTACATTCGTTTCAACATCAGGTCCCCATGGCAAAGCAAAAGTTTAAAATTACCAACTGGCCCGCATACAACAATGCGCTCAGGCAGCGGGGGGACCTGACAGTATGGCTTGATGAGTCAGCCATTGCTGCATGGACTGAGAGTACACCACCTGAACATCGTGGCCGGCCGCTTCACTACACTGATATGGCCATTACCACGGTTCTGATGATAAAGCGCGTGTTTAACCTTTCGCTCCGGGCGTTACAGGGTTTCGTTGACTCAATTTTTAAACTGATGGGGCTGTCGCTGCGCTGCCCAGATTACTCTCTGGTCAGCCGGCGAGCAAAAACCGTCGACATCAGCATAAAAACGCCAACCCGCGGCGAAATCTCACACCTGGTCATCGATGGCACCGGCCTGAAAGTCTTCGGCGAAGGCGAATGGAAAGTCAGGCAGCATGGGGCTGAGAGGCGCAGAGTATGGCGCAAGCTTCATCTGGCAGTAGATAGCGTGACACATGAAATTATCTGTGCCGATTTATCGCTAAGCGGTACGACAGATGCGCAGGCGCTGCCCGGGCTGATTAACCAAACCCACCGGAAAATCAGGGAAGCGTCGGCTGACAGTGCTTACGATACGCGTTACTGTCATGATGCTCTGCTGAGGAAAAAAATAAAGCCGCTTATCCCACCGCGAAGTGGTGCGCAATATTGGCCAGCTCGATACTATGAGCGTAACCATGCGGTGGCAAATCAGCATCTGAGCGGCTTTGTTGAATAAATCGAACTTTTAGGTGACTGGCGGCTCTGATCACTACATTCGTTTCAACATCAGGTCCCCATGGCAAAGCAAAAGTTTAAAATCACCAACTGGCCCGCATATAACAATGCGCTCAGGCAGCGGGGGGACCTGACAGTATGGCTTGATGAGTCAGCCATTGCTGCATGGACTGAGAGTACACCACCTGAACATCGTGGCCGGCCGCTTCACTACACCGATATGGCCATTACCACGGTTCTGATGATAAAGCGCGTGTTTAACCTTTCGCTCCGGGCGTTACAGGGTTTCGTTGACTCGATTTTTAAACTGATGGGGCTGTCGCTGCGCTGCCCAGATTACTCTCTGGTCAGCCGGCGAGCAAAAACCGTCGACATCAGCATAAAAACGCCAACCCGCGGCGAAATCTCACACCTGGTCATCGATGGCACCGGCCTGAAAATCTTCGGCGAAGGCGAATGGAAAGTCAGGCAGCATGGGGCTGAGAGGCGCAGAGTATGGCGCAAGCTTCATCTGGCAGTAGATAGCGCGACACATGAAATTATCTGTGCCGATTTATCGCTAAGCGGTACGACAGATGCGCAGGCGCTGCCCGGGCTGATTAACCAAACCCACCGGAAAATCAGGGAAGCGTCGGCTGACAGTGCTTACGATACGCGTTACTGTCATGATGCTCTGCTGAGGAAAAAAATAAAGCCGCTTATCCCACCGCGAAGTGGTGCGCAATATTGGCCAGCTCGATACCATGAGCGTAACCATGCGGTGGCAAATCAGCATCTGAGCGGCAATAACGATACCTGGAAAAAGAAAGTAGGTTATCACCGGCGTTCACTGGCTGAAACGGCCATGTTCCGGTTTAAAATACTTCTGGGTGGTCATCTGAGTCTGCATGACTATGACGCGCAGGTAGGTGAGGCTATGGCAATGGTCAAAGCGCTTAACCGGATCACGTTGTTAGGAATGCCAAACAGCGTCCGCATCATGTAACAATCGCCCTGATAGGGAGGAAGTCGTCAAAAATTTCGGATTTATTCAACAAAGCGCCAATGTTGCGCAAAGGCTCTTTATCATTGCGCGTAAAATGGCGGGCGTTGTAGCAAAATAACATTTGGTCCGGCCTGTCAAAGCGGCTGAAGAAATCCATGCCCAGGTTATACATGTCGTTTTTGTTGCCGCTGATTTTCATGCGGCCCACCGGCATACCGTTAAACGTCAGGCCGTCGATCAAATAGTCATTATCATGACCCAGGCCGCTGGCGGTGGCGCTGGGCGTTTGCCGGTAACCCGTCGTGACATTGCGATACTGCTTTTTCATCCTACCGATAAGCTCTTCGCTGACGAAACTCTGCACCGCGCCGGTATCGACCACCATACTGATGCTGTAAGCTTTGTAATCCAGCGTTAACACCGGCGAGCGGCCGAACTGGTCCTCATAAGGCAGACATTGCTGATACCCCATCAACGACGGAGAATGTCGCCAGGCGGTCAATTGATGGCTACGGTTGTCCACCGCCCAACTCAACTGACGGAAAACCTCCGCGCCCAGAACGCCATCCACCTTTTCCCCTAGCGATTGGCTGAATATGTCCAAATCGATGGCCAGCCAGGGATTGATGCCCGGCAGCGTATAACTGCCAAGCGTTATCGGCAGTGAACGCCATAGCGAAACCTGATCGGCGCCGAGCTTTCCCTGGGTACTGCCGACGCCGTTAGCCATAATGGTACGAAAGATCGAGGGGATCTCATCGGGCGTCGCGGGTCGGGTAAGGGTCTGCGCCAGCCGTTTATCAATTACGGTATAACTGGCGCCGGTATCCAGCACAAACCGGTAGGTGTTGTCGGCGATGATCACCGGCACGACGAGATGCAGCAGGTGAACCGGCTCGTGCAGCACAGGGGGATTTTCCCCAGCCGCCGGCGCCGCGAAGGTCGGGGCGCACGGCGAGGCGACCAGCACAACGGCCAGGCAGGCCCAGAAAGGTCGACAAGCGTAACGGCTATCCATGGTATCACGTCCTCCGGCAGGTCAAGAAGTAGCGGCCCGACGGGCGTATCCCGTTGTCGCCAGCCGCGCCTTTCGACGACAATGGCATGATTTTAACGTAAAACCTACCGCTGGAGATCCGCAAAAAATACCGCGGTGCGGTTGCGCCTGGATGTGACCGCCTAAGCGTCGGACCACCAGACACCCTGCGTCTCTTTAGATTGTTTCCTCCCCCCGCGCCGGCGCCATCCGCTCTCGCGACCGGGCTAGCGGTAGCGTCTTGAGGTCTCTTTTAATGCGGTATATTCGCCGAAATGCGGCAACGGCGGGGCCGACGGCAGTCTACCCGCTCTAAGTTGAAAAACCTCCCTGTCTTTGACAGCGGGCGCCTGGCCGACGGCGCCCACCATTAAGGTTATTCCACCGTTACCGATTTAGCCAGATTACGCGGCTGATCGACGTCAGTCCCTTTAATCAGGGCGATGTGATAGGCCAGCAACTGCATCGGCACGGTGTAGAAAATGGGCGCCACAATCTGTTCCACGTGCGGCAGCGGGATAATTTTCATATTTTCGCTGGCGGTAAAACCGGCATCCTGCTCCGCGAAAACATACAGCAATCCCCCCCGGGCACGCACTTCTTCTATATTGGATTTCAGTTTTTTCAACAGTTCATTGTTGGGGGCGATGACGATCACCGGCATATCGGCATCAATAAGCGCCAGCGGGCCATGTTTCAATTCCCCGGCGGCATAGGCTTCAGCGTGAATATAAGAGATTTCTTTCAGCTTCAGCGCCCCTTCCATAGCGATAGGGTAAAGATCGCCGCGGCCTAAAAACAGCGCGTGATGTTTATCGGAAAAGCCTTCGGCCAGCGTTTCAATGGGCTTATCCAGCGACAGCATTTGCTCGATGCGGCTCGGCAGCACCTGTAGAGCATGAACGATATCTTCCTCTACCCCCTGGTCCATACCGCGCGGGCGGCCGATACGCGCCACCAGCATCAACAGCACCGTCAACTGGGTAGTGAACGCTTTGGTGGAAGCTACGCCGATTTCGGTGCCGGCCCGGGTCATCAGCGCCATATCCGATTCGCGCACCAGCGAAGAGCCGGCGACATTACAGATGGCAAGCGAACCCAGATAGCCGAGGGCTTTGGTCAACCGCAGCGCCGCCAGAGTATCGGCGGTCTCGCCGGACTGGGAGAGGGTGATCAGCAAACTGTCGGGACGCACTGCGGGTTTGCGGTAGCGAAACTCGGAGGCGATTTCCACATCGCAGGGCACGCCGGCCAGCGCCTCGAACCAATAGCGGGAGACCATGGCGGAGTGGTAGGAGGTGCCGCAGGCAATAATCTGCACGTGCTGCACCTGGCGTAGTAACGCATCTGCGCCGTCGCCCAATTCCGACAGCGTTACCTCTCCATGGCTAAAGCGACCTTCCAGCGTGTTTTTGATCGCTTGCGGCTGCTCAAAAATTTCCTTTTGCATATAGTGGCGGTACAGCCCTTTATCGCCGACGTCGTATTTTACCTGGGATTCGATTTCCGGCCGCTCCACGCTCTCGCCGGCCTGGTCCCATACCCGAACGGTACGGCGGGTAATTTCGGCGATGTCGCCCTCTTCGAGGAACATAAAGCGGCGGGTGACGGGCAGCAGCGCCAGTTGATCGGAGACCAGGAAGTTCTCGCCGACGCCGCGGCCAATCACCAGCGGACTGCCGGAGCGTGCCGCCACCAGCACGCTGGGATCGCGGCTATCCATAATAACCGTGCCGTAGGCGCCACGCAGCGCGCCTACCACCCGCTGCATCACCTCAAAGAGCGCGCCGCCCTGCTGGCGCTGTTCCCAATGCGCCAAATGCGCGATCACTTCAGTGTCGGTTTGTGTAACGAACGTGTAGCCGCGTTCGCGTAGCTGCTCGCACAGCGGTTCATGATTTTCGATGATGCCGTTATGGACGACCACGATGTGCCCCGAGACGTGGGGATGCGCGTTATTTTCCGTCGGCTCGCCGTGAGTCGCCCAGCGGGTATGGGCAATACCAGTGCCGCCGGAGAGCGGGTGCGCCTGTGCCGCCTCGGTCAGTGCGCTGACTTTTCCCACCCGACGCAGGCGCTGCAGATGGCCGTCATTGTCCACCACCGCCAGGCCGGCGGAATCATATCCACGATACTCAAGACGACGTAATCCCTCCAACAGGATCTCGGCAATATCACGCTGCGCAACCGCGCCTACTATTCCACACATCTCGGTTATTCCTGATTAAACGGCTGCAATCGCCGTTATGAGCTAGCACCAAATCCGACCGGCGCGGCGCCGCTACACGCCGCGGGTCTTGCCGGCCGCTTTAGGGTAGCGCGGCGGACAAAACCACCCGCTAAGGGCGGCCGCATCCTCATTTTTTCTTCACCGGCCGCGTCCAGTTGGCAATGGGAAACTGACGGATCCGACTGATGACCATTTCGCCGTCGGCCACATCGCGCGTAACGGTCGTGCCGGCGCCGATGGTGGCGCCGCGGCCAAGGGTTACCGGCGCCACCAGTTGGCTATCGGAGCCGACGAAGACATTGTCGCCGATCACGGTTTTATGCTTGTTAGCGCCATCATAATTGCAGGTGATGGTACCGGCGCCGATATTGACCTGTGCCCCTATCTCGGCGTCCCCGAGGTAGCTAAGATGGCCGGCTTTCGACCCTTTGCCCAGGCGGGCCTGTTTCATTTCGACAAAATTACCCACGTGCGCGCCCTCCTCCAGCTCGCTGCCGGGGCGCAGTCGGGCAAAGGGACCGAGAGTACTGTGCGCCGCCACGCGGGCGTCTTCGATAACGGTATAAGGGCTAACGACCACATCATCACCGATGACCACATTTTTCAGGACGCAACCGGTACCAATTATCACCCGGTTGCCGAGCGTCACCCGGCCCTCAAGGATGACGTTGGTGTCAATGGAGACATCCTGTCCGTGACGCAGTTCGCCGCGCAAATCGAAACGCATCGGATCGGACAGCATCACACCGGCCAGCAAAAGACGCTCCGCCTGCTCTTGCTGAAATAGCCGCTCCAGACGCGCAAGCTGTAGCCGGTTATTCACCCCTTCGACTTCGCTATGCCGCGAGGGCTGCACCGTATTGATTTTTCGGCCTTCGTGCCAGGCCATGGCGATAATGTCCGTCAAATAGAACTCGCCCTGCGCGTTATGGTTGGTTAACTGCCCCAGCCAGCGTTTCAAATCGCCGCCGCCGGCCACCAGAATACCGGTGTTGATTTCCTTTATTTGCCGCTGCTGTTCGCTGGCGTCTTTCTGCTCAACAATACCGACCACCTCGCCGTCGGTGCGCACGATACGGCCATAGCCCTCGGGATTGTCCAGCGTTACCGTCAATAGGCCAATACCGCCTTCCGGCCTTGCCGTCAGCAAGCGCTGCAAAGTGTCGGGAGAAATAAGCGGGACATCGCCGTACAGGATCAGGACATCTTCCTCGTCGCGCAGATCCGCCAGCGTCTGCTGTACGGCATGGCCGGTGCCGCGCTGCTCGGCCTGCAGCACCCAATTCAGGGGGGCATCCTGACGGGCGAGCCGTTCACGCAGCAATTCGCCGCCGTGACCGTAGACCAGATGGATGCGCGCCGCGCCCAGCTGGGTTGCGGCATCAATAACGTGTTGCACCAGAGCTTTACCGGCCAGGGGATGCAGCACTTTCGGCAAGGCGGAAAACATTCGACTTCCCTTGCCGGCGGCAAGGACAACCACGCTTAATGCTCGATTCGACATAACCATCCTGTGGAATCCTGTTTATCAGACGAAAGTAAACCCGTTCGCAGGCGGGATTACTACATATTTTGGCATGAAAAACACTTTACAGGGCGTAGCCGTCCGGCGCTAAGGCTATTTGTCACGATTGGTGCAGATTCCGACGTATCCGATCAGCTGTTCCGACCCTGTACACGATTCTGTGTAAATGCCTTTTCTCAGAAGTGACCGTCCAGGCGGTCACCGAACTCGATAATAAAGCGGCTCATTGCCATGCGCCAGTCCCTCAAAGGCATTGTCCATTTCTGTGAGGCCGCCTGTATCGCCAGCCACACCACCTTTTTCACTGCGTCGTCGGTCGGGAACACCTTGCGCTTTTTGATGGCATGCCGGATCACGCTGTTTAACGACTCGATGGCGTTGGTCGTGTAGATCACCTTGCGGATGTCCGTTGGGTAGGCAAAGAACGTGGCCAGATTGGCCCAGTTTGCCTGCCAGCTTCGACTTATTTGCGGGTAGCGGATGTCCCAGGCACTGGAGAACGCTTCCAGCGCCTGCAAGCCGGCTTCTTCCGTAGGGGCCTGATAGATAGCTTTCAGGGTCGCGGGTGACGGCCTTGTAGTCCTTCCAGGAGACGAACCGCAGGCTGTTGCGCACCATATGTACGATACACAGCTGGAGCCGCGCCTCCGGATACACCGCGTTAATAGCGTCAGGGAAACCTTTCAGCCCGTCTACGCAGGCGATAAGGATATCGTTCAGGCCGCGGTTTTTCAGCTCTGTCAGCACGTTCAGCCAGAACTTTGCGCCTTCATTTTCGGCCAGCCACATACCTAGCAACTCTTTCTGGCCTTCGATGTTGATGCCCAGCGCCAGGAACACAGATTTGTTGATGATGCGGCTGTCCTGCCGGACTTTTAGAACGATACAGTCAAGATAAACAATGGGATAGACTGCATCCAGAGGCCGGTTTTGCCATTCGACAACCTGCTCCATGACCGCATCGGTGACCTTTGAGACCAGCGCCGGCGAGACATCGGCGTCATACAGCTCTTTGAACGCGGCGGCGATCTCGCGGGTGGTCATCCCTTTGGCGTACAACGATAAAATCTGGTTATCCATCCCGGTAATCCGGGTCTGGTTCTTCTTCACCAGTTGCGGTTCAAAGGAACCGTCACGATCGCGCGGAGTACGCAGCGCCAGCGGGCCATCGCCAGTGGTAACGGTTTTTGTGGAATAGCCGTTGCGGGCGTTGGTCCCCGGTTTAGGCTGATTTTTATCGTAGCCGAGGTGATGGGTCATTTCGGCATTGAGAGCTGCTTCGACGCTGATTTTTTTCAGCAGCCGATCGAAGTGACTGAGATCTTCAGGGGTTTTGAGATTTTTGGCCAGTTCGTTAGCCAGAGCCTGCAACTGTTTTTCGTCCATAAATTAACCTGTTTTTGATGTTGGATTGAACATATCAAAATCAGGCAAATACACAAATTTCTAAACAGGCTCGCTGTTCCGGCGACATCCGATCAGTTATTCCGATATTTTCCGATCACCCATTCCAGTGATATTCGATCATGTGTTCGCTCATCTTCTGACTCGGGTTTAGTCTATTTTTCCTGTGCTGGCTACTCCTTGCTCTTTGCGTAGTGATTCGCCTTTAAGTTCCAGTCTATAGCTAGGGTGTACTAACCGATCGAGTAACGCGTCAGCTGTCGTGGGGTTTTCTATCAGTCCATACCATTTTTTCACCGGCAGTTGACTGATCAGGATGCTGCTGCTTTTGTCGTAGCGATCTTCCATCACC
This sequence comes from Candidatus Sodalis pierantonius str. SOPE, assembly GCF_000517405.1. NCBI lineage: Bacteria > Pseudomonadati > Pseudomonadota > Gammaproteobacteria > Enterobacterales > Bruguierivoracaceae > Sodalis > Candidatus Sodalis pierantonii. The sequence continues at coordinate 14,147 of NZ_CP006568.1, read as the reverse complement.
TCCAACAGTATCGTTGCCTGCATCGGACTTATTGATTCTAGGCCCACTTCGTCCAAGATCAGTAACTCTATTTTTTCTAACTGATTAAGCTGTTTTAGATAGGTCCCGTCTACCTGACACTGGTGAAGATGGGCCAGCAACCGACCCACTCGCCAGTAACGCACGCTATATTGCTGCCGGCATGCCTGCTCACCAAGCGCACAACTGAGCCAGGTTTTGCCCGTACCTGTCGGCCCCGTGATGAGTATGCTTTTCTGATATTTCAGATATTGTCCCCCTAGCAGATCTCGCATCTGTTCCGGTGTCACTCCTCGGCTAGGGATATAGCGGATATCTTCCGGTTTTGCCTGCAAGCGCATTTGCGATTGCCGTCGAAGACGGCATATGTGGTTGTTTTTTTATGCAAATTTTCCGCTTCTACCATCAGCGACAACCGCTCCTCGAACCCCAGCTCCCCATAACTCCCCGGGAGTTCGCGTTGCGTCTCCAACGCCTGGACCATTGCCGACAACTTCAGCTCTCGCAGAGCCATTAACAGTGTATCCATATTTATTCTCCTTAGTGATAACTGTCCGGACCTCGGAGGTTTTCGTGAACCAGCATTGATACTCCGGCTCCGTCCTGGGTGACCTCACTTTCACGGCCGTGTTTCAATACGTTGGCTATGAAAGAGCGGTTAATGCACCCTTTCTCCAACGCCAGCGCGCAGGCCTTCTCCAGTCGCGTCGTCTCATAGCGCCGTTGCAGATTGAGTAGCCCCAGCACGGAGCGGTAAGCCTGCTCCGGATGGGCTTTGCTCTTTTGGATGGACTCGACCACTTCAGTGTGCACACACCCACCGACAGAGCCCAACTGTACAGCCTTTCCGGCGTCCACTGACTCTGCCCCTTATGGTTAGCCGGCATGTGCGCCGCCTGAGTCGTGTGCCTATAGGCGTTATCGCTGCGAGGGTGCGTAGCCACGCAGACGCCCTTATGGTGGATTTGCACCAGCCGTTGGGTGGCGATGACGTCAACGCGCTCGCCAACCAGCGGATGCGGCACCGAGTACCAGTTTTTGCCGTAGTCTATGTGGTAATCAGGTCCCACTCGGGCAACGAAATACTCACTGTATTCCCATTGTGTGGGCGGTAGAGGCCCAAGAGCCGGTTTGTCCAGCTGCTCGAAGCGTTCAAGGCGACTTTGTCCGCCGTAATGACGCATCGGGCGCAGATTCAACTCATGATTGAGTTCTCGTATCACCTGGTTGAGTTCGGCCAGCGAGTAGAACCTACGTTTACGCAACCGGGCCAAAATCCAGCGTTCTACCAGCTGCACAGTTGATTCTGCCTTCGCCTAGTCTTTCGGTTTTCTCGGGCGCGCCGGTAGCACCACTGTCTCATAGTGATTTGCCAGCGCCTGGTAGCTCTGGTTTATGACCGGCTCATAGCGGTCAGGGGTGCTGACAGCGCTGCGCAGATTATCAGGTATCATCAGCTCCGGAACCCCACCCATGAAGTGCAGACAGCGGCTATTGGCGTTGAGCCACGATGCCATGTCCTGCCCTTCGCAGGCTTCGATATACGCATAGCCTGACACGCCCATGGCAGCGACGAAGATAGCGACCTGGCGTACGCTACCGGTCGCAGGGTTGACGATAGGTACGGTGGGGCCACAGAAGTCGATGAAGAGCTTTTCGCCAGCCTTGTGCTCCATGCGCATAGAACGCCGCTGCTTCTTTTTCCAGTCACAGAACAGTGCACAAAACTGTGAGTAACCGAGGGCATCACCGCCCACGGCGGACTGATATTCCATCCAGAGCAGCTGCTTGGTCATGCCCTTGCGGCTTAACTCGGTATCGATATCAAGCCAGCTGGGTAATGTATTGATAACTTTTCCGGATTTGCCGGGATAGAGCAGGCGGTCGAGGTCGACGGGGGACAGTTCCGCCGGCAATGGCCAGACCAGGTTAGCTACCGTGAATCGGCCGAGGATATCGTGCACGGTAGTACAGCCTATGCCGAGCGCTGCTGCGATAGTGCGATTCGAGCGACGCGGCTCGAATTTCATACGTAACACATTAATATAAATGCACATTTCCGTTCTCGCTTTCTTCTTTTTACGTGCCATGCCCCCGGAAGCTAAAAGTATCCAGAGTATGGCGGAACAGAAGATGAGCGATCGGACAGAATCGGAATCGCTGATCGGGCGACCGGAATCAGTGATCGGATGAAATCAGAATTAGTGATCGGGTGAAATCGGAATCAGTGATCGGATGTGACCGGAACTAGCAATTGTGTTGCCAGAAAGGAAAATGGCGGCGTAACTGGTGTTTTTTTCAGCGACGCGGACCTGAAATTGCCCACATAGGCCGGTGAATATTCCGCGACTTAATTAAAAAGATAAAAAAAAGCGACCCTGTACACGATTCTGTGTAAATGCCTTTTCTCAGAAGTGACCGTCCAGGCGGTCACCGAACTCGATAATAAAGCGGCTCATTGCCATGCGCCAGTCCCTCAAAGGCATTGTCCATTTCTGTGAGGCCGCCTGTATCGCCAGCCACACCACCTTTTTCACTGCGTCGTCGGTCGGGAACACCTTGCGCTTTTTGATGGCATGCCGGATCACGCTGTTTAACGACTCGATGGCGTTGGTCGTGTAGATCACCTTGCGGATGTCCGTTGGGTAGGCAAAGAACGTGGCCAGATTGGCCCAGTTTGTCTGCCAGCTTCGACTTATTTGCGGGTAGCGGATGTCCCAGGCACTGGAGAACGCTTCCAGCGCCTGCAAGCCGGCTTCTTTCGTAGGGGCCTGATAGATAGCTTTCAGGTCGCGGGTGACGGCCTTGTAGTCCTTCCAGGAGACGAACCGCAGGCTGTTGCGCACCATATGTACGATACACAGCTGGAGCCGCGCCTCCGGATACACCGCGTTAATAGCGTCAGGGAAACCTTTCAGCCCGTCTACGCAGGCGATAAGGATATCGTTCAGGCCGCGGTTTTTCAGCTCTGTCAGCACGTTCAGCCAGAACTTTGCGCCTTCATTTTCGGCCAGCCACATACCTAGCAACTCTTTCTGGCCTTCGATGTTGATGCCCAGCGCCAGGAACACAGATTTGTTGATGATGCGGCTGTCCTGCCGGACTTTTAGAACGATACAGTCAAGATAAACAATGGGATAGACTGCATCCAGAGGCCGGTTTTGCCATTCGACAACCTGCTCCATGACCGCATCGGTGACCTTTGAGACCAGCGCCGGCGAGACATCGGCGTCATACAGCTCTTTGAACGCGGCGGCGATCTCGCGGGTGGTCATCCCTTTGGCGTACAACGATAAAATCTGGTTATCCATCCCGGTAATCCGGGTCTGGTTCTTCTTCACCAGTTGCGGTTCAAAGGAACCGTCACGATCGCGCGGAGTACGCAGCGCCAGCGGGCCATCGCCAGTGATAACGGTTTTTGTGGAATATCCGTTGCGGGCGTTGGTCCCCGGTTTAGGCTGATTTTTATCGTAGCCGAGGTGATGGGTCATTTCGGCATTGAGAGCTGCTTCGACGCTAATTTTTTTCAGCAGCCGATCGAAGTGACTGAGATCTTCAGGGGTTTTGAGATTTTTGGCCAGTTCGTTAGCCAGAGCCTGCAACTGTTTTTCGTCCATAAATTAACCTGTTTTTGATGTTGGATTGAACATATCAAAATCAGGCAAATACACAAATTTCTAAACAGGCTCAAAAAAGCCGGTCATCGCGACCAGCCTTTCATGATTCACTATTGATTACATCACTTTTTTGGTCAGTTCGATGACCCGCAGTTTCGCCAGCGCTTTGGAGAGCTCGGCCGACGCCTGGGCATAATCAATATCACCGTGGGAGTTATTGATATGCTCTTCCGCCTTGCGCTTGGACTCCATCGCCCTCGCTTCGTCAAGATCCTTGCCGCGAATGGCGGCATCGGCCAGTACGGTTACCGTACTGGGCTGCACTTCGAGTACACCACCGGACAAGTAGATATACTCTTCGTTGCCGTGCTCTTTAACGATACGCACCATACCGGGCTTAATGGCGGTGAGCAGCGGCGCGTGACCGGGGAAAATCCCCAATTCGCCCCCGCTACCCGTCATCTGGATTTTCTCAACCAGCCCGGAAAACATCTGTTTTTCGGCGCTGACCACATCCAGATAGTAAGTTTTTGCAGCCATATCACCCTCCTATCAAGGCGTTACAGTTTCTTGCCTTTTTCCACGGCTTCGTCGATGGAACCCACCATGTAGAACGCCCGTTCCGGCAGATGATCGTATTCACCGTCCATGATGCCTTTAAAGCCACGGATCGTGTCTTTCAGCGCCACGTACTTACCGGGCGAGCCGGTGAACACTTCCGCCACGAAGAACGGCTGGGACAGGAAGCGCTGAATCTTACGCGCGCGCGATACCACCAGCTTGTCATCTTCGGACAGCTCGTCCATGCCGAGGATAGCGATGATGTCTTTCAGCTCCTGATAGCGCTGGAGAATGGACTGCACGCCGCGCGCCACATCATAATGCTCCTGGCCTACCACTAACGGATCCAGCTGACGGCTGGTGGAGTCGAGCGGGTCAACCGCCGGGTAAATCCCCAGAGAGGCGATTTGACGGCTCAGAACCACGGTTGCGTCAAGGTGGGCGAAGGTGGTCGCCGGCGACGGGTCGGTCAAGTCATCCGCGGGGACGTAGACTGCCTGCACCGAGGTGATAGACCCGGTTTTGGTGGAAGTGATACGCTCCTGCAACACGCCCATTTCCTCCGCCAGCGTCGGCTGGTAGCCTACCGCGGACGGCATACGGCCAAGCAGCGCGGACACTTCGGTCCCGGCCAGGGTATAACGGTAGATGTTGTCGATGAACAGCAGAACGTCACGACCCTCATCACGGAATTTCTCCGCCATGGTCAGGCCGGTCAGCGCCACGCGCAGACGGTTGCCCGGCGGCTCGTTCATCTGGCCATACACCAGTGAAACCTTATCGATAACGTTGGAGTCGGTCATTTCATGATAGAAGTCATTACCTTCACGGGTACGTTCACCCACGCCGGCGAACACGGAATAACCGGAGTGTTCGATAGCGATGTTGCGGATAAGCTCCATCATGTTAACGGTCTTGCCCACGCCGGCGCCGCCGAACAGGCCGACTTTACCGCCCTTGGCGAACGGACACATCAGGTCGATAACCTTGATACCGGTTTCCAGCAAATCCTGGGAACTGGCCAGCTCTTCATAGCTCGGCGCCGGGCGGTGAATAGACCAGCGTTCTTCCTCGCCGATATCGCCCTTCATGTCGACCGGCTCGCCCAGCACGTTCATGATGCGGCCCAGGGTAGCTTTACCCACTGGCACTTCAATCGCGCGTTCGAGATCGGTCACTTTCAGGCCGCGACGCAAACCGTCGGAGGAGCCCATCGCGATGCAGCGGACGACGCCGCCGCCCAGCTGTTGTTCTACTTCCAGCACCAATTTCGCGGCGCCGTTTTCCACTTCAAGCGCGTTGTACACCTTGGGTACGGCGTCTTGCGGGAACTCGACGTCGACCACGGCGCCGATAACCTGGATAACATTTCCAGTAGCCATCTTGAATCCTCTACGTAATTCGTAACCTAAACCGCGGCGGCTCCCGAGACGATTTCGGTGAGTTCCTGAGTGATGCTGGTCTGTCGAGCCTTATTGTAAACAAGTTGCAGCTCTTTAATCAGGCTGCCGCCGTTGTCCGTTGCGGCTTTCATCGCTACCATACGCGCGGCCTGTTCGCTGGCCAGGTTTTCAACGACGCCCTGATAAACCTGCGATTCCACATAACGACGCAGCAGGGTATCCAGCAGCGTTTTGGGATCGGGTTCATACAGATAATCCCAGGATTTGGTCTTTAAATCCGCTTCTTCCGCTGGCGGCAGAGGCAGGATTTGCAGAATCTGCGGCACCTGGGACATGGTATTGACAAATTTGTTGCTGACAATATAGAGCTTGTCCAGGCGGCCTTCGTCATAGGCCTGTAGCATAACCTTTACCGGCCCGATCAATTCAGACAGCGTGGGGTTGTCCCCCATGCCCGTCACCTGAGCAACCACTTTGCTACCGACCGAATTGAAGAAAGACACCGCCTTGGAGCCAATCAGCGCTAGTTCGGTTTCCACGCCTTTCTCGTTCCACTCTTTCATGTCCGCCAGCAGCTTTTTGAACAAATTAATGTTCAGGCCGCCCGCCAGACCGCGGTCGGTTGCCACCACCAGGTAACCCACGCGCTTTACGTCGCGCTCGTCCAGGTAGGGGTGTTTGTATTCCAGATTACCCAGTGCAAGGTGACCAATCACTTTGCGCATCGTTTCTGCATAAGGACGGCTGGACGCCATGCGTTCCTGAGTTTTACCCATTTTGGAGGCGGCGACCATTTCCATCGCTTTGGTGATCTTTTGCGTATTCTGGACGCTTGCAATCTTACTACTTATCTCTTTTGCGTCGGCCATTTCTGCTTCTCCTCATTGCTTTATGGCCTGCCGGAGCAGGCCATAGCGCGTTACCAGGACTGGGTTGCCTTGAAGGTATCGAGAATGCCTTTCAGCTTGCCTTCGATATCATCGTTATAAGCGCCGGTCTGGTTGATTTGTTGCATCAATTCGCCCTGCTCGCGGTCCACGTAGGCCATTAGCGCGGCTTCAAAATCGCCGATTTTCTCCAGCTCGACATCTTCCAGATAACCGCGTTCTGCCGCGAACAGCACCAGCGCCTGCTGGGCGACCGACATCGGCGCATACTGTTTCTGCTTCAGCAGTTCGGTCACTTTCTGACTGTGATTCAGCTGCTTGCGGGTCGCGTCATCCAGATCGGAGGCGAACTGGGAGAAAGCGGCCAATTCACGATACTGCGCCAGCGCGGTACGGATACCGCCGGACAGTTTTTTCATGATCTTGGTTTGGGCGGCACCGCCGACGCGGGAAACCGAGATCCCCGGGTTAACGGCGGGACGGATACCGGCGTTGAACAGGTTCGATTCCAGGAAGATCTGACCATCAGTGATGGAAATCACGTTGGTCGGAACGAAGGCGGAAACGTCACCTGCCTGGGTTTCGATGATAGGCAGCGCGGTTAACGAACCGGTTTTGCCCTTCACTTCGCCCTTGGTATAGTTTTCAACGTATTCCGCGTTAACGCGGGAAGCGCGCTCCAGCAAACGGGAGTGCAGGTAGAACACGTCGCCGGGATAGGCTTCACGGCCGGGCGGACGGCGGAGCAGCAGGGAGATTTGGCGATACGCCACGGCCTGCTTGGAAAGATCATCATAAATGATCAGCGCGTCTTCGCCGCGATCGCGGAAGTATTCGCCCATGGCGCAACCGGCATACGGCGCCAGATACTGCAATGCGGCGGATTCGGATGCGGTGGCGACTACCACGATGGTGTTCGCCACCGCGCCGTGCTCTTCCAGCTTACGCACCACGTTGGCAATAGTGGACGCTTTCTGGCCGATGGCGACATAGATACATTTGATGCCGCTGTCGCGCTGGTTGATGATGGCGTCGATGGCCAGCGCCGATTTCCCGGTCTGACGGTCGCCGATAATCAGCTCGCGCTGACCGCGGCCGATAGGAATCATGGCGTCGACGGATTTATAACCGGTCTGTACCGGTTCATCGACCGACTGACGTTCGATAACGCCCGGCGCAATGGCTTCAACGGCGGAGAAGCCGTCGTGCTCCAACGGGCCTTTACCGTCGATGGGCGCACCTAGGGTATTGACCACGCGGCCAAGCAAGCCACGGCCGACCGGCACTTCCAGAATACGCCCGGTGTATTTGACTTTCGTGCCTTCGGCCAGATCCGCATACGGCCCCATGACCACGGCGCCGACGGAGTCGCGTTCCAGGTTCAGGGCGATGGCGAAACGGTTGCCGGGCAGCGCGATCATTTCACCCTGCATGACTTCGGCCAGGCCGTGTACGCGGATGATCCCATCGCTGACGGAAACGATGGTACCTTCATTGTGAGCTTCGCTCACTACATTGAACTGAGCAATGCGCTGCTTGATCAGTTCGCTGATTTCGGTGGAATTCAGTTGCATGCTCCAGTCCCCTTAAGACTGCAAGACGTCTGCCAGGCGCTCCAGACGACCGCGTACGCTGCCGTCTATCACCATATCGCCCGCGCGTATCACGACGCCGGCCACGACAGACTTATCAATTTTGCAATTCAGCTTAACTTTGCGTGACAGACGTTGCTCCATCGCGGCACTAATTTTTGCCAGTTGCTCTTCTTTCAACGTGCTGGCGGAAATGACATCCACTTCCACAGTCGCCTCCTGCGCCGCGCGCAGAAGAATGAACTGCTCCAGCACGTCGGGCAGAACCGCCAGACGCCCGTTTTCCGCCATGACCCGAATCAGGTTCTGACCGGAGGCATCAAGCGCCTCGCCACAGACCGCGATAAACGTTTGCGCCAGCTTTTCGGGCGCAACGGCGCCCGAGAGCAGTTTGGCTATCCGCTCATTGCGGCTCACCTCGGCAGAGAACGCCAGCATCAACTGCCAGTGCGCCACGTCCTGGTGCTCGACAGCAAAGTCAAAAGCCGCTTTGGCGTAGGAGCGAGCTACAGTTACCAGTTCAGACATCGGCCCTCCCTCCTTACAGTTCAGCGACAATTTTATCGACGATGTCGCTGTTGGCAGCTTCATCCACGGAACGTTCGATGATCTTCTCGGCACCCGCCAAAGCCAGCATAGCGACCTGCTTGCGCAACTCCTCGCGGGCGCGCTTGCGTTCGGCGTCAATTTCCGCCTGCACCTGTGCCAGGATTTTGTTGCGTTCCGCTTCCGCTTCGGCTTTGGCTTCATCAACCACTTGCGCTTTACGCTTGTTGGCCTGTTCGATGATAGCCTGGGCTTCCACCTTCGCTTGCTTCAAATGATCAGTTGCTTCGGCCTGGGCGATGTCCAGATCTTTTTTTGCGCGTTCCGCGGAAGCCAGACCGTCAGCAATTTCTTTCTGACGCTTCTCGATGGCGGCCATTAACGGCGGCCACACATACTTCATGCAGAACAGCACAAACAGGACAAACGCGATGGCCTGGCCGAGGATTGTTGCGTTAAGATTCACAGCACAATGCCTCTTGTAAAGTTAACGGTTCAATGTTGGTTAGCTTGGCGTTTAACACTAGGCTACGGCGAACATCACGTACAGGCCCAGGCCCACGGCGATCATGGGGATGGCGTCAACCAGACCCATAACGATAAAGAACTGCGTGCGCAGCAGAGGGATCAGATCAGGCTGACGCGCGGCGCCTTCCAAAAATTTACCACCCAGGATGCCGATACCGATCGCAGCACCGATTGCCGCCAGACCCATCATCACAGCGGCAGCCATGTACAGCAGATCCATATTCAGGTTTTCCATGACAGTCTCCAGTTTGTTTCAGTTAAACGCAATATTAAAGTTATAAAAATCAATGTTCTTCAGATGCCATCGCGAGATAGACAATCGTCAGGACCATGAAGATAAAGGCTTGCAGCGTAATAATCAGGATATGGAAAATGGCCCAGGGCACATTCAGAATCCATTGCGACCACCACGGTAACAGACCAGCAATCAGGATGAAGATCAACTCACCTGCATACATGTTGCCAAACAACCGAAGGCCCAGCGACACTGGCTTGGACAGCAGGCTGACGCCTTCGAGAATCAGGTTGACGGGAATGAAAATCGGGTGATTGAACGGCTGCAGGGTAAGCTCTTTGACAAAGCCGCCGATCCCTTTCATCGTCACGCTGTAATACAGGATGAGGATAAATACGCCGAGCGCCATCGACAGCGTAATGTTAACGTCAGCCGAGGGCACCACACGCAGCGCCGGCAAGCCCAGCACGTGCTCGCCGAGATAGGGCAGCAGATCGATGGGCAGCAAATCCATCAGGTTCATCAAAAAGACCCAGACGAAGATGGTCAACGCCAGCGGAGCAATGAGTTTGCTTTTACCGTGGAACATATCCCGCACGCTGCCGTCGACAAAGCCGACCACCAGCTCGACGAAGGTCAGCATTTTCCCGGGGACGCCGCTGGTGGCACCCTTAGCGATGCGGTCAAAGATCAGCAGGAAAATCGCGCCCAGCAGCAGCGAGAAGAACATGGAATCAATGTTCAGGACCCAGAAAGACGCCGCCGAGTGGGGATTAACCAGTTCAAACGTACGCAGGTCCAACTGAAGGTTGTTCAGGTGGTGGCCTATGTATTCCTGTGGAGTAGCGATTTCTCCTGATGCAGACATGATGCCTCTTACCCTTTGTTGTTAATTACGGCCGGTGCCAATATCTGCACAATCAGCACCGATAAATAGGTCAGTCCCAATGGGACAAACGCGGCCTTAAACATCCCAAGCGCGACGACCAGCAAGGCGATGGTCGCCGCCATTTTCAGCCCCTCGCCGACGGAGAACGACCAGGCGATGCGACCCGAGACCGCGGCCTGATGACGGCATGCGAACAGCATGAACACGACATTCGGCAACCAGGCGGCCAGCCCGCCCCCCGCGGCTGATGCGGCGGCGCGGGGGCTTTGCAGAGCGAACAGAACGCTGAACAGCACCAAAGTCATCAACTGGGCAAAGAGTAGCTTTCCAGCGACTTTACCGCCGTAAAGGGCTAAGGTCATGACTTTGATACTCTCCCTACCCGCTCAACTCCGGCTGAGTGTGTGTAAAACTGCCTTTGCCGCGATCAGTCAAGCGGTGAAAAACGTGAAAATTATACGGGTCAGTACTACGAATTCAATCGATAAGTAGCGAAAAGGTGAACAATAATTTAAAGAATGCAGATTTCGTCTTTTTACCGCAAAAGCGCGGGAATCATAACATGCAAAGCTTTCCAACGCTTCACCAATTATCGCCTGTAAAACTGTGCACAAGATCACACCACGACGGATTTAAAAGCGCGATCCGGCGGTTAATTTAGCCATCGCAGCATTTAAAAAAAATTATTATTTATAATATATAACTGCTTTAATATTATTTTTTATAAAATCGCTCTATTTGGACGCACCTCTTACGCTTCAGACGTCTCGCGCGTTCATATTGGCGCGCGGTTTAGTAATGTGATTATAATTTTTTATTACATATATTTATCTTAGTTACTATTAGTATAGATACTATTTAGCGGCGGGATTCAATTGCTAACGAAATGTAAAAGAGAGGTAAATGATTATCGGGACAGCTAAATTACCGCCGGCGGTTTATTTAATAAAGCGCGCGACGGTTCTTTTTGCCTTTTTGTTGACGAAAAGCAATTTAATTCGCCGCCACCACCACAATATGCCGCTCGCCTTCCAGGCCAGGCACCTGAAGCCCGATCACCGATTCTAACCGAAAGCCCGGCGGCAGCGCTGTCAGCTCCGCCTCGGAAAGCTGACCTTTCAGCGCATAAAATCGGCCTTTTTCTTTGGCCGGCAGCGCAGCGCACCAGGTCAGCATGTCGCCGTGAGAGGCGAAAGCGCGGCTTATGACGCCGTCAAAGCCTGCGGACGGCGTGAAGCTCTCTACCCGGCTCTGCACCGCCGTGACATTGTCGAGCCCCAGTTCATGCTGTACCTGGCGCAGAAAGCGTATGCGCTTGCCCAGGCTGTCCAGCAGAGTGAAATGCGCCTCGGGTCGCACGATAGCCAGCGGAATGCCCGGCAGCCCCGGACCGGTGCCGACGTCGATGAAGCGGTCACCGCGCAAATGAGGATTGACGACGATACTGTCCATGATGTGGCGAACCAGCATCTGCTCAGGGGAACGCACCGACGTCAGGTTGTAGGCCTTGTTCCATTTGTGTAGCAGCCCGACATAGCCCAGCAACTGCTTTTTTTGCGCCGCCGACAGCGCCATGTCCGCCTGTCCAAGCAGGGTCTCCAATGTCTCAAGCATCAATGATTCAGTCGTTGTCAGGCGCTGCGGCGCAGCAGCCCCTGTTTTTTCAGCCAGACCAGCAAGATGGAAATCGCCGCCGGCGTGACGCCGGATATCCGTGAAGCCTGGCCGATAGAGTTGGGTTTATGATCGTTTAGCTTGGCGATCACTTCGTTGGACAGGCCCGATACGGCGCTGAAATCCATATCCACCGGCAGCAGGGTATGTTCATTGCGCATCTGGCGCGCGATCTCCTCCTGCTGACGGGCGATGTAGCCCTGGTATTTGATCTGGATCCCGACCTGTTCCGCCGCCTGGTCGTCGGTCAGCGCCGGACCAAAGCGGTCCAGGCCGGTCAGCCGCGCATAATCCATCTCCGGGCGGCGCAGAAGCTCTTCCCCGTTGGCTTCGCGCGTCAGCGGCGCTTTAAGCAGCGGATTAAGCTGTTCGACGCCTTCGCTGTCGGGATGCACCCAGATATCGCGCAGACGCTGACGCTCCAGCGCGATCTGTTCTTGCTTGGCGCAGAAGCGCGCCCAGCGCACCTCATCCACCAAACCGAGCTGCCGGCCGATTTCCGTCAGCCGAAGATCGGCGTTATCTTCGCGCAACAGCAGCCGGTATTCGGCGCGAGAGGTAAACATACGGTAAGGCTCCTTGGTGCCCAATGTGCATAAATCATCCACCAGCACGCCCAGATAGGCCTGATCGCGCCGCGGCGACCAGCCCTCTTTGTCGGTGGCAAGCCTGGCGGCGTTCAGACCGGCGAGCATGCCCTGGGCGGCGGCCTCTTCGTATCCGGTAGTCCCGTTGATCTGGCCGGCGAAGAACAGCCCCGCGATCAATTTGCTTTCCAGCGTCAGCTTGAGATCGCGCGGATCAAAAAAGTCGTACTCGATCGCATAGCCCGGACGCACGATGCGCGCGTTCTCCAACCCCCGCATAGAGTGGACGATTTTCATTTGTACATCGAACGGCAGGCTGGTCGAGATGCCGTTGGGATAAATTTCGTTGCTGATCAACCCTTCCGGCTCGAGGAAGATCTGGTGGGCATCGCGATCGGCAAAACGCATGACCTTATCTTCAATGGACGGGCAATAGCGCGGCCCGACGCCTTCGATGATGCCGGCGTACATCGGGCTGCGATCCAGATTCTGGCGGATGACCTCATGGGTCTTCTCGTTGGTATAGGTGATATAACAGGGGATCTGGCGCAGATGCTGATCCGCCGAGCCCAAAAATGAGAAGACGGGTAGCGGATCGTCGCCATGCTGTGTCGCCAGCTGCGAAAAATCAATACTGCGCGCATCAATACGCGGCGGCGTACCGGTTTTCAGGCGGTTCACCCGGAACGGCAGCTCGCGCAGACGGCGCGACAGAGAAATCGACGGCGGATCCCCTGCCCGACCGCCGCTGTAGTGATCCATGCCGATGTGGATCTTGCCGTCCAGGAAGGTCCCCACGGTCAGCACCACGGCGCGGGTGCGGAATTTCAGCCCCATTTGCGTAACGGCACCGACGACCCGATCGCCATCCACGATCAGATCCTCTACCGCCTGTTGGAAGATCATCAGGTTAGGCTGGTTCTCCAGCGCGCCGCGCACCGCCTGACGGTAAAGCACGCGATCCGCCTGTGCGCGGGTCGCCCTGACCGCCGGCCCTTTACTGGCGTTTAGTATCCTGAACTGAATGCCGGCCTTATCGATGGCCTGCGCCATCAAACCGCCCATCGCATCAATTTCCTTGACCAAATTCCCCTTGCCGATACCGCCGATCGCCGGGTTACAGGACATTTGTCCAAGCGTATCAATGTTATGCGTCAGCAGCAGGGTTTGGCATCCCATACGTGCCGACGCCATTGCCGCTTCCGTACCGGCATGGCCGCCACCAATGATGATAACGTCAAAATGATCGGGATAATACATGGTAAAAACACCTCACGTGAAAGCGAAGGATCGTCAAGGGGCATGGGGAAGAGGATTCTACTCAAGTTTAGGCGGGATACAAGCCCGGAAGATCAGCGGGTAATTAAAGAAAAATCTTTTTATTTAAAGATCTCTTGTTATGTCTACTACTAGAATCGCGATCCTCTGTGGATAAGCTATTTTTGATCAACCTATACAAGGGATTATCGATCCTCTGAGCCTGTGAATGATCGGTGATCCCGGCCAGTATAAGCTGGGATCACCTGAAGCTATTATCCACAGGGATAGGCGAAGATTAGGGTTATACATTGGATAACTACCGGTTTTCAGTGGTTTTTAACCGTAGTTAT